>NZ_JAHGAW010000013.1 GCF_018603885.1 Sphingobium nicotianae
TCTTCGCCCACTGCGCATCGTTCAACTCGTAACGCTTGTTACCCATCGTCCGCTCCGCGTTCCAACACGGAGCCCTATGAATCAGCGATCAGACCTTTTGGAAATCCTGAATGTCGATCCGGCCTAGTACCGATTCCAGCCCGGTATCATCCGCAGACCGACAGTTTCGGTCCCCGGGCATGTTGCAGCGCTGGTCGCTGCGATATTGGCGCGTGTCGAGCAGATGGATGCGCAGCAGACTTCCGTAGTCGATCCGGCGAAACATGCGGAGCTGGCCATTGGCCGGGAATTGCGTCCTGCGCACGGGCATGTTCTCGTACCAGGCCTGTAGCGCCGCGAAGCGCCGTAACAGGAACACTTCCGGCGGCGTGCCATTCTCGTCCCACTGTGAAGTCCAGTTGTTGTCGACCTCGTGATCGTCGAACGTCGACAGGAAAGCGGCGGCGCGATGAGCGGCCTGCAAGTCCGGATCGAGCTTGTAGAGAGCGTAGCGGTGGCGATAATCGTCCAGCGAATAGATCTCGTCGCTGTCATGCTCGCGCACGCAGACCGTCTGCCCGTCCACCACGGCACAGCCGCGCCGTGCACCTCCTTCGTAGATATAATCGCCATAATGAAAGATGGCGTCGAGATCGCCTTCGGTGGCAAGGTAGCGATAAGCCGTGAAGTAACCGCTGGTGTAGCGCTGACACCCTGCAACGCCGATCCGCACCCGCCCGACGGCTGCTCCTGGCGGAGGTGCGGATCGCGCAGTCCCAGTGTCGCTGACCGTTGTCCCCGCCAGGAACCGGTAATAATAAGGTCGCGCGGGACGCAGGCCCTCCACTTCCACGTGCACACTGTGCCCGAGTTCCGGGCGCGCGATCACCTCGCCGGATCGCACGATGCGGCTGAAAGCCTCGTCCTCGGCCACTTCCCAGGCAACCACCACAGGTTGCGGCTCCATGCCGCCATGCGGCTCCAAGGGCCGTGGGGCGAGACGCGTCCATATGACGAAGCCATCTGGTGCCGGATCGCCGGCGGCAATACCCAGCGTGAATGGATATTGCCGCGGCGCCTGCGCAAGGACGCCGCGCAATGGCAACCCAGCGAAAAGGACGAAGCCGGAGGCAGCCTTCAGCAGCTCACGACGGTCGACGCGCATCCGGTCCATCTCCTCAGAAGCGTACCTTGAAGCCGACGAAATATTCGGTGCCGAGGGCGTCGTACGTCGACGGGAAGGTGTTCGCCTGCTGTTGCGAACTGCCGATGGGCACGGGGGCAGGATTTCCTTCGCAACCCCTGCAGCAACAATGTCACGCTTACCATCCATGCGTTGCGTCGTCTTCACCCGTCAAAATGGCGCTGCTGGTTCTCCGATCGCCGCCGTTGGAGGCGCTCCTAGGACATACGTAATGACATGTTCGTGACACCGCGCCGGTGTGCCGATTTGCCGTGACGGATCATGAGGTGAATATATGGCGCGAGCGTCGATCTCAGAAGACGCTCGGCGGCCGGGAGTGCGGCACGCATTCCTTCCGCCGAACTAGGCTCCGACAGCATAAAGCCGCATCAAAACCACGGCCCGCCATCTCGGCGTTGATTTAGGGATGCTTTCATCCCCGATGAGGGGCCCGAGATTTAGGGACGTTGGCGGCCCTGTGCCATGGCGAGGGGCTGTTGAATGAATGGCGACTTTCGAGAGCCCAGGCTGCGAACGTCCGAGATTGAGGCGGAAACAGAAGTAATCTCTCCATGCGTTTTAAAGTAACTGCAGATCGGCCGCCCTCGCGCCTGGAAAGACCTGCGCGACCTTATCAGCAGAAAGGCCGAATTGCCGGACAATCAGCTCACCCATCAAGGCTCGATAGTCGGTGAGTACCGGCAGGTCGCGATCCTGGTTCAACGTCTCGGGCGCAAGCTTGACCTGCGGTCCAGCGATCCGTCCGCCGTTCACGCCGCCACCCATCACCCAATAGACGCTGCCATGGCCGTGATCGGTTCCCTTGTCGCCATTTTCGCGGAAGGTCCGGCCGAACTCGGAAATGACCACGACCGTCGTGCTGCTCCAGGCATCGGGCCCGATCTCGTTCGCGAAGCCCGCGAGCGCTCGGCCCAGCTCGCCGATCCGCCCGGCAAGATAGCCCTGCGCGCCGCCCTGGTTCACGTGCGTGTCCCAGCCGCCGACATCGACGAAGGCGAGATTATACTGCTCGCGCATCAGACGGCCGATGCGCCGCGCCGACAACTCGAAGCCTTTGGCGCTGATCGCCCCTCGGCCGGCCTTGTTCATTTCATCGGCAATCGACTGAAACACCGTGTCGCGCACCTGAAAACCCTGGGCAACGGCGGCCTCCAGATCCATGCCGCCGGCCTTCTGGCCCTTATACATCGCGTTGATGAGCGCGGTCTGCCGTGCATCGATCGGTGGCTTGGACCCGGCATTGGCAAGTGCAATGTTCGGCACCGTCGGCCCGCCACGGAAACAGAGCGGCAACTGATCGGTAAAGGAGATCGGCTTGTCCGTGCCCAGCGCTGTGACGAGGCGCCCCATGAAGCCAGATTGGAAATCGCGATGTCCCGCAATGGGCTGGCCCATTTCGATCGTGTCTTGCGTCTCGAAATGGCTCCGGCTGAGGTCGTCCGTTCCTGCGAACGGCACGAACGCAACCTGCTTTGCCTGCCAGAGCGGCAGGATGCTGTCTTTGAGCGCCGGATGCAGGCTCCAGTCTGCATCCAGCGGCAAGGCAGTGTCGGACGCGGCGGCATTGGGCTTGGCGAGCGCGATTGTCGGCCGCGAGGCATGGTAAAAATCGCTGCTGGTCGGCGCCACGATGTTGAGGCCGTCATAGGCCCCGCGCAGAAACACGACGAGCAGGCGCGCCTTCCCGGCAGCGGGCGCAGCGAAGGCGCGGCCGGTCGCGAGGAGCGGGACTGCGAGCGCGGTGGCTTCGAGCATTTGTCGGCGATTGAGGATCATGAGGCCATCTCCTTGACGCTCATCGGCGCATGAAATCGGGCGAGGCCAGGAACAGCATGTTCCATTCCTGGGGGCTGGTCGCCTGTGCCAATGCTTCGCGGGTCTGTGCGCTTAATGTCCGGTCCAGCCCCCCGAAATAGAGCGCGTTCTGCAATTGCGGGAAGGCGGGCTGCTCCGTCGATCCAGCCGTGCGTGACTTGAACAGCCCTGCCGAGCCATTGCCGATCGCGCGGGCAATCTCGAAGCGGACCTCCATCTGCCCTGGTCCGGTCCAAGCCGACGCATTCATCGGGTAGCCGTCCGGCGTCTCGTGATTGTAGAGCCCTTCGCTCATCCGGTTGAGCCAGCCGATCATCGGATCGGCGTTGAGGATCACGCGATCGCCGTAGGCATAGCGCACGGCAGAGACGACATAGTGGATCGGATCTTTGAACGTGCGGCCCAGCGACGCACTATATTCGGGTGACGCCGACATTGCCCGCAGCACCGTCGCAATATCTCCGCTCGACCGCTGCCACGCTGTCGTCATGTGGTCGACGACGGCGGCAGGCGGATTGTCGCCCATGAAATAAGTGGCGATCTGCGTCGACACATGTCGCGCGGTCGCAGGCGAAGCAGCGATGAGATCGAGCGCTTGCTCGACCTCATGAAAGCCCGAACCGCTGATCTGATGACCGAGAAAGTGCTTGGCGCCGAAATCGTGGCGAGCCGGATTGAACTCGAACAGGCCGGCATGAATGTAAAGCGGCTGCCATTCCGGCTTCAGCTTGGGATTGTCCGGCTTCAGACTGACGCCGACGCCGGTCAGAACGCGGGCCAGCTCCTGGACATCCGCCTGGCTGTAGCCCGAGCCGACGCCCATTGAGTGCAGCTCCATTATCTCGCGCGCATAATTTTCGTTGATGTGGCCGGCAGCGTTCTGGTCATTATCGAGATAGCGCAACATGGCGGGATGGCGCAGCGTTGCCTCAAGCAGATCGCGGAACTTGCCGAGCGCATGGGTGCGGATCACATCCTCATAATCGCCGACCATGGCGCGGATGTCGCGCTTGCCGGCATGCACATTGAAATGGTTGAACCAGAACCACGTCATCTGCTCCTGAAGCTGGGCCGGCGAATAGAGATCGCGCAGCAACGAGCGAGTTGCCGCCTCGCGATTGAGGTCGTTCATGGCCTGCTGATAAGCTTTTCGGGCGGCTTTCTTCGCGTCCGGATCGGCGAGTTTGTTCGCCGCCTGGTTTTGCGTGTCCATTTCGACGACGAGCTGCGCCATCGGCTCGCGCACGATCCGCATCTGCGCGATCTGGGCCGCGGCGGCGGCTGGCAAGCTTGAATCGAGCCCGGCCATGACGGTCTTTGCCGACGGGTCGGTCTGAAGCGCAGCTAGATCGAGGCCCCAGCTGCTGCGATTGATCTGCGCCATCTGCGTTGGGGAAAACTGCGCAGAACCAGCTGCTGATGCCGCAGACGAGAGCAGCATCGCAACGATGGTCAAACTCCAACCTCTCATCGGTCGCCCTTCTAGATGGCGTGGACGCGACAAGCGGGGAATATATGCAGGCGTAGCTGACCTGAGCGTGAATGGCCGCTTTGGGGAGTGGTCTTTCTGGTTGAGAATGTCCGGGATCGGGGCAAATTCCGCGGCGCCGAACCCCGCGCGCCGCATCAATTCAATACGCCAACACTGCTCCAGTTCAATACGCGCGGCTCCTCTTGAGTAATGGGTCGGCGCGGCTTTAATACCCCTTCAGCGAGCCGCCTTTGGCGTACATCCAAACCGCGCCCGAAAGCTGCGGTTGAAGTAGGAGATGTCGCTGAACCCGGCGCGATAGGCGATGTCACTAATCCGCTCCGCGCGAAAGCGCTCGCTGGTCAGCATGCGGAAAGCCTCCTGTAGCCGCAGTTCGAGGACACGATCGGCAAAGCTGCGCCCTGTCTCGTGGAGCAGGTCGTTGACGTATCGTGACGACAGCGCGAGCTGGGCGGCCACGTGCCCGGACGAAAAGCTGGGCTCCCGATAGTGTTGCTCGATCTTTTGCAGGATGGCGGAGAGCCGCGCAGCGCGCAGCCCCTTGGCGCTGCCCAGGTCGGCCGCCTTCCCCTTCAGGCCGGTCGCCAGGGCGACCAGATCGAGCAGGGTCTCGCCCGCATGGCGCGTCAGGGCCGGGGATGAAAACGACCCTGTCGTGACCAACAGCTGATGATAGGCGCGCAGCAGCGTCAGCGCTTCGTTGTCCTGCCGGATCTCCAGCCCGAGCCGATCGCCGATATGCGTGAAGCCATGATCGAGCAGCTGGTTGGTCAGGATAACGCTGGTCCACGCCGTTTCATTGCTCCCGACCAGCTTCACCGCTTCGCTGTTGGACACCAGCACCGCTGCCCCGGTGTCGATCAGGAAATCACGACCGAGCTGTGTGCCGGCCATCCCGCCGACGCTGTTGTTGATCAGCAGGCAATAACCGTCCCCGCCATCCTCGCGAATGTTGGCCGTCGAGCGCTCGGCCTTATTTACGGTCCCCGTCATTGTCCCGACGGTGATCCTCCCGAACGATATGGCGTCCAGATGGGCCTCGAACGGTCGATCGCCGGTAATCCCGTAATCGAACGAGGCGATCTGTGCGTTATGGATGTCGCGCCACATGCCGAAGCGCTGCTTGTCATTCAGCTCTCTGGGCAATGCGCTGGAGGTGAAGCGACTTCTCAGCAACGGGCGCGACCTTCCAACGAAGTCGGCCTAGCGGGACATGCGGGCCAGATACGCACAATGGACTGGACGGCGGCGGAGCGCAAACCCCACGGCGCCGAAACCGAGTATCATCATCGCCCAGCTTGCCGGCTCGGGCACGGTCGGCATGCCGTTATCGATATATCCCAGCGTATTGATCCGGAACGGGATCTTTGCGCCATCGAGCGTGACCGCGCCGGTTTCCGTCTCATGGCCGCCGCCGTCCACCAGGGGATCGATCCTGAAGAGATAGTTGAAGTTGCCATTGGCGTTCCAGGAGGTCGCATAGAGCCCGTCCGCGCCGCCGACCATCGCGTCGATATGATCGGTGTCGGGCACCCCGCCCACGGTCAGAAAGCCCAAGCCGTCGATCCAGGCGCCAGCCCCGTCGGCATCGCGATTGATGCGGAAGAAGAGGCTATGCTCGCCGTCGAAGGCAGTGCCGTAGAGCTGGCCGCCATAGCTCGCCATCGTCTCGACCTCGTAGCCGAAATCCCGTCCGCCTTCACCCAGCACGACGCCGCCGAAATTATTGCCATAGGCGCCGGTGGACCCGCTGTTCTCATGCATCTCGAAAAAGTAATTGCGCGTGCCGGTCCAGCTCGTCCCCAGCATCACACCGCCGAGCGCTGCCATGCTCCCTACCGGTTCGGTGAGCGGGATACCGTTTTCGAACTCCGTGACGCTGCCGTTATTGAACGTGTAACCACCCGTTCCGTCGGGCTGCGGCGCGATGTCGGAATAATAGTCGAACGTGCCGCCCTTGCTGACGCTGGTCGCCTTGAGCAGCGTTGATGCCCGCCATTGCGGTGAGCGGGAGCGGGTCGGAATCGGGCCCGGTCGGACCGAGCAGCACATGCCCGAAACCGGATGCAGCCGCGCCGCTTCCGTTCGGCGTGACCTGGAAGAAGAAGTCGGTGTCCACGCCGTCATAAGCGGTGGCATAGATTTGTGCGCTCGCGGCGGTCGGCAGGAGTGCGCCGATGGCGACTAGGGCGCCGCCGGCCAGTCCCGACAGGCGCGTCCGTTTACCGAACCGAATCATGATGTTGGTCATAGCTGTCCCCACAAATTGATGCCCGCCATTCCCATCAATGGCCGTTTCAGTCTTGGAACGGGGGGCGCCAGATTTGGAGCAGGGGGCGCTTTCCCGATTGGGGACGGATGGGCGCGCGAAAAGTCCCGCCGAATTTCTCCAGCGGGACTTGCAGAGCCGACCGATAAACGGGTTTCAGGCGAACTGGACGATCATACTGCGGCGGCGCATGGCCCCACCCACCAGGCCTAGGCCGGCCAGCATCATAGCCCAGGCGGCGGGTTCGGGCACGGCTGGCGTGTCGATGTCCGCCACCAGCTCGACCAAAATCTGGCCAGTTCCGTATCCCGGTGTCGGCAAAGACGCATAAGTCCCGGGCGCAGTGAATGCCCCGGAGGCAAAGTTATAATAGGTCCAGCTCAGGGGATTGAGCGTGGTGTCCGTGCCAAATCCGAGATAATCGCGTCTGGGATTTGAGTAGAAATCCTGATTATAGCACGACCCACCGGTCGGCTGCATCGTTGTCGATATCGAGCAATTGGTCAGGCTGGCGGCTGGGAAGCTCGGATCGCCGGTCAGAAAGCTTGGAACGGTAAGCGAAAAACCGCCGCCATTGATCTGCTCTCCGTTTTTTTCCGGGCCGGAAAAGGCGGTAAACGTGTAACGGACCGCCGCGGACGCGGGGTTCGCCAGGAACAGGCCGAATCCGAGAGAGGCGGCTAGGCCAAAATATCCATGCTTGAAACATTTCATCATTTCATTCCCACTTCTGCGATATACTCTGCCGTCCGGGCGCCAGTCCGTTTTTGCAGCCGACCCGCAACATCGTTCCGCGCCGACGCCATACGCACCGCGTCGGCGAGGACGGCTTCGTGGCTGGTCATTCTCATCATTTGCCCTCGCCGTCTTGGATTGGGAGGCGCTGGAATTGGACTGGAGAACAGCTTTCTGATCAGAGAGATCCAGGCCGGCAACATCTGGAACCGAGGGCGAAAGGGGCCGCGTCGGCCATCGTGAACGAATGACCGCTATCGGGAAACTCAGCTCAGCCATCGAATGGCCGATATTGGGGCGGGACTAGCCGTTGAAGCATCGGGCGTCGGAAATGGCAGGTGGGACCGTAATTTCTTGGAGAGGACAGCGCCCACGTTGGACGTCCGTTTATAGGACCCTAGCGGGGACGAAAGTGGCCCCTAATCGGTCCTATAATTCCGCCTATATAGAGGATTTGCGTCATCGTCGGCCTGGGCCGGGGTCGTGGCAGATCGAGAAATGGGGATACCAGGGCAGGAAGGTCTCGGGGAAGACGACCATCTCCGCGTCCTTAGCGGCTGCGTCAGCGCGGCGAGTACGCGGTCTACGGTTCCAGCCAGCGCGTCGAGATCGGGGGCATCTGGACCGCTGCGGCGCGAATGATGCGGGAGTCAGTCATTGTGAAGCCTTCTTTGAGGGGTGGCGGCTGTCGGAGGCGGATTTGACCGCCCCCGACGCCGTCTCGTCGTGCCGAGACTTCGGACCTAGGCCGATGCCTCGGGCTTACGCGCCTGGTGCGGCGTCGAACGCTTCGAGGGCGCGCGTCGAGTAGCCGGATGCACAACGCGGATATGCGCGATTGCCACGACGCTGGACGCTGGCCTGCTCGAGACCGCGCAGGCGCTTGCCCCGATGTGCGCTGAGCGGCTCGGGTCGACCGGTTTCAATCTGCCCAGTGCCAATGGCGGCGATGCCGAGCGGTCAGTGCCCCATCTGCACTTTCATTTCCTGCCGCGGTTTCCGGAGGACGGCGTTTCGGCAATGGCCGCCGCTACCACGCATTGAGGTCGATCTCGACGGATTATTCAACTTATTGAAAATGGAATGTTATCTCTTCAATCCGCGTCGATCATGAACAGTGTGTTGTCGCGATATTTCGGATCCATCCGGTTGAACAACGGATGTTCGTCGAAACCGCCTTCCAGCACCTCCAACTCGGAGAGTCCGGCCAGATTATAGCTGCCGACCTTGGGCTCTTTCGGTTCGGCCCCGTCACGGCTGATCGTGATCGCGTCGATGAAATAGCTGTCGTTGCGCTTGTAGAGCACATGCGGAGCCAGCACGAGGGCCAGCTTGTTGTAGCGGGCGGAGAGGCAGCGGCGCAAAGCGATTGCCTCGAGGATGCGGCTATTTTCCATGGCTCGGCCACTTGGCCGGTTTGGCGGCGCTTTTCAAGGGGAAGCGCGTGTTTGATGGCTGGCGGGAACCCGAAAGCTCTTCTTCTCGCCGCGCATAGCATTTGTGCCTATCGCCGTGGGCGCTGACATGGCAGCTAGGGTCGACTCGGCGGAGGGCCTCGCGCAGGCGCCCAAAGCACAGTTATTCGGAGCGCGACGAGGCATAATGGATCTGGCGCATGGACTTTCCGGGCTGCTGGTCGGTGTGCTCGTCGGCATGACCGGTGTCGGCGGCGGCTCGCTGATGGCGCCGATCCTGATTCTGCTACTCGGCGTTGCGCCGGCCACGGCGGTCGGTACGGACTTGTGGTTCGCCGCAATCACCAAGTCGGTCGGTGGGGCGATCCATCACAGCCTTGGCGAGCCGGACTGGCAGGTCGTTCGCCGTTTGGCGATGGGCAGCCTCCCGGCCAGCATCGCGACCAGCCTGATCCTCGCGCAGATCGACACCGGTCAGATCAAGCAGGGACTCATCATCAGCGCGCTCGGCGTCATCCTGCTGATGACCGCGGCTGCCACCTTCGCCTGGGGACGGGTGCAGGGCATCGTCCTGCGTCTCGAAATGCCGATCGCCGCGGCCTATCGCAAGCGCCAGCCGGGCCTGACCGTCGCTGCCGGTGCGCTGCTCGGCGTCATGGTGACGCTCACCTCGATCGGCGCCGGCGCGCTTGGCGCCGTGATGCTGATGGCGCTTTATCCTGTGCGGATGACAGCCCGTCGGCTCGTCGGCACGGATATCGTTCATGCCGTGCCGCTGACGGTCGTCGCGGGCATCGGTCACCTCGTTATGGGCAATGTCGATCTGCCGTTGCTCGGATCGTTGCTCATCGGGTCGGTGCCCGGCATCGTCATCGGCTCGCTGCTCGCGACGCGGCTGTCCGCCAGCATATTGCGCCCGGTCCTTGCGCTGGTGCTCGCCGCGACCGGTCTCAAGATGATCCTTTCCTGAGCTATCGGCGCGCGGGCCAAACCTGCTAGGGTTCGCAAATGCAAGATAGAGTCGCCTCTCGCGCGCTGCATGCCAGCGCCTGGGCCGAGGTCGCGGATCTTCTGGACCAGCAACTTTCGCCGCTTGGCCAGCGCGCCATCGTCGCGCTCGCGCCAGTGCCGGGGGACGTCATTCTCGATATAGGCTGTGGCACTGGTCAGACCCTCCTGCAACTCGCGGCGCTGGTCGGACCGACCGGGCGAGTCATCGGCGTGGACATCGCGCCACGGCTCCTGGCGATCGCGGCATCCCGGGCAGTGGATTTACAGACGGTCGATTTTCTGGAGGCGGACGCTGCCGTGCTGCCTCTTCCTGATGGCATCGCGGACGGCGTCTTTTCGCGCTTCGGCGTCATGGGCTTTGGCGATCCCATCGCGGCTTTCTCCCATTTTCACAGACTGCTCAGGCGCGGTGGCCGGCTCGCATTCGTGTGCTGGCGGGCGCTGGAAGAGAATGAGCTCGACTATCTTCCCCTGCACGCGGCCGGTCTGGAGGCAAAGGCCGACCGCACGCCCTTCAGCTTCGAGGATCCGGGCGTCATCCGGAGCGTCCTGGAGACCGCAGGCTTTCGGGAGATTTCGCTCAGCGCGAACGACACGCCCGTTTCATGTGGCGATCTGGACGCGACGATGGCGGTTGTGATGCGGGTCGGTGCGCTCGGCAAGATTCTTCGCGAAGATCCCGGCCTGCGGGATACATGCGACGCCCGGGTCAGGGATGCGCTCTCGGCGCGAACCGCCGGGACGCAGGTCAGGCTGATGGCCGCGACGTGGACGGTCAGCGCCCGCGCCTGACTAGAGCGTCGCCAGCCGCTCCTTTGCCGCGCGATACTCGTCGCCCAGCCGCGCCACCAGCCGGGCCACCGGCACCACCTCATGCACTGATCCGATGCCCTGACCCGCACCCCATATGTCGCGCCAGGCCTTGGCGTCGGTCGCCGATGCGAAATTCATGGCGGACGGGTCGCTCTGCGGCAGATTGTCGGGGTCGAGGCCCTGCGCCACGATTGAGGCGCGCAGATAATTGCCGCGAATACCCGTGAAATAATTCGAATAAACGATGTCCGCCGCGGTACCCTCGACGAGGCCTTGCTTGTAGGCAGGCGACGCGCGGGCCTCATCGGTCGCGATGAAGGCGGAACCGATATAGGCGAAGTCGGCGCCCGCCGCCTGCGCGGCGAGGATGCCGGCACCGGTCGCGATCGCGCCCGAGAGCGCCACCGGTCCGCCATACCATTCGCGCGTCTCGGCGGTGAGGGCGAAGGGCGATTGCGCGCCGGCATGGCCGCCCGCGCCGGCCGCGACGAGGATCAGCCCATCCGCGCCCTTCTCGATCGCCTTGTGGGCGAAGCGCTGGTTGATGACGTCGTGGAAGACGAGGCCGCCCCAGCTGTGGACGCCCGCATTCACCTCCTCGTTCGCGCCCAGCGACGTGATGATCAGCGGCACCTTGAAGCGCTGGCAGATCAGCAGGTCCTCCATCAGTCGCGGATTGGAGCGGTGGACGATCAGGTTGACCGCATAAGGCGCGGCCGGCGCCTCGGAATGAGCAGCGTCATGTGCGGCGAGTTCTTCGGTGATCTTCGTCAGCCAATCCGCGAGCGTCTCATCCCCGCGCGCGTTGAGCGAGGGCATCGAGCCGATGATCCCCGCCTTGCACTGGGCGATCACGAGGTCGGGATTGGAGATGATGAACAAGGGCGCACCGATGACGGGCAGGCGCAGACCCTTCGTAAGCTGGGCGGGTATCGGCAAATGCGGCTCCTCTCGCAAACCGCGTCGCATGAGCGGTCGGCCTCGTCAACGGAGGAGGTTTTACCCCGTCGCAGGCGCCACCTTGCTCGCCGCTATAGGTCGCCAGTCCTCGCTCGCCCTCTTGCGGCGCATATAGGTGGTCGCGGCGATTTGCAGCGCGATCAGCATGAAGACGAAGGGCTGATAGGCGATGCCCACGAAGAAACAGCCGATCAGATAGCAGACATGGCCCTGCACCATCGCCTGCGCGAACGGCGCGACCCAGCGATAGTCGGGATTGTCGGTATCCTTGTAGCGCCGCCGCAGCCGTTCGCTCTGGACCAGCGTGCCGATGTTGAGGACCAGCCAGATGATGAGGCCAGGATAGCCCTGTTCGCCCAGCATCTCGAAATAGCTGGAGTGGAAGGCGCGCCCGCGATCGGTGACGACGACATGCTCGACGCGCTGATTGTCCTTGGGGCCGGTCTTCTGGATAGTGTTGTAGGTGAAGCTGTTCGCCAGATAATTGTCGAAGCCGCCGCCCATCGGATGTTGGGAGACATAATCCAGGGTCCATTTCCACACCTGCAGGCGGGTCGAGGCGCTCTCGTCGCCCTGATAGGTCTGGATGGTGTTCATCCGCTCGGTAAAGCTCGCCGGCAGAAAGGGAATCGCGGCGAGCAGGGCCACCGCGCCGATTCCCGCATAAAGCACGCGCCGCTTGGTCTGCCACCACATCATGCCCGCGAGCACCGCCGCGCAGATGAGGCCCGTGCGCGCCTCGGTGCCGATCGGGATCAGCAGGCACGCGAAGCAGAAGGCATAGGCGAAGAGCTTCACGCGCCAGTCCGGTGGGAAGATCGTACCGTAGTTGGAGAGATAGAGGATCAGCGGGATGATCGCGATCGCGACCGTCGAGATGATGCTGCCCTCGTAGAGGCCGCTGTTGTTCTCGACCATGAGATTGAGCTCGCCATAGCCGCCGCCGCCGAGCGCGGTTTTGATGCCGCCGGTGACGATGATCGTCCCCGCGCACAGCACCATCATCAGCGCCAGCGCCTCGATACGCAGCTTGGTGCGCAAGGTGAGCGGCAGGAACATGGCGAAGAGCAGAGCCTTCCACACCCAGTCCCATTTGGTGGCGGCCTGGACGGGGAAGTCGGCATGCAGGGTAGTCCACCAGCAATAGACCAGCAGCAGCGCCATCACGCCCTGTCGCCGCGAGAGGCGGCAATCCTTCTTGTCGTCGAAGATCAGCCAGGTCACGAGCACCGCGGCGAAGCTGATCAGCGAGATGGGAATGGAATTCAGCAGGTAATAAGAGAGGCGCTGCGGCGAGACGATGTCGATATAGCTGTAAACCAGCACCAGAATGAACGGACGCCGCAGGCCGAGACCGAAGATCGACGCCAGAAAGGCGATGAAGAACAGATCACGCATCGGGCTTGGCTGCCTTGCCCGCGCTCTTGCGGCCGAGGAAATCTGTCTTCTCGGCCGATTCGTCGTCGAGATCGTCGCGGCCGAGCAGCCGCCAGCAGGTCATGAAGATGAGCCCATGCATCAGCAACAGGGAGAAGGTGTCGATCATCGGAGAAGCGTTCTTGTTCCTGGCATGCCGATGCTATCGCACCTGTCGGTTCCTGTCCTAAACCGTCGGTGGTTGAGGCGGCGTTAAACGTTTTGCGGCAGGGAGGGGGCGATGACACGAATCCTGCATGTCCTCGATCACAGCCTGCCGCTGCACAGCGGCTACACCTTCCGCACCCGCGCGCTCCTGAAGGCGCAGCAGGGGCGCGGCTGGGACGTGCGCGGCATCACCGGCAATCGCCATATCGCGGACGGGCCACTCGTCGAGACGGCGGACGATCTCGTCTTTCATCGCGTCCCCGGGCGCTCGCAAAGCCGCATCGCGCCGCTCGCCGAGTGGCGCGACGTGCGCCACTTGTCGAGCGGGATCGACGCGCTGGTTCGCGACTGGAAGCCGGATCTCATTCACGCGCATTCGCCGGTGCTTGGCGCGCTCGCCGCCGCGCCGGTCGCGCGGCGCCACGGCCTGCCCTTCGTGTATGAGATCCGTGCCTTCTGGGAGGATGCGGCGGTCGGCAACGGCACCGGGCTCGAAGGCGATCTGCGCTATCGCGTGACGCGCTTCCTGGAGGATCGCGCCGTAGCAAGGGCCGATGCGGTCATGGTGATCTGCGAGGGCCTCAGGCAGGATCTGATCGCGCGCGGGGTCTCGCCCGACAAGATCAACGTCTCGCCCAATGGCGTCGACCTCGATCTGTTCGGCGATCCCTCCCCGCCCGATGAGGCGCTGCGCAGCCAGCTCGGCCTCGACGGTGCGGAGGTGATCGGCTTCATCGGCAGCTTCTATGACTATGAAGGGCTGGACGATCTCATCGCCGCCATGCCGCTGCTGGTCGCCCGGCGGCCCAAGGCGCATCTGCTGCTCGTCGGCGGCGGCCCGCGCGCCGATGCGCTGCGCGCGCAGGCGGAAGCGTCGAGCGTCGCCGCGCATATCCATTTCGTCGGCCGCGTGCCGCATCATGAGGTGGAGCGCTATTACAGCCTCACCGATATCCTCTGCTATCCGCGCAAGGCGATGCGCCTCACCGAGCTTGTCACGCCGCTGAAACCGCTGGAGGCGATGGCGCAGGGGCGACTCGTGGCGGCCTCATCCGTCGGGGGCCATCGCGAGCTGATCGAAGACGGTGTCACCGGCACCCTGTTCCCGCCGGATGATCCCGCCGCGATGGCTGATGCTCTTGCTCGCCTGCTCGCCGACCGGGCGGGATGGGACGAACGGCGCCGCGTGGCCCGCGCGTTCGTCGAGCGGGAGCGGAGCTGGGCAAAGAATGTCGTTCGTTACGAACCTGTTTACCAACAGCTGTTAACCAATGGCCATGTGGTCCGGACGAGCTGAGTCATGAATTCTCACGCATTGGTCAAAGTCGAGACGGGGCGGAGCAGGCTGGAGCGGGCGCTTGGCGCGCGCGGCGCGCGGCTGCTGCTGGCGACCGGCGGCACCGCCGCGGTCGTGCTGTCGATTCCAACCCCGTTGATCGAGCAGATCGCGACATCGAGCGGCCTCAATGAAATTTCCAGGCTGTTCGAGCCGCCCATCGGCCTTGGCACGCGCATCCTGCTGGCCGGCGGGCTTGCGCTTGTGCCGGCCGCGATCGTCTGGGCGCTCTGGGCGCCGCGCCATCCAGCGGTATCTCGTGGACCAGCATGGGCGGAACGAGACGAGGACGATCATGATTATGATTATGGCTCGGGACCGGCTGTCGATCCGGTTCAGGTCAGCGAGCAGGACAATAGCGACAATGACGGGGACGCGGACGAGATGATGCAGGCGCGCAAGCAAAGTTCGGGTTGGGGCGCGATCATCCGCCTCGTGCGCGGCGGCTTTAACGACAATGCCGAAGGGCGGGATGGCATGCTGCCGAAGCTGCGCCGCCGCGACCGTCATCCGGACGCACCGCCGCGCCCGCCGCTCTCCGCCAGCCGCGATCTGCCGCCACATGAGGGCCGCTCTGGCGCGCAAAGGCTGACCGAGGCTGAAGCACCGCGTGCCTTTTCGGATGCGGTCGCTTTCATCCAGCCCCAGCGCGCCGCCGCGGTTGCGCCGCCGCCCCGTTCGCCCGAGCCGATGAGCGACGAGGATATCGCTCGCGTCCTGGGCGCCATGCCGCGCTCGCCCGCGCCGCTGAGCGCCGAAGAGGTCTCGCGCGTCATCGACGCCATTCCGGCGAACAAGCCCGCTACGACCGCGCCGGCGCCAGCCGTCGCTTCGCCGCCAGGGCGCGATGCGAGCCTGCTGTCACGCAAGATCGATCTTCCCCTCATCGAAGGCGCCGATCTCGCCGCGCTGGCCGCCCGCTTCGAGCAGGGCTTGGGCAAGCGCGAGGCGATTGTGCATGCCGAGGAAGCGCGGCATTCCCTCGATTCCCGCATCGCTTTCGCTCAGCCCGATCCGTCGGTGCGCGCGGCGTTGCGGGCTCAGCGTCCGCTCGAAGTCGTGCCGGCATCCGCCACTCCGGCAGCGCCGACGGTCGATGTGCGGACGGCCGAGCCGACCCTGCATCTCGACGTGACCGTTGAGCAGGCGCTCAACAGCGCCCTCGCGACCCTGCGCAAGCTGACCGAGCAGGGCCGGCGATAGGGCTCTCGCCGCCGCGGAGCGTTCACCAGTCTTCGATGGTCAGCACCACGAGGGTGATTGTCACGTCGCCGTTCTCCTCCGGACGAACCTCGTCGACTGCGAGATCCGCCACGATATGACCGCGCAGCTTGAAGTCGGCCTCGCCGAGCGATGTCGATAGGGTCTCCGCTTGCTGCGCAGCATTCTCCCCCGTGATTCGCAGCATGATGTGATGCTGCGCGCCGACGAAGGTCGCGCTGCACCACGGTCGCAGCGTCGCTTGCTCGACCGCGCCGGTTTCCCCGGTCAGTCCGTCCAGAGCGGCGAGCAGCTGTCCCTGACAGTCCCTGCGCTGCGGACGCGGGCTGGCCGGGCGGATCGATTCGGGTGGCCTGCGCAACAATTTGAACCGGCGGTGCGCGAGGGGCTGGTTGGTCGGGCTTGTCACTGCACGGTTTCTCCGTCATATATGTTCATGAAATGTTCTATACGGCGCCTCATCCGGGCGCCCGGTTCACGGCCCCTGCGCAGGTCATGGACGAGGCGAGGGTCGCGCACGGCGTCGCGGCCGAATGTCGTCGCGGCCATGCCGGTGCGGCGGAGGAAGATCTCGATGGTGCGCAACGTGGACATGGCCGGGGTTCCCTCCTGTTCAGGACCGCGATTCGATAGGAATAATCCTATGTCATATGAAAAATCCTACTTGTCTAGGAAAAATCCTACCGCTATGGAGATCGCCATGGAGCCAATGGACGCCCGCGCGACGCTCGATCGTCTCATCCGCGAACGCGGCGAGAATTATGGTGCCATCTCCAAGTTGATCGGTCGCAACGCCGCCTACATTCAGCAGTTCGTCAAGCGCGGCTCGCCCCGCAAGCTGGACGAGGCCGATCGCAAGCTGATCGCGCGCTATTTCAATGTGGAGGAGTCCCTGCTCGGCGCGCCGGATCCCGCCAGCGGCCGGTTCGCTGCCGGCCGCGCGCCGATGCGCCGGCCGAGCCGCGATCTCGTCGAAGTGCCGCGCCTCGCGCTCGGCGCCTCGGCCGGGCCGGGCTCGCTGCAGGAGGATGAGCAGGCGGCGGGCGTGATGGCGTTCGATCAGCGCTGGTTGCGAGACATGGGCGGGCGTCCGGACATGCTCTCGCTGATTCGCGTCGATGGCGAATCCATGGCGCCGACGCTCTCCGACGGCGACGACATCATGGTCGATCGCAGCGATGGCGTGGACCGGCTGCGCGACGGCATCTACGTGTTGCGAATGGATGATGTGCTGATGGTGAAGCGTGTCGCGCTGGCGCCGCGCCGCGGCCGTTTCTCGATCCGCAGCGACAATCCGCTCTATCCTGCCTGGGAAGATGTCGACCCGGATCTGGTATCGATCGTCGGCCGGGTGATCTGGGCCGGTCGCCGGGTCGGATGAGGCTGGCTCCGCGCAAGCGGATCGTTTACTCGCTGGCCGTAAGGAGCGCGCATGATCCAGGCTTTCGCCACCGCCACGCAGGAGCCGCTGCCGCCGCTCGATGAGCTCGAAGCTCGCTGGCGCACACTTGAGGCGCAGGCGGATGGCAGTTTTTTCCTGAGCTGGACCTGGATCGGCAGCTGGCTGCGCACGACGCGGGCGCGACCGGATCTCGTCAGCGTGCGCGACGAGGCGGGCGCGGAGGTCGGCCTCGCCTTGCTGGGCCTCGCTCGTGAGCCACGCAAGCTGGGCGCCCAGAAGACCCTTCGCCTCAACGAGGCGGGTGATCCGGACGCCGACCGCATGTTCATCGAATATAATGCGCCGCTTGCCGCGCGCGACGCCGAGGAGGCGGTGACGGCTGCGGTGGCGACGCTCATCGCGCGGCGGCGTGACTGGCGCGTCCTGCGCCTCTCCGGCGTGGCGGATGACTGCGCGCTGATCGGCGCCGTGCCGGCGCGGCGGCGCATCCTCGTCGACGTGTCGCCCGCTTATGGCGTCGCGCTCCCGGCGGTGCGCGAGGGGGTGGGTGACTATCTGTCTCTGCTCTCCAGTAATACGCGCAGCCAGATTCGCCGCTCGCTCAAGGATCATGGCGATGGCGAGATCGGCGTCATGCGCGCGTCAAGCGATGCGCAGATCGAGGACTGGCTGGCCGACATGGCGCGCCTCAATGTCGGGCGGCACGACGACAATGCCTGGGATGCGCCGCTCTTCCGCGCCTTCGCCGCCGAGATCGCCAGGACCGGCTTGGCGTCCGGCGCCGTCGATCTGCTGCGCGTTACCATCGGTGGCGACGTGACCGGCTATCTGCTGAACTTCGTCCATGGCGACCGCGCGATGAACTATCAGTCCGCCTTCAGCGAGCCGGTGAGCCAGAAGGACAAGCCGGGACTCATCACCCACATGGCGGCCGTCGCTCATTATGCCAGCCGCGGCCTCGCGCTCTATTCGCTGCTTGCTGGCAAGGACCGCTACAAGCAGAGCCTCGCGACCGGCGCGGAGGAACTGCAATGGTGGCAGCTCGAGCGCTTCTCGCTCGGCCTAGAAGCGGAATATTGGCTGCGGCGCGTGCTGCGGCGCTAGCCATCGTCACCCCAGCGAAAGCTGGGGTCTCATGCGGACGCGAGCGCCACTGCCGGAGGAGATCCCAGCTTGCACTGGGATGACGAGACTGCTCAGCTCAGCTTGCGCATCACCCGATAGCCGACCCGCGCCAGCTTCTGCGCTTCCGGTGTCCTGCCGATCTTCACCAGCGGCAGCTTCTTCGTGCGCAGCAGGCGGTTGAAGCTGTGCAACTCGCCTTCCGCGACCGATCGCTCGGAGCGCCAGGTGATCGAGAAGCTGATCGAGACCGCGTCACCATTCTGCACGAAATGCGGCGCCTTGACCGGCATCAGCACGGCCGTGCCCGGCGTCAGGTGGACCGGATCGTCCTTCGCCAGGAAGTCGTCTTCCCAGTGCAGGTTGCGATGCGCGCCCGCGTGGAAGGCCTCGCTCTGCTCCGGCGGCACCAGGCTGGGGTCGGCGACGGGGAAAACGTGCATCACCTTCTCGCCCTCGATCTGCATCAGGATGTTGTGCTCGGGGTCCATATGGAACGGCGTGACGCTGCCGGGCGAGGTGAAGAAGATGAAGGCCTCGCGATGCTCCATCGGCCCGGTGCGCGGCCGCACGACCGGCTCCAGCTCGGCGAGCAGCGCATCGAGCAGCGCGCCGTAGGCCGGATCGCGCTCGACATTCTTGAGCACCACCCAGCTCCTGTTCTCCTCGATCGTCCGGATCGTGTCGGCGACGCTGAGGCCGTTGGCGGGCGTGTCCTCGGGGCGGATGCCGAGCGGCAGCGTGCCGAGATTATATTCCATGCGGTCCTGCGGATGACGCTCGGCCAGCGCCGCGATGGCCTCGCGCGTCAGCAGCGGATGGCCGCACAGATCATGCTGGAGCTTTTCATGCCGGTCCGGATAGGCGGCGCTGAACGCCTCGATCGCGGCAGGCGGGAAAGCGGCCTTGGTCTCCGTGGCGGTGACAATCATGCGCGGGCTCCTTTGATCATGGCGTAGGCGCGCTCGGCGAGCGACATGCCGGACAGCGCCAGACTGCCGAGCAGGCCCTTGTCGAGGCCGATGCGATATTGGGCGATCATGCGGCGCTCGCCCCAGAGGCTGTCGATCATCGGATGACCGGCCGCCGCGCAGCTGTCCATCCAGGGCGTAATCCTGTCGTCGAGCACGCGCGCGAGATTGTCCTGCTCGATGAGGACGCCGGGCGAATAGCGCGCGAACTCCGGATCGATGGCGATCTTGAAGGAGAAGCCGCCCTGAGCGTTCGCGAAATTGATCAGCATGGCGATCGGCTGGCCCGCACAATCGATGCGCAGCATGTCGAGCAGGCCGGCGTCCAGCGCGGCGGCGCAGGCCGCGCGCAGAAAGGCGGTGTCTTCCGGGCGGGAGCCGAGCGCCGTGCCCTGCTCGCCTTTCCAGCCCTTGGCTTCCAGACGCAGGAAGGCGTCGACCCAGCCACCCAGTTCCCCAGGATCAGTGAGGTGTCGGTGGACGATCTCGCCCATCTCGGCGAGGCGCGACTGGAGGCGGCGCAATTCCTTGCGCTTCTTGGCCCGGACATTTTCGGTCCAGTAAGCATCTGCGTCGAGATGGCTGCGCAGCATGGCGCGCTCGTAGCGCCCTACTTCCTCGAAGCGTCGCCCTTGCACTGCGCAGAGCGCCCGCAAGGCCGCGAGGACCGGACCGTCGGCGTCGATGCCGCGCAGATGCAGGAACGGCCCCGCCCAGGGCGCCGCATCCAGCGCAGCCAGAATCTGCTGCCAGCCCTCGCGCTCATGCCCGGCGCGCAGCAAAGGCGCGCCAAAGAAGCAATGATGATGCTGCCAGTTGACCACATGGCGGATGGGGAAGCGGCCGTGACGGTTGCCCGGCGTCACCGGCAGGCGCCCGATCAGCGCGCCATGTGCGTCCCGCGCCTCGATCAGATGCACGGCATGAGCGGCATCGAACATGGCGAGCGCGGGATCGAGCAGCGCTGGGAGATAGAAGGGATTGGGCTCGGCGCAGGCATCCATCAACCAGGCATCGTCGTCGCCGTCACCTGCGCGGACAGCGGGCAACGCGGCCGTTTGGGCCACGACGGATCGAGACTGGATCGGCAGGGGCCCCGCGTTCATGCCAATGTCCTTAGCAGGGACTGCTTAGCATAAGACTAAGCTTTACGCCGCCATAACTGCCAGGCCGGACGCGGTATCCTCGCCCAGCTGTTTGGGTGGGTCGGAAACGGCATTCTTAGCCCTCTCCCGCTTTCGCGGGAGAGGGTTGGGTGAGGGTCTTTCTTCGCGAGCTCCCGAAAGGAAGGAAGACCCTCACCCTCCAGCGCCTGTGGAGCGGATCCCTCCCTCTTCCACGAAGGTGGGAGAGGCATATCGGTTCGACCAGCCTCTAGCGCTTCACCCGGCAGGCGACGATCTCGCTCGGGTCGACGCGCTTCCTCCCGGGCGTGAAGCGGGCAAGATAGCCGCCCGCCGCCGTGCGCGCCGTGAGGCCGACGAAGCGGAAGCCGATCGCCTCGAATTCGCAGCGCAGCAGCAGGGGGGGCGTGCCGTGTTGCCCGGTCGGCCGGTCCGTATCGACGACGATGATCTCGCCATCGGGCTTGAGCGCCGGGTAAAGCCGCCAGAGGAAGGCGTAGGGCTCGGAAATCTCGTGATACATATGGATCATGAAGACGCGGTCGAAGCTGGCTTCCGGCAGCTTGGGGTCATCTTCGCTGCCGAGCTTCACGCTGACGTTCGCCCAATTCTCCTTGGTGACGCGGCGGCCGAGCTGGTCGATGACTTCGGCGATGATGTCCTGCGCCAGCACGCGCCCGCGCGCCCCCACCCGCTTGGCCAGGCGCACGGTATAATAGCCCTCGCCCGCGCCGATGTCGGCGACGGTCATGCCCGGCTTGATGCCGGCGAGGTTCATGATGTCATTGGCTTCGTTGACCCGGTCGCGGTCTTCCTCGGTCGACCAGCGGGTCGAGATGATCGGTGCGACGGGCCGGTCGGCGCGCGGAAAGTTCCGCGCCGTCTCTGGCCGGTCGCTGCGCGGCTGGGAGAGCGAATCGCAGGCGGACAGGCCGGTGCAGACGGCGAGAAGCGCCGCGCAAAGCACCGCCCTCCGCCGCGGCTGGATCAATCGACATCCTCCACGTCGACCGTCTCACCTGTCACCTTCTGAGCCAGTGCGGCCGCCATGAACGGATCGAGCGCACCGTCCAGCACGTCGTCGGGACTCGTCGAGGTGACGCCGGTGCGCAGATCCTTCACCAGCTGATAGGGCTGCAGGACATAGGAGCGGATCTGGTGACCCCAGCCGATCTCGGTCTTGGCCTGATAGTCGGTGTTGGCCGCTTCCTCGCGCTTGCGCAGCTCGGCTTCGTAAAGTCGGGCCTTGAGCATGCCCATCGCCGTCGCTCGGTTCTTGTGTTGCGAGCGGTCGTTCTGGCTCGCGACGATGATGCCCGAGGGGACGTGGGTGATGCGCACCGCCGAATCGGTCGTGTTGACATGCTGCCCGCCCGCGCCCGATGCGCGATAGGTGTCAATCTTGAGATCGCTTTCCTTGATGTCGATGTCGATATCGTCGTCGATGACCGGATAGACCCAGACCGACGAGAAGCTGGTGTGGCGCCGTGCGGAGCTGTCATAGGGGCTGATGCGCACGAGGCGATGCACGCCGCTCTCGGTCTTGGCGTAGCCATAGGCATTCTCGCCCTTGATGAGCAGCGTGGCCGACTTGATGCCGGCCTGCTCGCCTGCCTGATACTCGATCATCTCGACCTTGTGGCCGCGCTTCTCCGCCCAGCGCTGATACATGCGCAGCAGCATCTCGGCCCAATCCTGGCTCTCGGTGCCGCCTGCGCCCGCATGGACTTCGAGGAAGGTATCGTTGCCGTCGGCTTCGCCGGAGAGCAAAGCCGTCACCTTGTCCTTGTCGGCCCGCTGCGCCAGCGCGGCCAGGCTGGCGACGCCGTCATTGGCCATCTCCTCATCGCCCTCGGCCTCGGCCATCTCGATGAGTTCGGCGGTGTCGTTCATCTCCCGCTCGATCGAGCGGGTCGCGGTGATCGAGGAGTCGAGCCGCGTGCGCTCGCGCATCACGTCCTGCGCAGCCTTGGGATTGTCCCACAGGGTAGGGTCTTCCACGCGCGCGTTCAGCTCGTCGAGCCGGCGCAGCGCGCGGTCCCAATCGAGGGAGCGGCGCAGAAGGGCAAGCGCGGCATTGATCTGGGCGACATGGGCCTCGGCCTCGGCGCGCATGGGATACTCCGTCAAACTCTGGATGCCCGATATAGGGCCAAGTGCCGCCGGATGCGACGGGAAGCGCGCGAGGTCAAGGGGATGGCCCAACGGGCTTCGACAATGCCGGACTGTCAGGTCACGCGGCGCGTGGTGAAAAGCGACAAAAAATTTCGGACGACCCTTTCCTCCCTTGTTCACCCGGAAGCTGATCGCTCGTCCACCTGAACGAAAGAGGCCGAAAAAGGGAATGGGCGGAAATCTTGTTTCGTATGTGTTGCTTACCACTCGTGCACATAAGGCATGTCGGCACGCCGGTTGATAATATCTGCCCGTGTCGAGCGACGGTCGCTCCGAAATGGCGGAAAAAGCCGGATTTGACCTTAACCGCCTGTTCACCAGCGCGGCCTATCGCCCACCTCATCGCACAGCTCGTGGGGGGTGAACGATGGACAGAAAGAAGATCAACCGAAAGACGGCGACGGAGGCCATCCGCTTCCTTGACGCCAATATGTTGGACGCGACGCCGACCAACTATACGTTCGCCTACCTGTATCTGACCGGCGCCAATGGCTGGCTGCGCAAGCAGGTCGATGGCATCACCGATGGGGGCGTGCGTCTCCACCAGAAGGATGTCGACGATCTGATGGACGCCGCGCCGGGTGAAACCGGCCATGGCGCGGCGTCGACCCTCGATGCGCAGATGGACGAACAGCAGGCCGGGTTGCGGCATCAGATGCTCTCTTTTGCCGACCTGACGGCCAAGGCGCTCAACAATACCGGAGCGTTCGGTCGCGAATTGGCGGAAAGCGCCGAGCAGGCGAGCGGGACCCGCGATCTCGCCAGCGTTATCAGCGCGATGATCGAGAAGACGGCGGAGATGGAGCGCCGCCTCGCGGAGACATGCCGCGAGACCGAGCGGCTGCGCCAGGATCTCGACGCCGCGCGCGACGACGCGACCCGCGACGCGTTGACCAATCTGCCCAATCGCCGCGCGATCGACCGGCAGCTCAAGACCTTCGCCGATCATGGCATGCCGATGGCGATCGCCTTTTGCGATATCGATCATTTCAAGTCGATCAACGACCGCTTCGGCCACGCCGTCGGCGACCGGGTGCTCAAGGTGGTTGCCGAGACGCTGGCCGAGACGATGGCGCCGCATGTGGTCGGCCGCTTCGGAGGGGAGGAATTCGTCGTGGTGCTGCCCCAGGTCGACGGCGCCACGGCCTTCACGCTGGTCGAGAAGGCCAGGACCGCGGTCGGCGAGCGCAACCTGCGCGTGCGCGACACGGACGAGGTCATCGGGCAGGTAACCTTCTCCGCCGGCATTGCCCTGTGCGGCAACGATCCGGAAGCTGCCCTGCGCGAGGCCGACAGCCTGCTCTACGAAGCCAAGAGCAGCGGCCGCAACCGCACCATCTACAAAGCTGCGGCCTGATGCTTCTCTCCGGTCCGGCGGATCACCTCGGTGACGTCGGCATCCTCGTCAGCAGGGGTTGAAGCCGTGCCCGATCGCGATCAGGGTGCTCTCGCAATCGGACGCATGGAAGGAGACGGAGATGGGCATCGAGGCAATCGCGCCGGGCAAGCTGGCGGTGGTCACGGGCGGCGCGAGCGGGATCGGGCTCGCGGCGGCGCGCCATTTCGTGGGCGTCGGGATGCGGGTCTGCCTGCTCGACTGGTCGGACAATGTCGCAGAGCTCGCAACGGAGCTGGGCGGTGAGGCGACCGGCTTTCGCATAGACGTTTCCGATCGCGCGGCGGTCGAGGCGCTGGCGGCGGATATTGTATCGCGCTTCGGGCCGGTCTCGGTGCTGATGAACAATGCCGGCGTCGGCCGCGGCGGCGATGCGCTCTCCAATCCGGACGGCTGGGCACGGGTGCTCGGCGTTAATCTCTTCGGCGTGCTGCACTGCGTGCAGGCCTTCGTGCCCGCGATGGTTGCGGGCGATGCCCCCGGCCTCGTGATCAACACGGGTTCCAAGCAAGGCATCACCCAGCCGCCGGGCGACACAGCCTATAATGTCAGCAAATCGGGCGTGAAATCACTGACCGAGGGGCTCGCTCACACGCTGATGCAGCAGACGGGCGGACGCGTCAGTGCCCATCTGCTGATCCCGGGCTTCACCTACACGGGCCTCACCGCGCGCGGCGAGAAGCCGGCTGCGGCCTGGACCGCCGAGCAGGTCATCGACTTCATGATGGAAAGCCTGGCCCGCGGCGACTTCTATATTCTCTGCCCGGACAATGATGTCACCCGTGTTGTGGATGAGAGGCGCATCGCCTGGGCGGCCGGCGACATCATCGAGAATCGCCCGGCTCTGTCGCGCTGGCATCCCGATTGGGAAGCGCGGTTCGCGGCCTACATGGCGGAGACCTGATCGCGCCCGACCAAGCCGGCGTCGCTGTCCTACAGGTCCGTTCTCGTGGCATCATCATCGGGCGCCCATGGCGCCCGCTCTTTGATTCGTAGAGCATTTTCCCAAAAAAATCAGCGCCCCCACTCGCCCTACGCAAGACTTTTGCCGAAACGCCATGCGTCATATGTGCGATGTTCGTGATGTTTCGCGTTGGAAATGGCCGTTTTCCGCCAAATAATAGGCGGTCATCTTCTCTCGCTCGTTCAGTAGATGCCGCCCTGCTCGCCGGCGAAGTCACGGTTGACGTCGCGGCGCGGGCCTGCGGCACGGACGTCCTGCCTGGCGCGCTCGGCCAGTTCGTCGCGGCGCATGGAGATGCGTGGCTCGCTCTCAGGCTTGAAGGCTTCCCAGATGATCGCGGTCTTGGGATCATCGGAGGGCCAGCCACCGAACACGCGCTTGCCGCTGCGCCGGTCGATGCGGACCATGCGGATGCCGGCGGGCGCCACGAACGGCGTCTTGGGCATGTCCTTGAGGATCGGCTCCATCGCCGATTTCCAGATCGGCGCGGCGATGCGACCGCCCTGCGCATAGCCGCCCAGGCTGCGCGGTTGATCGTGGCCCATATAGACGCCGGCGACGATGTCCGGCGAGCCGCCCACGAACCAGACATTGGTCGGGCCGTTGGTGGTGCCGGTCTTGCCGAACAGCGGGCGATCGAGATCGCGCAGGATCGTCGCGGTGCCGCGCTGGATCACGCCCTCGGTGATGTGGACGACTTGGAAGGCGGTCATCGGGTTCATCGCGGGACGGCCGACGGGCGCGAAGCGCGGCATCGGTTTGCCGTCCCAGTCGTCGCCATTGCAGCCCTGACACGGCCGCCAGCCCTGCGGCAGGATCACCTTGCCGTTGCGGTCCTGCACGAAGTCGATGACCTTGGGTGTCAGCTGCCGGCCATGATTGGCGAGCATCGCATAGGCATTGACCATGCGTTCCACCGTGGTCTCGCCGGCGCCGAGCGCGAAGGCGAGGTAAGGCTTGTAGTCGCCGATGCCCATGCCTTTGATGGTGCGCACGACGCGCTCCATGCCGGTTTGCGAGGCGGCGCGCACGGTCATGAGATTGCGCGACTGCTCGACTCCCCAGCGCATCGTCTGCGGGCCGGAGCCGCCGCCGCCGAAATTCCTGAAGCATTTCTGGCCGAGCGCGCCGCCCTGATAGACGCAGAAGGGGCCATCGACGATGATCGAGGCAGGCGTCATGCCGTTGTCGAGCGCGGCGGCATAAACGAACGGCTTGATCGTCGAGCCCGGCTGGCGCAGCGCCTGGGTCACGCGGTTGTAAGAGGAGAGGCGGGAATCGAAGCCGCCCTGCATGGCATAGACGCGGCCGGTGTGGACATCCTCGATCATCATGCCGCCCGAGACGGCCGGGATGTTACGCAGCGCATAGGCGCTGCCCTCGGGCTTCACGACGATGACGTCGCCGGGCTTGAGCGAATCGAAGGTCACGCCGCTGGTGCGCCGGTCGACCAACATCGCATTCTCGCGCGGCAGGGTGGCGGTGCGGCCGTTCGGCAGGCCGATCTGCGCGCTGGTCGCCGACTTGTCGAGCACCACCGCGACCGTCCAGTCGGCATAGTCGACGCCGATGTTCGAGACGGCGAGATCGCTCTGCCAGCGGCTGACATCGACCTTGCCGAGCGGGCCGGACCAGCCATGGCCCGAATCATAGCGCAGCAGGCCCTCGCGCAGCGCGCGGGTCGCCTGCTCCTGCATGAAGGGCGAAATGGGCGAGCGGACCCAGAGGCCGCCGGCATAGACGCTGTTCGGTCCCTTGTCGGCGGTCTCGCCGAAGGCCGCGATCAGGCGCCGGCGCACTTCCTCGATATAATAGCCGCCGACATTGCTGTAGCCCGTGCCGCGCTGGGCGACGGTGCCGAGCGGCTGGGCAACCGCGTCGGCATATTGCGCAGGCGTGATGAAGCCATTGTCGCGCATCTCGCCGAGCACCCAGTTCCGCCGCTCGAGCGCGCGGTCCATGTGGACCTCGGGGCGATAATTGGCCGGGCCCTTGGGAAGGATGGCCAGATAGGCGGCTTCGGGCAGCTTGAGGTCGGCGACGTCCTTGTCGAAATAAGCGCGCGCGGCCGCCTGCACGCCATAGGCGTTGCGGCCGAGGAAGATCTGATTGAGATAGAGTTCGATGATCTGCTGCTTGGAGAGGACATTCTCCATGCGCCAGGCGAGGATCGCCTCCTTGAGCTTGCGGACATAGCTCGCTTCGTTGCCGACGAGCAGATTCTTGGCGACCTGCTGGGTGATCGTCGAGGTACCGCGTGGTGTCTGTCCGCGCATGAGGCCCTCGGCCGCCGCGCGGACCAGGCCCGGAAAATCGAGGCCGTGATGGCTGAAGAAGGTCTTGTCCTCGGCCGAGAGATAGGCGTTGATCAGGACCGGCGGGAAATCGCTATACTGCAGTTGCACGCGCCGCTCGCGCGCGAAACTATAGACCGGCTTGCCGTCGACATCGCGCACCACGGTCGGCAGCGGCGGCTGATAGTCGAGCAGCGTGCGGGCATCGGGCAGGCCGCGTGCGAACAGCAGCCAGAACAGGAAGAGGAAGACCAGAAAGGCGCCGAATATATAGGCCGGCCAGCGCCAGCGGCGATGCGACAGAAGCGCGCGGACGCGCGCGAACAGCCCGGGCCGGCCCTCATCACGTCGAAGCCGGAAGCTGGTCGCGTCGCTCGTCTCGTCCATGCTGCGCCACCTAGACCATTTTCCTTAGGAGAGGGAAACGCTTTTGGTGGGGTGCCGATCTGGCTGCGCCGAAAGGGTGGATGAATGACGTACGAGGCGTGAATCAGGCGCGGCGGCGCTTTGTTCGGCGGCGCCTTGCTGATAGGCCTCCGGCCATGCGTTCGGTTTTAACTCTGGCTCTCGCGGCCCTACCGGTCATGCCGCTCCATGCCTTGTCGAGCGATGGCGACGCGCTGGAGCAGAAAATCGAGGCGATCCTGGCCACGGCACCGGCCGGCACGCGCTACGGCCTCATGGTGACGGATGAGGACGGCACGCAGATCATCGCCATCGCGCCCGACCAACGCTTCATCCCCGCCTCGAACACCAAGATGTTCACCACCGCCACGGCCTATGCCCGCCTTGCGGAGGTCGATGCAGCCGGGCGCGGCACGGCGGTCGCGCTGGAGAAGGGGCGCAAGGGCCTCAGCGTCGTGCTGCTCGGCCGGGGCGATGCGCGGCTCTCCAGCGCTGCGGACTGCCAGCAGGACTGCCTCGCGACATTGGCCGACGCGATCGCCGCGAAGACCCGCAAGGTGCGGGACGTCATTGGCGACGATCGCTGGTTCCCGGACGAGCGCTGGAGCCCGGGCATGAGCTGGAACAATATCCCGACCCGATCCGGCACGGGCATTTCCGCGCTTACGCTCGACGACAATGAACTGGCCGCGATGGTGGCGCCCGGCGCAGTCGGCGAGGCGCCCCGGATCGACGGGCTGTCCTATTACGCGCTCGACAATCGCGCGCTGACGGTGCCCGGCAAGGAAGTCCATCTCCAGGACTGGCGTGATCCCATGAGCATGACGGTGCGCGTCACCGGCACGATCGGGGTGGACGCGCCGGCCGAGCGGCTGCGCTTCGGGATCGACGACCCCGCCCATTATGCCGCCTGGCGTCTGGCGGAGATGCTGAAGGCGCGCGGTGTCAAGGTGAAGGGCGAGGTCCTCTCCCGCCATCGCCCGCTGCTGCCGCAGGATGATCCCAGGGTGCGCGGCGAGGCGGTCGTGGCGCTGCCGGCCGAGCCCGAACCGCTGGCGCAATTGCCCGCGCTTCCCGTCGCCGGTGACGTCACGATCATCAACAAGGTCAGCCAGAATCTCCATGCCGAGCTGCTGCTCCGCCGGGTCGGGCGGCTTACCGGCAGTGGCTCGATCGCGGACGGGCAGGTCGCGTTGCGCGCGGTGATGGCGCAGGCGCGCCTGCCGGACGCGAGTTATGACCTGTCCGACGGTTCCGGCATGTCCAGCTACAACCGGATCAGCCCGCGCGGTGCGGTGACGCTGCTGCGCTGGGTTGCCGCGCAGCACTGGGGCGCGGACTGGCGGGCGACCCTGCCGGTCGGCGGCGTCGACGGCACGTTGCGCCGCCGCTTCGGCGGCACGGCGCTGGCCGACCGGCTCTTCGCCAAGACCGGGTCGCTCAACGCCAGCAATGCGCTCTCGGGCTACATGGTCGCGAAGAGCGGCCGGACGCTGATCTTCTCGATCATCTCCAATGACTGCCCGGACGTGGAGACCGACAAGGCCGTCGCGGCGATGGACCAGGCTTTGCTGGCGATTGCCGAGGCGGAATAAGGCCAAGGCGCCTCGTCTCCGTCTTGCGCATGACTGCCCGATGTGGCGTTCGGACGAGGCCGTCGCGCTTTCCCAATCGGGCGTTGCCGGCGGCTGACGAAGCACCAGCGCGCGGACATGTCGACCAGATGCGAGGTGCCGATGCGCGTTCCGACCTTGTCCTTCCTGCTTGCCCTTGCCCTGAGCAGCGGCGTCGTAGCCCTGGCGCAGCAGCGCCAGCAGGACGACAAGGTGCTGCGGCCCGCGACCGACGGCACCCTGCTGCACGCGCAGGTTGGCGGACCGCGGCCGGATAAGCCGCGCGGCCGTCCCTTCATCAGTCCCATGGGCGAGCAGTTCCGGTCCAGCGGCGACCTCGACAGTCCGGCCATCTGGTTCGCCGGTGCCGATGCCGACAAGGACGGCGTGCTGACCGAGGCGGAAATGGTCGCTGATGCCGATCGCTTCTTCGCCCTGCTGGATGTCGACGGCGACGGCCGGCTCAATGGCACGGAAGTGTCGCGCTACGAGACCGAGATCGCGCCCATCGTGCAGGGGCGCAGCTTCGGGGACGGCGGTCGCGGCCAGGGCGGCCGTCGTGGTGCCGGCGGACGGCGCGGCGGCGGTCATCGCGGCGGCGGAGGCGGCATGGGCGGCAACATGGACGAGGGCCTGGGCGAACTGGCCGCAGGCGGCACCGGGAGCAGCCCGTCGAAGCCGAACTATGACGATCAGCGCCAGGGCGCGGCGCGGTTCAGCTATCTCAACATTCCCGAGCCGGTGGCCTCGGCCGACACCAATCTCAACTTCATCGTGACCCAGCAGGAATTCCGCGACACGGCGCGGCAGCGTTTCCACCTGCTGGATGCCAATCATGACGGCAAGATCACGCTGGCGGAGCTTCCGTCGCTGCCGGACGGTCCGCGCCGGCGCTAGGCCGTAAACATCGGGTGACAAACCGATGGCGGAAAACCGCCATTTCCGACCCGAAACTTCACGAACATCGCGCATATGACGCATGGCGTTTGGCCAAAAAGTTTCGCGCGGGCGCGCAAAGGGGCCGGGTTTTTCGGGGATGGCTTCACGGGTCAAAGAGCGGTCGCCTGCGCGCGTGGCAATCATGCCATGAATGCGTGTACGTAGGACAGCGGGCGGATCGGGCGCGGTGCGCAATCAAGGAATTCACGGCACGCGTTCGGCGCCGCCGGGCGGGCCCGCGCGATGATGTCCTTGCGGTCCCTGATGCGCTGTGGCATCGATTCCTGATCGGGACGAGGCAACCTCCCGTTCAGGCGTTCCCCGCCCAAGCGTTGCGTCACAATCGGCAGTTTCTGCCGTGGGGAACGCATGGCTATATCATCCTTTCAAGACATGACCCGCGTCTTCGGCCGCATCGGCCTGCTGAGCTTCGGGGGGCCGGCCGGACAGGTGGCGCTGATGCACAAGGAGCTCGTCGAGGATCGGGACTGGATCAGCGAAGACCAGTTTCTGCGCGCGCTGAACTTCTGCCACCTGCTGCCCGGCCCGGAAGCACAGCAGCTCGCGGCCTATATCGGTTGGCGCCTCCACGGGCTCAAAGGTGGACTCGTCGCGGGGATGCTGTTCGTTCTCCCCGGCGCTCTCGTCATCTGGGGCCTGTCGGTTCTTTATGTCCATGCCGCCGGACTGCACTGGTTCGTGGCGCTGTTCATCGGCATCAAGGCGGCGGTTCTGGCGCTCGTGGTGCAGGCGCTCCTCCGCATCGGGCGGCGGGCGCTCAACACGCCCTTCAAGCTGGGCCTCGCCGTCCTGTCGTTCATCGCATTGTTCGTGTTCGACCTGCCCTTCCCGGTCGTCGTGCTCGGTGCCGGTGCTCTGGGCATGATCGTCGCGGCATGCGCGCCGGACTGGCTCAGGCTGAAGGCGGCGCAGAGCGACGCACCGCTGCCGCCGTCCGCGCCGCTTCTGGCATCTACGGTGAAGACGATCCTTCTCTGGTGCGCCGTCTGGGTGCTGCCGCTGGCCCTCGTATGGCTGACTCTCGGCCGACATCATGTTCTGGCCGACATCGGCGCCTTTTTCTCGCAACTGGCGGTCGTGACGTTCGGTGGTGCCTATGCGGTGCTTGCCTATATGGCGCAGGAAGCCGTGCAGTCCTACCACTGGCTGCAACCGGGCGAGATGGCGGACGGTCTGGGCCTCGCCGAAACCACGCCCGGCCCGCTCATCATGGTGACCCAGTTCGTCGGCTTTCTGGGTGCCTATCGAGACCCGGCGCCTTTCGCCCCGCTGGTTGCGGGCACGCTCGGCGCGCTGCTCACGACATGGGTCACATTTGCGCCGTGCTTCCTGTGGATCTTCGCGTTCGCGCCCTGGATCGAACGGCTGGAGCATGCGCGCAGGCTGCAGGGCGGGCTGGCCGCGCTGACGGCCGCGGTCGTGGGGGTGATCGCCAATCTCGCCTTGTGGTTCGCACTCCATGTCCTCTTCCGGCGAGTCGCGCTCTTGCGCAGCGGCCCGTTCCACCTGCAGCTTCCCGATCCCGACAGCCTCGACCTGCTGGCGCTGTGCCTCGCTGTGGTCGCGTTCGTCCTCCTGTTCCGGACGAAGCTCGGCGTTCTGGGAACGCTTGCGGTCTGCGGTGCTTCGGCGGTCGCCGCCCAACTGGTTCTACCCTGAGCAAAAAGGATGATCTGCATGTCCGAGTTCACGACAAATCGACGCGATCTGCTCGCTGTCGCCGCTCTCATGACTGCCGTCACCGGTCTGGAAGCCGGCGCGAAGGCGGCCGATCCCGCCGCCGCGCCCTTTTCGCCGCAAGCCCTGCCGTTCGCGCCGGCATCGCTCGGCTGGCTGTCCGAGAAGCTCATCACGAGCCATCATGACAATAATTATGTCGGCGCGGTGAAGCGGCTGGGCGCCATCAAGGCCGACTTCGCGAAGCTGGATATGGCGACGGCGCCGGTCTTCGAGATCAACGGCCTCAAGCGCGAGGAGCTGATCGCCTGGAACTCGATGATCCTGCACGAGCTCTACTTCGCCGGGCTGGGGCTGGCGCAGCCCGTTTCCCCCGCGCTCGGCAATGCCATCGAAAGCAGTTTCGGCAGCCAGGCGCGCTGGGCGGCGGAATTCGCCGCGATGGGCAAGGCCCTGGGCGGCGGCTCGGGCTGGGTGCTGCTGGTCTGGAGTCCGCGCGACCGGATGCTCGCCAATCAATGGGCCGCCGATCACAGCATGACCCTCGCCGGCGGCGTCCCGCTGCTGGCGCTCGACATGTACGAGCACGCCTATGCCATGGATTTCGGCGCCAAGGCCGGCGCTTATGTCGACGGCTTCATGAAGGGCGTGTCGTGGCAGAACGCCAACCGCGCCTTCGCGGCGATGAAGATGTAAACGGAAGCCGGGATTGGTGCGATTCGTCCCATTTTCATGACTGTCTTGCTGGTGTAGTCATCTGTGCCATAATCCGGGCAATGCCTTGAATTGGAAGCAGATGATGCGTTGCGAGACCGTGGTGCTAGCCTGCGTGGCGGCGCTATTTTTCGCGCCGGCCGCGTCGGCGAAATGCGAGATAGAAATGCTGGCCGTGCTGCCGGTCACAATGCATGGCCGCAGCCCGACGACCGATGGCGAAATCAACGGCAGGCCCGTCCACTTCATCATCGACAGCGGGGCATTCTACAGCACCTTGTCGCCCGCGATCGCGCGCGAGCTGAAACTGCCGACGACGCCGCTGCCGCCCCAGTTCCATATGCGCGGGATCGGCGGCGAGGCGAATGCCGGCCTGACGAAGGTGCGCGAGGTCAAGCTCGCCGACATTCCGATCAACAATATCATTTTCCTCGTCGGCGGCAGCGACACCGGCTCTGCCGGTCTCATCGGCCAGAACATCCTTGGCATCCACGATGTCGAATATGATCTTGAGCATGGCGCGGTGCGGCTCATGCGGGGGCATGATTGCGCTACGGCCAGCCTTGCTTATTGGGCGGCCGGGAAGCCCTCGACGGTCCTGCCGATCGAGCCATTCGATCAGCGCGATCCGCACACGATCGGCACCATTCTCGTCAACGGGGTAAAGATGCGCGCGGGCTTCGACACCGGCGCCGCGTCAAGCGTGATTACCCCGCAGGCTGCGCGGCGAGCCGGGGTCACGCCCGAAAGCGCGGGCGTGGTGCGGGACGGCTATGCGCGCGGGCTCGGCAGCAAGCAGGTGCCCTCGTGGCGCGCGCCGTTCGACAGCATCGACATGGGCGGCGAGAAGCTGAAGCACGTCACGCTGGGGATGCACGAGCTGGGTGGCAGTGTGGATATGCTGATCGGCATCGATTTCTTCCTCGCGCACCGCGTCTTCGTCTCCAATGCCACCCATCAGATGTTCTTCACCTATGATGGCGGCCCGCTTTTCGGCAGGAAACCCGCGCGCGTCGTCTCGGCCGAGGGACAGGTGGTGGCGCTGAGCGAAAATGGAAATGAGCCGACCGACGCGGCGGGCTTCAGCGCGCGCGGCGCGGCCTCGGCGTCCAAGGGCGATTTCGCGGGCGCGCTCGGCGATCTCAACCGGGCCGTCGCGCTTGCTCCCGATGATGGTCGCTACCTCTATCAGCGCGCGCAGGTGCGGCTGGCGCTTCGGCAATCCGCGCTGGCCTTCGACGATCTTTCGAAGGCGATCCCGCTCGCGCCGTCCGACGCCGAGATCAGGCTTGTCCACGGGCGGCTGGCCATCGCGAAGGGCGACCGGCCGCTGGCGGCCGTGGATGCCAGGGCGGCCGACCGGATTCTGGCGCCGCAGGCGGCCGCCCGTCTGGCGCTGGCGGGATTGTTCGGCGAGCTGGATGACTATGAGGCCGCGCTCGGCAGCTATGAGTCATGGCTGCATTTTCACGCCGAGGACGGCTTGCGATCGACCGCGCTCAGTGGCCGGTGCCGCGCGCTCGCTGCCCTGAACCGCGATCTCGACAAGGCGCTCTCCGATTGCAACACGGCTCTCAAGCTTCGGCCGAACACGGCGGGTTTCCTTAACAATCGCGGCCTCGTCCACCTTCGGCGCGGCGAGAATGATGCGGCCGTCAGCGATTATGACGCCGCCCTCGCGCTCGCGCCCAACCTTGCGATGGCGCGCTATGCGCGCGGCATTGCCGAGACGAGGCTGGGCCAGTCGGACGCCGCAGAACGGGACAGGGCGGCGGCAGACGCGATCGACCCACGCATCGCAGCCCGCGTGGACGCGCTGCATCTCTAGAACGCTCTAGCGCCGCACCGATTGCCGCGCGAAATGGACGGAGACGGCGGCGGTGATGCCCTTGGCGAGCTGGAGCTGGCCGTCCCGCGTCGCCATCCAGGCGGCATCCTCGTCATTGCTGATATAGCCGGCCTCGAGCAGCACCGAGGGCGTGTCGGGCGACTTGAGCACGACCAGCGAGGCGAAGCGCTGATAGGGCGTGCGGAAGCGGAAATGCGGCAGCGCCTCGCGGTGGAGCAGTTCGGCGAAGCGGGCCGAGGCATCCATCGTCTCGCGCTGGGTGAGATCGATCAGGATCGAGCTGACGGCATTGCTCTTGTCGGACAGGTCCACGCCGTTGATGATGTCGGCGCGGTTCTCGCGCGCGGCGAGGCGCGCGGCCTCGCGGTCCGAGGCGACGTCGGAGAGCGTGTAGATGGTGGCGCCGCGCGCGCTCGGCGTGTCGGCAGCGTCGGCGTGGATGGATATGAACAGGCTGGCGCCCAGCTTGCGGGCGATGCCGTAGCGCTCCTGCAGCACGAGGAACCGATCATCTTCCCGCGTCAGCGCGACGCGGATGCGGCCGGTCTTGAGCAGCTCGTCGCGCAGCGTTCTGGCGATCGCCAGGGTAAGATCCTTTTCCTTCGCGCCGCTGGCGGGATTGTGCGCGCCGGGATCATGGCCGCCATGCCCGGCATCGATGACGACCAGCGGGCGGTTCTTGTCGGCAGGGCCCTGCACCGGCGGCAGTGCGATCGATGGCGCGGTGTCGGGGATGCGGACGAGGATGCGGCTCTTGCTCGGCGGCCTGGTCATGGCGAGCGGCGCGGGGCGCCAGGCTGCCTCATCCTGGTGGGGCGGCGGCGCGATCTGAGCGGAAAGGGCGAGAAATGCCGCCAGCAGGACCATGGGCGCGCTTTTGCCGTGATCGGCGGGCGCACGTCCAGCCAAATCGGCTTGTCTACGTCAGGAGATGACCTATCTATGACGCATTATTCGTCATTCCCGCGAACGCGGGAATCCAGGATCGCGAGGTCGGGTCCGTCCGCCCCTGGAGTCCCGCCTTGGCGGGATGACGATGATTTGAAGGATGCGAGGCGGCGCTTGGCCGACCGGCTCGTCGGCTTCGTGTGACGAGCAGCGCGTAAACCTTTTCGTCGTTGCTCTGCAGCGCAAGCCCTGCTAGCGCATCCTATCTCCGGAAACGTCCGCAAGGCTCTGACAAAGCGCGCGGATGGAAAAGCCGGACCATCATCGCCCCCTGGCTCAGGCCTGGCGGACGATCTGACAGGTTGATGTTGCATGGGGCATGGCTTGATGAGCTCGAAGCACGCGGAAGCGGGCACTGAGCTACGGCCGTTCCACGAGCCGATCACCGCAGGACGCGGACATGCCCTCGCAGCAGACACACAATCTCTTTTTGAAAACCGGGGCTCGCTCCGCCGCCGCCGCGTCGATCCGACGCGCCGGGCCGCGCGCCCCCTTATTGCGCCGGGTCGCGGCGCTCCCCTGGGGAGGGATGCGATGACCGGCTGGAGACGTTTGAATGACAATGCGTATGTTGATCGATGCGCGCCACCGGGAAGAGACCCGGGTCGCGGTCGTAACGGGGAACCGGATCGAGGAGTTTGATTTCGAGAGTGCCGAGCACAAGCAGCTCAAGGGCAATATCTATCTCGCCAAGGTAACCAGGGTCGAACCGTCGCTGCAGGCGGCGTTCGTCGACTATGGCGGCAATCGCCACGGTTTCCTGGCCTTCTCGGAAATCCATCCCGATTATTACCAGATTCCGCGCGAGGACCGCGAGGCGCTGCTCGCCGAGGAAGCGGCCCACGCCGCCGAGGAAGCCGCCCTGCGCGGCGACGATGACGATGATGACGACGACGACGAGGATGTTCATGGCGATCACGACCATGACCATGCCGGCGATGTCGAAATCGTCGAGCGCCCGGACCATGGTGACGACGAAGACGAAGACGGCGAGCCGGGCGGCGAGGAGGGCGAGGCCAAGCCGGCCAGATCGCGCGGCCGCGCCAACAATCAGGCCGCCGACGAGCTGAAGCACAAGCGCATGGCGCTGCGCCGCCGCTACAAGATCCAGGACGTGATCCGCCGCCGTCAGGTGCTGCTCGTCCAGATCGTCAAGGAAGAGCGCGGCAACAAGGGCGCGGCGCTGACCACCTATCTGAGCCTCGCCGGCCGCTACTGCGTGCTGATGCCCAACACCAGCCACGGCGGCGGCATCTCGCGCAAGATCAGCAACGGCGCCGATCGCAAGCGCCTGAAGTCGATCATCGCCGAGATGAAGCTGCCCAATACCATGGGCTGCATCGTGCGCACGGCCGGCCTCTCGCGCACCAAGGTCGAGATCCGCCGCGATTTCGACTATCTCGCCCGCCTGTGGGACGAGATCCGCGAGAACACGCTCAAGGCCGCAGCGCCGGCGCTGATCCACAATGACAGCGACCTCATCAAGCGGGCGATCCGCGACATTTATCATCGCGACATCGAGGAAGTGATCGTCGAGGGCGAGGAAGGCTATCGCCAGGCTAAGGACTTCATGAAGCTGCTGATGCCGAGCCATGCCCGGCGCGTGAAGCAATATGCCGACGCGGTCTCGCTGTTCCAGCGTTTCGGTGTCGAGGATCAGCTCGCGGCCATGTACAATCCGGTCGTACAGCTCAAGTCCGGCGGCTATCTGGTGATCAATCCGACCGAGGCCCTCGTCTCGATCGACATCAACTCCGGCCGTTCGACCCGTGAGCACAGCATCGAGCAGACCGCCACCGCAACCAATCTGGAAGCGGCGCGCGAGATCGCCCGCCAGCTGCGTCTGCGCGACATGGCCGGCCTCGTCGTCATCGACTTCATCGACATGGAGCACAACAGCAACATCCGCAAAGTCGAGAAGGCGATGAAGGATGCGCTGAAGGACGATCGCGCGCGCATCCAGGTCGGCCGCATCTCGGGCTTCGGCCTGATGGAGATGAGCCGCCAGCGGCTGCGCACCGGCGTGCTCGAAGCCTCGACGCGGGCCTGTCCGCATTGCGAGGGCACGGGCCTGGTCCGCACCGCCTCGTCGGCAGGCCTCTCGGCGCTGCGCATGCTGGAGGAGGAGGCGGCGCGCGGTCGCGGCAGCCTCATCACGCTGCGCGCCAGCCAGGAAGCTGCCTTCTACGTGCTCAACAACAAGCGCCGCGAGCTCGACGAGATCGAGCAGCGCTATGGCGTGATGATCGTCATCCTGCCCGATGGCGAGGTCGAGGGCGCGCGCATGTCGGTCGAGGCCAGCGGGCCGCGCCCGACGCATCAGGTGAGCTATGCGCCGATCCTCGATCCGGTCGATGCCGACGATGAGGCCGAAGAGTTCGAAGAGGACGAGGAAGACGAGGAGGACGAGGAGGACGAGGAGGAGAGCGAAGCGCGCGACTCCCGCCGGTCCGAGGGCCGCGGCGATCGCGGCGAGGGCGATCGCGGCAAGCGCAAGCGCCGTCGCCGTGGACGCCGCAACCGCCGCGAGGAGGGCGAGCCCGGCGAGGGCGAGGCTCGCGCCCGTCCGGCCGAAGCGGCCGAGGGCGAGCAGCGCGAAGAGGAAGAGTCCTCGGATGAGGCTGGTGACGAGGCTGGCGCAGAGGCAACGGCCGACAATGGCGACGGCCAGTCGCGGCGGAGCCGCCGCGGACGTCGCGGTGGTCGTCGCCGGCGTGGCGGTCAGCGTGAAGGACAGTTGGAGGCCGAGCAGGCCGACGACACCGGCGAGGCCGTCGAGGCGGCCCCGGAGACGCGGGCCGAGCAGGTCGGAGACGTAGCCGAGGCCGCAGCGCCGGTCGTCGAGAACGAGGAGGCTCCCGCGGCACCCGCGCGTCGTCGTCGCACCCGTCGCGCGGCCGCTGCCGAGACGCCGGCCGAGAGCGAGGGCGATGCCGTCCCCGCCGACGTTTCGTCGGAACTGAGCGAGGCGCCGGTCGAGGCCCCCGCCGAGGCAGCGCCCAAGCGCCGGCCGCGCCGCAAGGCCGCTGCCGAGCCGGTCGCGGAAGCCGCGCCCGAGCCGCAGCCGGAAGTCGCGGTGGAGACCGCTGAGGTGGCCGAGGAGGCTCCGGCCGCGCCCAAGCGCCGCTCGCGCCGCAAGGCCGAGACCGCCGCGTCGGCGGTCCAGCCGGAGGAGGCTCTAGTCTCGGATGCGCAGGAAGCCACGGAGATCCTGACGTCAGCCGAGGCGCCCGCAGCGGAGGACAATGGCGCGGACAATGATGCGGATGGCACGCCTCGCCGCGGCTGGTGGCAGCGCACCTTCGGGGCGTGATCATCCGGCGGTCGTGCCAAATTCGGCCCTGGGCATGACCCCGGCGGCGCTCCGAGCAATCGGTCCGTCAGCCGGGGTTCAGGCTCGTGGCGGCATAGCGCGCCGTATGATCCAGGCTCTCCGTCCATCCCGGTGCCAGTCGCTGGCGGCCCGCGCGCTCGGCCTGCTCGCGCGGCCGGTGGCGCTGGTGGCGGCGCTCGGGCTGCTCGGCGCGCAGGCCGCCCACGCGCAGACGATCCTGCGCGATGCCGAGACCGAAGCGCTGATGCGCGACGCCACCGCGCCGCTCGCCAAGGCGGCCGGCCTCGCGCCCGGCAATCTCGACGTGCTGGTGATCAACGATCCCAGCATTAACGCGTTCGTCGCGGGGGGGCAGATTGTCTGGCTGCACAGCGGCCTCATCGAGCAGGCCGACAATCTCAACCAGGTGCAGGGTGTCGTCGCGCACGAGATTGGCCATATCGAGGGCGGTCACGTCATCCGTTCGGGCGAGGGCGCCAAGGAAGCGACGGGCATCACGTTGATCAGCTTGCTGCTCGGTGCGGCCGCCATGGCGGCGGGTGGCGGCGAGGCCGGCATGGGCGTGATGGCGGCGGGCCAGCAGGCCGCGCTCGGCAAATATCTCGCGTTCAGCCGCGCACAGGAGTCGAGCGCGGACGCGGCCGGCATGCGCTATCTCCACGAGGCGGGGATCAGCGGCAGGGGCAGCCTCGAATTCTTCAAGAAGCTTGAGACGCTCGAATATCGCCTCTACATCCCGCAGGACGGGTTCATGAACACCCACCCGCTTTCCAGCGAGCGCATCGCGACGCTGACCCAGGCTTATGAGAGCGATCCCGCCTGGAACAACAAGACCGATCCGGGGCTAGAGGCGCGCTTCCAGCGCATCAAGGCCAAGCTGGTCGGCTTCGTCGAGGATGCGCCGCGAACGTTGCAGCTCTATCCGCTCTCGGACCAGTCGATCCCGGCGCATTACGCGCGCGCTTATGCCTATCACAAGACGGCCTATACGGAGCAGGCGATCGCCGAGGTCAATGCGCTGCTCAAGGCGGCGCCGCATGATCCCTATTTCCTGGAGCTGGAGGGGCAGATCATGCTCGAATCCGGTAAGCCCCAGGCGGCGATCCCCCCGCTGCGGGAGGCGGTCGAGCGGACGGGCGGCCAGCCGCTCATCGCTGTGACGCTGGGCCATGCGCTGGTCGCGACCGAAGACGATCAATATCTCGACGAGGCGGAAAAGGTGCTGCGCAGTGCGGTCGCGCGCGATCGCGAGAATCCGTTCGCCTGGTACACGCTCGGTACGATCTACGCGCGCAAGGGCGACACCGCGCGGGCGGCATGGGCAACGGCCGAACGCTATGAGATGGAGGGGGACTATCCCCTCGCGCTGCGCCATGCCGAAGTGGCGATGGGCGGCATCCAGCCCAACTCACCCGATTATCTGCGCGCGCAGGACATCGCCATGGTAAGCCGCGCGGCGATGGAAAGGACGAAGAAGAAGAAATGACGGACACGCCAAGCCTGCGAACTGCGCTGCGCGCCGGGGGCGTCCTGCTATCGGCGCTCTGGTCCTCGACCGGGACGGATGAGCACCGTCGCCGTCGCGCGATGGGCCTCGGCCTCATCGGTGTGGTGGCGGCGGGCGGCGCGGCCGTCGCCTATGCCGCGGTCGACGGCAAGCCGGCCATGCCGGCTGATCGCGCGGCCATCGAGCTGGTGGTGCGCGACTATATCCTCAATCATCCCGAGATCATTCCCGAGGCGATCGACCGGCTGAAGGCCAAGCAGATCGCCGCGAAGATCGAGGAACACCGCAGCGAACTCGAGTCGCCCTACAAAGGCGCATGGGAAGGCGCAGAGCATCCCAGGGTCACGCTCGTCGCTTTCATGGACTATGCCTGCGGCTATTGCCGCGCTTCACTGCCGGATCTGGCGCGGCTGGTGAAGGACAATCCCGATCTGCGCATCGTCTATCGCGAGCTGCCGATCATCACCAACGACAGCGTCGGCGCCGCGAAGGTCAGCTTGCTGGCGGCGGAGACCGGCAAGTTCATGTCGTTCCACCGGGCCATGTACGAAGCGGGCGACGTCGCGCCCGGCGCCGTGATCAAGGCGGCGGAGCGCGCCGGGCTCGACACCGGCAAGGCGAAGGCGGCGCTCAAGGCGCCGGGCGCCGACGCGCAGATCATCGAGAATGTCCGCCTCGCCCAGGCCCTCGGTGCGGAAGGGACGCCTCTCTTCGTGCTCGGCGACGAGATGTTCACCGGGGCGGTGGGCTATGATGCGTTGAAGGCGGCGGTCGACAAGGTGCGCAACAAGGGCTGACAGGCCCGCGATCGGCCGGGAAGGGTGGGGGTCCCCTCCGCCGCCGAGCATGAGGGAACCCCCTTTGCGCGCTCAAAGTCACCCGGACGACGAGGCTGCGCAAAACCGAATGACGAACCGTGGCGGAGTGTCGGGAGGAAGGCGTTCGCTTTCGCGCCGCCTCCGTCCCTCATCTCTTCCTGAGGTGCAGCTTATCGGTGCGAGCGGAGCCTGCCTTGATCTTAGTCAAGATGCGCGGCGTGACCGCGTCAGTCCCCCAGCCGCAGGGCGTAGAGCTTCGGCCAGTTCTTGCCGGTCACGTAGAGCAGCTTGGCTTTCTCGTCCCAGGCGATGCCGTTCAACACGGCGTCGGTGTCCCGGCCGAGATTCTCCGCGACGAGCGGGGCGAGGTTGATCCAGTCGCTGATCGCGCCGGTCCTGGGATCGATCCTGGCGATCAGCGGCGAGTACCAGATGTTCGCATAGATGGCGCCGCCGACATATTCGAGCTCGTTGACGTAGCGGACCGGCTGGCCGCCCCAGGTCACCGTGATCCGGTGCTGCTCCTTGCGCGTCTGCGGATCGAGGAAGCGGAGTTGCGGTGTGCCGTCGCTCATGATCAATGAGGTGCCGTCGCTGGTGAGGCCCCAGCCTTCCCCGGTGTAGGAAAAGGTGCCGATCTGCTTGAGATCCTTGCGGCGCCAGACGAAGCCCTCGCCCGTCCGCCAGGTGAGGCTGACGATCTTGTCGCCGACCGGCGCGATGCCCTCGCCGAACAGGTCGGCGCGGATGGTCTGGCGCTTGAGCAGTTTCGCGTCGGCGAGGCGCATGACGCGGATATCGGACTCGCCGACCTGGCCGGTGCTCTCGTAGAGGAGGCCGTCAGCGATGAAGAGGCCCTCGGTGAAGGCATGGGTATCGTGTGGAAGGGTCTTCACAACCTTCCATTTGATGTCCGCACGGGCGCCGACGGCGCCGAGCAGCAGGGCGAGCAACGCAGCGAGAAGACGCATCAGTCGGCGGTCTCGGCCAGCGCGTCGGCGAGCCAGCCAGGCAGGGTCACCTCGCCCAGCGTGTCGACCGGGCGATGATCGATGGCGAGGCCGAGCGCTGGATAGGCGATGCGCAGCCGCGCGGGATCGGACTGGTCCTGCGGCAGCACGACCAGGCGGCGATTGACCTTGCTGCGATAATGCATGCGCGCGGTATTCTCCTGGCCGACATAGCAGCCCTTGGCATAGTCGACGCCGTGCAGATCCTGCGCATTGGTCTCCAGCCAGAGCGTCTTGTCCTCGCCCAGCTCCGCCGCGCCTTCCGGTACGCCATGGCCGAGCCGATTCGCGCGCCACGCTTCCGATGCGTCGCCTGGCTCGGCCGGGGCCAGCCAGCGATAACCGAGTTCCGGCAGGCGTGGATCGGGGGAGGCGCCCTCGTGCGGCTCGGCAGACCAGTGCACAGCAAGGTCCAGCTCGGGCGCGATGGTGACCGGGCGGCGCAGGCGATACAGGCTCAGCCGCTTGATCAGCGCCTCGGCGCGGCCCGCCTCGCAATCGATCAGCACGTCCTCGTCGCTCCCCGGATCGGCCCAGAGGATCATGTCGAACAGGGCCTTGCCCTGTGGCGTCAGCAGGCCGGCATAGCGTGGCGCGCCGGGCGCGAGCGTCAGCAGATCCTGGGTCAGCAGGCCCTGCAGGAAGGGCCGCGCCTCGGCGCCGCCGACGCGGACAACAGCGCGATCGTGAAGGGTGGTGGGAAGCATCGGCTTTAGGTAGGACAGGCACGACCAATAGCCAAGCCGTTCGGGCGAACGGAGCGAGGAACTTCCCATGGCCCAGACTTTCGACATGATCCTCAGGAACGGCACGGTCCATCTGCCGGGCGGTCCGGCGGCGGTGGATGTCGGCGTGATTGGCGGCAAGGTCGCGGCGATCGGCACCGGCCTCGGCGATGCCGGCGAGACGATCGACTGCACTGGGCTCGACGTGCTGCCGGGCGTGATCGACAGCCAGGTCCATTTCCGCGAGCCGGGGCTGGAGCATAAGGAGGATCTCGAATCGGGCAGCCGCGCGGCGGTGCTCGGCGGGGTCACCGCCGTGTTCGAGATGCCCAACACCAATCCCAATACCGACACGGAAGAGCGCGTGCGCGACAAGCTCGCCCGCGCGCATCACCGCATGTGGTGCGACCATGCCTTCTATGTCGGCGCGACCGGCGACAATGCCGAGCAGCTCGGCGAGCTGGAGAAGATCCCCGGTACGGCGGGCGTTAAGATCTTCATGGGTGCCTCGACTGGCAGCCTGCTGGTCGCCGAGGACGAGGCGCTGGCCCGCTGCCTCGCGCACGGCAAGCGCCGCGTCGCCATCCATGCCGAGGACGAGGCGCGGATGAATGCGCGCAAGGACGAGCGGGTCGACGGCGATCCGTCCAGCCATCCGGTCTGGCGCGACGACGAGAGCGCGATGCTGGCGACGAAGCGGATCGTGGCGCTGGCCCGCGCGGCACGGCGGCGGATCCATGTGCTGCACGTCACCACGCCCGCCGAACTCGAATATCTGGGCCACAACAAGGACGTCGCGACCTGCGAAGTGACGCCGCAGCATCTGACGCTGGCCGGCGAGGAGGCCTATCCCCGGCTCGGCAGCTATGCGCAGATGAACCCGCCGATCCGCTCGGCCGCGCATCGCGAGGGGCTGTGGCACTGGCTCGGCCAGGGCGTGCCGGACGTGCTCGGCTCCGATCATGCGCCCCATACGATCGAGGAGAAGGCCAAGCCCTATCCGGCGAGTCCGAGCGGCATGCCCGGCGTGCAGACGCTGGTGCCGCTGCTGCTCAATCATGTCGCGGAGGGGCGCCTGACGCTCCAGCGCTTCATCGACCTGACCAGTGCCGGGCCGCAACGCATCTTCGGCCTCGTCGGCAAGGGCCGGATCGTGCCGGGCTATGACGCGGACTTCACCGTGGTGGATCTCAAGTCGCGCTGGACGATCGGCGGCGACTGGCTCGCCTCGCGCTGCGGCTGGTCGCCGTTCGAGGGGATGAGCGTCACCGGGCGGCCGGTGGGCACGATCGTGCGCGGCCATCGCGTCATGTGGGAGGCGCAGCTTGCCAATGCCGCGATCGGCGAGCCGGTGCGCTTCGAGGCGACGGAATTTCCGGGTCATTGAGGAGGAGACGAGGCAGCATGGCGACGACGGCAAGGGCACGGCGCGGGCGCGGATCGGCAAAGCGGCGCTGGCGCTTCCCGGGTCAGCCCAGGAGCTGGTACGGCAAACTGTTCCGCTGGGTCGCCATGGCCGTCTGCGCCTTCGTCGTCATCTCGTTCGCGCAGGTGCTGTTCTTCAAGTTCGTGCCCATCCCGATCACGCTGACCATGATCATGGACGGCAACGGCATCACCAAGGACTGGACGTCGCTCTCCAACATCGACCCGAACATGCCGCGCGCCGCGATTGCCGGCGAGGACGCCAAATTCTGCCTGCACCACGGCTTCGATACCGATGCGATCCGCAAGGCGATGGAGCGCAACGCCGAGGGCGGACGCATCCGCGGCGGATCGACGATCAGCCAGCAGACGGCCAAGAATGTGTTCCTCTGGCAGGGCGGCGGCTATCTCCGCAAGGCGCTGGAGGCTTGGTACACGGTGCTGATCGAGGCGATCTGGGGCAAGCGCCGGATCATGGAAGTCTATCTCAACGTCGCGGAGACCGGCATCGGCACCTATGGCGTGGAGGCCGGCGCGATCCGTTACTTCAATCACAGCGCCAGCCATCTCTCGCGCACCGAGGCGGCGCGCATCGCCGCCGTGCTGCCCCTCCCCAAGAAGCGCGAGGCGGCCTCGCCGGGCGGCTTCACCCTGCGCCACGGCAACCGCATCGCGCGCTATGTCACGTCGGTGCGCGTGCAGGGGCTGGACAGCTGCCTGAAGTGATGTGAAGCGCGGGCAAAGAGAAAGGGCGGGAGCATCGCTGCTCCCGCCCTTCCCAAGTTCGTTTGTCCGCAGACTTACATCTGGACGTGGACCGAGAACATCACCGCGCGCGGCGAGCCGAGCTGGACGAAGCCCGGATTGCCGTAACCGGTGATCGCGCCGGTCGTGGCATTGCGGTTGACCGTCTGGGTCAGGCCGCCACCGAAACCGCCCACATAGAACTTGTCGAACAGGTTACTGACATTGAGCTGAGCCCAGACGTTCGGCGCGCCGAACGACTTGAGCGAGTAGCGCACGTCGAGATCGAACAGCGTGTAGGCCGGGGCCACTGCGCCGTAGATCATCGTATCAGTGCCGTTGGCATTGCGGCGGAAGGTCGGCAGGTTGTTGTCGTAGACGTAGCGCTTGCCGGTGCGCTTGCCCTGCAGGCCGACATCGAGGCCCTCGAAGTGCACTTCGGCGCGACCGCCGAGCGTATAGACCGGCGCACCGGATTCACGCTTGCCGGCGGTCGGGGTGTAGAACAGCGTTCCGCTCGTCGTCTCGAACGTCGCGATGTCGTCCTTGATCTCCGAGTGGAGATACGATCCGAACGCATAGAGCGTCAGGAATTCGAGCGGCTGATAGCCGACGCTGCCGTCGACACCCCATTTGTCGACCCGGCCCAGGTTCCGATAGACGGTCTGGTTGAGATCGGGGTCGTAGGCCGAGGCCAGACGGTTGCTGTAGCGGGTGTACCAGCTCGTCAGCTGGGCCTGCAGCTTGCTCGTCGTGTAGCGCGCGCCGAAGTCGAAGCTGTTCGTCGTTTCCGGCTTGGGCTGCGAACCCGGGCTGCCGACGGGGAAGAAGAAGCTGTTGTACAGCGGATCGGTGCCCGGAACCTGGATGCCCTGCGAGAAGTTGCCGAAGAGCGAGAAGGCCGGGGTGATCTTGAAGCTCCAGCCGGCGGTCGGCAGTACGCGGTTATAGTGCAGCACGCGGTTCTGCGGCGGCGCATAGGTCGGGCGCAGCGTGCCGAATGTGCCGACGCCGCCGGTGCCGAAGCATTCGACGAAGCCGCCCGCGCTCGACGTCCAGCAATTGTTGGTCAGGTCGCGGATGAAGAACTTGCCGGTCAGGCCCGCCGAAATGGTCAGCCGGTCGTCGAAGAACTGACCGCGATATTCGCCGAACACCTGATGCAGGATCGCCTTGGACAGACGATCGCGCTTCTGGAGGATGGCGCCCTTCGCATCGAGTGCCGGCTGGTCCTCGGGGAAGGGATTGATGCCGAAGCCGTTCGGCTGGAGGAAGCCGACTTCGCCGGTCTGGCGATGGCGGCCATAATCCAGCGTGTAGCCGGCGCGGATCGTGTGATGCTCGTTGATGTCATAGCGCAGCGATGAGATCACGCCGTAGCGGTTGGTCTTGGTCTCGCTGGGGGCGAGCACCGTGACCTGATCGAGCAGATCGCCGTCGCCGTTGAGGTCGCGGCCGAAATAGGGATTGCCCGCGAAATAGCCCGGCTGGCAGGAAATGCCCGCGCCGGTCAGCACGGTCGTGCATGCGGCCTGACCGCCGGTCGGGTCGAGGTCATAATAAGCTTCACGCGCTGAGACTGTGCCGCCGCCGTTCGCCTTCACATATTGATAGCTCGGGTCGATCGTCAGGACGAGGCCGTCGGCCAGCGTGAACTTCGACTGGATGCGGATGTTGCCGGTGTTGGACGGATTGTAGCGATAGTCGAACAGGGTTCCGCACGTGGACGCGGCCTGCGCCGTGCCGGCGACCGGCGTCACATTGCTGATCGAGCATTGCGCGATATTGTAGAAACGCTCGTCCGCATTGAGCGGGTAGCGATTGCTCGCGTCCGAGCCGACCACGCGGCCCGTGTCGGTGTCGGTGCGCAGCGGCAGCGAGCCGAAGAAGTTGTTGCGGTTGATATTGTAGTGGCCGGCGATCGAGATGAAGTCGCCATTGTCGCCGATCGGCTGATAGATCTTGGCGTTGAACTGCTGCTTATCGATCTTGCCGAGATTGTTGTACACATTGTCGTTGCCGGTGCGGCTCGCCGCGAACCAGGCCTTCGTGCCCCACGGCGTGAATACGCCCGTGTCGATCACGCCGAACATGCGATAGAAATTATAGTCGCCTATCGCGCCGACCATCGTGACGTTGAAGTCGTCATAAGGTGTGCGGCTGCGGAAGTTGACCGTGCCGCCGGAGGCGGCCGCGGTCGGGCTGTCAACGTCGGTCGAACCCAGGTTGACGTTGACCTGCTCGATCAGCTCCGAATCGAGCAGCTGGTTCGAATAGACGGCATAGTTGCCGGTGTCGTTGAGCGGCATGCCGTCGAAGGTCAGCGAGACTCGATCCGCGCCGAAGCCGCGGATGTTGAGCGTACCGCCGGCCGAGCCATAAGGGTCGTTGTTCTGGAAACTGACACCCGGGATCAAGTTGACCGTGTTGAGGATGGTGTTGGTGCCACCGCGGCTGATCAGCTCCTGGGTGATCACGCCCTTGGCCTTGGTTGAATCAGGCACCTGGATGCCGGCCGTGTCGGCCGGGCCGCGCGAGCCGGTGACGATGATCGCGTCTTCGAAGTCGATCGAGCCGGTCGACTGGGCAAAGGCCCCAGTGGTCAGTGCCCCGCTGGCTACAGTAGCCGCGAGGATAATGCGAAATTTGTTCATCGGTGCTCCCCTTTGGATCGATGCAATCTGGTCAATCTGGCGTGCTTCGGGGTATCCGCGCACGACCTTCTCGGTTTCAGGCGAAACCGATGCGTCCTCTCACTTGCTGGCGGCCGGGTGGGACCTGCATGTTGCTGATTTATGACGATGAGCCGCCTATATCGGTGAGCCCCCCTGGCTCGCTATCGCGAAATAGCGACCAGTTGTGACGCGCCGGAGAAATATTGGTCTGATTTCGGGGCTTACGGGAAATAAAGTCCTTCAATTTCAATATAATATTGTGCAGTGCGACATGGATGCAACGCTCGCTGATAAAATGGCTGGAAGGGCCGCGGGATAGCCGGTCAGTCAGCTTCCGTTAAAGCAGAAAGTGGACGAAGGCAGCGCGCCGTTCCGCCCGGTGAGCGCGTCGCTCGCGGAGGCCCGGAAATGCTATCGCGACTCGGCCGGTGAGGGTCGCGCGAGCGACAGGACGGTCAGCCAGGCGAGTCCCTCGATCCAGCCGCCAGCGACATCGCTCGGCCAATGTACGCCGAGCCAGACGCGGCTCGCGCCCGTCGCCAGGATCATGACGACACCGAGCGCCCACGCGGCGCGGTGACGCAGGACCATGGCCAGCGCGCCATAGAGCGACATGGCGCCGGCGGCGTGGCCGCTCGGGAAGCTGTGGCCGGTGGCGATCGCGAGATGCGCGATCAGGTCGGGGCGTGGCGCTCCGAAGAAGAGCTTCATCAGCGGGTTGACGGCGATCATTCCCGCGACTGCGGCCAGCAGCCAGAGCATCTCCCCGGCTCGCCCGGCCCGCGCCAGGAACATGGCGACCGCGCACGCGATCCACAGCCGCGCGCCGCCCTCGCCGAGCGTGTCGAGCCACAGGCTGGTGGTCGTGAGTGCATCGGCGACCGGCCAGCGCCGCAGATGTTGGACGATCCGCATTGCCAGACCGTCCACCGGCGCGAACAGTCCGGTTGGCTGGAGCAGGCCGATCGCGATGACGAGGGCGAGCAGGGCGAGCGCCGTGGCCAGGCGACGTCGGATCGGGAGAGGCTGTGTGCCTAGCGACAAGGCGGGGGGACGACGTCTTCGCGCGGCTTGCCGCCGGGCGTGTAAACCCGCTCGGCCGGTAGCTTCACGACCATGCCGGTCGCCGGCAGCGTGAAGTCATAGACGGCGCCGCGCAGGCCCGCCATCGCGCCGCCGCAGACCGGCACGCCGATGCTCATGAAGCCGATGGCCATGCCCTCGCCCATGCTGCCGGTCCAGCGTCCGACGCGCACCGAGACAGGGCCGGCGAAATGCTTTCCCGCGCGCGGATAGACCTCTTCGACCCATTCGCGCACGATGCCGCTGGATCGCTCCTCGGCGACGAGGCGATGCTTCTGATAGAAACGCGGCCGGTCGACGAACCAGCTCATCACGGCGCGGGCGATCAGGCTGTCGCCGCCCGAGCCCGTGTCGGTGAGGTCGATGACGAGGTGCGCGCCCTGCGGCACGGTCGCCATGGCCGCGTCGAACGCGGCGATCGTGTCGCTGTTGCCGAGCGAATCGTTGAAACGGATCGTGGCGCGGCGCGTCTGGACCGTCAGCGTGACGGGCGGTCGGTCACCCGGCCGGGACTGATAGAGATTGGGCAGGGTGAGCGGCATGTCGGCATCATCGGCATCGACGACGAGATGCCGGGCGCGATCGCGCCGGCCGGCGGCAAGCACGCGCGCCGCGAAGGCGCGCCGTTCGGAATCGGTGACGGCTTCTAGGCCGAGATCATGCCAATATGCGGCGATGGCCGCGTCGATTGGGACGCCGTCGACGGCTTTGAGATGATAGCCGATCGCGATCTGCGCGCCCTGCGCCGGGCTGCCGTCCTTCACGGCGTCGATGCGGTAGCCATCCGCGTCCGCCACGATCCAGAGGTCGGCATAGCTCGGCACCAGCCCCCAGCTGGTCTTGAAGCTGCTGCCGGTGATCGCGTGATGATCGGCCAGCGCGGCGATCTTGTCCTCGGCATAATGGAGCAGGCTGTCGTGGTCGGCCACGGCGTCACGCTCGGCATCGAGCTTCGCCGAGCTCGGGACGGTGTCGCCGAACCGGTCGAGATAGGCGTAGTTCTCGGCAATGATCGCATCGAGCGCCTTGGCGTCGGCGGCATAGTCGGTCGCAGCGGGCGCGGCCGACGCCCGGCCTTGCGCCGCGATCAGCGCAAGACCCGTCGCCAGCCAGACCGTGCGCATGCCGGCCCCCGTCAGATGTGGATCACGCGGCCATACGCGGCGAGCACGCTCTCGTGCATCGTCTCGCTGATCGTCGGGTGCGGAAAGACGGTCTGGATGAAGTCCTGCTCGACCAGCTCGGCGGTCTTGCCGACCGTATAGCCCTGGATCAGCTCGGTGACTTCCGCGCCGATCATGTGCGCGCCGAGTAGCTCGCCGGTCTTCGCGTCGAACACCGTCTTGACGAAGCCTTCCGCCTCGCCGAGCGCGATCGCCTTGCCGTTGCCGATGAAGGGGAAATTGCCGACCTTCACCTCATAGCCGGCTTCCTTCGCCTTGGCCTCGGTCAGGCCGACGCTGGCGATCTGCGGGTGGCAATAGGTGCAGCCGGGGATGTTGCGCGGGTCCATGACGTGCGGGTGGACATCCTTGTTGCCGAGCGCCTTGGCGATCGATTCCACCGCGATGATGCCCTCGTGACTGGCCTTGTGCGCGAGCCACGGCGGCGCGGTCACGTCGCCGATCGCCCAGAGGCCGGGGACGTTGGTGGCGCAATAGCCGTCCGTCTTGATGTGGCCGCGCTCGGTCGCGACGCCGAGCGCTTCCAGGCCGATGTTCTCGGTATTCGGCACGATGCCGATCGCGACGATGACATGGCTGTAGTCGGCCGCGATGACCTTGCCATCCTTGTCCTTGATCGTCGCCTTCACGCCGCTCGCGCCGGTCTCGATCTTGTCGACGCTCGCCTTGGTCAGGATGGTCATGCCCTGCTTCTTGAGCGCCTTCTCGAGATGTGCGGAGACGTCCGCATCCTCCACCGGCACGATCCGGTCCATCATCTCGACGACCGTGACGTTGGCGCCCATGTCATTGTAGAAGCTGGCGAACTCGATGCCGATCGCACCGGAGCCGATGACCAGCAGTTTGGTCGGCATCTCCGGCGGGGTCATGGCGTGGCGATAGGTCCAGACGCGCTTGCCGTCGGCGGGGAGGCCGGGCAGGTCGCGGGCGCGGGCGCCGGTCGCGACGATGATGTGCTTGGCCTCAATCTCGCTCTTCTTGCCGTCCGCATCGGTCACGGTCAGCTTGCCGGGTGCGGTCAGCACGCCGGTGCCCATATGGACCGTGATCTTGTTCTTCTTCATGAGATGGGTGACGCCGGCATTGAGCTGCTTCGCCACGCCGCGCGAGCGCTTCACAACCGCGGCGATGTCCGCGCTGATCTTGTCGGCGGCAAGGCCATAGTCCCCGGCATGCTGCATGTAGTGGAAGATCTCGGCCGAGCGCAGCAGCGCCTTGGTCGGGATGCAGCCCCAGTTGAGGCAGATGCCGCCCAGCAGCTCGCGCTCGACGATCGCGGTCTTGAGGCCGAGCTGCGCGCCACGGATCGCCGCGACATAGCCGCCGGGACCCGAACCGAGGACGATGAGATCGTAAGTGTCAGCCAAGATAAGCTCCCTGGGCGTACGTGCCGGGCGAGGCTGCCCGGCCAGTGGAAATATGGTGCGTCATGGTTCGTCCGCCATGGGCCGCACGGTGCGTGGCTGGCGGTTTTCATCGACCGCGACGAAGACGAAGCGCGCCTGCGTCACCTTGTAGCTCTCCGCGCTATGCCGCGCGCGGCGCCAGGCCTCGACGTCGATGGTCATGCTGGTGTTGCCGACCCTGACCAGATGCGCGAACACCGAAACCTCGTCGCCGACGAACACCGGACGATGGAACTTCATCCCCTCGACCGCGATGGTGACGGCCCGCCCGGCGCTATGCCGCGCCGCGACGAGCCCGGCGGCCATGTCCATCTGGCTCATCAGCCAGCCGCCGAAAATATCACCATAGGGGTTGGCGTCCGCCGGCATGGTGGTGACACGGGTCGCGGGCTGGCCGGTGGGCAGGGCTTCGGGGGCGCCTTCAGGCATGGGGGCAATCTCGGAGCCCCTCTCCCCTCGCGGGAAACGGGCTATGGGTGCTGCTGCCGGGCATGATTTACGCCACCAGACCCAGCGGCGCCTCCACCAGCTCCTTGAAGACCTTCATCAGCTCGGCGCCATCCGAGCCGTCGATGGCGCGGTGGTCGAAGCTGCCGGTGGCGGACATCACCGTGGCGATGCCGAGCGCGCCGTCGATGACATAGGGGCGCGGCTCGCCGGCGCCGATCGCCATGATCATCGCCTGGGGCGGGTTGATCACCGCCTCGAACTGCTTGATGCCCATCATGCCCATGTTGGAGAGGCTGGCGGTGCCGCCCTGATACTCATGCGGCGCGAGCTTGCCGTCCTTGGCGCGGGCCGCGAGATCCTTCATCTCGGTCGAGATCTTGCTGATCGCCTTGCCGCCGGCATCGACGATGATCGGCGTGATCAGCCCGGCCGGGATCGACACGGCGACGCTGATGTCCGCGCGGCTGAACTTGAGCAATGTGTCGCCGGCAAACTGCACGTTGCACTTGGGCACCGCCAGCAGCGCCTTGGCCAGCGCCTTGATCAGCATGTCGTTGACCGAGAGCTTGACGCCGGTCGAGGCCAGCGCCGCGTTCAGCTCCGTGCGCAGCTTGAGGAGGGCGTCCAGGCGGATGTCCACCGTGAGGTAGATGTGCGGGATCGTCTGCTTGGATTCGGTGAGACGGCGCGCGATCGTCTTGCGAATGTTCGAGAGCTTCTCGGCCTCGTGCGGAATGCCGAAATCCTGCGCGGTGATCGGGGCGTGGGCCGGGGCCGGTGCCGAGGCCGGCGTCGGAGCGGCGGCAGGCGCGGCCGCCGGCTGCGGCGCGGTGGCGCCCGGCTTGGCGCCTTCGAGGTCCGCCTTGACGATGCGGCCATTGGGGCCGCTGCCGGCGAGGTTCGCCAGATCGATGCCCGATTGCGCGGCGATGCGCCTGGCCAGCGGGCTCGCCTTGACGCGGTCGCCGGAGGCGGCCGGCGCGGGAGCGGGCGCAGCGGCGGGCGCCGGAGTGGCCTTGGCGACTTCCGGCTCGGGCTTGGGCGCGGCGGCTTCGGCCTTCGGCGCCGGGGTGTCGGCTTTGGGCGCGGGCGCGTCGCTCGGCAGGCTCTCGCCTTCCTCGACCAGCACGGCGATCACGGTGCCGACCTTCACATTGTCGGTGCCTTCGGGAATCAGGATCTTGCCGACGACGCCTTCGTCAATGGACTCGAATTCCATCGTCGCCTTGTCGGTCTCGATCTCCGCGAGCAGGCTGCCGGAAGTGACGGTGTCGCCTTCCTTCACGAGCCATTTGGAGAGCGTGCCTTCTTCCATGGTGGGCGAGAGGGCGGGCATCTGGATATTGATCGCCATGGGGCCAGGCTTTCCTGCTTCATGCGGGGTGGACAATCGCCGGCCACCTTCACGCTTTGCCTTTCCGGGTCAAGGCCATCGCTTGCATCAGGAGCGAATTTCCAGCAGGCTCTTTGCGTTTCGGCCTGGCCGAAACGGTCCGGCACCAGCCCGCTCCCCCGCCCGGCCACCCACTAGGGTACGATGTTTGGGTGGCCGGGCGGGGGAGCGGGCTGGTGCCGCTTATCCGCGCGAGCGGATCAAAAGATTTGGAGCCGCGACATGATGCGCACCTATCTGGTCGTCGTCGATGAAAGCAGCGAGGCCGAGTCCGCCTTGCTCTTTGCCGCTCGACGCGCCGCCAAGACCGGTGGCGGGGTCCACATGCTGGCGCTCGTGCCCAAGACCGAATTCGTCCAGTGGGGCTCCGTTCAGGCCACCATCGAGGAGGAAGCGCGCGCCCGCGCCGAGGCGCTGGCGATGGGCGCGGCGGGCACACTGATGGCCGAGGCTGGGATCCAGCCAGCGATCACCGTCAAGATCGGCGATCCGATCGCCTCAGTAAAGGAGATGCTGGCCGGTGAACCAGTCGCGGCGCTGGTGCTCGGCGCGGCGCCCAAGGGCGCACCGGGGCCGCTGGTCGCCCATTTCGCGGGGCATGATGCCGGCACGATGCCCTGTCCGATCATGGTCATTCCGGGATCGCTGACGCGCGAGGATATCGAGCGGCTGAGCTGACGTGAAAAGGGCGCCCCCGATTGGAGCGCCCTTTCTTCATAATTCACCGTTCGGTTCGAGCGCCCGTCGAGCTTGTCGAGACGGCTGTCGAGAACGCAGCGCGACGCTGAATTTCTCGACTCCGGTTCTCGACAGGCTCGAACCTCAGCTCGAAACGAACGGAGTTTTGGCTTGAACTACCCCGGCTGGTTGGCGCGCTCGGCGCCGTTGCCGTCGAGATTCTCGGCGACCCACGCCCAGTTCACATGCTTGTTGAGGGTCGTGTCCGCATAGCTCGGGCGGGCATTGCGATAGTCGATGTAATAGGCATGCTCCCACACATCGAGGATGAAGAGCGGGGTGGCCCCATGGGCGACGGGCGTGTCGGCATCGTGATAGCTCGTCACGTCCAGCTTGCCGTCCTTGAGGTTGAGCGCGGCCCAGCCGCTGGCGAAATGGCCGACGGCCTCGGCCTTGAGCTTCTCGATCAGGCCGGCGGTCGAGCCGAAGCCCTCGTTGATGAGATCGGCGAGTTTGCCGGTCGGTTCCTGCGTCTCGGGCGAGAGGCCGAGCCAGAAGAAGCTGTGGTTCCAGATCTGGCCGACCTGGTTGAACAGGCCGCCCTTGGAGGAGTTGATGAGCTCGAGCAGCGACTTGCCCTGCAGCGCCGGATCAGCCGCGACCAACTCGTTGGCCTTCACGACATAGGCATTGTGATGCTTGCCGTGGTGAAACTCGAACGTCTCGGCCGACATGTCATCGCCAAAAGCGGTCTTGGCATAGGGAAGGTCGGGCAGAATGAATGCCATGGGTGCGTCTCCTTGATGAGATGATCGTCGTTCGAGGGGCGAAACGCCCTGGTGGGCGAATCGTTCAGCGGTGCGTGAGCGAAATGGCGCGGCCGCGCGCGAGATTCCAGCAATGAGTGCCGATCAGCCTCAAATATTAAATTGATATGACAGAGGGAACGCTTTGTTCTAGTTTTGCCGTGGACCGGTCTTTGCCGGCCATTAGGAGAGGGGTGGCCCTCGGCGCGCCTCAGACAAGATAATTGGGGGAGCTGATATGACAAAATTCTTTGGCAATCTTCATGCCGTTCTGCTCGTCGGCGTCGTGCTGACCATCGCGGTGATCTACGGGGTCGGCCCCAATGCGGACTCGACGCAGGCGGCGCTGCGCTGGCTGCATCTCTTCTTTGGAATCACCTGGATCGGCCTGCTCTATTATCTCAACTTCGTGCAGGTTCCGACCATGCCCAAGGTACCGGCCGAGCTGAAGCCGGGCGTCACCAAATATATCGCGCCCTCGGTGCTGTTCTTCTTCCGCTGGGGTGCCGCGTTCACGGTCCTCACCGGGCTGCTGATCGCCTGGCATGCCGGCTATATCGTGCAGGCATTGTCGCTCGATCCGCACTTCCGGCTCATCGGCATCGGCATGTGGCTGGCGCTGATCATGGCGTTCAACGTGTGGTTCGTGATCTGGCCGAACCAGAAGAAGGTGCTCGGTATCGTGCCGGCGGAAGATGCGGTGAAGGCGAAGGCGGCGACCACCGCGATGATCTTCAGCCGCACCAACACGCTGCTGTCGCTGGCGATGCTCTACTGCATGGTGAACTTCAACGGGGGCTGAGGTCTGGCCCTCTCCCGCTGGCGGGAGAGGGTTGGGTGAGGGTCTTCCTTTTCTTCTGTGAGGTTCGGCGTGGGCGACAGGGTCACAAGACCCTCACCCTCCCACCGCTGCGCGGCGGGCCCCTCCCTCTCCCGCTTGCGGGAGAGGGGTCAAAGCAGGTCATGCTTGCGCAGGCAGTGCCTCAGCTGATCATAGGACAGGTTCAGCGCCTTGGCGGTGGCGCGCTGGTTGAAGCGGTGGCGCTCCAGCGTCCGCTTGAGGATCGCAGCCTCATGGGCGTCGACGGCGGCGCGGAAATCGCTGATCTCGTCGAGCGACAGGGTCGGTTCTGGCGCATGGCCGTTCAGCACCGGCTCGGCCGAGGCCGGCTCGGCGGGGCGGGGCGGCCGCGCCGCGATTCCCCTGGGCTGCCAGGGCGAGGCGAAGGGATCGAGCTGGATTGCGTCGATCGGATCGTTGACCAGATCCCAGCGATAGACGGCGCGCTCGACCACGTTGCGCAGCTCGCGGACATTGCCCGGCCAGCTATAGGCGGTGAGTTCCGCCATCGCCTTGGCCGAGAAGCCCGGCCAGCCCGGCCAGCGGCACTCGGTCGCCATGCGGCGCCCGAAATGCTCGACCAGCACCTCGACATCGCCCTCGCGCCCGCGCAGCGGCGGTAGGGTAATGACCTCGAACGACAGGCGATCGAGCAGGTCGGGACGGAAGCGGCCAGCCTCGACCGCGTCGGGCAGATGCTCGTTGGTCGCCGCGACGATGCGCACGTCGACATTGAGCGGCCGCGAGCTGCCGATCCGCGTGACCTCGCCATATTCGACCGCGCGCAGCAGCCGCTCCTGCGCGGCCATGGAGAGCGTGCCGAGCTCGTCGAGGAAGAGCGTGCCGCCGTCGGCTTCCTCGAATCGCCCGGCGCGCGCCCGAGTCGCGCCGGTGAAGGCGCCCGCTTCATGGCCGAACAGCTCGGCCTCGATCAGCGTTTCGGGCAGCGCCGCGCAGTTCATGATGATCAGCGGCCCGTCCCAGCGCGGTGACAGGCGATGGACGCGCTCGGCGATCAGCTCCTTGCCCGTCCCGCGTTCGCCGATGACCAGCACGGGGCGGATGAGTTCGGCCGCACGCCCGGCCTGCTCGACCGCGTCGAGAAAGGCGAGCGATTGCCCCACGAAATGCGTCACTTTCTCCATGCCAAATATTAGGAAGATTTCCCAGTTCTTGGCAAGCGGAGATCGCAAAAGCTGAACGCCAGATGAAGGAAAAGGGCGGATTTGCGCAATTTCCTGAAATTGGCACGGCCCATGCAATGCTTAGGGCAATCCGCCAACAAGGCGGGCGCATGAAGGCCAACAGATCAGGAAGACAGACAATGACGAAGTTCGGAAATAACCTCAGCGGAACGGCCATGGCGGCCCTGCTGACGGTCGTGTTCAGCGCCGTGACGGTGCTCGGCGCGGTCGGCCCCGCCTACAGCAGCTCGAATTCGGGCCAGACTGTTGCGGCGGGGGTTGCCAAAGTCCCCGGCAAGTCGGCAAATTCCCTTGCTTGACGGCTTGCCCGACGGCCGGGGCGGGATGCCCCTCACCCGCCCCGGTCCACAGTTTGATGGAGTAAACATATAATGGGTATCTTCTCTCGCACCCGCGACATCATCGCCGCCAACGTCACCGATCTGCTGGATCGGGCGGAGGACCCGGCGAAGATGATCCGCATGATCATCCTCGAGATGGAGGAGACCCTGGTCGAAGTTCGTGCCGGCGCCGCCCGCACCATTGCCGATCAGAAGGAAATGCGCCGCCACATCGCCAAGCTCGACGCGCTCCAGACGAGCTGGGTCGAGAAGGCGGAGCTGGCGCTCTCCAAGGACCGCGAAGACCTCGCCAAGGCGGCCCTGGTCGAGAAGCAGAAGGCGGCCGACATGGCCGACCAGCTCAAGGTGCAGATCGTTGTGCTCGACGATGCGCTCGCCGCCTCCGAGGAAGACATTGCCAAGCTCCAGGGCAAGCTGCGCGAAGCCCGCGCGCGCCAGAGCAGCCTCGTCACCCGCATGGAGAGCGCGCAGACGCGCCTCAAGGCCCGCGAGATGTATAATGGCGAGCGCGTGCAGGATGCCTTCTCGCGCTTCGAGATGCTCGAGCGCCGCGTGGACATGGCGGAAGGCCACGCCGATGCCATGGGTCTGGGCGCCCAGCCCAAGACGCTGGAGCAGGAGATTGCCGAGCTGCAGTCGAGCGACAAAGTCGACGCCGAGCTCGCCGCCCTCAAGGCCGCGCAGGCGCGAAAGGACTAAGCCATGGAAGATGTGCTTGTGCCCATCCTCGTCTGTGGCATGCTCTTCATCGGCATGCCGTGGCTGATCTTCCACTATATCACCAAGTGGAAGCAGGCGCCGAAGATCACCGACGAGGACGAGAAGCTGCTGGACGACATGCACGTCCTGGCCCGCCGCCTCGAAGAGAGATTGCAGACCGTCGAACGCATCATCGCCGCCGACAATCCCGATTTCCGTCCGGCCCGCCAGATCGAGTCCGACGATTATAGTTTCGACAGGAGGAATTGAACCATGTCCGCTCGTCGCACCAAATTCTACCTCGACAAGCAGAATGCCAAGTGGATGGGCGTCTGCGCCGGTATCGCCGACTATACCGGGATCGACGTCCTGTGGGTTCGCATCGGCGCCGTGCTGGTGACGCTCATGGGCGCTTTCCCCTGGACCTTGATCGCCTATTTCCTCGCTGCGTGGATGGCCGAGCCCAAGCCGACCGGTCTCTACAATAGCGAGGAAGACGCGAAGTTCTGGCAGGGCGTGCGCAGCAATCCGGCCCGCTCGACCCGCAACGTCCGCTCGACGTTCCGCGACATCGACCGCCGCCTCTCGGACATCGAGGCTTTCTACACCAGCCGCAACACGCGCCTGGCCGACGAGATCGACAGCCTGCGCTGAGCGCGGCTGATCCGGGGAGGGATTTATGAGTTCGCAACTGGGTCTCTTGATACCGATTGCCGCAATCACCGTCGGGCCGATCGCCTGGGTCGCCAACAACTGGATCCGCGCGCGCCACGGCTATCCGATCGAGACCAAGAAGGGTCAGCTGGTCGGCAGGGATGGCGATCTGCACGACAGCCGCAAGATCGAGCTGCTGAGCAACGAGAATGGCGCGCTCAAGGACAAGATCGGCCGGCTGGAAGAGCGGATCGCGGTGCTCGAGCGCATCGCCACCGATCCCGCCGAGCGGACGGCCCGCGAGATCGAGCAACTGCGCTGAGCGCCTGATCGGAACAGGAGTGAGATCGTGGATCCTGTAGCCATCTTCGTGGCGGGGCTCATGGTCGGAAGCGTCGGCAGCCTGCTGAGCCAGGCCTATGGCCGGCGTCGGACGAGCCGCGCCCTGACGGAACACAAGCCGCGCTGACCCAGCCGGGAGGCGCGCGAGACGAAAGACGAGACGATGCACGACCTTGGTGCCCAGACCATCATTCCCAACCTTCCCTGGATCATCGGCGGCGGTATGCTGCTGGGCTTCATGGGCATCGCGGGCTGGATCTTCACGACCTGGCTGCGGGTGCGCAACGGCTATCCGCTGGAGAATAGCTGGGGCAAGCCGGTCTATCCACAGAAGAATGAGGAGATGGTCGAGCGGGTCCGCCTGCTCAGCCAGGAGAATGCGCAGCTGCGCGCCGAGCTTGGCTCGGTCAAGGATCGTCTCGGCAATGTCGAGCGGATCGTCACCGACCGCTCGCTCAGTCTGACCCACGAGATCGAGAGCCTTCGCGGCCCGAGCAACTGAGGAAAAGATCGATGAACAGCTTCACGTTCCTGACCTTCTTCCTCATCGTCGTGGGGATACCCGTTATCGGCGGCGTCTGGAGCAGCCATCAGCGGCAGAAGATGCGGCTGCGCGAACGGGAGCTGGAGGTGCTTGGCACGCAGACCGCGGAAAAGGCCGCGCAATATGCGGCACAGACCGAGCGGCTGGAGCAGCGGGTGCGTGTGCTGGAACGGATCGTCACGGACAAGGGGCTCGACCTCGCCAGCGAGATTGATCGCCTGCGCGGGGACGACGAGCCCCGCCGACTGGACCATTGAGCGCCGCAAGCGCCGACTAGGGAGTGACTTGTATGAATGGTGTTGAAATGATCGTCGCCATCGTCGCGATCGTCTCTGTTGCCAGTATCGTTCGGGCCAAGATGGGGATCGTGCGCACGCACAAGGGCGAGCAATTCGTCGACCGCTATCAAAGCAGCGCCGAGGCCGACCGCCTGCGCGAGGAAGTCAAGCAGCTCAAGGAGCGCGTCGCCGTGCTCGAGCGGCTCGCGACCGATAGCTCGACCGCGCTCGACCGCGAGTTCGAGAAGTTGAAACAGATCGACCGGAACTGACCTGAAGGCAGCCTGGTTTCGAGGAAGGAACAGGACAAATGACTGACCTGAACATCCTGCATTATGGCGCCGGTGCGCTGATCATCACGAGCTGGATCGGCATCATCGCCTTTGTCGGCCTCAAGGGCTGGAATGGCTGGCTGGCGCTCAAGCGCGCCGAGCTGGAGCTGGTCGCCGGGCACCGCGGCGCGAGTGCCGCGGCCGGCGAGGGCGCCGGCACGGTCTCGGCCGCGACCCGCATCGACGTCGCGGACCTCAAGGAGCGCATCCGCAAGCTGGAGGCGATCGCGGCTGGGATCGACGTTTGACTCACCCTGCGCACCGTTCACCCTGAGCTTGTCGAAGGGCTGTCCTTTCTTGTCGACGTTGCAGAAGAAGGACAGCCCTTCGACAAGCTCAGGGCGAACGGAAAGGGGGAATGCGCCGAAGATGCGGGGGGCCAAGCTGAGCAAGCCCCCTAGCCTCCATCTTCGCCAGCTCTATATGGGGCGCCATGACCAGCCCCACACTTGCCGACATCCAGGACGATTATGAGCTGCTCGAGGGCGATGAGCGCTATCGGCTGCTGATCGATCTCGGCCGCGCGCTGGAGCCCATGCCCGATGCGCTCAAGACCGACGCGACATTGGTGCGCGGCTGCTCGGCCTCGGTCTGGGTCTATCCCACGCGGCTGGACAACGGCGCACTGCATTTCCTCGCCGACAGCAATGCCGCGATCACCAAGGGCATCATCGCGCTGGTGCTGCTGACGGTGCAGGACCGCATGCCGGCGCAGGTCGCCACGTTCGATATCGAGGGCGCGCTGGCGCCGTTCGATCTCAAGCGCCAGCTCTCGTCGAACCGCACCCAGGGCCTGCCCAACATGATCGCGCTGATTCGCGAGACGGCGGCGCGGCTGGCCGCGGAGTAGCGCGGTTTAGCCCCTCCTCTTCAGAGGAGGGGTTGGGGTGGTGTTGGGCGGTCCGGCATTATCGCTGCGCGAGCGAGCTGCGCAGCGCCACCAACCCCGCCCTCCCCTCTGAGCCGCAGGCGAGCGAAGCTCAACAGGAGGAGAGGATCAGTTGGCTCCCGCCGGCTCGCCAGCCGCCTCGCCGCCCAGCGCGCGATAAAGCGTGACCCGGTTGGTCGCCGCCGTCAGCAGCGTGGCGACGAGCGTATTCTGCGCCGCATAAGCCGAGCGTTGCGCGTCCAGCGCCTGCAGGAAGCTGTCGACGCCGCCGCGATAGCGCGCGTCAGAGAGTGTGTAGGCATCCTGCGCCGCCGTCGTTCGCAGGCGGTCGGCGTTGATCTGGTCGGTCATCGTGCCTTGCCGCGCGAGCGCATCGGCCACTTCGCGATAGGCGGTCTGGATCGCTTTCTCATAGGCGGCGAGTACGGCGTCGCGTTGCGCCTTGCTGGCGGCGACGTTCGCCCGGCCGGCGCCGGCCTGGAAGATTGGATAGGTCGCCGAGGCCGTGCCCTGGCTCACGTCCTGGCCGGCATTGCCGAACAGTCCTTCGAGCGACGGCCCGATCAGGCCGATCAGGCCGCCGAGGGTGAGGCGTGGGAACAGCGCGGCGCGCGCTGCGCCGATCTGCGCATTGGCGGCACGCAGGTTATATTCGGCGGCCATCACGTCCGGTCGGCGCAGCAGCACTTCGCTGCTCATGCCGCTCGCCGGGGCGGCGATGCGCTCGTTCGCCGTCTCGATCGAGCTCGGCAGCAGCGCCGGATCGATCGGCGCGCCGACCAGCAGCTCGATGAGATTGCGGTCCTGCGCGATCGCGGTGGTGTAGCGCGCCAGATCGGACTGGGCGGTGGCGAGGATCGTCTGCGCCTGCCGCAGGTCGGTGCGCGGGGCGACGCCGCCGGAGAGGCGCGCCTGCGTCAGGTCGACGGTCTTCTGCGCGGTCACGATCGTCGCCGCGCTGAGGTCGAGCCGGCTCTTGTCGGCGGCATAAGTCAGCCAGGCGGTGGCGATGTCGCCGATGAGCGCGAGCTTCACCGCCTGCGCATCGGACTGGCTGGCGAAGTAGCTATTGCGCGCCGCATCGGTCAGCGAGCGGATGCGGCCGAACAGGTCGATCTCGTAGCTCGGGATCGACAGGCTGGCCGATGTGCTCGTCGTCGCCGGGGCGCTGGAGACGGCGGAGCCGCGCGTCAGGCCGGCATTCGCGTCGAGCTGCGGGAACAGTTCCGCGCGCTGGATGCGGAACTGGGCGCGGGCGCGTTCTATGTTGGCGGCCGCCTGCCGCACGTCGCGATTATTCTCCAGCGCGAGCGCGATGAGCTTCTGCAGCCCGTCGTCGCGGAAGAGATCGCGATAGCTGGCGCTCGGCAGGTTCGCATAGTCACCGGCATAGGCATTCCCGGTCGGCCAGGCGGGCGGCACCGGCGCGGCGCCGCGCTCATATCTGGGCGCGAGCGAGCAGCCGGCGAGCAGCAGAGCGGTCAGGGACAGGGCGGAGCGCATCCTCATTCGCCCCTCCGGGCGCGGCGCGCCACGATCCGCATGCTCAATTGCTGGAGCATGTCGCGGGTGGTGCGGCGGACCAGCACGAAGAAGAGCGGGATATAGAAGATGGCGAGCAGGGTCGCGGTCAGCATGCCGCCGACCACGGCGGTGCCGATCGCGACGCGCCCATTGGCGCCGGCGCCGGTCGAGATGGCCAGCGGCAGCACGCCGAAGATGAAGGCGATGCTGGTCATCAGGATCGGCCGCAGGCGCAGCCGCGCACCCTCGATGGCCGCCTCGATGATGCGCATGCCACGCTTTTCGGCCTGCTCGGCGAACTCGATCATCAGGATCGCGTTCTTGGCGGCGAGGCCCATGGTTGTAAGCAGGCCGATCTGCAGGAAGATGTCGTTGACCAGCCCGCGCAGCGTCACCGCGATGACGGCGCCGACGAGGCCGAGCGGCACGATCAGCAGCACCGCGATCGGGATGCTCCAGCTCTCGTAGAGCGCGGCGAGGAACAGGAAGACGACCAGCAGCGAGAGCGCGTAGAGCATCGGCGCCTGGCCGGCGGAGAGGCGCTCCTGATAGGAGAGGCCGGAATAAGCCAGGCTCACGCCGGGGATCTGTGCGGCATGCTCGTCCATGCGGCGCATCGCCTGACCCGAGCTGTAGCCCGGCGCCGCCTGACCCAGGATCTGGAAGGATGGGACGCCGTTGAATCGCGAGAGACTGGCCGGCGCCACCGACCAGCTCAGCGACGAGAAGGAGGAGAAGGGCGTCATCTGGTTGTCCTTGCCGCGGATATGCCATTCGGCGAGATCCTCGGGCTTGGAGCGATATTGCATGTCGCCCTGGACATAGACGCGCTTGACGCGACCCCCGTCGACGAAGTCGTTCACGTAGCGACCGCCCCAGGCGGTCGAAAGCGTCGTGTTGACGTCGCTCTGGAGGAGGCCGAGCGTCGCGAGCTTCTGCTGGTCGATGTCGACCTTGAGCGAGGATTGGTCGGGCAATTCGGACAGGCGGACGGCGGCGAGCTGCTTGTCGGCACGCGCTATCGCCATCAGCTTGTCCTTGGCCGCCCGGAACTGGTCCATCGGCAGGTTGCCGCTGTTGACGATCTGCACCTCGAAGCCGGTCGACTGGCCCAGACCACGGATCGGCGGCGGCACGACGGCGAAGATCTCGGCGTCGCGCAGGCTGGAGAGCGCCCGGCTCGCGCGTCGCGAAATCGCGTCGGCGGTATTCTCCTTGCCCGGCCGCTCGTCCCAGGGCGCCAGCATCGCGAAGCCGCGGCCCTGATTCTGGCCGACCCCGCCGCCGGCGCCCTGCGTACCCGCGACGGTGAAGAAGGTGTCGACATTCCCGCTTTCATATTTGCTGAAATAATCCTCGACCGCCTTCTGCACTTCCTTGGTGCGGTTGATCGTCGCGCCGGTCGGCAGCGAGAACTGGACGGCGGCGGTGCCCTGATCCTCATTGGGCAGGAATCCGGTCGGCAGGCGCTGGAACATGAAGACCAGCAGCCCGACGACGAGCGCATAGACCAGCAACGCGCGGCCGCGCCGGTCGACGACCTTGCGGATCGTGACCAGATAACGCTCCTGGGCGGCGGCGGACCGGCGGTTGAGCCGCTCGCGCAGGCGCTCCATGCGGGCATGGAGGCCGGGCGCGTGGCGCTGGAGCCAGCTCGACTTGATGGCCGCGTGCGCCTCGGTCGGGTGCGGCTTGAGCAGGATCGTCGTAAGGGCGGGCGAGAGCACGATCGCGACGAACACCGATAGCCCCATGGCCGAGACGATGGTGATCGCGAACTGACGATAGATGACGCCGGTCGAGCCGCCGAAGAAGGCCATCGGCATGAACACGGCCGAGAGCACCAGCGCGATGGCGATCAGCGCCATGGTGATCTCGCGCATTGATTCCATCGTCGCTTCGCGCGCACTCATGCCGGGATTTTCGGCCATGAGGCGCTCGACATTCTCGACGACGACGATGGCGTCGTCGACCAGCAGACCGATCGAGAGGACGAGCCCGAACAAAGTGAGCGTGTTGATCGAATAGCCTGCGACATAGAGGATCGCGAAGGTGCCGAGCAGCACCACCGGCACGGCGATCGTCGGCACCAAAGTCGCGCGCCAGTTTTGCAGGAATAGGAACATGACGATGACGACGAGGATGATCGCCTCGACCAGCGTCTTGGCCACTTCCCAGATCGACAGCTTGATGAACTCGGTATTGTCCTGCGCGAAGCCGTACTTGAAGCCGGGCGGGAAGCCCTTGGCCATCTGCGCGACGCGGGCCTTGATCAGCTCGGCGGTGGTGAGCGCATCGGCATTGGGCGCGAGCATGAACGCGACGCCGGCGCCGGGATGGCCGTTTACATGGATGGTTATCGTGTAGTTATCGGCGCCCAGTTCCACCCGCCCCACATCCCCCAGCCGGACGGTCGCGCCGGAGGGCAGGGTCTTGACGATGATGTTGCGGAACTGCTCCGGGGTTTGCAGGCGCGACTGCGCTGTCACGTTGACGTTGAGATATTGATCGGGCGGCGAAGGTTCGGAGCCGAGTTGGCCCGCCGAGATCTCGGTGTTCTGCGCCTGGACCGCGGTGATCACGTCGCCCGGCATCAGTCCGTAGCTCGCCAGCCGATCCGGGTTGAGCCAGATGCGCATCGCGTTGGGCGAGCCGAACACGTTGACGTCCCCGACGCCCTCGATGCGGCTCAGCGGATCCTGGAGATTGGACGAGAGATAGTCGGAGACCTGCTGCGGCGTGAAGCGATTCGACGCATCATAGATGCCGACGAGCAAAAGGATGTCCGAATTGGCCTTGCGGACCCGCAGACCCTGCTGCTGGACCTGCGTGGGAAGGCGCGCGATCACCGATTGCAGCTGGTTCTGCACCTGCACCTGCGCGATGTCGGGATCGGTGCCCTTGGTGAAGGTGGCGGTGATGCTGGAGCGGCCGCGCGCGTCCGATGAGGAGGTGAAATAGAGCAGCCCGTCGATGCCGTTCAGCGATTGCTCGATCACCTGCGTGACGCTGTTCTGAACCGCTTCGGCCGAGGCGCCCGGATAGGTGCCCTGCACATTGATCTGCGGCGGGGCAATGTCGGGATATTGCGCGATCGGCAGGCCGAATATGGCGCCGATGCCGCCGAGCATCACGACGATGGCAAGCACCCAGGCGAGAATCGGCCGGTCGATGAAGATGCGGGACAGCATGTCGCTCAGCCGGCCGTGCCGGCCTTGCCGCCTTGCCGTTTGGGCGCCACTTTCTGGGGACTGTCGGCCGGTACCGGTTTGATGGCCTGCTCCGCCTTGAGGTCGGCGGTGCCTTGGATGATGATGCGGTCGCCGGCGTTAATTCCCTTGGTAACAACCCAGTAAACCCCCTGGGTGCGCGGAGCGACCACGGTGCGCAGTTTTGCCTTGTTGTCGCGGCCCACGACGAAGAGCTGCGCCTCCCCCTTGCTGTCGCGTGTGATGGCGGCTTGCGGCACCAGGAAGGCACCCTTGTCGATCGCCTGGCTGAAACGGGCCCGCACGAACATGCCGGGCAGCAGCCAGCCCTGCGGATTGGCGAATTCGGCGCGCAAGGTCACGGTTCCGGTCGATTCGTCGACGATCGCCTCGGCGAACTGGACATGGCCGACGACGTCATAGTCGCTGCCATCCTCCAGCACGAGCCGCACGTCCGCCGAGCTCGGCGATGCGCCGCCCTGCGCGAGCAGCTTGCGCAGGCCGAGGAGATCGGCTGCGCTCTGCTGGATGTCGACATAGATGGGATCGAGCTGGTTGATCTGGGCGAGCGCAGTGGCCTGACCGGCCGTCACCAGCGCGCCCTGCGTCACCAGCGACCGGCCGATCCGCCCGCTGATCGGCGCGGGCACGGACGTGCGGCCAAGGTCGATCCGCGCGCTTTCGCGCAGCGCGCGGCGCTGGGCGACGGCGGCCTCGGCGGCGCGGGCGGCCGCCACCGCATTGTCGTAATCCTGCCTGCTGACCGCCTCGATCTTGACGAGCGGTTCGTAGCGCTGGGCCGTCGCACGGGCGGCCACGGCCGACGCCTGCGCGCTGGCGAGATTGGCCTCCGCTTCCGCAGCGGCGGCGCGATAGGGCGACGGATCGATCTCGTAGAGCGGCTGGCCGGCCTTCACCAGCGCGCCTTCGGTGAAGAGCCTGCGGCGGATCACCCCGGAAATCTGCGGCCGCACGTCCGAGCTGCGATAGGCGCTGGTCCGGCCCGGCAGTTCGGTGACGAGCGGCACGTCCTGCGGCTGCACGACCACGAAGCCGACATTGCGCGGCCCCTGATCCCGCCCGTTCCCGGCCGGCTTGGACCCGCTGCAGTTCACGAGCGCCAGCGCCAGGAGGCTCGTGGCGACTGTCGCGGTCCATCGATGGCGAAGGGGCAAGGCGCAGAATTCCGCTGTTTGACGAGGAAGGATAGTCGATTTCGGAATCATACTTAAGAGGTATCGTGTCAAGTTTCTTCGCAACCTATCGACTTTGCCGGCGCTGCATCTAGAATTGCCCGGGGATGCCGCGCGCCGGCTGCTTAGAAGCGGAAGGTTTCCGCTATATGTCGGGGCGAATCGGCTATCCTTCGCATCAGAGGAGCAGACAGCGTTGATCGATCCTAAGCATTTTCGCGATGTGCTGGGCAGTTACCCGACCGGGGTCTGCGTCGTGACGTCGCTGGCGCATGATGGCGAGCGGTTCGGGCTCGCCGTCGGGTCGTTCACCTCCATCTCGCTCGATCCGCCGCTGGTGGGCTTCCTGCCCGACAAAAGCTCGCGCAGCTGGGCGCGGATCGCGCCGACCGGCCGTTTCTGCGTCAATGTGCTGGCCAGCGAGCAGCTCGACGCGTGCCGCCGCTTCGCCTCCAAGCTCGAGGACAAGTTCGAGGGCATGGCCCATGGCCATTCGCCCGCCGGTCTGCCGCTGCTCGACAACGTCCTGGCGTGGATCGAATGCGACATCGCGCAGACCATCGAGATCGGCGATCATCTGCTGGTGGTCGGGGCCGTCCGCGCGATGGAACGGCGCAGCGACGGGACGCCGCTGCTTTTCTATCGCGGCGGCTATCACACGCTGGCGGGTCTGGATCAGGCGACCGCCTAAGCTGGCGGGCCGCCGAAGGGCAGGATCGCCTCCAGAGCCTTCAGTCCCGGCTTCCCCGGAACGCCATGACCTCGCCGCAGCAGGAAGACGTGCCGCACGATCTCGGCCTGCTGCTCGATGCCATAGCGCGCGAAGGGTTTGCCCGGCTCATAGACATAATCGTAGCGGCAGAAGGGGTGGCGGCGCAGCAGCAGGTTGAGGCCGCTCTGATGCTGCCAGACATGCGTCATCTCGTGCAGGAAGAGACCCTGCCCGGCGAGCGTGTCGCTGCCGAAGCAATCGCAATAGCTGTCGCCCTGCGGATGGAAATGGATGTGGCCGCGTGGCGCCATGACCGTCCTGCGCGGCTGGAACGGCCACCAGGCGCGACGGCGGACGCGCACCGGCGCGACGTCGATCGCGCGCCCGAACATCTCCCGCACCAGCGCGCGCTCGGGATCGGTGAGCGGCCGTTCGACGGGATGCACCTGTGCCATGACAATGAGATAGCGCGGCCGGGCCGCGGGGCAAGGTCGCTCAGTTCAGCGCCGCCATCGCCGCGTTGGCGGCCGCGGTGTCCGCCCCGGCCTGAGCGACCGGCGCCTCGTCATCATCCGACGGGCCGACATATTGCACGGCCGTCAGGCAGACCAGCACGACCCAGGCCAGCGCCATCCAGCGACTCGTGAACAGGGATCTGAGGGGCACGCCGAACATGGCTCGCTTCTGACAGGTTGAGGTTACCCCGCCCTTGCCCGTCAGGGTTAACGCAGGATCGTCGACGACCGTCGAAACCGCCGGATTGGTTCACGGTCGACAGGAACTGCGGATCATCTCATTGATTTGTCTGCCGCAATGATACAAATTATAGGCCGATTTCTTCTCCGCCATTTCCCTCTTTTTAACCGACTTGCGGAAATATCGGGCGGGGGAAAAGGGATAGAGTCCGTGCGCTGTCCAAATATGATCGCCGATGAAGAGGGCCGCCTGCGAGCCCTGTCCGATTATGGGTTGAGCGCCGAGGTCGGCCTGCCGAGCCTCGATCCGATCGTCGAGATCGCCGCCCGCATGTTCGATACGCCAGCCGCGGCGGTCAACATGATCGGCAGCGACCACGTCTTTCTCGTCGCCAACAAGGGTGTGGGCGACGATGTCGATCGCAGCCGCGACGTCTCCTTCTGCGCCCATGCCATCACCCAGGACGATGTGCTGGTCGTCGAGGATGCCCGGCTCGATCCGCGCTTTCATGACAATCCGATCGTCTCGGCGGGGCAGATCTGCTTCTATGCCGGCGTCGCCCTCAGATCGCCGTCCGGCCATTCGCTGGGCGCGCTGTGCGTGGTCGACAACAAGCCGCGCGCCGAGTTCAGCGAGCAGGACCGTGCCCGCCTCAAGGATCTCGGCCGTCTCGCCTCGAACCAGCTGGAGCTGCGGAGGCTGGAGGTCGCCACCAAGGCGGCGCCGTCGCGCTTCGAGGCGAGCGCCGCGACCTCGCCCAACGCCGTCATCTGTTTCGATCCGCAGTCGCGGATCACGGCATGGAACGACGCGGCGGCGGCGATGTTCGGCTACGATGCCGGCCAGATGACAGGCCAGCTCCTCGACCTGCTGGTCGCGCCCGAGGATCGCGTGCGCGTCCAGAGCGGGATCGAGCGCGTGCGCAGCGGCGGCGCGCCGCAGAACGTGGCGAGCGAGCTCACCGGCGTGCGCCGCTCGGGCGAGCGCTTTCCAGCCGAGCTCTACTGGTCGCGCTGGTATGAGGGCGACCAGATGCATTTCGGCGCGATCGTCCGCGACATGACGGATCAGCGGCGCGAGCGCGACGCATTGTTCCATCTCGCCAATTATGACAGCCTGACCGGCCTGCCGAACCGCAACCTGCTGCACCAGCAGGCGAGCGGCGCGATGCGCGATGGCTCGGCGGTGGCGCTCCTCATCGTCGATCTCGACGGCTTCAAGGACGTCAACGACACGCTCGGCCATGCCGCCGGCGACCTGGTGCTGCAGGCGGTGACGCGGCGGCTCGTCCAGGCGGCGCCGGCCCAGAGCATCGTCGCGCGCACCGGCGGGGACGAATTCGCGATCCTGCTGCGCGACGGCGGCGATCCGTTGCAGCTCGGTGGCCTCGCGCGCGCGATCATCGCCACGATTGCCGCGCCGATCGTGGCGGACGGGCATGAACTGCGGATCGCAGGAAGCTGCGGCCTCGCGATCGCGCCGGATCATGGCGAGACCATCGAGGCGCTGATGAGCAGTGCGAACCTCGCCCTCTTCCAGGCCAAGAGCGGTGGACGCGGGCGCTCCTTCCTGTTCATCCCGGCGCTGCGGGCCGAGGCGGTCGCGCGGCGCATGTATGAGGCCGAGTTGCATCGCGCGGTCGAGCGGGACGAATTTCGCCTCTTCTACCAGCCGCAGATTCGCCTGCATGACGGCGCGCTGGCCGGGGCCGAGGCCCTGATCCGCTGGAAGCATCCGGTGCGCGGCCTGCTCGCGCCCGCCGCCTTCCTGCCGGCGCTGGAGAGCGGCACGCTGGCCGGGCAGGTCGGCAGCTGGGTCATCCGCACCGCCTGTGCCCAGGCGGCGCAGTGGCGGCGGCTGCAGAGCGATTTCCGGATGAGCGTCAATCTCTTCGGCGCGCAGTTCCGAGGCGACAGCCTGCTGCAAGTCGTGCGCGACGCGCTGGCGGCGAACCGGCTTCCGCCCGACGCGCTGGAGCTGGAGATCACCGAGAATATCATCCTCGATCAGCAGGACACGGTGCTCGATCAGCTCAGGAGCCTGCGCCAGCTCGGCGTCGAGCTCTCCTTCGACGATTTCGGCACGGGCTTCGCCTCGCTCAACCTGCTCAAGAGCTATCCCGTCAGCTTGATCAAGATCGACAAGAGCTTCACCCAGGCGGTGCAGCATTCGGAGGGCGACCGCGCGATCGTCCTCTCCATCCTCGATCTCGCGCGCAAGCTCGGGCTCGATGTCGTCGCCGAGGGCGTGGAAACCCGGGAGGACTGCGCTTTCCTGCGGGAGCATGGCTGCCAGAAGGGGCAGGGCTATTATTTCGGCAAGCCCGTCCCGCCGGCGGTGTTCGGCGACCAGTTCTGGCCGGCGCCGGTGGCGATCCGCGCGCGCTAGACAAGCCGCGCGCTGGTCCGTCAGCTAATCGATGAGGAAGTTGGATGCCCGACGAGGATTCGAACCTCGATTAGCGGAGTCAGAGTCCGCTGTCTTACCTTTAGACGATCGGGCATCAATCGAGAGGGCGCGCAATTAGCGCCACCCCGGGCGGGGGTCAAGGCATTTGCCACGCCATTGGTCCGCCTTTCCAATCGCGTCATCCGCGCGAAACCTTGCCATCAGCCCTGTGGCCGTCTAGCGTTGCGGCAAGTTCCGGCGATTTGTTTCGCTGGTGAGGAAGGTACGGTCACATGGCGCACAGGGCCACGGCCGCGCCGCGCACTGGACCTTGGCTCGATGTCGATGGGCCGCGCGGGAGCGGAGCAGGGGGGGAAGAGGTGGCGCCGCGCCGCGCACCCCCGCGTGGCAATTTCGCCGCGCTCGATCTCGGCACCAACAATTGCCGCCTGCTGATCGCCCGCCCCGAGGGCGAGCGCTTCGTCATCGTCGACGCCTTCTCGCGGATCGTGCGGCTGGGCGAGGGGCTGTCCGCGACCGGGCGGCTCTCGGACGCCGCGATCGACCGGACCATCTCGGCGCTGATGGTCTGCGCGGAGAAGCTGCGCCGGCGCCGTGTCGTGCTCTCGCGCTCGGTGGCGACCGAGGCGTGCCGGCAGGCGGCGAATGGCGCCGAATTCGTCGCGCGCGTCGCCGCCGAGACCGGCATCATGCTCGACATCATCTCGGCGCGGGAGGAGGCGCGCCTCGCCGTGCTCGGCTGCCAGGCGCTGCTCGAGGAGGGCGACGGGCCGGCGATGATCTTCGACATTGGCGGCGGCTCGACCGAGCTGGTGCTGCTCGAGGGCAAGCGCGACAATCTGCGCATCATCGACTGGCTGAGCGCGCCGCTCGGCGTGGTGTCGCTGGCCGAGGCGGTCGGCGGGCATGGCGACGGTCCGGCCGAGCGCCTCGCCGCCTATGGCCAGATGCTGCGCCGGATGCGCGAGGCCTTCGCGGGGTTCGCCGCGCGCCTGCCCGCCCGGGCGCCGGTGCGGCTGCTCGGCACCTCGGGCACGGTCACGACACTGGCGAGCGTCCATCTCGGCCTGCCGCGCTATGACCGGGCGGCGGTCGACGGCCTCATCGTGCCGGCCGCGTCGATGCGGGAGATTGCCGCGCGCCTCTCCTCGATGAGCCTCGACGAACGGATGAGCCTGCCCTGCATCGGCGACGAGCGCGCCGATCTGGTCGTGGCGGGCTGCGCGATCCTGGAGAGCATCCTCGACATCTGGCCGGCCGACCGGCTGGGCGTCGCCGACCGCGGTATCCGCGAGGGCATCCTGCGCGCTTTGCTCGACAGCGCGTCGAGCCGGCAGCTCGGCTGATGGCGCGCGGAGACAAGCCGGCGGACAAGCGCGTCAAGACCGCGCGTGGCCGCACCGCGCAATCGACGCGCTGGCTCGCGCGGCAACTGAACGATCCCTATGTGAAGCGCGCCAAGGCCGAGGGCTATCGCAGCCGGGCGGCCTACAAGCTGCTGGAGCTGGACGAGAAGTTCGGCCTGCTGCGCGGCGTGCGCCATGTCGTCGATCTGGGTGTCGCGCCCGGCGGCTGGGCGCAGGTGGTGCGCCGGGTCTCGCCCAAGGCGGCGGTGGTCGGCATCGATCTGCTGCCGGTCGATCCGATCCCCGGCGTCACCTTGCTGCAGATGGACTTCATGGCCGACGACGCGCCCGATCGGCTGATCGCGGAGCTGGGCGAGGCGCCGGACCTCGTCGTCTCGGACATGGCGGCCAACACCGTCGGCCATCCCCAGACGGACCATCTGCGCACGATGGGCCTGGTCGAGGCGGCGGCGGAATTCGCCATCGCCACGCTGAAGCCGGGCGGCGCGTTCGTCTCGAAAGTGTTCGCGGGCGGCACGGACGACACGCTGCTGCGGCAGCTCAAGAGCGCCTTCAAGACGGTGAAGCATGCCAAGCCGCCGTCGAGCCGCAAGGGGTCGGTCGAGTGGTTCGTCGTCGCGCAGGGCTTCAAGGGTCGGACCGAGGTCTGACCGCGTCTGGCGACCATCGCGGGGGAACAAAGTCGACGATGATTGGTTTTTGTACATCGGGGAGAAGCACGGACGCATGAGGACGGGGCGGAATGTCGAGTGACCAGGGTTTTGCGGACTCGACCTCCAGTGAGGGGCGCTATCGCCTGCTCGTCGATGCGATCACCGATTATGCCATCTACATGCTCGACCCGACGGGGATCATCAGCAACTGGAACAGCGGCGCGCAGCGCCTCAAGGGCTATCGCGCCGACGAAATCGTCGGCCAGCATTTCTCCCGCTTCTATACGCCGGAAGACCGCGATGCCGGCGTGCCGGAGGAGGCGCTGCGCACCGCGCGGACGCAGGGCAAGTTCGAGTGGGAAGGCTGGCAGCTGCGCAAGAATGGCGAGCGTTTCTGGGCCCATGTCGTCATCGATCCGATCTGGGCGGCCAGCGGCGAATTGCTCGGCTTCGCCAAGATCACGCGCGACCTGACCGAGCGGCAGATCGCGGCCAAAGAGCTGCGGCAAAGCGAGGAGCAGTTTCGGCTGCTCGTGCAGAGCGTCACCGACTACGCCATCTATCGGCTCGACGAGACCGGCCATGTGGTGAGCTGGAACGCCGGTGCGGAGCGCATCAAGGGCTATGCGCCCGAGGAAATCATCGGCCAGCATTTCTCGCGTTTTTATACGCAGGAGGATCGCGCGGCCGGGGGGCCGGAGAGAGCTCTCGCCATCGCGAGAGAGGAAGGCCGCTTCGCAGCGGAAGGATGGCGCCAGCGCAAGGACGGCACGCGCTTCCGGGCAAGCGTCGTCATCGATCCCATCCGGGATGAGAGCGGCGCGATCGTCGGTTTCGCCAAGATCACGCGCGACGTGACCGAACGCGAGGAAGTGCAGCGCAAGCTCGACGAGGCGCGCGAAGCCCTGTTCCAGTCGCAGAAGATGGAAGCGATCGGGCAGCTGACCGGTGGTGTCGCGCATGACTTCAACAATCTGCTGATGGCGATCCAGAGCAGCCTCGCCCTGCTCGAAAAGCGGGTTCCGTCCGATCCGCAGCTGCACCGTCTGATCGACAACGCCATGCAGGGCACCCTGCGCGGCGCAGCCCTCACGCAGCGAATGCTGGCCTTCGCGCGGCGCCAGGATCTGACCTTCGAGGCGATCGACATTCCTGCCCTGGTCCGCAACATGAGCGACCTGCTGGAGCGAACGCTCGGGCCATCCTATTCGATCAGTCTCCAGTTTCCGCTGAGCCTGCCGCAAGTGCTCGCCGATGCCAACCAGCTCGAAATGGCGTTGCTGAACCTTGCCGTGAATGCGCGTGACGCGATGCCCGATGGCGGCACGATCGCGATCACGGCGCGCCAGGAGCGGGTGAAACCCGGCGTGATCGACAAGCTGGAGCCCGGCTCCTACGTGACGCTCGCGGTGATCGATACCGGTACGGGCATGGACGCGCGGACCCTCGCGCACGCGACGGAGCCTTTCTTCACCACCAAGGGCGTCGGCAAGGGGACGGGCCTCGGCCTGTCGATGATCCACGGCCTGGCCGAGCAGATGGGCGGCCGGCTGGTCCTGCAGAGCGCACCGGGCGAGGGGACGACGGCCGAACTCTGGCTTCCCGCCGTGCCGACTGCGGTGGCCCCGTCCGAAACCGCACCCGTGGCGGCTGCCCCGGCGCCTTCTCCAACAGCCGCGATGAAGATTCTGGTCGTCGATGATGATGGCCTGGTGCTGATGAACACGGTCGCGCTGCTGGAGGATCTCGGCCATGGCGTGATCGAAGCGGGCAATGGCCGCGATGCGCTCGCCCTGCTGCAATCCTGCGGCGATCTCGATCTGATCATCACCGATCAGGCCATGCCCCACATGACCGGCGTCCAGTTCGCGGAGCAGGCGCTTGCGCTGCGGCCCGGCATCCCGATCATCCTGGCGACGGGTTACGGAGAGCTCCCGGCCGACGCCCCGGCCAGCCTGCGCAAGCTCGGCAAGCCGTTCAGCCAGCGCGATCTGGCCGATGCCCTGGCGCAGGCCGTCAACGCTCTGGTCTAGGCAAGGTCCGAGCCCCGCGCCGTGCCATCTGACGCAACGCCGTTTCGCGCCTGCGATACTGCCGATCCCGGCAAGACGATGAATAGCGGGCTTACTTATAGCATCACATCGACTTAAGGACCGCCCGTGGCGCGAAGAATCGCCACGTCGTCCTGGGAGCGCAGGTGAGGAAAGCCGCATGACATCGCCGGCACGAGGGGGCACGTTTCGATCGCTCGGCAATCGCAATTTCCGGCTGTGGGTCGGTGCCAACATCATCTCGAACACCGGCACCTGGATGCAGGGCACCGCGCAGACCTGGCTGGTGCTGACGCAGCTCACCCATCACAGCGCGGGCGCGGTGGGCATCGTCACCGCGCTGCAGTTCATCCCGCAGGTTCTGCTCGTCACCGTCACCGGATCGCTTGCCGACCATATCGACCGGCGCAAGCTGCTCATCGCCATCCAGTGCGGCATGGGCGCGCTGGCGCTCATCCTCGGCATCGATGTCGTAAGCGGCCTGGCGCAGCTCTGGCACGTCTATATCCTCGCCTTCTTCCTGGGCTGCGGCATGGCCTTCGATTCGCCCGCGCGGCACAGCTTCGTGTCCGAGCTGGTGAGCGAAGATGCGATCGGCAATGCGGTGGCGATCAACAGCACCGCCTTCCAGCTCTCGCGGACGATGGGGCCGGCGCTGGCCGGCCTGCTGATCGCACTGGTCGGCACGGGCTGGGTATTCATCTTCAACGGCCTCTCGTTCGGGACGACCTTGATCGCGCTGACACGCATGAATGTCACCGATCTCCACCGGCAGCATGAGAGCGACGGGCCGCGGCAGATGCGCCTGCTCGACGGCTTCCGCTACCTGCGCAACCGGCCGGACCTGGTGTCGCTGATGGTCATGCTGTTCTTCCTGGGCATGCTGGGCATGAACTTCGGCGTGTTCGTCAGCGTCATGTCGGTCGCCGTCTTCCACAAGGGCGCCAGCGACTATGGCCTGCTCACCTCGGTCATGGCGATCGGCTCGGTGCTCGGCGCGCTGCTGGCGGCGCGGCGCGACCGGCCGCGGCTCTATCACATCATCGGCGGCGCCTTCTGCTTCGGTTGCGTCATGATCCTCGCCGCGCTGGCGCCGAGCTTCCTGCTGTTCGGCGCGGCGCTGCTCGTCGTCGGCCTGTTCATGCAGACGGTGAACACCTCGGGCAACGGCTTCGTCCAGCTCTCCACCGATCGCTCGATGCGCGGGCGGGTGATGGCGATCTACCTCGCCGTCATGCTCGGCGGCCTGCCGATCGGCGCGCCGGCTATGGGCTGGGTGGCCGATCATTGGGGGCCGCGCATCGCGATGATCATCGGCGGCTCGTCGGGCTTCATCGCGGCGCTGATCGGGCTTGGCTATCTCGTCCGGGTGCGCGGCCTTCGCCTGCTCTGGGAACAGGGGCGGCCACGGATCGACATCCGGCCCGATCCCTACCGGCCGCGCACAATGTCGTGAGGGCGAGACTGGCCTGAAACTGGACAGTCGCGCGTGCCATCGCAATTGCTCCGGCCCGGCCGCGCCGATACAGAGAGGCGCATGAAAAGATTTGCCCTTCTCGCCTTTCCGCTGATCGCCGTCGGCCTCGCGACGCTCGCCTCCGCCCAGCAGGCGGGTGCGCCCTTCACCGTGGTCGAGACGGGGCGGGGCTATGGCCGGCTCGCCGACGCGATCGGCGCGATCGGCGAGGGCGAGGGCACGATCCTGGTGGCGCCCGGCACCTATCGCCAGTGCGCCGTGCAGGGCGCGGGCAGCATCACGATCCGCGCCCGCGAGCGCGGCACCGCCATCTTCGATCGCACCATCTGCGAGCAGAAGGCGGCGCTGGTGCTGCGCGGCCGCAGCGCGACGATCGACGGCCTGGTCTTCCAGGGCATGGCGGTGCCGGACGGCAATGGCGCGGGCATCCGGCTCGAGGCGGGCAATCTCAGCGTCGCTTACTCGACCTTTCGCAACAGCGAGGAAGGCATATTGACCGGCGGCGACCCCAATGGCGCGATCAGGATCGACCGCTCGACCTTCAGCCGCCTCGGCCGCTGCGACCGCGATCTCGACTGCGCGCACAGCATCTATATCGGCGGCTATGGCTCGCTCAGCGTCACCCGCTCGCGCTTCGAGGCGGGCAATGGCGGTCATTATGTGAAGAGCCGCGCGCCGCATGTGGAGGTCATCGACAACAGCTTCGACGACAGCCAGGGCAAGCAGACCAACTACATGATCGACCTGCCCGCCGGCGCGACCGGCCGCATCGAGAACAACGTGATGGTGCAGGGCCGCGACAAGGAGAATTGGAGCGCCTTCATCGCGCTTGGCGCCGAGGGCAACGAGAATGGCTCGGCGGGGCTGGTGGTGCAGGGCAATCGCGCGAGCTACGTGCCCGGGCTGGTGCGCAACAGCGCCTTCCTCGCCGACTGGGCGCACGACAAGCTGGCGGTGGGGGCGAATGTGATCGGGCCGGGGGTCAAGCCCTACGAGCGGCGGTGACTGGTCTTAGCCCCTCCCCATTAGGGGAGGGGTTGGGGTGGGGCTGGCCACGTTCAGATCGCTGCGCGACACCCACCCCCGTCCCCTCCCTTGAAAGGGAGGGGTGAAAGAGTGTCAGCCGATCGTCCTGACGATCATGCCTGTCTCGCCCGCCGGCACATCGGCGACGATCTCGCCGTCGGGCGTGATGACGCGGGTGTTGCCATGGGCGACCCAGTCGCCCTGCGTGCCGACGACGTCGGCGCTCACCACCCAGCATCCGGTTTCCCGCGCGCGATCGATATGGCCGGTGGCCGTGAGGTCGCGATTCACCTCGGCTGCCTCGGGCGGCAGCATGTTGCCCAGCGGATAGACGAGCAGCCGGGCGCCGCGCGCGGCGAGGTCCAGCGCCAGCTCGGAGGAGCGCGTGTCGCGGCAGATGCTGATGGCGAAGGGCCAGTCCTCGCAGGCGAAGACCGGCCGTTGCGTGCCGGGTGTGCAGCCGGCCTCGCGGGGATCGATCTTGGCGTATGTGCCGACCACCCGCCCGTCCGCGATGACCATCGCGCTGTTGTGGATGAGGTCGCCGCGCCGCTCGAAGAAGCCGACGATCGCGACGACCGGCAACGCTGCCAGCGCTTCGGCGAGGGTCAGGATGGCCGGATCGTCGATCGGCATCGCGCGCTTCGCGACCAAAGCGGCATTGTAGCTGTGGCCCGTCAGATAGGCTTCCGGAAAGACGATCAGCCGGGCGCCGGCCTTTGTCGCCTCGCGGGCGCGGGCGAGGATATGGGCGCTCGTGGCCGCGACATCATCGAACAGCGCCGCGCACTGCACCGCCGCGATGGTCAGCGGTCCGCTCACTCCCCGATCAGGTCGAGATAGGCCACAACGTCATTGTCCGTCGCGATGAACAGGCCGGCCTGAACCGCCTCGCTCTGCTGCGCGGCCATGGCCAGCGCGTCGGCGAGCGAGCCGTACATCAGGGTCTCGGCGCCCCCGCCTTCCGCTTCGGAGAGGTGATAGAGGCGCACCGTCACGCCGTCCGCGGTGCTGCGCATCAGCTCTCGCCCCTGAGGCCGAGCTCGTGGGCGAGGCCATCGAGACTGGCGCCCGGGCGCACCACCAGCCACTGGTCGGGATGGCGCCCGTCGATCACCGCGACCGCACGCTTGGGGCACAGGTCGAGGCAGGAGACCTCGACGATGCCGGCGCGCGATTTCGGCCCCTTGCCGAGGTGGAGATGCTTGCGCAGCGCCTTGGCGAGGGTCTGGTCGCCATGCGGGCCGAAGCCGCCCTTCCTGAGCTTCTTCGAGCATTTCCGGCAGACGAGAACGGCATTGGCCCAGCGCGCCTTCGCGCGGCGCGTGGTCATCCGGCGGGCTTCCAGCTCTTGCGCTCCTCCGCCACGCGCAGCACGTCATAGGCGGCCTGGATCGCCTGGAAGCGCTTGGCCGCCTCGGCGTCGCCCGGCTTCACGTCGGGATGGCATTCCTTGGCGAGCGCGCGCCAGCTCTTGCGCACCGTCTCGAAGTCCGCGTCGCTCTCCAGCCCGAGCACGTCGAGCGCGCGCATCTCGTCGCGCGAGCGGCTGCCGTCGCCCGGCCCGGCCCATTGGTGATGCGCGCTCTGCCTGAAGCCCGAGGCGTCGCGCGCCTCGTCGTGCATGCGCTGGTTGCGCTCTTCCTCGTCGAGGCCCTGAAAATAGTCCCAGCCGCGATTATACTCGCCGGCATGCTCCTGGCAGAAATACCAGCGCTCGGGGCTGTTGGGCGATTTGGGCGCCGGGCAATCGCCGGGCCTGTCGCAGCCATGCCGGTCGCACAGGCGCACCTGCTGCGCCTCGCGGCCCGAGCCATAGCCCCGCCAGCGGGGAAATCCCCAGTCATTATTTCTGCCTGCTTTCGCCATGACCGACGACGATAGCCTCACTTTATTGCTGGGGAAAGGCAATCCGGGGTGAAAGCGCCCCGAATCAGGCCGATTGCCTTCGACGATGTGCTTCTGCGTGCGGTGCAGGCAGGCAGAGGCTGCGGGATATTTGCCAGGCGGCCTGTAAGCCGGGTTCTGTCCACCGCCGCCGTATCCCTTGCGGGACGCGCGGGCGGATGGGCGATCATTCCTCTAGGGCGGCCGTTGCCGGACGCCTCAAGCAACCAACCCGGGCGACTGGGCAGAAACATGCCCTGCGACGTGAGTCGCGCGCCGCCCCTATTCGGTCTTGCTCCCGGTGGGGTTTACCTCGCCGCCCGCCGTTGCCGGGGGCGCGGTGCGCTCTTACCGCACCCTTTCACTGTTCACGGGACCGAAGTCTTCGTGACCTGCTCTCTGTTGCACTGTCCCTGACTCCCCGCGAGGGAAGCCGCCGGACGTTATCCGGCACCGTCGTTTCGTGGAGCCCGGACTTTCCTCGCCGGTGCAAGCACCGCCGCGATCGCCCGGCCGCCTGGCGGGGGGGATATAGGGCAGGACGGGGGCTAAGTCATCCCCATGCAACCAAACTCCAGCGTCATCCCAGCGAAAGCTGGGATCTCGTTCGGGAGAGCGCTCGCGTCCGCATGAGACCCCAGCTTTCGCTGGGGTGACGATGAGTCAACGCGAGGCATAATCCTTCACCAGTTCGGTCAGGAAATCGCGCCCGGTATAGACGCCCTTGACGATCGCCCGCTCGTTGAGGCCGTGCGTGCCGTTGCCGTCCGGATCGCCATAGGTGCCGGGCGGGCCGTAGGAGGGGATGCCGACCGCTTCGAGGAAGATGCCGTCGGTCGCGCCGGTCGACATGGTCGGCACCAGCGGCACACCGGGATAATATTTGGCGACCAGCTTCTCGGCCGGGCCGAGCATGGCGGGCGTGAGCGGCGGCGACTTGGCGAGCGGGCCGCGATCGTCGGTCTGCTTCACGGTCATGCGCGGGTCGGCGATCACCTTTTCCAGCTCCAGGCGCACCTCATCGGACGAGACGCCGGGGAAGATGCGGCAATTGATGTTGGCCCCGGCGCGCTGCGGCAGCGCATTGTTGGCATGGCCGCCGTCGAGCAAGGTGGCGACGCAGGTGGTACGCAGCATCGAGTGATAGCTCTTGTCGCCGTTGAGGGTCGCTTCGGCCGCCTTGTCCTGCGGATTGGCGACGATCGCCGTCATCGCCTTGCCGATCTCGTCATTGCGGGTCGGCCCGAGCCTGGAGAAGAAGGCGCGCGTGGTGTCGTTCAACATCAGCGGGAATTCATGGTCGCGGATCTTCGCCAGCGCGTCGGAGAGCTCGTAGATCGCATTGTCGCGCACCGGCGCGGAGCTGTGGCCGCCGGGATTGGTCGCCTCGATCCGGTAATTGACCGCCGCCTTCTCGCCGACATGCATCGACATCTGGACGACCTTGCCATGGCCGTCGGTACGGCCGCCGCCACCCTCGTTGAGCGCGAATTCGGCGTCGATCAGGTCGCGCTTGTTCTGGGCCAGCCAGTTCGCGCCGTTGAACGCCGTGCTGGTCTCCTCGCCACAGGTCAGGGCGAGCTTGAGCGTGCGCTTGAGCCTGGTGCCCTCCTTCTTGAAGCGGATCATCATGTCGATCCAGATCGCGTCCAGCGCCTTCATGTCGGACGTCCCGCGGCCGTAGAAATAGCCGTTTTCCTCGATCAGCGTGTAGGGATCGCGGGTCCAGTCCTCGCGCTTGGCGACGACGACGTCGAGATGGCCGAGCAGCAGGATGGGCTTCAAGGTTTTGGAGGTGCCGGGCAGGACGGCCACCAGCCCGCCTTCCTTCGGCGCTTCCGGCACGGCGAAGCGGGTGATCGCGGCATCGTCGTAGCCCGCCGCGCGCAGATGCGCCTCGATCTTGTCGGCGAGGGCGGTGCAGCTCCCCGTCGTGATGCTGGTGTCGGTCTCAACCAGCTCCTTGTAGAGCGCGCGGAAGGCGGTCTGGTCGGGACGGAGCGGGCCGTCTGCCGCATATCCCGCGCCCGCCAGCAGCGTCAGCGCCGCGCCTGCCAGCAGGCTGTTTCTCCAGTTCATGCACCACCCCCTTGCCCCATTGCCGATCACGCCCATTAAAGGCCGATTTCGGGGCCAGGGCTAGGGGGTGAATGTCGTACCGCGTGCGGCCGCCGCGTCAGGCGATGAACCGCACGGCCATCGCTCGTGCCGGGCGCCGGCGCATCGCCGCGCCGGTCAGGCCGAGGCCCGTCAGCATAAGCCCCCACGTTGCCGGCTCCGGCACGGCGGGCATGTTCAGGGTGCCGGTCAGGTCGAGGTGATTGAGCGGGCGCGCCGGCCGACGGTCGAGCAGGCCGACGCCCGCAATGCTGCCGCTGGCGCCCAGGAACCGCCCGGTGCCACCCGTCACCGTATAGGTCACGAAGCTGTTGAAGACGCCCGGGGTCGCGGTCGGCGTCATCGATCCTGCGGTGGTGCCGAACAGGTCGTTGCCCGGATCGAATGCGAAGCTGAAGATGCCGGTATAGGGCTGACCCGGTGCGATGCAGTGGCTCTGCGATGGCCCGAAATCGCCCATGTTCGACGTTCCGTGGGCGGTCGAGTTGTTGGGGTTGAAGTCGACGAAGACCTGGCCCGCGGCGCAGGCGGGGTTGGGCAGCGGCGTCGGCGTGTCGTTCGAGAACTGGCCGGTGAAGGTGAACACGGCGGCATGGGCCGCCATCGGAATGGCCGTCGCCAGAAGAGCGGCGGAATAGAGGATCCTGTGCAGCATGATTGTCTCCCACTTGAGCCGTCGTGGCGACGGCGCCGCATGGGGGCGCTTGCCGTGACAAAAGCCAATGATCGGCATATGATGATTTCCTGATCATTTTCTCCGCGCATGGGGAGTGCGTCGTCTGAACCGGCTCAACGAACCGTTCCCGGGCGCCGGCTCGCCGGTCGAGCGACCGGCGTTCAATCTGGGGGGCGTCCGGATTCTGCCGGCAGCGCGCACACTTGAAGGCCCGGCGGCGACGCTGGCGGTCGAGCCGCGAATCATGCAGGTGCTGCTCGTTCTGGTCGATGCCGGCGGCGGCGTCGTGACCCGCGCGACCCTGTTCGAGCGGTGCTGGAACGGTGTCGTGGTCGGCGATGATGCTCTCAACCGCGCCATCTTCGAATTGCGCCGCGCCTTGCAGGCGGTCGGCAGCGAGATCTCCGTCGAAACCATCCCGAAGACCGGCTACCGCCTGGATGGGCTGCCCGCCTCCGGAGGAGCGGATGTCGTGGCGCCCGCGCCCGAGACGCCCGATCCCTCCGGCCCTGCCGTTTCACGTCGCAAGCTTCTGGGTGGCGCGATCGCTGCCGGCGTGGCCGTGGCGGGTGGCGGCGGCATCTATGCGTGGCGGCATCAGTCTGCCGGTGAGCGGCAGGCCGCCGCGCTGGTCGAGCGCGGCGACATCGTGCGGCGCAACGACATGCCGGATGCCGACGAACAGGGTATCGGTTTCTATCGCGAGGCGCTGAAGTTGACGCCGGATGACGCGGCGATCTGGGGCAAGCTCGCTTTGTCCTGGGCCGCGGTTGCCGAATATGCGGCGCCCGATGCCACCGCCCAAGCCGTGTCGTCGACGCAGCTCGCGGCCCGGCGCGCGCTTGATCTGCAACCCGGGCAGCCTGATGCGCGGGTCGCGCTGGAAATGCTGACGCCGGATTTCGGGCTCTGGCATTCGGCCGAGCAGACGCTGCGCGGCATCCTCGCCGCCGCGCCCGACAATGTCGCGGCGCAGGCCCGGCTCGCGCTCATCCTGATGGAAGTCGGGCGGGTCGAGGCCGGCACGGCGATCATCGATCGCCTTGTCGAGCGCGAGCCGCTCTCGCCGAGCTTCCAGTATCGGCATGTCTATCAGCTCTGGGCGCGGGGCCGTCTCAAGGAAGCCGACCAGACCGCCGACCGGGCATTGCAGCTCTGGCCGCGCCACCCGTCAGTGTGGCTGGCGCGTTACTGGACCTTCGGTCTCACCGGGCGCGCGCCGATGGCGCGCAGGATGGTGGAAGACCGCTCCCGCCGGCCCGATTTTCCGGACGAGATGGTCGACCTCCTTCGACGCAACAGCGCCGCGCTGGAGACCCGGTCGCGCGCCGACATCGCGGCCGCCGTCGCCGCCAATCTCGCAGCAACCAACCTCGGTCAGTTTGGCGCGGTCAGCGCGATCCTGACCTTGCCGCTGCTCGGTGCCGAGGCGGTCGCCTATGATGTCGGCAGGGGCTATCTGCTGCGGGAGGGGAGTCTGGTCGGATCGCTCGGCCGGCCGGCGGACCAGCCCGCGATCAACGACCAGAACCGGCGCAAGACGATGATGCTCTGGATGCCATCGGCGGCGGCCCTGCGGGCCGATGCCCGGTTCCTGCCGCTGTGCCGCGCGATCGGCCTGGGAGATTATTGGCGGCAGGCGGGTCAAGGACCCGATTATCTGAAGCGAGCGGGAGGCTGAGCTGCGCCTGCGCCGGGGACGGCCGGATCTGGGGTTCGTCCGGATCGGAAGGACTTAGTGCTCCCGCCTTCGCAGGAGCACAGGCTGATTCGTTCTGATGCAGACGGCCCTAGTCGTCCCCGCGCGGGCGGGGCAGCAGCAAAGCCAGCAGGATGGCGCGGCATTCGCCGTCGATCACGCCGTCGAGCAGCTCGGGCCGGAAGCGACGCTGGAAGGCGATGACGGCCTTCTGCGGGTCGCTGATGTCATAGCCGAAGCGCTCAAGTGCGAGCATGAAGCCGCTGTCGCTCCAGTGCGGATCCATGAGGTTCCTGGTCGGGCGCGGCAAAGCGAGGCGCAGGCGCGCGAGCTTGTGCCAGGGAAAGAGCTCGCCGGGATCGTCCTTGCGCCCCGGGGCGATGTCGCTGTGGCCCACGACATTGCCGCGCGTGATCCTGTGGCGCTGCATGATCTCGTGGACGAGCGGGATCAGCGCATCGATCTGCGCGTCCGGAAAGGGCCGATAACCCCATTCATGACCGGGATTGACGATCTCGATGCCGATGCTGGCCGAGTTCACATTGGTAATGCCGCGCCAGTAGGACCGGCCGGCATGCCAGGCGCGCTTGCTCTCGTCGACCATGCGGACGATCTGCCCATCCTCGGTGACCACATAATGCGCCGAGACCTTGCTCTCCGGATTGGCGAGCCAGCTGATCGCGCTCGGCGCATCGGGCATGCCGGTATAGTGCAGCACCAGGATGGAAATCGGCAGTGTGCGCTCATCGAAATTGGGCGACGGCGTCTCGATCATGCAGGACTTTGCCACTTTCTTCCGCGGGAGGCAGGGAACCTCGTCAGGCCGCGACCCTAGCCGATCGGTGCGCGCTGCGGAAGCGGGCTTGGACGCGCGGTGCGCTCTCAGCCAGCGAGGCGCCCGATGCCGCTCATCGGGCGCTCGGCGACATAGACGCAGGAGAGCTCGCGGCAGGTCGAAAAGGGATTGTTGCCCCCGGTCAGCATCTCGCCCGCGCCGAGCACGAGATAACTGCCCTGGCGGGCGTGGTGCGCGATATGATCGCAGGCGAGGCGGCGCTTGTCCTCGGGAAAATAGAAGAGGACGTTGCGACACAGGATGAGGTCGTAGGTGCCGGAGAGCCGGCGTGGATCGAGCAGATTGTCCGTCTGGAAATGGACCATCTCGCGAATCTCGTCGGCGATCTGCCAATCCTCGCCCACCGGCGTGAACCAGCGCAGCAGCTCGTTGATCGGCAGGCCGCGCTGCATGTCGATCTGCGCGTAGCGGCCGCTTTTCGCCTTGCCGATCGCGACCGGCGAGACGTCGGTCGCGTGGATGCTGACCCGCCAGCCATCCCACAACGCGCCCATGCGCTTGATCATCATCGCCAGCGAATAGGCTTCCTGCCCCGTCGAGCAGCCCGCGCACCAGATGCGCAGCAGCTTCTCGCGGCTATGCTCGTGAAGGGCCGGGAGCACTTTGCGCTCGATCGCCTGGAAGACGGCAATGTCGCGGAAGAAGCTGCTCTCATGATTGAGCATCGCGTCGATCGTTTCGAGCAGCAGCGTGCCGTCCGTGTCGCGATCGATCGCCGCGAGCAAGGCATCTAGCGACGGGAAGTCGCGCTCGCGCATCAGTGGCCGCAGCGAGGTCTCGATGCGCCAGCGGCGGCTCTCCGACAAAGCCTGGCCGGTGTGGCGGCTCAACAAATCACCGAGGCGCTGGATCGCGCGGTTGGGTGGGCTGATCATCATGCGACAGCTCTCCATTGACCGATGATGAGGTCTGCTATGGCCTGGGGTGGCAGGATGGCGCTGGCGAGGCCGGCCTTGGCGACGGAGCCGGGCATGCCCCACACGGCGCTGGTCTCATGGTCCTGCGCAATCAGCCATCCGCCTTCCTCGGCGATGGCCTGCGCGCCGGCGAGGCCGTCGCGTCCCATCCCCGAGAGGATGACGCCGCAGGCGCCCGCGCCATAGACGCGCGCAACGCCGGCGAACATCGGATCCACCGCCGGATAGCTGCCGTGGAGGCAGCGCTCGTTGGTGAGCCTGATCGAGACATGGCCGCGCGCATCCTTGGCGAGCGAGAGATGGGCCCGGCCCGGCGCCACGTGGATCGTGCCGGGCCGCACCGCCATGCCGTCCTCGGCGATGACGACCGGCAGGCGCGTCGCGCGGCGAAGCTGCTCGGCGAACAGGGCCTGGAAATTGGCGGGGAGATGCTGGGTGATGAAGATCGGGAAGTTGGCATTCCCTTCCAATCCGGCGAGCAGGGTCATCATGGCGCTGATGCCGCCGGTCGAGCCGCCGATCGCGACGGCGCGGACCATGTTGCCGGGCGGGCGCAGGCGCGCGGTCGCCTGGTCGACGCGCTCGGGCGTGCGGCTCCGCTCGGTGGGCGGGACGAGATGGACCAGCCGATCGATCAGATGTTCGACGAACCGGTCGCTGAAATGCCCCGCGCTGGGCTTGGCCACCACGTCGCTGGCGCCGGCTGCCAGCGCGTGAAGCGCGAGCTCACTGCCTTCGCGGCAATTGCCGGAGAGCAGAACGACCTGGATCTTGCGCTCGTCGGCCATCAGCTTGGGCAGAACCTGCAGGCCATCGAGGCCCGGCATCTGCATGTCGAGAAGCACGAGGTCCACCGGGTGGGTGCGCACGAATTCGAGTGCCTGAGCGCCACTCGCGACGGCGCCGATGACGTGGAAGCGCGAGTCCTCGCCGAGCACCTTGGCCACGATCCGCCGCACGACGACCGAATCATCGACGATCAGCACGTCGATCGCGTGGCGCGCGGAGTCAGGGCTGACCGGGCTCTCGGCGACGGCGGGTGACATCGGACCTGGCTTTCGGAGGGGAACTTAGAGGATGCCGACGATCTGCAGCTTGCTCTCCAGCGTGTCGCGATCGAACGGCTTCATCACATATTCGTCCGCGCCGGCATCGACTGCCGCGCGGATATGGTCGACGCCGTTCTCGGTGGTGCAGAAAATGACCTTGGGCGGCTGCGGCAGGTCGCGGCGCGAGAGTTCCTTGAGGAAATCGAGGCCGCTCATGACCGGCATGTTCCAGTCGAGCAGCACCACGTCCGGCAGCTTCGCATCGCACATCTCGAGCGCCTCGCGGCCGTCCGCGGCCTCATCGACCTTGAGGTTGAGCGATTCGAGGATGTGTCGCGCGACCTTGCGGATCACTTTGGAATCATCGACGACGAGACAGTTCAGCATGGCGTGCAACCCTTGAGGCCCTCTTGTCGGTCGACTCTACAGAAAGGATGTAAGGTTTCCGTAAATGCTCAGGCGGCGAGCGCCGTTCCGGGCGCGGCGACGAAATCGGTCAGGCTCAGCAACAGATGGCTGCGGCCGTCATGCTCGACAAGGCCCGCGGCATAGGGTGCCCAGGCGGGATCGATCCGGCCGCGAATCGGCTGGATGCCGTTGGGCGCCTGAGTGATGTCGCTGACCGAATCGACGATGAAGCCATAGCTGTGCGCGGCGATGTCCGCGATGACGGCCAGCGTGATCAGCGACGCGTGGCCGCACGTGCCGAAGATGCGCGCCTCCATGTCGATCACGGTGAGCACCCGGCTGCGCAGCGCGGCGAGGCCGCGCACATGGTTTTGCACCAGCGGGATCGGCACGACGTCGCCAAGGCGCACGACCGCCTCGATCTCGGCGGTGCGGATCGCGATCGGCACGCCGGCGATCGATGCGAACAGGAACAAGGTATCGGTCATGCAGCCCTCCGCACGGCCTGCGCAATGGCGGCCATGATCGTCTCGCGGTCGTAACGGTAGATGGAGGCGGGGCCGCCCGCCGCCGGATCGGCCACTTCGCGCAGCGCCAGCACGGGGACATCGCCCGCGGCGCAGACGGCGGCCTCATCGCTGCACAGGATGATGTCGGGTGTGCCGTCGCCGGCGGCGCCGAAGCTCACGTCATGCCCGGCCTGGAGCAGCAGGGGTGCCAGGATGTTGCGCATCCAGGGATCCTCGGCATCGGCGATGAGGCACTGGATCGGCCGCGTGCCGCCCGCACCCACGCGTCGGCCCGCCGCCTCGGCGAAGACGGCGAAGGGATCGATCATTTCGAGCTGCGTGTCGCCGACCATGACCAGGCCGGCGATGCGGCCCTGGGACAGCTGCGCGTCGAGCTTGCGTGGCACTTCGATGATATCGACGACATCCTCGATCAGATAGGAGATCTGCTCATGGCCATCGTGAAGACGCAGCGACTTGGGTGTTCCGGTCTCGGCGCCCTGCGTGTTGAGTGCCGGCATCAGGCGGCCGTCGATCCGCGCGAAGGCGATGCCGTCGCTGATCGTGATCTGGCCGGCATCGAGATCCTCGACCCGGTCCACCACGGCGAGCGGCAGCAGGCGCTGCTTCCCGTCGCGCTCGCAGAAGACCAGGGCCTGGATCGTCTCCGCCCGAACATCGGCATCGGCCTTGATCGCGGTCGGCCGCGCCTTGCTGTCGGCCTCGCGCAGCGGCAGCTCGGCTTTCTGGGCAAGGCCGGCAGCATCGAGCAGAAGCATCGGCTGGCCGTTGTCGGGCAGCGTCATCCCGGCAAAGACGCCTGCGGCGGTGATCGCGGGGGATGCCGGACGGATAACCAGCTCCTCATTGCTGTCGACCGCCTCGACGCCGAGCACATAGGGCTGGCCGATCGACGAGCGCACGACCATGAGGGTGCGCGGACCGGAAAGCTCGGTGTTGCGCTCCAGGCCGAGAATATCCTCAAGCTCGATCAGCGAATAGCGCTCGCCACGGATCGTCGCGATCCGTGCGCCGCCGATGGTCTCGATCGCGATCATCGAGCTGTTCTGGTGCAGCAACTCGACGACATTGCCGCGCGGCATGGCGAAGAAGAGCGCGCCACTGCGCACGATGAGGCCCGGAATGATGGTGAGCGTGAGCGGCACGCGCATCGTGATCGTCGTGCCCTGGCCCGCCGCACTGGTGACACCGATCACACCGCCGATCTGCTCGATATTGGCGCGCACCACGTCCATGCCGACGCCGCGGCCGGAAATGGAAGTGACCGCCGCCGCCGTGGAGAGGCCGGGGTGGAAGATGAGGTTGAGCTTCTCGCCATCGGAGAGCAAGGACGCCTCCGCCGCGGAGAACAAACGGGCCGCTATGGCCTTCTCGACCAGCGCTGCACGATTGATGCCGCGCCCGTCGTCGCTGATCTCGATGACGATCTGGTTGCCTGACTGGCGCGCGACGATGCGCAAGGTGCCCGCTTCGCTCTTGCCCGCCGCGATCCGGTCGGCCGGCGCCTCGACGCCGTGGTCAAGCGCATTGCGCACGATGTGGGTAAGCGGATCGACGACCATCTCGACCATCTCGCGGTCCATCTCGACATCGCCGCCGTCCAGCTCGAGCGTGGCTTTCTTGCCGAGCTCGCGGGTAAGGTCACGGACCATGCGCGGAATGGCCGCATAGAGCCGGTCGACGCGCTGCATCCGCGTCTTGCTGATCATGTCGCGCAGGTCCGCGACATTGGCCGACAGGCGCTCGAAGCTGCCTTCGAGATCCGGCCCGACACCATGGTCGCGCATCTTGCGGGCCAGATCGTTGCGCGCCAGCACCATGTCGGAAATGCCGTTCATGAGCTGGTCGATGAGGGCCAGCGGCAGGCGGATGGTGCGCGGAGCGCGCTCCCGGCTCCCGCCATCGCTGCTGCGGCGCGTGGGCGCCTCGGCAACGGGCGTGTCGACGCGCACCTCATCCTCGTCCTCGGCGGGCGCGATAGCGATCTCGTCCCCGGTGGGCGTCGCCACCGGGAGGGGGGCGAAAATCTCGAAACCGCCCGAATTCATGGACAGCGCGTCGAGCAGCGCGTCATCCTCCGATTCGGGAATCTGCTCTTCCTCGCCGATGCTGCGGGCGAGGGCCCCGATGCGGTCCATGACGGCGAGCACGGCGCTGACTGTGGCGGGATCGGCGATCCGCTCGCCGCGCCGCACGGCCGCGAGCACGTCCTCGGCGCAATGGGCAAGCCGCTCGAAACGCGGCAGATTGAGAAAGCCGCAGCTCCCCTTCACCGTATGGAAGAAGCGGAAGAAGGCATCGAGACGCGCGCTTTCGGAAGGATCAGCCTCCCACGCGACGATCTCGCCGGAGAGCGTCTCCAGCGTTTCCAGCGTCTCCGCGATGAATTCTCCGAGTATTTCGTCCATGCTCTGGCCCGCCGATCAGGAACCCCCTCATGGCGCGAGTGGCGTTAAATCCGGGTTAAGTGCGTGAAAATGGTGACCGCTCTCGGTACGGCTTCCCCGGCTCGCCAACGCGCGGCCCGATCCTGGAGGCGCAGCAAGGGACGGGATCAGCTCCGGATTTTTCACCGACTTTCGGTCCGCCCTTCGCATTCGCCGTCTATCGCCTGCGGCCCATTCGTTCGTCGCTCGGATGCACCGCTTGGTCTTATTGCAGTGCAGAAAAACCGCCATGTTGAGCGCTGTGTATGTCGCCCAGTGCTCACAGGATTTTCCGCACTTTTACAAAATCTTGGCTCATGGCGAGTCGGTTCCCGAATCAAGGTAAATTTTTTTCGTTAATGCGGGATCGATTGTCCGGGAACTTCGTATCGCCCTTGGAAACGTCACGCTTGGTGGGCCGTGGCGTGTTCTGAGATGGGAGATAATCAGATGAATAAGCTTGCAATGGCGACCGCAGCCGCGTTCGCGCTTGCTTGGGCTCCAGCGGCCCAGGCGACGGTGTATCATGTCGGTGATCCGAATTTTCAGATCACCAACGGTACGCCGTTTACACCTTCGATCACGGCACTCTTCTTCGCCTCGTTCGGCGCGACCGGCGCGTTCGACGACACGTTCGAGTTCACGATCCCGCAGAATGGCTTCGGCAGCGGGTCGATTTCGACGAGCTTCTCGAACGGATCGACCAACAAGCTGGTGATCACGGATCTGATCATCAACGGCGTGTCCTACGCCTTGATCGATGAGCCGAACGGCCAGTCGAGGTCGGTCGGCGGTATCCCGATCTTCGCCTTCGGCCTGAACACGATCCAGGTGAAGGGCAATGTGACCGGTTCCGGTCTCTATACCGGCACGGCGACCTTCACGGCCGTGCCCGAGCCGGCGCAGTGGGCCATGATGGTGGGCGGCTTTGCGGTGCTCGGCGCGGCGGTGCGTCGCCGGTCGGTCAGGGTCGCCTTCTCCTAATCGGGAGACCCACCTCAGCGGAAACGGACCGTCGCTTGCGACGGCCCGTTTTCGTGCGCACTAGTGCACATATATAATGTGCACTAGTGGCCTCAAAAAGCGCGGAAATAGGTCATTTTTGCGCATACAGAATGGCTGGTCTCAACATCGCCACGCTTCGCCGTGCGAAGGCATATCCGAAATAGAAAATTAACCTTGCGACTGGTTTATATGCTGCGGTGCAAGGGCAAAAATCCTCTGCTCGCATAGAACAGACCTTGATGGCGACGGGCGCGGGTCGATCCCTGCATGGCCGCGCGGCTCGGATGGACCGGGCGGCGGTCTAACAATAGACAGTCGGGGGAACGGGGGCTTCGTTCACCGTCACGATCCATTTGCCGGGCTTGCCGCCTTGCAAAGCGATGTCCCGTGCCGACCGACTGAGATCGAGGGTCGTCCCATGTCGCTCATGTTGCAGCACCGGCAGCGCTTTGCTGGGCAGGTTTTCTCCGAGTTTCCGCGTCCCTCGGGCCGCGACAGCATCTATTTCGATCATGTCGTGATGCCTGGCGAGAGCGTCGAGCGGCGGCTCGACGTGCGCCTCGCGACCTGCGCGGCGGACCGCGATCTGGCGCGGATGCTGATCAACAAAATGTATGACTGGCGCGGCTATGGCTGCGATCATGTCATTCCCGCGTCCGAGCGGCACTCGACCTTCCTCGCCAGCCTGGACGACCAGACCGTCGGCACGATCACGCTGGCGGTCGATGCCGATGGTGGGCTGGCGGCGGACCGCATCTTCCGCGACGAGATCAACAGTTTTCGCCGCGTACCCGGCGCGCGCGTGTGCGAGCTGACCAAGCTGGCGTTCGACACCGAGATGCCCTCGCGCAAGCTGATGGCCTCGCTGTTCCACATCGTCTTCATCTACGGCAAGAGGCGCCACCGTTGCACGGACCTGTTCATCGAGGTCAATCCGCGCCATCGCCGCTTCTATGAGGCGATGCTGGGCTTCACGCCGATCGGCGGGCTCAAGGAAAATGAGAGCGTCGGCGCGCCCGCGCAGCTCATGTGGCTCAAGGTGGCGGACATCGCGACGCGCATCAGCGAATATGCCGGGCGTGCCCCGAGCGCCAATTGCCGCTCGCTCTATCCGCTCTTCCTCACGCGTTCGGACGAGCGCAGTGTCAGGGCGCGGCTATCGCGCTCTTTCAGCGATCACTTCCAATAGGACTCCCGGTTCCGGAACCAAGGTCTTGAAAGGGGCCGCCGCCTGGCCGTGGGAGATTGCCGAGCAGCGGTCCCGTTCATATAATGCGTCAACTGTCGCCTAGTTCCCATTTGGCGAAAAAAATCGCCTGTTATCAGCGCGCCGGAAGACTCGCGCCGAACATCAGGAAGGGATCCTCGGGCGCTGAGATCAGAATCTGCCCGCCGCATTGCTCGGCGATGGTGCGGATCATGAAGGCGGCGGCCGTGCGGGTCGTGACCTCGCCCGAGCTGCCCTCGACCGCCGCGCGGATAGCGGGATCGAAGATCAGCTTCGCGCCCTCGCCGCGCACCGCAATCTCGGTGACGCCGCCGCGCTCTTCCGCGCCGATCGCGATCACGCCGCCGCGCGGCAGCGCCTCGCCCGTCATCAGCACCAGATTGAGCAGCAGCTTGGCGGCCGGCTTGGAGAGTGCGTCGCTGTCGATCATCCACTCGAGCGACAGCTTGCCGCCGGCCGGGAACATGCCCTCGACCGCGTTGCGGATCTCATGCACCGGGATCGCCTCGCCGTATCCCCCGGCGGCGCCGAACGCCAAACGGAAAAATTTGAGCTTGCCCGCCGTGGTGCGCGCGCTGTCGCCGAGCAGCCCGAAGCATTGCTCGCGCATCTGCGGGTCGGTCTCGACCGCGAGCAATTCAAGGCCGTTGTTGAGCGCGCCCACGGGGCTCAGCAGGTCATGGCAAAGGCGCGAGCAGAGAAGGCTGGCGAAGTCGATGGGATCGGGGGATTGTGCCAAAATCGGGCATCCTCTTATAGGGTAAGGCCCGGTCCTAATGCCCCTGCGGGCGGGACGGCGCAAGGTCGGGATGCGGTACGATCGTCACGTCCACCGCGTCAAAGCATCCGTGCAGCGCGCCGGAGGGGCCGGCCCGCCAGGCGCGGATGGCGCCGTCACCGCCGACGATGAGCCAGATCTCGCCGCCTCGCTCGGCCATCGCCGCATCGGTCGCGGACGGCAGGGAATCGCCCGTGGGATGCGAGTGGTAATGGCCGATGATGGCCGGTCCGCCCGTGCGCGCGGCGCGGTGCGCGGCGATCAGCACGGCGGGATCGATCTCGAAACGATGCGCGGGATGCGCGGCGACATTGGCCGCCGACCGAACCGCCCGCACCATGCCCGTCATGCGATCACCGAGCAGCAGACCGCAGCACTCCCGTGCGCTTTCTGCATCCGCATGTGCATGAATTGCGCGAAGCTGCACGGTTGAAATGAGGAGGCTCATCCCCACATTCTACCTGTGGTTGAGGGGGTTGTCAGTCTTTCGGCGGAAATCACGCCAGCGCTCGCGGGTTCGCGCCTGGATCGCGCGCTCGCGACCCTGTTTCCCGATCTTTCGCGCGAGCGCGTGAAGGCCCTCATCCTGCAGGGCCATGTCACCGGCCCCGGCGGCGGGGCGGTCAGCGATCCGTCGCTCAAGGTGAAGGCCGACACGGCGTTCGCGCTCGCCATTCCCGAGGCGACCCCGGCCGAGGCGGTGGCGCAGGAGATCGATCTCGTCATCGCCTATGAGGACCAGCACCTCATCGTCATCGACAAGCCTGCCGGCATGGTCGTCCATCCCGCCGCCGGCAATCTCGACGGCACGCTGGTGAACGCCCTGCTGCATCATTGCGCGGGGCAGCTCTCCGGCATCGGCGGCGTGGCGCGGCCCGGCATCGTCCATCGCATCGATAAGGATACGTCCGGGCTGCTCGTCGTGGCCAAGAGCGACATCGCGCACGAGGGGCTGGCGAAGCAGTTCAAGGATCACAGCATCGAACGGCGCTACCTGGCGATCGTCAATGGCCGGCCCAGTCCATCCTCGGGCAAGGTCGACCAGTGGATCGGCCGCTCGGACGGCGACCGAAAGAAGATGGCGGTCCAACGCGAAGGGCGCGGCAAGCATGCCGTGACGCATTACCGCACGCTGGAGCCGCTCGATCGCGCGGCGCTGGTGGAATGCCGGCTGGAGACCGGCCGCACGCATCAGGTCCGCGTTCACCTGGCGCATATCGGCCATCCGCTGCTGGGCGATCCGGTTTACAGCCGGGGTGGCCCGCATCGCCCCCTGCTTGCGCAACTGGGGTTTCACCGGCAGGCGCTGCATGCCGTGAAACTCGGGTTCATTCATCCCGTCACAAGCAAGACTCTCAGCTTTGAAAGTCCAATTGCGGATGACATGCAGCAACTGTTCAGCCATCTAAGTGTATAAGAGTCGACGTGATGACCCCTCTCTTGTCGCGTCCTGCGAAAGGCCAAATCCGTGAGTAATGGTAGCAATGTCCCCGCGACGATCCCGGCGCTTGGCGGCGATGCCAGTCTGAACCGCTATCTGTCGGAGATTCGCAAGTTCCCGATCCTGAAGCCCGAGGAAGAGTATATGCTCGCCAAGCGCTATCAGGAGCATGGCGACCCCGAGGCCGCCGCCCGTCTCGTGACCAGCCATCTGCGTCTCGTGGCGAAGATCGCCATGGGCTATCGCGGCTATGGCCTGCCGGTCGCCGAGCTGATCAGCGAAGGCAATATCGGCCTCATGCAGGGCGTGAAGAAGTTCGAGCCGGAGCGCGGCTTCCGTCTCGCGACCTATGCCATGTGGTGGATCCGCGCCTCGATCCAGGAATTCATCCTGCGCTCGTGGAGCCTGGTCAAGATCGGCACGACCGCCGCGCAGAAGAAGCTCTTCTTCAACCTGCGCCGCATGAAGAACAATCTCGAAGCGTTCGAGGATGGCGATCTGCATCCCGATGACGTCGCCAAGATCGCCACCGATCTCGGCGTCTCGACCGACGACGTCATCTCGATGAACCGGCGCATGGCGATGGGCGGCGACACCTCGCTCAACGTCTCGGTCAACGAGGATGGCGAAGGGCAGTGGCAGGACTGGCTGGCGGACGAAGGCCCGCTGCAGGACGAGCGTATCGCCAACGCCCAGGAGACGGACCTGCGCCACTCCATGCTGCTCGACGCGATGGACGACCTCAACGATCGCGAGAAGCATATCCTGCAGGAGCGCCGCCTCGCCGAGGAGCCCAAGACGCTTGAAGAGCTCAGCCAGGTCTACGGCGTGTCGCGTGAGCGCGTTCGCCAGATCGAGGTGCGCGCCTTCGAGAAGCTCCAGCGCGCGATGATGCGCCTTGCCGGCGAGAAGCGCCTGATGCCCGTCGCGGGCTGACGCGCACCGGTCGCAGCGACCGTGACTCGTGAGATTGCTGTCGCTGTTTATCTCCTCGCCCTGATCCTCGTCTGGCGCGCGCGGCCCCTGCGCCGCGCGCCCGCTTTCTGGAAGGTGACCATGCTGACGATCGGATTGCTTGCGATCGATCGGCAGTTTGCGTTGCTCGACCGCGTGACCGACATGGTCCGTGGGCTGGCGGAGGCCGGGCAATGGTACGATCGGCGTGAGACGCCGCAACGCGAGGCGGCGATCGGCATCCTGCTCGGTGCCGCCCTGCTCATGGCCGGGCTCCTTATCCTTCTGCGCCGCGCGACCTGGCCGATCCGCGCCGTGGCGCTCGCGACGTCCGCCCTGCTCGCGCTCGCGTTGCTCAAAGCCATCTCGTTGCACGGCCTCGACGCGATGCTCGGGCTGCGGCTGGTGCCTGGCTTGCCGCTCAGCCTCAGTGCCGGGATCGAGCTGGCCTGCCTCGCCATTATCATCGCTGGTGCAGCGCTCGCCGTGCGGCGGCGGGACGCGGGCGCTCGTCGATCCTAGCGCTCTGTTAAGGCTTTTTTGGCATAGGCACGGCGATTATCTTCCTGGAGCCTATCGCCATGTCTGCCTCGCTGCGGTCCATCTGTCTTGTCGCCAGCCTTGCCTTGCTCTCGGCCTGTCAGCCGCGCACGCAGGCCGACAATCTCGCCGATCTCGATGCCAAGCTCACCAATGGCGCGGACAATATGGTCAATGGGGCGGGCGATGCTGATGAGGCGATCGCGCTCGCTGCGGCGGGCGGACGCATCGAGAAGGCGCCGGCGGCGGTCGAGACCAAGCATGTCGCGCCGGCCGGGCATGCCCTGGGCGACCTCGCGGGCAGCGCGAGCGCATCGGGCCAGGGTGGCAGCCCCTGCGCGAAAAACGTCAAATATGGCAATGAGTGGGCGGACCGCATGCCCGAGGCGTTCCGCGTCTATCCCGGCGCGAAGCTGGCCGAGGCGGCGGGTGTCGATGAGGCGCATTGCACGCTGCGCATCATCAGCTTCACCACCGCGACCGGCATCGATCCGATCATCGACTATTATTACACGCTGGCGCGCCGCGCCGGTTACGACGGCGAGCATCTGGTGAGCAATGGCGAGCATCAGCTCGGCGGCACCAATCCCAAGGGCGCGGCCTATATCGTCTTCGCCCGCCGCCTCGCCAACGGCCAGAGCGAGGTTGATGTCGTCGCCAACGCCCAGTGAGGCACGCGACCTTTATCGTTCCGAAATAGCTACCATGATAGATAATGGCGACATGATAGGGTAGCAGCACCTATGTACGGTCATCTCTCCTTCGAGGCGGATCTTGCCGACGGATTCGTGACGGTCTCGGGTGCCGGCATGTGGTCGGCCGAACGCGCCGCGACGCATTTTCGCGATCTTGAGCGGGCGATCCTCAAGATCCGGCGTGAGCATGGCGCGGTGCGCGTCCTCGTCGATCTGCATGCGGCAGCCGTCCAGACCGCCGAAACCGCCGCCGTCGTGCGCGAGTGGACGGGGCGCATCTATCGCGCTGCCGATCGCGTCGCGGTGGTCTGCGCGACCGCCCTCCTCGCGATGCAGATCAAGCGCATGGCCGATGTCGACACGCTTGCGACCTTTCATGAGATCGGGCCGGCTGAACAGTGGATCGGCCCCCGCCGGAAAAGCGCCTGACGCCTAGATCGCTTCTGGATCGCCCCGCGCCCCGGCGGCATAGGCCCTGAGGCGGAGAAAATAGCGTCGGACCTGCGCGACCAGATCGCGCACCGCCCCGCTCGCAATGTCCTCCCGCGTCCAGCCCGGCGTCGGCGCCAGTTGCGCGGCGAACGCATCGAGCGCGCGCCGCTCCGCCTCGGGCAGCGCAAGCATCTGCGCCGCCGCGACCAGCATCCGGGTCTCATGGGCGGCCTTCACCTCCGTGAGCGCCGCCATCATCGGCTTGAGCAGTTGCGGGTCGTCGCGCCAGGAGCGCCCGCCGAACAATGCCTGCGTCACATATTGGCCGGCGCCGTGGCAGTCATAGTCGATGCAGCCCTGGAAGCCCCGGTCCGCCAGCGCATCGTGGATGCCGCACAGGCCGGACGCGCGAAGGTTCGGGCATGGCTCGCCGGCCGGCTTGTCGATGGCGAACAGCGCGGACCGGTCGAACGCCAGCCCGATGCAGCAGAGCGCGGCGCACCGCGTGCAGTCTGCGCGCAAGCTGGGAGCGGTCATACCGGCGATCCGATGGCTGATGGCGAAAGCGGCTGCCCATGAAGGCAGGTCCGCGCGATCTCTAGCCAGCGGGCGGCTCGGGCGCAAGAACGAGACATTCCCACTTCGCCCAAAAGCGGCTAGGGCCTCTCGCATGACCAACATCTTCCTCGTCCTCATCGGCGGCGGCATCGGCGCGGTGCTGCGCTACCTGCTCGGCATGGCCAGCCTGCGCCTGATCGGGCCGGGCTATCCCTGGGGCACGCTCGGCGCCAATGTCATCGGCGGCTTCGTCATGGGGCTCGTCGCGGGCTTCCTCGCGATGCGCTATCAGGGCGCGAGCGGCGAGCAGATCCGCCTCTTCTTCGCGGTCGGTATTCTCGGCGGCTTCACCACCTTCTCGTCCTTCAGCCTCGAAACCATGCTGATGCTGGAGCGCGGCGATGCGCTCGGCGCGCTCGGCTATGTCCTCGTCTCGGTCATCGCCTCGGTCGGCGCGCTGGCGCTCGGCCTCGCGATCATGCGGGGTGCGACGGCATGAGCAAGAGCAAGGCAGGCGATCCCGCCGCCGTCCGCCAGTTCACCGTGCAGGCCGATGATGACGGCATCCGGCTCGATCGCTGGTTCAAGCGGCACATGCCGGACGTCACTTTCGCCGTCGTGTCGCGCTGGGCGCGGACCGGGCAGTTGCGCGTCGATGGCGCGCGCGCCACCCCGGGCGATCGCCTCGCCGAGGGCCAGCAGCTGCGCGTGCCACCGCTCGAACCGGTGGCAACGACGTCCGGCCGCAAGACGATCGCGCGCAAGCCGCTCACCCAGGACCAGATGGACTTTGCCGAGAGTCTCGTCATCCACCGCGATGCGCATGCGCTGGTCATCAACAAGCCCCCCGGCCTCGCCACGCAGGGCGGCACCAAGACGCACGAGCATGTCGACGGCCTGCTCGATGCGCTGATGTTCGAGCGCGACGATCGGCCGCGCCTCGTCCACCGGCTCGACAAGGACACCAGCGGCGCGCTCCTGCTCGCGCGCTCGGCCCGGGCGGCCGCGCATTTTGCCAAGAGTTTCTCGTCGCGCACGGCGCGGAAAGTCTATTGGGCAATCGTGGTCGGCGTGCCCCCCGTCAATGACGGCATGATCGACCTGCCGCTCGCCAAGCAGCCGGGCTCGGGCGGCGAGAAGATGCATGTCGACGAGGCCGAGGGCATGCCCGCGCGGACGCGCTATCGCGTCATCTCGCGCGCCGGCAATCGCGCCGCCTGGCTCGAACTGCAGCCGCTCACCGGCCGCACCCACCAGATCCGCGTCCATCTCGCCGCGATCGGCTTCCCGATCGTCGGCGACGGCAAATATGGCGGCAAGGACGCCTTCCTCTCCGGTTCGATCAGCCGCAAGATGCATCTCCACGCCCGCCGTCTGCGCATCGACCATCCGGATGGCTCACCGCTCGACGTGATCGCCGATCTGCCCAGCCATTTCGCCGAGACGCTGGCGAGCCTCGGCTTCGAGGAGAGCGAGGGCGATCTGCCGCTGGAGGACAAGATCAAGCCCAGCGGCGGCGAGAAGAAGGCGATGGAGAAACGCGCCTCGACCGCCCATGCCAAGGATCTGCGCAAGGCGCGGCGCGGCGAGCGGCGTGGCCGGTCGGGTGGCGGCGCCAGCGGCGGCAAGCCCCCGAGCGGCAAGCGGGCGGACGGCAAGGCGCCCTCCGCGAAGCCCGGCGCCAAGGCCAGGACCGGCCCGGCGAAGCCCGCGCGATCCCGCCCGGCCGCCGGCAAGCCGACGCCCTCCCGCAGCGGCCCGCCCAAACCCCGGCGCGGGTGATGCAGCATAGAGCGAAGCGATGATCCGGAATGTCCTTCTGAGCAGACAGATATGAAGGCGCGACTACTCATCATGTCGACCTTGCTCTTCGTCCTTCTTGAGGCATGCAGGCTCAAGCTCGGCTTGGAGATCATGAATGCGGGCGCGAAAAAGATCCAAATCTCCCTTGGTTCTCAGACCGAGACCATTGTTCCGGGCCTCAGCTTTCACGCGACCTTTCCTGCACCTGACGAAAGTCAGAGAATTTTCGTGAAATCGCCGTCCTGTCGGTACGAATATCTCCTACCCAATCTCGACCTGCAGCCTTGGAACTCCTTGATCGGGGATTCTGTAAAATTCCGCTGGTTCGACGATGGCCGTTTGATGGCTTATCCGCCAACGCCTGACGTGAAGCTCAAAAATAATCCTCAACGAGCATCCAGCGATGAGGTCCGTACCATCCGTCCAAGCAAGGCTTCGTGTCACTGAGCAGGAAATTCTCGTTGCTTTCGAGGGAAGGTTGCATTGGCCTACGCGCCGCAGCGGCACGATTCGTTGATATGATCAACCAACCTCTTTCCGCCGGCCCGGCCCGCTGATAGCTTCACCCCGTCAGGCGCATCGACGCCGGCAGGGCAGAGGGAGAGACATCATGATCAGGATGGGCCTTGTCATCGGATCGCTCCTGCTGGCGACCGCTCCGGCCCTCGCTCAGACGCCCACGCCGCCCAGCCCCTATGCCCCGCTGCAGGACCATCCGAGCTGCACCCGCGCGGAGCTGGTCAAAGCGACCGACGCCTATGTCGCGGGCCAGCAGGCGGGCAGCCTCGCCGGCCTGCCGCTCGATGACAAGGCGCATTTCCTCGAGAATATGGCGACGGTCGAGAAGAGCGCCGGCCTGTGGAACACCGCGCTCCCCGTCGCGCACGCGCAGAGCTTCCACGACGAGACGCGCTGCAAGAGCTTCACCGAGATCATCGTGACGCAGGGCGGCCATCCCTATGTGATCGGCACCCGGCTCTATATGCACAATGGCAAGGTCATCCGCCTCGACAGCCTCGTCACCGACAAGGGCGACTGGCTGTTCAATGCCAATGCCTATCTCAAATATACCAGCGCCGAGGACTGGAAGCCGCTCCCCGCCGCGCAGCGGACCGCGCCCGCCGAGCTGATCCGTGGCGCCAATGCCTATCTCGACGCGTTCAGCGACAAGTATACCGACATCCCCTGGGGCACGCCCTGCGCGCGGCTGGAGGGCGGCGCCTACACCAATCGCGATGGCAAGCCGGACGCTTCATGCAACATCGGCATCCCGCCCGGCGTGCTCTACATCGTCAATCGCGACTATCTGATCGACACGCAGATGGGCGTCATCAATGTCTTCTGCCGCTTCGGTAATTCGACGAGCGGCGCGCCGGACAGCCACGTCTTCCGCTTCGTCGACGGCAAGATCCGGCAGGTCCACACGATCAGCGTGACCGCCGGTCCGCAGGCGGACGACAACGGGGCGATCATCCGCAACTGAGCGGATCGCCCGGACCTCAGTGCGTGGCGTCGGTCAGCAGCGGCCGCGCATGCAGGGGCGGGAAGACGTCTTCGAGCGCCTTCGTGTCGGGCAGGACATAGACATAGCCGCCCTTCTTCTGGAACTGGGGCCGAACCCCCTTGTTGTAGAAGGCCAGCGGCACGTTGATGCAGCCGAAGGTGATGCGGTTGTCGTCCGGCGTCGGCGACAGCATCCGCTGGCGCCGTTTCTCCTTCGGGTTTGCCTTCGGGATCGGATGCATGGCGACGGACGTGGCGTAATCGACCCAGAGTACTTTCTGCCTGCCCGCCGCCAACCCGAATTTCGCCAGGAAGCGACCGGCCGGCGTCGTCTTTTCCGCGGGGCCGATCTCGGCAAGGCTCTTGGCGCCGATGCCGGGCGTGGCCTCGTCGCCGACCGCGATGCCGATTAGCACCGGCGCGTCGGCGAGGATGTTCCCTTGGGCATCGAAGAGAAAGGCCGCGGCTGCCGTCTTGTCGACGACGATATAGGGCAGCGACCTGTTGTCCCCGGAGGACGCGATCCAGTCGATCACGCGCGAGGCGGCCGGCGACCTGTCCCGTGCGGGATGATCAGGCGCTTTCGCCGAACTTATCTCAGCCGTCGCCGATGCCGAAGGCCGAGCGTCCATCGCCGCCAGCGCTGGTATCGGGACGAACAGCGCAAGCCCGGCAAGCGCCCAAACAGCTTTGATCATCGAGAGATGCACTCAGGGGAATGTCGGCGCCCGGAAGAGCGCCGACACGACATAATAGCAATATCCGATCTGCGGTAGCAGGTTTGGGATCTTAATTGCGCGCGCGCTTGCGCTGGTTCTCCTGCATCTTCTGCTCGATGCCATCGACACGGGCATTGAGCTGATCGATGCGCTGGCCATTGTTCTGGGCCTGACCGGCGGCGGATTGCGCCTCACCCAGGGCCTGTTTCGCCGTGCCGTCCGTCGCCGCCAGCTTCGCCTCGAGCGCATCGACGCGCTGGCTCACCGTGGCAACCTGCTCACGCACGAAATCCTTGGTGGCGCACCCGCCCAGACCCAGGGACGTCGCCAATACGGCGCACACGGGAACGAGTTTCTTCAAAGCTTGCGACATCTGATTTCTCCCATCATTGACCCCCGCAAAATGTCCCAACCCGAGCGCCGGGAGAGCGACAATGGGTTTCGGCCCAGCCGTGCATTCGGCCAGTTGAATGGTTAATTGGGAGTGCTCGCGTTTGGCGACCCCGCACCCCCCTTTTGAACAAACCACGCTTCCACCTTCTCCCCTCTGGCATCCCCGCGCCCATCCGCTATGACGCGGCCCATGTCCCTGCGCCTCGCCATTTTCGATTGTGACGGCACGCTCGTCGACAGCCAGCACGCGATCGTCGCGGCGATGGAGCATGCCTTCGCGGCGGAGTCCGTGCCGCCGCCCTCCCGCGCGCAGATCCTCTCGATCGTCGGCTTGTCGCTGCAGGAGGCAATCGCGCGACTGGCGCCGGAGGCGTCGCCTGCTCTGGTGCTGGCGGTGCGGGAACATTATCGCACTTATAATGTCCGCATCCGCGAGAGCGGCGCGGCGTTCGATCCGCTCTATGACGGCATCGCGCCGCTGCTCGACCGGCTCGTGGCGGAGGACTGGCTGCTCGGCGTCGCCACCGGCAAGTCGATCCGCGGCCTGCGCCATGTCCTCGCCACGCATAATCTGACCAGCCATTTCGTCACGCTGCAGACCGCCGACCATCATCCCTCCAAGCCGCATCCCTCGATGATCGAGACGGCGCTGGCCGAGACCGGCGTCGATCGCGCCAATGCCGTGATGATCGGCGACACCAGCTTCGACATGATGATGGCCCAAGCCGCCCGCGTGCGCGCGCTCGGGGTCGGCTGGGGCTATCATCCGCCGGGCGAGCTGTTCGCGGCCGGCGCCGCAAGCGTGGCGATGGACTCGGCGGAGCTTGGCCGCCATATCGGCCTGCCATGAGCGCCGATCTCGCACCCTGACGTCGGTTCGCGGGCCGCTATCTTTGCGCGATATTAACCTTATCCTCCATGACGACGACGGGGTGAATTGGCATGATCCTTCATGCCGATGGCGGGGGGAATTCATGAGCTTGGCGATTTCAGCGCCACGGCATCGCTATGTTGCGCTCGACAGCCTGCGCGGCATCTGCGCCTGCATGGTGATTCTATATCATATTCCCAGCGGCAGCGCCTTCGCGCAGCTCCCGGTCATCCGGCACGGTGGCTTGTTCGTCGACTTCTTTTTTGTGCTTTCCGGCCTCGTCATCGGGTCAAGCTACGGCCAGCGCCTCGCCGACGGTTATGCGCTGAAGCGCTACATGACGCTGCGCTTTTTCCGCGTCTATCCGCTGCATCTGGTCATGCTGCTGATCTATCTGGCTTTCGAAGTTGGCTTCGCGCTGCTCGCGCCGGGCGGCGCGGGGCGGCGGCCTTTCGAGGGCAGCTATTCGCTTCCCTCCTTCATCTCCGCCTTGTTCCTGGTGCAGATCTTTTTCGGGCGTGACGCCACGCCGTGGAACGGGCCGAGCTGGTCGAATGCCGCCGAGTTCTGGACCTATCTCATCTTCGCCGGCGTGATGAAGCTACTGCCGCGCCTCACCGTGCCGCTGTGCATCCTGGTCGCCCTGGCGGTGCCGCCGTATCTCGCCGTGCTGACCGATCGCAACATCAACGTCGGGCATGACGGCGCGTTGGCGCGTTGCCTGTATGGCTTCGCGATGGGTCTGCTGTGCTGGAAGCTGCCGGCGCGCCTGCGCGAGCGGTCGAACGCGCCATGGGTGGATGATGCCCTCGAACTGGCGATGGTCGCGCTGTGCGTCGCTTTCGTCTGGGTGGCCGGCGTCACCCGCCTGTCGCTCGCTGCGCCCTTGGTCTTCTTCCTGGTGGTGGTGATCTTCTCGCGCCAGCGCGGCATCGTCAGTCGCCTGCTCGGGCGAGCGCCCTTCGTGATGCTGGGCACGCTTTCTTATTCCATCTACATGATCCACGGCTTCCTGCTGTGGCGCTATCTCAACGTCCTGAGCGTCGGGGCGCGCTTCACCGGCCTCGATCTCGTGAGGTCCGTTGGCGGCGAGACCCGGCTGACCAGCGACCCGCTGCTCTACGGCCTGCTGGTCGCCGTGTTTTTTGCGGGTGTGCTCGTCGCGGCCCATCTGTCTTGCCGGTTGATCGAGGAGCCGGGCCGGAATCTTGGCAAAACGCTCGGCGCGCGCCGCAGGGATGATGACGATGGTACGCCGGTGATGCCCGCCGGCGTGAACCTGGAGAGTGCGTAGCTCTGAATCACGATGTCGCCATGGACAGGATCGCGCCCGGCCGCCATATCGGCCTGCCATGAGCGACCAGACGCCTCCTGAGATGCCGCCAGAGACCCCCGAAGCGGCCGCGCACCGCGAGGCGCTGGCGAAGCAGCGCTTCCTGATGATCGGGTTGTTCCGCCTGTCGGGCGCGTTCATCCTCGCCTTCGGCATCGCCATCTCGCTGCAGCGCTTCGCCTTCGTGCAGGGCGACAAGGCCAAATGGATGGGCATCATCGTCTCGACCGTCGGCTTCATCCAGTTCCTCATCGTGCCGCGCATGCTGGCGCGCGCCTTCGCCACGCCGCGCGAGAAGCCGTGAAGCGTTTCTGGAAGACGGCGGAAGCGGTCGCGGACGAGGGCCGCTGGGCGATCCGGCTCGACGGGCGGGCGGTGCGCACCCCGGCGCGCGCCTTGCTCGTGGTGCCGGGTGAGGCGCTGGCCGGCGCCATCGTTGCGGAATGGGATGCGCAGGGCGAGGAGATCGACCCGGGCACCATGCCGATGACCGGCTTCGCCAATGCCACGATCGATCGGGTGCTTCCCGCACTCGGCGACTTTCGCGGCCAGATCGCCGCTTATGCCGAGAGCGACCTGCTCTGCTACCGGGCCGACGATCCCGAGGAACTGGTCGCGCGGCAGGCGGCGGCGTGGGACTCGCTGCTGGACTGGGCGCGGGCGCAACTGGGCGTCGCCTTCACCGTCACTTCGGGCATCGTTCCGGTCGACCAGCCGGCGCGCACGCTTGCGGCCCTGCGCGGCGCGGTCGAGGGGCTCGATCCGTGGCTTTTGGCCGGCGTCGCGACGCTGACGCAGATCGGCGGCAGTCTCGTCGGCACGCTGGCGCATCTCGATGGCGCGATCGACGCGTCCGGCCTGTTCGACGCCGCCAGCCTCGACGAGCTGTGGCAGATCGAGCAATGGGGCGAGGACTGGCAGGCCGCCGAGCGCCTCGCCCGCCGCCGTGCGGAGTTCGCCGACGCGGCGCGTTATTGTGCCCTCGTGCGCGCTGTCTGAGGCCCTGTCCTACGCGCGAAAAACCATGCTAAGAAGAGAATGTTCAAGCCTCTGAAGAGAAAAGATTTTATAAAAATTCGCCATGCTTCATATGTGCGATGTTCGTGAAGTTCCGGCGACCCGTTTCCATTCGCTACGCATTGCTCTAAGGACCGGCTCATGACGGACGCGGCCATCCAGATCACCGACCTGTGCAAGACCTACGCCGGCGGCAAGGTCGCGCTCGACCATGTCAATCTCACCGTCCCGCGCGGCCAGATCATGGGCCTGCTCGGGCCGAACGGCGCCGGCAAGTCGACGATCATCAACATCCTCGCCGGCCTCGTGAACAAGACCAGCGGCAGTGCGCGCATCTGGGGCTTCGACATCGACGCCAATCCGCGCAACGCGCGCAACTCCATTGGCATCGTCAATCAGGAGATCCTGTTCGATCCCTTCTTCACCCCGCTCGAGACGCTGGAGATCCAGGCCGGCTATTATGGCGTGCCCAAGGCGGAGCGCCGCTCGATAGAGCTGCTGCGCGCCGTTCATCTCGAGGACAAGGCGCATGCCTATTCGCGCACCCTCTCGGGCGGCATGAAGCGGCGCCTGATGGTCGCCAAGGCGATGGTCCACTCGCCGCCGATCCTGGTGCTGGACGAGCCGACCGCGGGCGTCGACATCGAGCTGCGACAACAGCTCTGGTCCTATGTGCGGCGGCTGAACGAGGGCGGCGTCACGATCGTGCTGACGACCCATTATCTCGAGGAGGCCGAGGAGCTGTGCGATCGCATCGCGATCATCAACCATGGCAAGCTGATCACCGACAAGCCGACCCGCGAGCTGGTCAACATGGCGCAGGAGAAGGTGGTCGAGGTGACCGTCGATCGCGATCTCGCGACCCTGCCGGCGCATCCCCAGTTCGAGAAGATCGAGAAGAGCGGCGAGCGCAGCCTCAAGATCACCTATCTCAAGAACCGCGCCACCGCCGGCGAGGTGCTGAACCTCGTCCAGAGCGAGGGCTTCGCGATCGTCGACGTGAGCACGCACGACCCCGACCTGGAGGATGTGTTCCTGACGCTCACCCGGGCGGCGGCTTGAGGGAGGATTTGCCGGACGCTCCCCCTCCCGCAGGTGGGAGGGGGCCGGGGGGTGGGCAGCGGACCTTCCGGTCGCGAAATACGGACCGGGCGCAAGACCTCAGAAACGACGCCTCCCCACCTGAACGGTTGCTTTGGCAGAGCCTGAAGGCCCGCCAGCTCGGCGGCCACAAGTTCAGCCGCCAGATCCCGATCGGTCCGTTCTTTGCGGACTTCCTCTGTCGGGAGCACAAGCTGGTTGTGGAGCTCGACGGAACATCCCATGATGTTCGGCAGGATGAGGATGCGCAGCGGGACATCTATTTGGTCGTTCGTGGCTATCGCGTCCTGCGTTTTCAGAATGCAGATGTAATGGCGAACCTCGAAGGCGTGCTCCTTTCCATTTTGCAGGCGCTGGACCTGCCCACCCCCCAGCCCCCTCCCGCCTGCGGGAGGGGGAGAGAAGACCCATGACAATCTCCACTCACGACGTCGTCATTATCGGCTCCGGCGCCGCCGGCCTCACTGCGGCGATCAATCTCGCGCAGGACCGCAAGGTGCTCGTCCTTGCCAAAGGCGCGCTCGACAGCGGCTCGACCAATTGGGCGCAGGGCGGCATCGCGGCGGTGCTGGACGCGGGCGACAGCTTCGAGGCGCATGTCGAGGACACGATGATCGCGGGCGCGGGGCTCAACGATCGCGCGACGGTCGAGTTCGTCGTGTCCGAGGCGCCAGCGGCGATTGAGCGGCTGGCGGCGCTCGGCGTGCCGTTCAATGACGGCGAGCAATTCGGCGAGCGCTGGCATCTGACGCGCGAGGGCGGCCACTCGCACCGTCGCATCGTCCATGTCGACGATGCCACCGGCGCGGCGGTGCAGAAGGCCTTGCTCAAGGCCGCACGCGCCAACCCGAACATCACGCTGCAGGAGGATATGGTCGCGATCGACCTCATCACCTCGCGCCATGGCGAGCATTATTCGGGCGATGGCCATGTCTGGGGCGTCTATGCCTTCAATCAGAAGGCGGGCCGTGTCGATGCCTTCGTCGCCCGCGCGACTATTCTCGCGACGGGTGGGGCGGGGCGCACCTATCTCTTCTCAACCGCGCCGCGCGGCGCCACCGGCGACGGCATCGCCATGGCCTGGCGCGCCGGTTGCCGCGTCTCCAACATGGAGATGATGCAGTTCCACCCGACCTGCCTCTACAATCTCGAGGTCAAGAACTTCCTGATCACCGAGGCGATGCGCGGCGAGGGCGGCAAGCTGAAGCTCCCGCCCGGCGTGCCCGGCGGCGGCAAACGCTTCATGGACCGGTTCGACAAGCGCGGCGAGCTCGCGCCCCGCGACGTCGTCGCCCGCGCCATCGACCATGAGATCAAGCGGCTCGGCCTCGACTATGTCCATCTCGACATCAGTCACAAGGAGCCGGAATTCATCAAGGAGCATTTCCCGACCATCTACGCGCGGCTGCTCGATCTCGACATCGACATCACGAAGGAGCCGATCCCGGTCGTCCCGGCGCAGCATTATACCTGCGGCGGCGTGGTCATCGATCTCGACGGCAAGACCGATCTGCCCGGCCTCTATGCGGCCGGCGAGGTGACCGAGAGCGGCCTGCACGGCGCCAATCGCCTCGCCTCCAACTCGCTGCTCGAATGCTTCGTGTTCGGCGAGGCGGCCGCCAATCATATCCGCGCCAACTGGGATGCGCTGCCCGCCGCCCCGCTGATCCGCCCGTGGGACGAGAGCCGCGTCACCGACAGCGACGAGGAAGTCATCGTCACCCACAACTGGAAGGAAATCCGCCGCTTCATGTGGGACTATGTCGGCATCGTGCGCACCACGAAGCGGCTGGAGCGCGCCCAGCACCGCGCCGACCTGCTGGCCAGGGAGGTGGACGATTATTACGGCAATTTCCGCGTCACGGCCGATCTCATCGAGCTGCGCAACCTGCTGGAAGTCGCCCGTCTGATCATCCGCTGCGCCTTGAAGCGCAAGGAGAGCCGCGGGCTGCACTACACGCTGGATTATCCCGAGATGCTGCCGGAAGCCGCAGATACGGTGTTAGTGCCGTGACAAAGAAGAGGGCGCGTAGCCTGTGCGACGCGCCCTCAGGATTGGGCTCGGAGAGGAGCCGGATTCAATTAAAGCGGGCGACGTGGCGCGGCACTGGTCGCGGTGAACTGCTCCTGTGGAAATCTTGCGCTCACGGCGCGGACTCCTGTCTGTGCGATGCGCTTGTTCTGCTGCGCTCTTACCTGACGGGCATTGATCTGAATCAAAGGTTAGGCGGGTTCCCGGTTTCGATTCGGTTCGCCGCAAATCAGACTCGGATCGCCGCAGGCGGGTTGCACCCGTTCGGCCTCTGTTAAGGCTGTTTGTGCAAGACTATGGGCATGAATGCTAAGGGAAGTTTCGTGGCACGACGGGGGCGCCTGACGCCATTGCTGACTGGGATAGGGCTGATCGCTCTCGCGGGCGCTTGCACGGCGATTCCGGCGACGCAGCAGCTCGCCGCCGCGCCCCGCCCCGCCTTGCCGGCGCCGCCCAAGGCTGTGGAACCTGGCCAGCCGATGGCCAATCTGGCGCAGGCGCCCGCGCCTCCGTCGCCGGCTCTGGTCGCGACGATCCAGCAGCTCGGCAAGCAGTTCAACGGCAAGGTCGGCATCGCCATCCAGCGCGTCGACGCGGGCTGGACGATCTCCTACAACGGCAATCTCCTCTTCCCGCAGCAGAGCGTCTCGAAGCTCTGGGTCTCGATGGCCATGTTCGACGCGATCGATCGCGGCAAGCTGACGCTCGATACGCCGGTGACGATCCGCCCGACGGACCTCACACTCTTCCACCAGCCGATCGCCGCGATGGTGAAGGCCGACACCGGTTACAAGACGACGGTGCGCGATCTCTTCTATCGCGCCATGACGCAGAGCGACAACACCGCGAACGATTCGATCCTGCGCACGATCGGTGGGCCGGATACGGTGCGCGGCTTCCTGGCACGGCGCTTCTTCAGTCCCGACGCGATTCGTTTCGGCCCCGGCGAGCGCGCCCTGCAGAGCTATACGGCCGGCCTCACCTGGTCGCAGGACATGGCGATGGGCCGCCGCTTCTACGCGGCGCGGGCGAACCTGCCGCGCTCGGTGCGCGAGAAGGCGCTCGACAATTATCTCGCCAATCCGATCGACGGCGCGGCCCCGCTCGCCATCGTCAAGGCGCTCGCCAAGCTCAAGAAGGGCGACATGCTCTCGCCCGCCTCGACGCAGCTGCTGCTCACCACGATGGGTGAGGCCAAGACCGGTCCGCAGCGCATCAAGGGCGGGGTGCCGGAAGGCTGGACCTATCTCCACAAGACCGGGACCGGGCAGGAACTGGCGCCACGTTCGACCGGCTTCAACGATGTCGGCATCATGACCGCGCCGGACGGCACCAGCTATGCGATCGCCGTGATGATCGGCGAGACGACCGTGTCCATTCCGGAGCGCTGGGCGCTGATGCAGTCCGTGGCGCGATCGGTGGCAGCGCTGCACCGGCGCTGAACTCCGCCCCCATCCCGTGTTAACATATGGGAGATAAGGGGGAAGGCGCGCAGTTGCCCGTCTCCGCCCGATCACTTATCCGGAGCCATATGGCCGATCTCCCCAATCCCAGCCTCGCGATCGTGACCGTGAACTATCGGACGGCGGACTTTGCGATCCGCTGCGTCGAGGCGCTGGCGGAGGAGCGGGCGACGGCGGGACCGTTCGAGGTCGTCGTCGTCGACGGCGATAGTGGGGATGGCTCGGCCGAGGCGCTGGCGGGTCATTTCGCGGCGGAAAGCTTTCGGGACTGGGTCAGCGTCCTCCCGCTGGATCTGAACGGCGGCTTCGGCTGGGCGAACAACCAGGCGATGCTGCGTCTGCTCCAGCGCGCCGATCCGCCCGAATTCATCCACCTCCTCAATCCCGACACGGTCGTCGAGCCGGGCGCCATCAAGGCGCTGCTCGATCCGATCCGGGCCGATCCCAAGCTTGGCGCCGCCTGCAGCCGGCTGCTGGAGCCCGACGGCACGCTCGCTGGATCGGCCTTTCGCTTCCCCTCGGTCGGGCGTGAATTCGTACGCGGTTGCGGTCTCGCCAAGCTTGGCCGGTTGCTCGGCATCAAGCCCGATCTCGTCGAGGAAGCGGGTCCCGCCGAGTGGCTGACTGGCGCGAGCGTGATGTTCCGCAGCGCCGCGTTGCGGGAGAGCGGCCTCTTCGACGATGGCTTCTTCCTCTATTTCGAAGAAGTCGAGCTGATGCACCGCATGGGCGGCATGGGCTGGACCTTCCGCTTCGCGCCGGAGAGCCGCGTGACCCACATCGCCGGCGCGGCGACAGGCGTGGCAAGCGGTAAGCAGGTCGCGGTGCGGCCCTATCCCGCCTATCGCTTCGAGGCACGGCGGCGCTTCTTCGTGCTGGTCTATGGCAGGGGCGGGCTCATCCTCGCCAATATCGCCTGGCTGGCGGGGCGCGCACTTGCGCTGATGCTGCGCCCGCTGCGGGGCCGGCGCGCGGACGCGATTCCACGCGAGGTGTCGATGACGCTGGAGCACGGCTTTTGGCCGCGCGCGCGCGACAGTCGCCGCTCGATTCCTCGCTGGGATGAGCCGCCAGGCCGCGCGCCTGCCTGGACCTTGCCATGAGCGGGGCCGTGAGCGCGCCGCGAATCGGGCTCGTCGCCATCGGCCGCAACGAGGGGGAGCGCCTCAAGCGCTGCCTGCGCAGTGTGCCGGCGGGCTGCCCGGTCGTCTATGTCGATTCCGGCTCGACCGACGACAGCGTCGCCTTCGCGGAGAGCCTTGGCATGACCGTCGAACGCCTCTCGACAGCGAAGGGTTTTACCGCGGCGCGGGCGCGCAATGCCGGCTGGCGGCGGCTCACCGCCGAGCATCCCGGCCTCGATTATATCCAGTTCGTCGACGGTGACTGCGAGCTGGCCTCCGGCTGGATCGACGAGGCGCGCCGCGCGCTCGATGCGGAGCCGGAGCTGTGCGCCGTGTTCGGCCGCCGCCGCGAGCGCTTCCCCCAGGCCAGCCCCTATAATGCGCTGTGCGATGACGAGTGGAACGTGCCGGTCGGTCTCGTGCGCACCTGTGGCGGCGATGTGCTCATGCGCCTCGCCGCGCTTCGCCAGGTCGATGGTTATTGCGACGATCTCATCGCCGGCGAGGAGCCGGACCTATGCCTGCGCCTTGGCCTCGAGGGCTGGAAGGTGCGCCGCATCGATGCCGAGATGACCCTGCATGACATGGATATGCATCATGCCCGCCAGCAGTGGCTGCGCGCTCGCCGTGCCGGCTTCGCCTATGCCGAACATGTCGCGCGCCATGGCGCCAATGCTTTCCCGGACTGGCGCCGTGCCGTGCCCAGCATCATCCTGTGGGGCGGTGTGCTGCCGGCGATCTTCATCCTCGCCGCGCTCGTCGCCCTGATCGTGCCCTCGGCCGCGGCGGGCCTCGTCGCGCTGGCCGTCGCCGCGCTCTTCTATCTGCAGGCGACCCGCATTGCCCTGCGCAAGCGGCGCAGCGGCGCGCCGATGAACTTCGCGCTCTTCTACGGCTTCTGGATGGTTCTGGGGAAGATTGCCCAGTTCGGCGGCGTGGTACGCTACCATGTGAAGCGCTGGCGCGGCGGCCCCAATGCCCTCATAGAATATCGCGGGCAGAGCGAGGGCAAGCCGGCATGATAGCGGCCAGCAGTTTTCGGGAGATGTGCGCGCTCGTCGCGGAGGATTATCGCTCCCATGGTTGCGAATGGACGCGGCCGGGCTTTCGCACGCTCTTCTGGCACCGGTTCGGCAACTGGCGCATGGGCGTCCGCTCCAAGCTGCTGCGCGCACCGCTCAGCATGATCTACCGGTGCGGCTTTCGCCATTGCCGCAACGTCTATGGCATCGAAATTCCCTACACGGTGATCATCGGCCGAGGCGTCGTCATCGAGCATCAGGGCGGCATCGTCGTGCATGGCGCCAGCATCATCGGCGACGGCTCGATCATCCGCCAGAACTGCACGCTGGGCCTGCGCTCGCTCGACCGACTGAACGAGGCGCCGATCATCGGCAAGCGGGTGAATATCGGCGCGGGTGCGGTGATCATGGGCCGCGTCACGATCGGCGACGATGCCGCGATCGGCGCCAATGCCGTGGTGATGAGCGACGTGCCGGCCGGCGCGCTGGCGGTCGGCGTGCCGGCGGTGGTCAAAAGCAAAAGCTAGTCCCTCCCCTTCAGGGGGAGTAGCGATGGCGCAGCATCGCTCGCAGCGAGCGTCAGCGATCATAGTGCCGCGTCCAGCCCCATCCCTCAAAGGGAGGGGTTAAGGGAGTAATTGATTCGCTACTTCGCCGCGTCTATAGGGGCGCCCTGAACATGGCGGCCTCGCACGGGCCGCCTTTTTCCGTTTCTGGAAACCGTGCGAGAAAGGAGCCTTCCTATGTCGATCACCCCGCTCATGCCCGTTTATCCCCGGTGCGATGTGCGTCCGGTGCGCGGCGAAGGCTGCTATCTCATCGGCGAGCGCGGCGAGCGCTATCTGGACTTCGCGGCGGGCATTGCGGTCAACGCGCTCGGCCATGGCCATCCGCATCTGGTCAAGGCGATCGCCGAGCAGGCCGCGACGCTGATGCACGTCTCAAATCTCTACGGCTCGCCGCAGGGTGAGGTGCTTGCCCAGCGCATCGTCGACAACAGCTTCGCCGACACCGTCTTCTTCACCAACTCGGGCGCGGAGGCGGTCGAGTGCGCCATCAAGACGGCGCGGCGCTATCATTATGCCAATGGCAACCCGCAGCGGCACAAGCTGATCACGTTCAAGAACGCTTTCCACGGCCGCACGCTCGGCGCGATCAGCGCGACCGATCAGCCCAAGATGCGCGATGGCTTCGAGCCGCTGTTGCCCGGTTTCGATTATGTGCCGTTCAACGATCTCGACGGCGCGCTGGCGCTGATCGACGACGAGACCGCCGGCTTCCTGGTCGAGACAGTGCAGGGCGAGGGCGGCCTCACCGCCGGCAAGCCCGCGTTCATTCAGGGCCTGCGCAAGGCGGCGGACGAGCATGGCCTGCTGCTGGTGCTGGACGAAGTGCAGTGCGGCTATGGGCGCACCGGCAAGTTCTTTGCGCACGAGCATTATGGCATCGAGCCGGACATCATGGCAGTTGCCAAGGGCATTGGCGGTGGCTTCCCGCTCGGCGCCTGCCTTGCCACCGAAGAAGCGGCCAAGGGCATGGTCTTCGGCACCCATGGTTCAACCTATGGCGGCAATCCGCTCGCCATGGCGGCGGGCATGGCCATCCTCGACGTAATGCTGGAGCCAGGCTTCTTCGACGAGGTTGCAAGGAAAGGCGAGCGGCTGCGCGGCGCACTGGAGCAGCTCATTCCCAATCATGACCAGGTGTTCGAGGAAGTGCGCGGCCTTGGCCTCATGCTCGGCCTCAAGCTCAAGCCGGAAGTGGATGCGCGCGGCTTCGTCGCCCATCTGCGCGACAGGCATGGTCTGCTGACGGTCTCGGCCGGCGAGAATGTCGTGCGCGTGTTGCCGCCGCTGATCATCGAGGACAGCCACATCAGCGAGGCGATCGAGAAGCTCTCGGCCGGTGCGGCGAGTTTCTGGACGCCGGGGGCGGCCGGCTCCTAATCCCCATCAGTGCTCCTGCGAAAGCAGGAGCCCAGGGCCCGGCGGCGGTTCATCACCGCCCTGGGTTCCTGCTTTCGCAGGAACACGGAAATTGGCATGATCAGGCACTTCCTCAACCTCATCGATGCTGGCGGCGATGCCGTCGCCGCGATGATCGCCGACGCGATCGATCGCAAGGCGGCGCGTGCCACCATGCCGCGCGGCGCTGCGGATAAGGATGCGCCACTTGCCGGTCGCACCCTCGCGATGATTTTCGAGAAGAATTCGACGCGCACTCGCGTGTCTTTTGACATGGCGATCCGCCAGCTCGGTGGCACGTCGCTGATCCTTGACGCTGGCACGACCCAGCTCGGCCGCGGCGAGACGGTGGCGGACACGGCGCGCGTGCTCGGCCGCATGGTCGACGCGATCATGATCCGCACCGACGATCACGCCAAGGTCGAGGAAATGGCGCAACACGCTGGCGTGCCGGTGATCAACGGGCTCACCGATCTCTCGCATCCCTGCCAGATCGTCGCGGACCTCCTGACGGTCATCGAGCATGGTATCGCCTTGCCTGGTAGCCAATGGGCATGGCTTGGCGACGGCAATAATGTGCTGCATTCGATCATAGAGGCGGCCGGCCTGTTCAAATTCGACGTACGCATCGGCGTACCGCAGGGCTATGATCCCGATCCCCGCTTCGCCGCCGCTGCGCAGCAGAAGGGTGCGACGATCACTCTGACTCGCGATGCCGCCGCAGCGGCCACGGGTGCCGACGTCGTCGTCACCGATACCTGGATCTCCATGGGTCAGGCCGGCGGCGAGGCGAAGCTCAAGGCGATGATGCCCTATCAGGTGACGCAAGCGCTGATGGCGCGTGCGAAGCCGGGCGCGAAGTTCCTGCACTGCCTCCCCGCCCATCGCGGCGAGGAAGTGGTCGCCGAGGTGATCGACGGCCCGCAGTCGCTGATCTGGGACGAGGCGGAAAACCGCCTTCATGCGCAGAAGTCGATCCTGCTCTGGGCGTTCGGACTGTTGGGGTGAGTTGGTAACCGGCGAGAGCGTTCATAAATAAGCCGTTCGCCCTGAGCTTGTCGAAGCCTGTCCTGAGCGCCTGCCTTGGCAGGCAGTCGAAGGGGGCTGTCTTTCTCTTCGATAAAAGGACCGGGCTCCGGCAAGCTCGGTTCGAACGGAATTTGGTATGACTGACTCCGCTCTATTCACCGATGAAGCGCTCGGCTTCGCAATTCCGTCCCGCCATGTGCGCGGCCGTCTCGTGCGCCTCGGCACGACGCTCGACGACGTGCTCTCCGCGCACAAATATCCACCGGCGATCGAGAAGCTGCTCGCCGAGGCGCTGGTGCTGGCCTGCCTGCTCGGCGCGCTGCTCAAGGACGATGCCGGGCAGCTGACCCTGCAGGCGCAGACCGAGCATGGCATCGTCTCGCTGCTGGTCGCCGACTATCAGGCGGGAGCGGTGCGTGGCTACGCCAAGTTCGATGCCGAGCGCCTCGCCGAGCTGGGCGACGATCCCACCCTGTTCGGCCTGTTCGGCAAGGGCTATCTCGCCATCACTTTCGACCAGGCGACCAGTGGCGAGCGCTATCAGGGCATTGTTCCGCTCGAAGGCACCGGCCTGGGCGCGGCGGCGGAGCATTATTTCGCCCAGTCCGAGCAGATCCCGAGCATCTGCAAGATCGCCGTGCGCCACGATCCGGGCGAGGGCTGCATCGCGGCGGGCATGCTGCTCCAGCATCTGCCCGAGGGCGAGATCGGCCGCGAGCGCCTGCACGTGCGGCACGATCATCCCGACTGGGAGCATGCGATGATCCTGGGCGGCACGCTGGCGGATGCGGAGCTGACCGATCCCGAGCTGCCGCTGGCCGATATCGCCTGGCGCCTGTTCCATGAGGAAGAGGAGATTCGCGCCTTCAATCCCGTCGCGATCCGCAAGGGCTGCCGGTGCGATCCCGATCATATCCGCTCCGTCCTCGCCCGATTCGGCCCCGAGGAACGCAAGGACATGGCCGACGAGCGCGGCGTGATCGCGGTGGATTGCGCCTTCTGCTCCAAGATTTTCGAGGTCGCGCTCTCCGAATTTCCGAGCATTCACTGACGATTCCATGACAAATCCCGTCATCTGACCGAAATTGGCACGCAGCGATGCAGCGTGCCCTTTTCTGGTCAGAATTCCACATTATGTGTCAGATCCGAGCTTGCTCGAACGCGACCGCGTCGACGTGAGGCCGAGAATCTAAACAGGGAACGGATAACGTGCGCAGGGCTTACTTCCTGTCTCTGGTCGGCTTGACCGTGGCATGTCCCGCCGCAGCCGTCCTCGCGCAGACCGATTTCGGCGCGCTTGTCGGTCTTGAGCGAGGCGAATGGGAGCTCAAGGAGCGCGGCAGCACCGCGGTTCCCCGGCGCCTGTGCATCGGCGATCCGAGCCAGCTCCTCCAGCCCTACCATCCCGGCCGGGTCTGCAAGCGCTTCGTGCTGGAGAACTCCGCCCAGAACGTCGCCGTCACCTATGATTGCGCTCAGGCCGGGCAGGGCCGCACGGCGGTGCGCGTCGAGACGGCGCGGCTGGTACAGATCGATTCGCAGGGCATCTCGGGCGGAGCGCCCTTCGCCATGACGCTCGAGGGGCGCCGGGTCGGTGCCTGCAAGACGGCGGCGCTGGCCCACTGAGGCGCGGCATTTCCTCCATCGCCGATTTGCGCTAGCGCGCCCTCATGACTTTCGAAACGCCCATTGCCGTCGCCCTGATCTCGGGCGGACTGGATTCCATGGTCGCTGCCGGCCGCGCACGGGAGGCGGGGTTCCGCCTGGCGGCGCTCACCATCGACTATAATCAGCGCCACCGGATCGAGCTGGAGGCGGCCAGGCGCGTTGCCCACGCCCTCGGTGTCGAGCGCCACATCGTCCTGCCGCTCGATCTCTCGCTGTTCGGCGGCTCGGCTCTGACCGACAGCGACATCGCCGTGCCCAAGAACGGCGTCGGTACCGGGATTCCGGTGACCTATGTGCCCGCGCGCAATAGCATCTTCCTGTCGCTGACCCTTGGTCTCGCCGAAGTGGTCGGCGCGCAGCACATCTATATCGGTGTCAACGCGCTCGATTATTCGGGCTATCCCGATTGTCGGCCGGAGTTCATTCAGGCGTTCGAGGTCTTGGCAAACCTGGCGACCAGACAGGGCGTCGAGGGCGTGCCGATGCGGATCGAGGCGCCGCTCCAGCATCTCACCAAGGCGCAGATCGCCCAGGAGGCCGCACGGCTCGGCCTCGACGCCGGGATGAGCTGGTCCTGTTACGATCCGACACCGGAGGGGCTGCATTGCGGCTTGTGCGACAGCTGCCGCCTGCGCGCCAAGGGTTTCATCGAGGCGGGAATACCCGACCCGACGCGCTACGCGATCCCGCCGGAATGACAGTCCGATGACTTATGCGGTGAAGGAAATGTTCCTCACGCTGCAGGGCGAAGGCCTGCAGGCCGGGCGGCGTGCGGTGTTCCTGCGCTTTGCCGGCTGTAATCTGTGGTCGGGCCGCGAAGCGGACCGGGCCGGCGCGATTTGCCGGTTCTGCGACACGGATTTCGTCGGCACAGATGGCGAGAATGGCGGCAAGTTCGCCACACCCGAGGCGCTGGCTGCCGCTGCCGGGTTGCTCTGGGGCGAAGAGCCGGGCGACCGTTTCCTGGTCGTGACCGGCGGCGAACCGATGCTGCAGCTCGATCCGCCGCTGGTTGAGGCGCTGCACAAGGTCGGCTTCGAGATCGCCGTAGAGAGCAACGGCACCTTACCAGCAACGCCGGGGATCGACTGGCTCTGCATCAGCCCCAAGGCCGGCAGCGAGGTCGTCCAGCGCAGCGGCGACGAGCTCAAGCTGGTCTGGCCGCAGCAGGGCATCGATCCGGAAGCGTTGTTCGACTGGGATTTCCGGGCCTATCTCGTCCAGCCCATGGATCGGGGATCCGAGGCGGCGAACAGAGCGACGCACGAGGCCGCGATCGCACTGGTGATGTCAGACTGTCGCTGGCGACTGTCGCTGCAGACGCACAAGCTGCTCGGATTGAAGTAGGTCGCCTACCCCGTCATTCAGCGAAAACAGAGTTCAAGCAGACGGCAGGCCAGCGCACAATCGCACGAGATCCCGGCTTTCGCTGGGATGACGGGCTGCTACTCCGTCGCCACTGTCTCGGCATCCTCGGCCGCATTGCTCTGCTTGGGTGCGACCGGATGACTGACATTGCCGGCATTGTCGACATTGCCCACGCCGTCTGCCTTCACGGCATCCAGGTCGGTCATGCTGTCATTGACCGTCCCGTCGACCACTTCCATGTCGTGGATCGCGACAGCATTGCCGGCGGCCTTCTTGTCTTCACATGCACCAAGCGCGAGGCTGGCAGCGAGGGCCGCAATCAGCGCGAGGGTTGCGCGAGGCATGTCCGTGCGAGGCATCTCTCTCTATTCTCCTATCGGCGCCGCCGGATGCCTTGCTGGTGCGACCCATCAATCGGCGCAAAGCGCGGACCTTAGTTACCAGAAGCGCAACCCTCAAGTGCCCGAGTGCATTGCCGCTGACGTCCCTGTTTCGATTGAGGACAACATGGCCGGCGCCCGGCCAGCGAGCGCGGCATCGAGCGTGGCCATCTCCGCAGGGAGGCCGAGATCGGCAAGACTGGTGACGCCGAATGCGCGAAGGCCGCACGGCACAATGCCGTCATAATGCGAGAGGTCGGGTGCGACATTGATCGACAGACCGTGCAACGTCACCCATTTGCGCACGCGCACGCCGATCGCGCCGATCTTGGCTTCGCCGCCGTCCGGTCCCCTTGTCCACACGCCGATCCGGCCGGCCGCCGTCCAGGCGGGGACTCCCAGATCGGCGAGCGCTGCGATCATCCAGTCTTCCAGCGCCTGGACGAACCGGCGCACGTCCTTGCCGCGCTTGCCGAGATCGAGATTGAGATAGACCACCCGCTGGCCAGGGCCATGATAGGTATATTGCCCGCCGCGCCCCGTCACATGCACGGGGAAGCGCGGCGCGAGCAGGTCGTCGGCCTGCGCGCTGGTGCCGGCGGTGTAGAGCGGGGGATGCTCGACAAGCCAGATGCGCTCTCGCGCCGTGCCGGCGATGATCGCCTCGGCGCGCGCCTCCATCCCGGCGAGACCCGTCTCATAGCCGAGCAGGCCCGGTTCGACCTGCCAGTCGATCCCCATCAGCGGATGATCGTGTAAGGAAACATGCTGGTTCATTGCAGATGAAGAGATGCGTCCTGCGGCTAATTTTCGCAAGGGCGGCGCGGGTGCTGGTTCTTTGCGGAGAAACTGCCTATCGAGCCGGGAAGGGAGTGACGTACGTGTGAGCAAGATCGATCTCAATATCGTCTGGGACGACGCCAGGGAAATGGCCCGCGCCAATCGCGACCTGCTGACCGCGATCGGCGGCATCTTCATCCTGATGCCTCTGGTCGTCGCTATCCAGTTCATCTCGGTGCCCGAAGGCATGCCGGATCCCAAAGTGAACGAGGAGGCCTTCGCGGCCTGGTACCAGAGCTTCATGACGGCGAACCTGCCACTGCTGCTCGGATGGACACTTGTCTCCTCGTTCGGCACGCTGGCGATGCTGATTCTGCTGCTGCGCCAGGAGCGGCCGACCGTCGCCGAATCGCTGAAAGCCGCCCTGTTCATCCTGCCCAGCTACTGCGTCGCCTATATCCTGCAGAATGTGGCCTGGCAGATCGGCATGATCCTGTTCGTGCTGCCCGCGCTCTACCTGACCGGCCGATTCGCGCTGATCGCCGCGGTGGCGGCGGCGGAAAAGGAGATGAACCCGATCACCATCATCCAGCGCAGCTTCGCGCTCACTCAGGGCAATGGCTGGCGCATCTTCGCGCTGCTGGCGATCGTCACGCTTGCCATGGGGGTGCTGTTCATCGCGGGCGTCCTGTTCACCGGGGTCGTAACCTCGCTGCTGCTCCCGGCCGATCTTGCCGAACTGCTGTTGCATTTCGTGGCCGGCCTGATGGTGACGGCGCTGATGCTTGCCATCGTGCTGGTTTCGGCCGCGCTCTATCGCGCGGCGACGGCTCCGGTTGCGACGCCCTGGCGGCCCGACGCGAGCTTCTGAGCAGGCGCTTCAGCCCCAAGTCACCCTTGGCGGCAGACTCATCAAAATCGCGTCGATATTCCCGCCGGTCTTGAGCCCGAAGAGCGTCCCGCGATCGTAGACGAGATTGAACTCGACATAGCGGCCCCGCCATTCAAGCAGGTGCGCTTCCTCCGCCGCCGTCCAGGGCAGGCCCATGCGTCGCCGCACGATGCGCGGATAGACGTCCAGAAAAGCCTCGCCAACCGCGCGGGTGAAGGCGAAGCTGTCATCGAAATCGCCTTCGAGATGATCGTAGAAGATGCCGCCGACGCCGCGATGCACGCCCCGATGAGGAATATAGAAATAATCGCCCGCCCATTTGGCGAAGCGCGGATAGTCGCCGGCCTCGTGCGCCTCGCAGGCGGCCCTGAACGCGGCGTGGAAGTCGGCCGTATCCTCATCATAGGGGATCGGCGGATTGAGATCCGCGCCGCCGCCGAACCAGCGTTTGGTCGTCACCAGCATGCGCGTGTTCATGTGCACCGCGGGCACATGCGGATTGGCCATATGCGCGACGAGGCTGATGCCGGTTGCGAAGAAGCCGGGATTTTCCTCGCCCGCGCCATGGATGGTCCTGGCGAAATCGGGTGAGAAGGCGCCGCCCACGGTCGAGACGTTGACGCCGACCTTCTCGAAGACCTTCCCCTTCATGACGCCGCGTACGCCACCGCCGGCGCCGCCTTCCTCGATCGGCCCGGCCTTCGCGCCATCCTGTTCACGCCACCAGGGGAGATAGTCGAACGTGGCGTCGCTTCCGGCCTCGCGCTCGATCGTCTCGAACGCCGCGCAGATCCGGTCGCGCAGGCTTTCGAACCAGCTACGTGCGGCCGCTTGCTGCGGATCGAGGGTGGTCATCGTCTGCGTCGTCATCATCCGTCCTTGCTGTCGCGCGCCAGCAGCGGCTGGAGCAGCGCATGAATGTCATAGCCCGCGATGGTCAGTCCTTCGATGTTCGCATTGACGATGGTCAGGTGGCTCAGATTGACATCGTCGAGGTGAGCGCCGGCCAGATTGACGTTGGTGAACCGCGCGCCGCTAAGGTTGACGTCATCGAACCGGCACCGCGCCATGGCGCAGTCACGGAAGGTCGCGCCATCCAACCGCTGCTGCTCGAATGTCCTGGGGTCCGTCATGGTCGGCGCCTCTCACTCGGGGAACAATCCTGTCTGCCGCAAGGCTTCGCCAAGGGCGATGCCAGTTGCCACGGCGAGGTTCAAGGACCGAAAGCCCGGCGCCATGGGAATGCGCACGCGCATGTCAGCGCGATCGTGGAGTTCGGCGGGCAGGCCCGCGCTCTCCCGGCCGAGCAGCACGATGTCGCCCGGACGGAAGGCGGCGTCGGTGAGTCGCGTGTCGCCGCTGCTGGTGAGCGCGACGAGCCGGGCGCCGCCACCCAGACAGGCGCTCTCGAATGCCGCGAAATCGGCATGGCGTGTCACGTCCGCCTCTCCGCCATAGTCCATCGCCGCGCGCCGCAGCTGCGCATCCGAGGCCGGAAAACCGCAGGGGAGGATGATGTCGACAGGCACTTGCCAGCAAGCGGCGAGGCGCAGGATCGTGCCGACGTTGCCTGCGATGTCCGGCTGATAGAGAGCGATGCGCATGGGCGCGTCCTAGCGGCTGGGCGGGCGCGTTCACAGCCCCGTCACACAGCGGTCAAAAAAGCTGTGCGCCCGCGAAAAATCAAGGTTGGCAAATCGCGATCAAGGACGCTATCAGGCGCCCGAACGCGCCGGGACCATCCTGGCGTGCGGTGTGTCGCATCATCCTTCGGACGCGCGGACTTCCCCGGCAAAAAGGGAAGCTGACGAGGGGACCGCAAGGATCGGATCGGCAGCCATTTGAGAGTTTCTGGCCCGGTGCAGCCTATGGTTGCATTTTCGCCGGGCAAAGGGAGGCATGACGACGCATGGCCACGGAAGTGCAAGGGACGGACGCTGCGGTGCATGAAGGCGAGGGCGTTCGCCGCCGCGACTTCATCAATATCGCGGCGGTGAGCTTCGCGGGTGTGGGCGGCCTCGCCGTCCTTGCCCCGCTCATCAACCAGATGAACCCCAGTGCCGACGTGCTGGCGCAGGCGACCAGCGAAGTCGATCTCTCGGCCATCGCGGAGGGTCAGGCGATCAAGGCCGTGTTCCGCTCGCAGCCTCTGTTCGTGCGCCACCTGACGGCCAAGGAAATCGCCGAGGCCGACGCCGTCGATCCCTCGACCCTGCGTGACCCGCAGACGCTGGAGCAGCGCACGGTTGACGGCAAGAAGCAGTGGCTCATCACCATGGGCGTTTGCACCCATCTCGGTTGCGTGCCGCTCGGTGCGGGCGAGGGCGAGAATCGCGGCGAGTTCGGCGGCTATTTCTGCCCGTGCCATGGCTCGGCCTATGACACCGCCGCCCGCATCCGGAAGGGTCCTGCGCCGAAGAACCTCCAGGTTCCGACGTACAAATACACTTCCGACACCGCCATTCTCGTAGGCTGAGGATAAAGATAATGAGCTTTCCCTGGGCTGAGCATTACACGCCGAAGCTTCCGCTGATGAAGTGGATCGACGAGAAGCTGCCTTTGCCGCGCTTCGTCTACAATGCCGTCGGCGGCGGCTATGAAGTGCCGCGCAATCTCAATTATTTCTGGAATTTCGGCGTTCTCGCCGGCCTCGCGCTGACCATCCAGCTGGTCACCGGCATCATCCTGGCCATGCATTATGCCAGCAATGCCGGCATCGCCTTCGATTCGGTCGAGCATATGATGCGCGACGTGAACTCGGGCTGGCTGCTGCGTTACGCGCATGCCAACGGCGCCAGCTTCTTCTTCATCGTCGTCTATATCCACATCTTCCGCGGTCTCTTCTACGGCTCCTACAAGGCGCCGCGCGAGATGGTGTGGCTGCTCGGCGTGGTCATCTTCCTGCTCATGATGGCGACCGCCTTCATGGGCTATGTGCTGCCCTGGGGCCAGATGAGCTTTTGGGGTGCGCAGGTGATCACCGGGCTGTTTTCGGCCATTCCGGTGGTCGGCGATCCGATCCACACCTGGCTGCTCGGTGGTTTCGCGCCGGGCGATGCGACGCTCAACCGCTTCTTCTCGCTGCACTATCTGCTGCCGTTCGTGATTGCGGGCGTCATCATCCTGCACATCTGGGCGCTGCACATTCCGGGCTCGTCGAACCCGACCGGTGTTGAGGTGAAGGGCCCGCAGGACACCGTGCCGTTCCATCCTTATTACACGGCCAAGGACGGCTTCGGCGTCGGCGTGTTCCTGCTGCTCTTCGCGCTGGTGCTGTTCTTCGCGCCGAACGCGATGGGCCACCCGGACAATTATATTCAGGCCAATCCCATGTCGACGCCGGCACATATCGTGCCCGAATGGTATTTCTGGCCCTTCTACGCGATTCTGCGCGCCTTCACGATGGACCTGTCGATCCCGTTCACCGGCATCGTCATCATCCCCGCGAAGCTGCTCGGCGTGCTCGCCATGTTCAGCTCGATCCTGCTGCTGTTCTTCCTGCCCTGGATCGATACCTCGCCGGTCCGCTCGGGCACCTACCGTCCGCTGTTCAAGAAGTTCTTCTATCTTCTGCTCGTGGACGTGGTGGTGCTGGGCTATTGCGGCGGCGCGCCGGCGGCCGAGCCCTATGTGATGATCAGTCAGATCGCCGCGGCTTATTATTTCGCGCACTTCCTGATCGTCCTGCCGATCATCGCGTCGATCGAGCGGCCGGACCCGCTTCCGGGTTCGATCACCGAGGCGGTGCTGGCGAAGGCGAAGCACAGGCCAGTCGAAGCAGACCCGGCGCTCGCCGCGGCTGCTGAATAAGGGGGCAATAGCAATGGTTCGTTTCCTCGGCGGTCTCGTCGGCCTGTTCTTCGCAGGCATGCTGCTCCTGAGCTTCATCTGGGGCGCGGTTTCCTTCGTCAGCGCGCCGCCCGCGCCGACGGCGGAGGGCGAGTTCCACAAGCATCCCAGAGAGATTGCCTGGAGCTTCAACGGCCCCTTGGGCAAATATGACAAGCAGCAGCTGCAGCGCGGCTTCCAGGTTTACACGGAAGTTTGCTCGGCTTGCCATTCGCTCAAGCAGGTCGCGTTCCGCGATCTCGAGGCGCTGGGCTATTCGCCCGCCGAGATCAAGGCGATCGCCAAGGCCCGTCAGGTGCCCGACGTCGATCCCAAGACCGGTGAGATGTCGACCCGTCCGGGCATTCCGGCCGACCACTTCCCGCTCGTCTATCCCAACGATGTCGCGGCGCGTGCCGCCAACAACAACGCCATTCCACCGGACCTGTCGCTCGTCGCCAAGTCGCGTCATGGCGGCGCGGACTATATCCACTCGCTGCTCACTGGCTTCACCAGCCAGCAGGGTTACAAGAATGAGGATGGCAAGGAGCTTCTGAAGGAATTCCCCGACGCCAAGACGCCTGAGGGTCTTCACTTCAATCCCTATTTTGCGAACCTCAACCTCGCGATGGCGCCGCCGCTGACGGCCGAGGGTCAGGTGAGCTATGGCGAGGGTCAGCCCAAGCCGACCGTCGACCAGATGGCGCAGGACGTCTCAGCTTTCCTGACCTGGGCCGCGGAGCCCAAGATGGAAGCGCGCAAGAGCACGGGTATTGCCGTGGTCTTCTTCCTGCTGATCGCGACGGTGCTGGCCTGGATGTCTTACCAGAATATCTGGTCGACCAAGGAGCATTGATCGCCGTGCGATGCGCACCGCATCGCACGGACATGATAACCGGACATGATAAGGGGCGGGCCTACTAGGTCCGCCTTTTTTCGTGCTATCGCCAGCGAGGAACGACGTCCCCATCCCCGCAAGCGGCAGCGAACCCAACGGTGAACGCCGATGCTCGGGCAGGCTCATCACGGCGACTCCAGCCGAGTTGCGTTACCGTGGCAGGAACGTTCGGGCCTGGGCGATGTTGAACAGGCAGCTCCGTTATTGGGACGATCCGCCATGCCATTGACCCTCGAAGGTTCCTGCCGCTGCAACGCCGTCCGTTTCTCGGTCCAGAGCCACACGCCCGTGCCCTATCAGCGCTGCTACTGCTCGATCTGCCGCAAGCAGCAGGGCGGGGGCGGCTATGCGATCAATCTCGGCGCGCTGGCGAAGACGCTGAAGATCGACGGCGAGGACAAGCTCGGCCTGTATCGCGCGGACATCCAGGACGACGAGCATGAGCATTGCGAGCGCTCGACCGGCGAGCGGCGTTTTTGCCGGGAATGCGGATCGGCGCTGTGGCTCTATGATCCAAGCTGGCCGGACCTTGTCCACCCATTCGCCAGCGCGATCGATACCGACCTGCCGGTGCCGCCCGCCAACGTCCACCTGATGCTCAAATACAAGGCTAGCTGGGTCATGCCGCAAGTCGGCCCACACGATCAGTGCTTCGATCTCTATCCCGAACAGTCCATCGAGAACTGGCACAGGACTCGCGGTCTCTGGATAGACTGAGGGCGGGATCAACCGATCCCGCCCCCCAGATTCATGCTCGGCGATGTGCCCGATCAGCAGCGCTTGCGGCCGTCCCGCGCGAGACTGTGGCCGGCGAGTGCGCCACCGGCGGCGCCGATCACGGTCCCGGTCGAGCCGCCATTGTCGATCGCGCGACCGAGCAGGCCGCCCGCGACCGCACCGGTGATGGCGCCGGTCGTCTTGTTGAAGCGCAGGCAATTGCCATGGTCGCGCTCTGCGATCCGCTGCCGCTCGGCGGCCGTGTAGGTCCGGCGATGCTTGCGCGCATCGGCCGGCGCGGAGACCAGCAAGGCAGCGACCGGCGCGGCCATGATGAGGCTGAGTGTCTTGCGATTCATGTTCTGCGTCCCTTCAAGTTTCTGTCCCCCATCGCGAGAGGAACGATCGCATGTCGGTCCGGTTGCATGAACGATAGCTGACGGAGTTGCCGGATGGATCAGCCGAGCAGTTGTCTTGCCCAATTTTTGAGATCAGCGCCCATGCTCGCATCCCGTGCCGCCAGCGCAAAATTGGCCTGAGCGAAGCCAAGCTTGGAGCCACAGTCAAACCGTTCGCCGTCGAACGTCACGCCATGGAAGGGCTGCTTGCCGATCAGCTTGGCCATGCTGTCGGTAAGCTGCACTTCGCCGCCCGCACCCGCTTCCTGCGTTGCGAGCAGTCCCATCACCTCGGGCTGGAGGATATAGCGACCGGGCAGCATGAGGTTGGAAGGCGCGGTGCCGAGCGCAGGCTTCTCGACCAGGCCTCTGACCTCGGTCAGCACGCCATCACGCTCGCCCGGATCGATGATCCCATAGCTCGGCGTCTCGTCCATCGGCACTTCGAGGGCGCAGACCAGATTGCCGCCGATCTTGTCATATTGTTCGACCATCTGCGCAAGGCAGCCTCTGGCGCGTCCGATCAGCAACTCGTCCGGGAGGATGATCGCGAAAGGCTCATTGCCGACGATGTCGCGCGCGCACCAGATGGCGTGACCCAAGCCGCGCGGTTCCTGCTGACGCACGAAGATGGCATTGCCCGGCGTCAATCGCGTGCCTTCCAGCGCGGCGATGCTCTTGCCGCGATCGGCCTGGGTGCGCTCCAGCTCATAGGCGACGTCGAAATGATCCTCGATGGCCGCCTTGTTGCGGCCGGTGACGAAGATCATCGTTTCAATGCCGGCTTCGATCGCCTCGTCCACCGCATATTGGATCAGCGGCCGGTCGACGACGGGCAGCATCTCCTTGGGCACGGCCTTGGTCGCGGGCAGGAAGCGCGTGCCGAGACCGGCGACGGGAAAGACGGCTTTGCGGATCTTCACCTTTGGACACCCCACTGTTCAGGTCGGCATGGAATAGCGCTGGCTATCCAACATCACCGTAAAAATCCCGATACCAGGCGGCGAAGCGGTCCAAACCTTCGGTGAGCATCACCTTGGGTTGGTAACCGGTCAGCGCCGTCAGTTTCGAGACATCGGCATAAGTCGCGGTGACATCGCCCGGTTGCATCGGCCGCATGATTTTTTCCGCTTTCCGGCCGATTGCGGTCTCCAGCGTGTCGATCATTTCCATCAAACCGACCGGATGACTGTTCCCGATGTTGAGGATGCGATTCTCTTGGGCTGCCGGCGGATTGTCGAGTGCGCCGATGATGCCGTCAACAATGTCGTCGATATAGGTGAAGTCGCGCGCCATCCGCCCTTCGCCATAGACCTCGATCGGCCTGCCGCTCAGGATCTTCTGGGCGAAGCCGAAATAGGCCATGTCGGGCCGGCCCCACGGGCCATAAACGGTGAAGAACCGCAAGCCCGTCTGCGGGAAACCATAGAGTTTTGCGTAGCTTTGGCTGATCAGTTCGCAGCTGCGCTTGGTCGCGGCATAGAGCGAGACCGGCATGTCGACGGGATCATCCTCGCGAAAGCCGCGGTCGGCGAGCGGTCGGTCGCCATAGACGCTGCTCGACGAGGCATAGACGAGATGCTCGAAACCTTCCGCATGACGGCACGCCTCAAGCAAAGAGAGATGGCCCGCCAGGTTCGAGCGCTCATAGGCGAAGGGATTTTCCAGGCTGTAGCGTACGCCCGCCTGCGCCGCGAGATGGATGATCCGGCGGATCCCATTGTCTCGCACCAGCGTGGCGATGGCGGGTGCGTCGGCAATGTCCATGCGATGAAAGGCAAAACCATCCAGCCCCTCAAACGTCGCGAGTCGCGCTTCCTTGAGTGCCGGGTCGTAATAATCGTTGACGTTGTCGATGCCGACGACCCGCTCACCTCGCGCCAGCAGTCGGTGCGCCGTCGCATGGCCGATGAAGCCGGCGGCGCCCGTGACCAGGATCGGCGGCGCGTCGCTCACCGGCCCACGGCGGTGTAGGTGAAGCCGGCGTCCTCGACGGCCTTGCGGGGATAGATATTACGCAGATCGACAAGAATCGGCGCCTTCAGCAACGCCTTGGCGCGGTTGAGATCGAGCGCCCGGAATGCGTCCCATTCGGTTACAATGACGAGCGCGTCGGCGCCTTCCATCGTCTCATAGGCGCTGGCGCAATAGCCGATATCGGGCAGGTCCTTCTTCGCCTGCGCCATGCCCTCGGGATCATAGGCGCGGACGGTGGCGCCGGCATCCTGCAGGGTCTGCACGATGGCGATGGCGGGCGAATCGCGCATGTCGTCGGTATTGGGTTTGAAGGTCAGGCCGAGCACCGCAATCGTCTTGCCGCGCACGTCGCCGCCGCAGGCCGCGATCACCTTGCGGCCCATGGCGCGCTTGCGCTGGTCGTTGACCGCGACGACCGCCTCGACGATGCGCTGCGGCGCCTCGAAGTCCTGCGCGGTCTTCAGCAAGGCGACGGTGTCCTTCGGAAAGCAGGAACCGCCATAACCCGGCCCGGCGTGCAGGAACTTGCTGCCGATGCGATTGTCGAGGCCGATACCGCGCGCGACGTCCTGCACGTCCGCGCCGACCTTTTCACACAGGTCGGCAATTTCGTTGATGAACGTGATCTTGGTCGCGAGGAAGGCGTTGCCGGCATATTTGGTGAGCTCGGCGCCCTTACGGCTCATCTCGATGATCGGGGAGCGGCCGAGCGCGAGCGGGCGATAAATTTGTCGCATCACTTCCAGCGCGCGCGGATCGTCGCCGCCGATGACGACGCGGTCGGGCCGCTTGAAGTCGTCGATCGCCGCGCCTTCACGCAGGAACTCGGGATTGGAGACCACTGCGAAATCCGCGTCCGAATTGGTCTCGCGGATGATGCGTTCGACCTCGTCGCCGGTGCCGACGGGAACGGTCGACTTGTCGACGATCACCGTGAAGCGCTTGATGTGGGCCGCGATCTCGGCCGCCGCCGCATAGACGTAGGACAGGTCTGCATGGCCGTCGCCCCGGCGCGAGGGGGTGCCGACAGCGATGAACACGGCATCGGGATCGGCCAGCGCCTGCGCGGCATCGGTGGTGAAGGAGAGCCGGCCGGCGGCGGCATTGCTGGCGACGAGATGGTCCAGCCCCGGCTCGAAGATCGGGATGCGACCGGCCAGCAGCGCGTCGATCTTCGTCTGGTCCTTGTCGAAACAGATCACATCATGGCCGAAATCGGCGAAGCAGGCACCCGAAACCAGGCCCACATAGCCCGAGCCGATCATGGTGATTTTCACGCGAATGGTCCTCTATTGCCGCTGTTTAGGAGCCGGTCCGGATGAGGCAAGGACCGGCGGCGCCGCCGACGATTGCTGGAGCGAACGCCTCCTCCCGCGCCAACGCTCGAAGAGCCCTTATTTCAAACTCGGCTTCAGCACCAGCCAGACATAAGCGACGACGCCGCCCAGGAGGGCAACAGCCACGCCATGCATAAGCATGCTGTCATTCTCGATCGCATAATTGCCGGCCTGGTTGGCGATCGCGCAGCCGAGCGCCGGCGGCAGATAGTCGATCATGCGGTCCGGCGGATTTTCCATGGAAGAGCGCTGCAGGAACAGCACGATGATCCCCGCGAAGATTGCAAGCGAAAGCCAGTCATAGGCCGTTTCCATTTATCTTCTCCGCAGACGGCAGACCGTAAACCGCCAATTAGTCAGATTCGAGGCCAAGCGCTAATTTTTCTGACAGAAAAACGCAAAGCGATTCACGATGTTTTTGGGACATACGGTTCACGATTACGTTAACGGCCGGGCGAAGCGCCCAGATCATCGATCCGATGTTTGCAACATGCAATTGAACGGCTAGGGCGGGAACGCGGCGGATCGAGGTCGCAATGTGGGAGTCATGTGTGCGTAAAGGGATTATTCTGGCCGGCGGATCGGGGACGCGGCTCTACCCTCTGACCAAGGCCGTCTCGAAGCAGCTGATGCCGGTCTATGACAAGCCGATGATCTATTACCCGCTCTCGGTGCTGATCATGTCGGGCATTCGCGAGATCATGATCATCACCACGCCGCAGGATCAGGCCGCCTTCCAGGCGCTGCTCGGCGACGGGTCCGACATGGGTCTCACGCTCCATTATGCCGTGCAGCCGCAGCCGGGCGGGCTGGCGCAGGCCTATCATATCGGCGCCGATTTCGTCGGCACCGATCCCTCGACGCTGATCCTTGGCGACAACATCTTCTATGGCCACGGCCTCACCGATCTGCTCGCTGCCGCGTCGGCGCGCGAGAGCGGCGCAACCGTGTTCGGCTATTATGTGAGCGACCCGAAAGCCTATGGCGTCGTCTCCTTTGACAAGGATGGCAAGGCCGAGACGATCGAGGAGAAGCCGACGCAGCCCAAGTCGAACTATGCGGTAACCGGCCTCTATTTCTATGATGGTCAGGCCGTCGAGCGGGCCCACCAGATCCAGCCGTCGCCGCGCGGCGAGCTGGAGATCACCGATCTCAACCGGCTCTATCTCGAAGCGGGCGAGCTCAATGTCGAACTGATGGGGCGCGGCTATGCCTGGCTCGACACCGGCACGCACGGCTCGCTGATCGACGCCGCCAATTATGTCCGCATCACCGAGGAGAGGCAGGGCCTCAAGATTTGCTGCCCCGAGGAACTCTGCTGGCGCATGGGCTTCATCGACGATGCGCAGCTGCTGCGGATCGCCGAGCCACTGCGCAAGTCCGGCTATGGCGAATATCTCCTGAAACTGCTGGAGCGCGGCGTCGCATGAATGTCATCGAGACGGCCATCGAGGGCGTACTGATCCTGGAGCCGCGTGTGTTCGGCGACGAGCGCGGTTTCTTCATGGAGAGCTGGAACCAGCGGACGTTCCGCGACATTGGCCTCGACGTCGACTTCGTGCAGGACAATCACAGCCGCTCCTCGCGCGGCGTGCTGAGGGGGCTGCACTATCAGTCGCCCGGTGCGCAGGGCAAGCTGGTCCGCGTGACGGCGGGCGCGGTGTATGACGTCGCGGTCGACATGCGCCGTTCTTCGCCGACGTTCGGCACATCGGTCGGTGTCGAGCTCAGCGCCGCCAACAAGCGCATGTTCTGGGTACCCGAAGGCATGGCTCACGGCTTCCTCTGCCTGGAGGACGGCACCGATTTTCTTTACAAGTGCCGCGGCTATTACGACCCGTCCAACGAGCATAGCCTGCTCTGGAACGATCCGGCGCTGGGCATCGACTGGCCGCTCGGCGACATCGTGCCGCAGCTCAATGCCAAGGACCTGGCCGGCAAGCTGCTGGCCGACGCGGTGACCTTCCCGTGAAGGTGCTGATCACCGGCGCCGGCGGCCAGCTCGGCCGTGCCCTCCAGTCGAGCGCGCCTGCCCATGCGGACGTGGTGGCGCTGGACCGTCAGTCGCTGGACATCGCCGATGAGGCAGCGATCGTCGACCTGTTCGACGAGACCGAGCCTGATCTGGTGATCAATGCCGCTGCCTACACGGCCGTGGACCGGGCCGAGAGCGACCAGATCGAGGCGCATCGCATCAATGCGGAAGGGGCCGGTGCCCTCGCCGCGGCGGCGGCGGTTCAGCGCGCGCGCTTCATCCATGTGTCCACCGACTTTGTATTCGACGGCTCGAATGGCGTACCCTATCGCCCCGATCATCCGACCGCGCCCCTCGGCGTCTATGGGGCGACCAAGCTAGCGGGCGAGCAAGCAGTGCAGGCCGCGCATCCGCAGGCTCTGATCGTCCGCACCGCCTGGGTCTATGGCGTCACCGGCAGCAACTTCGTGCGCACCATGCTGCGCCTGATGGCCGATCGCGACGAAGTGCGCGTCGTCGCCGACCAGGTCGGCACGCCGACTTATGCCGCTGGCCTGGCGCGCGCGCTCTGGGCGCTGGATGCCACCGGCGCCACCGGCATCCATCACTGGACGGACAGCGGCGCGGCGAGCTGGTACGATTTCGCGCTGGCCATACAGGAAGAAGCGCTCGCCATCGGCCTGCTGACGAGGCAGGTGCCCGTGCTGCCAATCGCGACCAGCGACTATCCGACGCCCGCGCGGCGCCCTTCTTATTCAGTTCTCGACAAACGCTCGGCCATCGCGTTGGTCGGTGCGCCCGCGCCGCACTGGCGCGTCCATCTTCGCGACATGCTCGGAGTGATCAAGGCCAATGGCTAATCTGCTCGTCACCGGCGGCGCCGGCTTCATCGGCGCCAATTTCGTGCATTATTGGGCGAAGCATCACCCGGCCGACACGGTCACGGTGCTCGACGTGCTGACCTATGCCGGCAATCCCGCCAATCTCGATGGCCTCAATAGTGTCGACCTGATCGAGGGCGACATCTGCGACACGGCGCTGGTCGAAAAGCTGCTTGGCGAGCGCTCCATCGACACGATCGTCCATTTCGCGGCGGAAAGCCATGTCGATCGCTCGATCACCGGTCCGGACGCCTTCGTCACCACCAATGTCGTCGGCACGCACAGCCTGTTGAAAGCTGCGCGCAAGCTGTGGCTGGACACGGGCACCGGCAAGCCGCACCGCTTCCACCATGTCTCGACCGACGAGGTCTATGGCTCGCTCGGGCCGGATGATCCGGCCTTCGCCGAGACCAAGCAATATGAGCCCAATTCGCCCTACTCGGCGAGCAAGGCTGCCTCGGACCATCTCGTGCGCGCTTATCACCACACCTACGGGCTGGAGGTCAGCACGAGCAATTGCTCGAACAACTACGGGCCCTATCAATTTCCCGAGAAGCTGATCCCGCTGTTCCTGCTGAACTGCCTGCATGGCCGCAACCTGCCCATCTATGGCGATGGCATGAACGTGCGCGACTGGCTGCATGTCGAGGATCATTGCTACGGCATCGAGAAGGTGATCGAGGTCGGCCGCCCGGGCGAGACCTATAACATCGGTGGCGGGCAGGAGCTGCCCAATCTCGCGGTGATCGACGAGATCTGCAGCACAGTCGATCGCGCTTTCGTGGAGACGCCGTCGCTTGCCGAGCGTTTCCCTGATGCGCCGGCCGCGAAGGGCCAGCCCTCCGCCAGCCTCAAGACCTATGTCACCGATCGCAAGGGCCACGACCGGCGCTATGCGATCGACGAGACCAAGGCGCGGGGCGAACTGGGCTACGCACCGCGCCGCACCTTCCATGAGGGCTTCGCACAGACGCTGGCCTGGTATCTCGCCAACGAAGGCTGGTGGCGTTCGCTGCTGGAGCGCGCGGCGATTACGCGTTAAGAAGCCGCCCACGGCAAAAGCCGACGGGAGGATGAGATGGCCGATACGCTCGACGGATACGAACTGCGCTCGCTCATCACCGCCGAAGGCCAGCTGCGAATCAGCCGGGAGCCGATCGCCGTGGACGACCCCGGGCCGGGCGAGGTGATCGTCCGCGTCGAGGCAGCGCCGATCAACCCGTCGGACCTTGGCTTGCTGGTCGATCGCGCCATTGCCGGGACGTTCCGGACGGAGGGCACCGCCGACAATTCGGTTCTGGTTGCTGACCTGCCCGCCGATCGCCTGCCCGCCGTTGCGCTGCGTGTTGGCAAGGCGCTTGCGGTGGGGAACGAGGGTGCGGGAACGGTCGTCAAGGCGGGCCCCGACGTCCAGCATCTGCTCGGGCGCAAGGTCGCAGCCGTCGGCGGCGGCATGTACGCGACCTATCGCAAGCTGCCCGCCGCCGCGACCACGCTGCTTCCCGAGGATGCCAGCGCGGCGGACGGCGCCTCCGCCGTCGTCAACCCGCGCACTGCCCTGGGCTTCGTCGAGACCATGCGCATGGAAGGCCATAGCGCGATCGTCCACACCGCTGCCGCCTCCAATCTAGGCCAGATGCTGCTGCGCATCTGCCTGGCCGATGGCGTCCCGCTGGTCAACATCGTGCGCAGCGAGGCTCAGGCCGCTTTGCTTCGCGGCATCGGCGCGACCCATGTCGTCGACAGCAGTACGCCCGATTTCCGCGACCGACTGATCGATGCGATCGCCGCCACCGGCGCCACCATCGCCTTTGACGCGATCGGCGGCGGCACGATGGCCAGCCAGATCCTTGACGCCATGGAAGTGGTTGCGGCCCGCAGCCTGGAGAGCTTCAACCGCTATGGCTCCAACGTCATGAAGCAGGTCTATATTTACGGCACACTCGATCCCGGCCCGACCATCATCGAGCGCACCGGCTATGCCTGGAAGGTGGACGGCTGGCTGTTGACCCACTTCCTGCAGAAGGCCAATCCCGAAACGTTGCAAAGCCACGCCAGGCGGGTGCAGGACGAGCTCAAGACGACCTTCGCCAGCCGGTTCGGTGCCACGATCAGCCTTTCCGACGTGCTGAATCCGCAGATTGCGCGTGCCTATGAGCGCAAGGGCACCGGTGCGAAATATCTGATTGATCCGAGTCTTTGAGGGAGTTTTCAAAAACAAATAGGGCGGCCGATCCATCGATCGGCCGCCCTTTGCGTATCCGCCTTTCGCGAAAGGCGCTCAGTCGCCCTTGCTGAAATAGTCCGTATATTTGCCGTAGGCCCCGTAGCTGTAGCCATAGGGGTCGCCTACGCCCCCGTCATAGCGGTTCAGCACCGAACCGATGCAGTCCGACGGATCGAGCAAACGCATCGCGTCGGTGACCTGCTTCTGGCTGTTGCGGCCCTGTTCGATCACCATCAAATAGGCGTCGATCTGCGAGGCGACGACCATCGCATCATCATTGGCGAACACCGGTGGCATATCGAACAGCACGATATGCTCCTCGCCCAGGCTGCGCAGCGAGCTGATGAACGCCGCGAAACGTTCGCTGGCGAGCAGCGGCATTGTCTCGAGGTCATTCGCATAGCAGGGATAGAGCGAGAGATTGGTGCCTTCGACATGGCGGCCAATTCTGGTGAGATCGTCCGTCTCGCCGGCGAGGAAGCGCTCGAAGCCGATCTCGCCCAACAGGCCGAAATTGGCGGAGAGCGAGGCGCGGCGCACGTCAAGGTCGAAGACGTGGATCTGGTGATTGGGCAGGCGGCTCAGCGTCGCGGCCAGATTGGCCGTCAGGAACGACTTGCCGGCGCCCGGTGCCGGTGAGGTCACGCCGACCAGCTTGTGCCCGCGCGCCTTCATACGCTTCACCATCTGCGAGCGCAGCAGACTGAAGGGACGCGACGAGATGTGGCGACTGTTGAAGCCGACGATATGATTATTCTCGAGCACCTGCCAATCCGGCGTGAACAGAGCAAGGTCGCTCTGGTTCGGGATCAGGAACGGGGTGCTCAGCGACTTGGTTAGCGTAAGCTCATCAGACACTGGTCAAACTCCTTCGGCGCACTGCTATTTCTTCACCCTCGCCCTGACAGGCTCGTCGTCATCCTCGTCATCATCATCGTCACCGCCGCCGAACGGCCATAGGCTCTTGAGGCCCTTCTTCTGGCGCTCACCCTTGGTCAGGATCGTCGGGATGACGACCAGCGGCGCCTCACCCGTCGCGGCGACGATTGCGCCGGCGTCGCGGATCGGCTTCATGAGCAGCTCGATGAACAGGATGACGGCGAGACCGAGGCCGATGCCCGCGCCGGTGATCATCGTGATGATCATCGGTCGGTTCGGAGATACCGGCTCGTCGGGAATGACGGGGGGATCGATGACGGAAAGACGCTCGCCCTGCTGCTCGTCCTCGGCTTTCTTGCCTGCCTTGGCGGACAGAAGCTGGTTCTGCACGCGCTGATATTGCGCGTTCAGACCATCGAGGCGTTCCTGCAGCTGGCTGACCTGCTGCTGGACCAGCGGGGCGCGCATCTGCGCGTTCATGATCGTCTGGCTGCGGCTCGTTTCGCTTCCCTTGGCGGCTTGCAGGATAGCGATCTGCTTGTTGTTGGAGGCAAGCTGTGCGTCGAGCGCATTCATCGGCACCCTGGTCACGTTCGACTTGGCGAGTTCCTTCGCTTCGGCGAGCCGTTGTTTGGCCAGGATCACATCGGGATGCTTGTCGGAATAGGCGGCCTGGGCGGCTGCCAGGGCTTGTTCCGCCTGCGCGACGACCGGGTCGCGGTCGGCCCCGTTCTTCGTCATGTCGCGCTGGGCGATGAGCTGGGCATTCGCGGCCTGCAGCGCGGCGATCTGGCCATCGATGCCGCCGCTACTGCCGCCGGCATACATGCCGAGGCTTGGCGAGAGCGCAAGGCCGTTCTGAGCCTTGACCTGGGCGAGCGCCGATTCGAGCTGGCTGATCTGCGTTTGAAGATCGGTCGCCTGATCGGTCAGGAACTCGACGGTGTTGACGGCCTGCGCTGCGCTCTTTGATGCGTCGATCTGCAACACCTGCTCGGTCAGCGCCTGGGCGACGGCCTGGGCCTTGATCGGATCGGAATAGAAGAAGCTCATGCCGAAGGCGATCGTGCTGCGGCGGCCGCTGCTGGTTGACTGGATGTCGGCGGTGACCGGCTCGATCGCGATGGAACCGCGCATCTTCTCGATCACTTCGGAGAGGGAGCTGGAGCGCAACTCGGTTTGGTAGAGGCTGTTGCGCTGGATGAGCTCGATCAGTTGCGGCCGGCTCAGCACCTGCTGGCGAATGCGCGCCATGCGCGAATCGACCACCTCGGCCCCGCTCGGGTCGCCTCCCGCAACGTCACCCGGCAGCAACGGAGCCTCGACGAGAAGCACCGCACGCGACTGATATTTGGTCGGCAAAAGGAACGCCGTCGCGAGCGCCGCGATCAGCGCCAGCAGCGACGGGATGATCAGCAGCCATTTCCGTTGCCAGATGATCGATGGCAGATACGGGAGGAAGGAGGCGCCACTGCCCCGTTCCTCGGCGACGTCATAATGGACCTGGACGTTGTTCATCAGAGTTCACCCAGCCTGTATCTCAGTCCCACCGTGCCGGAGAAATTCCCGCGGGGATCGATGAATTGGTTTTTACTATCACTATAGGAGACTGTCACGACGGCCGAGAGCCGCTCGAGAATGGTCCGGTTGTAGCTCAGGCTGCCATAACCATAATCACTGTTCTCGCCCGTAAACCCGGCCAAGGCGCGCGATCGCGCGTAGGAAAGGTTGGCCGCGATGTTGCTGCGCGGATCGAGCTGAAGACTGTAGGTGGCGCCGAACGATGTCACAGTGGACGTGCCGGAGATCGAGCTTGCCCCGACCCGCCGGGATCCGTTCAGGCAGAAGCGGGACAGGTCCCCGCTATAACAAAGGCCGACCGAGCCGGAGAAGGAGGTTTTGCTGTTGCTGCCGGTCAGCTGGTTGAAGTGACTGATCGTGACGCCCGCACTGAGGTTCAGCGAGACGCGATCGGCGAGGCGGGTAGCGAACGTCGCGGCGGGCGAATATTGCGTACTGTCATTCGCGCCCGTCGTATAATCGATCTTGCCGAGATCGAACGACAGGCCGATCGACGTCGCAGGCCCGATGGTGCGGCTGTAGGACGCAGATCCGCCATAAGTTTTGTAGGTCAGCGACGAGCCGGCACCGTCCGGATAGCGAAGGCTCGCCCCGCGCGCGGAAAGACTCAGCGTATCATAGGCCGAAAGGCTTGTGTTCAGTCCAAGGCTGCCATTGAAGGTCTCGGTGCGCTGGGCATAACCCCTTCCGGCCGAGGGGTCGACAACGACCGGCTCGTTCGGATTGGTCGGGAACGAGGGGTCGACCACGGGATAGAGGCCGTTGCGAACGCTGCTGTTGAAGCCGACCGCGCCATTGATCGTGGTGAGCTCACTCAGCCGCTGCTCCGTCCGGGCTCCAAGTGTATAGTCCGTCGTGCCGCCGTAACGCTTGAAATATTCGGTATGCGCCACACGGCCGGACAGCGAGAGATCGCCCCGCGGCGTACCGATGACCACCGTCGGCGCGAAATCGCCGATCAGCGTGCCCGACGCCGCGTCGCCGCTGGTGACGCCATAAGGATTGCTTGCAATGCCTGCATTGACGGACGCAACTGCGCTGACTTTGGCGTCCGCGAACGCGGCGCCGCTCGACAGCAGCACCGCTACTGCCAGGGCACGTCCAGCGTGCCGCACCATCGTCATGGGACGATCACCGTGTCGCCGGTCTGGATCTGCGGGATGCCCTGGGCATTCCCCTCCGGGAGATTCCCCTTCATCGCGCCGCCGAGCCGGACCTTGAACGAGGTGAGCTCATTGCCCCGCTTGCGAATGACGGTGATGTTGTCGAGATTGGCGAATTCGGCGGGGCCGCCCGCCATGGAGATCGCCTCGACCAGATTGACGTAGCGCCCCGGCGTGAAGGTGCTCGGCTGGCGGACGCGGCCGATCACCGAGAAGATGAATCCGCTGGGATTCTGGACCGAAACCGTGACTTGCGGTGGCTCGCCCTTGTACTGGCTGGAGAGGCCATTGGAGATAGCCGTCTCAACCTGTTCGGGAAGCAGCCCTTCGGCGACAACCCGCCCGACCAGCGGGAAGGAGAAGGTCCCATCGGGCAGGACGCGGATGCTGCGCTGCAACCGCTCCTCGCCCCAGACATAGACCTCGATCTGGTCACCGGGGTTGATCGTGTATTGCCGCTGGGGGCGACTGGCCGTGCTCGGCGCAGATGCATTCTGTGCAATGACGGGAGCGGCAAATGTCACGAGAGAAGCGGCCATGAGCCAGGTTTTCACGGTAGAACGCACGCGTGCAGATCCTCTTTGTTGGCCGTGGACGACGCCGTCATATACCAAAATATTATGTCGTCACTACGTAAAAGCAGGGTTAATGATCGTCCCGGTTTGGTTACTTTGATTGCTCCGCCTCCTGAAGCCTTGTAAGCGCGTCCCCTGTTTAGCGATTTCGAGATGACGCCAGATGAACGACTTCAACAGGCCGATTTTTCCTCGTGACGGGCAGGTAAGCACCTGTCGCTTCGGGTATTTTACATATCGGTTACGGTCGCGCTTGCGTTCTATCGCGCTATTCATCGCACTCCTGCCTGCGGTCGTCGCGCTGCAGGCTTGCAAGAGCCCTCAGGAGCGAGCTGCAGTGCTCGCCCAACAGGCGGATGTCTATGCAGCGGCCGGCAATCTTGTTGCGGCGCGGCAGGCGATCAGCCAGGCGATCGCCCTGCGCGAGGATCAGCCCGCTTATCATCAGTTGCTCGGCGCTATCGCGTTGAAATCGAATGATACGATGGGTGCATATCGTGCTTTCAGTCGCGCCCTCGAGTTCGATGCGACAAACCGCATGGCGCTGGCTTACGTCGCGAACATCGGCGTGCAGATAGGTCAGCTCAGCGATGCGGAGGAGGCCGCCGACAAGCTGCTCACGCTGGAACCCAACGCGGTGCCCGCGATGCAGGTGAAGGGCATGATCGCCCTGTCGAAAGAAAAATACGACGATGCGATGGCGATGGCGGACAAGATCATCGCGATCGCGCCGAGCGATGAAGCGGCCGCCATCATCAAGGCTCGCTCTTTGGCCAAGACCGGCAAGGCGGAGGATGCGCTCAAGCTGATCGATGCAGCCATGCTCGTGTCGCAGAAGTCGCCAGCGCTCATCACCAACAAGCTCAATATCTATCGCTATCTCAAGCAGCCTGAAGGCATGGCGCCCCTGCTCGGAGACGTGGTCCGCCTCAGCAAGGGCAATCCGGTCTACCGGCTCGACCAGGTCAATCTACTCTACAAGATCGGCCAGACCGAGCAGGCGCGCGCTGCCGCGATGGAGCTGTTGAAGGCCGGCTCGCGTGATCCGAGCGACTATCGCACGCTCCAGCGCATCTGGTGGCAATATGACAAGACGCCGATCTCCGAGGCGTCCGCGCGTGGCGTTTCGGCCTGGTCAGAGCCGCTCGCGGTGGTGCAAACCGTGCGCTACCTGTTCCAGATCGGCGATTTGAAGATGGCCGATGCGGTGCTGCGTAACGCACCAGCCAATGCCCAGCCGCTGATCGCCTCACTCAAGGCCCGGCTGTTCGCCGCCTCGGGACGGCAGGCCGAAGCGCGTCAGCAAATCGATGCCTTGCTCGAAAAAGACGATCACGACGTCGATGCGCTGCTCCTGCGTACGCAGATCCTGATGAAGGCCAACCAGATCGATGCGGCGATCGAAGCGGCCCAACTGGCCCAGGTCAACGATCCGCTGGATCCGGAGACCTATGTCGTGTTGGCGGACATCTATCGATCGTCGAAGGCCGATTGGCGCGCCCGGCAGGTCTTCGAAGACGGCCTCAAGAACCTGCCGCAGAATTTCTACCTGCTCGAAAAATATACGCAGTATCTTCATCAGTTGGGCGATAAGGGCAGAGCTGTGTCGGTAACCAGAGCCTTTGCCCGTGCGGTTCCGTCCGCGACCAAGGCCTGGGAGGTGATGGGTGCGCAGTGTCAATGGGCGGGAGACCAGGCCTGCTTGCAAAATGCTTATCAGGGCTTTGCCGCGGCGAAGACCAGTTACATGGTCGACGACACGCCGGGGACGCCGCCAAATCGTGGCCTGTTCGGGCGGATTTGAGTTGTCGTTGAACCATTCGGGATGACATGAACAGCGCCCAGCGACCCAAGCGGAATCGATATGTGCGATTCACCTCGAACGTTCTGCGTTCGGGTGGCATCGTCAACGACGCGCTGTGCTATCTGATCGCCTACGTCGTCACAGTGCTGATCTACCAGGGCTGGTTCGGCTATTATTTCGACAGCCGCCTGCACACGACCGCCGTAATCATCATGGCGATCAACTTCTTCCTGATCCGCATCTCTCGCGATGCATATTCGGCGTTTCGGGGCCAGGGCGATGATCTGGGCAGCGGCACGTTCCTGGATTTTCTCGTCGCCGTCACCCTCACCGGCTTCACGATCATCCAGTTCGGTGAGCTGTCGGATTTGTCGCCGCGCTTCGCCCTTATCTTCCTCGGCCTGTGCATTGCCTTGCTGATCGCCTCGCGCCTGCTCTTCCGGCGGTTTGTCTGGCTCGGCATGCGGCATGGCGTTATTGGCCAGCGCGTCGGCATCTACGGCGCCGATCGCGAGGTTACGAGCCGGCTGCTCGAACTGCTTGATATCGAGCGGCTGCCGCACATCAACATCATCGGCTTTGCCGATGATCGCAGGACACGCGTCGAGACCGGCATGATCGGCCGCTTTCCGTATCTTGGTGGGTTCGAGGAGTTGCTCGAGCTGGCGCGGCGCGGCATGCTTGATCAGCTCATCGTCGCGCTGCCGCTCGTCCAGCAGGAGCGGTTGAACAAGATCATCGAGGAGCTGTCAGCCGGCGCGATCGACATCTGTATCATGCCACGCGAATTTCTCGTGCTGCGCGACCGATATCGCGTCAATTATATCGGGTCGCTGCCGGTGCTGAGCGTCTGGCAGCAGCCGGTCCGCGATTTCGACGGCATCCTGAAGGAGATCCAGGATCGCCTTCTCGCTCTCATCGGTATCCTGGTCCTCTCGCCGATTCTGCTGATCACAGCGATCGCGATCAAGCTGGAAAGTAAGGGCCCGATCCTATTCAAGCAGAAGCGCTTCGGCTTCAACAATCTCGAGATCGAGGTGTTGAAGTTCCGCTCCATGTACACCGACCGGCAGGACGAGAGCGGCGGCGAGCGCACCCGCAAGGGGGATCCGCGCGTCACCCGCGTCGGTCGCATCATCCGCCGCACCAGCATCGACGAACTGCCGCAGCTCTTCAATGTGCTGCGCGGCGAGATGTCGATCGTCGGCCCGCGCCCGCATGCGCTCGCGATGCGGGTGGGCGACGCTTATTATCACGACGCGGTGCGTGGCTATGCGGCGCGCCATCGCGTCAAGCCGGGCATCACCGGTCTGGCGCAGGTGCGCGGCCTGCGCGGCGAGATCGACACGATCGAGCGTGGCAAGCAGCGCGTCGAATATGACATCTATTATATCGAGAACTGGTCGCCGTTGCTCGATTTGCGGATCATCCTCGAGACCGTGTTCAAGCTCGTCTGGGACCGTCATGCCTATTGAGCTGCGCTGCGCGGCGCGGCGGAACCGGGCCATTGGCCTTGACCGGCGGGACTGCACCTTGGCAAGGATGCGAACCTGTCGGCCGGCTGTCCGATCGGGACCGGCGATCGAGAGGAGGATCATCTCTTGGGGAACATGATCGCTTACGGCGCGCTCCTCCTATGGCCGGTCGTTGCGCTCGCGCTCTACATGACGATGCCGGCAGGGCGAGCCACGATCTGGACCATCCTTGGCGGCTATCTTGTGCTGCCGATCGTCGTCTCGTTCGACTTTGCGGGCATCCCTTCGATGGACAAGTCGACGATCCCCAATGTTTGCGCGCTACTGCTGGCACCGATCATGGCCCGAGCCGGCGAATTTCGGTGGCCGCGCAGCGTAACTGTGAACCTCCTTCTGCTGGTCTTCGTGTTCTCGCAATTCGGGACAGCCTTTGCCAATGGCGACCCGATCCGGATCGGGTCGTTCGATCTGCCGGGGCTGGGATTTCGAGAGGGGCTTTCCGCCGCTATCGGCGCGGTTCTGCAGGTCGTGCCATTCGTGCTCGGCGCCGCTCTGCTTGCTGGTGATCGGGCCCATCGCCAGATCCTTGTCATTCTGGTCTTCGCCGCGTTCATCTACTCGATACCCATCCTGGCGGAAGTCCGGCTCAGCCCATTCTTGCAGGCGCGCATTTATGAGGTGAGCCAGGCGGGTTATTTTATCCAGCAGATTCGCGGCGGTGGATTCCGCGCGATGGTGTTCCTTGGTCACGGACTGCTCGTCTCGACCTTCATTGCCATGGCGTTGCTTTCAGCCATCGGTCTCACGCGGATGCGCGCGCGCATGTTCGGTCTCCCGATGGCAGCGATTGCGGGCTATCTTGCGCTGGTGCTGCTGTTGAACAAGTCGCTGGGCGCAGCTGTATTTGCCATCGCATTCGGACTCCCGTTGATTTTCCTGCCCCAACGCCGCTTTCTTTCCCTAATGTTCGGCATCGCGCTGCTGATCCTCGTCTATCCCGCGGTGCGCGCCGCCGATGTCCTGCCACTCACCTCCGTAACCGAGACGGTCGCGATGGTCAGTCAGGACCGCGCGGAATCGCTCGATTTCCGATTCAGGAACGAGGACATGCTGCTTGCGCACGCAAGGGAGCGACCCTTGTTCGGATGGGGCAGCTATGGTCGCAATCGCGTGATCGCTGTCACTTCTTATGGCGCGACGAAGGACGTCTCCGTGACGGACGGCACCTGGGTTATCACGCTGGGCATGTCCGGCTGGGTTGGGTATCTCGCGCTGTTCGGCTTGTTGACCTATCCATTCTGGCGCGCTTTCCGGCTGCGCCGCGCTGGCTTGTCAATGGCGACGGTCACGCTTCTGGCAGCGCACCTGCTCAATCTGTTTGATCTCATTCCTAATGCATCCCTGCGCCCCATCACCTGGCTCGTCGCGGGAGCGCTGGCTGGCATGACGGCTGCGAGGCGGGCGTCCGCACCGCCCGCTTCCCCAACGAGGGCGGGGCGTCAGCCTGCTGTCGTCCCTGTGCCCGCCCTGCAAGAGTGAGCGCAGCCTGACATAAGCAGCCTGATCGTGTGCGCCGCAATGTCGTTGAAATCCGCATGCGACTTGTCGACGGCCAGTCGCAGCGTTCGCTCGGTCCAAAGCATTGACCTTGGGCGACGTGGCGGGGAAGGCCAGAACAATTCTCGATAATTAAGAATGAACGGGCCGGAGCCTGCGGCATCCGGGCGCTTAGGCGCAGCGGGTAGAGTCATGAACATAAAACAGGAAATCGACCGGGAGCGGAAAAGCGCTGCCAGGATCGAACCAGTCGGAGCGGCCCGACTGGTTAAAATCGTCGTTACCAAGCTCTGCAATCGTTACTTTGGCGGTCACCTCTATTCCCGCTTCCAGATCAACACAGGCTCTTCCCATTGGGCCGAAAGCGGGAGTCATGATAATGAAAATCCGGGTGCAGGGCGGCAAACGCACTTTCAAGCGACGTGTAACGGGTGCATTGGTGGTGGGATCGACGGGGCTGGTCAGCACCGTCGCGATTGCAGGTGGCATCGTGCTGTCGCTGTCATCGGGTTTCGATACAGGAGGTTCTGTCTTGAAATGGCTTGAACCGGCATTGTCCGTCCTGACGATCAGCACGCTCACCGCCGCCGGCCCGGCCACGTCGGGGGGCACTGCGCCGAGCGATACCACGGTCGTCAAGACGGCCGGCGGAACCACGGGTTCGGGGTCCAAGTCCATGGAACTGGGCATCAACCTTAATCTCCCAGCCTATTATGCTCAAGAACGCATGTTCGTAAATTTGGCGTCTGGCGGCGGCCGCAAGTTGATTAATACGTCCGGCCAATATGTCTCGGTGCCGGCGGACCGCATGGACGCCAATTATGACGTGATCCGGCTCGACCCGGGCGAGCGTATTGTGACCGGCCTTAGCATTCCGACCAAGGCCTATCGCGGTGTCACAGTCGATATCGTTTGCCGCTGGAAGGGCACGATCACCAAGGCTGAGGTTTGGGGCCCGACCGTCCGGAATGCCAAATATGCAAAAAATTCGGCGACGTTCACTTGGGTTCCGGGCGCAACCCCGGTCAACGCCAGCTTCTATTATTCAGGTATGTCCTCCAGCGATCCGCTGCGGGGCCTGGACTGCCGCGAAACCGACGCGAGCCCAACGGCGACGTTCGATCCAACGTTCCTCGATAATGTCAAGCGCTACAGCACGGTGCGCTTCCTGAACTGGACCACGGCAGTCAACGATAACCGCGCCGTGACCTGGGCCACGCGCAACAAGCCCGGATCAGGCGCCTATAATGCGGCCGATGGCGTTGCGCTCGAATATATGATCCAGCTTGCCAACGAGACGCAGACCAATCCCTGGTTCAACATCCCGTGGAATGCCGATGCCGAATATGTCCGCAAGATGGCTGAGCTGGTGCGCGACACGCTCGATCCCAGGCTTAAAGCTCATGTCGAGGTGTCGAACGAAGTCTGGAACTGGCTCTTCCTCGTGACATCGCAAGCGCGGGACGAGGGCGTGGCAGCCAACATGTCGACCAACCCCGGCATCGGCGTGCTCTATCGCTATGCTCAAAAGACGGGCGAGGTGATGGACGTTTGGTCGTCGGTCTTTGCCGGCCAGATGCAGCGGATCGTGCGCATTGCAGCCACGCAGAACAACCCCGAGAATGTTCGGTTGATCATGCTTTGGAAGGATACATCGAAGAAAGTCGACGCCGTCGCGACGGCGCCTTACTTCGGCGGCACCCTCCCGGCTGGGCAGTTCACTACTGTTACGGCGCGCGACAACTTCTTTAACACTACTGCTCCCGCGAAGATTGATGAGACGATCGGAATCGCGAAGCAGGTGAAAGCGATGGCCGCTAATTATAACCTTCGCTACATCGCTTACGAGGGGGGGCAACATTTTGTGAGCAGCGACGTGGATCAGCTCAAGTTGATCCAGCGGGATCCGCGGATGGGCAAGATGTACACCCGCTATCTCACGGCCTGGCAGTCCCAGATTGGCGATCTGCTGACGCTCTTCCAGGATGTCGGTCCGGTCAGTAGCTATGGCGCGTGGGGCGCGCAGGAATATGCCGGCCAGCCGCTGAGCGAGGCGCCCAAGGCGAATGCGATCGACCTCTTCCGCAAATCCTACCTCGCTCGCAAATAAGCGATCACCAAACGATAGAAAAAGCGGGCTCATCCTTGCGGATGGGCCCGCTTTGTCGTTCTCTACAGATCGATCGCGACCGTGACGCGAATATCCCGCCCTGGAAGTGGCGCATAATCCTTGAGCAGGCTCGCAGCGCGCCGCGCCGTGACGTCGAAGATATTGTTGGCCGACAAGGTGAGCGACAGGCGATTGGACAGCATCGCAGGCTTCCATCCAAGCGACGCATTGACCAGCGTGAAGGCCGGGGTCGCTGTTTCGAGACCGCTCACCCGGTTCTGCGCGAAATCATGCTCGGCTTCGAGGCGGGCGTTCCAGTGCGGATTCTCCAATGCTGCCCCGCCCAGCAGGCGCAGCGGTGGGATGCGCGGCACCGGTGCGCCGCCCTTCAGCGTGGCGCGGGTGACATCGGCCAGTCCATCAAAGTTGAGCTTGGTGTCGCCGAATTTCGCAGCCGTCCATTCACCTTCCACTTCCGCGCCATAATATTCCGCGCCGGTCTGCTGATAGGCGAAGCAGGGAAAGTCGAGCGGGTTGCCGTGATTGGCGGCGAGACAGGCGGCATCGGGGACGATGCTGTCATAGATGAAGCGATCGAACTTGTTGTAGTAGAGCGAGACGGTCAGGTGATAATCCCGGCCGCGCCCATGCAGATTGCCCTCGACGCCCCAGCCGCGCTCGCTCTTGAAATTGGGATCGCCAAGCTCGAAGGCCTGCGTACCGGCATGATTGCCGCGCGCAAACAGTTCGTCCGCGGTCGGCGCCCGCTCGGTGCGCGAGACGCTGAGGCCAGCGCGCCAGTCCGGTGTGATCGCGTAGCTGAGGCCAAGCGAGCCGGAGAGCGTATCGAACTTGCGGTCCGTGTCGGGGATCCCGAGAAGCGAATCGGCGGTCGCGAAGAGATGATTATGCTCGAAACGTCCGCCCGCCTCGAAGCGCACGTCGCCGAGATCCAGAGATTGGAGCGTGAAGAGGCCATAGGTTTCCGAATCGACGTCCGGCAGGAATTTCTCGTCGCCCACGATGCTGGTCTTGCGCAGCACCATCTGGCCGCCGAAGGCGCCGTCCCATCCGCCGCGGCGCGCCTGCACCAGTTCGAGCCGCGCTTCCATACCCTGCGCGAAGAAGCTGGTGCCAACGCTGCCATCCTGCTCGATCTCGTCATGATGATAATCGGCCCAGCCGGCGCGCAGCTTGATCTCGTCCAGGAACTTGCCATCGACAGGGACAGAGGCGCGCAGGTCGGCGCGGGTCTGGTCCATGCGGATGCGGGTATGCTCGGAGGTGCCACCCGGGTCCGTGGAGTAGCGGACCGGCACGCCGTAGAAATTGTGGAGCTGCGAGACCGAGGCACCGATCGAGCCGCCGCTGCCGACATAGGCGAAGCCGCCGCCATAGGACCAGCCCTCGCTCGCCGTATTCGGCACGCGGTCCTTGAGATCGGCCAGCGCCGCAATCTTGGGATCGCCGCTCGCCCGTGCCGCGTCGCGCACGGCTGGCGCCAGGACGAAGTCGCCGACCCGCATGTCGCTGGTCCTGGTATAGGTGCCGTCCGCGTGAAGCACGAAGCCGCCGCCGACAGACACGTCGGTCTTGCCGGCGAGTGAACGCTCCTCGGCCGCACTGCCATAAGTGCCGGTTGCCTGAACGTCATAGCCGTTGGGCGGTATCCGCGTCGGGATGCGGCTGTCGATCACATTGACCACGCCGCCGACCGCCGACGAGCCGTAAAGCAAGGCGGCCGGTCCATGCAGCACCTCGATGCGGTCGGCGAGCAGCGGATTGATTGCGACGGCATGATCGGCCGAGGTCGCCGAGACGTCGAAGCTGCCGATGCCATCGGTGAGCAGCCGGATGCGATCGCCTGAGAAGCCGCGCAGGATCGGCCGCGAGGCATTGGGACCGAAGGAGGTGGCCGAAACGCCGGGCTGGCGGGCCAGTGTCTCACCCAGGTTGGGCCGCATGTCGCGCACGAGTGCTTCTGCGGTCAGGACAGACGTACCACCCAATATATCGATATGGCTGCGCGGGATGATCGCCGTAACGACGATGTCTTCGGGATGATCCTGGTCATGACCATGCTGCGTGCCGGTGTCCGGAGGCGGATTTTCCTCGGTCTGGGCATGCGCGGGCAGCGCCGGGATGCCAAAAAGGATAGCGGGCAGGGCGGCGGAGCGCAGGAACTGCGCGAGGCGGGATGCGTTGTTCATAATGATATAACGTAACCAGATAGTTCTGCTGCGCAAGCGAAATGTTCACGTTTCGCCTGTCGCGGCGAACGGTTGACCGTCCGATGAATCGCGGACCAACACGGAAGCAGGGAAACGCGCACCGCGCGGCTCTTGCATGCTCTGTCTGAACGCCCCCTGACCGGCACGGCCGTATTCCGCTTGTTCGCGGTCGCCAGATCGTTCTTTATCGTGAAGTGGGCGAACACATGGCCGCTGGCCGGATCCATCGCCTACAACATCGGGGCAGCACAATCAGGTTCCGTCACGCGACCGCGGTTGCTCCGTTCAGCGCGCGTGTGCCGCTCCGCCGCCTCCAGCATGCGCCGGATCTGCGCTCGCCGTCGCAACGGTCGGCGCTTTCACCAGCCCGACCGGGAGGCGCTTCAGATCGGCGAGCCGCGCCTTGAACGCGTTCAGCGCCACGCCCGAGAGCTGGGCGGTCTGGGTGAACTTGATCGAGTTGGGATTGACCGTCGCGCCGTTGCGATAGAGCTCATAGTGAAGATGCGGGCCGGTCGACAGGCCGGTCGAGCCGACATAGCCGATCACCTGGCCCCGCCGCACCGTCTGGCCGGCAGCGACCGCGATGCGGCTCATATGGCCATAACCAGATCCGATGCCGCCGGCATGCTCGAGGCGGACATATTTGCCATGGCCGCCATGCCAGCCGGCATAGCTTACACGCCCGTCCGTCACCGCATAGATCGGCGTGCCATAAGCGACGGCGAGATCGAGCCCCGCATGCATGCGGGCATAGCCGAGCACGGGATGGAAGCGCATGCCGTAGCTGGAGCTGAGCCGCGCGCCGGAAACGGGGGCGGCAAGCACGCCTTTGCGCTCGCCGACGCCGGATGCCTCGAACCATTGCGGCCGGCCGCCCTGCTGCCATTTGAGCATGTTGATCGCTTTGCCTGACGCGCGGTCCAGCCCGGCGAACAAAAGCTCGCCCGTTTCGCTCTCGCCCGTTGCGGCGCGGCGATGGGCGACGACGATGTCGAAACTGTCGTCCGATCCGATCGAGCCGACATTGGTTTGGCCGGCCAGCACCTTGAGATAGGCCTGGATGGTCGAAGGCTCGGCGCCCGCCGCGCGGGCGGCGCGATACAGGCTCTCGCCGACACGACCGCGGATGCGCAGCGGCGTATTGTCGACGGCGATGGGGATGCGCTTCAGGCCCAAGGCGCCATTTTCGCGCGTGATTTCCAGCGCCAGCTCCAGCTTGGCGCGTACGGCGAGGCGCTCCAGCGGGCGCGCGACATTGCGATTTGGACGGCGGCCCAGGATCATGCGCACGCGCGTGCCCGCCGCGATCGAATCCGGATCGACCGCGCCGGCGATCAGACTGAGAACTGTGGCCGCATCCCGTGCGCTCACGCCAGAGCGCGAGAGACTGTGCGAGAAACTGTCCCCGGTGCCGAGGGCTGTATCAAGCTCGATCTGCGGGCGCTCGGGCGTCTCTGCGAGGGGGGCGACCGCGTCGGTCGGCCCCATGCGCAGGCCGCTGTCGCCGCCCAGCGCCGAGGCGCTGATCATCTGCGAGCGATATTGATCGAGGTGGCTGGTTTCGAGCGCCGGAGGGATGGCGCCGGGAATGGTCGTCGCGCCGGGCGCCAGCATGATCGCGGTGCCGCATAAGCCGAGGCAGGTGAAGAGGCCCCGCCACCAGGTGCGGCTGCCGATATGATGGCCAAGATCGGGCGCGAGATCGACATGCCGCGCCCATTCGCCGACGCGCTCGCGCCAGGTGGCGGGAGGCGCTGCCACGGTCGGACGTGAACCGAACGTCGGCACTGGGCTATTCAGCCACAATGTGCCTGCACCTGCTCCCTGGTTCGGGCTCAACTCGATCTTCTGAAACACTTGGGTTTTGCCCCCGAAGGCCATTGCTTCGCACGGCCGATCGTCGCGTCGTGCCGGCCTTGGCGTGATTGTTTGTGAAATGAATTGGTTAAAGTCAAACTAACAGGGGTCAAGCGGAGTCAGTGCTGCGGTGAGACGTGTGCCATGATCGATCGAATGCGGCACCGGTGGGAAAATAACGTCGCCCTGTGCATTGCGGCTTGTCCCGTGCGCCGCGTCACTCCATGTCTGGCGCATGCCGAGCCACGCTTCCGCCGCTCAGAAGGCCGTGCTCGGGCCCACCAATACCGGCAAGACGCATCTCGCGATTGAGCGGATGTGCGGGCATTCAAGCGGGCTGATGGGTTTCCCGCTGCGCCTCCTGGCGCGTGAGGTCTATGATCGGGTGGCGCGGATCAAGGGTGCCGATCAAGTCGCGCTGCTGACCGGAGAGGAGCGCATCGCGCCGCCCAATGCGCGCTATGTGATGGCAACGGCCGAGGCTATGCCGGTGCGCGGCGGCTTTGGCTCGTTCAAGGATTTCGCGTTCGTCGGGGTAGACGAAATTCAGCTCGCTGCCGATCCCGAGCGCGGCCATATCTTTACCGATCGCATGCTGCATGCGCGCGGGCGCGAGGAGACGATGCTGCTCGGTTCGGCCAGCATGGCGCCGCTCGTCCGCGCTCTGCTGCCGGACGCGGAGATCGTCACGCGGCCGCGCTTCTCCACCCTGCGCTATGCGGGATCGGCCAAGCTCTCGCGCCTGCCCAAGCGCTCGGCGATCGTCGCCTTCTCGGTCGAGGAGGTTTATCGCGTCGCCGAGCAGCTGCGCCGGCATCGCGGCGGCGCGGCGGTCGTCATGGGCGCGCTCAGCCCGGCGACACGCAATGCCCAGGTCGCGATGTTCGAGGCGGGCGAGGTTGATTATCTGGTCGCGACGGATGCGATCGGCATGGGTCTCAACCTCAATGTCGATCATGTCGCCTTCGCGTCGCTGCGCAAGTTTGATGGACAGCGCACGCGCCGGCTGACGGTGGCCGAGATGGCCCAGATCGCCGGCCGCGCCGGACGCCATCAGCGCGACGGCACCTTTGGCGACATCGGCGCTTCGGACGGTCCGCCCGCCTTCACCGCCGAGGAAGTCGAGCGGATCGAGGAGCATCGCTTCGACAAAATCGACCAGATCTTCTGGCGCGAGGCCGATCTGCCGATGGAGGATGTGGACACGCTCATCGAGGCGCTGGAGGAGCGGCCTGATCGGCCCGGCCTGCGTGCCGCGCCAGAGGCGATCGATCTGGCCGTGCTCAAATATCTCGCCGACCTGCCCGACGTGCGCGCGCGAGCGCGAGGCAAGATCCAGGTCGCGCGGCTTTGGGCGGCCTGCTCCGTGCCGGATTTCCAGAAGCTCGGCCTTGAGCACCACGCCCGCACGATTCATCGCCTCTGGACCTGGCTCAGCCAGGGCAATGGCCATATCCCGCAGGACTGGTTCGCGGGCCAGCTCGCCCGGCTCGACAATGTCCAGGGCGATGTCGACGCGCTGGCGGGGCGAATCGCGGCGGTGCGAATCTGGGCCTATGTCGCGCAGCGCGACGACTGGCTTGCCCAGCCGGTCGAGATGGCGGCGCGCGCCCGCGCGCTGGAGGATCGCCTGTCCGATGCGCTGCACGGCGCCTTGCGCCAGCGTTTCGTCGATCGGCGAGCATCGGCTCTGCTGCGCCGAAATGGGGACAATGATGCATTTTTGTCAGTGGACGTGGACAGCGCGGGCAATGTAACAGTGGACGGACACAAGATCGGGACGATGCGAGGCTTTCGCTTCGCCGTCGATCCTGCAGCAAGGGCGAGTGAGAGGCGGTTGTTGCTGGCCGCTGCGCAACGGAGACTGGGTGCACATTTGAACGAGATGGCACAGGCATTGCTGGCGGTGGACGACAAGGCGTTCACCCTCGCCAGCCAGCCCGGCGGTGATGCGCAAATCATCTGGAACGGGCACCCGGTTGCAACGCTCAAGGCGGGGCAGCGTCTGCTCGGGCCCGAGATGCAGCTCGATTCCGGCCTGTCTGCCCTCGCGCCGGAGGTGCAGCAAGGGGTTCGTGACCGGCTCAGCCTCTGGATCAGGGGACAGCTGGATCGACATATTCCTGCCCTGCTCAAGATGGAAGCCGGGGCGACCGACCCTGAGGTGCCGCCGCCGGTGCGCGCGGTTTTGGCGCAACTCGCCGACGCCGGCGGGATCATGCCGCGCATCGCGCTGGATGAGGCGCTTGGTCAGGTTGCCAAGGATGACCGTGCGCATCTGCGCAAGGCCGGCGTCGTCATCGGCGTCATGGATCTCTATCATCCCGGCCTGATGAAACCTGCTGCCGCGCAGTGGCGCATGGCGCTGCTTGCGCTCAAGCAGAGTACGCCGCTTGTCGCGTTGCCGGCGGCCGGCGCGGTGCTGCTCCCGGCGGGCGAGGAACTGGACGAGACCGGCGCGGGGATCGCGGGCTTCCGCAAGCTTGGCGACGCCTGGCTGCGCATCGACATGGTCGAACGGCTCGCGCGCGGTGCGCATGAGGCGATCGCGGCGGGCAAGCCCTATGGCGCTGACGATCCGACCATCGTCTCGATCGGCCTTAATGAGGCGAGCTTCCTCGATCTCATGCGCCAGGCCGGGTTCCGCCCCGTGCCGGACGCTGCTGAAGGCGCGCCCAACTGGAGTTTCCGGGGTCGTCCCAAGGTGCGGCCGCCGCGCCCGGCGGGCGATCAGCGCCGGCGTAGGCCAAACGACCAGCCACGTGGCGAGCAGCCTCGGGAAAGGCAGGCGCGCGATCGTCCGCAGCGCACCGATCGGCCGGATCGCAACCAGGTCCAGCGGCCCGATGGGGAGCGTCCACGCGACGACCGCAAGGGTAAGGGGCCGCGCCAGAATGATGGTCAGGGCCCGCGTGGCCGGCCGCAGGACCGCGGCAAGGATCGGGACCGAGGCAATGATCGCGGGCCGCGCGAGCCGCGCCAGATCGTCGCGACCGGCAAGGCGCTCGCCGGGCTCGGCGCCCTGTTCGGCCGGGAGGAATAACGCTGTCGGCGCAGGGCGGGGCGGCGGTGTCCGGCCACGGACCGAGCTTGCGGCTCGATAAATATCTCTGGTTCGTGCGGCTCGCGCCCAACCGGTCGAGCGCGCAAGCGCTTGCCGAGCGCGGCATCGTCCGGCTGAACGGCCGCCGCATCGAGCGTGCGCATGCTCCGGTGCGGATCGGCGATCTCATCACCTTCCCGCACGCAAACGTCATCCGTGTGATCCGCGTCGAGAAGCTGCCTGACCGGCGCGGGCCGGCCGCCGAGGCACAGCTTTGCTACAGCGCGATCACGCCGGGGCAGATCGTGGACGACGCTGGGGGCTGACCGCTTCGCCCCCTGCGAGAGCGCAAGCAGCGCAAAGCTGATCTAAGGTCCGCCCAAGCCCTTGCCTGTTGACGCTCGCTTTGCTCGGGCATATCGCGATCGCAATTACGGGAAACAGGGAAGCCTAACATGACCTATGTCGTGACCGACGCATGCATTCGTTGCAAATATATGGACTGCGTCGAGGTCTGCCCCGTCGATTGCTTCTATGAGGGCGAGAATATGCTCGTCATCAATCCCAACGAGTGCATCGACTGCGGCGTGTGCGAGCCGGAATGCCCGGCCGAGGCGATCCTGCCCGACACCGAGGGCGGCCTCGAGAAGTGGATGGAGCTCAACGCGCAATATAGCGCGGAGTGGCCCAATATCACCACGAAGGGCGAGCAGCCCGCCGATGCCGACGAGCATAAGGGCGAGAGCGGCAAGTTCGAGAAATATTTCTCCGCCGAACCGGGCCAGGGTAGCTGACCCGCCACCGTTAACCTCTTGTGTTCATAAGAGGTTCAGCCGACTTGCGATAAAGATCATGGTATCGGCCTACTGTCTCTGACGGCGGCTGCTATCGTCGTTTCGGGCATTCAGCACTGATGTCCGGAAAGGGATGGGGAGCGGCGAGACGCCACCAATGGTGTGCCGACCCGACGTAAAAACGCAAAATATTGGCGATTGCATGTTTAGCAGGCTGGTAATTTTGTTACGAATCTGTTAAGAAGGCCCGGAAGCGGCCTCTTTTTTGCCGCCCAGGAGTGTTTGCGCATGGCCTATGGCTGGCACTGGAACGATCTCACGGTAACAGTGTTCCGCACTATCACTCGTCTAACAAAATAAAAAGAAAGGTTCGCAAGCATGGCTGCTAAAGCGCTGTCCTTCGATGTCGGCGACTACGTTGTTTACCCCAAGCACGGGGTGGGCCGGGTTATCGAACTGCAAAGCCAGAAGATCGCCGGGATCGACCTCGAACTCTATGTGCTGCGTTTCGAGAAGGAGCGCATGACCCTGCGCGTTCCGACCAACAAGGCCGAAAGCGTCGGGATGCGCAAGCTCTCGTCGGACAAGACGCTGGGCGAAGCGCTCGAGACGCTCAAGGGCAAGCCCAAGGTCAAGCGCACCATGTGGTCGCGCCGCGCCCAGGAATATGAAGCGAAGATCAATTCGGGCGACCTTGTGTCGATCGCCGAAGTGACGCGCGACCTGTTCCGCGCCGACGATCAGCCCGAGCAGAGCTATTCCGAGCGCCAGATTTTCGAGGCGGCCTCCAGCCGCCTTGCCCGTGAGCTCGCGGCGATGGAAGAAGTGGACGAGGCGACCGCCCTCAAGAAGATCCTGCGCATCCTCAATGAGGCAGCGCCGAAATATGCCAAGCTGGCTGTCGACTGACCGATCCGGCTTCGTGATGCATGTGGGGGGCGGTTCCGGTCACGGTGCCGCCCTTTTTCTTTTATAAGGATGGCCTTGGCGTGCGTCGGTGGCTGCTGTATTAGCGTGTCAATACAGTCTGGAGGATGAGATGAAGGACAAAACCCGTCTGGTGATCACCGGTGCCGTCGCGATCGCCGCGGTAGCCGCGACGGTGGGCGGGCATGGCTTTCACATCAATCTCGGCGATGACGAGGCCCGGGCCGAGACGACCCGCGTTCTGCCCAATCTCCGGAATTTCGATGGCGTGACGCTGGTTGGTCCGGACGATGTCATCGTCACGCAGGGGCGCGACTTCTCGGTCAAGGCGGAGGGTGATCCTGACGCGCTTGATCAGCTCAACATCTATGTCAGGGACGGCGCACTCTATGTGGGCCGCAAGGACGGGGGCTGGACGGGTCACCGTGACGGCCACGCGACGATCCACGTCACGCTGCCGGCACTGTCCCATGCCTCGCTGACCGGCTCGGGCGACCTGGATATCGACAAGCTCGCCGGCAAGCAGGCCAAGGCGGAAATTACCGGGCCGGGCAATCTCTCCATCGCCGCGCTGACGGCCGAGACGGCCGAGCTGGCATTGACCGGCTCGGGCAATCTCACCGTTGGCGGCAAGGCCGCAACCGCCCTGCTCACCACGACGGGCTCGGGCGACATCGATGCCGACAAGCTCGTCGCGGACACCGCCGCGCTCAAGCTGATCGGCTCGGGCGATGTCCAGGCCCGTGCCACCAGGAGCGCCGCCATCTCCATCATGGGAACGGGCGACGCGCAGGTGCGCGGAACCGCCTCGTGCACCGTCACCAAAATGGGCACGGGAGAAGCCGAATGCAGCACGACAGGCTGAACGTTCCGGCGCTGACGGGTGTCCTGGCCGGCCTCCTGCTCGCGGCGGCACCAGCCCAGGCCGCGACACGCGGTTTCATCGTCACCGATTTCGACAGCCTTCGCCTGGAAGCGCCGATCGACATCAGCATCGAGACCGGCCGGGGTATCTCGGCGCGGGGCGAAGGCGCGGCCGAGCTGCTGGAGCGGATTGATCTCACCGTCTCCGCCCGCGTGCTCACCATTCGCCTGCGGCCCTCGCCCTTCGACACGCGCGGCGCAAGCAACAGTGGCCCGGTGCGCCTGACGCTGAGCGCGCCGAACCTGCGCCGCATCCAGCTCTCCGGCGCCGGCTCGATCAGGGCCAGGGGCCTCGACAAGCTGCGCGCGGAGGTCATGTCGACGGGCAGCGGCAGCATTGCCATATCAGGGATCGAGAGCGATACGTTGACGGTCGGGCTGCTGGGATCCGGCGCCATGCAGCTCGCCGGCAATGCCAAAAGCCTCAACGTGCGGGTTTCGGGCAGCGGTGCGTTCGATGCCAAGGCGCTCAAAGCCGCCGATCTCGACCTGACACTGGACGGCTCGGCCAATGCCGATGTGACGGCGGACCGCACCGCCAAGATCGTTGCGATCGGCCCCGGAAGCATTGCCGTCGCCGGCAAGGCGGCCTGCACCGTGCGTCATGCCGGCAGCGGGACGGTACGGTGCGGCACGCAGACCTACTGATAAGCGCGCCCAAAAAAAGAGAGCGCCGGAAGATCCGACGCCCTCTCATTCCCACCCAGACAGGGAAAACTCAGGCGAATTGAACGTTCTTGGCGCGACGACGCATCGCGGCACCGGTGACCGCCATGCCGGCGATCATCAGCGCCCAGCTTGCGGGTTCCGGAACAGCCGGCGGCGGAGCGGCAGCGAGCGTGATATCGACCTGCTTCACCTGGTCGAGACGATCCGAGCCGCTCGACAGAATGATCGACTTGAAGACCTGGCCAGGCGATGCCGTCAGGTAAAATGAGCGATTGGCCGGATTCTTGAAATCGCTGACCAGGAACACTTCCGGCAGGCCACTCAGGAAATTCGCGGTCACGGTGAGCGTGCCCGGATTTTGGTTGCTGACGTCAGCATTGTTGAACTGCAGCGAGAACTCAATCGCGTTGAAGCCAAAGGCATAGTTGTCCAGCGCGATGGTCAGCGTGTTCCACGGGCTGGCATTCACCGTCGGATCGTTGATCTGCGCATAGCCGCTGCCGCTCGTCACATGCACCGTCGTGTTGCCGGTGAACTTGACCAGCGCACTCTCGGTGGTCGTGATGCCGAAGACGCTCGCGCCATTGTCGGGGTGCGAAGCGTCCGAGAATGCTTTCACCTTGTTGTCGATCGCGGGGCTGTTGCCTTCGAAGAAGGCGGCTGCCGATGCAGCCTGTGCCGTAACGGCAGCGCCCACCAGAAGCGCCGAAACGATAAACTTGTTCATTATCCCACCTTTCTAAATTCCCCTGTCGATCAGCGGCATGGCCGTTCCAGGGGCGGTTCCTCATCCCACGAATCGGAACCTTCGATGTCGGTGGTTTAGACCGATTCGAAGATTTTTTCCACTTTATTAACTATCCATATCATGTGATTAGCCAAACCGTCTCGAATGGGGACATTTTTATCTTGTACTCAATTTAGAAGTATACTTCACAAGTTATATTTTTACTTATTCATTACGATATATATCGTTAGTTAGATAAGTGACCGTAATGCGAGGAAAACGGCCGCACGAGATAAGGGGCTCTGCGGAGATACAGCCATGACCCGCTTCAGAACCGCGCGGCATAACCGATCGATAACGCCACGTCGGGACTGTCGCGGTTGAGCCCGAGCACGCCGCCCAGATCCCACTGGCTGTTCTTGCCAGCCTGCCAGGCGAGTGCCAGGCCGTCCAGCGCCTGCGTCGTGTGGCCATCGGGGTCTTCGTCGCGATAGAGCGAGACTTCCTCGGCAAGGGAAAGGTGATCGGCAAGATCGATCTGCAGCCCCGCGACCGAGCCATAGCCGAGATGGCGGCCCCGCCCGTCGCCATTGACGACCGCATCGATGCGTGGCGTGGCGGCCAGCGCCAGACCGTGACCAAGGTCGAAACTCAGCGGCACGATCAGCCCAGCGCCCCAGTCGCCCCTGCCGACCGGCGACCGCCCGACGGGGAGGCTCGCATAGGGCATGAGCGCGACGGACAAGCCCGATCCGTCGGGATTATGCAGATTGTGCCGCAGCGCGAGGGTGACGTCGCCGGCGGCGGTCGCGCGATCGATCGCGCCGGCGCTTGCATCGCGCACGCGGACATGGCCGAGCGCGGTCCAGCCGATCTGCACTTCCGTGTCGCCGGTCACGCCATAGCGCAGCAGCGTGTCGCCGGTGATCAGCGTGTCGGTGCGCACCGGCCCCCGGTCGTCGCGGGTCCAGTCCGCAAGGCCCAGTTCCAGCACGGCATGGCCCTTGTCCACCGTGCAGGCCGGCGTGCCAAGGCCGGGCCGGTCGGCGCACAGATCGCGCAGATCCTCGCTTCGGGCCAGCCCGCTTGCAGCCAACAGCGCAAGGCCGAGCAACCGAACCGATCCTCTCACACGCGCTCCGCCTGTACCACCGGGTCGATCGCCCGCAGCGCCGAGAGGATGCGCGCGACATGGCTCGCATCCTCTACCTCGATGTCGATCAGGTCGGTGTGGAATGGCCCCTCGCGATTGACCAACTGCAGGTTGAGGATGTTCGCCTTGCTGGCCCCGAAGATGTTCGCCACCGCCGCGAGCGCACCCGGCTGGTTCTTGACGATCACCGAAAGGCGCGCGGTGCCGCCCTTTGCCTCGCTGTCCCAGCTCAGATCCACCCAGTCGGCATCCTGCCCGGTCTCCAGCGCCAGGCAATCGATCGTGTGCACCTCGATCGGCTCGCCCGGCCGGCGCAGGCCGACGATGCGGTCGCCCGGCACCGGGTGGCAGCATTCCGAGAGCGTGAAAGCGATGCCCGGCGTCAGGCCGAGAATGGAGACGGCCTGCGCCTGCGGCTTCTTCTTGCGGCCGCTCGCCGCCTCCTCGACGCTGCCGGGCACCAGCGCGTTGAGCACTTCGTCGTCCGAGACGCTACGGGTTGCGATGGCGATCATCAGCGCCGCCTTGTCCTCCAGCTTCAGCCGCTTGATCGCGGCCTTCTCGGCCTTGTCCCCAATCTCGACCGGCAGTCGGGAGACGATCTCCTCGTAAAGCTTGGCGCCCAGCGTGATCATTTCGGCGCGCTGTTGCTGGCGGATGAAGCGGCGGATGGCGGCGCGCGCCTTGCCGGTGACGGCGAAGCTCAGCCATCCTGGCTGCGGTTCCTGCGCGTCGGATTTGAGGATTTCGACCTGATCGCCATTCTCGAGTTGCGTGCGCAGCGGCATCACGCGTCCGTTGATCTTCGCGCCAACCGTCTGGTTGCCGAGCTTCGTGTGCACCGCATAGGCGAAGTCGACCGGCGTCGATCCCTTGGGGAGCTGCTGAAGCTCACCCTTGGGCGTGAAGGCGAAGATGCGGTCCTGATACATCGCCATGCGGGTATGCTCGAGCAACTCGTCGGCGTCCTGGCTCTGCTCGAGGATCTCGACGAGATCGCGCAGCCAGCCCGCCTGGCCGTCCGGCTGGTTCTCGTGTTGCTTGTAGGCCCAGTGCGCGGCGAGGCCGAACTCGCTGTCGCGGTGCATGCGCTCGGAGCGAATCTGGATTTCGATCCTGGCATTTTCGTCGTGAATGACCGTGGTGTGCAGCGACTGATAGCCGTTGCGCTTGGGCGTCGAGATGTAATCCTTGAACCGGCCCGGCACCATCTTGTGCCGCTGATGAATCAGGCCGAGCGCGCGATAGCAATCGTCCGTGTTGTCGGTGATCACGCGAAACGCCATGATATCGCTGAGCTGCTCGAAGCTGATGTGGCGCTCCTGCGTCTTGCGCCAGATCGAATAAGGATGCTTCTCGCGGCCGAAGACGGAGACGCGCATGCCCGCCGAGGTCAGCATCGCCTGGAGCTGTCCGGCGATGCGCTTGACCTTGTCCTCGCCGCCTTCCTTGAGCTGGGCGAGGCGCCGCGTGACGCTCTCATAGGCTTCCGGCTCGAGCTGCTGGAAGGCGAGCAACTGCATCTCGCGCATGAACTCGTACATGCCGATACGCTCGGCGAGCGGCGCATAGATGTCCATCGTCTCGCGCGCGATGCGCCGGCGCTTCTCTTCCTTTGGAATGAAGTGGAGCGTGCGCATATTGTGGAGCCGGTCGGCCAGCTTGACGAGCAGCACGCGGATGTCGTCCGACATGGCGAGCAGGAACTTGCGCAGATTCTCCGCAGCACGCTGATTTTCGCTTTGCGCCTCGATCTTGCTCAGCTTGGTGACGCCATCGACCAGCCGCGCGACATCCTTGCCGAACAGTCGCTCGATTTCCTCGGTCGTGGTCAGCGTGTCCTCGATCGTGTCGTGCAGCAGCGCGGTTACGATCGTCTGATCGTCGAGAAACAGCTCGGTGAGGATGCCCGCCACTTCGATCGGATGGCTGAAATAGGGGTCGCCGCTCGCGCGCTTCTGGCTGCCATGCTTGGCGACCGAGAACACATAGGCGCGGTTGATCAGCGCCTCGTCGGCGTCCGGATCATAGGTCTTGACCCGCTCGACAAGTTCATACTGCCGCAACATCGCAACCCAAGATGGTGTGGCGGGGCGCCGTCGCGCAACAGAAAACTCGAATTAACCGCGACCTTGCGGCCACAGCTCCCCGAAAAGCGTCATTTGACGGCGAGCTTCTGTCGCTGCCGGGCAGCCGCATTGCAGCGTGCGAGCGCTTCGCCATCGAATGGGTCGCCGCCGCTGGCGAAGGTCGCGAGGGGGCCGACGGCCTTGGCAACGGCTTCGCAGACGATCGCCGGGCGACTGTTTGCCGCCGGCGCGGTGCAACGCGCACTCGCGCACCGCCAGAGCAGGCCGTGGGCGACAAACTGTTCCTGCGGGGCGGATCCGGCAAGCATCGCGACATAGCCCATATCGGCCGCGCGGGCGGTGTGAAGTGCCGTACCGGCCAGTGCCGTTGCCAGGATCAGGTGAAGTGTCTCTCTTCGGATCATGTCATCAGCCCTCCGATTTCAGTAGCTAATCGAAACTAATATGGTCAGTATCAAAACGCAACTGGAATTTCCCGGATTCATTTCGCCAGGCAAGGCTTGCGGATCGCGCCGGGTTGGCGGCGGCCACAATATGCGCTAGCGTTGCGCGCTATGGGTGCTCGCAAGGGTCTCGATGCTTTTGAGGGCTGTGCGCTGCCTGCTGCGCTGGAAGCGATGGGCGAGCGCTGGTCGTTCCTCATCCTGCGTGCTTCGTTCAACGGCATCGTCTATTTCGAAGATTTTCAGGCGACGCTCGGCATTGCCCGCAACATCCTCTCCAATCGCCTCGCGCGTCTCGTCGCCAAGGGCATCCTGACGCGCGAGCCCGTGGCGGAGGACAAACGCCGCGTCGCCTATCGCCTGACCGAGAAGGGGCGCGGCCTTGTGCCCGTCATGATCGCGCTGCGGCAATGGGGCGAGCGCTGGAGCGGCGTGTCGCCATCCGGACCGATCCTGTCCGACTGCCGTGATCGCAAGCCGGTCCGCCCGATCACCATCCAGGCATGGGACGGCCGCCCGCTCGATCATCATGACCTGTGCTGGATCGGACGACCCGAGGATAAGGACGGGACTGCGCCCTGCCGGGACGAAGCGGTGACGAACGGCGAAACGACTGAGGGCGGCAAGCGTTGAACCAACCGATGCCGTCGGTCCTGCCCATCAGCGCGCAGCCCTTTTTCGCGGACAAGAATCGCGCCTTCTGGACGCTCCAGGCGCTTGGCTGGGCCGGCGCGTTCCTGTTGCGCGGCCTCTCGGGCATCGCCAACGGCCAGCCGGTCTCTTTCCTCGTGCCCGTGCTCATCTCGACGGTGACCGGCTATTCGATCACCCTGCTGATGGCGGTGGGCTATCGCTTCCTGCTGCGCCAGCGGCCCATCGTGACCTGGACCACCTCGATCGTCGTGGCGATCGTCGCCGGCGGCACCTCGGCCTTCATCGACGCCTGGGTGTTCACCACGCTTAATCCGGTGGCCGACAGCAGCAGCCTCAAGCTGTTCCTCGGCGCCTTCTATCTCAATTTCACGCTGCTCGGCGCCTGGTCCGCGCTTTATTATGCGATCAATTTCTACCTGACCGTCGAGGAGCAGGCCGACCAGCTCCTCCACCTCGAGAATCAGGCGAGCGCCGCGCAGCTCGCCATGTTGCGCTATCAGCTCAATCCGCATTTCCTGTTCAACACGCTGAACAGCATCTCGACCCTCGTCCTGCTCAAGCAGACCGAGCGCGCCAACGCGATGCTTTCGCGCCTGTCAGCCTTTCTTCGCTACACTTTGATCAACGAACCGACCGCGCAAGTGACGCTCGAGCAGGAGATCGAGACGCTCAAACTCTATCTGGAAATCGAGAAAATGCGCTTCGAGGATCGCCTGCGCCCGATCTTCGACATTCATCCGGCGGTGGCAAATGCGCGACTTCCGTCGCTGCTGCTGCAACCTTTGGTCGAGAACGCCATTAAATATGCCGTAACCCCGCTGGAGGAGGGCGCGGATATCGTGGTGACGGCTCAGCCTGTCGGTGAAAACGTTCGGATCGTCGTGTCGGACACCGGTCCCGGCTTGCATGCGGGCGATCAGCGCATGACCAAGGGGACGGGCGTGGGACAGGCCAATATCCGCGACAGGCTGTTTCAGGCGTTTGGGGAGCGCCAGACCATGGAAACGCGTTCTCCGCCCGAGGGGGGCTACAGCGTCATCATCGAGATGCCGCTCATCACTGCCGAACCATCAAGGGTAGCCGCATGACCATTCGTACCATCCTCGTCGACGATGAAAGCCTTGCCATCCAGGGACTCAAGCTCCGCCTCGAAGCCCATCCCGACGTGGAAATCGTGGAGACCTGCACCAACGGGCGCGAGGCGATCCGCGCCATCAAGACGCACAAGCCCGATCTCGTCTTCCTCGACATCCAGATGCCCGGCTTCGACGGCTTCTCGGTCGTCCAGGGCGTCATGGAGGTCGAACCGCCTCTGTTCATCTTCGTGACGGCCTATTCGGACCATGCCCTGCGCGCATTCGAGGCGCAGGCGATTGACTATCTGATGAAGCCAGTCGACGAACAGCGTCTTGCCGACGCGCTCGACCGCGCGCGGCTGCGCCTGCACGAGAAACGCCAGGTCGAGGAGGCCGAGCGCCTGCGCGAGGTGCTCGCCGAGGTGGCGCCGGACGCGGTCACCGACATCGCGCCGGAGAATGAAGCGCCCTCGTCGAGCCGCTACGAGAAGCTGATCAACATCAAGGATCGCGGCCAGATCTTCCGCATCGACGTCGACACGATCGAGCGCATCGACGCGGCCGGCGACTATATGTGCATCTACACCGCCGACAATTCGCTGATCCTGCGCGAGACGATGAAGGATCTCGAAAAGCGCCTCGATCCGCGCAATTTCCAGCGCATCCACCGCTCGACCATCGTCAACCTCTCGCAAGTCCGACAGGTCAAGCCGCACACCAATGGCGAATGCTTCCTGGTGCTGGAGAGCGGCAGCCAGGTGAAAGTCAGCCGCTCCTACCGGGACGTGGTGGCGCGGTTCGTGCACTGATCCAACGCTGAAAAAAAGGGCCGGTCCCTTTCGGAACCGGCCCAGGCCGAGGAAACATCCGACAGCGGATCAGCAGCGGCTGCCGCCCTTGTCGATCGCGCGGCCGGCGACGGCGCCGACGGCACCACCAATGATCACGCCGGCGGTCTTGTCGCCATGGCGGCCCGCGACGCTGTTGCCGATCAGGCCACCGGCAATGGCGCCGATAATGGTCCCGGCCGCGCCGTCATTGCGGCAGCGATAGCGGTCCTGATACGCGTAGCGATTGTCGCGATAGTCCCGGCCGCGATAGTCACGATAGTCACGATAGCCGCGATCCTCGTAGCGATAGTCGCGCGAATAATCGCCGCGATAGTCGCGATAGCCGTTGTAATGATCGCGCGCCGAAGCCGGCGCCGCGACACCCAGCGAAGTTGCGACCATGGTGGCCGCGGCCGTCAGGCTGATGATTGTCTTGGCAGTCATGGTCTTCACTCCTTGTAATCCCTTGCGAGCGCTTCGTGGCATTGCTGCCTCATCTCGTCCGCTATGAGACCCTTCTAGACCAGCGGCGTCGAACCCCGCCTGAACGCATGTTTTAGCTGAGGTTCAGAATTGCGGAGGGGGCCAGAAGGCGGTGGCAAGCTGTCCGCTCTGCCGCTATGCCGCCCCTGATGCAGCGGATAGCTCTCATCCTGATGCTGTTCGTGCTGCTCATGAACGGGCGTCACGGCGGCAATGCCCCACCGACGACCTTCGACAGCCTCTTCGTCCATGCCCGCCCTCTGTCGATCGACGAAGCAGGTGACCTGCCGGCCTATGGCCCGCTGCGCCTGACCCACGCCTGGCAGCTCACCAGCGATCATCGCGCTTTCGGCGGCATCTCATCGATGACGGTCGGCGATGATGGCGCGATCGTCGGCCTCAACGATACGGGCGAGCTGTTCGGCTTCCGCGTCACCGGCACGCCGGGTGAGGGTTTTGTCGAGCCGCTGCCGCGTATCCCGAGCGAACAGAACTGGCCGAGCTGGAAATGGGATTCGGAGAGCATGCAGCGCGATCCGGCCTCGGGCCGGCTGTGGGTCGGGTTCGAGCTCATCCAGCGCATCTGCCGCTATGCGCCGGGTTTCACCGCGATCGAGGGCTGCGTCAGCCCTCCGGCCCTCCGGCGCTGGCCGCTCACCGGCAGCATAGAGACGCTGGTCCGCTTCGGCGACGGCCGCTTCCTCGCCATATCCGAGATGGGGATCGGCGCGGCCGGCGCGCACGACGCCTTGCTCTGGCAGGGCGATCCAGTCGATCCGAACACGCCGCCGCCCGTTCATCTGGGCTATCGTCCGCCGACCGGCTATCGTCCGACCGACGCCGTCTGGCTGGGCGGGGACAAGCTCCTCGTGCTCAATCGGCGCCTGACACTGGCCGACGGGTTTACCGCGCGGCTCAGCCTGGTGACATTGCCCAAGCTTGAAAAGGGAGCGGTCCTGACGGGCCGGATCATCGCGACCTTCGCGCCGCCGGGCCTCGCGGACAATTTCGAGGCGCTGGCCCTCTCGCACGAGCAGGGCAAGCCGGTGCTGTGGGTCGCCTCGGACGACAACCACCTGTTCCTCCAGCGCACGCTGCTGCTGCGCTTCGCGCTCCCGCCCGAGTGGCTGAGCGACAAGCCGGCGCCGTAACGGCTTTCTCACCCCTCCCTTTCAAGGGAGGGGTAGGGGGTGGGTGACGAGCGAAGCGAGTTCAGTGTGCGAGGGGTAATGTAGAAGCACCACCCCAACCCTCGATCAGAGGCGCGTGACTCTGATCGCCCTGAAGGGGAGAGGCCAAAGGCAAGAAAAAGGCGGCCCAAACGGACCGCCCTCTTCAATCGTCGATGATCTGCCCGATCAGGCGGCCTGCGGCGCGGCCTTCTTGGCGATCTCGCGCTTCAGGCGACGCACCTTCAGGGACAGCTTGTCGTCCGAGGTCTTGAGCAGCCAGTTGTCGAGACCGCCGACATGCTCCACCGAGCGCAGGCCATGCGTCGAGACGCGCAGCTTGACGCCGCGCTCCAGCGTGTCGGAAATCAGCGTCACATTCTGCAGGTTGGGCAGAAAGACCCGCTTGGTCTTGTTGTTGGCGTGGGACACGTTGTGGCCCACTTGGCGGCCCCGGCCGGTCAATTCGCAGATGCGCGACATGTCACTCGATCCTGATCTGGCTTCTTACGGAAAGCGGCGCCGATAGCGGCTCGCTCCCGAATCGTCAAGGCGCTTTCCCCCGATGCTGTGTCAGCTCAGGCCTTTTAGACACACCGTTCGGTTCGAGCGCGCGTCGAGCAACGTCGAGACGCGTGTCGAGAACGGCCTTCTCGACTTCGGGTCTCGACAAGCTCGACCCTCCGCTCGAAGCGAACGGGGGTAGGATTTTTCCAGCTTGCGGCTAGAGCTTCCTCAATGCCCGACCCCTTCCCCCTTCCAGAGCCGATGCGCCTGGCTCTGGCCGCCGCGCAGGCCGCCGCGCAAGCGGGCGAAGTGCCGATCGGCGCGGTCGTGACGCGCGAGGGCCGCGTCGTGGCGACCGGCGAGAATCGCAACCGGCGCGACAATGACCCCACGGCCCATGCCGAGATCGTCGCGATTCGCGCCGCTTGCGCGGCGCTGGGCACGGATCGCCTGACCGGCTGCGACCTGTGGGTCACGCTCGAGCCTTGCGCCATGTGCGCCGGCGCCATCGCCCATGCCCGCATCGCCCGGCTCTATTATGGCGCGCCCGATCCCAAGGGCGGTGGCGTCGATCATGGCGCCAGAGTCTTTGCCCGGCCGCAATGCCATCACCGGCCCGAGCTGTTTTCGGGCCTCGGCGAGGAAGCGGCGGCGGCTTTATTGCGCGGCTTTTTTGCCGAGCGGCGGTGAGTTGGGCACCAGCGGCGCGATTCTGTAGAGCGTGTAAGGCAGTTCGCCCGCGAACTTGAGTTTCACCGGCGTCAGGAAGGGCATGTCCTCGCCGCGCAGGACGCGGGCATAGAAGCCGTGCGGGCTGCGGCGCTGGTAGATCGTCCCTTCCGGGAAATTCGGGCAGACGAGGAAATAGGTGGCGCCGTGGGCCGCTGCGATCTGCCGGAACGTCTCCGGCGATCCGTCGAAGGCATGGTGGATGTCCAGGATCGCCGTGCCGTTGCGATGATAGGGACCGGCAATGACGCTGTGATGCGTCATCGCGATCAGGCGGGGGCCGAGATCGACAAGGGTGAAGATCGTCGCCGGCGGCAGTTGATCGAGCACTTGCAGCGCCGGCTGGGTGCGGCAGCGCGCTTCCGATTTGGGCTGCGGCTTGCGAACGGCCGTCGCGTTGGCGGGTGCGGATTTGTCCTGCGCCTTGCCGGTGCCCGGCTTGCCTGACCGGACCGTGCCCACGCTTTCGCGCTTGTCGGGCAACTGGGGCTGCTGCGGCTTGGCGGCTGCGGCGTTGGCAGGGACGGTGAAGGCTTTGGCGGCGATCGGATAGAGATTGTACATGCTGGCGGCGCAGCCGATGATCGCGAGACCGAACACGGCGAGCGCGCGCTGGAGCCAGCGCCCGGCGACGAGCCACACGACCAGCGCCCAGATCGCCCAGGCGACGGGCGGAATGGCCAGCAGTTGCGCGGCAGGCCCGGCGCGGATCTGCCAGAAGGTGAGGCCGATGGCGAAAGCGATCATCAGCATGACCGTGCCCCAGGCCCAGAGCCGCTCGGCATCGCGCCGCGCTGCCCAGCAGCCGGCCAGAGCGCACAGGAGCCCGGTCGCCGGCAGACTGATCATCGGCACCCAGCTGGAGCGGTCCTGCACAAAGATCGGCTTGGCCTCGCGAATATAGACGAGCCATTTCTGCTGCAGCTCCGGCGAGATCATTCCATAGGCGCCCCCCGTCACGCATTGCGGCCAGGCGATCCAGGCGAAGCCGCCGACGATCGCGCCGCCGATCGCCGCCGCCACGAACCGCTGCGGCCAGCCCTTGAGCGGCAGCAAGGTGAGCCCGAACAGGACGCCCGATGCCAGCACCAGGATGCTGGTCCAGACGGGCGAGATGGCGTCGCACACCGGCATCCGGTTGGCATTGCTGGCGAAGAGCGCGTAGCCGAGCGCTGTCGTGCCGCCGAGGCTGAGCGCATAGGGCCGCAGCCGCCGCTCGGCGCCATCCTTGAAGATCCAGCGCAGGGCGATCAGGGCGCCGGCGCCGGCGAGATAGACCAGCATCTCCATGCCGATGACGACCGACGCGGCGCTGGACACGCCGGCGACGATGCCGCCGCGCCGCCATTTGCGGTCGACGAGGCCCGCCAGCGTCGTCGCGGTGAGCGCGAGCTGCCAGCCATGATGGTCGATGCGCAGCGGCATGAACATGGAAAGCCCCATGCCGGCGCCAAGCGGCAGCAGCATCGCGGCGAACCAGCCATGGCCCTGCGCGTCGCGCGCCAGCCGCCGGGCGATGAACGCCAGTGCCAGCATCAGCACGAGCAGCGGGATCAGTGGCGCGACGCCGACCGCCAGCTGGTCGGCGCGCGCATCGCTGGTGAACAGGCGGAAGAACAGCATGAGCGCGGCGATCGGCAGATCCACCAGCCGGCTCCAGTGAATGTTGGCGCCGATCGGCGGGTTCATGCGATGCTGGCGGAGATCCCACCAGCTCTGGCCGTGGAACAGCCAGTCGCGCACCTGAAGATAGCGCATATTGTCGTCGGTATCGCCGAGCGACATGTAATGGATCGCGGCGGCGTAGCGGTCGATATAGGCGGCGCAGATGAGCAGCCAGGCGATGACGACGATCCAGCGCCATTCCCGCTGACCCCAGCCGTCCAGCACGGTCCACAGCCGCCGCACGCGCGCGCCCATCGCCGGGGCACCATTGTCGGAAGCTGGCCGCATCGGCTAGGGGCTTAGCTCAGTGGTTCAAAAGCGCAACGGGGCATTTCCTTGAACGGACGAGTTGGCGATATGATGGAGGGGCGTCCCGTTCCCGCGGCGGCGGGGGGCGTGCATGGCCAGCTCCTGCGCTATGTCCTGACCGGCGGCTTCGTGACGGCGTTGCAGGCGGGCGTCTATTGGTCGCTTGCGCATTGGCTGGCGGTGCATCCGCAACTCGCCAATTTCGCGGGCTATCTGGTGGCGGTCGCGTGCGGCTTCGTGCTGCATAGCCGGTTCACCTTCCGGGGCCACGGGGCGCGTGACAACAGTGTCGCGCGGGGCGCGCGCTTCGTGGCGGTGTCGCTGCTCAGCCTCGGCCTCAATGCCGGCTGGGTGTGGCTCTGCACGCAGGCGCTGGGCTGGCCACTCTGGTCGCCCATTCCGCTGATGGGGCTGGTTACGCCCGCCCTCGTCTTCGTGCTGAACCGCCAATGGGTGTTCCGATAGCAGCCCCGCGCCAATGAAAAGGGCCGCCGGATCGCTCCGACGGCCCTTCTGAATTCGTTTCGCCGCAGCGAGAAGTTTACTTACTTCTTAGCAGCGTTCGTAACGGCGTTGGTCGCATTCGCCATCGCGTTCGTCGCGTTGCTCATGGCATTGCCGGCAGCGTTCATCGCGTTGTCAGCGACGTTCGCGACGTCGTTCGTTGCGTTCGTCGCAGCATTCGTGGCGTTGGTGGATTCGGACTTGGTGCAAGCCGCCAGGCCGAGCGACGCGGCCAGAACGAGCGAGAAAGCGATTGTCTTGGTCATGGGCAAACCCCTTCATTAATCATACCGCGCAGAACGGAAGGGGTTCCCCCCCCTAAATGCCTGCGGGGCGAGTCGTATCGGTTTGTGACTGTCAACGCAATCCCTGCCGCAATCGGAAATTAACCAAGGCCGAACAAGCTGGCTTGATCGGCCGGCCCACTCGCTTAAACATCGCCTCCATGCAGGGGCAGCTCGATCTTTTCCGCGCGCTGGCGGATCCAACCCGTCTAAGGATCGTGCATCTGCTGCGCGAGATGGAACTGGCGGTGGGCGAGATCGCGCTGGTCGTCGGGCAGAGCCAGCCGCGCGTCTCGCGGCATGTGCGGATTCTCGTGGAGGCTGGTCTCGCGACCCGGCGCAAGGAGGGGAGCTGGGTATTCCTGACGCTTGTCGCCGGCCCCGGTGCGGACGCTCTGCTTGGCCTGCTCGATGCGATCGCGCCGTCAGCGAGCGAGCGGCTGTGGATCGAGGCGGATCAGGCACGGCTCGCTGCCGTCCGGGCCGAGCGCGCCCGCGCCGCGGAAGATTATTTCGCCACCCATGCCGAGGAGTGGGACGCGTTGCGCTCGCTCTATGTGCCCGAGGCGCATGTCGAGGAAGCCATGGCCGACATGTTGGGCGGTCAGCAGCTTGGCCGCCTGCTCGACATCGGCACCGGCACCGGGCGAATGGCGACACTCTTCGCAACGCAGGCGTCGAGCGTGGTCGCGATCGACCGCAGTGCCGAGATGCTGCGGCTCGCGCGGGGCAATCTGCCGCAGGAGATTGCCGACAAGGTCCGCTTCCTCGCCGGTGATTTCAACGAACTGCCGGTCGACAATGTCTCGGCCGACACCGCGATCCTGCATCAGGTGCTGCACTATGCACAGGCGCCAGAGCGGGTGATCGCAGAAGTGGCGCGGACGTTGCGGGATGGGGGCCGCCTGCTGATCGTCGATTTCGCGCCGCACGATCGTGAGGAGCTGCGGTTGCGTGATGCGCACACGCGTCTCGGCTTCTCCGATCAGCAACTCACCGCCTGGTATGCGGCCGCGGGGATCGCCATGGAGCGGATCGAGACGCTGGCCGGGGGCGAACTCACGGTGAAGCTCTGGCTCGGCCAGCGCCGCGGATCGCCAGTCGCACAGCTACGGGGCGCCAAGGCAGGCTGAGCGGCGAACAGTCAGCTCGTCCCGTCAGCCCTCGCGAACGACCGTCTCCGTTGGATGAGGATCCAATTCGGGTGACGACCGGGCGGCTTAATGTCTGTTTGGGGGTGCCAGACGCGCGCACCGGTGTCACCCGATGCGGTCCGACATCACGAGCGACGAAGGGGGACGTCAATCTCGCCAGAGGGGCCCGGCCCGCTGGAAACAATGTAGCGATTGGTCCCGTGCCCACAAGTTCTCCGCCGGAACTTCGTCGCGCACCAGGCGCGGTTCGACGCGGGACAAAAGGCTGCGTGGATTAGCCGCCTAGCTCTTTCGCTTCCTGATATTTGATCTCGAGGTAGCGATTATGCGCTGCCAGCTTGTCGAGATCGCCGCTCGCCAGCTGCTCGGTCATCGTCGCGATTTCCTGCTCGATGACGCTCAACCCCTCGACCAGTTGAGCGTCTGGCACGCGGCCATTGCGCGGCTGACCGCGCAGCGGAGCCGGGATCGACTGATAGCCTGTGACAAGCTCCGGGAGGTGGTCGCTGAGCAGCCGCCGTACCTCCAGTGCCGCCGGTTCCTGCGGACTGAGCGTAGCGAGCTGCGGCGCCAGCGTTTCCAGCCGATTGCTGATCGCATCGAGGATCGGGATCGCGGGCGCGGGCAGCGCTTTGCGCTGGCTCTCCAACCACATTTCGGTCTTGAGGGGGAGGGCCTTGAGGTCCGTCTCGCCGAGCTTGGCCAGCGTCACACTGCCCTGGGTCGGCACGAAGGCGAAGAGCACGCAGGCAAGCAGCAGGCCCATGACGATCAGCAGCCCGGTGCTGCCGAGCGGCTGCACGAAGCCGAACACCGCCGCGCCGACCACGACCAGCACGGCCGCGATGATCATGCGCTTGAGGCGCGCCATCAGATCCTGTCGCTTGTGGGCCCGGCCGCGCGCGCTGGTGCTGAGATAGCGCTCGCTGGTGCGCGCGATCAGCGCGTTGGATCGGGCGATCAGATCATCGACTTCGCTCATCGCCAGCGGATCACTCGATCGCGGTCAGCGGCGAATTGCCGCTCGTCACCGCCGCCTGTGCCCGGGCCTGGCCCTCGGCGCGCGCGATATAGCCCTTGGACTTCTCGACCTCGCTGGTCAGCGTCGTCACCGTCGTCTTCATATTCTCCAGCGCCTTGAGCTTGAAGGTGTCGATATTGTCCATCGTGTCGTAGATGTTCTGGAAGGCGCGCTGCAGTGTTTCGAGGGGGATGGTGCTGTTGGCGGCCTGCTCGTGGATCTGGGCGGTCTGCGATTTGAGCAACGCGCCCGTGCTGTCGATGATGTTCGCCGTCGTCGTGTTGAGCGCGGTGATCTGCTCCAGCACCAGCCGCTGACCGGCCAGTGCCTGCGCCACCGTGACGGCGGTGCGCAGCGCCGCGACCGTGGTGGTCGAGGCGCGGTCGACGCCCTTCACCAGCTCGACATTGTTCTTCTTGACCAGATCGAGCGCGAGATAGCCCTGCACCGTCACCGCCATTTGCGTCAGAAGATCCTGCGTGCGCTGGCGGACATAGAAGAGGGCGCTTTCCTTGATCGCCTTGCTCTTGGCGGGGTCGGTCACCTCCAGATCCAGTGCCTTGGCTTCCAGCCGGGCATCCATTGCCCTGGCGATGTGGATCATCTGCTCCAGGCGGCCCATAGTCGCCCACATATTCTGCCGCTCGACGTCGATCGCGGCATTGTCCTTGATCAGCGTGTCCTTGCCCGAGCCGAGGCTGCCCAGGATCGAGTTGATGTGCGTCTGGCTCGACTTGTAGCTGTCGAAATAGTTGCGCATCTTGTTGCCGAACGGGATGATGCCGAACAGCTTCTTGGGCGCGAGCAGATTGCCCTTTTTGCCCGGATCGAGATCCTCGATCACCCGGCGCAGCTCGGCCAGGTCGGACCCGACGCTGACGTCCGAATCCATCGCGCGCACCGGACGGTCGAGGAAGCGATTGGAATGGCCCGCCGCTTCGGCGATTTCCTTGCGGCCCATATTGGTGATCTGGTCGACCTTGGCGCCGAACTCCGGCGAATTGGCATCGAGCGCGGCCAGCTCCTCGACGAAGCTGTCGACTTTCTCATCGAGCTTGGACTTCTTTTCTTCCTCGATCGGCACCAGCCCCGCGGCCTTCTCTGCCGGGACCACCGGCACCGGTTCGGGCGGGGTCAGGTCGAGCTTCGCGTCAGGCGCGGTGGTCGTTGCGGTCGTGGCCATCAATGTCTCCTCGATGGTGTTATATTGCAATATGACACCAAGGGTTCAAGGCCGGAATTATAGGGTGGCATGGCGCAAGAAGTAAGCCCGCCCGTGCGGATGGCGGGCGACTGGGTGGGCAATGGCGAAACATTACGAACATCACACATATCGCGCATGGGAGTTTCTCTAAAATCCTGTGTCTTCAGAGCGTTGGCCGTGAAGGGGATGGCATGTTTCGGGGTTTGTAGGACAGGGGTGAATGATGTTCCAAAATAATCATATATTTTCAATATGTTAGAGGATCAAGAAGAGGCTGTGGCGCCGTGAATTTGCGGGGTGTGCGTGTCGGCTTTGAGGAGCGGCCGGTTGCAAGAGCCCTCTCCTGCCTTCGCGGGAGAGGGAGGGGCCCGCGAAGCGGGAGGGTGAGGGTCCTTGAGCCCGCCGATTGAAGAGCTTCACCTGCCGCGGAAAGAAGAAAGACCCTCACCCAACCCTCTCCCGCGAACGCGGGAGAGGGCTTTGAAGATGGCCGCAATGGCTTCGTCTCCGACAGGGCGCTTTGTTGCATATGCCGGCCTTCCCGAGACCCGCCACGCCCCATGGTAAATCAATCTTAGCCATTCGCTCGTAATGCTGCCCTGTTATCCGCGACGATTGCAAAGGCGCAGCAAATGCAGCACGATCACCGCTTCGAGAGGATGTCCCTGAACAGGCGCCTGGACGGACGGGAAGTCCGCCAAGGAACGGGGGGCATTATGGACGCGTACGATCTCGTGGTGATCGGCTCGGGGCCTGCGGGCAAGCGCGCGGCGGTGCAGGCGGCGAAGCTCGGCAAGTCGGTGCTGGTGGTCGAAGGGCGCAGGCGCGTCGGCGGCGTCTCGGTGCACACCGGCACGATCCCTTCCAAGACCCTGCGCGAGACCGTGCTCAATCTCACTGGCTGGCGCGAGCGCGGCTTTTATGGCCGCTCCTACCGCGTGAAGAAGAATATCGAGGGCAGCGATCTCGACGCGCGGCTCAACAAGACGCTGGAGCATGAGGTCGACGTGCTGGAGCATCAGTTCCAGCGCAACGGCGTGCGTACCATGGAAGGCTTTGCCCGCTTCATCGATCCGCACAGCATCATGGTCAAATCGCCCGACGAGAGCGAACTGATCATCCAGGGTGAGCGCTTCCTGATCGCGGTCGGCACGGCGCCCTTTCGCCCCGACTATATCCCATTCGACGACGACGTCATCCTGGACAGCGACGAACTGATCGAGATGCCGCGCGTGCCGCGTTCGATGGTGGTGATCGGCGCGGGGGTCATCGGCATCGAATATGCCACCATCTTCTCGGCGCTTGACGTGCAGGTGACGCTGATCGAACCGCGCGAGAGCTTTCTCGATTTCGTCGACCGCGAGATCATCGACGAGTTTGTCCACCAGCTGCGCGATCGCAACATGATCGTGCGGCTGGGCGCCAAGGTGACGCAGATCGTCAAGGACGAGGCCGGCAAGGTCGTCACGACGCTGGAGGATGGCCGCTCGATCCGCACCGAGATGTTGCTGTTCGCCGCCGGGCGCGTCGGCGCCACCGCCAGCCTCGGCCTCGAGAATTGCGGTCTCGCGGTCGACAATCGCGGGCGGCTCAAGGTCGATCCCAAGACCTTCCAGACCGAGGTGCCCCATATCTATGCGGCCGGTGACGTGATCGGCTTCCCGAGCCTCGCCTCGACCTCGATGGAGCAGGGCCGCATCGCCGCCTGCCACGCCTTCGGCCTGCCGATGCCGCCCGCGCCGGCCTATTTCCCCTATGGCATCTATGCGGTGCCGGAAATCTCGACCGTGGGGATGAGCGAGCAGGAAGTGAAGGAGAAGAAGATCCCTTATGAATGCGGGATTGCGCGCTTTCGCGAGACCTCGCGCGGCCAAATCATGGGACTCGACAGCGGCATGATGAAGATGATCTTCTCGATCCGCACGCGGCGGCTGCTCGGCGTCCACATCCTGGGCGAAGGCGCGACGGAGCTGATCCATATCGGCCAGGCGGTGCTCAACCTCAAAGGCACGATCGACTATTTCATCGAGAATACGTTCAACTATCCGACCTTGGCGGAAGCCTACAAGATCGCCGCGCTGGATGCCTGGAACCGGATGCCGCGGGCGGACTGAGGGCCTTCAGTCCTGCTCTTTCAGTCCTGTCAATCAGCCTCTTTCAAACGGTGGTAGGGCAGGGGAGCAAGCCCGCATCGCCTGACCCACTCACTGTCTCGTCGCGCCATCCATCGGCGCCGGCTCGGCGGCCTGCTGCTCGATCGGCACCGGGGTCAACTCATAGATGTCCAGCCCCTCCCGCGGTCCGCGCCAGGGCAATACGAGCCGCCAGCGGAACGGGCCGATGCGCTCGACGACGCCGACCAGATCGCGGTTCGGCTCGGACCCATAGACGAGCGGCGCATCGTTCACGCCATGCTGTTTCGCACCGGTGAGCACCAGCCGGCGCTCGCCATCCTCATGCAGCCAGCCACCGGGCAGCTCGGTGCCGGTCTGCTTGGTGAAGAACAGGGCCCCGGCGCGGTCGCCGCGGACGTGGCAGAAATATTCCGGGAAGGCCTGGAAGGCCGGCTCGCGCCCCTGCGCCACGCCGATCTTGACGAGCCGGCAGCGATAGGAGCCGGGCGGCGGGGCGGGATAATTGCGCGCGGCGCCGGGCTGCAGCAGATCGCCCTCGCGCGCGATCTGCTTGCTATAGCGCTTCGAGGCGGCGAGCGCGTCGGCCCACGTCGCCGGGAGATGGGCCACCCGCTGATCGTCCTCGCTGGTCACGATGGCCTGCCAGCCGGTCTTGGGCAGCGTGAAGGCTGCCACCGGAGTCGGCGTTTTCAGAACGGCCTGAGGGCGTGAGGCGCAGGCCGACAGCGCGGCGAGAGCCGCGAGAAGCATGATTTTTTCCATTAGATAAACCCTTGTTGACAAAGAGTTAACCTTGAAATGGGCTGGATCGGTTAACAAAAGGTAAACGGCTGGCGCCCACGGCCCGCCGTTGCGACGAACCGAGGAGGATGCATCGACGAGTGCTGCCTTGGCTGCGACGAGTTGCCGGAACTTGGTCCATCACGCTTGGAGCGCGCCATCCGGTGCCGGCGGAGCCATCGGCGACAGGCGGAGATGGACCCGCCTCCGGGGTGATGGATGCGTGATTCTCGGACCCGTTTTCCTAGACCGCTGTCGCGGTCACGATCCATGCCTTGCCGGCCAGCATGTTGCCCACGCCGGGCTGGTGATGCGCGGCGAGCGCGCTGGTGAGGTCGGCGATCACGGCGTCCCGCTTGTCCGGGCCCGCCGCCTGAACAGCCTCGCCGATGGAGAGCGTCGAGACCAGCATCCGCGCGGCCGCATCGGGCGTGGCGCCGGCGCCGCCGACCGGCATGCTGCGCTCGCAGGGCGTGATCTCGATCGCGCCGAACCGCGCCTGCGTCAGCACGTCGTGCAGATAGTCGAGATCGGACAGGGCGAACGGCCCCGGCGCGTGCGGCTCGCGCGGCGGCAGGTCGACATGCTTGCCGATCGCGCCCATCAGCGTGCGGATCCACTCATTCTCCTCGGGCGGCGCCCAGACCGAAAGGTCGATCCGTCCGCCGTCCCTCACCATCTTGCGCAAGTTGCGGAAGCCGGCATGGGCATCCGCGAAGAACATGCTGCCGAAGCGCGAGAAGAGCCGGTCGAACGGCGCGTCGGTGACGGTGACGGTGGCCGCGTCGGCGCACACGAAGCAGACCTGCGACTGCGTGCCCTGGCTTGCCCGCACGCCACAGGACTGGATCAACTCCAGCGAGATGTCGAGGCCGGTGGCGCGCCCGCCCGGCGAGACGGCACGGCCGATCGCGATCGTCGTCGCGCCGCCGCCACAGCCGATGTCGATCACGCTTTCGCCCGGCTTGAACTGGGCATGCGTGAGCAAAGCCGCGCCGATCGGCTGGATCATGCTCTCGAACCGCTCGAGATTGGCGAGCCAGGTGCGGCCCATCTCGCCGCCCCAATCCTCGGTATTATTCGGCATCGCTTGCGCGTCGCTCATCGCAGTCCCCCCACATTCCTGACCCCCTATAGCCTATCACGAGAGCGGGGCCTGCTCAAAATCTATGCATTATGCAAGGTCGCCGCGGGCGTGAACAGGACGCTCGACTGCTTGGTGAAATCCGAGAAGGCAAGCACGGCGGCCGCGATGATGAGCGCCGCGAGCCCGGCCATGAAGAGCCTGTCCGCGCGTCGCTCGTGCGGCGTGTCCTCGGGCTCGGCGCGCAGATCGAGATAGGAGAGCAGGCAGCTCAGCGCGAAACAGAGCGCCGCGAGCCAGGCAATCTCGTCGGCCATCGTGTGGTTGGAATGGCCGGTCACCTTGATGCCGGTGATCAGCACGATGGAGATGCCGAGCAGGTTCGAGGCGGCGTTGAGGATATGACTCGTCGTCTTGCTCATGGCCTGCTCCGTGCCACGCGCCGGCTGAACCCCGCCCGAACAATCCGCTGGCGGCCGGTGTCACCGCCCTCGGGCGCGACGCATGATCCGGAGCGCTGGCAAAGCGGCATTGCCTCGCCGCGGCTTTTCGGCTAATGGCGCGGCGACTTCAGGGCGGCCCACCGGCTGCGCCGCCAACACAACCAGAGAGATATCATGAGCTCCCGTCCCAACGCTCTGCGGAACGTTGCCATCATCGCGCACGTCGACCATGGCAAGACCACCCTTGTTGACCAGCTTTTCCGCCAGTCCGGCACCTTCCGCGAGAATCAGCGCGTCGAGGAGCGGGCGATGGATTCGAACGACCTCGAGAAGGAGCGCGGGATCACCATCCTCGCCAAGCCTACCTCGGTCGAGTGGGCGGGGCCGGACGGGACGGTCACGCGCATCAACATCGTCGACACGCCCGGCCACGCCGACTTCGGCGGCGAGGTGGAGCGCATCCTCTCGATGGTCGACGGCGTCGTGCTGCTGGTGGATTCGTCGGAAGGCGCCATGCCGCAGACCAAGTTCGTGACCGGCAAGGCGCTGGCGCTCGGCCTGCGCCCGATCGTCGTCGTCAACAAGGTCGACCGGCCGGACGAGCGCATCCAGGAAGTGCTGGACGAGGTGTTCGACCTGTTCGTGTCGCTGGACGCGACCGACGAGCAGCTCGACTTCCCCGTGCTCTACGCCTCGGGCCGCAACGGCTATGCCAACACCGACCCGAACAAGCGCGAGGGCACGCTGACCCCGCTGTTCGAGACCATCGTCAATCATGTCCCGCCGCCGGCGCTGGACGTCGACGCGCCCTTCACCTTCCTGGTGACTTTGCTCGACCGCGACAATTTCCTCGGCCGCATCCTGACCGGGCGCGTCACCTCCGGCACGCTCAAGATCAACCAGCCGATCCACGCGCTGGACATGGACGGCAAGGTGATCGAGACCGGCCGCGCCTCCAAGATCATGGCGTTCCGCGGCCTCGAGCGCGTGCCGGTCGACGAGGCGCGCGCGGGCGACATCATCAGCCTCGCCGGCCTCACCGTCGCGACCGTCTCCAACACGATCGCCGAGACCAGCGTCACCACCCCGATCCAGGCCCAGCCGATCGACCCGCCGACGCTCTCGATGCGCTTCGCGGTCAACGACAGCCCGATGGCCGGCCGCGAAGGCGACAAGGTGACCAGCCGCATGATCCGCGACCGCCTGTTCCGCGAGGCGGAGAGCAATGTCGCGATCAAGGTGACCGAGAGCGACGACAAGGACAGCTTCGAGGTGGCCGGCCGCGGCGAGCTCCAGCTCGGCGTGCTGATCGAGACGATGCGCCGCGAGGGCTTCGAGCTCGGCATCAGCCGCCCGCGCGTGCTCTTCGGCACGGACGAGGCGGGCAACCGCACCGAGCCCTACGAGATCGTCGTGATCGACGTGGACGATGAATATACCGGCACCGTCGTCGACAAGATGAACATCCGCAAGGCCGAGATGACCGACATGCGCCCCTCCGGCGGCGGCAAGACGCGCATCACCTTCTCGGCGCCCTCGCGCGGCCTGATCGGCTATCATGGCGAGTTCCTGAGCGACACGCGCGGCACCGGCATCATGAACCGCCTGTTCGAGAAATATGGCCCCCACAAGGGCACGATCGAGGGCCGCAAGAACGGCGTGCTCATCTCCAACGGCGCGGGCGAGGCCAATGCCTATGCCCTCGGCCCGCTGGAAGCGCGCGGCGTGCTCATGGTCGGTGTCGGCGAAGTGCTCTACGAGGGCATGATCATCGGCGAGAATGCCAAGCCGGAAGACCTCGAGGTCAACCCGATGAAGTCCAAGGCGCTCACCAACTTCCGCGCCAGCGGCAAGGACGACACCGTCCGCCTGACCCCGCCCTGGAAGATGACGCTGGAGCAGGCCATCGCCTATATCGACGATGACGAGCTGGTCGAGGTCACGCCCAAGACGATCCGCCTGCGCAAGCGCTGGCTGGATTCGAACGACCGCAAGCGGAACTCGCGCTCGAAGGCGGCGTAAAAAGGGCTGAATCCGGGCGTAAGAATATTGCGAACTTGCGTGCTAACGCGCGCGGGATCGTCACATCGGGGCTTGCGCGGGGCGACTGGTCGCCAATAAGCGTTCGGCGCTCATATCGAGAGTATCTCTCCTGGTCCTTCGGGACCGGCGCGCGCGGCGACCCGACAGGGTCGCCGTTGCTTTGTCGCGGGCGTGCGGTTGCATGGATCTGGCTGATTTGTTCCCGATTATCCGAACGTACACGTGTGAACAACGAGGTTTTGGCAGGCGAATAAACGGCAGTTTTCTGAGGGTTACATGGGTAGGGTACCAGGGGAAGCTCGGCTCACAGAGGTCGGAGTGACCTCCTAGCAAATCTCCATCAAAATTAAGCCGTGGCCTGCGCTAAACAAAGCTATTGTGCTAAGGCTTAAAGGATACCTGGGAAGCTCAACATGACAAAACGCACCTCATGGGCCTTTAAGCCTACAGAGATAGTTAGTCTTGCGGTCAGCGTAGCAGCGCTGGCTCTGTCCGCATTTGTAACCTGGGATACTCAGTTCAAGGAGCGCCTACAACTAAGTGTGGTCGGTTCAACGGACCTTCCGCAACTGTTAGAAACGAGAGGTAAGAGCTATATCAGTCATAATCAAACGTTTACGTTTTTCAACGGCGGGAACCGAAGCGTGGCCGTCAATGCTATATATATGGCGGTATGGCCCGTCATCAGTATAAAGGATCCCAAAGGATGTGCCGAAGGGAGCGGCTTTTCATTCCCTCGCCTTCAAGGAAAACAGACCAATATCGTGGGACCATTTAAGGTTAATCCTGGAGATATTGAGGTAAAGGACTTGCGTGCAAAGCAGGATGTTAGTTCGCAAATTAACGATTTCGATACGCGTCGAGATATGTATTTCAAAGTCTGCATATACGCCGATGTAGTTTCCCCCAGATATGGCAACCTCACCAAGCCGCTGAATTCAATGTACGTTGTTCGCTACGGCTCTGATACCGTTGTAAGAGGTTTTGATGCCGTTGGATTTCCCCCGACTTCCTTTGGAAGGCGGCTCGATCTTCTTGATGAAACCCGTTGGGTGCCGTGAGGTGGAGGCTCTGGCGTAAGGCGTAACCCCGGCATTGCGGTGCGCCTCGAAATTGCTACAAAAGGACGCTCAGGTGGCAGTGTGCGATCTTTAGACAACCGACGTTTTCCGCCGATTTCGGATCCATTGTTCGATCCCCCAGCTCCACCAAGTTCTCGCTCGAGAGCGCGCGTCCAAAGCTGAACTCCCCCCTGTCCTACATCCCCAAACCCCAGGCATAAGCTGGTCGATTCGCCCTCTCGCCAAGGAGACCGACCATGCCCAAGCGCCTGCCCGCCGCGCCGAAGGAGGCGCGGCCGCCGTTGCCGGAGTTCGCGCCGGTGCCGCGCCGCTTCCGGCATGATGGCTGGACGCCGGAGCGGCAGCGGGCGTTCATTGCGGCGCTGGCGGACACGGGGTGCGTCGATCGGGCGGCGCGGATGGTCAATATCGCGCAGGTGAATTGCTATGCGCTGCGCCGGGCGGCGGGGGCGGAGGGATTCCGGCGGGCGTGGGATGCGGCGCTGGACCTGGGGGTGAAGCGGCTCAAGGACATCGCTTTCCAGCGCGCGATCGAGGGGGAGCTGGTGCCGGTGTTCGCCGGCGGCAAGCTGATGGGCTATCGCCGCAAATATAACGACAAGCTGCTGATGTTCTGCCTGCGCCATTATGGCCAGGATGGGGAGGGGCGGCGCACGACGATCAATTATTTCTCGACGCGGGCATCGGCGGAGGCGGTGAGCGGATCGGGCGGGGAGGCTGGCGCGGGAGCCGGGGGCGGTGCTGGTGCCGGTGCCGGTGCTGCTGTCGGTGCCGGTGCGGCTGGCGCGCGTGGCGGCGTGGCGTCGTCATCGGCGGCGTCATCGATTGGGGCGTCGGCCGGGGCAATGGCGGGCGCGCAGCTCTCCGCCACGACGCTGCGCACGGTGATCACCGGCCCGGCGGGCGGCGGCGCGGCGAGCGGGCAGCAGCGCGACGATGCGGCGGCGGCGCTGCTGGGCGGCTTTGCCGGCGTGCCGCTCGACGCGCAGGCGCAGGCGCAGATCATGGCGGCGCTGGAGGATTGCGCGGCGCGGGCGCGGGCGGTGGCGGACGCGACCGGGGACGCGGCGATCGCGGCGGCGCTGGACGATCCGGACGAGCCGTTCGTGCGCATCGGCGCGGATCGCGCCATCGCGCATGGCGTGCTGGTCCCGCCCATGGGACTCGAGGAGCATGAGCCGTTCCGCGAGGGGGAAGCGCCCTGGCGGCTGGCCGGGGCCGAGTGGCCGGACTGGGCGCCGGCGGAGGCGGAGGCGGAGGGGGAGGCCGGCGACAGCGCGTGACGGGCCGGGCTGTCGGCGGCGGGGCCGATGCGGCGCCGGGCCCGCGCCGCGACTCGCTCCCGCAGGCGCGCAAGGGGCCGACTCGCTCGTCCTGCCGTGAATTCGGCATTTTTCGTCGGTGCGGCCAAGGCTGTGGCCGATCTGATCCGTTACAGCGTCGTGCACGGACCCTTGCGCCCATCGCTCAGCCAAACGCACGCCGTGGTCCGGCGCGAGCGGGGCTGGGCGCTGGCGATCATCCTGTGCGTCGCGCTGCTTGCCCGCTTCCAGACCTTCGGCAATCCGGTGGTCTAGGCCGGATCGACATTCAGCGAAGCCAGATCATGGCGGCAGCGAGGTGGATGAAGCCGGCGAAATGGATAGTGCGCCGATCGTAGCGCGTGGCGAAGCGGCGGAAATGCTTGAGGCGACCGAAGCA
>NZ_JAHGAW010000014.1 GCF_018603885.1 Sphingobium nicotianae
AGCGCTGCCTTCAGATCCTCGACGAGGTCGGTGCGCTCCCATGAGAAGAAGTCGCCCTCGGGCTTGCGGCCGAAATGGCCGTAGGCGGCGGTCTTCCTGTAGATCGGCTTGTTGAGGCCGAGATGGGTGCGGATGCCGCGCGGGGTGAGGCCGCCCAGCTTCTCGATGCTCTGGATCGCCTGCTCGATCTTGTCGTCGCCCACCGTGCCGGTGCCATGCGTGTCGACATAGAGCGAGAGCGGCTTGGAGACGCCGATCGCATAAGCGAGCTGGATGGTGCAGCGCTTGGCCAGGCCCGCCGCCACGATGTTCTTGGCGAGGTAGCGCGAGATATACGCCGCCGAGCGGTCGACCTTGGTCGGGTCCTTGCCCGAGAAGGCACCGCCGCCATGCGGGGCCGCGCCGCCATAGGTGTCGACGATGATCTTGCGGCCGGTCAGGCCCGCGTCGCCGTCCGGTCCGCCAATCTCGAAGCTGCCGGTCGGGTTGATGTGATAGACCGTCTCGTCGCCGAGCAGCGCCGCCGGCATCACGTCGGCCACCACCTTCTTCACATAGGCGTGCAGCTGCGCTTCCTTCTCGCCCTCGTCATAGCCCGGCGCATGCTGGGTCGAGACCACGATCGCGGTCGCCGCCACCGGCACCCCGTTCTCGAAGCGCAAGGTCACCTGGCTCTTGGTGTCCGGCTCCAGGAACGGCGCCGCGCCAGAGTGGCGATCCGCCGCCATCTGCTCCAGGATCTTGTGGCTGTAATAGAGGGTCGCCGGCATCAGGTCCGGCGTCTCGTCGCAGGCGAAGCCGAACATGATGCCCTGGTCGCCCGCGCCCTCGTCCTTGTTGCCAGAGGCATCCACGCCCTGGGCGATATGCGCCGACTGCGCGTGCAGATGGTTCTGGAAGCTCAAGGTCCGCCAGTGAAAACCGTCCTGCTCGTAGCCGATCTCCTTGACCGTGTTGCGCACGGTCTTCTCGATCTCCTCCAGCGCCCCGTCGACCCAGCCGCCATTCTCGTACACGCCCTTGCACCGGATCTCCCCGGCAAGAACCACAAGCTGCGTCGTCGTCAGCGTCTCGCACCCGATCCGCGCCTCAGGATCCTTCGACAGGAACAAGTCCACAATCGCGTCCGATATCTGATCCGACACCTTGTCCGGATGACCCTCCGACACCGACTCCGACGTGAACAAATAACTACTGCGCATGGGATGCCTCTCTTTTTGATTGGGTGGTTGGCTGTGATGGAAAAATCTTGCGGAGCGCCTAGCGTGTCCGCTCGATGATGTAGCTCTCGTCGTTGAACCAGAGCTCGCCATTCTTGCGGAGGACGGAGCGGGTGGCGTCGAGATAATTGCTGTTGCTCATCGCCTCGGCGAGGCGCTCGTCGTCGATCTGCGCCACATAAGTGGCGGCGTTCCAGGCGGCGAGCAGAGTCGAGGTGCCGATCGACGCGCTCTCGCTATCGATCTCGTCGGGCAAGGTGTGCATCTCGTAACGGAACAGGGCCTCGCGATTAGGGAGCGGGTCGAAGCGATATTTGGCGGCATCCGCGCCCATGGCATCGCGCGTCGCATCGAGCAGTTCGCGGCGCGAGGTGGTGAAGGGATCTTCCTCCGGCCAGATCTTCTGGACGATCTCGATGCCCGGATCATTGCCTGCGGAATGGATGCCGAGCAGTCGGCCACCGACGCCGAGCGCCTTGGCGAGCGGCGCCAGCACGCGCCTGGCCTTGAAGCTGGTCGCGGCGCGCAGGCGGAAAGGCTGGCTCGCGAGAATGAGGTCGTAATTCGCGACCGGCTGGCCCTGCTTGGGAATGACCTGGTCGAGCAGGAACTTGCAGTCCTCGCGATAGAGGATGACGGTGGTCGGCGTCTCGGGGATCATGCTGCCCGTCTTCTCGCTGACCTTGGTCTTCCATTTTTCGGCGAGGAATGGCTGAAGCTCGAGGATCTGCCGCTCGAACTCGGCGGTCGTCGTGCCCTTCAGCGCGACTTCCTTCCAGACCATGTTCTTGGCCGCTTCCGGATTGGCCGGGTGCAGCCAGGGCGCGTCGGAATAAGAGATGTTGGTGAAGGCGAATACCATCTCGGGATGTTCGAGGAAGCGATCCGGCATCTTGTCGAGCGTGAGGCGCACATCCTCGAGGCTGATCTCCTTGCCCGCGATGAAGAAGGGGAAGCGCTCGAACTTGCGGTGCAGGGCGCGCAGGACGCGGGCCAACACAGTACCATCGCCCATTCCCGCGTCGAAGAAGCGCACTGAAGGGGGCCGTGGCGTGAGCGATTCAATTTCCTTGTGGACACGTTCGGACACCACCCACTTCTCCGAGCAGGTGTTCACGAACATCAGATATTTCTGGCGATTGTCGTAGAAGCGGAAGTTCTTCTCCGGCTCGTCCGTCGCTGCGGCGGCCGGCGGTGGCGCGCTCTTGGCCGGCGCGAGTGTCTGTTCGGTCGAAGCCATACCTCTCAAAACTCCTCATCCTCGGCTCGCCCGGTTCGGCAGCCCAACTCCATTGGATGCAGGGAAGACATTTTGCGGTCCTGTCGGTAAACCACATTCGGTCCCACCGGCCGCAGGTGGGCGGATGCCCATTGCGGGAAATATCTGGTTTTCCTGTGAATAGCGCGCTTTGCGAAGCGTTAGGACGAGGTGACATTTCTCGATTTCCTTCCGGCGACTCGCAAGCGTCGCTATGCGCATAATCACCTTTCTTTCGGTGCCTCCCTCGATAGAGTGGCGACACATCCGCAAAGGAGGAGAGGGGACGTGGCGCTCAACCCATCCATTTCGAGCAGTTCCGACCCCGCCGTGATCGATCCTGCGGGCGCGCATGTCGACGTGCCGGAACTGCGCCTGTTCGTCTTTGGCCTCTTCTTCGTCTTCGGTGGTATCACGAGCCTGAACGACGTCATCATTCCCAAGCTCAAGGAGCTGTTTACCCTCAATTATTTCCAGGCGATGACGATCCAGTCGGCCTTCTTCGCCGCCTATTTCTTCATCTCCATTCCCGGCGCGGCGATCGTTCGCAAAGTCGGCTATATGCGGGGCGCCGTGGTCGGGCTGGTCACGATGATGGCGGGCTGTCTGCTGTTCATTCCGGCCTCGTCGAGCGCGCGCTTCGGCCTGTTTCTCATCGCCCTGTTCGTACTGGCAAGCGGCATCACGATCGTGCAGGTGGTCGCCAATCCGCTGATCTCGCTGCTTGGCCCGGCACGCTCGGCGTCCAGCCGGCTCACCTTCGCGCAGGCATTCAATTCGCTGGGGACCACGATCTTTCCCTATGTCGGCTCGCTGCTGATCCTCGGCGGCCTCGCCGCCGTCTCGGCGAGCCAGCTCTCGGGCGCGACACTTGAAGCCTATCGTACGCAGGAGACGCGCGCGGTAGTGCATGCCTATCTCGGGCTGGCCGTGGCGCTCGGGGTCGTGGCGACGATGGTGTGGCTCTACCGCAACCGCCTTCCCGAGGAGACGCGCGGGCAGGGGTCGATCCTGCGCAGCTTCGATCTTCTCGGGCGACCGCGCTTCGGCTTCGGCGCGGCCTGCATTTTCCTTTATGTCGGCGCGGAGGTGTCGATCGGTTCGCTGATCGTCGCCTATCTCATGCAGTCGCATGTGCTGGGCCTGGCCGAGCAGGCGGCCGGCAAGCTCATCCCGCTCTACTGGGGTGGTGCTCTGGTCGGCCGGTTCATCGGCTCGGGCGTGCTGCGGCTGGTCAATCCGGGCAAGGTGCTGATGGGCGTGGCGCTGGGCGCGATCTGTCTGCTGGCGCTTTCCGCCGGGAGCAACGGGGCGGTGGCGGGTTATGGCCTGCTTGCGGTTGGCCTCATGAATGCGATCATGTTCCCGACCATCTTCAGTCTCGCCAGCGAAGGGCTCGGCGTCCGAGCGGCGGAAGGGTCCGGCGTGATCTGCGTGGCGATCGTGGGCGGCGCCGTGGTGCCGCCGCTGACCGGCTCGCTGGCCGATCTGAGCGGCAGCCTGAGCACTGCGCTGGCGCTGCCGGCGCTCTGCTATGCGGTGATCTCGCTATACGGGCTGTGGTGCGCGCGGCGGGCGCGGTAGGCTGTCCCATTGTGGCGCAAGGCGGCGGTGGAACAGCGTGTAAAAGTTTGTAACCATGCGTCCAATCGCATGACGACTCCCTATTTCCGGCCTAGATCGACAGATGAGGGGGCGTGGGAGCGAAGATGCGCATCGCAATTGTGGACGACGACGAAAGTTCGATCGAATTCGTGACCCAGGTGCTTGCTCAAGGCGGCCACAAGATCGTTGCCTTCCCACGCAGTCGGGACGTGCCCAATGCCTTGCGCCGCGAGACATTCGATTTGCTGATCCTCGACTGGAACATGCCCGACATGTCCGGAATGGACATTGTGGCGTGGGCGCGAGTGAACCTGCCCACCTGCCCACCGGTGATCATGCTCACCAGCCGATCGGACAAGGACGATGTCGCCGCGGCGCTCAACGCCGGCGCCGACGATTTCATCGTCAAGCCCGAGTCGGCCAATGTCATCGCCGCGCGGGTCGAGGCGCTGCTGCGGCGGACGAGCGCACAACCGGTCGACAGCCGCGTCGAGGCCCATGGTCCCTACGTCTTTGACCGGCTTGAGGAAACCGTTACACTGAATGGCGAGCAGGTCGTGCTCACCTCCAAGGAGTTCGCGCTTGCCCGGCTGTTCTTCGCCAATCTCCACAAGCCCTTGTCGCGGCGCTACCTGATGGAGGCGGTCTGGAAGTCCGTTGCCGAGCTTTCGACGCGGACGCTGGACATGCATGTCTCGCGAATCCGCGCCAAGCTGCAGCTGCGCTCGGACAATGGCTACCGGCTGCAGACCGTGTTCGGATATGGCTATCGACTCGAAAGCTTCTGAAATTGCGTAGCGCGGCGACCTTGCTGGCTGCCATTGCCGCGCTGCTCTTCGCGCCGGAAGCCCTGGCTCAGAAGGCGCCGTCGGTTCTCAAGCCGAAGCCGGACATGTTCGCCTATACGATGCAGAAAGGCGACAATCTCTACACGTTGGCTGGCCGCTATTTCCTGCATCTGTCCGATTATCGTGCGGTGCAGGGGCTCAACCGGATCGCCAATCCGCGCCGCATACCGGTCGGCAAGGTCATCGGCATTCCGGTCCGGCTGCTGCGTGTGGAGCTGCTCAGCGCCCGACTGGTCGCCGCGCGCGGCGATGTGCGGGCCTGGAACGGCGCGCGGATATTGCCCGTGAGCACGGGCATGGCCCTGCCGATCGGTACGGCGGTGGAGACCGGCGCCAACGGCTTCCTGACGATCGAGCTCCCCAATGGCTCGCGCACGACGCTGCCGACACGCAGCCGGATCGTGATCCGGCAGCTCCGCCGTTTCCTGCTCGGCGGCGCGATCGACTACGACCTCGAAGTGGGGGCCGGCAAGGCGGAGACCGAGGCGACCCCGCTCGGTCCAGGCAAGGGCGACCTGCGCGTGCGGACGCCGCGGGCAGTCTCGGCGGTTCGCGGCACGCGTTTCCGCGTGGGATATGACGGCGAGCAGACCAGTGCGGAAGTGCTGGAAGGCGTTGTCGGCGTGGGTGCGGGCAACGATCCGAGCGAGGCGGTCGAGGCGGGCTTCGGCGCGCGGATCGCATCCAACGGCCAGATCAGGGAGGAGGCGCTGCTGCCGCCGGTCGACCTTGTCGATCCCGGCAAGGTGCAGATCGACGACGAGGTCGATCTCCAGCTGAATGCCGTCGCGGAGGCGTCGGCCTATCATGTCCAGATCGGCAAGGACGCGGGCTTCGTCGATGTCGTTGCCGATCTGCTGGTCGTCCAGCCGGACGCGCGTTTTGCCAACATTGCCAACGGCAACTGGTTCGTCCGCGCGACGGCCATCTCGCAATCCGGCCTGGAAGGTCTCTATCAGACCTATTCGATGAAGCGGCGGCTGACCGGCCTCAGCGCGTCGGCGGAGGGCTCGTCCGACACCCTGCGCTTCCGCTGGAATGGTGCGGGGGAGGGGTGGCGCGTCTATCGCTTCCAGATGATGCGCGCGGATCCCGCGACCTTGCCGATCGTCGACGAAGGCGGGCTCGGTAATGAAGGCCTGGAACTGCACCATTTCGAGCCAGGCATTTATTATTGGCGCGTGGGCGTGCGGCAATTCGCGATGGAGGGATCGCAGGTCGAGATGACCGAGAAGTGGCTGCCCTTCGAGAAGCTGATCGTCGCGCCACAGGGCAAATAGGCATTGCTGTACCGTCGCCTCGCGGTCGAATGGCTGTTGGTGCTGCTGGCTGCCAGCCTATTCGTCGGTTGGGCCGCGCTCGGCGGGTGGACGCGCGCGCTCGACAACCGGTTCTATGATCTGGCCGCCAGCTGGGCGGCCGGGACACCCGATGACCGCATCCTGATCGTCGAGATCGATGACCGGAGCCTGCGCGATCTGGGCCGCTGGCCTTGGCCGCGCAATGTCCACGGAGCCCTGCTGGAGCGGCTTGCGGCGGCGCGGCCGCGCGCGATCGGCTATGATGTGTTGCTGCTCGAGCCATCGGAGGACGATCGTGCCGTCGCGGCAGCGATGCAGCGCGCAGGGCCGGTGCTGCTGCCCGCGCTGGTGTTGCGCGATCGCCGAACGGACGAGGTGACGCGGCCGACGCCCGTGCTGGACGGCGCGGCTGCGGGCATCGGTATCGCGGAGGTCATTCAGGACGAGGACGGCGTGGTCCGTACCGCCGACACGGAAACACCGGTCAACGGCCGCGCGTTTCCTCAGATGACGGCGATGCTGGCCCGCTACGCGCAGCCGGATCTGCAACTGCCGAAAGCCCAGCCTTTCCTTCTGCCCATGGCGCACGGCAAGGCCTTCCGCCGCGTGTCCTTCTCCAGCGTGGCCAGGGGCGAGGTGCCGGCGGCCTTCATCCGCGACAAGCTCGTCCTCGTCGGCGCCACGGCGGACGGCATGGGCGACATTTATCCGGTGCCGAGCGGGGCGGGCGGGCTTATGGCGGGAGTGCAGATCCAGGCCAATCTGCTCAACGCGCTCCTGACCGGCCGGACGATCGGCCAGGTGCCGGCCGCGATACTAGCGCTGTTCTCCTTGCTGCCCGTCTGGCTGCTGCTGGTGGCTTTCCTGCGCCTGCGGCCGGCGGTGAATCTGCGGCTGTCACTGGTCGCGATCGCCGGGATCATGGCCTTAAGCCTTGCGCTCGTGCCGTTGGCGCACCTCTGGCTGCCGCCGGGCGCGGCGCTGCTCGGCATCATTCTCGTCCATATGCTCTGGGGCTGGCGGCGGCTGGCGGCGATGAGCCAGTTTTTCGGGCAGCAGGCGGCGGCCCTGCAGGCGGAGCCCGGCATCGTCGCACGCCCGATGCGGCGTGAGACCATGTCCGATCCGGTCGCGCATGAGGCCCGGCAATTGCAGGAGATTATCGGCCAGCTGCGCACGCTGCGACAGTTCACCGCCGATGTGGTCGAGCGCCTGCCGGACGCCACATTGGTCATCGACGAGCGCGAAACGATCGTGCTGGCGAATGCTGGGGCGAACCGGCTGTTCGGCGGGAGCGCGCAGGGGCAGACGCTGGCCGTATTCGTCACCCATCTGTGTACGAGCGCAATCCGCGACGGCAATCGGATCAGTTGCCCGGGTGGCGAGACCCTGATCATGACGGATGCGCCGTTGGTTGGCGGCGGGCGGATCGTACGCTTCGCCGACATGACCGACCTCCAGCGCGCGACCGACGAGCGCGAGGAAGTGCTGCAGTTTCTGACCCATGATCTGCGCTCGCCCCATGCCGCGATCCTTACCTTGCTCGAAACACGCGCGCTTGTGGATGGCAGGGAAATCGCGCCTTCGCTGGTCGAGCGCATCCGCAGGCATGCGGGCCACGGACTGCGCCTCGCCGACGATTTCGTCCAACTCGCGCGGGCGCGCCGGCGGCCGATCGAGCCACAGCCGGTCGACCTGTGCGACGTCGCGCGCGAGGCGGTCGATATGGTTTGGCCACGCTCGGTCGAGCGCGCGATCCGCATCGATAACGGCTCCGATCAGGGCGAGATTTGGGTGATGGGCGATCACGCGATGCTGCTGCGCGCGACCGTCAATCTGCTCGACAATGCTGTCAAGTTCGCGCCAGAGGGCGCTCACGTCGACATCGCCGTCGTGGGCTCGGGCGACCGGGCCCGGCTCATCGTGTCCGGCCCGGGTCCGGAGATGCCGCCCGGCAGGGCTGAGCGCCCCTTCGCGCTTTATGCCGAGGGACGCGATGTCGGCGGCCGCGTCAGCATTGGCTTGGGGCTTGCCTTCGTTCAGGCAACGGCCACCCGCCATGGCGGCACCGCGGCCTATCATCACGAGCCCGGCTATGGTGCGACCTTCTCGATCATGTTGCCTCGGGCAGATGAGGATTGAACCCGCGCGCCGGCTGGTTCCACGGCCCGGCGCTAATCCCTGGCGCGCCGCCCGCCGGTCTCGCTCGACGATCCCTTGGTGAGGGCTGTCACGGCCTTATCGGCGAGATTTTCGATGCTCGCATCGATCGCGGCTCTGCAATGATGTTCCTCGGCCCAGGCGCGGGTGACAGGCAGATCGCTGGCGGGGCCGTAATAGGTCAGGACGAGGCGGTAGGTGCGCTCCTTGCAGGATTGCAGGAATCGTTTGCCCTTGGCTGCCGACAACTCAGCGCCCCCGATCACCGCGATGCCCGTCGAGGCAGGGCGGTCGGTGATGCCGATCTCCAGGCGCGCGGCGGCATCTGGTGCCAAGACGTAGCCATGCTTTCCGAGCGCCGCGATCACCGCATCCTGCGCCCTCGCGGCGATGGCAGGGCCATCGGGACCGATGCCGATGATCGTCACGGCCTGCCCAGCGGCGAGCGGTGCGCCGGCAGCGCCTGCGTTCAGATGGACGTGACTGGTGCAGGACGCCGTCATGGTCAGGATCGATGCGCAGATCAGGCGGGGGACGACGGGACGCAGGATTGCGGGCGATCTGTTCCGGGAAGCTGGTGCGCGCATCGTATCATCCTCATGCCAGACCGAGCGGTCCGAGCACAAGCGTAGGATCAGGATGGCGAAGAAGCGTGCCGGGCAATCCGGGCAAGCGCGTCCTTGATTGGCGAACGCAGCCAAATCAGGAGATCCCGTTCCGACAGCAGTAGCGGCGCCGTCGGCTCGCCGCCGTCCATAACCAGCGCGAAGCGCGCCCGTTCGCCTGGCGCGGCGGCCCAGACGCCGGCGACGCAGGCGAAGTGGCCAGGCGCCGGAGACATCCACAGGTGCGACCAGACATCGCGATCCCGAACCGGCACCGAATAGCGCGTGAGTGGCACCACACACCGGTGTCGGGCCAGCTTGCGGACGGCGCGCGCGCCTTTGACGAGTTCCATGGCGCAGACCGTCGCGTCGACCTTCTGCCCTACCGGGACCGGATTGGCCGCTTCGCCCCACTGCATCCAGTCGAAGGTAAGGCTCCCGCCCGCACCGTCATAGAGGACGAGCCCGATGCCGCCGGGCAGGACCAGCGCGTCGCACGGAGCATCGGGAGGTGGCGCGGTATCGGGAATGAGCTGATCCAGCGGCGCCCGTTCGTAGCTCAGCACCGGTTCGATCCGGCGCGCCTCGCGAAAGAGCGAGGTCAGAGGCATAGCAGCATCCCGCGGGTTTGGCGCGCCGTTCCCAAACGGCAGGGCCAATTGGGTGGGTCGCGGCGGAAACATGCTGCTGGTGGCATGCTGGCGTACCTGCCGGGGCTTATCGAGAAAGCGCCTGGCGAGACGATCCGCCAGCGATACGGGGTGCGCTGCCGCGAAATCGGCCTCGACTTCAGCGCCGGCCGATAGATCGACGTGCGGTGTGACGACGATCTCGCGCATCATCAAAACGCTGATTTGATGGTTTTGTCGGCTTCCTTCGCGACGCCATGTCGGAGCGACGAGCCTCGATGCGCCAAGCGCGCAAATCCAGAGCATTTCATCATGCGACCCCCGTCATTCCGTTTTCTGGAACGATCTTGTGCCCTCTCGGGTGGTCGTCTCTATAGAACGTCTCGGCCGGCAAGCCTTGTAAAATCTGCACCGGCAAAGAAGGCGACGCGAATTGGGCCGCGAGAAGAGTGGCGGGATGGTCGCCGCGCTAAACAGGGAGGATCTGGCACCACCGGGCCAGCAGCATCGAAAATAGCCCGATGGTCCCAGATCGCAAGGTGGAATGACCCGGCGGAATAATCGTTCCCGCGCGAAGCAATTTTCCTTCAGATCATTTTACCTCATCCGGCACTTCTGCCTCGGACTCCCGGCGCTTCCAGGCGGAATATCCGATCAACGCAATGGTCGCGCCGGCTGCCGCCAGCAGGAGGCGGTTGCGTCGGGCGAAATGGCCAGCGACGCGAAGGAGCGGGCCGGCCTGTCGCAGCGCACCGCCCGCACGGTTGCTGGGCTGGTGACCGCGAAGGGATTGCGCGACGGACTTGGACGTCGACAGCGCCAGAGCGGAAATCGCGTGACCCGCACTTTCGGCGGCAGAGGCGGCTCTGGGAAGACCGGTCTCCCTGAGGCTCTGCGCTCTGCTTTTGAGCGCCCCAATAGCGTCGCGCCCGTTGGCATGCTGAGCTGCGCTGAGGCCCGAGAGTTTCATGCTCATTCTCCGTCTGCAGTCATGGATCCCCAGTCGAGGGAACGACCGCGCCTGCGGTTGGTTCCGCGGACGGCCAGGGCGGGCTGCTGCTGCCAGCTGCATGATGGGAGAGGAGTTGGCCGGTTCCCGTTTTGGGGGGTGAGGAGGGTCGGGAACCGGCCAGGCCGAACTGACATCTCGGGGGCAGGTGGATGCCAGCTTCGATCCCAAAATGCGCCTCGCACGGGTTGGTTCCCGCCCTCGAAAAAAATAAATTTGTTGTCGGCGGGGTCCGGGAACCCATAAAGTCGTCCTGTTCTCGCGGGACTTTCCCGCCGTTTATCGCGCCCTCAAAACCGGGCGTTTCAAGGCTTAAGGAGGCTCTTCGACATGGCCCTTTCCGATCTGATCGCCAGGCAGCTTCCCTATTTGCGCCGCTATGCCCGCATCCTCACCGGCTCGCAGTCGCTGGGTGATGGCTTCGTGCGCGAGCTGCTGGAAGCCGCGCTAGCCGATCCGCAGGTCCGCGAGCAGGTTTCCACACGCGTTGGTCTGTTCGCGGCCTTCACCAAGATTTACGCGGGCGCCGGTGCTCAACTGGAAGTGTCCGGTGCAGGCACGCCGGAGGATGCGACCGTGGCGAGCCGGCTCGAACTGGTCACGCCGCGCGCGCGCCAGGCGCTTCTGCTCAGTTCGGTCGAGGATTTTTCGGCGGCCGAGATCGCCGAGATTCTCGATTGCCCGGAAGCGGATGTGCCCGCGCTTATCGACAGCGCGGTGGAGGAAATTGACGCGGGCAGCCGCTCCGATGTGCTGATCATCGAGGATGAGCCGCTGATCGCGCTGCAGATCGAGGAGATCGTGACGTCGCTCGGCCATAATGTGGTGGGGACGGCGACGACCCACGCCCAGGCCGTGGCGCTGTTCGACGCTCATCGGCCGGAGCTCGTGCTGGCGGACATTCAGCTGGCAGACGGCAGCTCGGGCATCGATGCGGTCAACGAGATCCTGGCGAAATTCTCGGTGCCGGTGATCTTCATCACTGCCTTCCCGGAGCGCCTGCTGACCGGCGAGCGGCCCGAACCGACCTATCTCATCCCCAAGCCGTTCAGCGACGATTTTGTGCGAGCCACGATCGGCCAGGTGATCTTCTTCGGATCGACTGCTCCGCTCAGGTGAGAGGCGACACCACGCCCGTCCGGTCGGCCCGCAGGCGGAACGACTTGGGCGCTCGCAGCGGGATCGAGAACTGACAACGCAGACCGGTGCTCGGAAACTCGATCGTGATCGGGGTTCCGAGTTCCTGCGCGAGCGCCCGCTCGATGAGATTGAGACCGAAGCCGCGCTTGGCCGGCTCGCTGGCCGCAGGTCCGCCCCGCTCTTCCCACTGCACCGAGACGGCCTCGCCCACGATATGCCAGTGGATGCTGACGTGGCCCTCATTGGTGGACAGGGCGCCATAGCGGATGGCATTGGTCAGCAGCTCATGGAGCGCCAAACCAAGGGACAGCGCGTCGTTGGGCGAGATGAGCACGTTGGGGCCGTCGATCCGGATCCGGTCCTCGGCATGGTCGTGAGAGCTGAGCTGCGCCTCGACCAATGCTTTGAGATCGGTCGGCCCCCACTGCGCGCCGTCGAGCAGCGAATGGCTGGCGGCGAGCGCGCGCACGCGCTCCAACAGATTGTTGGTGAAGCTGTTCAGGTCGGTGGCGTTGCGTCGGGTGAGTGCGATGATCGAGGTAACGTTGGAAAGCGAGTTCTTCACGCGATGATTGAGTTCGCGTACGAACGCGGCGCGCTCGGTTTCACGATCAGCCTGCGCCGAGAGCAACGATTGCAAATCCTCGTTCCGCCGCTGGACGAGCAGGATATAGGCCAGCAGCAATAGCGAGAAGGACACGCCGCCGACCAGCACCACGAGCGTCAGCGGCGAGAGGCCGTGCATAGACCGCTGGGAGAAGCGCAGGATCCAATGCTGACCAAACACGGACAGGTTCTGCTCAATCGGACGGCTGGTTTCTTCATCGCCTTGACCGGAGGAAAAGATCAGTTCCCTGCCGCCGTTGGTGGCGTCGAAAATCTCGACACGACCGCTCGATAGCAGATCGGATTTGACGGCCGCGCGGATAAAGTCCTGCGTTCGGATGGCGCCATAGACAAAGCCCTTGAACCGATGGTCTCCATTAATGGCATTCACCGGAAGATAGACGATCAGCCCCGGCGTGGTCTTCCGGTTGCGATCGACCACGAGCTGGATCGGATCGGTGGCGGCCATGGCACCGGTCCGGCGCGCGCGGTCCATTGCGTCGCGCCGGCGCGCCTCGCTGTACATATTGAAGCCGAGCAGTGTGAGATTGCTGGGGGTCCTGGGTTCCAGCATGGTGATGACATGGACCGTCTGATCGCGAGAGGTAGGCTCTGGCGAGATATGAAAATCGGGATGGCCCTCGCTCGCCATGCGCGCCGTCAGCGCAGGCAGATCGCGGCGGCTGACTGCCTCCGACCAACCTAAAGCGGCGACACCGCTCAGATCATAATCGAGACGAAGGCGATCGACGAACTGGTGGAAAAATTCCGGCGACACGGTCTGCGCGCTGACGAACAGTGCGCTGGTCGCTTCGAAATAGGCACTGTTGGCGGCCGCCTGGCGAGTGATAGCGGCAGCGATCTCCGTGCCCTGCGCGGCCGCGTCGGCGCGATTGGTCCGAGCGGTGGCAAGCTCGACCGACCATGCGCTCGCACACACCAGGGTCAACATGAATAGGAATACGCCAATCGGTGTAGCGCGGGGATAGTCGCGAAGCCACCGATCGAAGCGGCTCTTCGCCCACTCGCCCAATTTCCGCCCCTTCATCGCCCCCGCCAAGTTTATGCCTCCCAACCGCTGGAACTCTTTCATTCCCAGTTCGTTCCAATCCCGTCCAACGCTCTATCGGGGAGAAGCCTCATGGCGAATATCGCGCTCCAGTCCAAGCCTGAGGACGTGTCGACCGACACGGGTCTTGCGCGCGCGGACACGGACGCGGTCGCCGAGGAACTCGCAAATGCGCTCGCTGATAGTTTCTCGTTATATCTAAAGACGCTTGGCGTTCACTGGAATGTCGTTGGCTCGAATTTCTACGGGCTGCACAAGCTGACTGAAACGCAATATCTGGATCTTGGCACAGCGATTGATGCGCTTGCCGAACGAATCCGCGCGCTCGGTCATATCGCTCCCGCAGCGTTCGGGGATTATGCGGATCGCAGCGTGGTCGAGAGCAAGGCGACGATCGCGACGGCCGAAGCCATGATCCAGGCGCTGGTGAAGGATAATGAGGCAGTGGCGCGCCGCCTCCGCAAGGCGGTGGGGCTGGCGGCTGTGGCCGACGATGTCTTCACGGCCGACATGCTCACTGCACGCATCGGCCAGCACGAGCAGAACGTATGGATGTTGCGTGCCATTGCCTCGTGATCGCCATGACAAGGGGGCGCATCAAACCGGCCTGGTCGCGCGTGACGCAGGCGTATCAATTGAAGCAGAGGGGCTTTTCGTCTGACCGTGGAATATCAACTCGACAATCTCGCGCACGAGAGGGCAAGTAGGGGGATGTCCAGCAACCCCAAGTCCCCGGATGGCAAGCAAGCCGAGCGCAAGGCTCGCGCCAAGCCCGTCTGGGCCGAGGGCCTCAGGCGCATGTATGACGAAGTGGTGGATGAGAAATTGCCCGACGACTTCGTTGACCTCCTGAAGAAGCTGGATACGAACAGTGACGGCAGCTGACACACCCCAAGGCTTCGATTTTCGGGTCGAATTGACACGGGTGCTTCCGCATCTTCGCGCGTTCGCGCGCGGCTTGTGCGGTCGCCCGGACTATGCCGACGATCTCGTCCAGGAAGCCATGCTCAAGGCGTGGGCGGCGCGGGATTCGTTTCAGCCCGGCACGAGCATGCGCAGCTGGACGTTCGTCATCCTGCGCAACGTCTATCTCAGCGAAGCGCGGCGCAACCGCTTCCGCGGAGACTATGATCCCGACATGGCCGAGAAACTGCTGAGCCAGCCGGCCGGCCAGGAGGATGGCCTCCACATGGGCGATCTGCGCACTGCGATGATGCGGCTATCCCCCGAGCGGCGCGAGGCGCTGTTGCTCGTCGGCGCGGGCGGGTTCAGCTATGAGGAAGCCGCTGACATTGCCCAATGCGCCGTCGGCACGATGAAGAGTCGCGTCGCCCGCGCGCGCCGCAGTCTCGAGGACATGCTGACCGGCGACGGAACCAGCGGAATCAAGTTCAAGACGCAGTCGGTCGATCATACCGAGATGCTCGAAGAGCTGGATCGCGTCGCCCATCACCGCTGACTAGCGAGGAACCGCCTCCGGTCCCGCGCATTGTGCGGGAACCGGTGGTGATGCCGGCTTCCCTTAATCGCAGGCAGATCCCCCTCCGTGGCCAGTCTCAGTCAATATCCCAAGCTCGCTTATCCGCACATCCGCCTGAATGGCCCGGTCGATCTCGCCATGTACAACAGCTTCCGTTCGGTCATGAACAATCCGCCGGCGGACGAAATCGTGATCGCGCTGACAACGCTTGGCGGCGATCCGGAAGTCGCGCGGGTCATGGGCGAGGATATTCGCCTGTTCGGCGAGCAGACCGGGAATAATGCGCTCTTCCTCGGAAAGGTGGCCGTCTATTCCGCCGGGGCGACGTTCATGAGCTATTTTCGCCGGGAGAACCGGTTCCTCACGCACGGGACGCGCATCCTTATTCACGAGCGGCAATTGCACAAGACGGTCGAGCTCGGCGGACCCTTGCGCGCCTGCGCCGATCAATTGCGCGCGACGCTCAACGAGATCGAAGAGTCGATCCGCATCGAGGAGGAAGGCTTCGCCAATCTCATTGTCCAGTCCAATATTCCGATCGAGGATGTGCGCCAGAAGGCGCCGCACAACTGGTATCTCGATGCCGAGGAAGCGATGCGTTTGGGCCTTGTTCTTGACGTAATCTGACGGCGCCGCGCGGCCAGTGGGGAAACCGGCCGGCGGCTGAGGCGTTGTCCGCCCATGGATCCCAAGGAGTTCACGAGCGACGCGCGCACCGAGGCCGAGCCCCTCTGGGAAGCAGGTGTCGATCCGCGCCGCCGGAATAGACTGCGCCGCGCGCACCGGCGGTGGCAGCGCCTGCCATTGCCGGTTCGCATCCTTGCCTGGGCGCTGCTCATCCTCTTCACGGCCTGGCTGATCCTCTACATCACCAAGGGTCGCTTCCTGAAGCATCCCGCCGAGCGTTTCGCCACATCGCTGTTGTCCCGCGACGTGAAAGTCGAAGGCGATTTCCAGCTCTATTTCGCGCCCTTCTCGCTCAAATTCTATGCCGAGGGGCTGACTGTCGCCAATCCCGATTGGGCGAAGCAGGATGGTTCTTTCTTCAAGGCGGATGTGATCGACACTCGCATCTCGACCCGCCGCCTCATTTTCGGCAATCGCACGATCAAGGCGCTCGCGTTGAAAGGCGGAACGGTCGACCTGCGCTGGTCGCGCGAGGGCGATCGCAACACCTGGACGTTTGGCGACCCCAACAGGAAGGGCAAGCCGCTCGAATTGCCGCGCATCTGGCGCGCGATCATCAGCGGCTCGCAGGTCCATTACGAGGACCCGCGCCTGCAGCTTTACACCGACGTCAAGATCGACACGGTGCTCGCGAGCGATCGGGCAATCGACAATGCCATCACTTTCACCGGCACCGGCCGGATGCGAGCGTCGCCCTTCACGATGACCGGCAGCCTGCTCACGCCTAACGCGACTGTGGCGGGCGGCGAGAACAAGTTCGCGCTGCACGGCCGGTCGGCAACCGCCTATCTCGACGTCACGGGCACGCTCGATGCCCCCACGCAGCTGGAAGGCGCCAGGCTGGACATGGCCGTGTATGGCACTAACCTCGCAGATCTGTTCGATTTCCTCGGCGTCGCCGTGCCGGACACGCGCTCCTATCGGTTCAAATCAGATGTCACCTATATCGATCAGGCTTGGAAGTTCGCGCGGCTGCGCGGCGTGTTTGGTGAGAGCGATCTCAACGGCAACATGACGATCACCATGCCCAACGACCGACTGCTGATCGAGGCTGATCTCGCCACGCAGCATCTGCATATGATCGATATCGCGCCGTTCGTCGGTTATAATGCGCAGCGGATCGAGGCTAAGGGTGCGAATGGCCTGGTCCAGCAGGTGCAGGGCACGCCGCGTATCCTGCCCGACGCGCCATTGCGTGTGGAGGCGATCAAGCGCTTCGATGCCAAGGTGCATTACAAGGTACGCGATGTGATGGGGCAGAACTTGCCCATCTCGAACATCGCGCTGGCACTTGACCTCGATAAGTCGCTGCTCAAGCTCTCGCCTCTGACCTTCGACATGGCCGGCGGTCATGTCTGGTCGGACATCGCCATCAATGCCCGGCGGATGCCTGTCCACACCGATTACGACATCCGACTCTCGCCGACGCCGATGGGCAAGCTGCTCGGTCGCTGGGGCGTCGAGGAGAGCGGCACCAGCGGCACCATCAATGCGCGCGTCAAGATGAGTGGCGAGGGTGACACCGTGCGCAAGTCGCTGGCGACATCGAATGGCCGGATAGCCGTCATCCTGCCCAAGGGCTCAATGTGGACGCGCAACGTCCAGCTCGCCGAGCTCGACATCGGCGTGTTCATCCAGAAGATGTTCGAGAAGAAGCTGACCGAGCCGGTGCAGATCAATTGCGGCCTCATCGCCTTCACCGTGCGTGACGGCATCGCGTCGGCCGACCCGATCCTGATCGACACGCAAAAGAATGTCATGTTGGGCCGCGGCGCCTTCAGCTTCCGCGATGAGCGCCTCGATCTCGCCGTGCGCGCGGACGGCAAGAAGTTCAGTCTCTTCTCCGGCCAGTCGCCCATTGGCGTGAACGGCTTTTTCGCGAAGCCGGGCATTAATCCCATCTCGCCGGAACTGCTTGCTCGCGCTGGCCTGAGCCTCGGCCTTGGCGTGGCAGCGTCGCCTTTGGCCGCAATCATTGCCTTCATCGACGTGGGTGATGCCAAGTCCGCCGCCTGCGGGCCGGTTCTGGCCGGGGCTCAGGCTACCGCGCAGCGCACGACCAAGGGCAAGCCCCGCGACGATGTCGGCCACGGTACGCCGTCCAAGCGCGAGGATAGGCGCTGAAATTTTGGAACTGGGCGGCTAGCTCACCATGGCCATCAGGTCCGCAATCAGATTGGCTTCCTCGGCCGGCTTGTCGGTTCGGATTCGCGCGATCCGGGGGAAGCGCATCGCGAGGCCCGATTTGTGGCGCTTGGAGAGATGGATGGAATCGAACGCGACTTCCAGCACGAGCGTCTTTTCGACTTCGCGCACCGGGCCGAAGCGGTTGGCCGTGTGCTTGCGGACATATGCGTCGAGCCATTTCAGCTCCTCGTCGGTAAAGCCGAAATAGGCTTTCCCGACCGGGAGCAGTTCACCGCCCTGATCGGGGGGAGCAGTCCAGCAGCCGAAGGTATAGTCGGAATAATAGGAGGATCGCTTTCCTGAGCCGCGCTGGGCATACATCAGGACGCAATCGGCCGCGAGCGGCTGACGCTTCCATTTGTACCAAAGGCCGACCTTGCGCCCGCCGGAATAGATGCTGTCCCGCCGCTTGAACATCAGGCCCTCATAGGCCTGGGTGCGCGCGTCATCGCGCAGCTGGACGAGTGTTTCCCAATCCGACGCCTCGATGACTTGCGAAAGGTCGAAGCGATCCGGCGGCAATTGCACGATCGCCCGCTCCAGCCGCGCACGGCGCTGCATCCAGGGGAGGGCGCGCAGATCGTCCCCGTCTTCGACCAACAGGTCGTAAAGTCGCACGAACGCCGGAAATTCGTCCAGCATTGCACTGGTGACCTTCTTGCGCCCCAGCCGCTGCTGGAGCGCATTGAAACTCCCTGCCTCGCCGCCCTGGACGTCGCCGCGCACCAGCAGTTCGCCGTCCATCACCGCGCGAATATTATAGGCGGAGGCGATCTCCGGGAAGGCGCCGCTTATCTCCTCGCCGCCGCGGCTGAACAGCTTCGTGGAGCTGCCATCGCCAATGAGCTGGATGCGGATGCCGTCCCACTTCCATTCGACCGCAAAGGCCTTGAGATCGAGTGAGCCCTCCTCCAGCGGATGCGCGAGCATGAAGGGCTTGAAGGCGAGGGGATCGATAGCCGGCTTCTGTCCCTCGGGTGTCGTGGCCCAGGCGAACAGGTCGGCATAGGGTGGCTTTGCACCGTGCCAATGCTCCTCCACTTCGTCCACGTCGAGATTGAACGCCCGAGCGAAAGCGGTGCGTGCGAGGCGACCGGAGAGGCCGATGCGCAGCGCACCCGTCGCCATCTTGAGCAGCGCGAAACGACCGTCGGCCTCCAACCGGTCGAGCAGACGGGAAAGCTCGGCGATGACCGTTGAGCGCGACATGCCGGCCATGGTCTCGACTGCCTCGGAAACGGTGGGCGGCGGCTTGTCGCTCGGCTGGCGTGGCCAGATCAGGCTCGCCGTCTCGGCCGTGTCGCCGACAAAATCGCGCGACAGCGAATAGAGCAGCGGGTCGACGCGGGTCGCGACGACATCGCGGATGGTGGATGCCTTGACGGCCGGGAAGTTCAATCCGCTGGTCAGGGCGGCCAGTGCCCAGCCGCGATCCGGATCGGGCGTTTCGCGCAGGTAGGCGGCGACGAGCGCGATCTTGTCGTTGCGCGAGCGCGTGTAGATCAGGCGATCGAGCAGGGCGGCGAAGCGCTCCATGTCTCAGTTCTCATCCTCATCGTCATAACCCACCAGATCGAGCGCGCGTGCTCGGATCTGGTGCAGCCCGCACCAATGCACCAGCGCATCCTCGCGACCATGGGTGATCCAGGTCTCCTGCGGCGCCAGTTCGACGATGGTGCTGGTCAATTCTTCCCAGTCGGCATGATCCGAGATGACCAAAGGCAGCTCGATCGCGCGCTGTACCCCGCGCTGGCGCACCCGCATCCAGCCGGAAGCGAAGGCCTGAAGCGGATCGGGCAGGCGCCGGGTCCAGCGATCACCGAGCGCGGAGGGCGGACAGATGACGATCTTGCCCCTGAGGTCGTCGAGTGGCGTGTCTGCGACCAGCGCCAGTGGCCCGAGCGGAACGCCATGCGCCTCGTAGAGCGCGCACATCTTCTCCATGGCGCCGTGCAGATAGATGGTGTCGGAGAAACCGCGCGCGCGCAGTTCCGCGATAATCCGCTGCGCCTTGCCGAGTGCGTAGGCGCCGACCAGCACGCAGCGATCCTGCCGCTCGACCAGCGCGCCAACCAGTTTGTCCAGCTCCAAGGCGATCGGCGGATGGACGAAAACGGGCAAGCCGAACGTCGCCTCGGTGATCAATATGTCGCAGGGCGTCGGTTCGAAGGGCGCACAGGTCGGATCCGGGCGGCGCTTATAGTCGCCCGTGACGATCACGCGCTCGCCGGCCCGTTCCAGCAGGATCTGCGCGGAACCGAGCACATGACCAGCCGGTAGGAAGGTCGCGGTGATGCCGTCGCCAAGCGACACGGTGTCGCCATAATCGACCGGCCTGGGGCTCGACTGCTCGCCGTAGCGCAGTGCCATGATTGCAAGCGTCGGCGCGGTGGCCATGACGTGGCCATGCCCGCCGCGCGCATGATCGGCATGACCATGTGTGACCAGCGCCTTGCCGACCGGGATCGAGGGATCAATCCAGCAGTCGACCTCCGGCAGATAGATGCCCTGCTTCTCTGCGCGTAGCCAGCCGAGACCGTTACTCATGACTGCGTTTGCCTTGGGGGCTTGCGATGGCGCATGGTCGGTCCAAGGTAGGATTGCCGCAGGCCGGTGTCGAGGGCTGGGAACCTCAGCTCATCGCTCGATCATCTTTCCATGGACGCCGCGGCTGGCCGATGGCAAACCGCCTCCAATGCCACCAAGTTCCATTCCATCGCTGGTCCTCTTGGTCGAGGATCATGCCGTGATCGCGATGAATACGGAGATATTGCTGCTTGATCTCGGCGTTGCGGAGGTAAAGGTCGCTGCCTCTCTTGCCGGCGCCCTGGCGCTGATCGAGACGACGTCCTTCGATTTCGCCATTCTCGACGTGAATCTGGGGGAAGGCGAAAACTGCCTGCCCATCGCTGAGCGCCTGACTAGGGACGGTGTCCGGTTCGCCTTTGCGACCGGCATGGGAGATGAAATGGTTCTTCCAGAGGCTTATGGCGATGCGATGATACTCAAGAAGCCCTATGGCTTCGAGGACTTGGCACACCTCTTGAGCGATGAACCGAACTCCGAATAATCCCCCGATCGGAACTAACGTCTGCACCAGCTATTCTATGACAACATAGCATAGGAGGCAGATCATGGGTATTATCATTCTTTTGATCGTGGGCGGCGTTATTGGTTGGCTTGCAAGCCTGATCATGCGCACGGACGCGCAGCAAGGTATTTTCCTCAATATCGTCGTCGGCATTGTCGGCTCGGTGCTGGCTGGGCTTCTGCTGTCGCCGGTGCTTGGCACCCCGCCAGTCACCGCCGGTGTCATTTCGCTGAGCACGATCGTGGTGTCGCTGCTCGGTGCAGTGGTCCTACTTGCCGCCGTCAATCTCATTCGTCGGGGCAGTATCCGCTAAGGCCTTCTGATGGTCGGGGCGCCGGGCCGGCGAGGGCCGGCGTCCTTTCCCATTCAGGCAGCGTTGCGGCTCGATCGTCTGGGCGCTGCCGTCTTGGCCACGGTCGCCGACGTGATCTTATGAGGCAGCTTGCTCACAAATTCGGCGAGCGGCACGGGGCGGCCGACATGATAGCCCTGGATGATGTCGCATTCCATGCCGGCCAGAGCGTCCAGCACCTGTTGATCCTCCACGCCCTCCGCAACGACCCGCATGTCGAGCTCATGCGCGAGCTTGATCGTGGAATTGATCAGCACCGCGTCGGAGCGGCTGGTCAGCACTTGGCGCACAAAACTCTGGTCGATCTTGAGCTCGGACGCTGGCAGGCGCTTGAGATAGGACAGAGTCGACTGGCCGGTGCCATAATCGTCAATTGAAATGAGGATTCCGAGTGCCCGCAGGCTCTCCAGTTCGGCCATGCCCTGATCATCCGTCATGGTCGCGGACTCGGTGATTTCCAGCGTAAGCTTCTCGGCGGGCATGCCATAGGTCTCAAGCAGGTCGCGGAGCGGCGCCTCAAGCTTGTTCTTGCCGAGCATCCGCATCGACAGGTTGACCGCTACCGAGAGGCCAAGCGGCGCGAAATCGGCAATGGCGCGCTCAAGCACGTAAAGCGTGAGCTTGTCGATGCGACCGGCGTCCTCGATCGCGCGGACGAAGCGGTCCGGCCGGATGAAGCCGCGGTCGGGATGGATCCAGCGGATCAGCGCCTCGGCACCGGTGATCGCATTGGAGTGGAGATCGAGCTTGGGCTGATAGGCGACCCAGACGTCGCCACGGCCCAGTGCCTGTTCGAATTCGTTGAGGATCGAGAGTTTCCAGAAGACTTCGTCCTCGTCAGTCTCGTAGCGCTCCCAGAGGATGCCGCGATTGATCGCGTTGGTCGCGGCCATGACCGCCTTGGGCAGGGCGTCCTCTACCGACAGCGCGGTCTCGTCGCAGAAGCCGGCGTTCAGGGTGATGTCGACGGTGAGCTGTTCGACCTGCACGCCGGGTGCGAACAGCGCCTCCAGACCCTCGAGGCTGGCCACGACCTCTGGCACGTCTTCCTTGCTGCGCCACGCGAAGCTGTGATTGTCGATCTGGTAGATGCGCTCATGGCCGGCCGCGAGGATCAGGCGATCGCGGATCTTGTTGAGCAATTTGCCTTGCGCGGCGAAGCCGAGCAGCGCTGTCGTTTCGACATAATTGCGCAGGCACACGACGACCATGACCCCATCATTGCGCTCATCGAGTTCCATCGCGGCGAGATTGGGCAGACCTGCCTCTGCGGACTTGGTGATGCGGTCGAGCATTGCCTGGGCCATGGTGAGAAAGGCCTGAGTGAGCAGAGCGGCGGCCGTGGCGAGACTTGCCGCGCCGATATCGAACCTGATGATCGAGAAATGCTCGACGAGAATTTGCACGGGGGCAAATGTGAACAGGCTCAGCGCCAAGGCGCCATAGCGCCAGCGTGGCTTGAGCAGCATCGCACCACTCACGAGAAGCAGCGCGGTCAAGATGGCGGGCCAGTCGCCTAACTCGATCGGCCGCCCGGCATGGAGCGTCTCCGCGGCGGCGGCCTGGACATACATGCCGGCGATCTTCTTGTGCGCAGGTACGCTGATCTGATCGCCCAGGCCGAATGCATCCGGACCGATGAGGACGCTCTTACCCCGGAAAAAATCCTTGGGGAACCGTCCTGCGAGCACGTCCGCATAGGAGATCGACGGAAAGCTTCGCGGCCAATAGGCCCAATCGATCAGGACTTTGCCCGCATCGGCATAGTGCGTGCCCGCGAGCGCCTGCGACATCATCGGCAGCGTCTGACCGAGCACGGGCGCGGTGAGGCTGGTGTGGCGGTGAAACTGGTCGTCGTCGCTCTGTACCCAGATGCTGACCGGGGTCACATAAGGAAGCAAGGTCGCGTTTGGCAGCGCCTCCTGTTTCTCCTCGCCATTGGCGAGATTGCCGAGCAGGGCCGCGAAATAGATGTCGGCCTTGGTCTGGGCCAGGGCCTGGGCGAAAAGCTGGTCCTGCCGCGGATCTGCGGACGGCTGGTCGAAGATGATGTCGACGGCGATGCGACGGGCCCCGGCGCGATCGATCGCTGTGATCAGATCACCGTGACGGCTGCGCGGCCAGGGCCAGATGCCGAGCGACTTGATGCTCGGTGTGTCGATCAGCACGAGGACGATGTCGCCGCTCGGCGTCTTGGGGAAATGTTCGTAGCCGGCTGCACGGACCCGATTGTCAATATCGCGGCCGGCACCGGCCAGCGCTACAGCAAGCCCGATCAGGCAAGCCGTGCCAAGCACGAGGCTGCGAGCCGTTTTCGTCAGGCTCGCCAATAGGCGCAATCGAAACATGGTCCAAACTCTCGGCGGAACGGACCGCCGCGCTCGGTTTATCGCAGCCAACTATGAAGAAGTTCTTCCCAAAAGGGCGAAAATCCGGGGTCTGGAACAGAAATGCCTATTATTGTAGGGAGTCGTATCTGGATGCTATCGCACAGAGGATCGTTCGCGGTTGCCGGCTCAATCAACCGGAAACTCCGTGTAGATCAACTCTCTACCATCTTGCCTGCCACGAGACGCACGACGCGGTCCGCCGCGGCGATCGTCTCGGGCCGGTGCGCAATGACGATGCGGGTGATGCCGAGCTTTGCGATCGCGCCGCTCACCAAGGCCTCATGTTCCAGATCGAGATGCGCCGTGCCCTCGTCGAGCAACAGCACCTCGGGACGACGATACAGGGCGCGGGCGAGCAGGATGCGCTGGCGCTGGCCGCCCGAAAGAGTCGAACCCATGTCGCCAACGAGGGTGTGATGGCGCATCGGCATCGTCTCGACATCATCGAAAATCGCCGCAGCCTTGAGGCATTCGCGCAGCCAGTCCATGTCAACATCTTCGAAAGAGGCGACATTGTCGGCAATCGAGCCGGCATAGAGCACATCGTCCTGAAGCACGGCGGCGACATGCTGACGGAAGGCGCGGCGACCATATTGGGGGAGGGGGCGGCCGTCGATCAGCACCTGGCCCTCGATCGGGTCGATGAGGCCGAGAATGATCTTGGCGAGGGTGGACTTGCCGCTTCCAGACGGTCCGGTGAGCGCGACATGCTCGCCCGGCGTGATGGTGAGATCGATGCCCGCCAGCACCAGCGGCTCCTGCGGCCCGTAGCTGAAATGGACATTGCGCAGTGCGATCCGTCCTTCGAAGCTGGGTTGCATCAGCGGCTCGGAAAAACCCAGATCCTCCTCGGTGTGGGCGATGTCGGCCAGCTGTTCCAGATGCAGGTCGAGCAGGCGCAGCTCCACCGCCTCGTCGAGCAGCGACTGGCCGGCCTGGACGAATTGCTGGCGATAGGCGAGATAAGCGAAGAGCGTACCGAGACTGAGCGCCCCGGCCATCGAGGCGCGCATCGCGAGATAGATGACGATCACGAGCTCGACAGCGGGGATCAACGTCTTGGCCGTCTCGTGCCAGGCCTTGGTCCGCTCATGGAGATAGCGCGCGCCGAGCGCTTCAGTCAGACGGTTCTGCCAATAAGCGTGGCGCATTGCTTCGCGCCCGGCGAGGCGCAGCGTCACCATGCCGCGCAGTGTCTCGATGAGTGCGCCCTGCTCGCGACCGAGCGCTTTCACATAATCGGCCTCGCGAACCCGCTCGTCGCGCAGCAGGACCAGGCGCAGCGCAGCATAGACAAGCAGGCCAACCAGCGTGACGGCCGCGAGCGGCGGCGCCGTGACCAGCATCATGGCGAGGGTCAGAAGCGACAGACAGCCGTCGATCAGCGCCAGCGGCGCGCTCTGGATCAGGAATTTCTGGATTGGAAGGACGGACTGGAAGCGCGTGAGAATGTCGCCGACCTTGCGCTTCTCGAACCAGGCGATGGGCAGGCGCGTCAGGCGCCGTCCGAGATTGGAGGTGATGCCGAACGAGAGCGCCGCGCCCGAGGAAAGCAGCACAAACTTGCGCAGCACACTGGCGCCCGCGCCGATCAGGGCGAGCGCCGCGAAGCCGAGCGCCAGCGTCACCAGCAAACTGTTGTCGAGTGCGGGCAGCGCCTCGTCCACCGCCGAGCGGAGGTAGAAGGGCGTTGCCAGTACATAGGTCTGCATGACGATGCTGAGGATGATCGTTTGCGCCAGAGCGCGGCGGAAGCCGGTAATGCCGCTCCACAGATCGGTGAAACGCAACCGCCTTTTGGCGCGGACGGGCTCGAAGTCGCCGGATGGGCGCAGCTCCAGCGCGACACCGCTGAAATGCTTGCCCAATTCCTCGAACTCGTACCAGCGCGCCGACCCGGCCGGATCGATGATGTGGGCACGCTCGCCCTCGACCTGCTCCAGCACGACGAAATGGTTGAGGTCCCAGTGCAGGATCGCGGGCACATGCAGCATGGGCAGGCCCTTGAGGTCCAGCTTCAGCGGCCGCGTCAGCAGATGCATCGCGTCGGCCGTCTGCATGAGCTGTCGCAGGCTCATGCCGCGCGCGCTGACGCCGAAGCGCTGACGCAGCATGTTGAGATCGACCTCATGGCCGTGCCAGTTCGCGACCATGGCGAGGCTGGCGAGCCCGCACTCGGCCGCCTCGGTCTGGCGGATCGGCATGATCCGCTTGCGTCCGGTGAAATTGGCCGGGAAGATGTTCATCGCTGCGCCACCGCGGCGAGCGGATCGATCAGCCATTGGAGGAACGAGCGGCGCGCCAGCACGATACGCGCCTGGAGTGCCAGGTCGGACCGCAGCAGCATGCCGCGTTGGCGCTGACGTTCGCTCGGCGGATCGAGCCGGGCTGTGACGAGAAAGTAGCTTTCCGCTCCATCCTCCACCGGCGCTGCCCCGACATGATCGACCACGCCATGGAGCACGCCGTAATCCGGCACCGGATAAGCGGCGAGGCTGACGCGCACATCCTGCCCCGGGGCGACTTGGGCGATAGTGGAGGTCGGCACTTTGAGCTCGATCTGCCATTCGGTGATCGCCGGAACGATGCGGCCATATAACTCGCCGCGCGACACGCTCTCGCCTTCACGATAGCGCAATGCCGTGAGCGTGCCCGTCCGGCTGGCGACAAGGTCGACGGTGCCGGCATTGCCGAGCGTCGCGCCCTCGCGGCGCAGAGCGGCAAGCTGAGCATCGAAGCCGCTCTGCCCCGCGCGCATGTGGCTGCCGATCTCGCCTAGTTCGATCTGCGCGGTGGACAGGGCATTGCCATGCAAGCTGCGGGTCTGCTGCAACTCGGCCAGACGCTGCCGGCGCGTGATCAGCAACTCGCGTCGCTGTTGGAGATCGCGGCCCGAGATGAAGCCGCTCTGAGCCACGCTCTCGATGCGCGACAACTCCTGTTCGGATGACTTGATCAGCGCCTGCTGGGACGCGATCTGCGCGTCGATCGCGCCCAACTGGCGCTGCTCGTCGAGAATGCGCGCGGAGAGCTTGCGCCCATTTTCTTCCACTTCCGATCGCGCCGAACTGCGTTGCGTGGTGAGCGCGCTCTGCTCCCTGGCAAGCTGACTCTGACGCTGCTCGGCCAGCGACTGGCCACCGGCGAGCTGTGGAAGCATCAGCCGGGCGATGACCTGACCTTGGCGGACGGTCTCGCCGTCACGCACCAGCACGGCGGAAACGACGCCATCCTCCGGCACGGCAATGCTGGCGACGCCTCCGGTCGGACGCAGGGTCCCGTTCGCCGTGACCGTGCGGCTATAGGAACCGAGCGTGATGAAGAGAGCTGCCGCCGCGACGAAGCTCAGCAACAGCCAGCCGATCGCCTGCCAGCGCAGTGGCGGGACGAGAAAGACCTCGCCGTGGAGGCGATGCTGGTGATCCAGCGCCTGTTGCCTGAAGAGCTGCATATCTCTCGACCCTCAAGCCGCTTCTAGGGCGTGAGGTGGGGAAAGGGCCATAGCTATTTTTTGCGAGCGGGGCGGGCTGCCGAACCATGAGCTGGGCGGTGGTCTGCCACGCCCGCTGGCCCATGCTCATGAAAATCCGGGCGGACAAGGGTCCCAGGAGACCCGCCCGCCCGGCTAAATCTTTCTGCCCCTGAAAATCAGGTCAGTCGCGGCCTAATGACTAGCCGCGGATACCCGTGTCCGACTCGTTGTTGCCGAAACCGCCGGCAACCTGGTCGATTTCCTGCTCGTTGAGCTCTTCGACGAGAACTTCGTTAACCATCGACGACTCCTGTTATCTGCCGGATTAAACCCGACTTTTCGTCGTTATCTTATGGTCAACGAATCGTAAACGGAGTTAACCTTTGTGTGCGGCGAGGCGTTTTCTGGGCTTTTTATGGCTGTTATTAACCATAATATTCAAGCTCATAGGCGGGTCTGCTCGCAGCGGAAATTCACGAGGACTATTCATAGATGAACCAATTTGAGACAGCGTTGGCGCCCGCTGTGGCAGCTACTCCCCGAGTGTTGTTTGGTCGAGTCGCAGGGCTGTCCGGGGTTGCGGGAGGGCGCCTTCAAAATAAGGATGAGCCGGGGGCGATGTTTCGCCCCCCCCTCAGCCCAGCTTCCTCCCCGAGCGGCTACCGTGCGTTGATAAGGCTTTGTCCTGTCGGGAAATTGCCTTCATAAGGCTCCCAGTTGGGTAATGGAATCCTGGCATCGGCATAGGTCATCGCCGCATAGACGGAGCTGATCTTCCCGCCGTCGAGATAGAAGACCTCCATGAAGCAGTTGCGCCGCTTGGGATTGAGCGGCTCGCGCATGAAGACCGCCGAGGCCATCACGACCTGTGCCTCGACATCCACCATCAGATAGCGCCGTGCGGCGACATTGACGATGTTGAGGCTCGCGTAGCCCGAGCGGCAATCGGTGTGGCTCTGGAAGTCGGCATCGGCGGGCGGCGCGGGCTTCCTGTTCCACTCCTGGCCGCCCATGCCATTCTCGAAGCGCATGCAACCATCATTGGCCTGTACGTGGCGGCCAGTCTGGGCGACGATGCCATCGAAATAGCTGTTCACAGCGGCGATGAGTTGCTCGCGCGTGGCACGCTGGGCGACCGGGACGGTACGCTGCGCGGGCGGGTGCGCGACGAGATTGTCGACGTCGAACGTCGCCTTCGATCCTTCGCCCATGATGCCGGGATCGGCGGCGCGGGCGATATGCCATTCCGCTTCCGTGACTTGCCCGCCCTGGCCGATCTTGAGGCGCAGCGAGACGACCGCCATTTTGTCGCTCTCCCTGACCGTACCGAAAAACTCGGCCTGGCTGGTGTCGGCATCATAGTAGCGCCGGTCGATCGGGCCGATGCCGGTGTTGGATTTCCAGATGCCGTCGCCCTGGTGCAGCAGCACGGCATTCTGGGTTTGGCGGAAGCCGACCCAGAGATTGGCCTTGGCCGGATCATGCGCGACGACGGCGTTCAGGAACTGGTCGAGCTTGCCGGCGAGGCATTTGCGGTCGCATTTCCCCTGTGCGGCGGCCGGTGCGGACAGCCCGGCGAGGCCAAGCGCCGTCATGGCCAGGACGATCTGTCTCTTCATCTTACCCCTCCCTTGTGATGTCACTGCGCGTTGCGTTCGCGCTCCGCCTGATAGAATGGCGTTTTCATCGGATCGGATCGCGCCGTCGTTTCGACGGCGATCGCAACTCGCCCATTATCTCACATGTTAACTATATTGCGGCCGGCGGGGAATACTTTCTCGGAGCGGCACTTCGTCTGGCCTTGGCGAGCGCCTTCCCGGCTCGCTATGAGGGCGCTTGAAAATGAATGACGGGACGGGAAGCCATGACAGCGGTGATCGAAGCGACGCAGGATGCCGGCCGGGGCGCCGCCGTGATCGCGCGCCTGAAGGCCGAACTTGGCGCAGATATCATCAAGGATGCCGCAGAGGCCGATTTCGCGCGCCACGGCCGCGACATGACCAACGTCATGCCCGAGGGGATCGATCTCCCCGGTATCGCCTATCCGCGCACGACGCAGCAGGTCTCGCGGATCATGGCGATCTGCAACGAGGAGCGCTATCCGGTTGTGCCGCAGGGTGGGCTCACCAGCCTTGCGGCGGGCGCGCTTGCGGACCGGCCCTGCCTGCTGCTCTCTCTGGAGCGGATGCGCGGCATCGAGGAGCTGGACGAGGCGGGGCGGACGATGACGGTGCTGGCCGGCACGGTGCTCGAGACGGTGCAGGTGGCGGCGGACGAAGCCGGCTTCCTGTTCCCGCTCGATCTGGGCGGACGCGGCACGGCGCAGGTCGGCGGCAATGCCTCCACCAATGCCGGCGGCAACCGCGTGCTGCGTTATGGCATGATGCGCGACCTGATCCTGGGCTGCGAGGCGGTGCTGGCGGATGGGACGATCGTCAGCTCGCTCAACGTGATGATCAAGAACAATGCCGGCTACGACCTCAAGCATCTGTTCATTGGTAGCGAGGGGACGCTGGGGGTGATCACCCGGCTGGTGCTGCGCCTGTTCCCCAAGCCGACCACCGCCTGCACGGCGGTCGTCGCGGTCGAGGATTATGACGCGACCTTGCAGCTCCTCAAGCAATGCAACGCCGCCTTTGCCAGCACCCTGTCCGCCTTCGAGGTGATGTGGCCGGATTTCTACCAGCTCGGCACCACGGCAGTGGGCCGCCAGCCGCCGCTGCCGCATGGCTACCCGGTTTATGTGCTGGTCGAGATTCTGGGCACCGATCCCGAGCGCGATGGCGAGCGCTTCGAGCAAGTGCTGGGCGGGATGGTCGAGTCCGGACTGGTCAAGGATGCCGTCATTGCCCAGTCGGACAAGCAGCGTTCGGAAATCTGGGCGGTGCGCGACAGCCCGGGCGAATGGCATCAGGGCTCGCACTGGCCGCAAGTCGCGTTCGACGTCAGCCTGCCGACGCGCAAGATCGGCGATTTCATTCCCTATGTGCGCGACCTGTTGCTGGCGAAGTGGCCCGACTGCGTGACCATGTTCTTCGGCCATCTCGCCGACTCCAATCTCCATCTCTCGGCACGCGTGCCGCGCGACCCGATGCCGGAGAAGGAGATGGAGGAGATCGTCTATGCGGCAGTGGGCGAATGGGGCGGATCGATCACCGCCGAGCATGGCATCGGCAGCGTCAAGCGCGACTTCCTGCACTTCAGCCGCACGCCCGAGGAAATCGCGCTGATGCGGACGCTCAAGAAGGCGATGGACCCCAACAATATCCTCAATCCGGGGAAAGTGATCTGACGATCGCCTGACTCCGGGGAAGCCGCGCCGGTGCCGCGTCAGGGGCGACCACGGTCCGGGCGGGCCGAAGTTCACGAAGTTCACGGTGCGAATTAAATTTTCGCGGTGGCGCCGCTCCTGGATCGGGAGTCTGGATCTCACGCTGGAAAGAGCCGGCGCCGGAACGCTCCGCTTCTCATGCCATGATGCGGTTCGTGTAGGACAGGGGCTTATTCGGCCAGCTCGGGCGACGCGGGCAGGGGCTTGCGGCGCCAGCCTTCCCTGAGCTGCGCGGCGCGCCTCCCGAGCGAGCGGCAGGCGACATAGAAGACCGGCGTGAAGATGAGGCCGAGCGCCGTCAGGCCGATCATCCCGAAGAACACCGCCGTTCCCAGCGCCTGCCGGATTTCCGATCCCGCGCCGGTGGCGAAGGCGAGCGGCACGACGCCGGCGATGAAGGCAAGGCTGGTCATCAGGATCGGCCGCAGCCGGATCTGCGCGGCAAGGACGGCCGCTTCCTTCGGTTGGGCGCCTTTCTCCTCGGACTGGCGGGCGAACTCGACGATCAGGATCGCGTTCTTGGCGGCGAGGCCGATCAGCACGACCATGCCGATCTGGGTCAGAATATTATTGTCCGCGCCGCGCAGATTGACGCCGAGGATCGCCGCCAGCAGGCAGAGCGGCACGGTCAGGATGATCGCCAGCGGCAGGGTCAGGCTCTCGTAGAAGGCGGCGAGTGCAATGAAGACGAACACTACCGCGAGCACGAAGCTCAGTTCACCGCTGCCACCCGCGACGCCCTGCTGATAGGCGAGATCCGTCCATTCGAAGGCGAGGCCCGCGGGCAGCCGCTCGCGCGCGATCCGCTCCATCGCGGCCATGGCCTGACCGGACGAATAGCCGGGCGCGGCGTCGCCCTGCACGTCGGCCGCCGGATAAAGATTGTGACGCAGCACGCGATAGGGGCCGGTCGCCGGCGTCAGCGTCGCGACCGCGTCGATCGGCACCATCGCGCCGGAGGCGGAGCGGGTCTTGAGCTGGCCGAGCAATGCCTCGTCCTGCCGATAGGCGGGATCGGCCTGTGCGATGACCTGAAAAGTATGACCGAGAAGGTTGATATTATTGACATAAGAGCCAGCCATATAGGTCTGCAGCGTCGCATAGACGTCCTGGCTCTGGACACCGAGCATCTCCGCCTTGTCGCGGTCGACCTCGATCGCGACGCGGGGGCTGCGCATGTTGAAATTGGCGAAGGCATTGGCGATCGCCGGATCCTCATTGGCGGCCGCCGCCAGATCACGGGTCGCGGCGTCGAGTGCGCCGTAGCCGAGGCCGCCGCGGTCCTCGATCATCATCCGGAAGCCGCCAGCCGAACCCAGGCCGCGGATCGGTGGCTGCGTCATCACGCGGATGTCGGCGCCGATCACTTTCGCATAGCGCTTGCGCAGATCGGCGATGATCTCGTCGCCGGTCAGCCCCTTGGCAAGGCGCGTCTCGAACGGTTCGAAAATGGCATACATCTGGCCGCTGCTCGCCGAGATGGTGAAGCCGAGCGCATCGACGCCGGAATAGACCGAGGCGGCCGAGATGCCCGGCGTGGACAGCATGATGTCGATGGCCTGGCGAGTCACGGCATCCGTGCGGGCGAGGCTCGCGCCGGGGGGCATCTGGATGGAGACCATGGCGACGCCCTGGTCCTGCTGCGGCACGAAGCCGCGCGGCGTGTCGTAGAGCCGCCAGCCGGTGATCAGCAGCAGTCCCGCATAAATCAGGAACATGACGCCGCTCATACGCAGCAGCCGCCGGGTGAGCTGGCCATAGCCGGCGCTGAACCGGTCGAACGCGCCACTGAAGCGCTCGCCTTGATCGGCGAGCCAGCGCAGCGGCGCCCAGCGCGGCGCGGACGCCGCATCATGGGGCTTCAGGATCAGCGCGCACAGAGCGGGGGACAGGGTCAGGGAGACGATGAGCGAGATGAGCGTTGCCGCGGTCACGGTGAGCGCGAACTGCTTGTAGAACTGGCCGGTGAGGCCGCCCATGAAGGCGGTCGGCACGAACACCGCGACGAGCACCAGAGCGATGCCGATCAACGCACCGCCGACCTCGTCCATGGTGAGATGGGCGGCCTCGCGCGGGTGCATGCCTTCGCGGATATGCCGCTCCACATTCTCGACCACGACGATCGCGTCGTCGACGACGATACCGATCGAGAGAACGAGGCCGAACAAGGAGAGATTGTTCAGCGAAAAGCCGACCGCCGCCATCACCGCGAACGTGCCGATCAGCGAGATTGGAATGGCGAGCAGCGGAATGATCGCGGTACGCCAGCGCTGCAGGAAGAGGATGACGACGATCACCACCAGGATGATCGCCTCGACCAGCGTATCCCGCACCTTCTCGATCGACTGGCGCACATATTGGCTCGGATCGAACACGATCTTGTAGGCGACGCCGGGCGGGAAATTCTTCGAGAGGTCCGCCATGGTCGCATAGACCGCCGAGGCCGTTTCCAGCGCATTGCCGCCCGAGGCCTGGACCACGCTCAACGGGAAGGCCTCTTTGTGGTTCAGATAGGCGTTGATCGAATAATTCTGCGCGCCCAGCTCGACGCGGGCGATATCGCCGATGCGGGTGACGCGGCCCTGCGTATCGCGCTTGACGATCACGTTGGCGAACTGCTCGGGTGTGTTGAGCTTGCTCGTCACTTGCAGGTTGAGCTGGGTCGCGGCCGGATCGTGCGTGAAGGGCGCGCCGCCAATCGTGCCGGCGGCGAGCTGGATGTTGTTGCCGCGCAGGGCCGCGAGAATCTCCGCCACGGTCAGGTTGCGCGCGGCCGCCCTGTCCGGGTCGATCCAGATGCGCATCGCATAGTCGCGCGCGGCAAACGTGCCGATGTCACCCACGCCAGGCAGGCGCAGCAGCCGCTCGCGCACCTGCAGGGAGGCGTAGTTGGCGAGATAATCCCGATCGACCTTGGGCGAGGTCGAGTACATGTGGATGATCATCAGATTGTCGTTCTGCGCCTTGCGCACGGTGACGCCGAGCGTCTGTACCTCCTGCGGGAGCTGGGGCAGGGCGGTCTGCAGGCGGTTCTGCACCTTGACCTGGGCGAGATCTGGGTCGGTGCCGATCTTGAAGGTGACGGTGATCGTGACGCGTCCGTCGCCGATCGCGGTGGAGGCGATGTAGAGCGTGTCGTCGACGCCGTTGATCTGCTGCTCGAGCGGCGCGGCGACCGTGTCCGCCATCACTTCGGCCGAGGCGCCGGGATAGACGGCGGTGACCGTGACGGAGGGCGGCGCGATGGGCGGATACTGGTCCACGGCCAGGCGCGGATAGGCGATCAGGCCGATCAGCGTGATGAACACGCAGATGGCGCAGGCAAAGACCGGCCGGGCGATGAAGAAGTGGGAGAAGCCCATTCTCCCGGCCGCGATGCTCATGGCGTCTGGCCCAGCGGCGGTGCCGTGCCGCGCGTGACGCCGGCCGGGAAGGCGGCGATCCTGCCGGGCTTGGCATCGACCTTGAGGCCCTGGCGCGCACGCTGCATGCCGCTGACGATCACTCTGTCGCCCGGCAGCAGGCCCGAGCGGATGACCCGCAGCCCGTCGACCAGATTGCCGCGGTCGACGATCTTCTGCTCGACCAGATTGTCCTTGCCGACCACATAGACCACCGGCCGCGTCTGATCGATCAGGATGGCCTCGTCCGGCACGAGCAGGGCCTGATGCGCGGACGACGCCATCCAGCGCATGCGGCCGAACATGCCGGGGGTCAGCAGGCCGGTGGGATTGGGCACCAGCGCCTGACCGCGGATCGTGCCTGAGCCGCGATCGATGGCATTGTCGAGCGTCTCGAGCGTGCCCGTCCACTTGAACTCGGTCTCGTCCTCCAGGCGGATATGGACCGCGCCCGCGCCGCCGTTTGCACGGCGATATTTGAGGAAGGCAGCCTCCGGTGCGTCGAACACGAAGCGGATCGGGTTCTGCGTCATGATCGTGGTGAGCAGGCTCTGCTCCGCGCTGACCAGATTGCCCGGCGCGAGCCGGCGATAGGAGACGCGGCCGGAGACCGGCGCGGTGATGCGCGTGAAGGAGAGATCGAGCGCGGCGGCATCGGCGGCGGCGCGCGCCTGGGCGAGTTCGGCGGCCGCCTGGCGCTGGTTGGCGAGCCGCGTGTCGGCGACCGATTGACTGATGAAGCCGCTGCCGATGAGGGCCGTCGCGCGCTTCTGCTCTGCCTCGGCGTTGGCAAGGGCCGCCTCGGCCCGCTGCACGCCCGCGCGCGCCTGCGCCAGCCGGGCAGCAAACGGCCGCTGGTCGATGACGAACAGGAGCTGGCCGCGCGACACGCTCTGGCCATCGCGGAAATGGACGGACTGGAGCAGGCCGGACACGCGCGGGCGGACGTCAACGGCATCGACCGCCTCGAAACGACCGGAGTAGTCCTCCCAGTCGGTGATCTGCCGGTTAAGGGGCTGCGCGACGAGCACTTCCGGCGTCGGCGGGGGTGGCGGCGCGTTGGCGCCGCAGCCGGCCAAGGTGGTGAGAATCAGGGCTGCGATCAGGCGCTCGGGGCGCATCGTCACGCGCATCGGGTGAAGCAATCGGGGCGCCGGTTTGTCATCGCCGTCATTCATCTCCCCTGCACCGCGCTCCGACAGTCTTTCGGAAATTCCGCGACTTCGCTCTTATCTTATCTTTTGGTCATTGCGGAAGCACCGCTTTGCGGCACCAGGCGCAATGTTCGATTGCGCATGGTTTCAAATTCGACCCACACAGTCCAGTCGTTAGATTGCTATCCGCCACTGCGAGCGAACCAACTTATTGCATGAGAAGGTCCAGTGGACGCTTGCAATACGGTCCTGAGCCTTACGGCGCGGAACGCTGCTCTGTCGCGTCCGCCAGGATGATCAGGAAATCCTCCCCCGTGTCCGTCCACAGATGCACCGGTGTCCAACCGCCCGCCTGAAGCAGCAGTCGTGCTTGATTCGGCGTATATTTGTGGCTGTTCTCGGTGTGAATGGTCTCACCGCGCCGCATCTTCACGTGCTGGTCGGAGACGGAGAAGATCAGATCCTCGAGCGCTTCGAGATGCATCTCGATCCGACTCCAGTCCGCGTTCCATCGCGCGACATGGCGGAACTTCTCGCGCGGCATGTCGCCGTCCAGCTCGCGGTTGATCCGGTCGATCAGATTGAGGTTGAAGCGCGCCGTCACGCCTTGCGGATCGTCATAGGCGGCGATCAGTCGCGCGATGTCCTTGGCGCGATCGAACCCGATCAGCAGTTGCGATCCTTCGCCCAGCGTGTCGCGCATGGTGCGCAGCAGGTCGACGGCAGTGTGGGGCACCATGTTGCCGATCGTCGAGCCGGGGAAAAAGCCCAGCATGTCGAGGTGCCTCACCGACGCGGGCAGCTCGACCGGCCGCATGAAATTGGCCTCGACCGGGATGATCGGCAGATCGGGAAATTTCTCGGCCAGTTCCTGGCTCGACTGGCGCAGGAAGTCCCCGGAAATGTCGAGCGGCACATAGGCGGCGGCGTTCAGCTCGCGCAACAGCAGTGGCGTCTTGACGGAACTGCCTGATCCGAACTCGACGACCGAGCGATTGGGGCCGATGCGCGTGGCCATCGCGGCGCCGTGGGTCTCCAGCAAGCCAGTCTCGACCCGCGTCGGATAATATTCCTGCAGGCGCGTGATTTCCTCGAAAATCTCCGAACCGGCCAGATCATAGAACCAGCGCGCGGGGATCGCCTTCTGCCGCTCGGAGAGGCCACGCAGCACATCTGCGCGGAAAGCGAGATCGACGCCGTCATCATCCGTTTCAACAAGCTTGAGATCGGCATGCACACTCATCTCAGAGATCCTTCGCGAGGCGCAGGCCGGTGAACTGCCAGCGCTGATGGGGGTAGAAGAAATTGCGGTATGCGGCGCGCATATGCCCGCGCGGCGTGGCGCAGCTGCCGCCCTTGAGCACGAACTGGCCGCTCATGAACTTGCCATTATATTCGCCGACCGCGCCCGGCGCCGTGCGGAAGCCGGGATAGGGGCGATAGGCCGAGCCCGTCCATTCCCAGACATTGCCGAACAGCGCGGCGAGCCCGTCGGCATGCGGCACGAAGCGGGGTTGGACCGGCCCGGCCTGATCGAGCTGGACGCCGCCGGCCGGATCATGATCGCGCGCCGCGGCCTCCCATTCCTGCTCGGTCGGCAGCCGGGCGTCCGCCCATGTCGCGAAGGCATCGGCTTCGTAGAGGCTGATATGTGTGACGGGAGCCGTGGGATCGATCGGCCGCCAGCCGGAGAGCGTGAATTGCTCCCAATGGTGGTGATGGCGCCGCCAGTAGAGCGGCGATCCGACGTCTTCCTTCTGCACCCAGGCCCAGCCGTCAGACAGCCAGAGCGAGGCAGTCGCATAGCCATTGTCGTCGATGAAGTCGCAATAGTCGCCGTTCGTCACCGGCCGGTCGGCCAATGCATAGGGTGTGAGGAAGTGCCGATGCGCGGGCTGCTCGCAATCGAAGGCGAAGTCGTCGCCGGCGTGTCCGATCTCGACGAGGCCGGCCGGGCCCGCGTGCCAGCTCATGTCATAGCCGTAATGATTGTCCTGCCCGTTGGGCGCCACCGGCCAAGCCGCAGGGCTGAGCGGGTTCTGGAAGAAGAGATGCTTGAGATCGGTGAGCAACAGCTCCTGATGCTGCTGCTCGTGATTGAGGCCGAGCGCGAGCAGGTCGGGGCAGCGCTCGGCGATGAGCGGCATCGCCTCCAGCATCGCCTCGTCGACGCGGCGGCGATAGTCGATCACCTCCGTCAGGCTCGGGCGCGTCAGCAGGCCACGCGCCGGCCGGGCATGGCGCGCGCCTTCGGCCTCGTAATAGCTGTTGAACAGAAAGGCCCAGCGCTCGTCATGGGCCTGATAGCCCGGCACATGATCGCGCAGGATGAAGGTCTCGAAAAACCAGGTGACATGGGCGAGATGCCATTTTGCCGGCGAGGCATCCGGCATCGATTGGGCCGTTGCATCGGCATCCGAGAGCGGCGCCACCAGATCGAGACTGAGCGAGCGAACAGCGAGATACTGGGCGCGCATTCGTTCCACTGCCGTGTCGTCGGCTAGCGGCATATTCATCGGGCAAGCCCTCCCTTTTCGTCCAGACTGCACGGGGCAGCGCGAGGTCCAGCCAAGATGGCCCCCACGGGCTCGACTTCCAAGATACGCACAAGGATGATTATAGTTACATCGCGGGCCCTATTTTGGCAGCAAGCCAAGCCGAAGCCTCTCGGGGCGTTCGTTTGTCGTTGTCCCGGTCGACCATCCAGTTCGCTCCCCGCATCATGCCGATGTCGATCCTGCCGATCAAAGGTTGCAGTGCCGCGACGACCCTTGCCTCCCGAGCGGGGCGGGGCGCCAGCAGCAGCACCGCGTCGTAATGCGGCAGGGCGCCGCGCGGATCGGACAGCGTGACGAGATCCATGGCCGAGATGCGCCCGTCCGACGAGAAGGCGGTGATGACGTCCGCCGATCCATCGCCGAGTGCACGATACATGAAGGTGGGGCTGTAAGCGCGGGCCGCACTGAAACTCGGGTGATAATGATTCTCCACGGCCCGCCATTCGGGCCGGTTGAGAAATTCCAGGTCAGTCGCAAGCCGAAGGCGCGGCGAGGCGCGCGCGAGATCGCCAAGATCACCGATGCCCAGCACCTGCGCCCGCTTCCTGCTCATCGCGAAGGCATAGGCATTTTCGAAACCGAGCGACCCGAGCAGGCGCACCTTGTCGCGCTGCGCCAGCTCGCGCCCCAGCGTCTCCAGCATGGCCTTGGCGGGTGGCGTGTCGGTGCGGCTGAGCACGTTGGCCCAGAGGGTCCCGGAATAGTCGACATAGACGTCGATATCGCCCGCCGCGAGCGCGCGATAGGCGATCGCCGAGCCGAGATTGTCGCGCCGCTCGGTCCGGTAGCCGGCCTTGCGCAGTCGGGTCTCGATCAGGTCGGCGAGAATATATTGCTCCGAGAAGTTCTTGGCACCGACGATGATCGTGCGGCCCGGAGCCGTGCCCACGCTCCCCGTCCGGTCCGGAATCGGCAGCACCGCCCCGGCGACGATCGTCAGCAAGAGGGCAATGCCGGCCCCCAGCCGCCCGCGTGAGCGTACGGCGAGGCCGGACTCCATCAACGCCAGCACGAAATCGATCAGCAGGGCGAGCGCAGCCGCCGCGATACAGCCGACAAGGACGCGCCGCCAATCCTCCGTCTGCAATCCCGAGAAGATCAGGTCACCGAGGCTCGGCTGGCCGATGGTGGTGGCCAGCGTCGCCGTGCCGATCGTCCAGACCGCCGCCGTGCGGATGCCGGCGAGGATCACTGGCGCACCGAGGGGCAGCTCGACCAGCAGGAGCCGCTGCGGTCCGGTCATGCCGAGGCCATCCGCCGCCTCGACGAGCGCCGGATCGATGCCGCGAATGGCCGCGACGCCGTTGCGCACGATCGGCAGGAGTGCATAGACGCCGAGCGCCAGCAGTGCCGGGAGGAAGCCCAGCGCCGGAATCGGCAGGCCGCTCGCGCGTCCGGCCAGCAGCAGCAGCGGATAGAAGAGCGCAAGGAGGGCGAGGCCGGGAATGGTCTGCAACAGGCTGATCAGGCCGAGCATGGGCGCGCCGATGCGGCGGTTGCGCGCCGCAAGGATCGCTGTCGGCAGGCCGACGAGCAGCGCCGCGGCGACCGCGCAGCCGCTCAGGAAGAGATGGGCCTGGACCAGCCGCAGCAGATCCGGAAGGGCAATGCCGATGTCAGCCATCCGATCGCCCCAGCGCATCGAGCCGGTCGGTCTGATCTCGCACGACATCGATCATCGCCTGGACATTGGCATGGCCGCGATAGGCCAGCAGCTCGCGCGGCGGCAGGTCGGCCAGGATGTGCCCTTCACCCAGCACGATAATCCGGTCGGCGAGCAACAGTGCCTCGGCCATGTCGTGCGTGACCAGCAGGCTCGTGAGGCCCATGCGCTCGTGCAGTGCCCGATAGGCGCGGCCGAGCTCGCTGCGCGTGACGGGATCGAGCGCGCCGAACGGCTCGTCCATCAGCATGAGCGAAGGCTCCGCCGCCAGCGCCCGGGCGAAGCCGACGCGCTGCGCCTGGCCGCCTGACAATTGCGCCGGGTATCGGTCCGCCAGAACGGGCGGGAGCGCGACCAGCTCCAGCAGCCGTGCAACACGCTCCGCCCGCCCATCGATGGGCACTCCCTGCAAGCGCGGCACCAGCCAGATATTCTCCGCCACGCTCATATGGGGAAAAAGGCCGATACCCTGAAAGACATAGCCGGTGCGGCGGCGCAGGGCGGCCAGGGGGAGAGCCGTCACGTCCTCGCCGTCGATCGTGATCGCGCCGCTGTCGATCTCGACCAGCCGGTTGATCGCCTTGAGCAATGTCGTCTTGCCCGCGCCGGACTGGCCGACGAGCGCCACGAATGCCCCACGCGCGATCGAGAGCGAGATGCCCTCGACCACCGGCCGGCCGGCATAATGCTTGGTCACCTGTGAGAAGCTGATCATTGAACCACCGCGAATGCCCGGAAACCTGGCAACGATCGATCTGCCCGGGCGCGAGCACGTTTATGGCCGCGCCGGCGCTTGACGCCAAGCTCCGTCGTCATTGCGTGATGACGACCGTGATACTTTCCGGCGGCAGACTGATCGGCGCGAGGCCGGCGGCGCGGCGCGAGCGGACCGGCGGCAGGTTCCTGGCGGGATGGCTTGCCGGGCCTTGATCCAGCCATTGATATTGCTCCCGGCCATATTGAACGATCGAAACCGCAGCGCGCAGCGGCACGATCCTGTTGGCACCGGTGCGCAGGAAGACCGGCAGGTCGTAGGGCATATCCGGGCTTCGATTGACGATCAGCAGCGCCAGATGGCCATCGGGACGGCGCACCGCATAGGCGCGAACCTCGTTGCCGGGGAAGCCCTCGGCCTTCACCCCGACGGCGCGGTGGCGGCCGGAGCCGGGCGCGATCCAGTCCTGGCTCAGCAACTGCGCGGTACGGAAGATCGCGGTCGGCTGCGCAGCCTGGCCCTGGCCGTCCGCCATGAACGGTGTCATCTCGCCATAGCCCGCGCAGGCCAGATGCTGGTTGACCGGATTGCCGGGACCATAGCCGAACATGAAAGCCGGATCGCCGCGATCGGTCGCCCATTGGCCGACGATGCTCGCCATCAGGAGGCCGCCGGTCATCTGCGACATGGCTCGCCCCGAATAGGCCGAGAAGCCATATTCCGAGATGATCCACGGGATGGTCGTCGGCACGCCGTCCGTCGTGAACTGCGCGATGGCGGCCGCCAGCATCCGGTCCTGATCGATCAGCTTGGCGTGGATCTTCCCGCACATATCGTCGAACGGATAATATTCGAACGAGGCGAAGCCCAGGTCGGACACCCGGTTACGCTCGCGCAGATACGCCATGAATCGACCGATCCAGCTTGTCGGCCCGGTCGGGCTCATCCAGTTGCCGGTCTGCGCGTTCTGCAGACTCGGCCCGCCGAAGCTGATCTGCGGCGCGGCCGCCTTTAGGCGATCGACCGCCGCCAGATAGAGCGCGCCATAGTCCGCCGCTTCGCCATACTGGCCGTCCGGCTCCTCGCCGAGCTCGACCTGGGTGACGGGATAGCCGCGACGCGTCAGATAGCGCAGCTCGGCCGCCATATTCTCCGGCGTGTCGAACAGCAGCCCCGTGGGCATCAGGACCGGCAGGCCATTGCCGAGGCCGCTGGCGAAAATCCGGTCGATGCCGACCTGTTCGAGATCGACGTCTCGGTCGACGGCGCGGTGCCAAGGGTCGGTCGAGGAAACATGCGTGAAGGTCTGGCCCAGATGATCGGCGGCGTGGACGACCGCGTCTTGGAAACTGCCGCCCGGCTGGATCGATCCGAACGAGACCTCGCGCACCGCGTAGCCGGCCTTGTCGCGCCAGTTGGTCGCGCCGGCGGGCGCGGTGCCGGACCCCTGGCGCATCAGGATGCGCAGGAATTTCGCCTTGATCGGCGCGTCCGACAGCGAGAGCTGGACCTCGCCGCCACGTCCCGCATCGACATCCCCATGCGGAAAGTCGCGCCACTCGCCCTTTTCGTTATATTCGGATTCCGCCGTCCAATATTGGACCTTGTAGCGTGTCGCATAGGGCTCGCCCCATGCGATCCTCGCGGTGTCGAGCGGTGTCATGCCCGCCAGACGGACGACCAGCCATTGCGGATGGTCGCGGCCGTCATGCAACGATACCGGATCGAGATAGGGATTGGACTTCCAGAAACTGGCCGGATCGCCATCGGTGAGGCGGGAATAGTCCGCATTATTGGCATTATCGACCGTGTCACCGCGCCGGGGCAGCTTGTAACCCCATGACAGGCCGATCGGCTCGCCGAGGCGATCGTCCGATGTCCAATAGCCCTGCTGGCGGTCCGGGTCGCTCCAGGTGCCGGCGGGGTTCCAGTGCCAGACCTCGATGCCGAGCTCGGTGCGCAGGCGATAGGTCAGCGACGGCAGTCCCAGGCTCTTCATCGCCGCGATATTGTGCGGCGTGAACAGACGATCGATGTCGCCGGCCTGAGCCCCGTCGATCGCTGCGCCCATCGCCAGCGCTGGCCGGAAGGCGGCTCGCTGCCCCGCGGGCGTCAGGTCGACGATCAGTCTTGGCGCTTCCCGTCGCGCATGCGCGCTCATCGGCTGCGGCAGCAGGCTCGCTGCGACAAGGGCAAAGGACAGCGTGCGCACGTTGATCTCTCTCCATTGGACCGCGAGGCGGAATGCCCGAACTGCGAACGCCCTATAGGTCGCTGGTCATCGCTCTGTCGCGGGCGATGTGAAACCCGATGGGACTTTCCGCCGATCCCCGCTATGCTCGCCTTGTTCGGAGAGAGGGAGCGCGCACCAAGCGCGCCCGGAGAGGAGCAGCATGAACAAGGAAACCGGCATGGAATTCTGGCGCGGACTGAAGCCGATCGAGAAGGTCTTTCAGCCCGATGCCTTGCCCGAAGTCTATATTTCCAAGGCATCGGACATCGAGGACGAGCGCTACTATGTGCCGATCAGTGACACCGTGTTCACCAAGCCGCTCTGGATCTCGCCCCAGCGCAACCAGTGGTGCGACATTCTGCTCGCCAAGGGGCCGGGTCTGGTGAACCGCCACTATCATCCGCACGGCGTCTTCGCCTACACCATCTCCGGCAAATGGGGCTATCTGGAGCATGACTGGGTCGCGACCGCCGGCGACTTCGTTTACGAGACACCGGGCGAAGGACACACGCTCGTCGCCTATGAGCATGAGGATCCGATGCGGGTCCATTTCAACGTCACCGGCCCTTTGATCTGGCTCGACGAGAAGGGCGAGTCCGTCGGCTATTTCGACGTCCACAGCTATATCGCGATGTGCAAGGAGCATTATGAGAAGGTCGGTTTGGGCGCGGATTATATCGAGCGCCTGTATCGATAGGGCTTCAGGTGCAAATCCCGTGCTTTGATCCAGGTCAATGCGCGGTGTTCGCGCAACCGGGATGGTCAGGCGAATTCGCAAGGAGTCTCTCCCATGACCATGCCCGCCCTGGTGCCTGCGCGTGAAGCTGCGCGCGTGATCCCCGGCACATCATTGTTCGACGGCGAGGCGGCGTCGCGCGGCTATGCCCTCAACGCGATGTGCTACTCGTTCAACGACGCGCAGAACCGCGAGAGCTTCAAGGCCGATGAGGAGGCCTATTGCAAGCGCTACGGGCTCACCCGGGAGCAGCGCGACGCGGTCGCGTCCCGCAATGTCCTCGCGATGATCGCGGCCGGCGGCAACATCTATTATCTCGCGAAGCTCGCGGGCATCTTCGGGCTGAATGTCCAGGATGTGGGCGCGCAGCAGACGGGGCTGACGGTGGAGGAGTTCAAGCGGCGCCTCCTGGCGAAGGCGGAGAACTGACATGGCCCAGATTGTCGGCGGCATCTTCACCAGCCATGTTCCGGCGATCGGCAACGCCATCGCCAAGGGTCTCCAGGATGATCCCTATTGGAAGCCCTTCTTTGACGGCTTCCACCCGGTCCACCGCTGGCTTGCGGCGGCAAAGCCCGACGTAGCCGTGCTGTTCTACAATGATCACGGCCTCAACTTCTTCCTCGACAAGATGCCGACCTTCGCGGTCGGCGCCGCAGCACGCTACGAGAATGCGGATGAAGGTTGGGGCCTGCCCGTCATGGCGCCGTTCCCGGGCGCGCAGGCGCTGTCCTGGCATATCATCGAGCATCTCGTCGCCAGCGAGTTCGACATCACCATGTGCCAGGAGATGAAGGTCGATCATGCCCTGACCGTGCCGCTCGCTCTGTCATGGCCCGGCGCCGACACCCGCCCGGTCACCATCGTCCCGATCGCGATCAACACGGTGCAGCACCCGCTGCCGAGCGCGAAGCGGTGCCTGGCGCTGGGTCGTGCCGTGCACGAGGCGCTGCGCTCCTGGAAGAGCGACGAGCGTGTCGTCGTCTTCGGCACCGGCGGATTGTCTCATCAGCTCGACGGACAACGTGCCGGCTTCATCAACAAGGACTACGACCATTTCTGTCTGGAAAATCTCGGGCCCGCGCCGGATGCGCTGACGCGGCACAGCGCGGTCGACATCATCGAGCTCGCCGGCAGCCAGGGCATCGAGATCCTGAACTGGATCGCCGCGCGGGGCGCGCTCGGGGAAAGCGTGAGGGAGGTCAGCCGCAATTACCATATCCCCATCTCGAATACGGCGGCGGCCACGATGTTGCTCGAAACCGTAACCGCCCTACAGAAAGTCGCCTGAGGTCAGGATCCGAACGCGGTCGCGAGCCGCCCGCACAGCAAGGAGACGGCGGGCCGATCGACCAGGCTGAGCATCGCCAGCGCCGTCATCGCGACGCCGATCCATCGTCCAGCCGACCGGCCATGCAGCACCGCCTTGAGCCGTTCGAAGCCGAGCTGTGCCGCGATCAGCGCCGGCAAGGTTCCCAGCCCGAACCCGAGCAGCACCAGCGCGCCGTCGAGCGCGCTTCCGGCGAACATCGCAAACAGCAGTGCGCCATAGATCATGCCGCACGGGAGCAGACCCCATGCCAGGCCGCCGACGATGCGGCGCACCGGCATCGGCAGCCTGAAGATCGCCCGCACCGGCACGCGCAGAAGCCCGGCGGCATGGCCGAACAGGGCAGGGGCTGGCATCAGGCCCGCCGTCGAAAGCCCGATCCATCCGAGCGACACCGCTGCCGACCAGCGCAGCAGGAGATGGCCGGTCGAGGGCTCAAACTGACCTATGGCGGCCTGGCCGAGCGCGCCGGCCAGAGCGCCGAGCGTCATGTAGCTGGTGATCCGGCCGCCATGGAGCAGCAACTGGCCGGGAAGGGTCGCCCTGGCGCCAGGCCCCGGAGCATAGCTGAGCAGCATGGAGATGCCGCCGCACATGCCGATGCAATGCAGGCTTGACGCAAGGCCGAGGGTCGCGCCCCCGACAAGGCCGATCGCCGACATGGGCGCTCAGATCGCTGTGCTGAAGCGCTGCGTCGCTGCGCCGCGATGGCGATCGAAGATCGACGCGATGACGCGGCTATAGGGCCGGCCTTCCGCGGTGACCTGCAAGCGGCCCTGGATCAGACGCGCCAGACCGCGATGAAGGAACGGCCAGAGCCGCTCGGTCACGCCCGGATCATCCAGAAAGGCATCGACGGTTGCGGCCCGCTCGCACAACAGCGCCTCGATAATGTGCGACCGGGCCTGCTCGACCGAATCGCGCTCGATGCCGCGCTCGGCGCAAAGCTGTCCGGCACCGGCGCGCATCCGATAGCGGCCGCTGTTCTTTTCGTTCTGGACGATCAGATCGGGAAATTGGCTGATCGCCGTCGCGCCGAGGCCGATCAGAACCTGCGCGTCGTCTTCGGTGAAGCCCTGGAAGTTGCGGTGCAGCCGGCCCTCCGCACGGGCGATCGCGATGTCGTCATGCGGCAAGGCGAAGTGATCGAAGCCGATCGGCACATAGCCCGCGCCGGTGAGGCGGTGATGGCCAAGTTCGGCCATGGCGAAGCGCTCGGCCTGATCCGGCAGATGATCGGCGGCGATGCGCCGCTGTCGCGGCAGGAGATGCGGGACATGCGCATAGCCGAACAGGGCGATCCGCTCGGGCCGCAAGGCAAGCGTCTCATCCAGCGTCGCGTCGAGATGACCACGATCCTGGTCCGGCAGGCCATAGATCAGATCGAAGTTGATGGACGTGACGCCACTGGCGCGCAGTGAGTCGACCGTGTCGGCGATCATCTCGCGCGGTTGAACGCGGCCGATCGCGGCCTGGATCGCGGGGTCGAAGGTCTGGACGCCGAGGCTGGCCCGGCTCACGCCGCTCGCGCGCAGAGTGGCCGCCCAGGGCGCGGTGTAGGTGCGGGGGTCCAGCTCGATGGAGAGGATGGGGCGTTCCGCGCCGAATCCTTCAATCAGATCTTGCAGCAGCCGCGTGAATTGTTCGGGCGCGAGCGCATTGGGACTGCCGCCGCCAAAGGCGATTCGGTCGATCCGTCCCCGGTCCCCGAGGCGGGTCGAGACGGTCCTGATTTCTTCACAGAGCGCGTCCAGATAGCTCGCCAGACGCTGCTCCCGGTTGGCCCGGCCTGTGTTGCAGCCGCAGTACCAGCAGATCTGCTGGCAAAACGGAATATGCACGTAGAGCGAGACCGATTGCCCCGGCGTCACGGCTTCGAGCGCTTCGGCCTGATCGACCGCCGCGATGGCGTCGGTGAATTCCGCAGCCGTGGGGTAGCTCGTGTAGCGGGGCACGGGCCGGGCGAGAAGATCGGGATGATAGAACCACATAGCGCGGGACTATCCAGCTTGCGGGGCGTGCGCCTTGAGTCAGATCAAGCGCCGGATTGCGCCGCGTCAATGCCCGGCGCGACATGCCGTCCTAGCTGGCCCTCATAGTTCAGGGACAGAAGGAACAAAGATCATGAAAGCGACATTTATTTCGTACGCAGCTGCGCTTGCTCTGGCATTCCCGATGGCGGCCCACGCCGGTGCGCCCGACGGCAAGATCCAGGTCAAGCTGCTCGGGACCGCGGTCCTGCCGGATGGCGGTATTTCAACGGTTCGCGCGACGAGCCTTGCCTTGCCCGCGAAGACCGACACCTCGGCGAACGACAATTATGTACCGACGGTCGCGATCGAATATTTCCTCTCGAACGCTGTCTCGGTCGAGACGATCTGCTGCACGACGTCGCACCATGTCGATGGCGCCGGTGCGATTGCGGGCGTAACTCACCTCATCGATGATATTTTGATCGTGCCGGCGACGGTGACGCTCAAATATCATCTGACCGGCCTCGGCCCGGTCAAGCCGTATGTCGGCGCGGGGCCGAGCTATTTCCTGGTGCTGGATTCGAAGATCGGCGCCGGTGGCAAGGCGGCGCTCGGCGCAACGGATGCGTCGCTCAAGAGCAAGCTCGGCTTCGCGCTCCAGGCCGGCGTCGACATTCCCGTCGGCGGCAACGGATTTGGCGTTTCACTCGATGCGAAGCGCTATTTCATGCGGCCGCTCGCGCGCTTCAGCAATGCCGCGGGTGCCACGCTTCTCGAAACACGCCACGAGCTGGACCCCTGGGTCCTGAGTGCTGGCCTGTCCTACCGCTTCTAGCGGCATATCGATCCGGGAGCGTGGAAGGGTTCGCGCTCCCGAGACGGTTCAGGCCTCGCCGACGGGCGATCGCGCCGTTTGATCCCGATCAAAGCCATCGCGCCCGATCGCCATACAGTCCGTCTCTCTGACTTGGAGGAGAGGGCAGATGGCACATTATCCGACGACGCCGAGTTTCACCGGCACATTGCGCCCGATGCGCCTGGAAGGCGACATTCTCGATCTCGAGGTCGACGGCGAGGTGCCCGCGCAGCTGGCAGGGACATTTCACCGGGTGCATCCGGACGCCCAGTTCGCCCCGAAGTTCGAGGACGATCAGTTCTTCAACGGCGATGGCCTCGTAAGCCTCTTCCACTTCCGCAACGGCAAGATCGATTTCCGGCAGCGTTATGCCCACACCGACAAATGGCTTGCCGAACGTGAGGCCGGCCGCGCGCTGTTCGGTGCCTATCGCAATCCCCTGACCGACGATGAGAGCGTCAAGGGCCGCATACGGGGCACCGCCAACACCAATGTCCTGGTCCACGCCGGCAAGCTTTATGCGATGAAGGAGGATAGTCCGTGCCTGCTGATGGACCCGCTCACGCTCGATACGTTCGGCTACACGGATTTCGGCGGCAAGCTGGAAAGCCAGACCTTCTGCGCCCATCCCAAGATCGATCCCAAGACGGGCAATCTCTGCGCCTTTTCCTATGGCGCGAAGGGCCTGATGACGCGGGACATGGCCTATATCGAGATCAGCCCGACGGGCGAACTGCTCAAGGAAATCCCGTTCGAGAATCAATATTATTGCATGATGCATGATTTCGGCGTGACCGAGGATTACGCCGTCTTCACGACCATGCCGCTGCTCAGCTCCTGGGACCGGCTGGAAAAGCGACTGCCTTTCTTCGGCTTCGACACCTCGCTGCCCTGCTACATGGGCGTGCTGCCGCGCAACGGCGACGCCCGGGACCTGCGCTGGTTCAAGACCGACAATTGCTTCGTCGGCCATGTCATGAATGCCTTCAACGATGGCACGAAAGTGCACATCGACATGCCGATATCCAGCAACAACAGCTTCCCCTTCTTCCCGGACATCCACGGCGCGCCGTTCGATCCGGTCGCGGGCAGGGGCTATCTGACGCGCTGGACGGTCGACATGGCTTCGAACGGCGAGGGCTTCGACAAGATCGAGCAGTTGGTTGACGTGCCCGACGAGTTCCCCCGCATCGACGATCGCTATGCGACGCAGGCCTATCGGCATGGCTGGATGCTGATTCTCGACACCGACAAGCCTTACGAAGGGCCGGGCGGCGCCTTCTACGCGCTGACCAACACACTTGGCCACGTCGATCTGGCGAGCGGCAAGCGCAAGAGCTGGTGGGCCGGGCCGCAATGCGCGATCCAGGAACCCTGCTTTATCCCGCGCAGCGCCGACGCGCCGGAAGGAGACGGCTATGTGGTCGCGCTCGTCGACAATCACGTCACCAATTATTCTGACCTCGCGATCTTCGATGCGCAGCGCGTCGAGGAGGGGCCGATCGCGCGCGCGAAGCTGCCGGTCCGGTTGCGCCAAGGTCTGCATGGCAACTGGGCCGACGCCCGCCAGCTCGCCGCCTGATGGGGCGGACGGCGCGATGTGAAAAAAGCTGCGTTTGATCCCTATCAAAGCATGACGAGCGCGGAGCGGTCATGACAGGCTTGTGTTGATATGGAGGCCAAGATGAAGCGTTGCGCGAAGCGTCATCCGCTCGATACGGTGCCTCCGACCCTGGAGACGCTCCGCGAGGATCACATCATCCAGCGGGTGCTGTGCCATGATCTCGAGATGCTTGCCGACGGCCTGCCGGCATTGCCGCCGCTGACGGCGATCCGCCGGCTATGCGACCGGATCGATCGGGTGGTTACCACGCACTTCCGGCGTGCCGAGGCGATCCTGGGGAACCTGCCGGCCGAGCAGCGGCCCGGTTTCTGTTCGCTGACGGAACTGCGGCACATGCATCAGATGGACGAGGTTCATGCCGAGGATCTCATCGCGGCCCTGTGGCACTATGCGCGACAGGGGGACGAAAGCGAGGTGGGGCAACTCGCTTATATGTTGCGCTGTTTCTTCGATGGATGCCGGCGCGCCATTGCCCTCAAGGAAAGCTGGATCGCCAAGGCAGGACGTGACCTTGGCTACGACTGATCGAGGATCTGCTCGAGCTCGAGCGAATCCAGGATCCGGCAGTCCCGGTCGCCATTGACGAAGGCGATGATGTTCGCCGCGCGCAAGCGCGTGAGCTGCCGGCTGACCGTCTCGATCGTCAGTCCGAGATAATCGGCCATCTCGCCCCGGCTTACCGGGATCGACACCTGGCTCTCGCCAGCCGCGCGGGACCGCTCGTAAAGCTCCAGGATGAAGCCCGCGACGCGCTCCTGCGCACTCTTGCGGCCGAGCGAAAGCATGCGGTTCCGTGCGTCGTTGAGCGATGCCATGGTGCGCTTGAGCAGCATCCGCTCGAGCCGGGGGAACTGGTCGAGAATCCCCTCGAAGGCACGCCGGGAATAACAACAGAGATCGGTTTCGACGACGGCCGTCACGGTCATTGACATCTCGTCTTCGAAAAGCTGTCCGACAAAGTCGCCCGGGAAGAGGAGGCCGACGATCTGCTCGCGCCCGTCCGCCATCGTGCTGGTCACCTTGAGGGCGCCGTGCACGACATTCGCGCACAGATTGCTCTCGTCGCCGGCCCAGCTCAGGATCTGGCCGGCGGGGATGACGCGCCGCCGGCCCACATTGCTGAGCGCCGTCAGATCTTCGTCCGTCATGCTCGCGCAGAGCGCAGTGGTCCGCACGGCACAGCTCTTGCACCGCGTCGCGGTCGTTTCGGAGCCGGCTCCATCCGGAACCCGGGCGGCGCTCAACACGGCAACTTGGGACATCGTCTTCTCCACGTCGAATTGTGCCTCGCTCTCTGCGCTTTTCCATCAGTTGCCGGAATAAGGGATAATACGCGGTGCCGCTGTGAGGCGGTCGTGCGGCCCGGCTCGTTTCTGGCTGAATTCCGCCAGTTTGACTCGTTGAATTGATCCGGGCTCGCCGCGGGCAGAGAGCGATTTTGGCCGGCGATGCCCACGCTTGACCCAAGTCAATGAGGCCAGCGACCCCGGCCACTAGACCTCCAGCGAATCAAAATTTGCAGCCGAGGGGTTGACCATGATCCAATTGACGATGCGCGCCGGCATCTACCTGGCAGTCGCCGCGCTGGCATTCTTGGCCGCGGGGCTTGCCGTCGACTTCGGCTTTTCCGTGCACATGGCGATCGTCTGCATCGCCGCTTTGATCGCCTGCTGGGTGACGATCAGCGGTGCCGACTATGGCGCGATCGCGCGCGGCATCCTGCGCACGCCCGATGCCGGACGCTATGATGACGATCCCATCCGCTGGGGCGTCATCGCCACCGTGTTCTGGGGAATGGCCGGCTTCCTCGCGGGCCTGTTCATCGCCCTCCAGCTTGCCTTCCCCGTTCTCAACCTCGGCATCGAATATACGACATTCGGTCGGTTGCGGCCGCTGCACACGTCCGCCGTCATCTTCGCCTTTGGCGGCAATGCCCTGATCGCGACGAGCTTCTACGTGGTGCAGCGGACCTGCCGCGCCCGCCTGGCGTTTCCCGGCCTCGCGCGCTTCGTCTTCTGGGGTTATCAGCTCTTCATCGTGCTCGCCGCCACCGGCTATATGCTGGGAATCACCGAAGCCCGCGAATATGCCGAGCCGGAATGGTATGTCGATCTCTGGCTGACCATCGTCTGGGTCGCCTATGCCGCGGTGTTCATCGGTACGATCCTCAAGCGCAGCGAGCCGCACATCTATGTGGCGAACTGGTTCTACCTGAGCTTCATCATCACCATCGCGATGCTGCATATCGTCAACAATCTGGCGGTGCCGGTGAGCTGGGTGGGATCGAAGAGCTATTCGGCCTTCGCGGGCGTGCAGGATGCACTGACCCAATGGTGGTACGGCCACAACGCGGTCGGCTTCTTCCTGACCGCCGGCTTTCTGGCCATGATGTATTATTTCGTGCCCAAGCAGGCCGAGCGGCCGGTCTATTCCTACCGCCTGTCGATCATCCACTTCTGGTCGCTGATCTTCCTCTACATCTGGGCGGGGCCGCACCATCTCCTGTTCACCGCCTTGCCCGACTGGGCGCAGACGCTGGGCATGGTCTTCTCGATCATGCTGTGGATGCCGAGCTGGGGCGGGATGATCAACGGCCTGATGACGCTGAACGGCGCCTGGGACAAGGTTCGCACCGATCCGATCATCCGCATGATGGTCATGGCGCTCGCCTTCTACGGCATGAGCACGTTCGAAGGCCCGATGCTCTCGGTGAAGAGCGTCAACAGCCTCTCGCACTATACCGACTGGACGATCGGCCATGTTCATTCCGGCGCACTCGGCTGGAACGGCATGATCACCTTCGCTGCCATTTATTATCTGACCCCGCGCCTCTGGGCACGCCAGCGCCTCTATTCGCTGCGCATGGTGAACTGGCACTTCTGGCTCGCGACGGTCGGCATCGTCTTTTACGCGTCCGCGATGTGGGTCGCCGGCATCATGCAGGGCCTGATGTGGCGCGAATATGGGGCAGACGGCTATCTGGTCTATGCCTTCTCGGACACCGTGAAGGCCATGCACCCGCTCTATCTGATCCGGGCCTTCGGTGGATTGCTCTACCTGTCCGGTGCGGTGATCATGACGATCAACGTCTGGCGCACGATCCTGGGTCATCTGCGCGACGAAGCCCCGATGCGCGAAACGCGGCCCGATCCCGAACGGGATCATCCCGCCACGCCCTTTCACGCCCTCCCCGCCGAATAAGGACGGAAAGCCATGACTACGCTTACCGAGAAGCACAAGAAACTCGAGCGCAACATCACGTTGCTTGCCGTCGCCGCCTTCGCGGTCGTCGCGATCGGCGGGCTTGTGGAGGTGGCCCCGCTCTTCTGGATCGACAACACGATCGAGAAGGTGGAGGGCATGCGCCCCTACACGCCGCTCGAGCTGGCCGGGCGCAACATCTACATCCGCGAGGGCTGCTACAACTGTCACAGCCAGATGATCCGGCCGTTCCGTGACGAAGTCGAGCGCTACGGGCATTACAGCCTCGCGGCCGAGAGCATGTATGATCACCCCTTCCAGTGGGGATCGAAGCGCACCGGCCCCGATCTTGCCCGTGTCGGCAAGCGGTACTCGGATGCCTGGCATGTCCAGCATCTCACCGATCCGCGCAGCGTCGTACCCGAATCCATCATGCCGCCTTATGCCTTCCTCGCCGATCGCGACCTGAAGCCGGGCGACATGAGCGCCCATCTCAAGGCGCTCAAGGATGTCGGCGTGCCCTATACCGACAAGGATCTCGCACAGGCCAACGCGGACCTCGTCGCCCAGGCCGATCCCGAGGCGGACACGAAGGATCTGCTGAGCCGCTATCCCAAGGCGCAGGCGCGCGATTTCGACGGAAATCCCTCGCGCCTCACCGAGATGGACGCCCTCGTCGCCTATCTGCAGATGCTCGGCACCCTGGTCGATCTCGACAGTGCCGCGCCGCAGGAGGTCGAGCGATGATCTACAATGATCTGCGCACGTTCGCCGACAGCTATGCGCTGGCCGCGATGTTGCTCGCTTATTTCGTGCTCGTCTTCTGGGCATTTCGCCCCGGCTCCAAGCGACGGAACGAGCAAGCCGCCACCATGATCTTCGCCGACGAGAGCGAAGGGACAGCCGAAACCGGGGACAAGAACCATGGCTGAGCAAAAACGCATCGATCATCCGACCGGGACCGAAACGGTCGGCCATGAGTGGGACGGCATAGAGGAGCTGAACACGCCGCTGCCGCGCTGGTGGCTGCTCACCTTCTACGCCTCGATTGTCTTCGCGATCGGCTATGTCGTCATGTATCCGGCGATCCCGTTCCTGCACGGCAACAGCAAAGGCCTGTCGAACTGGTCGAGCCGGCGCGAACTCGCCAAAACGATGGGTACGGAGGCGACACGCAAGGCGCCGATCCTCTCCGCCATTGCGGCGACTCCGATCGAGAATCTGCCAGGCAAGCCAACGCTGATGAATGTCGCGATCCAGGGCGGCGGCGCGGCCTTCAAGGTGCATTGCGTGCAATGCCATGGGTCGGGTGCCGCCGGATCGAAGGGTTATCCCAACCTCAACGATGATGACTGGCTGTGGGGCGGCGACCTCAAATCCATCGTCTATACCATCACCTATGGCGCTCGAAATCCCGAGGTCGCGGAAACGCGCACCAGCCTGATGCCGGCCTTCGGGCACGACGGCATCCTGACGCCGGCGCAAGTCCAGGACGCCGTGTCCTTCGTCCGCGTGCTCAGCCGACAGGAGAAGTCGAGCTCGTCGTCAAGACGCGGCAGCGCGCTGTTCGAGGCTAATTGCGCCGTTTGCCACGGTCCTCAGGGCAAGGGCAATCGCACCGTCGGCGCGCCCAATCTGGCGGACGGCATCTGGCTCTATGGCGGGGACCGCGAGACCCTGACCCAGACGCTGACCGACAGTCGCCGGGGCGTCATGCCGGCATGGGGGCACCGTCTCGATCCTGTGACCATCAAGATGCTGGCGGCCTATGTCCATTCGCTGGGCGGCGGCGAGGCAAATCCGCAACCGCAGCTTGTCGCGACGGCACAGGCGACGAATTAGCACGGCTTGATCTGGCGCAATGCATGCTCCGTCAGGCCGTCGTAAATCACCATTGATGAGGGTGCTCGCGGTCCCCCGTTTGCCGCGGGTGCCCTCGTCACCGTAAAACAGCTTAACAGGCGCCGACATGTCAAGCGTGAACGATCTCACCAACGGGCCGACGAGCCTCTACGAAAAGCGCAAGTCCGTTTTCCCCAAGCAGGTCGATGGGCCATTTCGCCGTTTCAAATGGCTGGTGATGGCCGTCACCCTGACCATCTACTGGGTTACGCCATGGCTGCGCTGGGACCGCGGCGCATATGCTCCGAACCAGGCCGTGCTGGTCGATCTCGCCAATCGCCGCTTCTACATGTTCGACATCGAGATTTGGCCGCACGAATTTTATTATGTTGCGGGCCTGCTGATCATGGCGGGCATCGGCCTCTTCCTGGTCACCTCGGCAGTCGGCCGCGCCTGGTGCGGCTATGCCTGCCCGCAGACCGTCTGGACCGATCTGTTCCAGCATGTCGAGCGCTTCCTGGACGGAGACCGCAACGCCCAGATCCGTCTCGATCGCGCGCCCTGGACCTTGACGAAGCTCTGGAAGCGCCTGCGCAAATGGTCGGTCTGGCTGCTCATCGCCTTTCTGACCGGCGGTGCCTGGATCAACTATTTCGCTGACGCGCCAACGCTCCAGCGCGCCTTCTGGCATGGTACGGCGCCGACGGTCGCCTATGGCACCGTGCTGGTGCTCACCATGACCACCTTCCTGCTGGGCGGTTTCATGCGGGAACAGGTGTGCATCTATATGTGCCCCTGGCCTCGCATCCAGACCGCCATGACGGATGAAAAGTCGCTGATCGTCACCTATCGCCACTGGCGCGGCGAACCGCGCAGTCATGGTCTCAAGAAGGCCAGCGAAGAGCATATCCAGACCGGCGACTGCATCGACTGTCTCCAGTGCGTTCAAGTTTGCCCGACCGGCATCGACATTCGCGAAGGCCCCCAGATCGGCTGCATCACTTGCGCGCTGTGCATCGATGCGTGCGACAAGGTGATGGGGCAGATCGGCCGGCCGCGCGGCCTGATCGACTATGCGACCGAGCTGGACTGCGAGCGCGAGATGCGCGGGGAGGCATCGGTGTCCGCGCTGAAGCGCCTGCTGCGGCCGCGCACGTTGATCTACCTTGCGCTCTGGGCGGCCATCGGGATAGCGATGCTGTTCGCGCTGGGTACACGCACGCGCGTCGACATCGCCGCGGCGGCGGATCGCAATCCTCAATATGTCCGCCTGTCGGATGGGTCGATCCGCAACGCCTATCTGGTGCGCGTGCGCAACATGCAGAACCGGCCCCGCACGATGATCGTCGGCCTGCGTGGGCTGCCCGACGGCGTCATGTGGAGCGAAGGGCAGAGCAGAGCGCAGGCGAGCCGGACGCTGCGGGTCGATGTTCCCGCCGACCAGGTGCTCAAGCAGCGTCTCTATATCGTGGCAGGTGCCTTTGGGCCGGCAAGGCAGGATTTCGTCTTCACCGTCCAGGCGGCGGGCGACGACAAGGAGACGGCCGAGGATGACGAGAGCTTCGTCCGGCCGGAGGAGGGACAATGACCGGGACGTTCACGGGGCGCCACATCACGCTCATTCTCGTTGCGTTTTTCGGGGTCGTGATGGCCGTCAATTTCACCATGGCCTATTTCGCGAGCGCGACGTTTGGCGGCACGGTGGTCGACAACAGCTATGTCGCCAGCCAGCAGTTCAACGGATGGCTCGAGAAGGCACGCGCGGAAAAGGCGCTGGGCTGGTCGCTCGATACGGTGCGGACGCCCGATCATCATGTGATTGTCTCGATCGCGCAGGGCGCTGCGCCGCTCCCCTTCGCGACCGTCACGGCCCTGGCGCGCCATCCGCTCGGCCGCCTGCCGGAGCGGACTCTGGCCTTCCGCGCTTTGGGCGGCGGCCGCTACGAGAGCCTCGACGCGCTGCCCGCGGGCCGCTGGATCCTCCATCTGCGCGCGGTGCAGGGCAGGTGGCAGATCAACCGGATCGTCGACCTCCAATGAACGCGCGCGCGCCAGCGGTCGAGCCGGCCGGGCATCCGCGCGAAAGCCGCTTCGCGGTGCCGGACATGCATTGCGCCGGCTGCATCGCCAAGATCGAGCGGCTGCTGCCGCTGCAACCGGGGATCTTCTGGGGCCGGGTCAATTTTTCCGGCAAGACGGTGACGGTGAGCCACGCCGACACGCTCGCCGAACCCGACCTGATCCGCGCCTTCGAGGCGATCGGGTTCGAAGCGCAACCGCTCCAGAATGCCGCTTCTCTGGAGCGCAGCGTCGCGCTCAAGCGGCTGATCCGCGCGCTGGCCGTCGCCGGCTTCGCGGCCATGAACGTCATGCTGCTGTCCGTGTCGGTCTGGTCGGGCGCGGACGGGAACTCGCGCAATCTCTTCCACTGGATCTCGGCGCTGATCGCTATCCCCGCGGTCGCCTTTTCCGGGCGCCCTTTCTTCTCATCGGCGTTCCGCGCGCTGAAGGCCGGCACGACGAACATGGACGTGCCGATCTCCATCGGCGTCTCGCTCGCGACCGGCATGAGCCTCTACGAGACGATCATCGGCGGCGAGCATGCCTGGTTCGACGGCGCGCTCATGCTCCTGACCTTTCTCCTCGCCGGGCGCGTGCTCGACGAGATGATGCGCGGACGGGCGGCGAGCGGCGCCGAGGCGCTGGTCCGGCGGACGGCACCCGGCGCGATGCGCCTTGGCGAGAAGGGCGAAAGCCAGTGGATCGCGGCGGATGCCCTCGTGGTTGGCGACCGGCTGCTCGTCGCCGCCGGTGAGCGGCTGGCGACGGATGCGATCATCGAGCAGGGGACGAGCCGGTTCGATCTGTCGCTCCTGACCGGCGAGAGCGCGCCGGTCAGTGCCGGCCCCGGCGATCGCGTCACCGCCGGCACGCTCAATCTCGATGCGCCCGTGACCCTGCGCGTGACGGCTGTGGGCGAGGACCGGGCGATCGCGGCGATCGCGCGTCTCATGGAGAGCGCGGCGCAGGTGCGCTCGCGCTATGTGCGCCTGGCCGATCGGGCGTCGCGGCTCTACGCGCCCGCCGTGCATCTGCTCGCGGCGCTGAGCTTTGCCGCCTGGATGATGGCCGGGGCCGGCTGGCATCAATCGCTGCTCATCGCGATTGCGGTGCTGATCATCACATGCCCCTGCGCGCTCGGCCTCGCGGTGCCGGTCGCCCAGGTCGTCGTCTGCGGCTCGATGATGCGCGAGGGCCTGCTGGTGAAGGACGGCAGCGCGCTCGAGCGCCTGGCCCAGGCGGATGAAGTGCTGCTCGACAAGACGGGGACGCTGACCCTCGGCCGGCCGCAGCCGGAAGGGCTCGATGCCATACCAGAGGACAAGCGTCCGATCGCGCGCGCGCTCGCGATGGCGAGCCGCCATCCGCTCGCCATCGCCATCCGGCAGGGGCTGGGCGGCGCCGATGTCGGCCCTGCGCAGCTGAGCGATATCATCGAGAAAGCGGGCGAGGGCGTGGAAGCCAGGATCGATGGCACTCTGGTGGCGATGCGTCGCCCGCGCCCCGGCGAAGTTGGGAGCGATGAAGACGATCGCACGTCCGTCGCTCTCGATCTGGGCTGCGAGCATCCCTTCATCATTCGCTTCGCGGACGGCCTGCGCCCGGATGCTTCCGCCGCACTGAGGCAACTCGCCGCCCTCGGCCTGCCGGCGCGGATCATGTCCGGCGACAGGGCAGGGGCCGTCGCGCTGGTTGGCGATGCGCTCGGCATTGCCTGGCAGGGCGAGATGCAACCGGCGGAAAAGATGGCATTGCTGGAGTCGGAGATCGCGGTGGGGCATCGTCCGCTGATGGTCGGCGATGGCCTCAATGACGGGCCGGCGCTCGCGGCCGCCCATGTCTCGATGGCGCCCGCCTCGGCCAGCGACGTCGGCCAGCAGGCGGCCGATATCGTGTTCCTGGGCGACAGCTTGCTCTGCCTGCCGAAGGCAGTGCGCGCGGCGCGCGCGACGATGCGGATCGTGCGCGAGAATTTCGCGCTGGCCATTGGCTACAATATCCTGGCCGTTCCGCTTGCCATGACCGGTCACGTGACCCCCCTCGTCGCGGCGCTGGCCATGTCGACCAGTTCGCTGATCGTGATCGCCAATTCGCTGCGCTTGCGCTGGGCCGTCAAATGAACGGCCTGCTCATCCTCATCCCCGTGGCTCTCGCGCTCGGCCTTGGCGGCCTGGTCGCCTTTCTATGGTCGCTGCGCGCCGGTCAGTTCGATGATCCGGACGGCGCGGCCATGCGCATCCTTATCGACGACCCGAACGACGACCGGCCGACGCCCATCAAGGATCGATAGTCCTCGGATACGCAAAAGGGGCCGGCCTTGGACGGCCGGCCCCTTCGCAATGGCGTGACGGAAATCTCCGTCGTCAGATCGCGTTCACGTCCAGAACGGTCGGCACCAGATCGTTCGCGAGGCGGATGATCTTGCTGGCGATGCGCCATTCGCCGTCCACCTGCCGCAGTCCGTGACGGTAGCGGCCGAAATGATAGGAAAGGCGATCGCTGCGCGGATCATAGGCGTGAGTCACGAAGCTGGAGAAGACGACATGCTCGTCGCCGTCCATGCCGCCCAGCTCGACATTGCTGAGGATGTGCGCCACGCGCGGCAGGGTGCGCGAGACCGGCGAGAGGCCGGAGGTCAGGCGCGTGACCCGGTCGCGCAGATTGGACCGTCCGCGATAATAGATGAGCGACAGCTCCCGGTCGGGATCTTCCGTCTGGCTGTTGTCGTCGCGCCAGGCCGGCATCCAGTAGAGCGCGTCCTCGGTATAGAGGTCGAGCCAGCCCGCGAAGTCCTGCTCGTCGAGCAGCCGGGCTTCGCGCGTGATCAGCGCCTGCGCGTCCGCCAGCGTCAGCCGCGCGCGCTCAAGGGTCAAGTCGTTCATGCCAGCACCTCGCTCATCCGATCCAACCATGCGTGATAATAGCCCTGGAACAATGTCTCGTCGGCCAGTTGCGACGGGCCGGCGACGCTGCTGACCGGTTCCATCCCGAGCCGGTCGGACAGGTCATTGCCGCCCTTGCGGGTGGCGGCGAGGCCGCGGGCATGGCCTTGCAGCCAGGGGCCGTCCTGACCCGTCATGCCGGTCTGGCATTCCTCGTACACGGCGTTGTCATCAGCGATCGCCATGCCGGTGGGATTGAAGAAATCCTCATACTGGCGGATGCGCAGCCGTCGCGCCTCGGCGCTTTCGCCCTTGGGGACAAGGCACCATGTCTCCATCTCGGTCAGATTATGCGCGATCGGCCGGATGACGCGCAGCTGGGTGGAAGCGTTCACCGCCACCTGCGCGTTCGGGAACAGGCTGAGGTTGCGCATGTTGAACATCCAGGCGGTGCGGTCCGCGCCGAACTTTTCCAACAATGCGGTGTGGGACGAGTAGAGCGCCTGACTGGGGTTCGGCTCCATGCGCCCCCAGGTCACGACATGCCCGTGCTCGAAGATGTAGGAGCCGCCGACGATCCCCTCGTCGCCGCCTTTCCAGAAGTCGGCGCCGGCCAGGCTGGACTTGACCGCCGCGCCATTCTCGCCCGCCGCACGGCGCTCCAGCACCTTGATCAGGCTCGGATGGGTCGAGGTGAAATGATACTGGTCCGAGCAATTCTCGAGTTGCATCTTCCAGTTGGCAGCGAAGGTGAAGCGGACGCGGCCCGGAACGAGTTCGAGGCCCTCGTCGCTCTGGTCGGCCACCAGATCGAGCATGTGGCGCGCCTCGCCGAGATGATCGTCGAGCGAGGGGACGTCGGCGCTCAGGCTGCCGAACAGGAAGCCGCGATACTCGCCGAACCTCGCGATCGGGGCGAGGTCGTGATCCTCCTCGGTGAAGCCCTGGCCATAGGCGCCGGCGTTGTGCCACTTCACATTCTTGCAGGCGCCCGAGCTGTCGAAGGTCCAGCTATGATAAGGACAAGCGAACAGCCGCGCATTGCCCGAGGGCTGCGTGGCGATCCGCGCGCCCTTGTGCGGGCAGCTGTTGACGAAACAGCGCAGGACGCCGTCCTTGCCGCGCGCGACGATCACCGGGATGCGCCCGATGCGCGTCGTGAAATAGTCGTGCAGGTCGGCGGCCTGGCTGGCCATGCCGAGGAAGACCCAGCCGCTCTCGAAGACATGCTTCATTTCGAGATCGAACAGCTCGGGATCGGAGAAGAGAGCGCGGTTGACCCGGAACACTCCCTCCGCGGGACGGTCATCGACCAGGTCGACAAGACGATAAGGCTTCATGTCAAAGCTCCAATTTCTGGGGTCAGCGAACGTCCATGTCGCCGAAATCAGGGCGCAGCAGATGCTCCCGGATCTCGTAGCCGGTGAACGGGGTCTGCGAGACGGAGCGGCCGAAGCGGCTCCACCAGTAGCTGTGCGAGCGCGGGTCGGCCCAGACCTTGCGCGCGTTGCCCTCATCGACGATCCGGTTGTAGCGCCAATAGGCGTCTTCCTTGACCTCGATCGCCTTCTTGCCCTCGAGGATCAGCTTTTCCATGCACTGCATCAGATACAGCGTGGTCATTTCCTCATATTGCGGCACGCCGATGCCGCCATTGGTGTTCGGCCCATAGAGCGTCCACAGATTGGGGAATCCGGGGATCATGCAGCCGAGATAGGCGCGGGCGCCGTCCTGCGCCCACAGCTTGTCCAGCGTCATGCCGTCCTTGCCCGTGACCTCCATCGGCCAGAGGAAGTCATGGGCGCGGAAGCCGGTGGCGAAGATGATCACGTCGACATCGTGCTGGCTGCCGTCCGCCGCGACGAGGCCATTGCGGTTGGCGCTCCTGATCCCCTGCGGGACGAGCGTGACATTCTCCTCCTGGATGGCGTCGAGCACGCTGTAGGTGGGGTCGCAGACGACCGGCCGCGCCGACCACATCGGATGCGGCGGGGTCATCGCCGCGAGCAGGTCGGGGTCGCTGATCTTGCTCTTGAGGAACTCGATCGCCCGCTCGCGCGCCGCCTTCCCGGCTTCGCTGACCGAATAGGGATCGTCGAAGCCCGGTTCGATGTCGAACTGCTTCACGAAGTCCGGGCCCGATCCGTAGATGGTTTTGAAGCGCAGAAAATTGGCATGATAGGGCAGGTTGCGGTCCAGCCACATGAGCTGCCTGGGCGATTCCGAGAGATAGCCGGGGATCGGGATCAGCCACTGGGCGGTGCGCTGAAAGACGGTGAGCTCGATGCCTTCGACCTGCGCGAGCACCGGGATCATCTGATAGCCGGTGCAGCCCGTGCCGATCACTGCGACCCGCTTGCCGCGCAGGTCGATGCCGTCCGGCCAGCGCGCAGTGTGCCAGGATTGGCCCTCGAACTGGTCCATGCCCGCAATGTCCGGGATGCTCGGGCGGCTGAGGAAACCGACGCCGCTGATCACCGCGTTCGAGCGGATCGTCCGCTCGCCATCGGGGCCGACGACGCGGATGTCCCACAGGCCGGCTGCCTCGTCCCAGGTCAGCGAGCGCACCTCGGTGTTGAAGCTGATGTCCTTGCGCAGGTCGAAATCGTCGGCCGTGCGCTCGAACACGGCCTGGCATTCCTTGTTCGTGCCGAACTGGCGGGGATAGGGGTAATTGACCGCCGTCAGGTTCGTATAACCGCGGCTGGGCGTGTCGACGCGGGCGCCCGGATAATGATTTTCGTACCAGGTGCCGCCGACCTCGTCATTCTTCTCGATGATCTGATAGTTGATGCCGGCGCGGCCGAGCTGGATCGCGGCGTTGAGGCCGCCCATGCCGGAGCCGATGATCGTCACCGAGAAATTGTCGAGCCGTTCCGGATCGGGCTCGGCCTGCCATTTGAGCGATCGCACCAGTGGATCGAGCGCGGTCTCCTCGACCATCAGGTCGCGCGCGGCATCCATGATCCGCTCGCCGACGACGAGGTCCAGGCTTTCCACCACCCGCGCCCGGTCATAGTCGATCTCGCCAGCGCCGGCGTCGCGATAGGCCTTGAGGAAGTCGACGGCCTTGCGCCGCAGCATGGCGATGACCTCGTCGCTGGCGGGGGCTACCGTCTCCACCCTGCCGACGCGGAACTTGCGCAGCTCCATGGTCTTGAGCTCGGTGTCGCCAGTCAGCAGATAGAGCAGGCCGCGCAGCGCCATCGGATCGGCATAGCCGACCGCATCCTCGATCATCTCGTCGCTCGCGCTGAGCAATTCGGGCCGTACCGGCCGCACGGTCGCTTCCATCACTGACATGCCTTGCATCCTCCTCATCACGCGCCGCTGCTCTGAAATCTACTTAACATGTTAAGTTGTGCCGCGCGGCATCGGCCACATAAGGAGCGTTGTTGTGCAGTCGTCAGCGCCCGTCCTTGATCTGGATCAAGCGCGCGCAATTGGCCTGTCTTGTTGGGCGAGCGTCCGCGGTGCTCTCCGTCAGGGCGGTGGAACGTCCTGTTTCAGCGGCAGGTTCGGGGAAGGGCTTCCCTACAGGTGACTTCAGCCGACCTTGCGTATCGCGTCGGTTGCCTGATCGGCACGACCCCGAGCCTCTGCACGGGGGTGTCTAAATGGCGATCACGCGGATGACCCTAACCGGTGGTCGCCGATTTGTGTTTGGTCATCGCGCCACTCGGGGTCGCAACGCGAACCCGACGGACATCAGCATCACGCCCTGCATCAGCAGGTCGATCGCCAGGAACATGCCCAACACCCAGAAGCTGTTCGCCGGCCAGCCGAACAGGATGATAGCGGCGACGCTGAGGCTGATCAGACCGGACAGGAGAAGCCATCCCCAGCCATTGCCGCGCCATCCGATGGAAACGACGCTGCGGACAAGGCCCGATGCGCCAAGCGCATAGCCCAGCAACAGGGTCAGCAGGCTGGCCGCGAACGCTGGATTGTAGAGCACGGCAACCGAGGCCGAGAGATAGAGGAGGCCCGATAGGGTCCACAACGCGACCCAGGTCCAGCGTCGGACCCCGACGGCATGGACGAGCTGCAGGATGCCGCCTGCGAACATCATCGAGCCGGCAATATAGGTGGCCGCCATGGTTGCCAGGAAGAGATTGGCCGATGCGATGAAACCGAGGGCGGCGAGCGCCGCGCCAATGCCGACGAACCATCCCCACAGTTTCGCTTCGGCGGGCGGTAATTGCGTGTCCCCCCATATCGTCTGTGTCGTCATGACTGCGTCCTTTGAATCAGCTCGATCAGATGCACGACGATTAAATCCGACGCGTCATCGCCGCATTCCGGGAATCTACTGATTTGTCGCGGCCTTCTTCACCGTCATCAGGACAGGCAATGGCCGCTGCCGGCGGCCTCGGCATTCGGAGACACGACATGAAAGCATTGGTCTATCACGGTCCTGGCCAGAAGAGCCTCGACGACTGTCCCAAGCCGGAGATCATCGACATTGGCAATGCGATCGTCCGCATAACCCATACGACCATTTGCGGGACGGACCTGCACATCCTCAAGGGTGACGTGCCGACATGCACGCCGGGGCGAATTCTGGGGCACGAAGGCGTCGGTATCGTCGAGACGGTGGGCAGCGGCGTTGCCAGTTTTCGCCCTGGCGATCATGTGCTGATCTCCTGCATCACCGCCTGCGGGCGCTGCGACTATTGCCGGCGCGGCATGTACTCGCATTGCACCACCGGCGGCTGGATCCTCGGCAACATGATCGATGGGACGCAGGCTGAATATGTGCGGATTCCCCATGCCGATACCAGCCTCTATCCTATCCCGTCGGGTGCGGACGAAGAGGCTCTGGTCATGCTCAGCGACATTCTGCCCACCGGCTTCGAGTGCGGCGTCCTGAACGGCAAGGTGCAGCCCGGTGCCAGTGTCGCAATCGTGGGATCGGGGCCGATCGGCTTGGCCGCGCTCCTCACTGCGCAATTCTATTCGCCCGCCGAGATCATCATGATCGACCTGGACCACAATCGGCTGGCGATCGCGCAACGCTTCGGCGCGACGCATATCGTCAACAGCGCGACGGAAGATGCGGTCGCGGCCGTGCAGGCGGTCACCGCCGAGCGCGGCGCTGACACGGTGATCGAGGCGGTGGGCGTGCCGGCCAGCTTCGAACTTTGCCAGGATCTTGTCGCGCCGGGCGGCGTCATCGCGAACATCGGCGTGCATGGTCACAAGGCCGATCTCCATCTCGAGAAGCTCTGGTCCCACAATATCGCGATCACCACGCGGCTGGTCGATACCGTGACCACGCCCATGCTGATGAAAACCGTGATGGCGAAGAAGCTCGATCCGGAAAGCCTCATCACCCACCGCTTCAAGCTCGATGCGGTCATGGATGCCTATGACGTGTTCGGGCGCGCTGCGGAGACTCAGGCTCTCAAGGTGGTCATCTCCACCTGATCCCGGCGATCGCGCGCGGGGAAATCGCCCGGTTGCCGGTTCCCGGCGCGGAGCGGGCTGGCCAGAAACAAGGAGGATTATCGATGAGTGTCGCGACAATCATGGTCCATCTGGACCTGGGCGGTTCCAATGAAGCGCTGGTGAGGATCGCCGGCGAGCTCGCGGAGCGCTGCAATGCGAAACTCGTCGCAATCGCTGCCTGTCAGTCAATCCTGGCAATGCCGGCCAGCGCGGCCTTCGTGTCCGGGGAAGCGGTCGCCATCGACGAGGCGGAGACCGCGCGGCAGATGCAGGAGGCGGAGGCCGAATTTCGCGACGTGCTGGCGGGGCGGCCACTCAGGCTGGAATGGCGATCCGCGATGCTTTTCGCGCCGCTCTCGGACCATCTCGTCTCCCAGGCACGCTGCGCCGATCTGATTATCACGGCGCCGGGCAGTCAAAGCTCCCTGTCGCCGAACGCGCGCCGCACCAATGTCAGCGACGTGGTGATGCAGGCGGGGCGGCCGGTGCTCCTGGTTCCCCACCATGTGACGTCGATCCCGCTCGATCATGCAGTCGTGGCGTGGAAAGAGGGCAGGGCCGCCCGTCGCGCCTCTCTCGACGCGATACCGCTTCTGAAGCTGGCGAAAGCCGTCACGATCGCCGAAATCGTCGAGAAGGGGAATGAGGCGCAGGACGCTCGCCAGGCTCTTCAGGACGTCAGCGGCTGGTTCGCCGAACACAAGGTCGAAGCCCAATGTCTCGTCGAGGTGGCGAAGGGACCGGATGCCCGGTCGATCGCGCATGTCGCACATGACCTCGGCGCCGATCTTATCGTCGCGGGAGCCTATGGCCACAATCGGCTGCGCGAATGGATACTGGGTGGCGTGACCAGGGATTTTCTCCTGAATCCACCAAGGCCCGTCCTGCTTTCGCACTGAGGCCGCCATCCTTGGCCGGCATTGCGCTCTACGGCGAGCACGAGGCCGGCAACGCCTGCCTCTCAGATCCCGCGTTTGCCCAGCTCGAAAATTTCCTCCAGCCAGCTGTCGCGCTTGTCGGCATCCGCTTCCACGTTGCCGAGCAGAAGATGCTCGAACGGTTGGATGCCGACGAACCGCAGGATATTCCGCTCGAAGCTCTTCACGCTATGGGCGCCATAGAAGGCCCGATAGAAGAAGGCGGGCATCCCCATGGTCACGACGAGGCGGGCCGTGTGGCCCTTCAGCTTCTTCTCCGGCAGCTTCCCTTCGCGATAGGCAAAGGCGAAGCCTGGCCGCATGACCTGCTCGAGAAAGGCCTTGAGCAGCGCCGGAACGTCCCCGAGCCAGAGCGGATAGAGGATGGTCAGATGCTGGGCCCAGGCAATGGTCTCCTGTGCCTCGCGGATGACGGGATTCCCGGTTTCGCCTTCCCATTCCTGGCGCGAGGTGACCAGCGGAAAGTCGAGCGCCGCGAGGCGGATCAGCCGTACCTCATGGCCGCCGGCGGTGGCACCATCGGCATAGCTGTTCGCCAGCGCATGAATGAAACGACCGGCATCCGGATCGGGATGCCCATCGATGACGACCAGGCGTTTGCGTGTCATGAGGCGGGTTGCTCCAGGAGGTTGCGGCGCAGGATCCGGATCGTGGGATCGTCGGGATCGGTGTTGGAGACGAAGCCCATTTCGCGTTCCATTCGCAGCGCTGCTTCGTGGTCGGCGCATTCGATCGCCTCGATCGTGCCGATGCGTTCGGACTTCGCATAGCGCAGGACATGGTCGAACAGGGTCCAGCTCAGCCCCCGCCGCTTCATGTCCGCTCGCGTCGTGAGCGCGACTTCGGCACGCGTACGATCGGGATCGGTCGCGAGCATCGCCGTGGCGATGACGGTCTTGCGTGTCTCGTCGAAAGCGAGAAAACTGATCGTGCGCCGATAATCGACACGGGTCATCATCGCGAGGCGGTCATGACCCACGGTCTGAATGCCGCTCATGAAGCGGAAGCGCAGATCCTCCGGTGAGACATGGGTGAAGAATTCGGCGAGCAATGGTTCATCGTCGGCACGCACGGGGCGCACGAAGCAGCGCAGCCCATCCTGGGTGACGAGTTCCGCCGCCCACTCCATTGGCGCCGGCCGGATCGTGAGCCGGGATCCGGAGACGGGTTCGGCAGCGATCTTGATGCGCGCGTCCAGGGCGATAACATCGTCCGCGTCGACCAGCAGCGGATTGATGTCGAGCTCAAGGATGTCCGGGAGAGACACGCAGATGGCCGACAGGGCGCCAAGTACATGTGCGACGCCGTCCATATCGACCGCTGGCTGGTTCCTGTAACCGTGAAGCAGCTTCGATATGCGAGTGCGGTCGATGAGCGCATGGGCCTGCGCGTCGTCGATCGGTGCCAGGTCGATCGCCTTGTCGGCCACGATCTCGACCGAGGTGCCGCCGGCGCCGACCATGATGATCGGGCCGAATGTCGGGTCGGTCGCGATGCCGGCAATCAGTTCGAAGGCGTGCGGACGCTCGACCATTTCCTCGATCGCGAAGCCTTGCAGATGCGCGTCGGGATGTTCCCGGCTGATCCGCATCTCCATTGCGCTCGCCGCCGCGGCTGCCGCCTCGCGATTGTGCAGATCGAGCGCGACGCCGCCGACATCGGATTTATGGCTGATGTCCGGCGAGACGATCTTTACGGCATAAGGCGGTTTGAGCCAGCCGCATTCCTCGTCGACCGTCTCGACTGCGGCAGCGAAGCGGGTCGGCACGGTCGGGATCCGAAAGGCATCGAGAAGCGCCTTGCTTTCTATCTCTGTGAGAACCGTCCGCTTGTCGGCGCGGACGGCCGCGATGATGCGTTCCGCCGCGTGAATATCGGGCGTGATCTCCTTCGTCGCGGCGGGTCTGTCGCTCAGAGACAGCTTGGCGCGCCGGGCGGCGATCAGATAGCCGAAGGCGCGAACCGCATCGTCCGGTGTCGTGTAGGTGGGGATTTGCAGGGGTGCCAGAGCGTCGCGCGCGGCACGAGCATTGGCGTCCCCCAGCCAGCAGGCGAGCACAGGCTTGTCGATGTGACCCGCGCGCGCGCTCCGCACTTCCTCGCCGACCGTGGTGGCGATGTCGCTCGCGCTCGCCCTGCCTGTCGGGCAGTTCATGACGAGAAGCGCGTCGACCGTCTCGTCCGACAGGACCGCGCGGGTCGCGGCCCGGTAACGTTCGGGATCGGCATCGCCGATGATATCGACGGGGTTCGCCTTCGACCATGTCGGGGGGAGCGCGCTGTCGAGCGTGGCAAGGGTGGACGGCGCCAGCGGGGCCAGGGCAGCATGTGCCGCGCCGATCGCGTCCACCGCCAATATGCCGGCACCGCCACCATTTGTGACGATGCCCAGCCGGTCGCCAGCCGGCTCCCGGCAGGCGCATAGAATCTCGGCGGCGTTGAACAGCTCGGTGAGGGTGTCGACCATGACGATGCCGGCCCGATCGAACGCGGCCTGATAGACATCGTAGGATCCGGCAAGCGCGCCGGTATGCGACAGAGCTGCCTTCGCGGCCGCGGGGGACCGGCCCGCCTTGATGGCAATCACGGGCTTGCCGCGGGCTGCGGCACTCGCTGCCGAAAGGAGCTTCGCCGCTTGGGTGACGCCTTCAACATAAATGAGGATGGCATCGGTCATGGGATCGAGCGCGAAAAGGTCGATGAGATCGCCGAGATCGACATCGGCCATGTCTCCGGCCGAGACGATCCCGGAAAACCCTATGTCGCGGCTCTCGGCCCAGTCGAGAATGGCGGTAATGAGCGCGCCGCTCTGTGAGATGAGCGCCAGGCGCCCCGGCCTCGCCGGCGTGCGCGCGAAGGTGGCGTCGAGCTTCGCGTGCGGCGCAACGATCCCCAGACTGTTGGGCCCGACAATGCGCAGGAGATGGGGCCTGGCCGCGTCGAGCATCTGCTGGCGCAGGCCGCTCGCCTCCGTGACTCCAGCGGAAATCACGACTGCCGTACGCGTTCCAGCCTCGCCGAGCTCGGCAATGAGGCCGGGGATCGTCTCGGCGGGCGTCATGAGGATTGCGAGATCAGGCGTCTGGGGAAGGTCCTTGACGGTGGGCGCCCATTGCACGCCGACATGTTCGACGCGATGCGGGTTCACGGCATAAACCCGGCCCGCAAAGCCGCGTGAGTGGATGTTGTCGAGAACCACCGCACCGAGCGTCCCCGCCCGGCTCGATGCGCCGATCAGAGCGACGCTCGCGGGATGGAGCAGGGCGGAGAGATTGCGGATCGTCATGCTTGCCTCGCGATGCGACGTGGAAGGGGCTGCCACCTCGCCTTGCCAATGCCCGAGTGGCGGGGCCGGGCACCATTCGTAGTTTCCCCATGAAGGCCGTCGAAGTGACATAGGAAAAGTGCGTGAGCGGCTGTCCGCCCGCAGGCTTGCCCGGTGCAGGCCGGAAGTCCGGATGCCCGCCCGCCAAATTACGCCGCCAGGAACGGGAACGGATTGATTGAATTCATCGTTCGAGATCGCGCTTGTCGCGCTGCAGCAAATGGAATAAGCGGACACCATGTCCGTTTAACAGAGTCGCCTTTCGGACATTCCTCGCCCCGCCTCCCTCATGTGCATCGAAGGTTTTGCATGGCCCAGGACAATGATACCGATGACAAGCCCGCGCAGCGCATCAGCGGACGGGCGCGCATCATCCTGCTCGTCGCGGCGCTCGTGCTCGTCGTCGGGGGAGCCTTCTGGTTCGCCTATCACCAGATGCGCGGCAAATATTATGAGGAAACCAATGATGCGGAGATCCGCGCGGACATGGTCACGGTGGCGCCGCGCATCGCCGGCTATGTCTCGCAGGTGCTGGTCAGCGACAATCAGGATGTGAAGGCGGGCCAGCCGCTGCTGAGGATCGACGCGCGCGATTATGAAGCCCGCCAGGCCCAGGCGGATGCGCAGATCGCCGTCGCGCGCGCCGCAGCGGACAATGTCCGCGCGACGATCAGCGAGCAGCTGGCGACGATCGATCAGACCCGCGCCCAGCTCGCCCAGGCCCGCGCCAAGGCGGCTTACGATGCCGCCGAAGTGGCCCGCTATGCGCCGCTGGTCGAGACCGGCGCCGAGAAACGCGAGCAACTGGCGCAGCTTCGCGCCACCGCCACGCAATCTGCCGCGCAGGTGCGCGCGCAGGAAGCCGCGCTTGCCGTGCAGCAGCGTCGCGTCGGCACGCTGGAAAGCCAGATCCGCCAGTCCGATGCGCAGGCCCAGGGCGCGCGGGCACAGCGCGCCTCGGCCAATGTCGACGTCAATGCGACGCTGGTCCGGGCGGCGAGCGACGGGCGCATCGGCGACAAGACGGTCACGATGGGCCAGTTCGTCCAGCCCGGCATGCGGCTGATGTCGATCGTGCCGCTCGACAAGATCTATGTCGTGGCGAACTTCAAGGAGACGCAACTCGGCCTGATCCGCCCTGGCCAGCCCGCGACGATCAGCGTCGATGCGCTGGGCGGCACGGAGCTGCATGGCAAGGTGGCGAGCATCATGCCGGGGACGGGCGCGCAATTCTCGATCCTGCCGCCGGAGAATGCGACAGGCAATTTCACCAAGATCGTGCAGCGCGTGCCGGTGCGGATCGAGCTCGACGCCTCGCCGGAGGCGCGCCGTCTGCTCGTGCCCGGCCTGTCGGTCACCGCCACCGTCGACACCATTTCCGCCAGGGACGCCGGCGCGCGCATCAAGGACGCGCAGGCGCGCACAGCGGCAAAGGCGAACTGACATGGCGGGGGCGATCGCCGCCGATGCGCCGATGCGTTCGCCCGCGCCGGCTGCCGAGCGTGCCGATCTGGCGGCCTGGCTGGCGGTCGCGGCGGGGACGCTGGGCGCGCTCATGGCGACGCTGGACATTTCGATCGTCAATTCCGCGCTGCCGACCATCCAGGGCGAAATCGGCGCGACCGGGACGGAAGGCACCTGGGTCGCAACGGCTTATCTGGTGGCCGAGATCGTCATCATCCCCATGGCCGCGTGGTTCGAGCGGCTGCTCGGCCTGCGCACGTTTCTCCTGATCGCAGCAGGGTTGTTTACGGCCTTCTCCGTCATCTGCGGCCTCTCCGACAGCCTCACCATGATGATCATCGGCCGCGTCGGTCAGGGCTTCACCGGCGGCGCGATGATCCCGACCGCCCAGACCATCATCGCCACGCGCCTGCCGCGCTCCCAGCAGCCGGTCGGCATCGCCATGTTCGGCGTCACCGCGATCATGGGGCCGGTCATCGGGCCACTCATCGGCGGCTGGCTGACCGAGAATATCAGCTGGCACTATGCCTTCTTCATCAACCTGCCGATCTGCGCGATCCTGGTCGCGCTGCTGCTGGTCGGTCTGCCGCATCGGCGCAGCCATCTGGACCAGCTGCGTGAGGCGGACTGGCTCGGCGTCGCCGGGCTGGCGCTCGGGCTGGGCGGGCTCACCGTGTTGCTGGAGGAAGGGCAGCGCGAGCTCTGGTTCGCGTCGAGGTTGATCTGGGCCATGGCAGGAGTTTCTGCGGTCGGCTTCGCGCTGCTGATCACGGGCCAGCTCACCGCGAAGCGGCCGGTCATCAAGCTGTCGCTGCTGCTTGATCGGCAGTTCGGGTCGGTCGCGTTGATGGGCATGGTGCTGGGCGTGGTGCTCTATGGCACGGCCTTCGTGATCCCGCAGTTCCTCGCCGCCATCGCCGGCTACAACGCGCTGCAGGCCGGCAAGATCGTGCTGATCTCTGGCATCCCCAGCCTGTTCATGATGGCGATCGTCCCGATCCTCCTCAAGCGGATCGACATCCGCATCGCGGTGGCGACCGGCCTCGCGATCATGGGCGGCTCGGCGCTTCTGGATGCCAGTCTGACGGCGGACTCCGTCGGCGGCGATTTCGTCGTCTCCCAGCTCATGCGCGGCGTCGGCCAGATTCTCGGCATGCTGTTCCTGAGCCAGGCGGCGATCCAGTCGGTGCCGCAGCAGGATGCGGGCGACGCGTCCGGCCTGTTCAATTCCGTCCGCAATCTCGGCGGTAGCCTCGCGCTCGCCGGAATCTCGATCATCCAGGATCAGCGCCTGTGGCTGCACACCCGCCGGATCGAGGAAACGCTCAGCGCCAATTCGCTGGCGGTGCAGGAACGCATCGCCGGCATGGCGGCGATGCTGGGCGGCCAGCCGGCGGCGCTGCGCTCGCTGTCCCAGCAGATCCAGGGGCAGGCGCTGGTCATGACCTACAACGACATTTTCACGATCATGGGATTTGGAACGTTGATCATCATTCCCTTCGTGCTGTTCCTGCGCCCGCTGCCCAAGAGCAGTGCGCCGGCGGCGATGCACTGATGCGCGCGCTTTCCGCCATCGCGCCGCTCGCCTTGCTGTCGGCTTGCACCGTCGGGCCCGACTATAAGGCGCCACCCGCCACCGCATCGGTCGCGACCGCCCGCGGCAATTTCGTGCGCGCGCAGGATGCCGCCTTCACGCCGGCGCCCGGCCTCGCGCGCTGGTGGGAAAGCCTCGGCGATCCGACGCTCGACGGGCTGGTGCAGGACGCTCTGGCCCACAGCCCCGACATCGACGTCGCGCAGGCGCGAATCCGGCAGGCGATGGCCCAGCTGAGTGCCCGCAAGGCCGACCGCATGCCGAGCGTAAGCGCCAATGGCGCCTATCTTCATGCCGAGGCGCCAAGCCTTGGCGGCAGCGGGGGCAGCGATTCATCGCTCGAATTCTATAATCTCGGCCTCAACGCTTCCTGGGAAGTCGATCTGTTCGGCGGGAGCCGGCGCCAGCTGGAGCAAAGCCGCGCGACGCTCGGCGCGCGGCAAGCCGATCTTGCCGATGTTCAGGTCAGTCTCTCGGCGCAGGTCGCCCAGGCCTATGTCAATCTGCGCGACGTCCAGGCGCGCGTGGCGCTCAATGCCCGCTCCATCGCGCTGCAGGAGCAGGCGCTGGGCCTGACGCGGCAACGATTCGAGCGCGGCGCCGCCTCGGCACTCGACATCGAGCGGCTGCAGGCGCAGCTCGACAATACGCGCGCGCAGGCCCAGCCGCTGGCCGCCGATGTCGATGCCTATCTCGACCAGCTCGCGCTCCTGACCGGGCGCGAGCCCGGAGCGCTCGATGCGCAGCTCGCGACTGCCGCGCCGATCCCGCTGCCGCCGGCGCAGGTCGCCATCGGCGATCCCGCCTCGCTTGTCGCGCACCGGCCCGATATTCGCGCCGCCGAGCGCAGTTTGGCGGCAAGCACGGCCGCGATCGGCGTCAGCGAGGCGAAGCGGCTGCCCCGGCTGAATTTCCTCGGCTTGCTCGGGCTGGGCGGTACGTCACCCGGCGATGTGTTCGATGTCGACAAGCTGACCGCCCTCGGCGCGCCGATGCTGACCTGGTCCTTCCTCGATTTCGGGCGCGGTGCCGCGGGCGTCCGTCAGTCCGAGGCGGAGCGCGATCAGGCGGAGGCGCAATATCGCAAGGCTGTGCTCGCGGCTTTGCAGGATGCCGAGACCTCGCTGTCGCGCTTCGGCAAGGCCCGCCTCCAGGTCGCCAGCCTCGCGCGGGCCGAGCAGTCGGCCGGACGCTCCGCGACCCTCAACAATCAGCGCGTCACGGCGGGCACCAGCTCGCTGATCGACCAGCTCGACATCGAGCGCCAGCGCCTCACCGCAGCCATCGCGCTCAGTCAGGGTACGGCCGCGCTGACGAACAGCTATGTCGCCGTCCAGAAGAGCCTGGGGCTCGGCTGGTCGGAAGAGCCCGCGTCAGCTCGCGCGGAGACCGCGCAGCAGTAGCGAGATCGCCGCATCAATTTGCGCCTGCACGTCCACCTCGGACAATCTTGGCAGCAGAAGTCCGCTCGTCATCTTGATGCACAGCAGCAGGTCCTTGGGACCGAGCTCCGGCCGCATCGCGCCGGTGGCATGCGCCTTGACGACCAGCGGCCGCAATATCTCGGTGACGCGCTCGCCCAGCTTGTGGAACCCGTCGAGATGCTCGGGCTCGAGGGGAAGTTCCATTGCGAGCCGCCTGAACAGGGCAGAGGCTTCCGCCCCGCGACGGAGCAGGTCGCCGATCACCTGTTCCGTCGGCAGGGTCAGGTCGAGCTCGGCCTCGAGTCCCTCGATATCCCGCTCGAAGACCGCCAGGGCGAGCGCCATTCGGTCACGGAAATTGCGGTAGAGCGTCCCGCGCCCGACCCCGGCACGATCCGCAATTTCCTCCAGCGGGACGGTGTAGCCTTTCTCGGCAAAGCAGGCTGCGGCCGCCTCGATCAGCGCATCGCGGCGCTCGCGCGCATCGCGTCGCGAGGGAGCGGTTTTCAACGGGGTGAACTGCATGTTTCCTCCAATTCCCTCCGTTGTTTCCACATGGTGTGCTCTCCGCACGGACAGGCCGTGTCCTCCGGCTGAAACGCTCCGTCGGGCTATTCTAGGAGACTGCGGCCAGTCCTTCAATGTCGGCGAAATGATCGGGGCGTGCCCTATTCAAGACGTCGCCGTCGGTCATAGCGATTGCCTGCCGAGACGCAGCGCGTTGGTGACCACGCTCACCGAAGAGAGGGCCATGGCAGCGGCTGCGATGACAGGCGACAGCAGAATGCCGAAGATCGGATAGAGCAGGCCGGCGGCGACAGGTACCCCGGCTACATTGTAAATGAAGGCGAAGACCAGATTCTGCCGAATGTTGGACATGGTCGCCTGCGACAGTCGCCGTGCGCGCACGATGCCGTTGAGGTCGCCCTTGAGCAGCGTCACGCCGGCGCTTTCGATCGCCACATCGGTGCCGGAGCCCATGGCGATGCCGACGTCGGCGGCGGCCAGGGCCGGCGCGTCATTGACCCCGTCGCCGGCCATGGTGACGACGCGTCCCTCTGCCTTGAGCCGTGCGACGACGGCGCTCTTCTGATCAGGAAGCACATCGGCCTCGACCTCGTCAATGCCGAGTCTGGCCGCCACGGCCTGCGCGGTGGTCCGGTTGTCGCCGGTCAGCATGACGACGCGGATACCCTCATTCCGTAGCGCCGCGAGCGCCTCCGCCGTGGTCGCCTTGATCGGGTCCGCGATGGCGATGACGCCCGCGACTTGTCCGTCCACACCCATGAAGATGGCTGTCGCGCCACTTTTGCGCAGAGCTTCCGCCTGGGTGTCGAGCGCCGTGATGTCGATTCCCTCGTCCTTCAGAAACGCCGCGTTGCCCAGCACCACGCGCTTGCCCTCAACCCTTCCGAGAGCGCCGCGTCCGGTGGGAGAATCGAAGTCCGTCACTTGCGGCACCGCGATGCCTCGCGCCTGGGCTGCTTCGACGATCGCGAGCGCCAACGGGTGCTCGGAGGCGCGTTCGACGGCAGCCGCGAGACGCAATACCCCCGTCTCGTCATGGCCGTTCGCAGGGACGATCTGCGTCACGGCGGGCCTGCCTTCGGTCAGGGTGCCCGTCTTGTCGACCACAAGCGTGTCGACCTTCTCCATATGTTCGAGCGCCTCGGCATTCTTGATGAGTACGCCGAGGCTCGCGCCCCGGCCGACGCCGACCATGATCGACATGGGCGTGGCGAGGCCGAGCGCGCATGGGCAGGCGATGATCAGCACCGTCACGGCGGCGACCAGCCCGTAAGCGAAGCGCGGCTCCGGCCCCCAGATGCTCCAGCCCGCGAACGCGAGGAGCGCGATCAGGATCACCGCCGGCACGAACCATGCCGCCACCCGGTCAGCCATGCGCTGGATCGGCGCGCGCGAGCGCTGTGCCTCGGCGACCATCTGGACGATGCGCGCCAGCATGGTATCGCGTCCCACCTTGTCGCAGATGATCTCGATCGCGCCGCTCTGGTTCATCGTGCCGCCGATGACCTGGTCGCCCTTGCTCCTGGTCACCGGCATGGACTCGCCGGTGACCATGGACTCGTCGAGCGATGAACGACCCTCGGCGACGGTGCCGTCGACCGGCACCTTTTCACCGGGACGCACGCGGAGCCGATCCCCGACGGCCACCTGATCGAGACCGATTTCTTCCTCGGTTCCATCGGGAAGCAGTCGCCGGGCGGTCCGCGGCGCAAGATTGAGCAGCGCCTTGATCGCGCCGGAGGTACGCTCGCGGGCCCGCAGTTCCAGTACCTGCCCGAGGAGCACCAGCACGGTGATGACCGCGGCCGCCTCGAAATAGACGGCCACCGCGCCGTCGGCGTCATGGAAGGCCGGCGGGAACAGGCCCGGCGCCAATGCCGCGACCATGGAATAGGCCCACGCGACGCCGATGCCCATCGCGATCAGCGTGAACATGTTGAGATTGCCAGTCCTGAGCGACGCCCAGCCGCGCTCGAAAAAGGGCCAGCCCGCCCAGAGCACGACCGGCGTCGCGAGGATCAATTGCATCCAGATCGAGACGGGCATCGGGATGAGATGGTGCAGGCTCGGGAGGACATGACCGCCCATCTCGAGCAGGAACACCGGTGCAGACAGAATGAGGGCGGTCCAGAAGCGGCGCGACATGTCGCGCGATTCCGCGCTCGATCCGCTATCTGCCGCTGCCAGCACCGGCTCGAGCGCCATGCCGCAGATCGGACACGCACCGGGACGATTTTGCCGGATTTCCGGATGCATCGGACAGGTCCAGATCGTGCCTTGGGGCGCGTCCATTGGGGCAGGGGCGCCGCCGCCGAGATAATGAACGGGATCTGCCACGAACTTGTCGCGGCATTTGGCACTGCCGAAATAATAGGTCTGATGTGCATGTTCGGCGTGGGGCGCGGCCTCGTGATCGACGGTCATGCCACAGACGGGATCGCGCACCCGGTTGCCTTCCGGGGTGTCCGCTTCACGGTGATGACGAACAGATCCAGGACTGTGGTCATCGGGCTGACGAGACTGCGCCACGGTACGGATTCTCCCTCTCGGCAGACTATAAATGCCCTGCGACCCCACGTCCGGGTCAAGCCCGAAATTCGATGGGCCGAAGTGTCAAACGCGCGCCGCGGCGCGGGTCGACGCTATGGCAGCAATGGATCGGTACCAATTTGCGGACGTATTTTTTCCCTCACGCTGCACCGGAAGCTGGTTCGGTAGACTGATCATCCTATGATGGATTGCGCGTCAGGCTTCCACCGCGATGCCAGTGAGGGCAAATGGCGCAATCACGGGCAAGGTAAGAACCAGCTTCAGTCGGTCCGATTTTCGAAGGGTGAAGGGAGATATTATGTCGGATGTCGACCGGGCGAACCTATTGGTCGGTCTTTCGACGCAGCAAGCGCAAGCACGCCTTGACGCAGAGGGACCGAACGAACTGCCTCGCGCCCGGAGCCGCACCGTCTGGCGTATCGCGATCGAGGTTCTGCGTGAACCGATGCTTGCGCTGCTGCTCGCGGGCGGCGTGGCCTATCTGCTCCTCGGCAGCCTCGCCGAGGCGCTGATTCTGCTCGGCTTCGCCAGCTTCTCGATCGCGGTTACGGTCGTCCAGGAAACGCGGACCGAACATGTGCTTGAGGCGCTCCGGGATCTTTCGAGCCCGCGCGCGCTCGTCATTCGGGGCGGCGAGCGCGTTCGCATTGCCGGGCGTGAGGTCGTACGCGGCGACCTGCTGGTACTGGAGCAGGGCGACCGTATCGCCGCCGATGCCTATTTGGTGGAAGCCACCGATCTGCAGACAGACGAATCCCTCCTGACGGGTGAATCCGTGCCCGTCCGGAAGCGCGCGGGAATGAGCGATGATCCACGCGCGCATCGGCCCGGCGGCGAGGATCTGCCTTTTGTCTATTCCGGCACCCTGATCACGCGCGGCGCCGGCGTTGCGGAGGTGACGGCGACCGGTCCGGCAAGTGAGATTGGCCGGATCGGACAATCGCTCGCGACGCTCGACAGCGAGCCGCCCCGTCTACGCCGGGAAACCGCGCGGATCGTCCGCTTATGCGCGATCGGCGCCGGGTTGATGACACTCATGGTGGTGGTGCTGTTTGGATTGCTGCGCGGCGGTTGGATCGACGCGGTGCTCGCGGGAATCGCGATCGGCATGTCGCTGCTGCCGGAGGAATTCCCTGTCGTCCTCACCATCTTCATGGCGATGGGCGCGTGGCGGATCGCGCAGGCGGGTGTGCTGACGCGCCGCGCTGCCGCGATCGAGACGCTGGGCGCAGCGACCATTTTGTGCACCGACAAGACCGGCACCTTGACCGAGAACCGAATGGCGGTGACCGAGCTGTGGCTCGCGTCCGGTGACGTGATTGCCCCATCGGCGACCGCGCCGGCTGAACCGTTTCGCGCGCTGCTGGAGGCCAGTGTCCTCGCCAGTGCGCCGGTCCCCGCTGATCCCATGGAAATCGCGTTCCACGACGCCAACAAGGCGATTTCCGATCGAGCTGCCGATCGCGACGGCTGGAAGCTCGTCCACACCTACGGCCTGCGAACCGAATTGCTGGCGATGTCGAACGTCTGGCAGCAGGCGGACGGTGCCGACGACCTGATGGTGGCGGCGAAGGGCGCGCCGGAAGCGATCGCTTCCCTGTGCCGGCTTTCGTCAATCGAGCGCGCGAAGTTCGACGCCGCGGTGGAGGCGATGGCAACGCGAGGGATGCGGGTTCTCGGTGTCGCGACCGCCCGCACTCTCGCCGAACATCTGGGCGTGCAGAGCGATCATGACTTCTCGCTCCTCGGGCTGATCGGCCTGTCCGATCCGCTGCGTGCAGGCGCGGCGGACGCGGTGGCCGAGTGCCGTTCGGCCGGCATCCGGGTCGTGATGATTACCGGCGACTATGCCGCAACCGCGCGCTCGATCGCGTCGCAGGCTGGCATTGCCGAGGGAGATCTCCTGACCGGTGCTGACCTTGCGGCCCTCGATGATGCCGCTCTCGCGCGCGTCGTCGGGTCCGTTACCGTCTTCGCGCGGATCATGCCGGAGCAGAAACTGCGGATCGTTGCGGCATTGAAGGCGGCGAACGAGGTGGTTGCGATGACCGGGGACGGCGTCAACGACGCCCCGGCGCTCAAATCGGCCCATATCGGCATCGCGATGGGCAAACGCGGCACGGACGTCGCGCGTGAAGCAGCGGCGATCGTGCTGCTGGACGATGATTTCGGCTCGATCGTCAAGGCGATCCGTCTGGGGCGGCGGATCTACGACAATATCCGCAAGGCAATGGCATTCATCTTCGCCGTCCACGTGCCGATCGCCGGACTGGCGCTGCTACCACTGGTGACCGGCCTGCCGGTCCTGTTTGGGCCGATCCACATCGCGCTGCTGGAGATGATCATCGACCCGGTCTGTGCGCTGGTGTTCGAGGCCGAGCGCGACGAGGTCAACGTCATGAAGCGTGCCCCACGCAACCCGGGGGAGCGCCTCTTCTCGCTGCCGATGATTGTCTGGAGCCTGTTCCAGGGAGGTCTTGCCTACGCGTTCCTTGCTGCGCTGTATCTCGCCGGCAGCCATATGGGGCTGCCGGATGCGGAAGTGCGCGGCCTTACCTTCTTCGCGCTTGTCGCGGCTATTCTCGCGCTCATTCTCGTCAACCGGTCGTTCGGCACATCGCTGGTGCTCGCCATCTCGCGGCGCAATGTGGCGTTGCGTTATGTCCTTGGCGCCATCGCTGCGATCACGGCGCTCGTCCTGCTCGTGCCGCCAGTCCGAAACCTGCTGAAATTCGGGCCGCTTCACGCGCACGACCTGCTGATCGTCGCGGCCGTTGGCGGCTTGGTCACCATCCTGCTCGAAGCATTGAAACCGGTCGCCTATCGCAGTCTGAGGGCCGGTCCTCGAAGAGGCGTGGCTGCGGGGCTCTGACCCGCCGATTGGGGGCGATTATGCTGGTCGTTATATTTGCGTGACGGGTCTGCCGTCGGCTCGACCGGCCGGTTGAATATCGCACTTTACTCCCGCCAATATGTCGATTACATTTCTTATGTAATCGTGTAGGGGCGCCAGCGGAGTTTGGCGTGCCGGGTAGAAAGATCGCAATGAACGACATGACTGCTCCTGCCGCCCGCGTTGCCGAGACACTCCAGATCGGCGACCCGGCGCCTAATTTCCAGGCGCGCACCACGATGGGCGTGATCAACCTGTCCGACTTTCGCGGGCGCTGGCTGGTGCTGTTTTCCCATCCTGCGGATTTCACGCCGGTGTGCACCAGCGAGTTCGTCGCGTTAACACGGGCCTCTGATCGCTTCGAGGCACTGGATTGCGCATTATTGGCCGTGTCCGTTGACAGTCTCTATTCCCATCTCGGCTGGATCAAGGCCATTCGCGACGCCTTCGACGTGACCGTCAGCTTTCCCATCGTCGAAGATCCCTCGCTCATCATCGGGCGGGCCTATGGTATGATCTCCGACCGGTCGCCGGACGCGGCGACGATGCGCTCGACCTATTTCATCGATCCGGAAGGGATCATCCGGGCGATGATCTGCTATCCTGCCACCATCGGCCGCTCGGTCGAGGAAATGCTGCGCGTGCTCGCCGCGCTGCAGCGGGTCGATGCCGATAATGTCGTGACGCCTGAAGGCTGGCATCCAGGCGATGATGTCCTTTTGCCGCCACATCAGGATCAGGCTGCGCTTCTCAGGGAAATCGATGATCCCCGCTGGTTCCACAGGAGCCAGGCCGACCGAAAGGCGGGGTGATCATGTCCGAGCGTCTGTCCGACACGCAAATCGAGGCCATCGCGGAGACCATGCGGGCGCTCGGCCATGAAACCCGGCTGCGCTTGGTCGACACGATCTATTCGGAGGGTGAGAAGTCGGTTGGTGAGCTGGAGGTCCTGACCGGGATCGGGCAGCCCGGCCTCTCGCAACAGCTCGCGATCCTGCGCAAGGCAGAGCTTGTGACAACGCGTCGCGCCGCAAAGCAGGTCTATTACAGCGTCGCGGCGAAGGCCCTCGAAACAGTCGCTCGCTTTCTGGCCGGGCTGGCCAATCTGGCACCGGCCGAGATGGCCAGCCAGATCGAGCAACCGGCGTCCCGGCGTGCGCATGGGTCGGCGGCGATGTTCGCCAAGATTCTCTAGGCGTCGTGGACCTTCGGGCAGAGGCCCGTTAGCCGGCCAGCGTCAGCTGCCGGTCTGCCAGCGCAAGCATCGCCGGGCGATGGGTGACAACGATCAGCCCTGACTGTGTCCGGTCCAGCCAGGCGATGATATTATCCTTCAGTTTTTGCTCGGTCGCCACGTCCAGCCCCTCGCTTGGTTCGTCCAGCAGCAGCCATGGACGCCCCGCAAGGAGGGCCCGCGCCAGGGAGAGCCTTTTGCGCTGGCCACCGGAAAGCCGCGTTCCGCCATCTCCGATCCAGGTCATCAAGCCTTGCGGCATGGCGCGGACCTCATCGGCAAGGCAAGCAGTCGCGAGAGCATCCCAGAGCGCTGCCTCGGACAAGCCGGAGCGCGCGAGCCGGAGATTGTCGGCGATCGTGCCGGCAATCATCTGCGCGTCCTGCGGAGAGAGCGCGAACAGCGGCCGGCGATCCTGCGCCGCACAGTTGGCAAGCGGACGGCCATCGATGCACACGGCCAGGGCGCAGCTGTCCTGCAGCCCCGCGAGGCAGGACAGGAAGCTGGTCTTTCCACTGCCGGATCGGCCGGTAATCGCCAGCCTGTCGCCCGGCTGCATCGCGATCACCCCGGCACCCGTCCCGATCGTGATCCGGGTCCCCGGCAGGCGTGTTCCCTGCAGCGGCGGCTCGGGCGTCCGGGCGACCAGGGCGGAGAGCCTGTCAATCCCGGCAGCGACCGTCGCATCGCGCCCGATGGAGCGCACCCCTGCCCCTATGGCCTCGATCGCCCCGGCGGCGGCAAGTCCGGCCAGCATTGTCACGGGAAGCGACGCATCGGAGAGACCGATGACCGCGGCCATTGCGACACCGCCCATCAGCGTGACGAATGCCGCCAGCATGGCTTCGCCACGGGTAAATGCGAACCGGACCCGGTCGAGAGCCGCTGCACGGCCGTGCAGTTCATCCTCGACGGTCTCGCGCATCGCATAGGCAACGAGTTCCGCCGAGCACACGGCATATTCCACGACATCATGCTTCAGGCGGGCAATAGCTTCCTGAATCTGGCGCGCCGGAGCAGGGAGCAGGCGACGGGCCAGAAGTGATGATGCCCCCAGCGTCACGATGAGGATGGCAAGAAGCGCCAGTGCAGACGCCCAGCCCGCAGCCCCGCACAGAAGGAGCGCGGCACCCGCGCCTCCGAGTGATCCAAGCGTGGCGGGGGTCCGGATGAAGCGGTCCTCGATCGCCTCGACATCCTGCAGCAAGGTCGCAGCCATGTCGCCGGAGGCACGGCTCAGGTCGGGCGCCCCGACGAAGCGCTGAAAGAGACCCGCCCGTACGGCGGCGAGCGTCAGGAGCGCCGCTTTGTGGCCCTGAAGGCGCTCGCCGTAGCGGGTGAGGGTTCGGACGATCGCCAGCAGGCGGATGGCGGCGCTGGGCAGAAGATAGTTGAACGCCTGGACCGCGGCGACGCCTGCGAGGCCTGCCAGAGCGGCGCCGGTGATGAACCAGCCCGACAGTCCCAGCAGGGTGACGGCGCTGACAGCCGCCAAGATCGCGTAGAGAATCGCCACGCGCATCGAACTTCGCTGCTCGCGACTGGCGCTCGACAGCAGAGCCTCGAGGTCCGAACCGGTCATGCCAGGCTCACATGCTGGTCGGCCATTGCCGCTATGCCAGGATCGTGGGTCACGATCAGCACCGTGCGCCCCGCCGATGCCTTGCGGATTTCGTGCATGATCAGGTCGACGGACTGGCGATCCAGATCAGCCGTCGGTTCATCGAGCAACCACAGGGGGGCGTCGCGCAGCAGTGCGCGGGCGATGCCGATCCGGCGGCGCTCGCCGCCCGACAAGCCCGAACCGCGCGTATCCACCCGGGTGCCGAGGCCTTCTTTCCGACCCGCGATGAAGGCGAGGAGGCCGGCGCGCCGTGCCGCATCCGCCACGTCCGCATCGCTTGCGCCGGGGCGCGCCAGCCGGATATTATCGAAGATCGTGCCGGGAAGAAGTGCGATGCTTTGACCTGTCCAACTGGCCTGTCCGCCCAGGCTTCGCATCGCGAGCGACATGCTATCGATCTGGATGTCACCCGCCGTTGCGGGCGCGAGGCCCATCAAGGCGTTGAGCAGGCTGGACTTTCCGCTGCCGGTCGGCCCGGAGACTACGGTCATGCGGCCGGCAGGGATATCCATTGTGAATGGCCCCACGTGCCGCTCGCCATAATCGACTGTCAGACCTTCGATTCTGATCGCCGGCGGCCGCAGCAAAGGCGCAAGAGCGGGCGAGGGCTCGGGCAAGGGCGAGGGCAGCGCTGCAAGTCGTTGCATCGCAGCCTCGCCGACCTGTTTGTCGTGATAGGCGGCAGCCAAGCGCCTCATCGGCAGATAGAATTCCGGCGCGAGGACCAGCACGAACAAGGCCCGGCCCAGATCGAGCCTCTCGGGCGCCGGGAAGGGAAGCAATCCGAGCAGGTTGAAGCCGCAATAAACCGCCACCAGGGCAACCGAGAGGGCTGCGAAGAATTCCAGGACCGCGCTCGAAAGAAAGGCGATGCGCAGGACGGCCAGCGTGCGCGTGGCAACCTCCTGCGTCGCCCCGGCCAGATGTCGGCCGATCCGCTCCTGCGCGCCGAAACCGATGATGATCGGCAGGGCCCTGACGCGATCGATGAACAGGCCGGACAGCCGACCGAGTATGTCGAGTTGCCGGGCCGCAACCCGGCTCGCGGCCGTGCCCGCCAGAATCATCCCCAGCGCGAAGGGCAGCAGCGTCCCAAGCAGAATCGCCGACGCCACCCAGCTCGCTGCCGCTGCCGCCGCGGCGATCAGGAGGGGCGTCGCCACCGCCGCAAATCGCAGCGGCAAAAAGCGGGCATGATAGCCGTCCAGATCCTCGATCCGGTCCGTGGCGTCGGCAACCTGTTCCCCGAGCATGGTCCGTGAACCGGCAGGGGCCGTCAGAACCGCGGCAAAGGCGCGCCGCCGCCAGCCATGCTTGGCTGTCACCGCCGCCTTCTGGCCGGATCCTGTCGCCGCCAGCTGAACGCTCGCGCGCAATATCGTCGCAATGATCAGCCCCGCCAGAGAGGCCAGAAACCCCGGGCGGTCGAATGCGGAGATGCCAAAATGCGCAGCGCAGGCGAGCGCGGCGGCCATCGCGATGGCCGCCGCGCCGTCGGCAAACCAGAGGAGGGAAGGGGGTGTCGCGCGCATCGTCGGGTCAAGGCTGCTTGCTCATATACATAATTAACTCTATTGGTTAAACGAAATCGACTCGACCGTGCGATCGAGCCGCCAGTTGCCGTCCGGAGGTGTTACCAAGATGGATATGGCTGTAATCGAGCTCTCGCGCCTCCAATTCGCTCTGACTGCGCTCTATCACTTTCTGTTCGTGCCGCTCACGCTCGGTTTGTCCTTCATGCTGGTCATCATGGAGAGCATCTATGTGATGACCGGCCGGCCAATCTGGCGGACGGTCACCCGCTTCTGGTCGAAGCTGTTCGGGATCAATTTCGTCCTCGGTGTGGCCACCGGCCTCACCATGGAGTTCGAATTCGGCACGAACTGGTCCTATTTCTCGCACTATGTCGGCGATATCTTCGGCGCGCCGCTGGCGATCGAAGGGCTGATGGCCTTCTTCCTCGAAGCAACCTTTGTGGGCCTCATGTTCTTCGGCTGGGACAAGCTGTCGAAGCGCCAGCATCTCTTCACGACCTTCATGGTGGCGCTCGGTTCGAACCTTTCCGCGCTGTGGATTCTCGTTGCCAATGGCTGGATGCAGCATCCGGTGGGATCGCGGTTCAACCCGGACACGATGCGGATGGAAGTGACCGATTTCATGGCGGTCCTGTTCAATCCCGTCGCTCAGGCCAAGTTCGTCCATACCGTGAGCGCTGGCTATGTGACGGCGTCCGTCTTCATACTTGGCGTCTCTTCATGGTATCTGCTCAAGGGCAAATGGGTGGCGGTCGCGAAGCGATCCTTCACCGTCGCTGCCGCTTTCGGTCTCGCGTCGTCGCTCTCGGTCGTCGTGCTGGGCGATGAATCCGGCTACGCGCTCACCGACAACCAGAAGATGAAATTGGCGTCGCTGGAAGCCATGTGGCACACCGAACCTGCGCCCGCCGGCATCGCCATCTTCGGCATACCCAGCCTCGAAGGGCGGGACACGCGCTATGAAATCAAGATCCCCTATGTGCTGGGCCTGATTTCGACCCGCAGCCTGACCGGCCAGGTCGAGGGCATCACCGAACTTGTCGCCAAGGCGCAGGGCCGGATCGAAAACGGCATCCAGGCCTATGACGCGGTCGAGAAGCTGAAGGCCAATCCCACCGACATGGTCGCGCGCGAGCAGTTCGAACGGCACAAGCTCGATCTGGGCTATGCCATGCTGCTGAAGCGCTATGTCGCCGACCCGCGTAAGGCCACGCCGGATCAGGTCGTCCAGGCCGCATGGTCCACGGTACCCAACGTGCCGGTCATGTTCTGGGTGTTCCGGGTGATGGCAGGCCTTGGTTTCTTCTTCATCGGCTTCTTCGTGCTCGCCTTCTATTTCTCGACTGTCCGCCGTTTCGACGCGCGCTGGTTCCTGCGCGCGGCTGTCTGGATCATACCGCTTCCCTGGCTTGCCGCTGAGTTTGGCTGGGTGCTTGCCGAGATCGGGCGTCAGCCCTGGGCGATCGAGGGCGTCCTGCCGACTTTCCTCGGTGCTTCCAGCCTGACCGTTGGCCAGCTCTGGACCACGATCATCGGCTTCACGTTGCTCTATGGCGCGCTGGCGGTGATCGAGGTGCGGCTCATGCTGGCGACGATCCGCAAGGGGCCGCTGGAACACGGCGATGAGCCGTCGGATGCCGCTGCATCGGGGCAGGGCTACGCGCCGCTGCCCGCCGAATAAGGAGAGCGATCATGGTGCCTCCCATCGACTATGAGACACTTCGCCTGATCTGGTGGGGCTTGATGGGCATCTTGCTCATCGCGTTCGCGCTGACCGACGGGTTCGATCTTGGCGTCGCCGCCCTGCTGCCGTTCGTCGCCAAAACCGACGCCGAGCGGCGCATGGTCATCAATTCGATCGGCGCCACCTGGGAGGGTAATCAAGTCTGGTTCATCCTGGGCGGCGGCGCGATCTTCGCAGCCTGGCCGTTCGTCTATGCGGTGAGCTTTTCGGGCTTTTACCTTGCCATGTTCCTGGTGCTCGCCGCACTGATCCTGCGCCCCGTCGGCTTCAAATATCGCTCCAAGAAACCCGATGCCGCATGGCGCAGTCGCTGGGATTGGGCGCTGTTCGTCGGCGGGCTCGTGCCGGCGCTGGTGTTCGGCGTGGCCGTGGGCAATGTGCTGACCGGCATTCCCTTCCGTCTGGATGGCGACTTGCGCGCCTTTTACGAGGGCTCGCTGCTGGGGCTGTTTCACCCCTTCTCGCTGCTGGCCGGCCTGCTCTCGGTGGCGATGCTGGTCCTTCACGGCGCCAGCTGGCTGGCGATCAAGATCGAACGCGGTGCGGTTCACGATCGCGCCCGGCGTTTCGGGCAGATCGCGGCGATCCTGTCCGTCCTGCTCTTCGCCGTCGGCGGCGTGATCGTGGCGCGCGGGGGCATGGGGTTTCGCATCCAGGGGGTGGTTGCGTCGACAGGGCCATCCAACCCGCACCTGACAGCCATGATCGCCGCACCCGGCGCGTGGATGGATAATTATGCGCTCCATCCCTGGACGCTGCTCGCGCCGGTGCTGGGGTTTGCCGGGCCGCTGATCGCGCTTGCCGGGATCCGGACGGGCAGGGAGGTGCTGGCATTTGGAGGATCGTCGATGGGAACGCTCGGCATCATCGCCACCGTCGGCCTGTCGATGTTTCCCTTCATTCTGCCCAGTTCGATCGATCCGGCCTCCAGCCTGACCGTGTGGAATGCGTCTTCCAGCCATTTGACCCTGTTCGTCATGCTGTTGGTGACGTTGATCTTCCTGCCCATCGTGCTTCTTTACACGGCGTGGGCCTACAGGGTGCTGTTCGGGCGCGTCACGCTCAAGGAAGTCGGCACCAACCCGGACTTCTACTGATCTTTAGGACATGAACCATGTGGTATTTCAGCTGGATATTGGGTCTTGGCCTGGCCGTGGCTTTCGGCATTCTCAATGGACTCTGGCATGAATTCCATTCCGACCCGGACGAAGACATGACGTTGTAATGCGCGGGCCATGTCCTAGCTTGGGCCAGCCGTCATGCGGTTCCGGGTCTGCGGTCGCTACATCGACGGAGATTGACCTTGGCGGGCGCGGCTGGAGACTGTCCTGGTGAGATTGAACCATCGCTTCCGTTCGTGTCGAGCGAAGTCGAGACACGTCGGCACCGCGCTAACGTGTCTCGACTTCGCTCAACACGAACGGATCGGTTCCATCCGAACAGGACAAACTCTAGACGAGCGGCTGTCCTATGGACCCGCAGCGCGAGCAATGCGCCTGCGTAGCCAGTCGGGCGAGGCGCTCTACGCCTGCACGTCCTTCGGACCGAAATTATCGCAGAGAAATCCGATCAGGGCATCCGCGTCTGGATTGGCGATGCTGTAATAGATCGTCGTGCCTTCCCTGCGGTTCCGCACGAGGCCGCCCTCTCGCATCTTGCCCAGATGCCGGGAAACGCTGGATTGGGAGAGGCCGCACAAGTTTACCAGCTCGCCGACCGGCGCCTCTCCCTCGCGCAGGCGGCACAGCAGCAGCAGCCTTTGCTCATTGGCCATCAGGCCGAGCAGGCCGGCGATTTCCGTCGCACGCTCGCAGAGCATTTCGGCGGCACCCAAGGCCATCATCATGTCGCGCTTTTCCCGTCATCCCGCAGCACGACGTAGATCGCCGGGATGACGAGCACGGTGAGCAGGGTCGAGGAGGCAAGGCCGAACAGCAGCGAGATTGCAAGACCCTGGAAGATCGGATCGGTCAGGATGACCGCCGCGCCGATCATTGCTGCGGCCGCCGTCAGCACGATCGGCTTGAACCGGATCGTGCCCGCCTCGATCAGCACATCGCGCAGCGGCTTGCCCGGTGTCGCGGTGTGCCGGATGAAATCGACCAGCAGGATCGAGTTGCGCACGATGATGCCGGCGAGCGCGATGAACCCGATCATGGAGGTCGCCGTGAAAGGCGCCGAGAACAGCATGTGCCCGATGACGATGCCGACCAGGGTCAGCGGGACGGGCGTCAGGATCACCAGCGGCAGCTTGAAGTTGCGGAACTGCGCCACGACCAGGATGTAGATGCCGAGCAGCGCGACCATGAACGCCGCGCCCATGTCGCGGAAGGTGACCCAGGTGATTTCCCACTCGCCATCCCACAGCAGCGACGTGACGGACTCATCGTCGGGCTGGCCGTTGAGGCGTATGATCGGCTTGGTGAGGCCCTTGGAAGCCCAGTCATAGGCGTCGACCGCCTTGTCGACGGCGAGCATGCCATAGATCGGCGCTTCGTATGCCCCGGCCAGTTCAGCCGTAACCATGTCGGCGAACCGGCCGTCGCGCCGGAAGATCGCCGGGCTGCCTTGTTCGTCGCGCGCGTCCACGACCGCGCCCAGCTCGATCAGCTGGCCGGCCGGCGTTGCGGCGACCGGCGTGCTGGCCAGCGTTTGCGACCATCCTCGCGCCGATTGGGGCAGCGCGATGGTGATCGGCAGCGGCGTGCGGCCCTGGCCGCGCGGCGCATAGCCGACCGTCTGGTTGCCCATCAGCGCGCCGATGCTGTCCGCGACCTGACGATCCGAGAGTCCGTAATAGTCGATGCGATCGCGCTGCGGGATCAGGCGCAATTTAGGCCGAGGCTGGCCGAAACTGTTGTCGACATCGACGATATAGGGGACGGAACGGAAGATCTTTTCCAGTTCGGTCGCGGTGCGCTGCCGGGTCTGCGCATCGGGACCATAGATCTCGGCCAGCAGGGTCGCGAGCACGGGCGGCCCGGGCGGTGTCTCGACGACCTTTACCGATGCCCCATCGGGCAGTTTCAGCGCCTTGAGCTGTTGGCGCAGGGCAAGCGCGATCTGGTGGCTTGACCGGTCGCGCTCGCCCTTGGGCAGCAAGGCGACCATCACGTCGCCCATCTCCGGCTTGTTGCGCAGGAAATAGTGACGAACCAGGCCATTGAAGTTGAACGGTGCGGAGGTCCCGGCATAGGCTTCCATCGCGGTTGCCTCCGGCAGCCTGCGCGCCACGGTCGCCACGTCCTCGAGCGTCCGGCTGGTCGCCTCCAGGCTCGTACCCTCGGGCATGTCGACCACCACCTGCAGCTCCGACTTGTTGTCGAACGGCAGCAGCTTCACGGTCACGGCCTTGAAATAGAACATCGAGCAGGCGAGCAGCGTGGCGACGCCGACCGCGATCAGGAAATTGCGCGCCGAGGCACGGCTGTCGATCACGCGATGGGCAACGCGGGCATAGAGCCGGCCGAGCTTTCCACCACTCTCGTCATGCGCGTGGCCGGCATGCGCCGTCCCGTCCGCCAGCGCCTTGCGCGCGAAGCGAACCATCAGCCAGGGCGCGATCACGACCGCGACGAAGAAGGAAAAGACCATCGCCGCCGAGGCGTTGACCGGGATCGGCGCCATGTAGGGGCCCATGAGGCCCGAGACGAACAGCATGGGCAGCAGCGCAGCGACAACGGTCAAGGTTGCGACCACGGTCGGGTTGCCAACCTCGGCAACAGCCTCGATCGCGGCCTGCGTCCGGGTTCGATCGTCCGGCATCGCCCAATGGCGGGCGATATTCTCGATCATGACGATGGCATCGTCGACAAGGATGCCGATCGAGAAGATCAGCGCGAACAGGCTGACCCGGTTGATCGTGTAGCCCATGAGGTTGGAGGCGAACATGGTAAGCAGGATCGTGGTGGGGATGACGACGGCGGTCACGCCGGCCTCGCGCCAGCCAATGGCAAAGCCGATCAGGACGACGATGGAGATGGTAGCGAGTGCCAGATGGAACAGCAGTTCATTGGCCTTCTCGTTGGCCGTCGCGCCATAGTTGCGCGTGACCGCGACATCGACTCCATCGGGGATGAGCTTGCCCTTGAGGCTTTCGATCCTGGACAGCACGGCTTGGGATACGACAACCGCATTGGCGCCCGACCGCTTGGCGATGGCGATGCTGACCGCGGGCGCGCTCGACCATTGATTGCCCGCTCGCGCCCAGCGCCACGCGCGGGACTGGTCCTCGCGTGGCCCCTGGCTGACGGCGGCAACGTCGCGCAGATAGACCGGCGCCCCGCGCGCCGAGCGGACTGTGAGCATGCCCACTTCCTGCGCCGAGGACAAAGTGCGGCCGGCGGTGACGGAGACCGCCCGGCCGCCCTCCCGAATGCTGCCTGCCGGAAAGCTGCGATTGGCCTGACCGGCCGCTTCGATGACGCTGCCGAGCGGCACGCCATATTGGTTGAGCTTCGCCGGGTCCGGCGCGATCCTGATCTCGTCGGGGCGGCCGCCGGTCAGGAAGGTCAGGCCGACATTGTCGACCTTGGCAATCTCGGTGCGCAGCTTGGTGGCGAGATCGTAGAGCGCCTGATCGCTCCATTGCCCGGCGGCGCCAGGCTTGGGCGTGAGCGTCAGCACGATCGCGGGTACGTCGTTGATTCCGCGCACCGTGACTTTGGGGTCTGGGATTCCGACCGGAATCCGGTCCCAGTTTGCGCGCAGCTTCTCGTCGATGCGGGTCGCTGCATCCTCGGGATTTGATCCCACCACGAAGCGCGCCGTCACCATCACGCCGTCATCTTCGGCCTGGGTATAGACATGCTCGACGCCATCGACGCTCTTGACGATGGTCTCGAGCGGAATACCGACAAGCTCGACGGCATCGGCAGCGGCGAGCCCGGGCGCCATCACCTGGATGTCGACCATCGGCACGCTGATCTGCGGCTCCTCCTCGCGCGGAATCGAGAAGAGCGCGAGGAGCCCGACCGCGATTGCTGCCATCAGGAACAGCGGCGTCAGCGGCGACATGATGGTCGCGCGGGTCAGCCGCCCTGAGATGCCGAGGTTCATTTGCGCGCGCCCGCCAGGAAAAGCGTGTCCCCGGCCGCGACGCCGCTCAGTATCTCGATCCGGTCGGGGTCGGCGGTGGGCGCTACCTGGACAGGCACGGCGCTCACGCGGCGGTCGGCCGTCACGACATCGACCTGGTCGATGCCGTAGCGGGTCGAGACGAAGCGACGCGGCACGACCAGGGCACGGCGCCGGCCAACTTCGATCGAAACGCCGACGCGGCGGCCGACAAGCTGCGTCGAAAGACCGGGCACGGTCGCATCGACACGCACCCGGCCCCCGGTGACGGCGGGATAGACCTGCGTCACCTGCCCGCGACGCGACCCGTCGGGCAGATCGCCTTGCGCAACCAGAATTTGCGCACCGTTATGCACCTGTCCGGCAAGCGATTCCGGCAGTTCGAGCCGCAGAAGGGGGGGGCCGGCGGTGATTGTCGCCACCGACATGCCCGGCGCGACGACCGATCCGGCCGGGATGTCTGCGCGCAGCACCCGGCCGCTGGCTGGCGCGAGGATCGCGCCTTGCCCGGCCACGCTGGCGCTCGCGCCTTGCTGCGCACGTGCCGCCGCGACCTGCGCGTCGGCCGCGCGCGACGTGGCGACTGCCTGGTCGAGACGTGCCTTGGCATAGACCTTGTTGTTGTAGAGATCCTGGATGCGGGCGAGGTCGCCGCGCGCGCGCGCCGCTTCGGCCTGTGCGGCGGCGACCTGGGCGCCATAGGCACTGGTCTCGTAGCCGAGGCGCGCATCGACGACCATGCCGATGCGCTGGCCTTTCTGGACCATATCGCCTTCGCGGACCGAAAGGCTGGCGAGCGTGCCCGGTATCCGCGCGAGCGCCTCGGCAGAATCGCGCGTGGTGATCTCCGCGCCCACCGCCTTCATGTCAGCAATGTCGCTGGTCGCAAGCCTGAGCGCCTCACCGGCCGGGAGCGTCGCGGAGGGCTGTTCGGCGGCCTCCTTGCCGCCGCAGGAGGCCAGCGCGAGCGTTGCGCCTGCCAGCCATGTCCATGTCGTCGTCCTGCGCATCCCCCGACCCTTTCGCTCCTATTTGCCGCTGACGATCGGCAGACCGGCTTCTTTCCAGGCGCCGATCCCGCCGCCCAGATGCGTGTCGATCGCTGCTTGCGCCTCGCTGCAGCGATCGAGCGCCATGCCGGACCGCTTTCCGCCCGCGCACTGAAGCACGACGGTTCGTCCGGCGGCATCCGGAACATTACGCGGTGAAAAGGTCGACAAAGGCATGTTTACTGCACCGGCAATGTGGCCCGCGGCAAATTCGTCCGGTTCACGCACATCGATGAGGAGCGCGGAACCGTCCGCGAGCATGCCCTGAAGCTCCAGGGGCCGGACTTCCCGATGGGACTTTGCCTTACCGAATCCAAACATGGATAGTCTCCTTCAATTTATATATTGCATATATCGTGTAATCGTTATATTCGTCAAGTCAGTTGTCGAGGAGCGTGAGAGGAACTCATGGACAAGCCTAAAATCGTGGTGCTGGGCGCCGGGCTGGGCGGAACGATCGCCGCCTATGAAATCAACGCCGCGGTAAAAGGGCGCGCGGAGGTGATGATGGTTTCCGAATCGGAAACCTACTCCTTCGTGCCTTCGAACCCTTGGGTCGCAGTCCGTTGGCGCGAGCCGGAGGCGATCCAAGTGCATCTGCCGCCGATCTTCGCGAAGAAGAAGATCGGCTTTACGGCTTTGGGTGCCAAGCGCCTCCATGCTTCGGAAAAGCGACTGGAGCTCAACGATGGCAGTTCAGTCAATTACGATTATCTTGTAATTGTAACCGGACCGGATTTGGCATTTGATGAAATCGAGGGATTGGGGCCGCATGGCGGTCACACCGTTTCGATCTGCCAGACGGCCCATGCCTCCGCAGCGGCCGAGGCCTTCGAGCGCTTCGTCGAAAATCCGGGGCCTATCGTCGTCGGCGCCGTCCAGGGCGCCTCCTGCTATGGACCGGCCTATGAGTTCGCCCTGATCCTCGACACCGAGCTGCGCCGTCGCAAGATCCGCGACAAGGTGCCGATGACCTTCGTGACCGCCGAGCCCTATATCGGCCATCTCGGCCTCGACGGCGTCGGTGACACCAAGGGTCTGCTCGAAAGCGAGATGCGTGAGCGGCACATCAAATGGATCACCAATGCCAAGGTCGCAAAGGTCGAGGCGGGCATGATGCATGTCGAGGAAGTCGGCGAGGACGGCGCGGTCAAGAAGACCCACGACCTGCCCTTCGGTTTCTCGATGATGCTTCCCGCCTTCCGGGGCGTACCGGCGGTGCGCGGCATCGAGGGGCTGACAAATCCGCGCGGCTTCATCCTCGTGGACAAGCACCAGCGCAACCCGGCCTTTCCCGAAATCTTCGCGCTCGGCGTCTGCGTGGCCATTCCGCCGACGGGGCCGACGCCCGTGCCAGTGGGCGTGCCCAAGACCGGCTTCATGATCGAGAGCATGGTGACCGCAATCGCCGCGAACCTCGACATGGTCCTGGATGGCAAGGAACCCACGGCCGAAGCGACCTGGAACGCCGTCTGCCTCGCCGATTTCGGGGATGGCGGCGTCGCCTTCGTGGCGCAGCCGCAAATCCCGCCGCGCAACGTCAACTGGTCGGCGAGCGGCAAATGGGTCCACCTCGCCAAGATCGGCTTCGAGAAATATTTCCTGCGCAAGGTGCGCAAGGGCGAGAGCGAGCCCTTCTACGAGAAGCTCGCCCTCCATGTCATGGGCATCCGCAAGCTGCGGATGTGACCTTCATTCTCGACAAGCAAGGAATGCGACAATGACTCTCGATCGCGCCGTCATGATCTTCGCCGGATGTGTCGTCCTTCTGGGCATCGTCCTGTCTCTCACGATTCACCCCTGGTGGATCGCGCTCACGGCTTTCGCGGGTCTCAACATGATCCAGGCCGGCTTCACCGGCTTCTGCCCCGCCGCGATCGCCTTCAAGGCGATGGGCGTTCGGCCGGGGACCGCCTTCAAGTGAGCCGATCCTGCCGGTTCGTTCGTCTGACGCTGGGACTCGCCGTTTTTCTTGCGGCGAGCACCGCGGCCAGCGCCGCGACGCTTGAGGAAGCGATTGCGGCGGCACTGCGCCACGCGCCCGAGATCGTGGTCGCCGATGCGGAAACCGACGCCGCCAAAGCTCGCCTCGAGCAGGCGCGGTCGGGGCGGCTTCCCACCGCGACGCTGAGCGGGACGATCGGCTATGGCCGCCTCGATCCCCAGAACTTCTTCAACCTGGGCGCCGCTGACGTCACGCCGCGCGCCGCGCAGGTGGTGGTCGAACAGCCGCTCTTCACCGGCGGGCGGGTTGGCGCGGGCATTGATCGGGCACGCGCGGGGATCGCGGGCGCAGAGGCGGGGCAAAGCGGCGCACGCGCTCAGCTCGCCATGGCCGTGACACAGGCTTATGGCGACGTCCTGACGGCGGCCCGCATGCTGTCCCTCTACGAACGGTTGCTCACCGAAACCACAGAGATCGAGCGCCAGGCACGGCTGCGCTATCGGGCCGGAGAAAGTCCGAGCACCGATGTCGCGCAGGCCGGCGCGCGTCTGGCCGAGGCCCGTGCAGGGTTGGCCCGGGCGCAGGGCATGCAGATCTCGGCGCGCGCGCGTTTTACCAACCTGGCAGGGATCGAGCCCGTCGATCTGCAACCCTTGCCCGCCAATCCGCCGCTTCCAGGAACGCTCGATGAGGCCGTGGAGGAAGCGATGCGCAGCAACCCTCAGCTCGTCCAGGCCCAGGCCGGCCTGCGCGCGGCACAGGCCGCAGCGCGCGGCGCGCGCGCCGAACAGCTGCCCACCGTCGGTGCTTTTGCCGAAGCCGGAACGGTGCGCGACCAGTTTTTCCCGGATTATCGCGCGGACAGTGCGACTGTTGGCATCCGGGCGCGTTGGGAATTCTTCAGCGGCGGCCGCGTGTCGGGCAGGGTTTCGGAGGCGAGCAGCGAGGTCCGCGCCGCGGATGCGCGGATGCGCGCGGCCAGCATGCAGGTCGAGGAACAGGTCATTTCCGCCTTCCAGGGCGTGCGCACCGCCCAGCTCGTCGAACAGGCCGCGAGCGACCAGGCCGGTTCGGCGACGCAGGCGCTCGAGAGCGTTCGCCATGAGGTACGGGTCGGCATGAAGCCTCAGCTCGACCTGCTCGATGCCGAGCGGGAGGCGATTGCCGCCGAGGCGGCATCCATTCGCGCGGGCACAGACCGCATCGTGGCGGCCTATCGGCTCGCCGCCTTGCTCGGTCGCCCCTGAACCATGAGGATAAGCATGATGCACAAGAACTGGCCCGCCATGGCCGCTGAACTGACCGGCGCAATCAAGGAAGTGCGCCTGGGCAGCCCCGAGGTGACCAAAGCCTTCTCGGCGATGGCGCGTGCCGCCACCGAGGCGGGCGTGCTCGACACCAGGACGAAGGAGCTGATTGCGCTCGCCATCTCGGTTGCGATCCGTTGCGATGGTTGCGTCGCCTTTCATGCGCAGGCGGCGGTCAGGCAGGGCGCGACCCGTGACGAAATCATGGAGACGATGGGCATGGCGCTCTACATGGGCGCGGGCCCAAGCCTGATGTATGCGGCGCAAGCGGTGGAAGCGTTCGATCAGTTCGCCGCCGAAGCTGGCGGCGAAGCGCCAAAGCAATGATCGCGGTTGCCTAGACGGCGTGGACAAATTCCCGCTTCAATGATTTCCGCTCTTAAGCGCTGGCACTCGATGACGGATGGCCGAAACGTTGTGGGAGCGGGCACACCTATTCCTCCCCAAGCTTGTCTTCGGGAGGGGGACCGCGAAGCGGTGGAGGGGCCGCCGAACGCGGAAGGCCGGTCCATTTCCCCTCCACCACCCTTCGGGTGGTCCCCCTCCCCGAGACAAGCTCGGGGAGGAACTAAATGTGCGAAAAGTCGTCGCGTCCTGACAATCCGCTTCCGGGATTAAATACCGGATGGCCGTCGTTCGAATTTGTCCACGCCGCCTAGAGTCTGTCCTGTTAGACTGAACCAGCATGTTCCCCCAAAAGCAGGAACCAGCGCACAATCGACGACCCTGACCGCCCTGGGCTCCTGCTTCCGCAGGAGCACTGATTCCGCTCACGCAGGACAAGCTTTTGATTTGGAGGCGAGGGTGGGATGACGGCCCAAATTCGGGGCCAGTCTTCCAGTAGAGGGCATTCTGACTCGTGGCGGCCGAAAGGGTGAATCCTGTCAGGTCGTCACTCCGCTGCGATCGATGATGCTGCCGGCCTTGAGCAGTTCGGTGGCGCGGTCGACTGCGACGGCTTCCGAGAAGTAGAAGCCCTGGCCACGGGTCTTGGGGCTGAGCGCCAGCAGCATCTCGCGCTGTTCGGACGTCTCGACCCCTTCCGCGATCACCTTGATGTCCAATTCGCGGGCAGCGCCGATGATGGCGCGGACGGTCTTGGCCTTTTCGTCGTCCTGACCGGCGCGTTCGATGAAGTCCCGCGCCACCTTGAGGTGGCTTACCCGATAGGCGCGCAGATATTCGAACGATGAATATTCGCCGCCAAAGTCGTCAAGGGCGATCTTGACTCCCAGTTCGGTGAGGCGGTCGAGTATCGGGTTTCGAGCGAGGGTCATTTGGGCGAGCATCGACTCGGTGACATCCAGTTCGAGCTGGTTGGCGTTGACCCCGGTCTTGGCCAGCAGGGCGGTCACGTCCTTGATGAATTCGGTGCCGTTCTTGAGCTGCAGCAACGACACGTTGACTGCGATCACCGGCGGGGCCACCCCCTCGTCCTGCCAGAGTTTCATCTGTGTCAGCGCCTTGTCGAGGACCCAGCGACCCAGATCCTGGATGACGCCGACGCCCTCGGCGACGGGGATGAACTGGGCAGGGACCAGTATGCCACGGGTTGGATGGCGCCAGCGCACCAGCGCCTCCATGCCGATGATCCGACCGTTCGCCAGCTCGATCTGAGGCTGATAGTGCAGGAAGAGTTCGTCGCGCGTGAGCGCCAGTCTGAGATCGGCGGCGATCGTGACGCGCTCGTTCACTTCCTGGTCGAGCTCGACGGAATGGAACCGATACTGGTTGCGACCCTCCTCCTTGGCGCGATAGAGCGCCAGGTCCGCCTCTGCCAGCAACTCGTCCGGCCCGATCGACTTGGTGGTGTAGATGGAAATGCCGACGCTCGCGGTGACCCGCAGTGCGGCGCCGCCGATGTCGTAGGGCGCACTGAGCACGCCGATGATTTCGGTGGCCAGGGAACCTGCGGCGGAAGGCTCGCTGATGTCTGCCTGAAGAATGGCGAATTCGTCGCCGCCCAGTCGAGCGACAAGGTCCGTATCGCGCACCCGGTTCTTCAGTCGATCGGCGGCCTCGCGCAGCAGCAGATCGCCCACCGGGTGTCCGCGCGTGTCGTTGATGTCCTTGAAGTGATCGAGATCGAGATAGAGAACGGCGAACGGCATCCCGCCCCGGCCGGCCGCGATGAAGGCCTGATGCATGCGTTCGACGAAGGTGGCGCGGTTGGCGAGGCCAGTGAGGGAATCGGTGCGCGCGAGGAGGGTGATCTTCTCCTCCGCCGCCTTGCGCTCGGTGATGTCGGTGAAGATCCCTTCGATCTCGACCAGCCGCCCGACCTCGTCGCGCACCGGCGAGTAGCGGTTTTCCAGCCAGCGGAACGATCCGGTGGGAAGCATCATGCGCACCTCGATCGACGCCGCTCCGCCCTTCTTGTCCATGACATTGCCCATCGCCTCGACCCATCTCGACCGGTCGTCGGGATGGATAAGCTTGTCGAGCAGGTGGAGGAATGAGGTGTCGCCGCTCAGCAATGTCTTGGCGCTGTAGCCGAACTTGCTCACATTGCTGGATATGTAGGTGAGCGGCAGCGCCGGTTCGCCCTTCAATCGATATAGCACCGTCGGACTGTTCTGGACGATCGTGTTGGCATCGGCGAGCTCCGCCAGGTAGCGCGCGCGCATCGTGGAGATCCCGATCAGACCAGCCAGGGTGGACAGCGTATCGGTCTCGGCCCAACTCCAGGCACGCGCTGTCGCGCTCGAATCGATGAACCACAGCGCCTCCCACAGCTTCCCGTCGATCATCACCGGAACGATGAGCATCGACCGCATCTCCGCCTGTTCGAACGCCTCGCGGGCCGGACCGGCGACATTGTCGAGGGTCACGGTGCTGCGTTCCCCGATCAGACTTGCCGCTCTCGTCGCGGGAAGGGCGATATTGAGGTCGAGCGCCTGGAACATCGCGTCGTCGATCATGGCGCGCAGGCCCGGCGCGCACCATTCGTGGCGGATCGTCGATCGCAGATGGCCGTTTCGATCCGAGGTGATCGGGCCCAGTTGAACCCGGCTCACGGCCAGGGTCTGGCCGATCAGTTCGAGCACGGCGGCGATGGCTTCGTCCAGATTGATCGAACCGAGCAGTTCGGCGGCGCCGTGCGTCACGGCCTTCAGCATGGCGTCGTGGGCGACGAGCGCTTCCTGCGCCTCCTTGCGCTGGGCAAGTTCCTCGCCCAGACGCTGATTGGACTGGTTGAGTTCCGCCGTCCGCTCGCGCACCGTCTCTTCCAGGATCGTCTGCTGGTTGGCCAGCCGCTTGTCGCGATCCTGGATCACCTCGAGCATGTCGTTGAACGAGAGCGCCAGCGCGCCGACTTCGTCCTGGTTGCCGGGCTGGGCGCGTATGGCATAGTTGCCATCCCGCGTGACGCTGATCATGGCTTCCGACAGGTCGATGATGGGCTTGAGGATGCCGCGCTGCAGCCTCAGGAAGAGCCAGGTCGCCAAGCCGAAGGCCAGCACCGCGATGCCGAGAGTCAGTCCGCCGGCCAACAGCAGGCTGGAAATCAGCCGCCGCAGGTCCGACTTCAGATAGATCGTGCCGAGCCGCTCGCCCTTGAACCGGATCGGCTGGCTGAGGACGAGCGAGTTGCCCGAGAACTGATAATCGGTCTCCTGAGGCGATGAAGCCAACCGCCCCGGTCCGCCGGTTTTGGCGCCATAAGTGGCGAACATGTTGCCCTCTTTGTCATAGACCGCCGCGAACATCACGTTGGGCACCTCGGACAAGGCCGCCAGCGTGTCGGCGGCGGCCTTGCGATCATCGAACAGGAGCGCGGGCGCGGTGTTGGCCGCGATGATTCCGGCGCTCGATTTCAGTTCCGAAAGCGTCTGCCGTCGCCAGTCCGTCACTTCTCTGGTGATCGCCAATCCCGAGAGTGCGAACAGCATCACACCCGTCACCAGCAGGCACACCAGCAACAGTTTGCGGCCGATCGGCTGGTCGGCGAAGGAGAATTTCTTAGCCACTGGTACGACCCTTATCTCGCGTGATCCGCCCAAGCCTCAACAGTTGGGAACTGATCGAGAGACCCGTGCGGCGGGCGGCATCGATGTTGACCTCAAAGCGGATCTTGTTGTTTTCGGGATAGAAATTGAACACCGCGCCGCTCTCCGCGAACCCTCTGGAGTCGCCCACGGTCAGGATCGGCCGGCCCCTGATCCCGGTCAGCACCTTGCCGAGCGTGGCGGTGTCCGAGCCGGCAATGTAGATAATCTGGCAATCCGCCACATCGTCGGCGTCTACCCGCCGAACACTCAGCTTGTCGCTTCCCACCGGCTTGCCGGCGACGACATCGATGTCGCCGCCAAACGGATCTGTCCCCACGATGCAGAGCGCCAGGACCCCCGGGCGATGGGATTGCGCGGGCCAGTCGACGAACCTGGCGAAGTTGTAGAGAAAGGCGGCCTTGACCTGATATTCGCCGGCCGGCGCGGCGGAGAAGGCGGGGGAGGGGAGCACCAGAAGGCCGGCGACGAAAGAGAATGGCAAAAGTGGCTTGAGCAGTCTCGCTGCGCCCTTTGCCGCGATGTCCGCCTTGAGTTGATTTTCCGGGCGCCGTCTCATGGCTCAGAACCTCGCTGTGGCCGTCAGGTTGACCGTGCGCGGAACCTCGGTCTGGACGCTTAGAGTTGGCGAGGATTCCGGGTGGCGGGACTGCAACAGATTCTCGCCAGAGAGACTGAAGGACAGGTGATCACTCGCCCACCAGCCGAAGCGCAAGTCGAGGCGGACATAGGCCGGAATGGCGGTTGACGCGCTGTTTGCCAGGTCAAAGTCGCCGACTTGGTATTCGCTGGCATAGTAAATGGCCGCATCAAACTCGGTTCTTCCCGGCAGATCGAGCTGGGATCGAATCTGAAATCCATGGTGCGGCCCTCGTCCTACCAGGAGTGCCGCAGACGGATCGACGGGCCTGATATCTCCCAGATTGAGGCTGTAGGCACCGAACAGTTGCCAGGTGCGGAGGATTTGCCAGCGGATCGCGAGCTCCATTCCATAGAGCTCGCCGGCTGCCTGATTGCGGTATACGAGAGGGACGACAAGATGCGTCGGCGGCGGGGACGATTCCAGAAACGGCGTTCCGGTCGTGACCGACTGGGCTTTGGTATACCGGTTGTAGAAACCCGAGGCGTCGATCGCCAGATTGTCCTCGATGGCGCCACGGTAGCCGACCTGCCATGAGGTCAGGCGCTCCGCGTCCACTGCGCCCGGATTGCCGAAAACTGCGATCAATGCCGGCGGCGCCGTGGGCGATGCCGGCGTCACTGCAAGATTGGCACGGGCGAACTCGTCGCCGAACGATGGCGTGCGCACCGCCTTCGAGACCGCGGCCCAGACGGTGTGATCAGGCGCGATGCTCCACCTCAATCGCAAGGTCGGCTCGTTCTCCCAGCCGGTATAGCTATTGTGCTCCAGCTTCAGGCCAGCGATCAGGTGGAGCCTGCCGGTCAGGGCGAAATCGTCCTGGGTGAAGAGATTATAGACCGTCTCGCCGCCGCTCGGCGGCGAGACGGAAATGACTTGAGTCGCTCGCGAATCGTAGGTGATCCGGCGATAGCCGCCGCCCCACACCAGGTCGTGCCGCATGCCCAGAACGACGTGATGGCGCAGTTCCACGTCATAGGTGTCGAACCTGACGTCAGCGTTGATGAACTGGGTGTGCACTTTGTCGTAATAGCCTTGCGCCGTCAGGTCGGAGGCTGGCGAGAAGCGGTGATTCCAGTTGGCAAGAAGGTGACCGCCGCGGTTGATCTGGACCTGTGGCGTGGCCACGATCGGTCCGGTCAGATTCGGAAAGAGCGCCAGGCTATTGGCCCGCTCGTCATAATATTCGGCGTTCATGGAGAGGGTGTCGGCGGCGGACGGAGTCCAGTCGAGACGCACGCCGCCCCGGGTTTGACGCCAGCTATCCCCCGCATCGCCCCCGGTCGATGTACGGAGCGCAGCCCGATTGAGGATTTTGCCGTAGACCCGGTAGAAGGCGCTGTCGGACAGCTTGCCGCCATAGCTGACCGCGACCGTGCCGTCATCCGACGTCCCGCCGCTGGCGCTCGCCACCAGGCCGGGGGTGTCCCTGGCGTTTCTGGTGATGATGTTGATGACGCCGTCAACCGCATTGGCGCCCCAGATGGTCGCACCGGGGCCGCGGATCACTTCGATGCGCTCGATATCCTGCAGCGGCAGTTCATGCAGGTCCCACAGGACCGCTGAAAGGACCGGGGTGTAGACCGAGCGCCCGTCTACCAGCACGAGCATCTTGCCGGGAAAGGCAACGTCATAGCCGCGTGCGCCGATAGCCCAATCGTGGGCGGAGAAACGGGCAACCTGCAGGCCCGGGACCATGCGCAGCAGTTCCGGGACCGAAGACATGCCGGAGCGGCGGATGTCTTCCTGCGTGATGACATAGACGGCAGCCGCCGCGCCGCCCAGCGACTCAGGCCTCTTGCTGACGCTGGTCACCTCGATGTTCATCAGCTGATCCAGGCTGAGGTCCAGCAGTTGAGGGGTATCGCCATCCTGGTCGGACGGCGCCTGCGTATCGGGGGTGCCTGAGGTGGTGGGGACGGCGATTGACGGATCTAGGGGGGCGACCAACGCCGATGCGCAGGCCAGCGTCGCGGCCAGCCCCGTCCTCCGGTGCGCCGGCTTCCAGCCTCTGCCGGGAAAGACCGTTTTCGAAGACGTTGACGTCAAGCGCGAGATCCTACCCGGACCGCCGGCGTTCGATCAGACCACACCTTGTGGTGATCTGCCCCAATCACCTGAGCTGTTGTGCCAAGACAACTATCATATCCGGCGAGATTTTGGAAACTAAAGTTGGAAAATGGGACTTAATCTGGACTGCTCGTGAGATAGATAAGGGAGGAGGATGCTTCTTCCCTGACAGCGAGACAATGCTTTCAACCGGCGTACGAGTCGATAGCGCGATACCAGTATCATGATACGTATCTTCAGCTGATCGCGGTGAGACGCGACACGCTGGATCTCTACATGGAAAATTCAGTTAAAACGCCACGCCTTAGTCTCAGGCTATTTCAGCGCATTGGGGAATGAGCTTTGCGTTGTCGGAGGAATCGCATATGCTCATAGTCAAATAACGGCAGCCCGGAAAAGAATTCGGCTGCTCGTTGAAATTCGATCTTCCGATTGGACGTGTTGGCCGGATGGCCCTCCAAGGGAGCCGAGTGTGTCGGACAATCAGGTTGGCGTAGTGGGCGAAGGCGGCGGCAAACTGGACGCTGCGGTAGCCGCTGAGCAGCTTCGTCTGCTCGTGCGTCGACGCGCGGACCTGCTCATCAATCTGGTCGTTGCCAGCATCGCCAGCGCGGTGTTCTGGCCGCTCTATCCCGCCTGGGCCTTGGTGACCTGGCTGGGTCTGCTCTTCGGAATCATCGGTGTACGCTATCTGCTGCGGCGTCGCCTCCAGGCCGGCGGCGGGAGCGAGAATTGGAGGTGGGTTTCCTTGGCGGGGGCCTTCGGGACAGCCTGCCTATGGGGCAGCTTCGCCTCCGTCATTCTCATGACATCCGACACCTCCTATCATGTCTTCGTCATTCTCTTGCTCTCCGGCGTGATGGCCGGAGGCGTCGTGACAAATTCCCCCTATTTGCCGGCAATGGTCGCATTCATGGTGCCGACCATTCTGCCCGTCATCCTCATATTGCTGAGCCGGTCCCAGATGAGCCAGGTCGCGCTGGGAACAACGGTTGCGATATTCACCGCTGCCCTTTTCGCGGCCGGCCGCAGCGTCAACCGGTCGATCATCGAAAACGTCCGGCTGAGGGTCGGCCAGACCACATTGCTCGAGCAACTCAAGGTCAGCGAGTCATTGATGGCGCAGGCGCAGAAAACTGCGCTCGTGGGTGCAATCGAGCTCGATGTCGCGCGCGACAAGATCCTTTGCACGCCGGAGATTTTCGAAATTTTCGGTGTCGATCCCGCCACATTCGAACCGTCGGCGGGAACGCTCGTATCCCGGGTCAGTCCAGACGACCAGGACGTCGTGCGCGCACTCATCGCCGATTATATCGAAACCGGCGCCAGCAAGGATTTCGACTGCCGGCTCAAGATGGACGACGGCGCGATCAAGCATGTCCATGTGAACACGCGGGCCGCCCTGGATGCCAGAAATCGCCCGAAACGGCTCATGGCGATCATACAGGACGTGACCGAGCGCACGACGAACGAAATGGAAAGGTCGGCGCTCGCGGCAATCGTGGATTGTTCGAGAGACGCGATCGTATCCGAGACGGCCACCGGTGTGATCACAAGCTGGAATCCCGGCGCCGAGCGGCTGTTCGGCTATGATGCCCGGGAAGTCCTCGGAAAAAACATCAGAATGATCATTCCCGAAAGCCGGCACGAGGAATTGCGGAGGAACTTGCTGGCGCTGCAGCGTGGCGACAATATCGAGCCATTCGACTCCGTGCGCCGGCACAAGGACGGCAGGCTGATACCGGTTTCGATGTCCGTCTCGATCAACAGGGACGGGGCGGGAAAGGTGATCGGCGTTTCCTTCATTGCTCGCGATATTACCGAGCGCCAGGTGGCGAGCGAGGCGTTGGCTTATCGCGATCGACTGCTCCACGCCGTGACCCTCGGCACGGGCATTCTCGTCAAGGCCGGATCGCTCGATCAGGCGATGCCCGAGTCCCTGAGCCTGGTGGGCAAAAGCCTTGGTGTGGACCGCGTGGTCGTCATGCAGGATCGCCCGGCCGAGGGACAGGCGCCGATCGTGCGTGATGTCTGGCAGGCCGAGGATGTCGAGGCTCGGCTCAATGCGGTCGCCCTGCTGGGCCAGCCCGTCGAGGATCCCATCATGAACGCCTGGATCGCGCCCCTTCGCGACCATCAGAGCGTTGCGACCCAATTGAGTTCCAGCGAGGGTCACGTTCGCGCCTTCCTGGAGCGCCTGCAGATTCAATCCTCGTTGATCGTCCCGATTTTCGTCGGCGAGACGTTCTGGGGCGCTCTCGCCGTCGATTCATGCCGGTGCGTGCGCGCGTGGACCAAGACCGAGATCGACATGCTGAACATCTTTGGCGACATTGTCGGATCGGTGATGGTGCATGAGGCGAGCTCGCGCTCGCTGGAGCAAAGCGAGGCACGCTTTCGGGCCGTCACCACGGCTGCCCAGGACGCGATCATCGTCGTCGATGGCAGTGGCAAGATTGACTTCTGGAACAGCTCGGCGGAGCGCATTCTGGGCTATAGCGCGGCGGAAGCGCTCGGCAGGGAAGTCCACGATCTTCTCGTTCCGCCCAAGTTTCGAGAAGACGCCGCGCGAGGCATGGAAACCTTCGGAGCAACCGGGCAGGGGAGACTGGTCGGCAGAACGACCGAGTTTTCGGCGCTGCGCAAGGATGGCGTGGAGATCGCCGTCGAAATTTCGCTGGCCGGCGCGAAGCTGGATGAGCGCACGAGCGCCATCGGCATCCTGAGGGATATCACCGAGCGCAAGAGGGCGGAGGAAAAGCTCCAGTTTGCCAATCTGCTTCTCAAGACGCAGATGGAGGCATCGCTCGACGGCATTCTGATCGTCGACGCGCAGGCCAGGATCATCTCCTTCAACCAGCGGTTCATCGAGATATGGAATGTTCCGCAGGCCGATCTGCTCGCCGGCGATGACAATGTCATACTGGCGAAGGTGCAGTCGTCGGTGAAGGAGTCGTCCAGGTTCATCGAGCGCGTGCGGTATCTTTACGACCATCCCGACGAGGATGGCTATGACGATCTGGAAACGGTCGATCAGCGATCGCTCGAACGATATACGGTCGCGCTGAAAGCGCCGAGCGGGGAATATCTCGGCCGGGCCTGGTTTTTCCGCGACATCACCGAGCGCAAGCGCGCGGCGGAAATTGCGCACAGATCGGCCCGCGAGGATATCCTGACCGGACTCGCGAACCGGGCGGTCTTCGTCGAAGACCTGGAGCATGCGATCGCATCGGCGAAGCGCGGCGTCAGCAGCTTCGCCGTCATCTATCTCGATCTCGATCATTTCAAGGATGTGAACGACACGCTCGGCCATCCGATCGGCGATCAACTTCTGAAGGCAGTGGCCGGCGTGCTGCGATCCCACACGCGGGAAACCGATACCGTCGCCCGCTTCGGTGGCGATGAATTCGCGATCATCGTCGCCGATATCAGGGATCCGACGGACGCGGCGATCCTGGCCGACAAGCTCATCGACGCCCTGAGCGCGCCGTTCATCGTGCAGGGGCACGAGGTTCATAGCGGCGCCAGTCTCGGTATCGCCATGTTCGGCGCCGATGCGCCCGATGCGGAAACATTGCTCTCTTATGCCGACGTCGCGCTCTATCGGGCCAAATCCGACGGGCGCGGCGGCTATCGGTTCTTTACCGACGAGATGGACAGGGAAGTCCAGTTGCGCGTCAAGCTGGGGTTCGAGCTTCGCGAAGCGATCGATGCCGGCGACCTTTTCCTGCTCTACCAGCCCCAGGTGGCACTGGGCAGCGGGCAGATCACCGGCGTCGAGGCCTTGGTGCGCTGGCGTCACCCCGTGCGCGGCGTGCTGGGTCCGGACTTGTTCATTCCCATAGCCGAGCGGATCGGCGTCATCGCAAAGCTGGGCAACTGGGTGCTCTGGACAGCCTGTCGGCAGGCCAAGATCTGGCTCGATATGGGCCTGCCGCCAGTGCGCATGGCGGTGAATGTCTCGGCTTTGCAGTTCAAGACGCCGGTCGCGCTGGAAGATGAAATCACGAAAATTCTCTCGAAGACCGGGTTGCCGCCACAGTCGCTGGAACTCGAATTGACGGAGACCGTCCTGATGGAGGTGACCCGGGAACATAGCGATGTCCTCTCGCGCCTTCGCGCGGCCGGGATCACGACCGCAATCGACGATTTCGGCACCGGCTATTCCTCACTCAATTATCTGATTCGTTTTCCAAGCAATCGCGTCAAGATCGCGCAGAATTTCGTCGCCGATCTGGAGAGCATTCCCGAGAACGCCGCCATCATCAAGGCGACGATCGGACTCGCGCGGGAATTGGAGATGAATGTCATCGCGGAAGGTGTCGAAACCGAAGTTCAGGCGAAGATGCTGAAAAAATGGGGATGTCAGGAAGTACAGGGCTACCTGTTCGCCCGTCCGTTATCAGTTGAAGACACCACAGCCATATTAAAGGTCGGCAAAATTTGCGCCTTATCGAAGGTAACCAAATTGGGGGATGCGTGAACCATATTTGCGATTGAACAAGGAATAGCAGTCGCGGTACAATCAACATCGCATACTCAATTGTGCAATGCACTGGAGAGTTGCCGGGGTGAAACAGTCGGCCGGGTTTGCAGGGATCTTGCCATGACGCATGCGCTTTCGAACGGAATCGAATTTAATGCGCCCGCGATGGCGCTGGCCGTGAAGCGGCTCGGTGTGCGGATGACCTTCCCGAAAGGGGTCGAAATCTTCGGCCAGGATGAGGAGGCCGATCTCGTCTATGGTCTGATGTCGGGGGCCGTGCGGACCACGCGAATGCTCAGCGACGGTCGGCGCCAGATCGGCAATTTCTATTCCCGGGGCGATCTGATCGGCCTCACCACGGGCCCGGTGCACCGCTTCTCTGCGGAAACGCTGTCGGATTGCAGCTTTCGGGTCGTGAAACGATCGTCGATCCAGCTCCACGGCGGCGACGATGAACTCGACGACGCCATCTGGGAGGCCATGCGGCGCGAGCTCGAGCAAGCGCAGGAGCATCTTCTGTTCCTGGGCCGCACCTCGGCCTGCGAGCGTGTGGCCAGGTTCCTCATCAGCATCGCCCCCCGAAACTCCAGCGCGCGCGTTGCCCTGCCCATGAACCGCCAGGACATGGCGGACTATCTGGGCCTCGCCATCGAGACGGTGTCGCGGACGGTCTCGCATCTTCAGGCATCGGAGATCATCGAATTTTCGGGCTGTCGATATTTTCGCGTTCTGCGATGGGATGCGCTGGAGTTGCTTGCCGCATGACGGCAGGCGCGTCATCGCGCGAAGACATCCATCATCCGAAGCACCACCGGTCCGCCCACGATCAGGAAGATCGTGGGCATGATGAACAACATCATCGGCAAGGTCATGAGGGATGGCAGGCGGTTCGACCGTTCTTCAAGCGCGATCAGGGCATCGCTGCGCAATTCGGCGGCCGCCACCCGCAGGGCGTTGGAGAGTGGCGTGCCATAGCGGAGCGTTTGCGACAGCGTCGTCACCACTGACCTGATGCCGGGGGAATCGACGCGCTGCGCCAGCTTGCGGAAGGCTTCGTCCCGATCGAGCAGGATTTTGAGGTCGGCGGAGGTCACCTCCAGTTCCTGCGCCAGTGCCGGTTGGGTTGCGCGGATTTCCACCGTGATCCGGTCGAGGCCGTCCTCCAGTGCGAGCCCGGCTTCCACGCAGATGACCAGCAATTCAAGCGCCTCCGGAAGGCCGCCGGAAACGGCTGTGGCGCGCCCCTTGGCCATCCGCCTGACGATGAGCAATGGAGCGAACCACCCGATCATGACCCCCGCCGGCGCGAGCGCCAGGGCGCCGAGGGTGACGAGCGGGCCGGCCGTGTCGAGCATACCCAAGCCGATGAGCGCCATGCCGGCACACATCGCTCCGCACGCCAGGCGCGCCACCGCGAAGGCGAGCGATGCATTGCCGGCCCGAATCCCGAGCCGCGCACAGATATGCGCGATCTGCGCCAGATCGGAATCGTGCAGGCCTCGAACCGAAACACGCAGCAGCGCGGCATCGGCGCGCGCCGCCGCTTTTTCACGCGCGTCGGGGGCGGGCGAGGGAGGCGCGACCAGCGAGACGCGCGCCGTGATGACCTTGCGACGCTCCCGGACGAGCTGGACGATCAGCAGGGCGCCGCCCGCCAGAAGCGCGAAAGCGAGAAGACCGGGCAAGATGGGAGACGAGAACATCGCGGCTCGCGCTCCTCAAATTCGGGTCGCGTGGCGCATCATCTGGCGCATCGTCAGAAAGCCGGTCGCCAGGCTGCCGACCGCGATCACGACGATCACGTTGCCGCGCGGGTCGCTGATCAGGGGCGCGAGATAGTTCGGATTGATCGCGAGGAGGCCGGCGACGATGACCAGCGGGATCGAGGCGAGGATGTAGGACGTCATGCGGACTTCGGCGGTCACCGCCTTGGCCTTCAGCCGCATTGCCCGGCGCTTCCGAATGATATCCGAGAGGATTTCCAGCGTGGTGGTGAGATTGCCGCCGGTGGCGTGTTGCAGGGCCACGGCGACGGTGAAGAAGCGAAAGTCGGGAAGGTCGATGCGCTGCCCGGCGGCGGCCAGGGCCACATCGAGCGGAACGCCGATATCCATCTGGTCCGCGATCACCCGGAACACCGCGTCGACCGGCGGGGATGGTTCGGTCGCGACCGCCCTGATCGCGGCGCTGATCGGCAGGCCGGCGCGGAGCATCCGGATGATCGAGTCGATCGCGTTCGGAAAGCGATCGGTGAACAGCGCCTCGGTCTTGGCCTGCTCCATCGAGAGCTTGAGATGCGGCCCGGTGAGGAACGCCATGATCGTCAGTGGCACGGCAATCCATCCGGGCAAGCCCAGCATCGTGCGGGTGACCAGCCACGCGCCCGCGCCGCCGAGCAGACCGATCGCCAGGAGGATCGGGCTATGGCTGCGCGTTCCCCAGTCGTGGCTCTTGCGGAAACTGAAGACGGCGCTGATGAACTCGTCGGCCATCCGCAGGAACCGCGTGATCCTGGGCAGAGGGCCGGCGCGCAGCGTATCGACGTGAGCGGCCGCGATCATCTCGACGCGCCGCGTGATGATGACGCGGTGGGTCCGCGAGCCTATCGCCACCAGCAGCATCGCCCCGCCGCCGAGCATCAGCAGAACCATTGCAAGAAAGCCGCGGCTCATTGCGCCGCCTCCATGTCGCCGGTCAGGGTCTTCATGAAGGCATCGCCCAGGCCGAAATATTCGAGCCGGCTCATGAAGCGGGGCCTCGTCGCGTGCCCCTCGAACGCGCCTTTCAACGTGCCGTCCGGGTTTTCGCCGATATAGTGATAGCTGAACAGGGACGCGAGCGTGATCACCTCGCCTTCCATGCCGACCACCTCCTCGACCTGGGTGATCCGTCGCTTGCCGTCCCGCATGCGTTCGATCTGGATCAGCAGGTCCAATGCACTCGTCATCTGGGCGCGGATGGCCTGGACCGGAAGATTGGCGTTCGCCATCAGGATCATGTTCTCGATGCGGGCCAGCGCATCGCGCGCGGAATTGGCGTGGATGGTCGACATCGATCCGTTATGTCCGGTGTTCATCGCCTGCATCATGTCGAATGCCTCGGTGCCGCGGACTTCGCCCACGATGATCCTGTCGGGGCGCATGCGCAGCGCATTGCGCATCAGGTCGCCCTGGGTGACTTCGCCATGGCCTTCGATGTTGGCGGGGCGCTTCTCGAGCGACACGACATGCGGCTGCTGCAATTGCAGCTCGGCGGCATCCTCGATGGTGATGACCCGCTCGGCGGGGTCGATCAGTCGTGACAGCGCATTGAGGAGGGTCGTCTTTCCCGATCCCGTTCCGCCCGAGATGATGATGTTGAGACGGCAGCGTGCCGCGATCTCGAGAGCCCGGCTCAAGGCCGGCGACAGCGTGCCGAGCTCGGTGAAGCGCGAGAAATCGACAACGCTCTGCGAGAATTTGCGGATCGATATGCAGGGGCCGCAAAGGCTGAGCGGCGGAATGATGATGTTGACGCGGCTGCCGTCCGCCAGCCGCGCATCCAGCATCGGGCTGGATTCGTCGACCCGCCGGCCCACGGCCGATGCGATACGCTGCGCAATGTGCATCACATGGGCATCGTGACGGAAGGTCACGGCGGTAAGCTCGAGCTTGCCGCCCCGTTCGACATAGACTTTGCTCGGACCATTGACGAGAATATCGTTGACCGACCGGTCCTTCAGCAGAACCTCCACCGGGCCGAGGCCGATCATGTCATTCACGATATCGGCGGTGAGGTTGCGCTGTTCGTTCGTGTTGAGCAGCGTGCGCCGCTCGTTCGCGATCGCCGTGATGAGCTGGTCGATACGGGTGGTCAGATCCCCGGGCGCCATGCGAACGGCAGCCGCCGGTTCGATCCGCAACAGAACCAGATCGCGGATGGAATCCCGGACGGACGCCGCCGCCGTGCCCGCTGGCTCGTCATAACTCATGTCCGGCTCAGGATCCGCTGAAGAAGGCTGGGCCTGTGCTCGACCGCGCTGCCGGCAAGGATGCTGAGGACGGGCTCCAGACCCTTGTCCAGGGGCGGACAACCGGGATGGCCTTTCAATCCCAGCAGGGCGCCCATGCTCACCTCCCGGGCATAGGGGATGATGACGTCGGGCGGGGCGCCGGCTGCGTGCGTGAAATCGTCGAGGGGCAGACTCCCGGGCGCGCCGCTCATGTTGAGGATATGGATGAGTGTCCGCTCGGCGGTGTTGGCCCCCAGCCATTGGCGCCATCGCGCCACGTCGCGGGCCGAGACGAGGCGGCCGTCGCTGACCAGCAGCAGCGTGCTGGGCATGTGCAGCGAGCGATCGAGCGCGGGCGCGCGATAGGCGGGCACGTCGGCCAGAATATAACGATAGCGGCTCGCCACCTTGTCGAGCAGCGCGATCAGACCCGCTTCGTCGAAATCGGTCGGCGTATTGATCGGCTCAAGCGACGCCATGAGATCAAGCCGTTTCGTCACATGGATGAGGCCGCGCTCGAGGAAAAGATCGTCGACGCGCTCCGACTGGGCGAGCGCCTCATGCAGCGCATGGCTGGGGGACAGATCGAGCTGCAATGCGCTGTCGCCGCCCCGCAGATCGAGATCGAGCAGAAGCACAGGCCTTGGCGGCGATTCGGACAGGCCCAGTGCGGTCCGCAGGGCGATGGTCGTCGCACCGCTGCCGCCGCGCACGCCGACCACGAAGACGATCCGCCCCCTCCTGATGCTGGCCGGTTCTTCCTTGCCGGTGAGGATCGCGCGACATGTGTGGGCGACGACGGTCGTCACCAGCGGCTTGAAGAAATACTCGACCGCGCCGGCTTCCCGGATGTTGCGATAGAGGCGGATGTCGTTGACGTCGCCGACGATCAGTACCGCCGTGGAGGGCTCGCACATGTTGATCAGTTTGCGGACACTGTCGGCCGGATCATTCTCCCCGGTGGCATCGACGATCAGCAGACGCGGAGAATCCCGACTGCCGATGTCGGTCAACGCGGCGCTCATCCCGCCCGACTTGAAGAGCGCGCCGGGTGCCAGGTCGCTCAGCGCCTGACGGATGACGCCCGCCGAGTCCTGATCGGACATATAGACATTGACTTGCGGCGCGGTCGCCGCACCCCCCAGCCCGGATCCGGTGGACGCGCCGTTCATCAGCGGGTCTGCGGCGTCGTTTGCGCGGCCTCGGACGAGGATCCGGTGTCGTTCCCCGTGCTGAGCTTCTTCACCGCGCCTTTGTGATAGGCCTCGACTGCGCGGGCCTCGCGTATGCCGCTGGCCGGCTCCAGCGCCTGGCCCTGGTCGAGATCCTTCACGTCGGCGACCATTGCACGCAAGTTCGCACGGTTGTTACACCCCAGCGGAATGCCCACCCCCCCTCCCGCACCGTTCGATGTCTGGTCTTGCGGACAAGGCGACATCGAGGCCCGGTCGGTGATGGCCGCATCCTGATCATGCGCGACGCAACCGGACAGGATCAAGGATGCGGCAATCATAAGCGTGCCAATTGCGCTATGTCGCTTGATGAGATTGGTCAGGTTCAAGGCTTTTCCTCCAGCATGAAACCGGCCGGTCCGGCGAGATGGGGCCGCTCCCCCGCCGGCGGCGCCCCGGCGTGATCGATGCGACCGTAGAGGATCTGCTCAAGCTGGTTCGCGAAGACCAGGTTATCCGTGGGCAGACGGAGATCAGCCGTGTGCGAGACAGGGCGCACGACATAGGGGGTGACGATGATCACCAGTTCGCTCTCGTTGCGGGTGAAACTGGTCGAGCGAAACAGGGCGCCAAGGATGGGGATGTCGCCGAGCCAGGGGAAACGCTTGACGTTGCTGGAGGCGCTGTTCTGAAACAGGCCGGCAATAGCGAAGCTCTGGCCGCTGGCGAGTTCGACGGTTGTCTCGGCGCGCCGCACCGCGATGCTGGGCACCTTGACGTTGTTGATGGTCACCGCTCCCTTGTCGGAAAGCTCGCTGACTTCGGGCCGGACCTTCACGCTGATGCGGCCGGCTGCGAGCACGGTCGGGGTGAAATCGAGGCTGACGCCGAAATGTTTCCATTCGATCGTGACCTGATCGCGGCTCTGCGCGACGGGAATAGGGAATTCGCCGCCTGCCAGGAAGCTTGCGGTTTCGCCGGATGTCGCGGTCAGATTGGGCTCGGCGAGGATCGTGACCAGACCGTCATTCTGCAGGGCATCCACCAACGCCGAGATGTTGGTGGAGTCGCTGTGATAGCCAAAGCCGAGGGAACTGAGCCCGTTCAGCGAAGTGTCGCGTGCGAAGTCGCCAAAGCCGCCGGTGACGGGATTCCGACCGGTCAGCAGGCCGACGGCGACTGACCCATTGTTAAAGACGGCGCTCCAGTTGAAGCCAAATGATCGCGATACCGATCTAGACACTTCGGCGATCCGCACCTGCAGATTGATCTGTGTTCCGCCGGTCACTGCGACGTTGAAGTTCAGGCCATCCTTTTCCTGGAGATATTGCTGGGCCGCCGCCTTGAGCGCTTCGGCCTCGCGAGGGGTCGCAACCTGGCCGGTCACTGTCAGGCCGTTCGAGGCGCTCTCGACTTTCACGCCCGCACCGGGATTCGTCGCCCTCAGCGCATCCTGGATCTGATCGGCGCCGCGAACGACATTCACCGTATAAGCCCTGACCTGTCCGCTGCGCGTTGTCACATAGAGCGATGTCGAGCCGGGCTTCTTGCCATAGACGACGATCCGCGTCGGATCATTGGCCTGCACATCGGCGATGTCCGCGTTGGCGATGAACACGGTGACGGCCGGTTCGTCCTTGGCGATCGTCATCGCCTTGTCGACATCGACCGAGATCACGCCGGCCTGTTTCACCTGTTCCGCAGCCGCCACGGATGCGGTCATCCATGACGGGGTGCCGGTCAGCAGGAGCAGCGCAGCGGCCGCGAAAAGCTCCTTGTGTCCGCGTGAGCCCCCTGCCGGACCCGCCATCAAGTCCCCGGTACGCCGCGTCATTTGTTGCCTCCCCCGGAGCCGCGGATGATGAGAACGGAGGGAGGGCTGACGGGTAATATGTCCCGAGAAACGCTCGGAGCACTCGGAAGGCTCTGACGTCTGGACAGGGGCGAGGGCGGGGGGGGCAGTCCCGCCAACGCTGCGGATACATCGCCGGCCCAGACGGGTGGCGATAGAGATGTCGCGCCGGTGCGGTCACCCAGAGGGCGCAGCGCCAGTTCGAGTGTGCCGATCTGACCCGCGACAACCACGCGCTGGACCTCCAGCGGCCGCGCTTCGAGAGTGATCGTCTGCGGCGTCACGCTGCCGGAACTCGTCGCGCTGCTGTCAGACAGGGTGCTGCTGCTCCTTTGTTTTGCGGGCTTTTGCGTGAGGCCAAGGGCGTGGCCCACGGCAACCACCCGTGCATCGGAAAGAAGGGTTTCGCTGACCGTCTTGCGGGCCGGGGAAACGCCGTCGATTGTCTGGACGAGGATGACATCGACCCGGTCGCCCGGCAGGACGAGCCCTGATGCGCTTTGCCGCGCGTCAACGGGAATGGTCACAGCTCGAAAACCGGGCACCAGCGTTGCCGCGAGGAACCCTCGCTCATCGGGACGCAGCAGCGCGGCGGCGGTCAGGACTTCACCGGCGGACAGATTTCGGCGGGTCAGAGCACCGACCAGTTCGGTTTCGGTGTTGATCCCCTGCACGAAACTACCGGGTTGTGGCTGGGCCGTCACAACAGGGCGCCAGACAAAATCGCCGGCGCGCAGCAAGGTGCCGGCGTCGATCGGTCGCGCTGCAACGAGAACCATCTTCCTCGTATCGGCGACCGCCAGTCTATCCATGCTGGCCCCGCTGCGCAGCCAGATGAAGCCGACGAAAATGCCGGCGATCAGCGCAAGGGCGCCGATCCCGAACAAGATGCTGCGCAGCAGCGGTGTCATGGCAATCCAGACAGAACCAGGGCGGCGCCCGCCAGGATGGCGATCCCATAAGGCAACTGGTCACTACCGGCGATTTGCGTGACCGGGGCCGCGACGGGAGCGTCCGCAGGCATGTGCGACGGCGCGGAGGGATGCGGGGCGAGGGCGGCCGTCTGCCGCCGTTTCGCATAGCGCGATGCCAGTCCTCCAATGGCGTACAAGATGGCCAGAATACCGCCAGCCAGCGCGATTGCGGTGACGAGCGTGAGGACCTGCGAAGGCGCGACCAGGAATGTGACGGCTGCAATCATCTTGGCATCGCCCCCGCCGATATGATCGCGACGGGCCAGGCTGGTCAGGGCGATCAGCATCGCTGCGCCGATCGCGAGGCTGATCAGCAAACCAAGACCGCCATCGATCAATCGCAAGCCGAGGCCCGCCACCAGGACGCATAGCACCAGCTCATTGGGAATTGTCCGCGTCCTGAGATCGATGGTGGCGGCGAGCGCGAGGCTCGCCAGCGCAAAGACCTGCAACGATACCAGTGTTGTCGACCAGGTCATGTCGAGCGCCCGCCCGGCGGCGGAGCCGGTCGTGCTTTCGTCATCAGCCGGCGGGAACCGCAACCTTTTCGGCGACGCCGCCGAAAACGTCGGCAAGATTCACGCCCAAAAGGGTGACCGCACCGATGATGGCAAGTGAAATAAGGGCAGCGAGCAGCCCATATTCGATTGCTGTTACGCCCTTTTCATTACGTATGGAAACCAGGCCAGCTATCATCCGAGCAAAGCCATTCATGCTAACCTCCTCTGGGAAAGATAAATCCCAAAGGAGGAAGTTAGTGTCGAAATTTCGAAAAGATTTGACAATTGTCATTGAGAGGTCGGTTTATTCAAATAATGCTGCGTCCTGCTTCCAGAACTAAGTATTTTTACTTACGATCGAATCGGCGGCAAATAGGGAGCCAATCATTAGCTTTCGTGTATTTCAGGTTGTCCTAATCTCCATAATGGCGGCAATGTCATTGCTTTGGACGCCTGCGCTTGATGCGCGTGAGCGGCCCGGCTCGTCCCAATCTGTGGACGATGAGACCTCCATCCGACTTGCCAGCGCATTCAGGGCGGCCGGGGATTACCGCTCGGCGATTCAAGTCTATCGTCGGCTTCTGTCCCAAAAGGCGTCGTCTCCCGACCTGAGGCTCGAACTCGGCGAGACATTGATCGATGCGGGTCTCATCGACGACGCCATCGGCGTATTTCTGGCCGTTTCCGCGGAGTTTCCCGACAATGGTCAGGCGCAACTCGGGCTCGCGCGCGCGAATCTCATGCTGAATTCGCCGCCGGAGGCGCTCAAATATGTCGAGAAAGCGGCTGCCCTGGATCAGAGCAACCAGCGGATCCTGATCGTCCGTGGCGTCATATTGGATCGTTTGGGGCGCCATTCGGAAGCGCAGGCCAGCTACCGCGCGGCGCTCTCCCTGGAGCCGCGCAGTGTCGCGGCCCGGAACGACCTGGCGTTATCGCTGGCGCTCTCCGGTCAATATAAGGAGGCGATTGACATCCTGACGCCGATCGCGCGGTCGGCCGACGCGACGGCCGGCGACCGTCAGAATCTGGCCTTCGTGCTTGGACTGAGCGGCGATGTCAAAGGCGCGCTCGCGCTCAGCCGCGTCGATCTGGACGAAGCGGCGGCGCAGGCGAACTCCAGGTTCTTCGCCTTTGTCGGCCCCAAAGGCAGGTAATCGCGGTGCCTGACGGCAGCGCCGCCGGCCGGAGCGCTCATGGGCAGGGCGGTGTGGGCCGGCGTGGTAATGTCGCTGTGACTGTCGCGATCCTGCTCGCCGTCATCATCGGCATGGCCTCGCTCGGGATCGAAGTGACCTATGTTCTTCTGAAGCATCGGCAGATGCAGGCCGCCGTCGACGCCGCGGCGGTGGCTTCGGCGGCTGCCCTCGCGGGTGGCTATTCCTCGGCCATGCTCGCCGAGGCCGGTGCGGTAGCCAGCGACAGCGGGTTCACGCCGGGAGCCGCCGGCGTCACGCTCATCGTGAACCATCCGCCTGCCTCGGGTTCGCGCATGGGCGATGCGGACGCGGTCGAAGTGGTTCTGGCGCAGCCGCAGACACTCGTGCTGGGACGGACCTTCTGGCCGCAGGCGTTCGACGTCCGAGTGAGATCGGTCGCGCTGATCGGCAACCCCGGCGGATATTGCGCGCTCCAGCTCCGCAGCACCGTGACCGTTGGCGTCAGGATGGACAATGGTGCGACAGCCGATCTGGCGACCTGCGGCCTGGCGGTCAATTCCACGCGCTCGGCGGCACTGACGATGGCCGGCGGCGCAAAGCTGACCACGACAACGGTTTCCGTCGTGGGCGGCGCCTCGATCAGCAATGGCGCGAAGCTTGATCCGCCTTCGGCTCTGAAGACCGGGCAAGCCGCCATCGCCGATCCTTATGCCGCAGTGGCGGCGCCGTCGTTCTCGGGCTGCGCTATGGGCACGAGCAAGAGTTATGGAAACGGCAACTGGACGCTGTCTCCCGGCGTCTATTGCAACGGGATCTCGTTCAACAACGCCGCCAATGCCACAATGAAACCGGGCGTCTACATTATCGATCGAGGCACCTTCGACGTTGGGGGCGGCGCCAATCTGGCCGGAGCAGGCGTCACGATCTTCCTGACCAGCTCCACGGGCAGTAACTATGCCAAGGCCAACATCGGCAACGGCGCAAAGATCACCCTGAGCGCGCCCACCAGCGGGGCGACGGCGGGGCTGCTGTTCTTTGGCGACCGGCGAGCGCCGGCCAGCAACATGAACATGTTCGTGGGAGGGGCGGCGGTCAATGTCACCGGGGCGCTCTATTTTCCTTCAAGCGGCCTGACGTTCGAGAACGGCGCGGGCAATGCGTCGACTTGCACGCAACTGGTGGCTGGCACCATCAGGCTGAGCGGTGGCTCGAAGCTGCGGAGCAACTGCCCAGGCGGCGTAAAGCCGATCGGGGCGGCGACATCCATGTTGGTGGAGTAGCTCAATATGTCGTCGCGCGGCAGGTTGCTCGATCCGTTCCGCTCCACAGGCGGGGTCGCCGCGATCGAATTCGCCATCATCTCGCCGGTCCTGCTCGCGCTGATCGTGTCGGTGATCGAACTGGGTCTGGCGACCCGGGACTCCCTACGGGCCCAGGCGGCGGCAGCGGCAGGGGCTTATTATTCCGTGCAGAACGGCTTCGATGCGACCGGGATCGCCGCCGCCGTCGTCAATGGCACGGGCGCGCCGGGGCTGAGCGCGAGCCCGGCGCCGACACTATTCTGTGGTTGCCCATCGGCGGGCGGGATTGGGCCGGCGACCTGCGACGCGACCTGCGATGACGGGGCGCCGGCGCGGAAATATGTTCGGGTGAGCGCCTCGATCACGCGCACATCCGTGCTTGATGCCGATCTCGGCCTGCCGACCGTCATCACCCGACAGTCGATCATGCGGCTGCCCTGAATGACTTGCGGGATCAGCCGGCGCCGGATGCGCGTCTGTGTCGATACGCCTCGCAATCGGGGCACCGTGGCCCTCGAATATGCGATCCTCTTGCCCGTCTTGCTGCTGATGATCCTCGGAGCCCTGGATGTCTCCCGAATGATTTGGCTGCAAGTGACACTTGAACGCGCGGTCGAGGCCGCGGCGCGCTGCGCGGCCATCAACGAACTCACCTGTGGTTCGGCTGCTCAGACCCAGGACTTCGCCGCCTCGCAGATATTCGGGACGACGATCGACGCGGCGGCCTTCGTCTCGGCTTCCGCGAGTTGCGGCATAAGCGTGACGGGAACCGTCCCGTTCACCTTCATCATTCCCTGGGTGCAGACGCGAAAAATCACGTTGAGCGCAGTCGCTTGCTACCCGGTCCCATGAGGACGCCGGGACTCGACAGCGCCGGAGGAGGCTTTCTCGCAGCTGAGGGGTAGGGAGGTCTCCCGGAACACACTTGACCGTGGACATGGATAGGAGAGTCTTATGAAGATTGCCATGATCGGCACCGGTTATGTTGGCCTGGTGACCGGCGCCGGCTTCTCGGAATTCGGCCATTCCGTCGTTTGCGTCGACAAGGACGCGAACAAGATCGCCATGTTGATTGACGGCATCATGCCGATCTTCGAACCGGGCCTGAACTCGATCGTCGCGGCCAACACCAAGGCGGGGAGGCTTTCGTTCACGGCAGATCTGAACGCAGCCGTACCGGGCGCCGACGCCATATTCATCGCGGTCGGGACACCGAGCCGCCGGGACGATGGCCATGCCGATCTTACCGATGTTCTCGACACCGCCGCGGAAATCGCCCGTGCGCTGACGGGATATACGGTCATCGTTACCAAATCGACGGTGCCCGTCGGGACAAGCCGCAAGATCGAGGAGATCATCCGGTCCATCCGGCCCGAGCTGGAGTTCGACGTCGTGTCCAATCCGGAATTTCTGCGAGAAGGGTCAGCCATCGGGGACTTTCGTCACCCCGACCGCGTGGTGGTGGGATGCGACAGCGAGCGGGCGCGTGAGGTGCTGCGCGAGATTTATCGGCCCCACCACCATGTCACCGAAACGCCGGTCATCTTCACGACACGAGAGACATCCGAGCTGATCAAATATGCTTCCAATGCCTTTCTCGCGACCAAGATCACGTTCATCAACGAGATGGCGGACATCTGCGAGAAAGTCGGCGGCGATGTGAAGGACGTCGCCCGAGGCATGGGCCTCGATCGACGCATCGGGCGGGACTTCCTGAATGCGGGCCCCGGATATGGGGGGTCGTGCTTTCCGAAGGACACGCTCGCGCTGCTCAAGACCTCCCAGGACGTTGGCGCACCTTCGCACATCGTCGAAACCGTCGTGGCCATCAATGCGGCGCGCAAGATCGCTATGGCGAAACGGATCGAAGCGGACTTCGGCGGCGTGAACGGCAAGACCGTCGCCGTGCTCGGCCTGACGTTCAAGCCCGACACCGATGACATGCGCGATGCGCCCAGTCTCGTGATCGTCCCCTATCTCCAGTCCAGAGGCGCGCGCATCCAGGCTTATGATCCGCGCGGCGGCAAGGAAGCGCACGAACGCCTGAATCTGGACATCTGCAAGACGGCGGAGGAGGCGCTCAGCGATGCCGATGGCGTGGTCATCCTGACGGAATGGAAAGAGTTTCAGGCGTTCGACCTGACGATAATGAAAAGGCTGCTGATGCGCCCTCTGGTGGTGGATCTGAGAAACATCTACTCGCCCGAGCAAATGGCTGCCGCAGGGTTTGCATATTTCAGTATTGGGCGTCCCTCCCGATGAAATTCCGCTGCGGATGTGCGTCAAGGCTCATGCCTGCAATCGTGGCTCGGGTTGGTGGCCCTTTACCATATGCCAACCTTTCGACCGGATCGTGGCGCGGGGCGACCGGACGCGCATTTGCGTTCCGATGTGGTCCTTCATTGTTGGAGAGAAGAATGCCCTGCGAAAACACATCTGAGTTCAGGAAAGGACTTATTTATAAAGGGCTATCTTGGCTCGTAAGCGCGTTGGCAGTGATGCCAGGCACTGCAGTTGCATCGTCTTCCGCCAGCGTGGCGCTGGTCGCGGGCCATGCCGGTGACCAGGAAGCGGCGAGCGGGAAATCGAACATCAAACAGGCTGGCTCCTCGACGGCGACGGTACAAGCGATCCGCTCGTTCATGGCGCAATCATATCTCGGCAGGGCGCCATATATTTGCACCCCGAGCGGATTTGGAACCAAGGCTCAATGCTTCCTTCGGGCAAGTGTCGATCCGCGCGCGTCGAAGGATTCCCGCTTCTAAAGCCGGTCTCCGATTTCATTCAACCGGGAAATCGCGCCGATCGTCACAATTCTTCTCGTGCCTTCATGAGAGACCGCGCTTGTTCTCAGGGCATGTTTCGCGACGGATAGATGGTTTCCCTGGCAGCAACGACGCGCCAATTCGGGCGTCCCAGGCCGTGCGGCCAGGGCCAGACGTCCTTGTCGTTGAAGTAAACGACTTCCTTGAGGTTCGGGTACTGGGAATGCCTTGAGGTGACGTCCTCGACCCACTTTGCGAGATAGTCTCGATTGCCCTCGTAGCCGAGCTCGGCGATCCAGATCGGCTTGCCGTATCGCGACGCCAGCTCATAGCCCTCCTTCACGGATTCGACGAAGGTGCGCGGCCTTCCAAACTCAAGCCTGTCGAACTTTTCGAGGCCGAAGACCGTCAGGCCGACGACGTCCACATATTGGCTGCCGGGATAGTAATGGACGAGATTCTTCTGCCCCCTCGGCGACCACATGATAGTGGCCCTAGGCACCATCTCGCGGATGATGCCGACCATGCGTTTGAACGCGGCGATGTAATCGCTCGGCCGCCAGTTCGACCATGCGAAGCGAGCATATGAGCTTTCCATTTCCTGCGCCCAGCGGATCGTCACCGGGCTCTTGAAGCTGGCGACCGCATTCAGGACAGCACGCATATTCTTGTCGCGCTGGCCCGAAAGGATCAGGCGGCGCAACTCGGGGCGGCTGACATTCCAGTCCTTCGCCCAGGACCAGGGCTCGATCGTGATCAGAATTTTTCTGCCACGGGCGAACGCATAGGAATCCGCCTGGGGCAGGCTGCCAAGCTCGACGTCTTCCCAAGGGAGGAAGAGATGCTCCGTCGCAACCCCTCTCTCGTCCGCGAAATCGCCCCAGGGATCATAGACTCCGAGCTTCGGTCCGTCCGGATGGACAATGGGCCGCTTGTCTTTCAGCAGGTCCCGGCCGGCGACCGGGTTTTGGGCAAGCGCGGGCTGTGCGCGCAAGGCGGGCAGGATGCAGCCCGCAGCCAGTGTGCTGCCAAGGATCGTGCGGCGGGAAAAACCGTGGGGCGGTTTATGCATGGCTATCGTCCTTCGTTCGAGCAGAAGTCCGCCAAACCAAATATCTTGGCCATTCCGGCACTTTTGTTTCGATCACCAAACCATCGATTTCGCGGTCCGACTTAATCTACACAAAATATTGGCGATCAGCCCAAGTTACGAAATGGTTGTGCCCGGCAAATCGATGACGAAAACGTCCCGAGGACGGCCGCTGATCGGATGGAGTTGCACCCCAGGGCGCTCCATCATCTTGGTAACATAGACCTGTGGCGCCGAGTCCGCAAGAACTTCGCCGAATAGGAGCCGCCTGTCCGCAAGATCGCCATTTACAGTCATGTCCGTGCCCGCTCATCATCTTCCGGTCTCTTTGCGCTCATCGTTGGACTCCGGCTCGCGTTGGGCGGCCGTCTTGGGTTTGTCCTGATGGGAAAGGCCGTGCCACCTCGGATGGAAGCGGATCACTCGCGCGCGGGGCTGGCCTGCTCCGGCCGGGGTGTAGAGCGTTTCGGTCAAGGTGAACGCCGTGATGCCGACGTTCATGGCGGCGATGCCCCCCAGGCCGTTCACCTGGGCCGCGCCGATCGTGCATGTCCCGATGGTGGCGAGGGACAGCATGCTGGCAGCGCCGGACCGGTTCAGCGAGATGATGGGACAATGATTTTCACGCGCATGAAGCGCGAGCACGGCCAGAATGAGGATGCCGTTGACCGTCGCCGACAGGATGCCGAAGAAATAGAAGCCGCTCGCCTCTCCCGCATCGTTCACGAGCCAGGCGGCGTCCGCGGACAGGATCGCGACAAGCGCATAGGGAGCGATCACCCGAAACGGGACCGGTTCGGCATGTTTCACGCCCTTGGGCGTGATCCGGAAGTCGACATGCGATCCTGTCGCGAGGTCCCACAGCGCGGTGAGGCTGCCGAGCAGGGACCATGGCCAGCGAAGCAACAGAAACGCCATGCCTTCCCAGCTCAGTATCTTGGCGTCCGGCGGCCGGAACAGGCCGGTCGACCGCCACCAGTAGGCGAGACCGAGCGTCGTCAGCGACAGTGGCGCAATGTGCATGAAATAGGCGATGTACGTCACGTTGACGAAGGGCGTTCGGGTGACGAGGGCGATGATCGGCATCAGAAACATGAGTGCGCCCATCGACGAGAACAGGGGATACCACAGCTCCGAAAACAGGAACTGGAAGCGCAGCCGCCACGGCAGCTTGCCAAGACATGCCGGCATGTTGCGAAGCAAGATCGTCACGAGGCTGCGGGACCACTGAAATTCCTGGATGATCAGATCGGTGAAGGTTTCCGGGCCCGCGCCATGCGCAATCGCATCGATCGCATGGACGCCTTTCCAGCCATGCGCATTCATCATCAGCGTCGTCGAGTGATCTTCCGCGAGCTCTGGCCCCAGGCCGCCAATGGATCGCAGTGCCGCCGTGCGCACGGTGTAGTGCGAACCGATGCACAGCGGTGCAAAGCCGGCATTATATCCGGTCTGCAGCGCGCCGTGCATGCTGGCCTCCAGATAGAGCCGTCCCCGTGCCGACCAGCTCTCCCTGGCATTTGAATCGCAGATGCTCGGTGCCGAGACATAGCCCACATCGGGATCGGCGAAGGGCGCCAAGGCGTGGCGCAGATAATCCGGCGAGGGAACATGGTCGGCGTCGAACTGCGACACGAAGTCGTAGCGGTCATATCCATATTGATCGTAGAAATAGGCGAGATTTCCCTCCTTGCATCGCGTGCGGCGCGGCCATTCCGGCCGATGATAGGATGGGATGCCTTTGCGGCTGGAGACCTGGACGCCATGCGCCCCGCACCAGGCGAGCGTTTCCGCATCCGGATCCTCGTCGGCCAGCCACGTGTCATGGACGAAGCCAGGTTGAACCAGCGCGCCCTCAAGCGTCTTCTTGACGATATGGAACGGTTCGGAAGGCGCCTTCGTCACGACCATTGCGACACGGGCCGCGGCGAACGGCGCCGCATGAGGGCTTGGTATTTTCGCGTTGTTGAAAAGGAAGATGAAATAGGCCGGCAGGAGCGTGACCCAGAGCAGTACGGCCGTTACCAGCCCATAGCGGATCGGCGTGTAGATATGCGCGGGGTCAAGCCACCATATCCAGAAATAGAGGAGTGTCGCGAGCCACAGCGAGAGGCCGGTGAGATTGAGAATCTTGCGGCGGCCCGTGAAGACGGGTTCGAGTGAGCCTGCTTCCGGCGGGTCCTCCGCCCGAGGCGTCCCTGCACCCCGGGGGGGGCAGGTTTCGCGCTCGGGTTCGTGGGAGCCTGGGGGAGCCTCGGGCTCACACATGCCGCACAACCTCCTTCCGCCAGCGCGCCCGGGAAACCACCATTGTCGGTCCGGTGATGGCCCGACACCGGCATTTTGGCGCCGTGAGCCCCTTTGTTGCTACAACATTGCGGTCCATCTGGTTCACATTGTCCGAGCGGCATCAGATCGGGGGCGTCGGCCGATCACGGAGATGAGACTTGCCGCCTCGTCAAGTTCATATGAAATCCGTCATGTGGAAATCGCTCGATTTGCTGCTTCCTCCTGTAGAGCGTTTCTATTCGTTCCAGAAATCTGCCCAATCGATCGATAATGAAATGGCCTGTTTTGACCGAAACATCAGGACATGACAAAGAATGGCACTTCCGAGGCGTAAGCAAAGTGTCTCGACTACGTATATTGCAACTCAGCGATCAAGATAATATACTAATAGATGCTATCACGCGAGTCTAACGAGCGGGGCAGACGAAATGCGAAGCTTTTTAACGCTTTCAGTGACGCTCTGCTCCTCCATGACCCTCATGGGTTCAGCATTGGCTCAATCTACCGGAGAGACGGTGAATCCGTCTTTGCCACCTGTCGCGGCGAAGACCGAGGCCGGAACCGTATCGACCTATGCTTGGGCAGGTACCTGGTTCAGCGATCATTATCTTGGCGGCTATTTAGGCGCGATGAAGTCGTTGAACGCGACAGGCGACCTTTGGACGGATGGCTTCGTCTTGCGCGGCGATGTTTCGGGCGGAAGCTACCGATATGACTCGACCGGGTTCGTCAATGTCCGGGTCGGCACGCTCGATTCCGATGTGATGCTGGGCTACCGCAAAAACGTCGGCAAGGGAGCGTTCAGCGCCTATGTCGGACCGTCCTACGCATTTCACCACAATCCCGACCCGGCCGCGGCCCTGCGCGGCGACGAGTTCGGGGCGAAGTTCCTGGCTGAATATTCCGGGTCGCTTGCCCAGAACCTCGAGGGTTCCCTGCAGGGCAGCTACAGGACGACCTTCTCCACTTACTCCTTGACCGGACGCCTCCTGTACCGCGTCTCGGATTCCGCCTGGATCGGTCCGCAGGCCACATTGTTTGGAAATGATTCCCCGTTTCGGGAGAGTACTTTTGGAGGGGTTCTGAAGATCAACACGAAATTCGGCGAGATCGGCGTCTCGGGCGGTTACCGGCACGTATACACATCCGGAAATTCGGACGGATATTTCGCGTCCGCTTATCTGGGAATCCCGTTCCCCTAGGACCGGCATCAATTGATGACTGGGGACATGTGACGGACGTCGTCCTGCACTCTGAGAGAGGGATGGGATGTAATGAGATTTCGGCACGGCCTGTCCAAACGCAGGATTTTGATCACTGGCGGAGCCGGATTCATTGGGTCCCATCTTTGTGATCGCATGGTCCAGGAGGGCCATGATGTGATCTGCATGGACAATTATTTCACCGGCGCCAAAAGCAATGTCGCCCATCTCCTGAGTTATCCGAATTTCGAAATTCTGCGCTTTGACGTGCGGGAGCCCATTCTTCTCGAAGTCGACGAGATCTATAATCTCGCCTGTCCCGCATCGCCGAGGCATTACCAGACCGAACCCGTTCGCACGGTCGAGACAAGCGTGATGGGCGCCGTCAATCTCCTGCGCCTCGCGCGCGAGACGGGGGCCGTCTTTCTGCAGGCCTCGACGAGCGAAGTGTATGGAGACGCCCAGGTTCAGCCCCAGGGCGAAACCTATTATGGTCATGTCAATCCCATTGGCCCGCGCTCCTGCTATGACGAGGGCAAGCGTTGTGCCGAAACCATCTGCTTCGATTATCGGCGCCAGTACGACGTCCAAGCGAAAGTGGTCAGGATCTTCAACACTTATGGTCCGCGGCTGGCGCCCGCCGACGGGCGGATCGTGTCGAACTTCATTCTGCAGGCGCTGCATAACAAGCCGATAACGATCTATGGTGACGGCTCGCAAACGCGCTCGCTCTGCTATGTGGATGATATGGTCGGCGGCCTCGCCGCCATGATGGATTCGCCCGATGACGTGGCTGGCCCCGTCAATCTCGGCAATCCCGACGAGCACACGGTCCGCGAACTCGCGGAGCTGATCGTCGCGCTGACCGAGTCGAAATCCAAGATCATTTTCGGCCCCCTGCCGGAGGATGATCCCCACAAGCGTCGGCCGGATATTTCGATTGCCGTCGAGAAGCTGGATTGGCGTCCGTCGATCGAGCTCGAGATCGGATTGTCACGCACGATTGGATATTTCCGGCGCCAGCTGACGTTCGATACGCCGTCCTGAAGGAGCATCCATGAGAACGCTTGTCACTGGCGGAGCAGGGTTCATCGGCTCCCATCTCGTCGACGCCCTGCTCGGCGAGGGCCATGAAGTCCGGGTTCTCGACTCCCTGGAGCCGCAGGTCCACGGGCCCTCACGGCAGGTGCCTGCCTATCTGAACCGCAGCGCCGAACTTGTCATCGGCGACATTCGCGATCGCGAGATAGTTGCCAAGGCCCTGGAGGGCGTCGAGGCCGTCTTCCACCATGCGGCGGCGGTTGGCGTGGGCCAGTCGATGTATGAGATGGAGCGCTACGTCTCGGCGAACAGTCTGGGTACCGCCATAGTGCTGGAGGAGATCGTTAAGCGCCGCGCCGACATCCGCAAGATCGTCGTCGCCTCGTCAATGTCGATCTACGGCGAAGGCGCCTATCGCGACGCAGACGGACAGACTCTCGCGCCGAAACACCGGCCCCTGGCGCAAATGGAAAGACACGCATGGGAAGTGGAGGATGCGCAGGGTCGGCCACTCACCGCCATCCCCACGCCCGAAAGCAAGCCCGCCGATCCGACGTCGATCTATGCGATCACCAAGCTTGACCATGAATATCTGTTTCTCGTCACGGGTGCGGCCTACAATATTCCGGCGGTCGCGCTGCGTTATTTTAACACTTATGGCCCGCGCCAGGCGCTCTCCAATCCCTATACCGGGCTGCTGGCGATCGTCTGTTCGCAACTCCTGAACCACAACCGTCCACTCATCTTCGAAGATGGTCTGCAGCGCCGCGACTTCGTCCATGTTTCGGACATCGCTCGCGCCAATATCCTTGCGCTGAAGAGCGACATCGCAAACGGAAGGGCCTATAATGTCGGCACCGGACAGGCCGCGACCGTTCTTGAAGTGATCAAGCTGATCTCGGACCAGCTGGGTGCCAGCGAGGCGCCCGAAATCGTCAATCGATATCGTGCCGGCGATATCCGCCATTGCTTCGCCGACATTTCCCGCATCAGCGCTGACCTCGGCTTCGCTCCGAAAATGTCCCTGGCGGACGGCATCGCCGATCTGATGCGATGGATTCGCTCGCAACACAGCACGGACAGCGTGCGTGTCGCCATCGAGGGCCTGAAAGAGCATGTCCTTATCCATTGATGGTCAAGGTGCGAGCGGCGATCTTTTCTCAATCGCGCGGCCGACTGCTCGGTGGCTTCGCTGACCTTTGTCGCCGGGCGCCTTTTTCCCCGAGGTAGATCGGACGCTTGGACTCGTGAAACTTTCAACAGTGTGATGGACCCATTCGCGAAGATGGTCGCACTGCGAGCGAACTCAGAATTCCCCTGACAGTTTAGGGCCGCAAGAAAGCGGCTTCCACTTGTCCGCTTGTCTGTATGCCGAGTCTGCCCCAGTTGAATTCGTGCTGCTGCCGCATCTGACCTGCTCCCCTGAAATGTCCTCGGATTGAGGTTAGCCTGTTCCTTGAAGAGGAGGACAGGCAGTGAAGCGATCGAGGTTCAGTGAAGAGCAGATCATCGGGATCTTGAAGGAGCACGCGGCCGGCCT
>NZ_JAHGAW010000015.1 GCF_018603885.1 Sphingobium nicotianae
CCCTCCCCGTCATTCCCGCGCACGCGGGAATCCCGAATGGCGAGGCATGACCCCATCCGCCCCTGGATTCCCGCGTGCGCGGGAATGACGGACGGAAGGCGCGGGGACATCACCTCAGGCGTCATCGCTCGCGAACTGGTTCATGGATGCGACGCCACCCGCCGCCGGGTTGGGGGGCGGCGCGACCTTGCCGGTCACCGGATTGGGGTAATGGAACGGCTCGCAATAATAGTTCGGGTACGTCAGATAGACGCGCGATGGCGCCAGGTCCGGCGGCGGCGGGAAGCTCTCCGGCCGCGTGTTGGGTGTGGTCACCTTGTGCCAGCCGTCTGTGTAGAGCGTGTACATGGTGAAGGGCGCGACCAGCTTGTCCATCACCCAGACGCCGTCGACCTTCTTGTAGTGGTTCTCATAGAGACAGTCGCCCCAGTTGACCGGCGCCCAGCTGCTGCCCCCGATGACGAAGGCGCGCCAGCGGCCTCGCGCGGTCCGGCCATCCTCGGAGACGGTGACGATGCCCTGGAACTGTTGGTGATTGATGATCTGCTCGCGCTGCGGACCGGTCGGGCCGAGGCCGATGCCCATATATTCGAGCACGCGCTTCTTGCCGAGGAAGACGCCGCGACCGCCAATCTCCAGCGTGGAGTCATCGACGAACAGGTCCGACACGTCGTTCCACATCGCCTTGTCGACATAATAGCCATAGCTGCGCTGCAGCTTCTCGCAGGCGCGCTGGTCCTCGATCCGCTCGACGCGCTTGGCGAGCGTCGAGAGCTGCGCGACGAGGCCGTCCGGATCGCTTTCCGGCAGCGCGGGAAGCGTCGGCTTCTCCGGCTGGGCGCCGGTCACCGGGTTGGGATAATGATAGGCCGGCAGATAGACCTCGGGCAGCGAGGCATAGATCTCCGTGGGCGGGCTGTCGGGCGGCAGCGTCTCGCTGGCGGGCGGCATCGGCAGATTGCCGAACACCCAGCCCTTGTCATAATCCCAAAGCACGGTCTGGTAGAAGTGCAGGCGGGCGATCTTCCAGACGCCGCCCTCGTTCACATAGTCATTCTCGAACGTGCCCTCGCCCCAGCTGGCCTTGCCGGCCTCGTTAAACTGCTGGTCGGTACGCCAGCGGGCCTTGGCGGTCTGGTTGTCCGGCGCGATCGTGATGATCGGCTGGCAGATGTAGTGATTGTTGAGATCGCCTTGAGCGAGCCCCTCCGGCCCGCGCAAGCCGAGCGCGGCGCGGATGCGCTCGCGGCCGCGATAGACGCCGCTCATGCCCCATTCCCAGCTGCCCTCGTCGGTGAAGAGATCGGCGGCGGCGGACCAGAGCCCCTTGTCGACATAATAGCCATAGGCGCGCTGCAGCCGCTCGACCGCCTCGTGCGAGGCCTGGCGGGCGGCGCGCAGCTCGACGGCGGCGAGATGGGCCTCCAGCGCGTCCAGCATATCGAGGGTTTCCGTGCTCATGATGCCACCGCCTCTCCGGTCACGGGATGGGTGAAATGGAAGGGCGGGACATGGACGTCCGGATAGGGCCGATAGTTGTCCGTCGGCGGCCGGTCGGGCGGGAAGTCGGCGAGCGCGGGTGAGCGCCAATCGCCCTCGACCGGCGTCAGCGTCGCCCAGCCGCCTTCATAAGGTGCAACGAAATTGGTGTAGAGCCGGACCGAGGCGATCTTCCAGACGCCGTCTTCCTTGCGGTAGCCATTCTCATAGACGCCGTCGCCCCAATGGGCGCTGGTGCCATAGTCGCCATACATGGAGAGCTCGTGCCAGCGGCCCCTCGCCGTCAAGCCATCGGCGGCGATGGTGATGACCGGCTGGAGCTGGAAGCGCTCGTGGAGCTGGCCGAAGGGCAGACCCGGGCCGACATTGCCGCCGGTGAGCTTGACGATCATCGCGTGGATGCGCGCGCGGCCGACATGGACGCCGTCGACGCCCTGCTCATAGGTCGCGTCCTCGGCGAACAGATTGGTCGCCTCGCGCCAGTAGCCCTTGTCGATGTAGAAGCCGTAGGCCCGCTGCAGCTTGATGATCGCGAGATAATCCTCGCGCCGCTGAACCTCGCCCGCAAGGGCGGCCAGCCGCTCCTTCAGGGCCGCGACACGGTCCGAACTCATTCGCCAATCTCCTCTGCCGTGCGCACGGGCTGTTCCTCGCGCGTCGGGATCTCGCCGATCACGCGGCGATAGTTGAAGCGCCAGCGCCCGTCCTCGCGCACCAGCTCGTCCTCGTAGCGCCCGGCCAGCATCGGCACCGGGCGGCCATCCTTGCGCGCGAAATAGACCAGGCGGGATTCCGCCGTGGCCGTGTCGCCGTCGACCTCGATCAACAGGTTGCTCATCAGGTGGAAATTCTTGGTGTTGCGGTAGTTCTTGGGCGTAGGCCCGAGCCCCTCGATCAGCATCGCCTCGATCGCTTCAGGCCCCGTCGCGTCGCCCATCCGGCCGGACCAGCGGCCCTCGCGCGCGAACAGGGCGGCATAGCCCTTGTGATCGAGCCGATCGAGGCGCTGGGCATAGCGGATGATGAGATCGCGAATCTCGCGCTCGTCCTCGAGCGCGCGCAGGCGTTGCTCGATCGACGCAGGCGCGCTGCCGCCATCCTCGCGCATCTCGGCCGCCATGACCCCTCCTTGCAACGGCGCTCTTGGCGGCGCCTGCCTTGTTTAGTGGGTTTAGTTTATGTGATTCGAAACAGGGCGTAAATCGCGGAATCCGGGCGGACTAGGAGGAGATGGCGACGTCTTTTGACTGATAAGGATGGGAGAACAACTTCCTAGCCCCTCCTCTTCAGAGGAGGGGCTGATCTTTGCTCACCCCCGCTTCGCAAGCTCGCTGAGGTTACGCGCGATCTGAAGGATCATCTGGTCGACTTTCGCCTCCAGCTGGCGAGTGGCAAGCCGGGGCAGCTCGATCTTCACGACGCGGACGCCCTCCTCGGCCGGTTCGGGCGACTGGGCGCGCGCGGCGCGGGGATGGGCGCGGTGATAGAGATCGAGGAAGCGCTCGCGCTCCTTGGGCGTCATATGCACCGCATCAAAGATCGGCTCGATATAACTCTCGGGCAGGGGGGTCGAATATTTGGGGTTGGTGACCTGCGAGACGAAGCTCTTGTTCTTGCCGATCATGTCGGCGATGCGCAGACGAATGCCGGACGGGCGCGCTTCGACGGCATCCTTGAGGATGCATTTATAGGCCCGGATCAGCTCCTGACGGGATTCCGTGGGCGCACTCGGCTTCATCCGCGCATCACCTCCTCCGCCGCAGAGACAACCTGATCGAGCGTGCCGCCCGAGGCCGCCTCGGCCGCGGCCATGATCGCGCCCTCGACCAGTGGCGCCTGGCAGATGCGCACGCGCTTGGCCTTGTCCGGCGCCATCTCCTCCACGGCCATTTCCGAATTGGTCTCGGCGCCGCCGACGTCGACGAGGATGGCGACGCCGTCCGGGCCCCAGATCGCATCGAGCTGCTCGGCGATCGCGCCCATGCTGGTGCCGAGGCCGCCGGCCGGATTGCCGCCGGTCCAGCCGATCGCCAGATCCGGCCCCGCCGTGCGCCGCGCCATCTCGGCCGTGCCGCGCGCGACATCGACCGAGTGGGAGACGATGAGGATCGCGACGGTCAAGCCGCGCCTTCCGCAAGCTTGGCCGCAACGAGCTGGACACAGATCATCGCCGTGGTCGCGCCCGGATCGTCCTGGCCGACCGAACGCTCGCCCACATAGGCGGCGCGCCCGCGCGAGGCATGCAGGCCGCGGCAGTGCAGATGGCCATCGACCGCCGCCTGGCTGAGTGCCGCGAGCGCGCTCGCAAAGTCCTGATCGACCGCGCCTTCGAATGCGCGTGCGGCAGGCCCCAGCACGTCGAGCATCGTCTTCTCGCCCTCGGCCGATTTGCCGCGCCGCGCAACGCCCTCGACCGCCAGCGTGAAGGCGCGCGCCCAGTCGGCGCGGCTTGCCTCGCCCTCCGGCAACCCCTTGCCCTGCTCCAGCAGCAAGGTGCCGTAGAGCGGGCCGGAGGCGCCGCCCACGCTCATCACCACCGCCTTGCCGGCGCGCTTGAGCATCTCGGGGACGGATAGCGGGGCCAGCTCGTCGCGGATCGCGAGCAGGGCGTTGGCGGCGCGCGCCAGGTTGTGGCCGTGATCGCCATCGCCGACCGCGCGGTCCAGCGCGTTCAGCTCGGCCTCGGCCTCGATCAGGCGCGCGCAGAGCGCGTCGAGAATGGCGAGCGCGGTCGCCTGGGTGGCGTCCTGTGTTGTCGTCATGACGCTCAGACTCCCCAACGCAGGCCCGGCGTGTGGACCGGATCGTCCCACAGCGCGAGCATCTGGTCGTCGAGCGCGGTCAGCGTGATCGACGCGCCCGGCATCTCCAGCGAGGAGCAGAGCGGCGCCACGATCGAGCGGGCGACGGTCAGGCCCTTCGCGTCCAGGATGCGCGCGGCCGCGTCATAAAGAATATATTGCTCCATCGGCGGCGTGCCACCGAGGCCGTTGATGAAGAGCAGCAGCGGCGTGGCTGCCTTGGGCTGCATGTCGGCGAGCAGCGTCTCCATCAGCTCCTCGACGATCGCGTCGGCGCTCGTGATGGGACCGCGGCGACGGCCCGGCTCGCCATGGATGCCGACGCCGATCTCCATTTCGCCCAGCGGCAGCTCCAGATTCGGCTTTTCCGACGTCGGTACGCGGCAGCCGCCGAGCGCAACGCCCATGCTGCGCGTGGCGGCCGCGACGCTCTCTGCGAGCAAGCGGCATCCCTCCAGATCGCCGCCCTGCTCGGCGAAGGCCCCGACGATCTTCTCGACGACCACCGTGCCCGCAACACCGCGCCGGCCGACCGTCGCGCTGCCGCCGGCCGCGCCGACATCATCCTGCACCACCATGGAGGCATTGGGGCCGTCATACAGCTCCATCGCCATCTCGAAATTCATGAGGTCGCCGGCATAATTCTTGATGATGCACAACAGCCCGGCATCGCTGCCGACCGCCTCGGCCGCCGCGAGAATCTGCTCGGTCGAGGGCGAGGAGAAGACCTCCCCCGGCACCGCCGCGTCGAGCATGCCGCGCCCGACGAAGCCGGCATGCATCGGGTCGTGGCCCGATCCGCCGCCCGAGATCAGGGCGACCTTGCCCGGTGTCAGCGTCTTGCGGCGTACGAAACGGGGCTGGTCCTCCAGATGCACGAGATCGGCATGAGCACGGGCGAAGCCGCGCAGGCTCTCGGTCACGGCATCTTCGGGCCGGTTCAGAAATTTCGTCAAGACGGCGTCCTCCCATTGGGTTTCGATAGATTATGCATGATGGCCGGCAGCGCTTGACCGTCCGCGCACCCCGGCCCAGCCTGCGCGCACGCGTGAACACCGCGCGCGAGGAGGGGATGATGACCGCGATCGCCGATACGAGCAGCCAGGACACCGAGGCGATCCGCTGCCTGCTGAGCGACTATGGCCGCCTGATCGACGCGCGCGACTGGGAAGGCTGGGCGAGCCTGTTCACGCCCGACGGCGCGTGGGTCGGTGGCCCCTATGGCGAGATACAGGGCCGGGAAGCGCTGATCATGTTCGGCAAGCGCGAGTTCGACGGGACGCCGCCCTGCGTCCACATGCTGTCCAACATGGCGGTGCGCCCGGACGGCGCGCGCGCCACGGCCTGGTCGCGCTGGCTGCTGATCGAGCAGCGGGCGGACGGGACGCTGCGCCCGGCGCTGGCCGGCAGCTATGCGGATCAGCTCGTCCGGCTCGCCGAAGGATGGCGCATCCAGCGGCGCGAGGCGACGCTCGACCTGCCGGCCGGCTGACCGCGCCGCGCTGGGCGCGGGCCTCTCCTGGTTTATCGTTCGCCCCAAAACACTAAACATCCCGCGAGTCCAAGCGTGCCGCTCCCCTATCGCGCGGACGACAGGAAAGGCAAGCATTTGTCAGCCGGATCGCGGTGGCGTCAGTTCACTGGCGTCTCTACCGGATCCGATCCATTACTAAACTCGCAGCGGGCGGCGGCGCTCGCCCTTTACTGCGCCTGCGGCTGGACCACACCCTGCAGGGCCGCCGGGCGCGGCGGCAGGTTCGGGTTGTTGCCGTCGCGATAGGGGATCACGCCGTGACTGGTGCGGCGATAGAGCTTCCAGACGCCATTCTCGCGCACGAGCTGGTCGACATAGCGCCCGGCGAGCGCGGCAACCGGCTTGCCATCCGGAGACGCGGTCATGAAGAGGTAGCGCGAGCGTGCGGTCGCCTTGTCACCGTCGACCTGAACGACTTCCGTCGTCATCAGGTGGAAATTGGACTTGTTGACGAAGCCGGGCTCGGGCTTGCCGAGATTCTTCTCCAGGATCGCCTGGATCGCGGCCGGGCCGGTCGCGCTGCCGAAGCCGCTGCTGGAGACGCCGTCCTTGGCGAAGAGCGAGGCATAGCCGGCATAGTCGCGCGCATCGAGATATTCGCCATATCTGATCAGCACCTGGCGGATCTCCTGCTGATCCTCAAGCACCCGCACGCGCTTCTCCAGCGCGGTCGCAGACGAGGTCGGCGCGGCAGTGGCAACAACGGTGCCGAAGAGCAGGGCCGACCCGAGCAGGATCGAGAGGCGGGGTGACGACATGAAACTTCTCCCTGAGACAAAGCGATAATCGACGAGATGGCGCCGTTCTCCGCCCAGCCGCGCGCGGGCGCAATGCCACCAGCGAACTGGCAAGTTGCGCGATGACGTCCGGCTCACGGGCCGGAATAGGGAATGATTCCATAAGTCGTGCGGCGCTTGATCCTCCAGCCGCCTGGCTCACGCACGAATGCGTCGACATAACGCCCCGCCCGGCTGGGAGCGGGCCTGCCGTCCGCATCGGCGGTGAATACCGTGAAGCGCGAGCGGACCGTGGCGGTGTCGCCCGTCACCGCGATCTGCTCGGTGGCCATGAGATGAAACTTGGTCCTGTTGATGAAGCCGGGCGCGGGCTTGCCCATGCTCTTTTCCATGAGCGCCTGGATAGCGGCGGGGCCGGTTGCGGTGCCATAGCCGCCGGTCCAGACCCCATCTTTGGCGAACAGGGCAGCATAATGCCCATAGTCCTGCGCATCCAGATAGTCGCCATATTGGATGAGCACCGCGCGGATCGCCTGCTGGTCCTCCAGCACCCGGACCCGATCGGCCAATGCGCCGGCAGAGGCGATAGGAGACGCGCTCGATACGGTCAGGCCGAGCAGGACAGCGAGCGCGAGAAAGCGTGTTGGCGGCATGGCCCTCTCCTTCCTTGCCAGCGTCAATCCGCCTTTTCCGCGCCTAACGCCAGCGCAGCGCTCCGCGCGGCCCTGTCAGCAAGGTCGGCGATGCACCCTCAGCAATGACAGCGACGCCGCGCCCTGTCAGCGTGGCTGGCATCGATCGAGGAGGGAATGATGTTAAGGACTTATGCCGCCGCGTTCGCGCTGGGGCTGGTCGCGGCCGGTCCGGCCGGGGCGCAGGCCTATGGCGAGACCAGCGCGCTCACCAGGGAGGCCTGCGGGCGCACCTGCCTCGAAAAGGCGCTCGATGCCTATGTCGCGGCACTGGCGAAGAAGGATCCCTCCGCCGCGCCGTTGGCCGAGACGGTGCGCTTCACCGAGAACAGTGTCGAGATGCCGATCGGCCAGGGCCTGTGGGAGACGGTCTCCTCCATCGTGCCCGACGACGGCATGAAGGCCTCCGATCCGGAGACCGGCAACACCGCCTGGTTCGGTCATGCCTATGAGCATGGCAAGCTCGTCTTCCTCGCCATCCGCCTCAAGGTCGACCATGACAGGATCACCGAGGCAGAGACGGTCGTCTCGCGCCAGACCGGCATGCCGCTCATCTTCGGCACCGGCAAGGAGCCGCACAATCCGGCCTGGGTGAAGGCGCTGACGCCCGAGCAGAGCCGCCCCCGCGCCCGCCTGCGCGCCGTGGCGGACAGCTATTTCAACACCGTCGAATATAATGACGGGCAGGTCTTCGCCCATTTCACCGACGATTGCTCGCGGCTAGAGAATGGCATCAGCACGACCTCGCCGACGACCACCCAGTCCAATTCCGCCTCGGTCGCATCGGGCTGCGAGAACCAGTTCAAGATGGGCATCTACCGGATCAACAAGCAGCTGCGCGAGCGCCGCTTCCCGCTGATCGACGTGGAGCGCGGTATCGTCGTGGGCATGACCTTCTTCGACCATGCCAATTATTTCGACGAATATAAGCTGACCGACGGGCGGACCATGAAGACCCTGCTCAAATGGCCCAACTCGCTCTCGATCATGGAAGCGTTCAAGATCATCGACGGCAAGATCTACACGATCGAGGCCAATTTCGATTACGTGCCCTACGGGATGCATTCGCCCTGGGCGGAGGAGAAGAAGTGATGCGCACGACCCTCGCTCTTCTCGCGCTCGGCGCAACCGCCCTTGCCCTCCCCGCCGCCGCGTCCGCCGCGCCGTGCGACGAGGCCTGCCTGCTCAAGCTCGCCGATCAGACCATGGTCGCGCTCGCCAGGCAGGACTGGAAGAGCCTGCCCTGGGCCGATCCGGTCGGCTACAGCGAAAACGGTGTGCGGCTGATGATCGGCGATGCGGGCTGGGGCTCGGCCGGCGCGACGGTCGGCAAGAAGGCCTTCGCCGCCGCCGATGCCAGGACCGGCAATGTCGTCTGGATCGGCACGATGTACGATCATGACGCGCCGGCCTTTGGCGGGGTGCGGATCAAGGCTCCCGAGGGCAAGATCCAGGAGATCGAGCTGATCGTCGCGCGCAAGGGCCTGCCGATGCTGTTCGGTGATCCGCTGGCCTTCACGATCGACAAGAGCTTCGCCAAGCCGCTCGCGGCTGCCGACAAACGCTCACGCGAGCGGCTGATCGACGTCGCCAACGCCTATCTCGGCACCAAGCAGCGCAACAACGGCACGCTGCTCACGCAGTTCACGCCGGGCTGCGAATTCAAGGAGAACGGCCTCTCGCTGACCGCCGGGACGACCGGGCCGGGCGCGCTCGCCAAGGGTTGCGAGGCGCAGCTCCAGCTCGGCGCCTATCAGCCGATCGACCGCATCCGCGACCGCCGCTTCCCGGTGGTCGACGAGGCGACCGGGCTGGTGGTCGCGATCAGCCTGCAGGACATGCCGCAGCGCGAGGCGAGCTTCACCACGACCGACGGACGCAAGGTCTCGACGCTGGACACGACGCCGATGAGTCAGATCCATCTGGAGTTGATCCGCGTCGAGGGTGACAAGGTCGCGCGCTCGGAAGGCGTGACGGTCGCTCAGCCGCTCAACATGCCCTCGCCCTGGAAGGAGTGAGAGCCGCCTGACCTAGCCCCTCCTCTTCAGAGGAAGGGGTTGGGGTGGTGCTTCGACGGTGCGGGCTTGTCGCTTCGCGAGCGATGCTGCGCATCGCCACCACCCCCGGCCCCTCCTCTGAAGAGGAGGGGTGATGCTTGCCTCGGCCCCTATTGCGGCATCTCGACATGGCCGCCGAAGCCGAAGCGCATGGCCGAGAGCAGCTTGTCGCCGAAGGTCGTGTCCGAGCGCGAGCGATAGCGTGCGTAGAGTGCGGCGGTGAGGACGTTGGCCGGCACGGCTTCCTCCATCGCCGCGTCGATCGTCCAGCGCCCCTCCCCGCTGTCGGCGACCCGGCCGCTGAACTGCGCGAGGTCATGATCGCCGGCAAGGCCGATCGCGATCAGATCGAGCAGCCAGGACGAGATGACGCTGCCGCGGCGCCAGACTTCCGCGATGTCGGTGAGGTCGAGCGTGTAGCGCTCCTCTTCGGGCAGCTTCTCGGACGCCTTGGTCTTGAGGATGTCGAAGCCCTCGGCATAGGCCTGCATCAGGCCATATTCGATGCCGTTGTGGATCATCTTGACGAAATGGCCCGCGCCGGCGGGGCCCGCATGGATATAGCCCCGCTCGGCCCGGTCGTCGGAAAGATTGCGGCCCCGCGTGGGGACGAGATTGCCCTTGCCGGGCGCCAGCGCGTCGAAGACCGGATCGAGCAGGTCGACAATCTCCTTCTCGCCGCCGATCATCATGCAGAAGCCGCGCTCCAGGCCCCAGACGCCGCCCGATGTGCCGACGTCGACATAATGGATCTGACAGTCACTGCAGCTCTTAGCGCGGCGGATGTCGTCCTTGTAGAAGCTGTTGCCGCCGTCGATGACGATATCGCCGGGCGATCCGATCTTGCAGAGCGTCTCGATCGTACTCTCGGTCGGCGCGCCGGCCGGGAGCATCACCCAGAAGATGCGCCGTCCGTCGAACTTGCCAGCGAGATCCTCCAGCGACGTGGCCGCGATGCCGCCCTGCGCCGCAAGCGCATCGACATTCGCCCGATTGTTGTCGAACCCGATCACCTCGTGTCCGCCGCGCATCAGGCGCAGCGCAAGGTTCGAGCCCATCCGGCCGAGGCCGATCATTGCCAGACGCATAGAGCGGTCTCCCAGACAGATAACGACATGCCTTATACGTTGATGGCCGATCGACGCGGCTTATGCATCAACTATTGCGGGCGTTGGTCAGGGGAAAGGCTTCCTCCCTCTCCGTCTTTTCCCGTCGGGGAGGAGAAGCCCACTTTCTCGGAAAGCAAGCGGGTCGTCTCGAAAGCCTCTCCGCGCCGCTCCACGGACAGCGCGCAGATATTTTCATCTACTTGAGATTGCGTGTCTCGATCTGCCAATCCGGATCGGTACAGAGCTTGCAATCCTTGCCCACGAACCATGTCCTGGCATTCTGGTCGCCACGCAGCTGCCAGTCCAGCCAGGCGACCACGGCCTGCGCCGCGCGGCCGCCGTTAGGCTGCGCATAGGTGCCATCATGCGTCACGTCGATGTTGATGACTGCGGAGGGCACATGCGTCAGGCGCGAATAGTCATCCATTCCGTTGGGATAGGCAATGTCCCTCTTGCCGCCCAGAACATAGATGATCGGCCGGTCAATCTTGTCCAGCAGGCTCTTGTCGGATGACATTTCCACCGAACCGGTGGGACCGTTGCCCCCGAGAATACCGCTATTCATGATGACGAACGTGCTGATGCGGGGATCGCCACCATATCTGAGCGCCTGGTTCCCGCCACAGGAATAGCCAGACACCGCGACGTGCTTGGTGTCGATCTTGCGATAGAAGGGGCTCCCCTTCCGGCCGTTTTCGGCAACCGCCCAGTCAATCGCCTCGCCCAGTTGCTGATAATGCGTCTTGTCGCGATGAAGGATCCAGCTCTGGGGAGTCATTACCACGCCCGGGCCGCTGTAAATGCCACCGGGCGCGACGACCAGATAGCCATGTGACGCGATCTCCAGAAGGTGCTGGCGCGATGATGCACCGTCCTCGGAACACGCTCCGTTGCCGAAGACATAGATCGGCATCTTCACGCCACCGAGCCGGGAAAGATCAGCGGGCTGATACACAACCTGGTTGGGCAGGCTCGGATATTGCAGCTTCTTGGCCGGATAGCGCCCTGTTCCGATACTGTCGGGCGCCTTGCCGTCCTCAATGCTGCGCGCCGCTGCCTGCGTAATCAGGTTGGAATCGATCCCGCCAGCCGGCGTGGCAGCCGGAGCGGCCTGCGCGAAACCGGGGCCGCTGGCCGCCAGCAAAAGGGAAGGACCGAGCAGTGCGATCAGGCAGGTCTTCAATGTGATCATCTCAATCCCTCCATATGGCCGTTATGCCAACGGCGGGGAGTTGAGATCACGCTCTACTCCCCGCCGCCCGCTTTTTCGAATTATCGCAAGAAGGTCAAAACCGGCGGCGCACGGTGACAGCCCACTGACGAGGCGTTCCGGGCTGCGCGCTTGCGTACCAGGTGTTGGTAAACTTGTTCAGGTAATAGAGCTTGTTGAACAAATTGGTGACTTCGAGCGCAACCGACCATTCCTTCTCCATGGTCTCGAAGGTCAACCTGGCGTTTGAGATCGTGTTGCTGTCGACGATGGCAATCGGCGTGCAGGTGAAGTCGCCGCAATAGCCGGACGTGTAGGCAATGTCGAAGCGCGGCGTGAGGGTAGCAAAGTCGCCAAGAATGGCTTGATACTGGATGCCCGCGCTCCACTTCCAGTCGCCGATGCCCGGTCGCTTCGCGCCGACCACGATGGAGGTTGTCGGATAGTTGATCGACGTGAACTTGAAGTCGGTCAGACTGAGCGATCCGTCGATGGTCAACCCGTCGACCGGCTTGATCGTCGTTTCGAGTTCGAAACCCTGGACGCGAGCATCGCCGATATTCAGATACTGACCGCACAGACCCGGCACACCACCGGCATTAGCCGGCAAGGGATTATTGTTGCTGTCCAGGCAGACCTGCGGAACGCCCTGATAGCCCTTATAATCCATATAGAAGACATCGCCGTTCACACGAACGCGACGATCCAGCAAATCGGTCTTGAAACCGATCTCGTAGGCGCGAAGCTTCTCGGGTCCGAAGCCACGGATCTGGCGATAATCGTAGGGACGCGGTGCCACACCGCCGCCCTTGAAGCCGGTCGAGAACTGCGCATAGACCATCGAGTCATCGTTGATCTTATAGGAAATCGCCGCGCGATAGTCGGTGGTCGTGCCCTTATAGGTGCCAACCTGACCGGTTAGCGGGTTAGCCGGGTTGCTGAGCGGCAGATAGTCGCTCAAGCCGTCCGGATTCAGGCGGGCATAATGATAGTCCTTCTGCTCATGCGTCACGCGAATGCCGCCCTCGAGCGTGAGCTTGTCCGTGATATTCCAGCTCACATTACCGAAGCCCGCATAGACCTTCAGCTTCGCCGTATCGTCGTTAATGAACGAGAAGGTTGGCTTGGCAACAACGCAGGCCGGCAGCGTGCCACCGCATGGGAACACGGCATATTCACCGAAACCCGAGAAGGGCGTGTGAATGCGGCCATCGTACCGCGTGTCGTCGTGATAATAGATACCGCCAACGGTGAAATGGACCGCATTGTCGGCGAGGTTACCCGACAAACGCAGTTCCTCGCTGAACTGATTGTGGGTGAAGTAACTGTAGCCGCCGCCGATGAAGGCCACCGGCGAGTTGTCATTGTCGTCCGAGCTTGCCGAGAAATAATGCCGATAACCGGTGATCGACTTCAACGCGAAATTTTCACCCAGCTTATAGTCGATCGTGCCCGAAACGCCCCAGCCTTCGTTCGTGCTTGACGGGTCCGCGAACAGCGGCCCGTTCGGCGCGCCGGCAGTGCCGGGACCACCCGTCGCGGTGGATGTCGCGGCACGATAGGTGACGCCCGGATCGAAGAAGTTGGCATAGGTCGCATAGGGATCGTTGAGGACGGCGTTCGGCCTGCGGTATTGCCCGTAGGTCACGAAGCGATTGTCGTACGGCACGCCCTGATAGGGGATGCTGTTATTCTGGCGGCCGGTCAGTTCGGCGCTTGCAAGAAGCACGGACGCCTGGGTAGCCGAATTGTCCTTCGTATAGTCGCCGGTCACATTGATTTCGAGCGGGCTGCCCGCGGGAGCAATGCGCAGCGAACCGCGCACGGCATACATCTTCTGATCGCCAAGGGTTCCGAGTACGCAGTGATTGCTGGTGGCGAGGCGCGGAATGGCCGCCGCGCCGGCCTGGATCACGCTGGTGCCCGGCTGAACATAAGGATCAGTGGGATTGACGCAGGCATAGTCATAGCGCGTGACATAACCATCGCGGTTGCGCGTCACGCCGGTGATACGGGCAAAGACCGCATCGGGGACCACGGTGAAATCAGCGCTTGCCTTGACGTCCCTGCGGTTCAGCGAACCGGCGGTGACCTCCACATAGCCGCCCTTGCCCTCGGGCTTCCGGGAATAGACTTTGACCGCGCCGCCCTCGGAATTCATGCCGGCCAGCGTACCCTGCGGGCCACGCAGCACCTCGACGCGATCGACGTCGCTCAGGTCAAAGGCGGATGCCGTGACCGAGCCGAAATAGATGTCATCAATGTAGATGCCGACGCCCGGCTCGACCGACGGGCTCTGGTCGGCCTGGCCGACGCCGCGGATATAGGCGCGCATCGAATTGCCGGAACCGGCCGGGTTCTGCTGCAGGATCACGTTCGGCGCCTGCGCCGCAATGTCGGTCAGGCGGGTCTGGCTGCGCGCCTCGAGCTGGGCGCCGCTCACCGCGGTGATGGCGAGCGGAATGTCCTGCAGATTCTGCGAACGCATCTGCGCGGTGACGATGATGTCGTTGCTGGTGTCTTCCGCCTCGGCGGCTTGCGGATCCTGCGCGAGCGCGGCTGTGCTCATGATCGACACGGTGGACAGGATCGTTCCCGTCGCGAGTGCGGCGCGCAACAGAGTGCGCGTCATGTTGTCCTGAAACTTCTTCATTCGAATCTCCCCTCCTGCCGGCTTTGCCGGACATGTCCCTTATTCTGGCCCCGTAAATGGGATCGCAACGGCGCCCATTTCGCCAATACACACGGCTCGCCCGTAACGGCGGCTCGTCTTGCGAAATATCCTGTTGGTCGCGGAGAGGCTTTGACTGCGGTAGAGTGGCGAGTTGCCACAGATGGAAAAAGCTAAACCGGGCAATGAGCGTGGTTTCGCGGCCACAACCCGCAGGATCGCGTCGCTGCAGGCGGCCCGACCGAGCCTCTTCGAGACCGCTAAGCCGTTGAACTAAACCGCGCGGTTCACCAGCCGGTGCCAACAGATCCTATTCGGACGGGGCGTCCACGCCGTAATAGAGCTCGCCGATGCGGATTTCCTCGCGGCCCTGGCTGACGCGATGCGCATTGGTGTCGCGCAGCGAGAAGACGCAGCCGCAATATTCCTGCTGGTAGAACTGCTCGCGCTTGCTGATCTCGATCATGCGCGCGCCGCCGCCCTGCTTGCGCCAGTTGAACGTCCAATATTTGATGTCGGGATAATGCGCCGCCGCGCGCTCGCCGCAATCGTTGATCTGGTTCATGTTCTTCCAGCGCGAGATGCCGAGCGAGCTGGTGATCACCGGGAAGCCATGCTCATGCGCATAAAGCGCGGTGCGCTCGAAGCGCATGTCGAAACACATGGTGCAGCGCGCGCCGCGCTCGGGCTCGAATTCCATGCCCTTGGCGCGCTTGAACCAGTTCACCGTGTCGTAATCCGCGTCCACGAACGGGACGCCATGCTCCTGCGCGAAGCGGATATTCTCGTCCTTGCGGAGGATATATTCCTCCTTGGGGTGGATGTTCGGATTGTAGAAGAAGATGGTGTAGTCGATCCCGCTCGCGGTCATCGCCTCCATCACCTCGCCCGAGCAGGGCGCGCAGCAGCTGTGCAGCAGCACCTTCTTCTGGCCATCGGGCGGGGTGAGGACGGGGCGCTGATAATCGAGGCTATTGGGGTTGGTCATGGCGCCGCCGATAGCAGAAAGGGGCGTATCGGCCAATCCCTGCCCCCGCCCGTTCGCTTCGAGCGGCCATCGAGCTTGTCGAGATGGCTGTCGAGAAGATCTGTGCTGAAGCATATTCTCGACACACGTCTCGACAAGCTCGACGCGCGCTCGAACCGAACGGGAAGTATGATCAAGTCTGGCCCTATTGCGGCATCGCCTCCGGCACGATGGTCTTCACGATCGAGGCGTCCAGCGCCTCATAGTCGTGCAGCCCGATCGTCTCGTACAACTCCGCGCGGGTCTGCATGCGGTCGACCATATTGTGGGTGCCGCCGTCGCGCCTGATCGCCGCATAAAGCTCGGCCTGCGCCTTGTTGGCAACGCGCAGCGAGGAGACCGGCCAGATCACCATGGCATAGCCCATCGCCTCGAACTCGCTCGCGGTGAAGAAGGGCGTCTTGCCGAACTCGGTCATGTTGGCGAGCAGGGGCACGCCCGGCATGCGCTCGGCGAAGGCGGTGAACATCTCGCGCGTGTTGAGCGCCTCGGGGAAGATCGCGTCGGCGCCGGCCTCCATGTAGAGCTTGGCGCGCGCTACCGCGCCGTCCAGCCCCTCGCTCGCCGCCGCATCGGTGCGCGCGACGATGACGAGGTCGCGCCGCGCCTTGGCGGCCGCAGCGACCTTGGCCGCCATGTCGTGCGCGTCGGCCAGCTTCTTGTCGTTCAGGTGCCCGCATTTCTTGGGGAGCAGCTGGTCCTCGAGATGCACGGCCCCCGCCCCCGCCTCCTCGAAGGTGCGCACCATGTGCATGACATTGAGCGCCTCGCCATAGCCGGTGTCGCCATCGACCAGCAGCGGCAGCCCGGACGAGCGGACGATCTGGCGGATGAAGAAGGCCACCTCGTCCACGGTGATGATGCCGAGATCGGGCAGCCCCATCGAGGCGGTCATGGCGGCGCCGGAGAGATAGAGCGCGTCGAAGCCGGCATTGCGCGCCTGGATCGCGGCCTGGCCGTTATGCGCGCCGGGAAGCTGAAGGATGCCGGGCGCGTCCAGCAGTGCGCGGAAGCGGCGGCCGGCGGGTTCGGTGGGGAGATCGGCGGCGGTCAGGTAGGGCATGCCTTGTCCTTTCTCTTGGCCCCTCCCCTTCAGGGGAGGGGTTGGGGTGGGGGCATCTTCGCAGATCGCTGCGCGACACCCACCCCCTGCCCCTCCCTTGAAAGGGAGGGGTGATCAGTGTGTCACTTCCGCTTCGCCAGCGGCACCCATTTCAGATCCTCCGGCCCGGTATAGTTCGCGCTCGGGCGGATGATCTTGTTGTCGATGCGTTGCTCGATGACGTGGGCGGACCAGCCGCTCGTGCGGGCGATCACGAAGAGGGGCGTGAACATCGCCGTCGGCACGCCCATCAGATGATAGCTCACCGCGCTGTACCAATCGAGATTGGGGAACATCGACTTCGCGTCCATCATCACCGTCTCGATGCGGTCGGCGATGTCGAACTGCTTCATCGCGCCGGCCTCTTCCGCCAGCCTCTTCGCGACGCGCTTGATGACGACATTGCGCGGATCGGACACGGTATAGACCGGGTGGCCGAAGCCGATGATGACTTCCTTCGCCTCCATACGGCGGCGGATATCGGCCTCGGCCTCGTCCGGCGTCGCGTAGCGCTTCTGAATCTCGAAGGCGACTTCGTTGGCGCCGCCATGCTTGGGGCCGCGCAGCGCGCCGATGCCGCCGGTGATCGCGCTGTACATGTCCGATCCGGTGCCGGCGATGACCCTTGCAGCGAAGGTCGAGGCGTTGAACTCATGCTCGGCATAGAGGACCAGCGAGACATGCATGGCGCGCACATGCGCCTCGCTCGGCGGCGTGCCGTGGAGCAGATGCAGGAAATGGCCGCCAATGCTGTCATCGTCGGTCTGCACCTCGATGCGCGTGCCGTTATGGCTGTAATGATACCAATAGAGCAGCATCGAGCCGAGCGAGGCCATCAGCCGGTCGGCAATGTCGCGCACGCCGGGCATATTGTGGTCATGCGTCTCGGGCAGGGTGCAGCCGAGCACGGAGACGCCGGTGCGCATCACGTCCATCGGATGCGCGGCGGCGGGCAGCGCCTCCAGCGCCTCCATCACCGCGAGCGGCAGGCCGCGCAGGGCCTTGAGCTTGGCCTTGTAGGCGGCCAGCTCGGCCTTGTTGGGCAAGGTGCCGTGGACGAGGAGGTGCGCGATCTCCTCGAACTCGCTCTCCTCGGCGAAATCGAGAATGTCATAGCCGCGATAATGGAGATCGTTGCCGGTGCGGCCCACCGTGCAGAGCGCGGTGTTGCCCGCGACGATGCCGGAGAGGGCGACACTCTTCTTGGGCTTGATGCTGGGAAGGTCGGTCATTTGGTCTTGTCCTCAAATCCTTCTCCCGCCGTTCGGTTCGAGCAAGGATCGAGCGAAGTCGAGAGCCTTGTCGAGAACTCCTGTCCAGTGTTCTCGACAGCCGTCTCGACTTCGCTCGACGGCCGCTCGAACCGAACGGGGGTCATATCATCAAAAAATCCCGGCCGGCGCCTCGGGCCCGAGCTGGTCCGGGGTCACGACGAAGTTGAGCTGCGCCACCTCCGCCGCGCTCAGCAATGGCAGCCGCCCGACCAGCGCCAGGAAGCGGTCCTGCTCGGCCGGCGAGACGATTCCCTCGGCCAGCGTGCGGAACTTATCGACATATTGCGGTCGCGCGAAAGGCCGTGCACCGAGCGGATTGGCGTCGGCGATGGCGAGCTGATCCTGGATGACGCTGCCGTCCTCCATGGTGATGATCACCTCGCCGCCAAAGGCCTTGTCCGCGCCGGGCGCGTGATAGCGCTTCGTCCAGACCGGGTCCTCGACCGTGCTGATCTTGTGCCACAGCGCCACCGTGTCCGGCCGTTGCGCGCGCTCGGGCGCATAGCTCTTCACATGGTGCCAGCCGCCATCCTGCAGCGCGACCGCAAAGATATACATGATCGAATGATCGAGGGTCTCGCGGCTCGCCTTCGGGTCCATCTTCTGCGGATCGTTGGCGCCGGTGCCGATGACGTAGTGCGTATGATGGCTGGTCTTGATCAGGATCGACTTGACCTTGGCGAAGTCGCCGACCTTCGGACCCATACGACGGGCAAGGTCGATCAGCGCCTGGCTCTGATATTCGGCGCTATACTCCTTGGTGTAGGTCTCCAGGATCGCGCGCTTGGGCTCGCCCGGCTCGGGCAGCGGGACATGATAGACATGGCCCGGGCCGGAGAGCAACCACGCGATGAAGCCGTCCTCGCCCTCATAGGCCGGCGACGGCGCGCCCTCGCCGCGCATGGCGCGATCTACTGCTTCGATCGCCATCTTGCCGGCGAAGGCAGGGGCGTAGGCCTTCCAGGTCGAGATCTCGCCCTTGCGCGACTGGCGCGTCGTCGTCGTCACATGCAGCGCCTGCTGGATCGCCTGATAGGTGACCTCTGTCGAGAGTCCGAGCAAAGCGCCGATGCCGCCCGCGGCGCTCGGACCGAGATGGGCGATATGGTCGATCTTGTGCTCGTGCAGGCAGATGCCCTTCACAAGATCGACCTGGATCTCGTAGCCCGCCGCGAGGCCACGCACGAGCGCCGCGCCGTCGAGGCCCCTGGCCTGCGCGACCGCCAGGATCGGCGGGATATTGTCGCCAGGGTGGCTGTAATCGGCGGCGAGGAAGGTATCGTGGAAGTCCAGTTCGCGCACCGCGACGCCATTGGCCCAGGCCGCCCATTCCGGGCTGACCAGCGTCTCGGCGGACAAGCCGAAGATCGGTGCGCCCTTCGCGCTCTTGTGCCCGAGCGCCTGCGCGCGCGCCGAGCGGATCGGCCCGCGCGCGATGGAGGCTGCGGCGACCGCGGCATTGTCGATGATGCGGTTGCCGATCATCTCGACCACGTCGGCCTCCACCGGCACGGGATCGGTCGCGACGGCGGCGAGCTTCCAGGCGAGCTGATCCTCGCGCGCGAGCGGTTCGGCGGACTTGTAGGTGCGGACGTCATGGATCTTCATGAAGCGGTCTTCCTTGACGAGTCTGTGCGACTGACAGCGGCGCGCGAGGGGCGCGCTGCAGATGGATGAGCGGCCTCTAGCGCAAATGAAAGGCGATGCCAAAGCCAGCAATGCGCCTCGCATTTCATTCGACAAATGTTGCGCGACATGCCGCGCGAAAGGCAGTTGCGTTGCGCCATACCGCCCATACAGATAATCAATCGATCGGAGGGGATGATGAGAGCTTTTCACGCAGCAGTTTTAGCCGCTGTCTTCGCGGCCGCGACTCCGGCGCAGGCTGGGTGGATCACGAGCTGGTCCGCCGCGCCTGTCCGCCCGATGCCCGGCTATGGCGCGATGTTCGCCGCGCCCTCCTTCAGGAACCAGACCCTGGTGCAGACGCTGCGCATCTCGGCCGGTGGCAAGGCGCTGCGGATAAGGCTCACCAATGCCTATGGCGAGACGCCGCTGGAGATCGGCGGCGCGCGCGTCGCCCTGCTGGACGCAGAGGGCAAGGAAGTGCCCGGCTCGGCGCATATGCTGACCTTCGCCGGCCGCGAGAGCGCGCGCGTGGCTGCCCGGGCGCCGCTTGTCAGCGATGCGATCGCCATGGCCGTGCCCGATCTCGCACGCCTGTCGCTGCAGCTCTATGTGCCCGGCGAGACCGGCCCCTGTTCCTGCCACCAGACCGGGCTCGACACGATACTGGTGTCGCCGGAGGGCAATTATCTCGGGCGAACCTTCGAGCCGGTGCAGACGCTGCAGAACCGGCCCTTCGCGGCGGCGATCGAGGTGGACGCGATCGACGGCGCGGGCACGATCGCGATGCTGGCGGACTCGATCACGGACGGCATCGGATCGACATTGGGCGCGAACCGTCGCTGGCCGGACTATCTGGCCGAGCGGCTGTCGGCTTGGGCCAAGGGGAAATGGGGTATCGCCAACCAGGGGATCAGCGGCAATCGCGTGCTGAACGAGGGGTTCGGCGAGAGCGGGCTGGCGCGCCTGGACCGCGACATCATCGCGCTGCCGGGGGTCCGATATGTCGTCGTCTTCCTCGGCGTGAACGATCTCGGCATGGCCTTCACACCCCCCGGCAGTCCTCCGCCGGCGCCGGGCACGGGCCTGCCCAATGCCGGCGTTCCGGTCACGCAGGAAATGTTGCTGGACGGCTACCGGCAGATCGTCGCTCGCGCGCATGACAAGGGCATCAAGGTGATCGGCGCGACCATCGCCCCCTACAAGGGCTCACTGCGCTGGACGGAGCAGGGCGAGACGGTTCGCGAGGGGATCAACGCCGCGATCCGCGCGGGCAGGATCTTCGACGGCTGGGTCGATTTCGACAAGGCCTTCGCGGATCCCGCCGACCCGCTCCAGATGCGGCCCGGCTATCACATGGGCGATCACCTCCATGGCACCGACGCGGGCTACAAGGCGGTGGCGGACTCCATCGACCTCGGGCTGTTCAAGTAGCGGTCGCATCCGGCCGTAGATAGCGGCTGTAGAGCCAGCCGATGCCGATCAGGCTGAAGCCGAGCGCCAGGAAGGAGAGGATGCGCAGCAATCCCTCCAGTCCCGAGGCATCGAGCAGGAAGACCTTGGCGACGGCGGCCAGCATGAGCAGCAGCGAGCCGATGCGCCAGGCGCGCTGGCCGGTGCGGATGCCCCAGAGCAGATAGCCGATCGCCAGCGCGATCGCGAGCACCGACCAGCAGATGCTCTCCGTCGCGCTCACGTCGCGCGCCGTCAGCAGGCTGCCCGCGAAGAGCTGGCGCAGGCTGGCATAAGCGAAGAGCAGGATGACGATCATGCGCAGGATCGCGCCGGGGCGCGGGAGGCGTGGCGCGAGCGCGGGGGCGACATGCCCGATCAGGCTCGGCCCGGCGAAGGCGATGGCAAAGGCCGGCAGCAGCAGATTGGCGAGCGGCCATGGCCCCACCGCCTGGCTGGCCCAGAGCGGATCATGCAGCAGCAGCGAATAAATGAGATTATGGGCGAGGCCGAGGCCGACGAGCACCAGCGGCTCCCGTCGGTCGGGCCGAACGCGTCCGATCGCGAGGCCCGCGCCGATCAGGAGCAGTTCCCAGAGCGTCCGCTCGGCAAGGCCGAGAGCGACGAAACCGGCCGTGTCACCGATCGCGAAGAGCTGCTTGTAGAGGATATGCACGCCGATCAGCGCGACGGCGCCCATCTGTGCCGAGGCGATGCGCAGGGCGAGCGGGTGCAGGTCATCCCGCTGGCGCCACAACGCGACGCAGCCGATCAGGGCGGGCAGGAAAAGATACTGCAGGGCAGTATGCGAGGTCGGCAGGTCCGCAACGAACACGGGATCGCCGGCGAGCGATTCCGCTCCGGCGAGCAGCCAGCGCGCCAGCGGCTCCAGCGCCCAGAGCGCGGCGATAAGGGCGAGAACGGCAGGCGCGATGGTGAGGCCGAGCGCGGGCCGGTGTCGCCCTGCTTCCACGGCGGCGAGCATGCCGAGCGCGGCGGCAATGGCGAGCCAGACGGCGGGGAGGAACTGCGCGACCAATCCATAGGCCAGCACTGCCGCGATCCCCTGGAGCAGCTTGCCGGTCATCGATCCGGCGAAGCGCCAGCTGAACGCGCTCGTGACCATGAGCGCGGCGACCCAGCGCAGCAAGGCCTGCAGCGGATGATCGAGCATCGGCATGGGCTGCGACAGGCGATTGAGTTCGGCGACGGCCGAGCCCGTCCCCATCAGCATGAGCAATGCGACGCCAAGAAAGGCCAGCGCGCCGTGACGGGTCCCGCCATCCGGCGCCGTTTCACCCACAAGGAGCAGACCGCCGGCAATGAGGGCGATCGAGACCGGGATCGTCCACTCGGAGAGGCCGAGAATGGCTGCGCACGAGACGAGCAGACCGGCACTGAGCGCGAGCGTGGCGAAACGATGGTCTCCCTGCCGCTCCGCCTTCGACCAGCCGAGGGCGACGCCCGCTGCCGGAAGCAGCGCGAAACAGATCGCCAGCAAGGCGAACTGCGTGTCTTCGCCCAGCGGAGCACTGTTGAACTGAAAATAGGCGACGAACAGGCCGCCAATCGCCGTCACGGCGAGCTGGGCCGCCTCCAGCGGGCCGCCGTCCGCCCGCCAGACGCGCCAGAGCGCGCTGCCCGCGAAGCTGAGGACGATGCCAGCCATCACCGCAACGAACTGGCCGAACGGCGGCTCGGGCCAGGTTGTGGCGAGGATCAGGGCGGTGAGCAAGGGCACGGCGACGGTCGCGCGAAGCGTCGGCATGCGCGTCGTCAGCCAGATGAAGGCCATAGAGAGCAGGCCGTAGAGGCCCCAGATGAGCGGCGCATAGCCGCCGGTCGCGACGAGCAGGGCAAGCTGCAGCGCCGCTACCATCGCGGCGACGACACGCAGGAGCGGCCCGTGATGGTCCGTCGCGGCGACGATCGGCAGCCCGATGCCGAGCATCAGCACGAGCAGGCCGACGGACAAGGCCGAGAGCTGGTCGAGCCCGCCCGTCACGATCAGCAATGCACTCCACGCGCCGCCGCCGATGAGCGCGCTCACCCCGAGCCAGACCCAGCGCTGGCGGCGAGAGAGCAAGGTGAGGCCGCCGATGACGATGGCGAGATAACCGGCCAGCAGCGGGACATTGCCCTCGCCGCTGTCGACGAGCGCGGGCGTCGCAAGCCCGCCCACGAGGCCAAGCACGGCGCACGGGGCCCCGAAGCGCAACGACAGCCCGATCGCGAGTGCGGTGATCAGGCACAGGCCCGCAAAGGCGATGCCGGGCGAGAAGAGGCCATAGAGATTGGCGCCGGCCAGCGTCGCGGCATAGAGGCTGCCGATGCCCGCTCCGGCCAGCGCCTGGGCGACGCGATCGTCCTGCACCAGATCGGCCTTGCGCCGTGCGACCTCGGCGCCGCCGATCAACCCGGCACCGAAGACCAGGCCAAGGAGGACCCGCACCGTCGGGGACAGGAGACCCGCGTCGATCGAATATTTGACCAGCAGCACGGCCGCGACGATCAGCGTGATGCCGCCGGCCCAGATCGGCAGCTTGCGGCCGAACAGATCCTCAAAGCTCGTCGATGCGCGGACGGGCTGTTGCGCTGGCTCGGCGGCGGGCAACGGGACGGCGAGAACCGGCTCGGCTGGAGCGTCAGGCTCCTCCATCGTCGGTGCCGGCTCGACGGGCGGCGGCGCATCGACGATGATGGCGCTCCGCCTGACGGGAGCCGGTTCGGCGGCCGCGGCTGGGCGATCGACGATAACCGCCGAGCGCCTCTGGTCTGGCTCCGGCGCGGGTTCCGCGTCAGGCATGCCTTGCTGGAACAGCCGCTCGAGCCGGGCAAGGCGATTGCGTGTGTTCCACAGCAGCGCCGCCAGAACCAACGTCACCAGAAACAGAAACTCTGTCATGTCATGCGCTCCCCCCTCTCAGGGACTGCCACAATGGGGCGAGCGCGAGAAGCGGCAAATCCGCAGGCGTCTCACCGCACCGTGAAGCGGACCTGGTCCACCCGCCGCCCGCTCTCGTCCAGCAGGGCGAGGAGATGGCTGCCAGGGATGAGCGGAAGCTGCACGGCCTCCTGCGCGCCACCCATCGGGCGACCGTCGAGCGAGAGGCGATGCGACGTCGCCGCACCGTTGACCACCACGCCGAGCGCCTGCTGGCGCGCGGGAATGTCGGGATCATAGGCGTAGACGCTGCCGGAGACGGGATTGGTGATGTGCGGGCGCCGGGCCGAGGCGGGGGCCTGGGCGAGCACTGCCTGACCCGTCCCGGCAAGGAACCATTCGGTGCGGGCCTGCTCGGTGCCGCTCACGAACGTGACGTGCGTGCCGCTCACATTGGCAGGACGCGCCGCCGCCTTGCCGGGGCGGCCCCGATGCAGCGCCATCATGATATCGCGCCAGACGGGCGCGGCGCCGCTCGTGCCAGAGACCGAGCGCATGGAATCGCCCTCGAGATTGCCGACCCAGACGGCGACGGTGAAGCGATCCGAAAAGCCGATGCACCAATTATCGCGCATGCCCTTGGAGGTGCCGGTCTTGGCGGCGGCCCAGAACGGCAGGCGCAGCGCGCTGTCGACGCCGAAGGTCGCCGCGCGGGCGCCGGCATCGGCGAGGATGTCCGCGACGATCCAGGCGGCGCCGGAGTCGAACAGCGCGCGCGGCGCGGCGCGCGCATCCTCGTTGCGCAGGCGGGCGGGCGACCAGCGGCCGAGATTGGCGAGCGCGCGATAGGCATTGGCCTGCTGGAGCAGGGTCACTTCCGCCGAGCCGAGCGCCAGCGAGAAGCCATAATAATCGCCGTCGCCGCTGAGGTCGGTGTAACCGAGATCGAACAGGCGGTCGCGGAAGCTCTGCACGCCGTCGAGGACGAGGGCGCGCACTGCGGGAACATTGAGGCTGTTGGCCAGCGCGCGGCGCACCGAGACCGGGCCGAGGAAGCTGTTGTCGTAATTGCGCGGCACATAGAGGCCCGAGGCGGTATCGAGCTGGACCGGACTGTCTTCCAGGATCGATCCGGCGGTCAGCCATTTGCGCTCGATGAGCTGGGCATAGAGGAAGGGCTTGAAGGTCGAGCCGGCCTGGCGCAGCGCATTGGCGCCGTCGACCGCCGCCGCGGTGGAGGAAAGGCCGACGCCGCCGACATAAGCCAGCACGTCGCCGGTCGCGTTGTCGAGCACGATGGCGGCGCCGTCGCGCGCGCGCGTCGGGCCGAGGCCGAGCAACTGGTGGCGCAGTGCCTGCACCGCGACCTGCTGCACGGCGGCGTCGAGCGTGGTGGTGATGCGTGTGCCCGGTTTGCGGAGCAGGCGTTGGGCGAGATGCGGCGCAATCCCCGGATCGAGCGCCTGCAGCCGCCCGGGCGCGACCATCCGCGCGGCCATGGCGGCAAGGACATTGCAATCGGCGCCCGGCACCAGGCGGCAGGCCCGCGCCGCGAGCTGATCCGGCCGTGCCGCCGGATTGGGCAGCAGCGCCGCCGTCAGCGCCGCCTCGCGCTTGTCGAGCGCGGCGGGGAGCTTGCCGAAGAGCGTCAGCGCGCTCGCGCCGATCCCCTGCGTCTCGCCCCGGAACGGCGCGAGATTGAGATAGGCTTCGAGGATCTGGTCCTTGCTCCAGCCCTGCTCGATGGCGCGGGCGGCGCGCATCTGGCGGACCTTGTCCAGCCAGCCACGCGCGCCGGGCGCGGCGATGTCCGGCGAAAGGAAGGCGGCGAGTTGCATGCTGATCGTGGAGGCGCCGCGATCATGACGGCGCGTCGCCTTGGCCCAGAGACCGCCCGCGACGGCGAGCCAGTCGACACCCTGATGGCTGACGAAGCGCCTATCCTCCGCCGCAATGATCGTATCGCGCATCGCCGGGCTCACCGCATCGAGCGGGGTCCAGGCGAGACGCCGCGCTGCATAGTCGACGCGGATGCGATCGAGCAGCTTGCCGTTGCGATCGTAGAGCCAGGCCTCGCTGGGCTTCCACCCATCGCGGACCCCGGCGAACGCGGGCAGGTCGGGCGGCCGGCTCAGCACATCCAGCGTCGAGCCGGCCGCGATCAGCGCGACCAGCGCGCCAACCGGACCCCAACGGCGGATCGGCCCCGGCAGGCGGCTCAGCGCGCCCATATCGTGATCGGCGCGACCGGCAGCTGCGCGCGGATCGCGGGCGAATACATCGCCTCGACCCGGCTCGGCGGCAGCGTGAAGTGGCCGATGCCGTTCAGCCGCAGCGTATATTCTATCGTGGTCGTGCCGCGCGGCAGCCAGTCGTAATAAGCCCGCCAGGCGTCACGGCCCTTCTCGACATAGGCCGGCCAGCTGCCCTCGCTCGCCTCGCCCTGCTTGAGCAACGCCGACTGGCCGCCGAGATCGGAGACCACCGTCGCGCCGGGCGGCAGCGGATCGCTGATCACCACCCAGGTCCGCTCGGCGCTCGCCTCGATCGTCAGCTTGACGCGGATCACGTCACCCTGGCTGAACCGGCCCTGCTGCCGCGCCGAGACGACGCTGATCGCGCGGGAGAGGCGATAGCCCGCCATCAGCGGCGCACGCAACGGCACGGCGGCGCGCACGCTCACCGTTGCCCACGGGCCTACCCCGCCCGTCTGGCTAAGGCTCATCGGTCCCGGCACCAGCGGCAGGCGCACCGGCCCGGCATTCGCCGCGAGCGGCCAGGCGACCGTGCGGCTGTTCGGCCCCAGCGCCACGCGCGTCGCGCCCGTCACCGCGCTTGCCGGATAGAGCCCGCCGAAGCGCCGGGCGACGACCGCGCCCCAGGCATTGGCAGGAGTGGTGTCCCAATGGCCATGCCATTGCCGCTGAGCGACGCCGGTCATCATGCGCGGCGCCTCGGCCGCCCAGCCGGGCTTGCCGAGCACGGCGTCCAGCGCCTTGATCGCCATCTCGTCGCCGCTGGTCATCATCCACCAGGGTGCATTCTTCTGGTCGGCAAGGTCGAGACGCGTGCCCTCATAGACGAGGCGCTTGCGCAGCTCGCCTTCCGCGGTCGCGCGCATCTGCGCCGAGCGCGCGGCACTCGGCACGCGATCAAGCGCGATGATCCAGTCGGCCAGCGCACTGGTCGGCATGTCTGCCGGGACCATGTCGATCGCGGCGATCAAGGCGGGATCGGCCGCCCCGGCCCGCGCCAGCGCGGCCAGCGACGCGATGCGCAGCAGCCGGTCGTCGCCGACGAACTTGCGATCGCGCGTCAGCCGCCTTTCGACCACCGAGCGCAGGGCCGCGATCATTTTCGCGCGGGACTCATCGGGGATGGCGAGCCCCGCCGCGGAGGTCACCGCCAGCGCGTACGCTGTCAGTTCCGGCGAACCCTGCACGTCGGCGATCGGCCAGTAACGCAGCAGCCCGTCGCTATCGAGATAGGTCGGCATCGACGCGGCCAGTGCCGTCCAGCCGCCCGTGTCGCCGGTCGCGACGATGCGCGACAGCCGCTGCTCGAAGCAATTATAGGGATAGTCGGTCATGTAGCTGCGCACGCCCGCGAGCGGCGGCGCCAGCGTGTCGGACAGCGCCACGTCGACCCAGCCGCCCGGCAGCGCGCCCGCCGGCCAGGCGATGGTCGGCGCCGCGCCCTCGCCGACGCGATAAAGGCTCGCCGCCCAGGTTTCGACCGGCACGGCGGGCACGACATCCTGGCTCGCCGTGACCTTGTCATTGTCCTTGCCGTCCGCCGAGCGCGCGGTGACCGTCCAGCGCAGCGTCACCGGATTGCCGGGCGCGCGGAGGTTCCAGCGCACGGTCGTCGCGCCGCCGGCGGGAATAGTGACGCTGATCGGCGCGACCTTGACATAGGCCGGCTCGATCGCGGGCGTCGCGGTGACCGTCATGGCATGATCGGAGCCGTTGCGCAGCGTGTAGATCGCGCCGTACCAGTCGCCGGTCCGCACCAGCGGCGGCATGCCGGAATAGATGGAGAGATTCTGCGCGGTGCGCACGCTGGTTTCGCCAGTGCCGAACAGCTGCGCGCCGTCCGTCGCGATCGCGACGAGCCTGAAGCTGGTCAGCGCATCCGGGAGCGGGACCGGCACGCGCGCGTTACCATTGGCATCGAGCGCGACATGGCCGCGCCAGAGCAAAACGGGCTGGAAATTCTCGCGATTGACCGCCGAGGCGTCACCACCGCCGCCACCGCCGGCCGCGACCGCCTTCTTGCCATAATGGCGCTTGCCGACGACCTGCATCTGCGCGGTCGAGGTGATGACCGACAGCGACCGCTCGCCCATCATCGCATCGAGGATGTTCCAGCTGGGATTGGGCATGAGCTGGAGAAGCGCTTCATCGACCGCGACGAAGGCGACGTCGGCACCGCGCGCCGGCCTGCCCGACGGATCCTTGACCGAGAGGCTGACACTGGCTGTGTCGCGCACCGCATATTTGGGTCGGTCGGCCTTCACCGCCACGGCCAGCCTATGCGCTTCCCAGCCGACCTTCACCTTGGCGATGCCCAGCCGATAGCTCGGCTTGGCGAGATCGACCAGGGCGGTCGGCGCCGCACCTTCGCGCGAGAAGAAGGGCAGGTGCCAGCGCCGCGCCAGATCGGCCAGCCACAGCTTGAAGCCGCCGACGCGACCGCGCACGGCCATGACCGACACATAGACGTTGGGCGCATAGGCACCGGGCATCGCCACCTCGACGACGGGATCCTTGCCCGAGAGCTGGGTCACGAAACTGGAGAGCACGCCCTCGCGTTCGACCGTCACCAGCGCCGTCGCCGAACGGAACGGCATGCGCACCTGGAAGCGCCCGGTCTCGCCGGCCTTGTAGGCGGTCTGCTCGGGGATGACATCCATGCGGTCGCCATTGTCGCCGCCGAACCACCAGTCGTCCTCGCCCGCCAGCCACACGGTGCGGACCGCGCGCGCCACCCGCCCCTGCGCGTCCATCGTCGTCGCGACGACCGTCACCTCGCCCGAGGTGCCGGGATCGAGCGCGCAGCCGGCGCGGCCGAGGCTGTCGGTGCGCGCGGTGCAGGTCGCGCCGATCTCGGTCACCTTCTCCTGATTGTCATAGGCGTAGAAACCGCCGATCAGACGGCGCCGCGCGGTGATGATCTCGCGCGAATAGAGCTTCACGTTGACGGTCTGGCCGCTCAGCGGCTTGCCGCTGAGATCGAGCGCGACGAACTGCAGGCGCAGATCGTCATTCTTCATCATCCAGCCGTCGGTCTTGACGCCGAGCTGCACAGCGGACGGATAGAGCGTCAGGTGCCGGCTGGCGGTCAGCGTCTCGCCATTGGCATCGGGATAGTCCATTTCGACCGTCAGGCCGAGCGGCTGCGTCACCTGCTGGTTGACATCGACGCTGGCCTTGACCGTACCGTCGGCGCCCAGGGTTACCGGCAAGGTCTGGGCATAGGGCAGAGGCGCGCTCGGCGCCTCACGCTGGTCATCGAGCGGCCGTGTGCCCGGCACGACGTCCGCGCCGCCGAACTGATAGCCGTCCCAGCCGTCGGGCGCGGGGACGTAGCTCGCGAAATCGGTGCGCAAAGTCACCGGCAGTTGTCCTGCCCCGCCGCCCGAGAGATAGCCGACATAGAGCGAGAGCGGCACGGCAGTCGGGCGCACCAGCGCCTCAGCCGGGCCGGTCACGGTCGCGCGCATCGTCGGCAGGCGATATTCGTCCACGCGCACCGACTGCTCGGTATAGACGGTGCGCCCATCAATCTCGAAGCGCAGCGAATAGTCGCCAAGCGGCGCGCCCTGCGGCACGGCCCATTCGGTCTCGCCGCTCCCCGAGGCGCTGATCGTCACGGGCATCGTGAACTGCGTGTCCGAGCCGAGATGGCTGAGCGTGAGCTTGCCCGAGAAGCCCCTGGCGAACGCGAAGCCGGCGGCGGAGGGATGGCGCAGGACATGCTTCATGTGCACCCTCTCGCCGACGCGGACGAGTGCGCGGTCGAAGATGGTGTGGATGATGTCCTCAGGCGCCGACCAGCCGAACGGCAGCTCGAAATCATAGGGCGCGATGCCCTGCGTCCAGCTTGTCAGGGTGAAGCTCATATCCTCGCCCAAGCGCGCAGAGACCATCAGCGGATGACTGGACTCGTCGTTGCAGGAACCGCCTGTCTCCGGCTCGGCGAGCTTGCCGCGGATCAACAGTCGCCCGGCACCATCGGTGCTGCCCCAGACGATCGGCTTGCCGGTGCAGCTATCCGTCACATGGATGGCGGCATTGGCGACGGGCGCGCCGCTCTTGAGCGCCGTCACCCAGACCAGCGAGCTTTCCCGACCCCATTTGAAATGCACGGCCATGTCGGTGACCAGCGTGCCGGCCGCAACATAGCGGGTGACGTTGTTGCGCCCCAAGAGCGCCCTGCCGAGCGCCGGGCTGGCCAGCTCGACGACATGGAAGCCATAGGATTTGAGCGGGATGCCGACGACCTCGAAATCCTTGCCCTTGCCCGGCAGGCCGAGGGTCATCGCGGTGCCGCCGCTGGTCAGAATCGGCTTCTCGCGCGTGTGGTTGATCGTGGTGGTCGTGCCGTCCTTATGATCAACCTCCTCATAGTCGCTCTCCTCCGCCTTATCGAGCTTGCGCAGCCAGTCGGCGATGGCGGCGTCGCTGTCCGCGATCTTCGCGCTCTTGCCGGCGATGGCGGTCGCCTTGCCCGCCAGTGACGGCTCGACCGCGCGCACCGTCACAGGCAGGACGCCACCTTCGCTTGCCTCGAGAATGCCGAAGCCGGCGGCGAACTTGACCAGCGGCGGCTGCGCATCGAAGCGCACGGCGAGCGGAAACCGCTCGCCATTGCTGAGCTTGCGGCCGGAAAGATCGGTGATCCCCTCCGGCAGGACGACGGTCGCGCCGGTCAGCGCCGGGAATGGCCCGGCGAACTGGAGATCGGCGACCTGCGCGTCATTCTTGTCGTCATCGGAGAGCTTCGGGCTGCGCTCGCTCCCATCGGCGAGGCGCAGGCGCACGGCCAGCGCCTTCTCGCGCGGGACCGGCGCGGAGAAATGGACCGAGGCGGGGCGGATCGGATCGCAGGCCGCGCCGCCGTTCACCCGGCCGCACTCGAACCGGGCTGTGAAGGCCTTGCGCACCTTGAAATCGAAGCGCTGGTCGCGCCCGGCCGCCTTGCCGCCATGATCGACGATGCCGGCGGTCCACAGGAGGGCAACATCGCGCTCGGGCGGCAACGGGCGGCGGCAGCGCAGTGCCATTACGCTGGCGAGCGCATTGGCGCGCGTCCTGGCGTCGGCCGGTAATTTGCTGGGGAGGCCTGCCTCGCTCAGGAAGCTGCTGACCCGCCAGTTGGTTTCACCGAGACCGGCGAGCAACTGCCCCGGGACACTCGCAGGCAGCACGTCGACGGCGATCGTCTCGCCGATTCCGTCGACGGCGCAGGCCGCCTGCGCAGCAACCGAACGGGCGTCGGCAGGAACATTGGTGGCGACGAGGAAGACCTGATCCTCGTCAATCTCATAATCATAACCGGGCGCAAGGACAGCGCGGACCGATGGCCCGCCGGTGTCGATCGGGAAGCGGCTGGTGCCGGACAGGCGGCTGCCCTTGAGCGTTGTGATCCCCGCGCGCAACGTGACCGCGCAGGAGAGCCCGCCCGGCAGCGGAGTGTCGAAATCCAGCACGAAAGTCTGTTGATCAACCCAGCGACCCTTGGCCGGCACCGGGCAATCACTGGTCGCCGCCGGCGTCGCGCGCGGATCGCCGAGCGGCACCATCGGCTCGGAGAAACGCAGGGTGAAACGCTCGATCGCGCCGCTCGCGGGGCCGGCGTTGCCGGCGACCGCCAGCGTGACCTGCGGACCGCTGTCCCCTTGGGCCGCGAAGGGCAGGACCAGAGCGCCCAGCAGGGCCAGCAGCCAGCGATGGCTCGTTCTCATGGCGCGCATGATCGCCTCCCCCAACGGTGATTCGAGGGGCAAGCTTCGTTCATCCCGGCGCGCCTGTCCATGATGGATCAGTACCGCTGGAGGCACGTCATGCTGCCGCCTCGGGCAAGGCACGTCGTTGACTCAATTCCCGGCGAGACATAGTCATCGATACGAGTTTCGCGGACACAGCGGGACCGGAAAAAGATTGAGGATGCCCTAAAAAGGGGAAGGCACGCCGTGCCCGGCAAGTACCATTTCTCGAACGAGAGAGCGGTCTGGCTCAGCCGGCATATCCTGCCGCACGAGCCGGCTCTGCGAGCGCAGCTTCATCGCTGGCGGGTGCCCGACGGGCTGGATGCCGACGACATCATCCAGGAGGCTTATGCCAAGCTGGCGACGCTTGAGGACGTGGAGGCGATCCGCAATCCCAAAGCCTATTTCTACCAGATCGCCCGCTCGGTCATCCTGATGCATGTGCGTCGCGCGCGCGTGGTATCGATCCAGGCTGTCGAGCAGATCGAGCAGTTGGCTATTGCCTCGGACGAACCCGGGCCTGATATCCAGATCTCCGATCGGCAACAATTGCATCTGCTCGCCACGATGATCGGGGCGCTTCCCAAGCCGGCCCGGACGGCAATGACGCTGCGCCTCGTCCACGATCTTTCACACCGTGAAATTGGTGATCGATTGGGCATGTCCCCGAATGCCGTTCAGAAAAGCCTGGCGAAAAGCCTATCGACCTTCGTGCGACAACTTGGCAGAGGCGGAACGGATGCATCCGAAGCATCTAGGGATCGAACCCTGAGGGACGACCAGCCTCGGCATGACAACGCGAGAGAGCAGTTCCGAGATTGACGAAGCCGCAGCGTCCTGGGCGATGCGGATCGACGAGGCCGTGCTCGATGAGGACGAGCAGACCGCCTTCGACATGTGGCTGGAGGGCGACCTCCGCCGGGTCGGCGCCTTCGCCCGCGCCCAGGCCGTGCTCGTCCACGCCAAGCGCGCCAAGGCGCTGGGCTCTGACTTCGAGCCGACCGCTTTCACGCCGGACCCCGCCGACCCCGCATCGATCACCGACGGACAACCGGCCCCACGACGGCTGACGCGGCGCAAGCTGCTGATCGGCGCGTCGGCGATCGCGGCTACGGGCGTCTTTGCCATGGTCCTGCCGCTCAAGCGGGCTTCAGCGAAAATCTATGAGACCAGCCGGGGCGAGACGCGCCTCGTGCCGCTCGAAGACGGCTCGACAGTCACGCTCAACACCGATTCCAGCATAGCCGTCACGATCGACGGCGAACATCGGACCGTAGCGCTGACCCGTGGCGAAGCACTGTTCAAGGTGGCGACGGCCGAGCACGCGCCTTTGATCGTCGAGGCCGGCGACACCGCGCTGCGCGCGCAGAACGCAACCTTTACCGTCTGCCGGCTCGATGACGAGCTGCTCAAGGTCCGGGTGTGCGAAGGCAGCGTCGAGGTTCGGCGCGACACATCGGAACCGCGCCTGCTGCGCGCCAATATGCAGGCGACCCTGCCCGCCAACGGCGCGTTCATCGCACGCAACATCGCGCCCGAGACGCTGCGGCGCGAGCTCTCCTGGCAGGAAGGCATGCTCTCCTTCGAGGACACGCCGCTGCGGCAGGCGGCCGACGAATTCGCGCGCTACAGCGATCGTAGGATCGGGATCGGCGATCCGACCGTCGGTGCCGAAACGGTCACGGGACTCTACGCGGCGAACAATCCCGAGGGATTTGCCCGGGCGGTCGCGCTCAGCCTCAATCTCCATGTGCAATCGAGTGCCGGCGGTATAATACTCTCCCGCTAGTATGGGCGCGCGGACCGGGCACAACCGGCCGGACGCTTGCTTATAAAGCCTGCGCCATGGCGGGCGGACACGGGAGAGGCTCAAGCATCTTGCCAAGGGGGACAGTTCTTGCCTGTGGCATAGCGGCGTCCGTTTTCTGCCTGCCGGACGCGGCACTGGCACAACAGCGCAGTTTCGACATCCCCAGCCAGCCTGCAAACCGCGCCATCACTTTGTTCGCGCGGCAGGCGGGCATCCAGATCATTGCGCCCGGCAGCCGGCTGCGGAATCTGCGGACCAAGGGCATCAAGGGGACCTACGAGATCCGCGCCGCGCTCAAGGCGATGCTGGAAGGCACCGGCATTCGCATCGTGGCGGATGCCAATAACACCATCACGCTGGCGATGCCCCCCGCGCCCGTGCGGCCGCCCGAGCTGGCAGGGACCCGGTCTGCGCGTTCCGGCGCGACTGAACCGCCGCCCCTTCCCGCCCGGCGGGCGATCCTCAGAACGCAGGCACAGGACGATGCTGCCCGGGCCGCGGCCGCGACGCAGGTGGGCGGCGGCGACATCCTCATCACCGGATCGCGACTGAAGACCAGCGGCTATGATTCCCCCGTTCCGCTCACGGTCATCGATGCCAGCCTGATCCGTCACCTGGGCCATGGCAACGCGGCCGATGTCGTGCGGCTGATCCCCCAGAACATCGCGACGCAATCCGACGCGACGGCCGGCAACGGCTTCTCGGCCGACATCGGTGCAGCGTTCGCCAATCTGCGCGGCCTCAACCCGACCTTCGGCACGCGGACGCTGACGCTGGTCAACAGCCGGCGCTTCGTGCCGACCTCGACCGGCGGCCAGGTCGACCTCAACCTCATTCCCTCGGTCCTGTTCGGACGGGTCGAGACGGTCACCGGCGGCGCGTCGGCGGCCTATGGATCCGACGCGGTGGCTGGCGTCGTCAACATCATCCTCGACAACAAGCTGGAGGGCTTCAAAGGCGTGGTCGACCATGGCCAGACCGCGCGCGGCGACGGCCAGTCCTTTCATGCCGCCGCCGCCCATGGTTTCAAGGTCGCGGGGGGGCGGGGACATATCGTGGTTGGCGCCGAATATCAGCGCAATCGCGGCATCTCACGTTGCGCGCAGGTTCGCAGCTGGTGCGCGGAAAGCTGGGGCATTTTCGTTAACGCGGCTGGCATTCAGCCCGGCACGCTCAACACGCCGGCGAACATCTCGGGCTACAATGTTCCCGGTTCCTTCGGCTATGGTGCGCCCAACTATATCGTCGACCCGCGCTCGGGCATGATCTACATGTCGCCCTATGGCGCGATCCGCAATTTCACGGCGCCGGCCAGCGTCAGCACGACCGCCTTCTCCAACATCGCCCCGGCCATCCAGCCGCCGCTCGCCGCCGTCGACAAGGTCTTCTCGGCGGATGGCAAGTCCGTCATGGACTATGACCCGGGCGCCTATGGACCAAAGAATGTCGGTGGTCAGGCCCAGGGCGGCGACAATCTCTCGGCTTACTCCGATCAGGCAATCCAGACGCCGCTGGAGCGCTATACGAGCTATGTGTCGACCGAATATGAGCTGAGCGACGCGCTGAAACTCTCCGCCGAGCTCATCTATGCCGGGCGGAGGTCCACGGCGCCGTCGATCGTCTCGGCGACGCGCTCGACCATGGCCATCAAGCCCGACAACGCCTTTCTGCCGCCTTCGGTCGTCGCGGCCATGAACGGCGCCAGCTTCAGCCTGGGCAAGGATGTCGACAATGAGCTGCGCAACGTCCAGCGCGTCAATGCCGAGGTGTTCCGTGGCGTAATCGGCCTCAGCGGCAAGCTCCTCGCCAACTGGACCTGGGACGCTTACTATCAATATGGCGACAGCCGGCGGCACGCCCGGGCCAATTATGCGCGGCAGAACGACGCCTTCGTGATGGCGATCGATGCGATCCGCGATCCCGCCAATCCCGGTCGGATCATCTGCCGGCCGCTTTCGCCGGCGACCCTGGCGACCTTCACGCCTGCCTATCAGGCGGAGTTGCAGGCGCTCTACGCCTCTTGCGTGCCGCTCAATCTGTTCGGCATCGGCAATATGGACCCGGCGGCGATCGCCTTCGTGTGGCGGGATGTCGGCGAGGATTTCCGCTATCGCCAGCATGCCCTGGCCGGGAGCGTGCAAGGAACGCTCTCGGCAGGCTGGGGCGCCGGGCCGATCGGCGTGGCGGCGGGGATCGATCACCGGGCCGAGCAGGGCGAAGTTACGCATGGCGGCGTCAACCCCAATGCCTATGCCGGCGCGTTCGGGCTCGACTATGCCGGCAGGATCAATGTCACCGAGACGTTCGTGGAAACCAACGTACCGACGCTGCGCGACTTCGGCCTGGGCGATTATCTCGAGCTGAACGGCGCGCTGCGCTATACGCTCAACAGGAGCAGCGACACGCTGACCGGCCAGTCACGCTCGACCGACGCGGCGAGCTGGAAGATCGGCGCGATCTACGACATGATCGACGGCATACGGCTGCGGGCCACCTGGTCGCGCGATATCCGCGCCGCTGGGTTCCGCGAACTGTTCCAGAAGACGGCGCCGACCGACGAAGGCACGATCCAGGGGCGCGTCAACAATCCGAACATCGCCGGGCCGAACAAGAACGACAACACGCCGATCTTCAGTGGCGGCAATTTCGGCCTGACCGCCGAGAAGGCCGACACCACGACGATCGGTACCGTACTCACGCCGGGTTTCCTGAGCGGCGTGCGGGTGTCGCTCGACTGGTACCAGATCAAGGTCAGGGACGCGATCGCCAACCTCAACGGCCAGCGCGTCACCGATCTGTGCATCGGCTACAAGGTCCTGTGCGACCGGATCAGCTTCGCCTCGCCCACCGACATCGTCCGGATCGACGCGGGACAGGCCAATGTCGGCAAGATCGAGATTCGCGGCTTCGATTTCGAGGCCTCCTATCGCCTGCCGCTGACCAGCCTCACGGCTTCGCTGGACGGGACACTCGACGTCCGCTTCCTGCTCAATCACCAATATGATTTCCAGGTGAAGCAGAGCGAAGGCATCCCGACCATCAACTATGCCGGCCAGTCCGGACCGGCTGTGGAAGGCGGCGACTTCTATCCGACGCCCAAATGGATGTGGAACGCGCTGATTGCCTATGACGGGCCGGGCTTCAACACGACAATGACCCTGCGCCATGTCGGCCAGGGCATCCTCAACCGCGAATGGACCGGCCCCGAGGATGCCGGCTATGCGCCAACCCTGCCGAACAGCGTCAATATCAATCGCGTCCCGTCGCGCACTTACGTCAATCTGGCCGTGTCGTATGAACTGCCGGTCGGCAGCGAAGATCAGATGATCGAATTGTTCGGGTCGATCGAGAATCTGTTCGACCTCAAGCCGCCCGTGGCGCCAGGCGGAACAACCACCGTGCTGGTCTCCGCCTATCCCACCAATCCGGTCTTCTTCGACACGTTCGGTATGCGCTGGAAGGCGGGCGTGCGCGTGCAGTTCTGAACGCCGATCAGCACTGAGCAGAAAATTTTACCCTTGCGGCGGCGGATTCCGCCTGCCCCGCGCATCTCATCCCACAGCGTCATGCGAGAAACGCAGGCGAAGGAGGGGACGAGCATGAACATCTCATCGACACGGGCGATACTCATTCGCGGCACCGCGCTGGCGGCACTGATCCTGCCGTCCTTGGCCGCAGCGCAGACCGAGCCGCAAGCGACCGAAGAGGGCGCGGCCGGAGGCGGAGAAATCCTCGTCACCGGATCGCGCATCAAGAAGGACGGCTTCGACTCGCCGGTTCCCGTGACGGTTGTCGACGCAGGCTTGATCCAGAATCTGGGCCAGACCAACGCGGCGGAAGTCGTCAAGCTGATGCCGCAGAACATCGCGTCGCAGTCCGACGCGACGTCGGGCACGAGCCTTTCGGCCAACGCCGGCTCGCAGTTCGCCAACCTTCGCGGCCTCAACCCGACCTTCGGCACCCGCACGCTCACGCTGGTGAACACCCGGCGCTTCATCCCGACGTCGGACGGCGGCCAGGTCGATCTCAACCTCATTCCGTCGGTGTTGATCGGCCGGGTCGAAACCGTTACCGGCGGCGCTTCGGCGGCCTATGGTTCCGACGCCATCGCCGGCGTCGTCAACATCATCCTCGACAACACGTTCACCGGCTTCAAGGGCCAGATCGATTACGGACAGACCGGGCGCGGCGACGGCAAGTCCCTGCACGCGGCAGCGGCCTACGGCCTCAACTTCGCCGACGGCCGCGGCCATATCATGATCGGCGGCGAATATCAGCGCAACAAGGGCATCGGACAATGCGCCGACGTGCGCGAATGGTGCGCGGAAAGCTGGGGCACCGTTGCCAACCAGGGCGCCATTCGTCCTGGTTACGACCGTAACGACCGCACGACGCTCAACCAGAACCAGGCCGGCCGATCGGGGCCGTCCAATACGGTTGGGTACAATGTCCCGGGGTCCATCGGGGCCGGCCTGCCCAACTTCATCATCGGTCGCGGTCTGGGGCTGGTCTACAACTCGACCTATGGCGTCATCCGCAACTTCTATCAGGCGGGGAGCACGACCGGGACCGCCTACAACGCCGTTTTCCCGGCGGTGAACCCGCCGCCAGCGCTGGTCGACAAGGTCTTCTCGCCCAACGGCCAGACGGTCAGCGACTATGACCCTGGCCTCTTCGGGCCGAAGCTGGTCGGCGGCGTCGCGCTCGGCGGCGACAATGACGGCGCCTATCGCGACCAATATATCCAGACGCCGGTCAAGCGCTACTCGACCTATCTCGCGGCGGAATATGAACTCTCCGACGCGTTGAAGATCTCCACAGAGCTTTCCTATGCGGACCGGAAGGCGAACAGCCGGTCGCTGACAGCTGCGACCCGATCGACCATGTCGATCCAGGCCGACAACGCCTTCCTATCACCTGCTCTGGCGGCGATCATGAATGCGCCCCAAGCGCCCGGCTCGTCGCCTTATCCGATCGCCCCCTATACGTTCAGCCTCGGCAAGGATCCCGACGACGAGCTCGACAATGAGATCTCGGTCGATGCGCAGGCGTTCCGCGGCGTGCTCGGGCTCAGCGGCTCTCTCTTCGCCGACTGGACTTGGGATGCTTACTACCAGTATGGCGAGAACAAGCGCTTTTCGTCCGTCAAATATTCGCGCCACAACGATGCCTTCTTCATGGCGATCGATGCCGTGCGACAGGATCCGGCGAACCCCAACAGCCAAATCATCTGTCGTCCGCTGAACGAGGCGACCATCGCCGCAGGTGTGGCGGCCGGACGCTTCTCGAGCGCCTATGTGACGCAGCTGAGGGCTCTCAACGCGGCCTGTAAGCCGCTCAATCTGTTCGGGTCCGGCAATATGAATCCGGAGGCGATCGCCTTCGCCTGGCGACCGGCGGTCGAGGACTTCAAGTTCCGTCAGCATGTCCTGTCCGCCAGCGTGCAGGGAACGGCGTTCCAGGGTTGGGGCGCAGGGCCGATCAGCGTGGCAGCCGGCCTCGACTATCGCGACGACAAAGGCGACGTTACCCATGGCGGCGTCAATCCCAATGATTATGCGTTCTCGTTCGGCCTTGATTATGCCGGCAAAATCAGTGTGATCGAAGGATTCTTCGAAACGAACGTGCCGGTGTTCCGCGATTCCGCTCTGGGCGACATGTTCGAGCTGAACGGCGCGATCCGCTACACGAAGAACAAGAGCACCGACACGCTCACCAGTCAGTCGCGGACGATCAATGCGACGAGCTGGAAGGTCGGCGGCATCTATGACGTGTTCGACGGCCTGCGGTTCCGCGCCACCCAGTCGCGCGACATCCGCGCGGCCGGCTTCCGCGAACTGTTCATGAAAACCGCTCCGACCGAATCGGGTACTGCCCAGGGGCGGGTCAACAACTTCAACAAGACCAATCCCGCCACGGGCGGGGTCGTGGGTGCCGATCCGGCCGACGCCACACCGATCTACAGCGGCGGCAATTTCACCCTGGCGCCTGAAAAGGCAGACACCACGACCGCTGGCGTCGTGTTCTCGCCGACCTTCATGCGCGGCTTCCGGATCTCGCTGGACTGGTATCAGATCAAGCTGAAGGACGCGATCGCCAACCTCAGCGGGCAGCGGGTTGTCGATCTCTGCCGGGATTCCGGACTGCTGTGCGATCGCGTCACCTTCGCGTCGCCGCTCGACATCACGCGGGTCAATGCCGGTTCGGCCAATGTCGGCCTGATCACCACGCGCGGGTTCGACTTCGAGGCCTCCTACCGGCTTCCGTTGTCCGACCTGAAGGGCTCGCTGCCGGGTTCCCTCGATCTGCGCTTCCTGCTCAATCACACCTATGACTTCGTGGTGCAGCAGGGTCCGGGCGCGGTGGCCAGGGACTATGCGGGTCAGTCGGGCCCTGTCGTCGAAGGCGGCGATTTCTATCCGTCGCCCAAGTGGATGTGGAATGCGCTGATCGGCTACAGCACTGAGCGCTTCAACTACACGCTCACGGTCCGCCATGTCGGCAAGGGTATTCTGAACGTCGAGCGGATCGGTCCGGAAGATCCCGGCTATGCTCCGAACATTGCGAACAGCATCACGACCAACCGGGTGAACTCGGCGACCTACTTCAACGTCGCCATGTCGTACAAGATTCCGCTCGGCGCCGACATCGACCAGAATATCGAGGTCTTCGGCGCGATCGAGAATCTACTCGACAAGAAGCCGCCGGTCGCTCCTGGCACGAGCCCGACCAACCCTGCGGCCTATCCCACCAACCCGGTCTATTTCGATACCTTCGGCATGCGCTGGAAAGCGGGCGCCCGCCTGAAGTTCTGACGCTTCGAAGACAACTTGCGCCGGATCCCGCCCCTCCTCGCGGGGTCCGGTTTTATTTGGACGCCAGCCGAGCGAGCCGCACGGTCAGCGTCCCACGCCGATCAGCATTCCTCGCCGACGAGCCGGCGGCCGTGGTGCGCCACGGGCGGCGACTTGGCGCTGTGCATGATCTTCCAGAGCGAGAGCGCGATGCGAACCTCGGCAAAATCGTCGCCCTGCCCGGCTGCGACGATGGCCGCCTCGTCCGGATAACCTTGATCGCGCAGATGCCGGGCTGCGGCCGCGCGCGCTGCCGCCATGTCGGTCGTTTCCGTCATGTCGGCTGGGCTGGAGGCGCCACGACCCGCCCCTCGCCGGCCTTGAAGAAATATTGGCTGCACACCAGCCAGCCCTTGAGCGGGCGCAAGGGCAGGATGCAGGTCGCAAGCGTCAACGGCACGGTGGTCAACAGATGCACCCAGAAGGGCGGGCTAAACTTGATCTGGAGCAGCAGCGCGAAAGTCACGGCCGGCACGCAGGCGAAGCAGATGACGAAGAAGGCCGGCCCATCGGCGGGATCGGCATAGTCATAGGACAGGCCACAGACCTCGCAGCCCTTTCGCATCTTCAGGAAGCCGTCGAAGATATGCCCCTCGCCGCAACGCGGACAATGGCCGCGAATGCCGGTGCGAACCGGGTCGAGCTTGGGCCAGTCGCGGCCCTCCTGATCAATCTGCTGTGCCATGTCGCGGTTCCTTGTTCCGCGCCGATATAGGCTTTATGTATGCAGATCGTAATCATACATAAATGTCAGAGCCGCCATGCAGAACTGGCTTTCCCTGATCCGGCTCGACGCCGGCCCGCGCTATGCCGCCATCGCCGATGCCATTGCCGGTGCGATCCGTTCGGGCGCGCTGCGGCCCGGCGAGCGCTTGCCGACCCATCGCGAGCTTGCCGGGCGCCTTGGCGTCGACCTGACGACGGTCACGCGGGCCTATGGCCTGGTTCGCGATGCGGGCCTCGTCGAAGGCGCGGGCAAGCTCGGCACCTTCGTGCGCAACGATGTCGCGCTGCCGAAGTTCGGCGAGACAGCGAGCGAAGCGGGCATGAATGTGCCTCCACAGCCAAGCTTCAACCTGCTGCCCGAGGCGATCCGATCGGGCATGGCGGCGCTGCTCCGATCGGGCCGGCACTCGCCGATCCTGCAATATCAGCCCAGCATCGGCAACATATCGGATCGTGCACGCGGGGCCGCGATGCTGACAGCACGCGGCATCCCGACCCGGCCGGAGCAGATTGCCATCACGGCGGGATCGCAGCACGCTCTGCACGGTGTCGTCGCCGCGCTGCTGAAGCCGCGCGACCGGATCTGCTGCGCACCGTTCATCTATCCCGGGATGATCGCGCTCGCGAAACGCTATCGCCTTCAGCTCGTCGCCGTCCCGTCCGACGAAGAGGGCATGCTGCCCGATGCGCTCGACGCCGCGCTGCGGGCCGGGGCGCGGACCATCTATCTGACACCCACCATCGATAATCCCACGACCGCAACGATGGGACAGGCTCGACGCGGCGAGATCGTCGCAGTGGCGCGGCAGCACGATGCGATAATCCTGGAGGATGATGCTTATGGGCCACTGCTCGCGGAACCGCATCCGCCCTGCGCGGCGCTGGCGCCCGAGTGCTGCTGGCACATCGCCGGAACCTCCAAGCTGATCTCTCCGGTGATCCGCATCGCCTATGTCCGGGCGCCATCGGCCCGCGAGGCGGCAATGCTGGCGACGGACATCAGCGAGACTGCCGTCATGGCCCCGCCGCTCAATGCCGCCCTTGTCTCGCTCTGGCACCGCAGCGGCCAGTTCGCCGAGTTGGTCTCCGGCGTGCGCGCCGAGTCGATCGCGCGGCAGCGGATCGTCGCGAGCCAGCTTGCCAGCCAGCCCTATCGCGCCCATCGCGAGGGCTATCACTTCTGGCTGGATTTGCGCGGGCGCACCGATGCCGACGCCCTGGTCGCGAGGGTGGCGGCGCTGGGCCTGTCTGCGGTGCCGGGACGCGTGTTCGACGTTTCGGGCAGCGCGCGCTCGTCACATATGCGCGTCTCGGTCGGCGGCGCGATCGATTATCATGGCTTGGAGCGGGCGCTTTCGGTCCTCGCCGAAGCGCTGGCGTCACGAGCCTGACCGGCCGGCCTATTTCGCGGGCTCGGCCACGACATTGCCCGCCGTCGCCTCGATCGCGATCGGGCCGACCAGCGATGCGACGATGCCGGGGCCGGTCTGATCGGGTCGCCGCGCATCCATGCGCATCTCGTTCATCGCGATATGCGCCGTGACGTGGCGATCGAACGGCAGGATCGTCCCGTCGCCCCAATCCTGATGCACGATGTCGAAGCTGAGCGTGTCGCCGTCGATCCTGAAATTCTCGAGCGCGCCGAACGTGTAGGGATTGTCGCACCGGCCGCATGCCACGCCGAACAGGCCGCCGCCGTCGCGGCGGATGATGAAATATTGCTTGTCCATGCCGACACCGAAGCCGAGCCAGACGCCGACCACATCGGCCGCTGTCAGGGATCGCCATGGCGCGGGCGGCACATAAGGCGGCGCGCGGCCGATGCCACTGGCGGGCTTGAGAAGCGGTGGCGCCGTGGTCCCGGGCGGCAGCACCGCGATCGGCCCCGTCGACGGGACGGGACCACGCGGATCCTTGATCGTCGGATGCTCGAACGCCGCGCCGCCCGGCCCGCCACGCGATCCGGTCACGATCAGCCGACCTTTGACCAACCGGGCGGTCGCCAGATCCTCGGACATTAGCGACCCATCGAGCCGCAGATGTCGGATCGTGAAAGCGAGACCTGTCGCTTCATCGAAGGTGCCGACGATCGGCGCAAGGGTCGTGCCGTCGGCACATTGGGTGCAATAGACGCCGCTGACCCGGTTACCCCTGATCACGAACTGATAGACATGCGGCTCGCCCGCATCAGTCCGCCACCCGCCGCGATAATAATCTGCGCCCTCGGCATGCGCGCCCGCTGTCGCGGCAAAGGCCGCGAGCGCCGCTGTCACGAGTGCAATTGACCGAATGAGCATCGGCATCCTCTCCCCTGAACATTCCCTGCGCGCCTCTGCCGGGCGACGGCGCGGATGCTAGCATCTGCCGAGGCGTTTCAGAAGGAAAAGCGGGCCGATCCAACGACGTCGTCGTGAAGCCGAACGGCGCCGTCTATTTCACCGGCGCCTTCTCGTTCAACCCGTCAGGCTCGGTATTCCCGGCGTGCCTGTCCCACGCGGCGAAATCCTGTAAGGGAACAGCATGAAGGAAGAGATCGGGGGCATGACCCTCGATCCGCCGCACTGGGGAGGATGACTGAGTGACTGAAGCGAAGATTGGGAACACAATCGAAACGCCCACCATGCCAGCCGACCCAGATCCGGACGACACTAGCCGGCGCGGCTGGTACACGGTCATCCTCCTGGGCATCGTCTCGACGCTCTCCTTCGTCGACCGGGGTGTCATGGCGCTGTTCGTCCAGCCCATGAAGCGTGATTTCCACCTGTCCGACACCGAGGTCAGCCTCCTGCTCGGGCTGGCCTTCACCATACCTTATGTGATTGTTGGCTTCCCGATGGCCCGCTTCATCGATCGGGGCAGCCGCCGCAACCTGATCGCGGGCTGCCTCGCGGTGTGGAGCTTCGCGACGGGCGCTTGTGGTATCGCCCAGAATTACTGGACCCTGTTCGTCTGCCGCTTCGTGACCGGCGGCGCGGAGTCCGTGAACACGTCCGGCTCGCTGTCCATGATCGCCGATTGCGTCCCGCGCGAGAAGATGCCGCGCGCCTTTGCCATCCAGTCGGCCGGCGTCGCGGGCGGCGCCGCCCTGTCGCTGCTGATCGGCGGCGTGCTCTATGGCCTGCTGGTCAAGGTGCCGCCAACCCATGTGCCTCTCATCGGCGTGATCCACAACTGGCAGCTGGTGTTCATGATCGTCGGCATTCCGGGTTTGCTTGTCGCCGGACTGATGTTCTTCACCGTGCCCGAGCCGCGCCGCAAGCGCGGCACGCGGCCGGGCGGCTATCCGCTGCGCGAGGTGCTGAGCCTGGTAAAGCAGCAGCAATCACTGCATCTGCCCTTGCTCGGCGGCATGCTCCTGCTGGCGATCATGACCAGCGGCTTCGCGGCCTGGATGCCGGCCTTCTACGAGCGCACCTATGGCTGGGGACCGGAGAAGGTCGGCCCGATGCTGGGCGCGGTCTCCCTGTTCACCTCGATCATCGGCCTGATCGCCGGCGCCCGGCTGGCCGAATGGTTCGGCAAGCGCCGGGACGATGCCAATCTGCGCGTGCTGTTCCTGGCGCACCTGCTGTCGCAGCCTTTGCTCATCATCATGCCGCTGATGCCCAATCCCTGGCTGGCGCTGGGCTGCGCGGCCATTTCCGGCGTGTTCGGCGTGATGGGCGGGCCGGGCTTCAGCGCGGCGATCCAGATCACCACGCCCAACGAGATGCGCGCGCAGATCAACGTCATGTATGCCGCCAGCATCACCGCCATCGGCGGGTCGGTAGGGCCGACCCTAATCGGCTTCCTGACCGACTTCGTCGCGGGGTCGGAGGCGGATCTGCGCTATGTGCTGGTCGCCGTGAAACTGCTGTTCGGGCCGCTCGCCGTCTACCTGATCTGGAGGTCGATGGCGCCCTACGGCAAGCTGTTCCGTCAGGATCTGGACGAAGCGCGCTAGAGCCATTCCCGATCGAAGGGGCCGGTGCTCCTGCGAAAGCAGGAGCCCAGGGCGGCTAGGGACGGCACATGCGGCCTGAGCTCCTGCCTTCGCGGGGGCAATGAGATTACGGACGGCTGCCTTCCGTGCCACTTTCGCGCCCTCGTCACGCATTCCGCTGGTCGAAGGCTCTTTTCAGCTCCCATCAATCCGTTTCCACCGCGCAAGGAAAACTTGCACACGCCTGCCTTGTAATTATCCGCCAATAAAGTATCTGCATATGCAGCTAATTATGAGGCAGATGAAATGGCGCGATTCGGTATGGACATTTGCGTGGGGCCCTTTTCCCCGGGCCGCATGATCCGTCGCCTCGCGAAGATCGCGACAGCCCATGTGGAATCCCGCCTGGAATCGCGGTTTCGCGAGCTGGATCTGGGCTTCACGCAGTGGATCGCGCTCAAGGTGATCCATGACGGCGTGGTCAGCACGGCCGGCGAGCTGGCGCGGGAGCTAGGCATCACCACCGGCGCCACGACGCGCCTCATCGACACGCTGGAAGAGCATGACCTGCTGTTCCGCGATCGGGGCACGGCCGACCGGCGCGTCGTCAAGCTCTCGCTTACCGATGCCGGGCGCAAGGTGACGGCCGCGCTGCTGCCCGACGTGATCAACGCCTGGACCGAGATCTTCGAGGATGTCGACCAGCCGGAAGCCGAGGCGTTCGTCGCCACGCTGAAGAAGATGTTCGCGACCGCCGAGCGGCTGGAGAACCGTGCCGAGGAGGTGGTGCTGTGACCCGCTCCGCTCCCTTCGCGGCGCTCGCCGCCCTGCTGCTCGCCGGCTGCGCCAGTGTGCCCCATGTTTCGCCGCAGCTCACGCAGGCGACGCCGACCACGATTGGACTGGATGCCGCGGCGCGCGCGCAGGTTTCCGACACATGGTGGACCGCGTTCGGCGATCCCCAGCTCGACCGCCTGATCGCGATGGGCGTCGCAGGCAATCCCGACCTGGCTGGCGCGCTTGCCCGCGTCCGCGCCGCGCAGGCCACGATTGGCGCCCGGCGCGCCGATACCCTGCCCCAGATCGCGGCCAGCGCGAAGGCGCCGCGCCAGCGTTATCCGGAGAATTACATCCTGCCGCCACCGCTCGGCGGATCGACGTTCTGGGTACCGCAGATCGAAGCGACACTCGACTGGGATCTGGATCTGTTCGGCCGCAACAAGGCGGCCTTGGCGCAGGCACGCTCCAATGCCGCAGCCACCGCGCTCGATGCGGAAGCCGCGCGGCTTACGCTCACCACCGCGATCGCGCAGACCTATGTCGGCCTTGCCCATGCCGAGCGCCAGATAGCGGTCGCCGACGGTTTCGTGCAGACGCGCGGTCAGGCGCTGTCGCTGGTCGAGACACGCGTGAAGAGCCAACTCGCCAACAATATCGACCTGCAGCAGGCGCAAACCCTGCTCGCCGAGGCGCAGCAGGCCAAGACCCGCGCCGTCGAACAGCGCGACACGATCGTCCATGCACTCGCCGCTTTGGTCGGCCGTGGCCCGGATTTCTATGGCCAGATCACGGCGCCGACGCTTGCCTTCGACAGCCCGCCAGTGGTGCCCGATGTCCTGCCTGCCGACCTGCTCGGCCGCCGGCCGGACCTGCTCGCCGGGCAAGCCCGGATCGATGCCGCCATGGCCGGCCGCCAGATCGCCAAGGCGGAGTTCCTGCCGAACATCAGCATCCAGGCGCTGGCAGGGACACTGGCGCTCGGCCTCGGCAACGCCTTCAAGCCCGGCTCAACCGAGTTCGGCGTCGGCCCGGCAATCCACTTGCCGATCTTCGAAGGCGGCCGGCTCAAGGCCAATTATATCGGCGCGACGGCAGGCATCGACGAAGCGATCGCCTCCTATGACGGCGCAGTCGTGAAATCCGTCCGCGATGCCGCCGACGCCATCACCCATGTCGGCGCGGCCGATCGCGATCTTGCCGATCAGGCTCGCATCGTCGGCGGCCTGCGCGAGACCGTACGCCTCAATCAGGTGCGCCTCGACACCGGGCTCGGCTCGAAGCTGGACACGATCGACTCCGGCTTCCGCCTGCTCGAGGCGGAGCAGGCGCTCGTCACGCTCCAGGCCCAGGCGTTCACGCGCCGCATCCAGCTCATCGCCGCTCTGGGCGGCGGCTTCGATCCCAACGCGCCGCGCGTCGCGGCAACCAGTGCAGTGGACCCCCAATCATGACCGACTATAGCAACGAGCGTTTCGACCGCAGCGAGACCATCGAGGAAGAGCGCGTCGAGCTGGCGCAGGCTGCGGACGTGACCGAGGCGCCGCGACCGCCGGCGCCCCCTGCCGGCAAGCCCAAGGCGCGCCGCACGGGCTTCATCCTGCTTGGCGCGGCCGTCGCGCTCGCCGCGCTCGTCTATGGCGGCATGCAGTATTTCGCGCCACCGAGCGAGGAGACAGACGACGCCTATGTCAGCGGCAACATCGTCGCGATCACCGCGCGCCAGAGCGGCACCGTGCTCGCACTCAATGCCGACAATACCCAGGCGGTGCAGCGCGGCCAGAGCCTGATCGAGCTGGACCCGGCGCAACAGGACGTCGCCCTTGCGGCGGCCGAAGCGAGGCTCGGCGAGGCCGTCCGCTCGGTGCGCTCGGGCCAGTCCGCCGTCGCGGAAGGATCGGCCGAGATCGAGAAGGCCCGCACCGACCTCGCCACCGCGCAGGCCGACTATGCCCGCCGCAAAAGCGCGGCTGCGGCCGGCGCAATTTCGGGCGAGGAGCTCAGCCACGCCAATGACGCGATCGCCTCGGCCCGCGCCGCCCTTACGCTTGCGCAGGCGCGCCGCGGGCAGGCCGCCAGCACCGTTTCCGGCACCAGCGTCGCGGGCAATCCGCAGGTGCTCTCGGCCATCGCCGGGCTGCGCCAGGCCGCGATCAATCGCGCCTATATGACGATCAAGGCGCCGGTGGCGGGCGTGGTCGCGCAGCGCACCGTCCAACTCGGCCAGCAGGTCGCGGCCGGCCAGCCCCTGATGGCAGTTATCCCGCTGGATTCCGTCTGGATCGACGCCAATTTCCGCGAGACCCAGCTTGCCGACCTGCGCGTCGGCCAGCCCGTGACGATCGTGGCGGATGTCTATGGCAGCGCCGTGACTTTCCACGGCAAGGTGCTGGGCCTCGGCGCCGGCAGCGGCAATGCCTTCTCGCTGCTGCCCCCGCAGAATGCCTCGGGCAACTGGATCAAGATCGTGCAGCGCGTGCCCGTGCGCATCGCGCTCGATCCCAAGGAATTGCGCGCGCATCCGCTGCGCATCGGTCTCTCGGCCAAGGTGAACGTCGATACGTCCGTTCGCTCTGGCCCGCTCGTCGCCGCCAGTACACCCCCCGCCGGCGGCACGCAGCAGAGCCTGGACGGTGGCCCGCAAGTCGACGCCACCGTCCAGCGTATCATCGCCGCCAATCTCGGCGGACGGGTGCGGTGAGCGACGCAGCCCAGAGCAGCGGCCCCGCGCCACTGCGTGGCCTCTCGCTCGGCCTCGCCGCCTTCGCGCTGGCGCTCGGCACCTTCATGCAGGTGCTCGACACGACGATCGCCAACGTCTCGCTGCCCACCATCTCCGGCAATCTCGGCGTGTCGAGCGACAGCGGCACCTGGGTGATCACCGCCTTCGCGGTCGCCAATGGCGTCATCGTGCCGCTCACTGGCTGGCTGATGATGCGCTACGGCGTCGTGCGCACCTTCACCGTCTCGGTACTCGCCTTCACGGTGGCGTCTTTCCTCTGCGGCATCGCCTGGGACCTGCCCTCTCTGGTGATTTTCCGCGTTCTCCAGGGCGGGGTCTCGGGGCCGATGATCCCTGGCAGCCAGGCGTTGCTGCTCGCCATCTTCCCGTCCGAAAAGCGCGGCACGGCGCTCGGCATCTGGTCCGCGATGACGCTCGCCGCGCCGATCTTCGGTCCCGTGATGGGCGGCTATATCTCGGACAATTATCACTGGGGCTGGATCTTCCTGATCAACGTGCCGCTGGGCCTCCTCACTGGCGGGATCACCTGGATGATGCTCGCCAAGCGCGACACGCCGACCCGCAAGATCCCGGTCGACAAGGTCGGGCTGCTGCTGCTCACCTTCTGGGTGTTCAGCCTGCAGACCATGCTCGACCTCGGCAAGAATCGCGACTGGTTCAATGACCCGTTGATCGTCGTGCTGACCATCTTCGCCGCGATCGGCTTCGCCGCCTGGGTGATCTGGGAACTGACCGAAGGCCAGCCTGCCGTCGACCTGACGCTGTTCAGGTCCCGCAATTTCACCTTCGGCGTCATCGCCCTCTGCCTCGGCTATGCGCTGCTCTTCGCCAACAATCTGTTGCTGCCGCTCTGGCTCCAGACACAGATGGGCTACACCGCCACATGGGCCGGCCTCGTGGCCGCGCCCGCCGGGCTGGTGGCGGTCGTCACCACGCCGCTGATCAGCAAGCTCAAGGTCGACGCGCGAATCATGGCGACCATCTCCTTCCTTTGCTACGGCGCCTCCTTCCTGATGCGCAGCCATTATACGCCAGACGCGACCTTCTTCACGCTGGCCGCGCCCATGCTGCTGCAGGGCGTCGCGATGACCACCTTCTTCGTGCCGCTGCTCACCATCCTGCTGGACGGCCTGCCACCCGAGCGCATCCCGTCGGCAAGCGGGGTCTCCAACTTCGCGCGCATCACCGCGGGCAGCTTCGCCGCCTCGCTCGTCACCAGCTATTGGGACCGGCGCGAGGCGCTGCATCAGACCCGCCTCGCGGAATCGGGCAGCCTCTTGTCTCCCCTGTATCGTGAGGCGCTCGCCCGCCTGGAGAGCCTTGGCCTCAATCCGCAGCAAGCCGCCGGATCGATCTCGCACTCGATCGCCAACCAAGCCTATCTCCTGTCCACGCTCGACATCTTCTGGGCATCAGGCTGGATGGCACTGGCGATGATCGCGCTGGTCTGGTTCACGAAGCGCCCCAAGCCTAGCGATCATGCCATCGCTGCGGATTAGTCGGCACGGACGGAACCGACCGAAATGGGATGGGGAACAGCCATTAGCCCCCCCTTCAAGGGAGGGACTCCGTGTCTCTAAAAGCGTCGCATCCTGTCAGTCCGCATTGGTTCCAGGAGGCAAACATGCGGAAGATCATGGCCGTCATGCCCAGGTTCTATCGGGACATTATCAGGCCTGCCGCTTTCTTTCCAAAAGTTCATGTCCACGCCACGCTCCGGATGGGCAAGATCTCCCATACAGGACCTGCGATCCGGACTGGACCGCGAGCCTGAAGGAGAACATCATGAACCGTCGCCTGATCATTGCCGGCCTTGCATCGCTGGCAGCCATCGCCACGCCGCTCGCCGCGCAGGCTGCGACAGCGCCGCTCGCCAAGCACCACCATCATCATCACGCCAAGAAGGCACCCACGGCCGCCCCGGCCGCCGCTCCCAAGAACTGAACGGTTCCGACCGGAGCCGGCGCGCGGCGTCCCCCTCGCTCCCCGCGCTGGCTCCGGTCGACCCGCCGCCCTGACTGGACGGGAAAGGACAAGGATGAACCGCCGAAATCTCACGGTTTCCCTGCTCGGCTGCGCATCCATGTTCTGCGCCGTGGTGGCCTGGTGGCTCTCGCACGGTCCGGTTCCATCGACGGCCAGACCGCTCGCCGCGCATCACCAGATGAGCACGACCACGCCCCGCTCCGTCCTGACCTGAAGGCCAATCAACCCGTTACCGGAAGCAAAATTTCCACTGCAAAGAGATCGTCGCGTCGGCCGAACCGGAGTACTCCCCCGTGCATTCGGGCGACCGCCGCGACGAGCGAGAGGCCGAGGCCAGCTCCCGCAATCCCCCGCGAGGAGTCCAGCCTTCCAAACCGGCGCAAGGCTTCGGTCTCTCGTTCCACCGGAATTCCTGGCCCCTCGTCGGCCAGTCCGATCAGGGCCTGCCCATTCTCCTTCGCCAGATAGAGCGTCATCCCTCCCGCCCCATATTTGAGCGCATTGTCGATCAGGTTCGACAAGGCCTGACCCAACAGCTCGCGATGCACCGGCAGCGAGGCCGGCGTCTCGATCGATACGATCAGCTTGCGGCCCTGTTCATCGACGAGTGGCTCGTAAAGCTCCCCAATATCCGCGAGCATCGCGCCGAGATCAGTACGCGCGAAGCGGTCACGGCCGATGCCGGCTTCCATCCGGCTGATCTCGAGTGCAGTGCCGAGCATCGCCAACAATTCGTCGGCCTCTCGGCTGATGCCGTCGATCGCGCCGCGCAGCGCCTCTGGCTCCTCAGTCTCCATCGCCCGGTCGATGCGGGCGCGCATCCGCGTGAGTGGCGAGCGCAGGTCATGCGCGATGCTGTTCGTCACAGTCCGCAGTTCCAGCAGCAGGCCGCCGATCCGGTCCAGCATCGTGTTGATCGCGCCGCCGAGCACATCGAAACTGTCGCCCGAGCCGTCGAGCGGCACGCGCCTGTCGATATCCCCGGCGCCGACGCCCGCCGCCGCCGCCGCGATATGCGCGATCCGCCGGTCGATGATGTGGACCACCAGCCAGGCGCCGACCAGCGCCAGCGGGAGCGCCATGAGCAACGCCGTGAACAGTGCGTCCTCGACCGTGCGCCTGATCTGGTCACTGTCATCCGTGCGCTGGCCGACCAATAGCCGCCGTCCGTCGGGCAATTGCGCCGCCGCGATACCGAAGGGTGCCGGCTGGTTGTCGCCGATCCGGTAGAGATCGATCTTCAGCCAGTGGGTCCCGATGCCGACATTGGGTGGCCAGACCGACAGATTGCCGGCGATCCGCTTGCCGTCCTGGTCGGCGAGCAGGACCACGGCGTCCTTTTCGCCACTTGCGCGCTCCGTGATGGCCCGCTGAAGCGCGCCATCGCCCTCGTCCCGACCGATCGCCAGCAGTGTATCGCGTCCCTGCGTGGCGATGGCGCTGTCCGCTACGTCGAGATCGGCGCGCACCAGCTGGGTGACGGAGAGCAGGAGCGCCGCCCCGAACAGGATTTCGAGCAGCAGGATCAGCCCGATGAAGCGGACGTGCGAGGAGCGCAGCCAGCGCATGCCCCGCGCCGGTCGAACCGCCGTTCCGCTCATTCACCCAGCCGATAGCCGGCGCCGCGCACCGTGTGAATGAGGGGCAGGTCGCCCTCGCCATCGATCTTGCGACGCAGGCGGCTGATATGCACGTCGATGACGTTGGTGCCGGGATCGAAATGATAGTCCCACACACTCTCGAGCAGCATCGTACGTGTGACCACCTGCCCGGCATGGCGCATCAGAAATTCGAGCAGGCGGAACTCGCGCGGCTGCAGATCGACCCGCCGCTCACCCCGTTGCACCTCCCGCTTGAGGAGGTCCATGCGCAGCGAACCGCACGCCAACACGGTCTCGACCGCCGTGCCGCTGCCGCGCCGACGCATCAGCAGCTCCAGCCGCGCGAGCAGCTCCGCGAAGGCGAAGGGCTTGACCAGATAGTCGTCTGACCCCGCCGTCAGCCCAGTCACCCGATCATCGACCGAGCCGAGCGCAGAGAGCAGGATCACCGGGGTCTCGATGCCCGCCGCACGCAATGCGGCGAGCACAGCCAGCCCATCCATCCCGGGCAGCATGCGATCGAGGATGATCGCATCATAGCCGCCGTCGGTCGCCATGAAGAGGCCATCGCGGCCATTGGCGCTATGGTCACCGACATGGCCATGTTCGGTCAATCCCTTGAGGATGAAGTCGGCCGTGGTGTGGTCGTCCTCAACCAGCAATATCTTGCGACCCATTGCGGCCATTCCTCCGCTCACCCCTCGCTACTCGCCCGTCTTATCGCATTGCTGCAAACTTGCCAGGTGCAGCTGGCCTTGACGCGCCACATCGATCAGGAGATCGCAACGGGCCGGATCCTCGAGGAGTTGCCGGGACATGGCAAGGCCGGAGACGCGCCGCCCGGCAATCTCGCGCAACTCGTCCCCCACCGCGATGCCGCTCCGGTCAGCCGGTCCTCCCGCTCGCAGGCTCGTGACGATGACGCGATGACGCGGATCGGCGCCCAGCGTCAGTCCCGCCCGCTCGGTGACCGCGTCGGGCGGCAATGGGCGCGCCAGCCGCGAAGACAGCAGGAGCGGGCTCGCCGCAAGCAGAAGCGCGATCGCATAGAGGAGGCGCCGGGGCCAGAGCATAAGCGGACCCTATCGTACACGCCGTGGCGGTCGGCTGACCGGGACATGACATAAAGTTCATGCGGCCGTCACCGGCCGGGCCGCCCGACATTGGCAGAGGCGCATCATCAACATCATGGCTCAGGGACGAAATCGATGAAGCGCAGTCGGATGAGAAAGGCGATGGTCGGCACGACCGGCGTGGCCGCGCTCATCCTGCTCCTCTTCGGCTGGCTCGGCTATTTCGGCGGTGATCCGTTCACGATCCTGTGCCCAGATGGTTATCGAGCGCGCACCGATGCACCGGTCGCGATCATGCTATCGGGGGATATCGGCTTCCGGCTGGGCCTCGGCACGATGATCGCGAACCGTCTGGAAAAGGACGGAATCCCTGTCGTCGGCATCAATACGCTGACCTATTTCCGCACCACGCGCACGCCGGCGGAAGCCGGGGCGCTCGTCCAGGAGGCCATCCGCCGGGCGAAGGCGATCAACCCGGCAGGACGGATCATCCTCATCGGCCAGTCCTTCGGCGCGGACATGCTCCATGTCGGCCTCGCCAGCCTGCCTCAGGCACAGCGACGCGACATCGCCTTCGTCGCGCTGATCGTGCCGGGCGCGACAGTCGAATATCGCGCATCGCCGGGCGAAACGCTGACGTTCCTGATGGCCGAGGCGGACGCGCTGCCCACCGCGCGGCGGCTCGACTGGGTGCCACTGCTCTGCATCCATGGCGCCGAGGAGTCGGGCAGCCTCTGTCCGCTGCTCCACCAGCGCAACCTGCGGGCGATCGCCCTGCCGGGCGGCCACCAGCTTCACTGGGACGCGGACGGCATCAAGCAACTGCTCCTCACCACCATGGCGCGGATCGGGCTGCGCACTCATGCATAAGCGCCTCCGCCCCATCCTCGCGGCGCTTGCCCTGCTCAGCAACCCCGCCACCGCGCAAGGATCGGTCAGCGGGACCTGGATCAATCCGCGGGGCACGGTCGTCGTCACCACCGGCGACTGTCGCGAGAAACTATGTGGCTGGGTGAGCTGGGCCAGCGAAGAGGCGCTCGCCGACGCGACCGACGCCGGCGTGCAGCATCTCATCGGCACCGAATTGCTGCAGGACTATCATGCGACCGGCGAACGGCGCTGGACCGGCCGGGTATACGTGCCCGACATGGGCCGGACCTTCTCGTCCACGATCGAGCAGCTGGACGCGAACCGGCTGAAGATTTCCGGTTGCCTGCTTGGGTCATGGTTCTGCAGAAGTCAGATCTGGCTACGTCACTGAGAGGATGGGTAGCGCAATGGTTCCGAGTGGCCTGATTCGGCGCCACCGCACCGCTTTGTCGGCCGGCATCGTATTGGTTCTGGCCGCCTTGAGCTTCGTCGCGCTCAGCCATTTGCTGCATGAGGTTCGCCTGCGCGATGTGCGCGCCGCCTGGCACGCCCTGCCGGGGACGCGCCTGCTGGTCGCCGCCCTGCTGACCGGCCTCAGCTATCTGACCCTGACCTTCTACGACGTCATGGCCCTGCGCGCGATCGGCCGGCCGCTGCCATACCGGACGGCGGCGCTCGCTTCCTTCACCAGCTATACGCTCAGCCACAATCTCGGGCTCTCGCTGCTGACCGGCGGTTCGGCCCGCTATCGCGTCTATAGCGCGGCAGGCCTTGGCGCCGGCGACATTGCCCGCGTGGTGGTGATCGGCAGCGCAACCTTCTGGAGCGGCGTATTCGTCCTGGCGGGCGCCCTGCTCGCCTGGCAACCGGAAGCGCTGGCCTATGGCTCGCTGGCAGTTCCGACCGGGCTGTTGCGGATCGTCGGCATCGCGCTGTTGCTGGGCACGGGCGCGCTGCTCCTCTGGTCCGGTGTGCGCGGACGAACCCTGCGCCTCGCGCGCTGGTCGGCCCCGCTGCCGCCGGCCCGCAGCATCGTCGCGCAGATCGGTATCGGCATGCTCGATCTGGCGGCGGCCAGTGGCGCCCTGTTCGTGCTGGTGCCGGGTGTCGGCATCGATGCCTGGCCGGCCTTCTTCATCGGCTACACGTTCGCCATCATCGCCGTGCTGATCACGCATGTGCCCGGCGGTGTCGGCGTCTTCGAGGCGCTGATGCTGATCGCGCTGCCCGGCACCAGCCGCCCGGAGCTGGTCGCCGCTTTGATCGCCTATCGCCTCATCTATTATATCGCACCTCTGCTCCTGGCGACCGGGCTGATCCTGCTACAGGAGGGCCGCCGCTGGCACAGACCGATCGCGCGCACATTGCGCGGCGTCCAGGTGGTCGCGTCCGGCATGGCTCCGCTAATGATCTCGACGCTGGTGTTCCTCGGTGGAGCGGTTCTGCTCGTGTCGGGATCGCTGCCGACCGTGCCGTGGCGGGCCGCGACGCTCTATGCTTTGTTGCCGCTGCCGTTCGTGGAAGCCTCGCACATGGCGGGCAGCCTCGTCGGCGCCGCGCTGCTCATCCTCTCCGCCGGGCTCTACCGGCGCCTGGATGGTGCATACTGGCTGACTCGAATTCTGCTGCTCGCCGGAGCCCTCTTCTCGCTGCTCAAAGGCCTCGACTATGAGGAAGCGGTGGTGATGATGCTGATCGCCGCCGCCCTTCAATGGGCGCGCCCGGCCTTTTATCGCCGCACGCGCTTCCTTGCGGAAGCCTTCTCGCCCGGCTGGCTCGCGACCGTCGCGATCGTGCTGGGCCTGTCGGTCTGGATCGGCCTCTTCGCCTACAAGCATGTCGACTACCAGAACGACCTGTGGTGGCAATTTTCCGAGCGCGGCAATGCCTCGCGCTTCCTGCGGGCGACCTTCGCGGTGGCAATCCTGCTGGTCACGGTCGGCTTTCTGCGGCTGTTTCGCCCGGCTGCGCCGATCCGGCAGGAGCGCAGCAGCATCAGCGCACCCTCATCGGCGGCATTGGCGCTCGCCGAGCGGACCGATGCCAATCTCGCCTTCACCGGAGACAAACGCTTCCTCGTGTCGGATAGCGGGCAGTCCTTCCTCATGTACCAGATCAGGGGCCATAGCTGGATCGTCATGGGCGATCCCGTTGGCGCGCGCGGAGAGTGGGCGGATCTCCTCTGGCAATTGCGCGAACAGGCCGATGCCGCGCAGGGTCGCCTCTTGCTCTATCAGATCAGCCCGGAAGCCTTGCCGTTCGCGATCGAGCTAGGCCTGCAGATCACCAAATATGGTGAGGAGGCGCATGTCGATCTCGCCAGCTTTTCGCTCGAAGGCAGCGATGCCAGGCCGTTGCGCTATGCCGAGCGTCGTGCGGCGCGCGAGGGCGCGACGTTCGACATCATTCCCGCGTCCGGCGTGCCCGGCCACATGGCAGAACTCGCCGCCGTCTCGACACACTGGCTCAAGGCCAAGGGGCACAAGGAGAAGGGCTTCAGCGTCGGCCGCTTCGATCCCGACTATATGGCCCGGTTCGACTGCGCGGCGGTGCGCTGGCACGGCCGCGTCGTCGCCTTCGCCAATATCTGGACGACGCACGACAAGTCCGAACTGTCGATCGACCTCATGCGCCATGATGACGAAATACCCTATGGCACCATGGACTTCCTGTTCATTCACCTGATGCAATGGGGTCAGGCGCAGGGCTATCGCTGGTTCAATCTCGGCGTGGCGCCACTCTCGGGCCTGGAGGCACGCAGGCTGTCACCGCTCTGGTCCAAGCTCGGCGCACTACTCTATCAGCATGGCAATGCCCTCTACGGCTTCGAGGGCCTGCGCGCCTACAAAGAGAAGTTCGCGCCGGAATGGGAAGCGCGGTTCGTTGCGGGACCGCAGGGTGTGTCATTCGCCCGCTCGCTGATCGACCTGCAGGCCCTGATCGGCAGCGGCGCGCCCGCGCGATCATGACAAATATGTCATACCTCCGCAAAAGCCATGATAGTTGGAATGGCCCATGATCAGCTCCTGATCGAATTGGGATATCAAGATGCGCACCCTGCCCCGCATTGCCACGGCCTTGCTTGCAGGCCTCGCCCTTCTCACGACGGGTGTGAACCGGCCCGTGCGAGCGGCCCAGCCACCGCGGATTCGCGAGAGCAGTTATGCCGTCACCATTTTCGGCAGGGTCGCCATCTATCAGCCGGCAAGCGCACCACGTGCGACCGCCCTGCTTCTCTCCGGCGATGGCGGCTGGAACCCCGGCGCAGCCAGGGTGGCGCAGGATCTGGCGGCGCACGGCATGCTGGTGGCGGGCATCTCGACACCCACCTTCATGCGCTCGCTCGAGCATGCGCGCGGCAGTTGCATCAATCCCAACTACGCGCTGATCGGCCTTGCCCGGAACGTGCAGCATCACATGGGCGTCCATGCCTATATGAAGCCGATCATCATCGGCTATTCGGCCGGCGCGACGATCGCCTATGCCGGCCTCGCGCAATGGCCGAACGGCGGCTATCGCGGCGTCTTCTCGCTCGGCTTCAGCAACGACATGCCGGGCCGCAAGCCATGGTGCCGCGCGCCCGGCTTCAGCGCCCGGCCGATGAAACAGCCCGTGCGCGGATGGCTTTTCGCACCGAGTACGCGGATCAAGGTGCCGTGGATCGTCCTGCAGGGCGGAGAGGACAAGGTGGTCGATTTCGCAGCCGCCAGGCGGTTCGTCGCGGCCGTGCCGCGCGCCCGGATGATCGCGCTCCCGAATGTCGCGCATGACTTCGCCGATCATCGCCAGTGGATGCCGCAGATGGCCGCCGCGTTCAGTCCCATGCTCGCGCATATCGGCCCGCGCGCGGACGGGCTGCCGCAGGATCTGCCGATCACGATCGTCCCCGCGACGGGCCGCAAGGCGCCTGGCGACATCATGGCCGTCATCTATTCCGGAGACGGCGGCTGGGTCGGCATCGATCGCGACATTGCCGCGCAACTGTCGGCCCGGGGCATTCCCGTGGTCGGAGTCGACAGCCTCTCCTATTTCTGGAGCGCGCGCACGCCGCAGGGCGCCGCGCAGGATCTGCGCCGGATCATCGCCGCCTATGGCACACGCTGGCACCGGCCCAAGGTCATGCTAATCGGCTACAGCTTTGGCGCCGACGTCCTGCCCGCGATCGTCGGCTCACTGGACAGTGCCTCGCGCGCCCGGGTCGACAGCCTGTCGCTGCTCGGCCTTGGCCCGAGTGCCGATTTCCAGTTCCACCTCGCTTCGTGGCTGAACATCTCGTCGGCACGGGCATTGCCGACCATCCCGGCCATCCTGCAGCTCAAGGGCATGGACATACGCTGCATCCGCGGCGCGCTGGAGGCCGGCAGTGCGTGCGGCGATATCCCGACCGGGATCGCCAAGACGACCACCGTGCCGGGCGATCATCATTTCAACCGCAACGCGCAATTGCTGGCTTATCTCATCACGGCCTGAGCGTCGCATCTCTGCCTAATCGCCAGCGCGAGTCAGCAACTCGGTCAGCAGGGGCCGGAGACGCTTTATCTCTTCACGATGCGTGGCGCTGAGTTGCGCGAGGATCGTCCGCGCCTTGTCGGTCAGTTCGAGCAGCGCCTGACGACGATCCACCAGCGAATGCCGGCGGACGAGCAGGCCGAGCGTTTCCAGCCGATCGACCAGCCCGGTGGCGCTGTGCGGCTTGAGGATCAGGCGCTCGGCGACGTAGCCGACCGTCGCCTTGTCCGGCCCTGCGGCGCGGATCGCCAACAGCGCCTGATGCTGCTGCGCTGTCAGCCCCTGCGCTGCTGCCTTGCCTTCGCTGAACGCCATGAACTGACGCAGCGTGTAGCGAAAATCCGCCAGCGTCACATAATCCGCGTCGGAAAGGATCGGCTCCGCCATGTTCCTGCTCATCCTTGATAAATATCGTATTACGATATAACTGGCCGCGACTCTTCCCGGAAAGACCATGACGACCGCGACATCACAACCCCATGCGCACCGGCTCGCCGATCACAGCGCGGACTGGCGCATGCTGGTGCTCGTCGCCGCGTCCCTCTTCGTCGGCACTGGCGGCGCGTTCGGCGCATGGGCCCTGCTCAAGCTCATCGCCATCGCGACCAACATCTTCTGGTTCGGCAGGCTGTCCGATGCTCCCGTCCAGATCGTCGACAGCCTGGTCGGCCCCGGTGTCGTCGTCATTCCGGTTATCGGCAGCCTGATCATCGGGGTGATGGCACGCTTCGGATCGGACAAGATTCGCGGCCATGGCATCCCTGAGGCGATCGAGGCGATCCTCTACGGGGAAAGTCGGCTGTCGGCCAAGGTCGCGTTCCTCAAACCACTCTCCTCCGCCATCTCGATCGGCAGCGGCGGACCGTTCGGCGCCGAGGGGCCGATCATCATGACCGGCGGGGCGATCGGATCGCTGTTTGCTCAGCGCTTCCATCTGAGCGCGGCGGAGCGCAAGACCTTGCTCGTCGCCGGTGCCGCGGCTGGCATGACGGCGATCTTCGGAACACCGGTCGCCGCGATCCTGCTCGCCGTTGAGGTCCTGCTGTTCGAATGGAAGCCGCGCAGTTTCGTGCCGGTGGTCGTGGCCGCCCTCGTCTCCCTGGCCTGGCGCCCCTTACTCGTCGGCAGCGGTCCGCTGTTCCCGTTCCACGGCGTGCCGGCGACGAGCTGGCTGATCATGGCGGGCGCGGGCGGCATCGGCCTTCTGGTTGGCCTGGAAGCCGTGCTGCTCTCAACGCTGCTCTATCGCATCGAGGATTTGTTTCACCGGCTCCCCATTCACTGGATGTGGTGGCCCGCGCTCGGCGCCGTCATCGTCGGGCTCGGTGGCCTGATCGACGCGCATGTGCTCGGCGCGGGCTATCAGAGCATCCAGGACCTGCTCGACGGTTCGCTCGCCACGCGCGTCGTCCTCGCGCTTTTCATCGTGAAGGCGATCGTCTGGCTGGTCGCGCTCGGCTCGGGCACGTCCGGAGGCGTTCTCGCTCCCTTGCTGATCCTCGGTGGCGCTTGCGCGTCGATGATCGGCCTCGGCATCGGCGCTAACCCGGGGTTCTGCGCGATGCTCGGTATGGCCGGCATCCTGAGCGGCGCCATGCGCGCCCCGCTCACCGGCGCGGTGTTCGCAGCCGAACTGACCGGCCATTTCGACAGCCTGCCAGCGACTTTCGCCGCCGCCGTCTGTGCCTATGCGGTCAGCGTGCTGATTATGCGCCGGTCGATCCTGACCGAGAAGATCGCGCGGCGCGGCCGGCATATCCTCCAGGAATATATCGTCGATCCGTTCGACTTCCTGCAGGCCGGACATATCATGACGCCCGATCCACAGACCCTGCCGGGCACGACCAGCATCGCCCGGACGATCGCCTTTTTCGCGAACGAGGCGGTTCATCGCAGCTATCCGGTGGTGGATGAGGGCGGACATCTCCTCGGGCTGGTCTCGCGTGCCGATGTGTTGCGCTGGCAGGTCGAAAGCGGGCCGCAGGATACATCGCTCGCCGAAGGCGTGTCGGATGCCTCGCAGCCCTTCGCCGTGCCCCAGGCGCCGGTCGGCGTGGTGGCCGATCTGATGGTCGAGAGCGGGATCGGACGCATTCCGATCGTCGATCCGGTCAGCCACCGGGTGATCGGCATCCTCTCGCGTCACGATCTCCTCAAGGCGCGGCGCATCGGCGTCGCGGCGGAGCGAATGCGCAGCCGATAGGCCGGGCGGCGCGACCAGCCATTGTCCAGACCCGGCGCGGCGCGCGAAGTCGACCGCTGTCGCCGATGAACAGGATGCGCAGCTGATCGGAATTGAGTATCAATGTCGTTGCGGTGGGCACGGAAAAGGGCGCGCCAAGCCGGCGCGCCCTTCAGAAGGTCGGTCCTTGCGGCTCAGGCCAGCGCAGCCTTGAGATCCTCGACGAGGTCGGTGCGCTCCCATGAGAAGAAGTCGCCCTCGGGCTTGCGGCCGAAGTGGCCGTAGGCGGCGGTCTTCCTGTAGATCGGCTTGTTGAGGCCGAGATGGGTGCGGATGCCGCGCGGGGTGAGGCCGCCCAGCTTCTCGATGCTCTGGATCGCCTGCTCGATCTTGTCGTCGCCCACCGTGCCGGTGCCATGCGTGTCGACATAGAGCGAGAGCGGCTTGGAGACGCCGATCGCATAAGCGAGCTGGATCGTGCAGCGCCTGGCCAGGCCCGCCGCCACGATGTTCTTAGCGAGGTAGCGCGAGATATACGCCGCCGAGCGGTCGACCTTGGTCGGGTCCTTGCCCGAGAAGGCACCGCCGCCATGCGGGGCCGCGCCACCATAGGTGTCGACGATGATCTTGCGGCCGGTCAGGCCCGCGTCGCCGTCCGGCCCGCCAATCTCGAAGCTGCCGGTCGGGTTGATGTGATAGACCGTCTCGTCCGAGAGCAAGGCCGCCGGCATCACGTCGGCCACCACCTTCTTCACATAGGCGTGCAGCTGCGCTTCCTTCTCGCCCTCGTCATAGCCCGGCGCATGCTGGGTCGAGACCACGATCGCGGTCGCCGCCACCGGCACCCCGTTCTCGAAGCGCAAGGTCACCTGGCTCTTGGTGTCCGGCTCCAGGAACGGCGCCGCGCCCGAGTGGCGATCCGCCGCCATCTGCTCCAGGATCTTGTGGCTGTAATAGAGGGTCGCCGGCATGAGGTCCGGCGTCTCGTCGCAGGCGAAGCCGAACATGATGCCCTGGTCGCCCGCGCCCTCGTCCTTGTTGCCAGAGGCATCCACGCCCTGGGCGATATGCGCCGACTGCGCGTGCAGATGGTTCTGGAAGCTCAAGGTCCGCCAGTGGAAACCGTCCTGCTCGTAGCCGATCTCCCTGACCGTGTTGCGCACGGTCTTCTCGATCTCCTCCAGCGCCCCGTCGACCCAGCCGCCATTCTCGTACACGCCCTTGCACCGGATCTCCCCGGCAAGAACCACAAGCTGCGTCGTCGTCAGCGTCTCGCACCCGATCCGCGCCTCAGGATCCTTCGACAGAAACAGGTCCACAATCGCGTCCGATATCTGATCCGACACCTTGTCCGGATGACCCTCCGACACCGACTCCGACGTGAACAAATAACTACTGCGCATGGGGATCAGCCTTTCTTCTAGCGGCTCGGCATTGGCCGCAATTGATATAAAGAAATGTTTATGTGCGCCCTTAGCGGGTGCGGCGGCCGATGGCAACGCTGCCGATCAACATGAGGAACGCCAGGCCGAGCGGAATGAGATTGCCCCCGCGCGCGAACAGCGTCGGGGCATATGCGGCCGGAAGCAACGCATCGAAGGCACCCGCGTGTTCATGGCCGATGGCGTCGACGATCCGCCCGGCGGGATCGACCAAAGCGGAAATTCCCGTGGGCGTCGAGCGGATGACGGGCAGCCCTTCCTCGATCGCCCGCAGCCTCGCCTGCGCCAGATGCTGAGGCGGTCCCCAGCTGCCGAACCAGGCATCGTTGGACGGATTGAAGATGAAATCGGGCCGATGGGTGCGATCGACCACCTGGCCGGAGAAGACGATCTCGTAGCAGATCTGGACGCCCATCCGCAGCGGAGCGCGGCCACCGCCGGCCGGCAGGTCCAGCGTGCGCGGGCCGGGGCCGGGCCAGAAATCGACATCGCCCGGCACGAGGCGCGACAGACCGATCGCGCTCAGCAACGGCCGCATCGGCAGATATTCGCCATAAGGGACGAGGTGCGCCTTGTCGTAGCGCCCGAGCAGCCGCTCATGCGCATCGAGCACCCAGAGGCTGTTGTTCGCCCCCTCCAGCACGCTGGTGTCGATCATGCCGCCCTGCTCGCGATAATGGAATTTGTCGCCGCCGAGCATCAGCAGGTCATCCGGCCCGAGCAGGCCCGCGATGCGGGCGCGCCAGCGCGGCTCCATGTCGAGGATGGCGGGCACCGCCGCCTCCGGCCAGAAGACGAGCCGCCCCGTCCGGGACGATCGGCCGGTCAGTTCGGCCAGGCGGCGGAAGTTCAGCTCCTCCAGATCGGGATCATATTTCTCGTTCTGGTTGATGTTGGGCTGGACGACGCGGATGGCGGTGGCGCCAGTCGATGGCGATGGAGATGCGCTTACGCGGATCAGCCCGAGCAGCGCGACGACCGCCAGGCCACCGACCAGCATTCCCGCCGGCCGCCATTGCCGATGCGTGGCCCACCACAGCGCGCCGCCCGCCAGCATCGCGAGGAGGCCCAGCCCATAAGTGCCGATCACGCTCGCGGCCTGATCCACGCCGGTGCCGAGCCAGATCACGCCCAACGGATTCCAGGCGAACCCCGTGAACATCGTCGCGCGCAGATATTCGGTGAACAGCCAGGCACAGGCGAGGAAGGTCGCGAAAAGCCCCGCCCGCCCGCGCCCCAACTGCCAGCCGATCAGCGCGGCGATCGCCGGATAGACGGCGAGATAGAAGGAGAGCAGGACGACCGCGAGATAGCCCAGCCAGTGCGGCATCGTGTCCTGGAAGGTGAAGGCATGGGCGATCCAGTTCAGGCCGACGACGAACTGGCCGAGCCCGAAGGCGTAGCCGGTCTTGAAGGCGCCGCGCCGGTCCGGCGTGTGCCAGAGCAGGTGGATGAGCAGCGCCAGGGTTGCCAGAGTCACCGGCCAGAGATGCAGCGGCTCGAAGCCCGTCGCCGAGAGGGCGCCAGCCAGCAGCGCGGTCAGCCCGGGGCGCCGCTTCATGCCCGCATCGATCATCTGGATTTTCGCCACGCGCGCTCCTATCGCCGGGTTTGATGACAGTTGCAATTACGCGCGGCGGAGTTCGATCGATGAGACCCTTTCATATCGCTTTCCCCGTCCACGATCTCGCCGCGGCCCGCGCCTTTTATGGCGGCATGATGGGCTGCCCGGAGGGGCGCAGCAGCGATCACTGGATCGACTTCGACCTCTATGGCCACCAGATCGTCGCCCACCTCGACGCCGGGAAGGCGGCGCCGGGGCCGATCCATAACCCGGTCGACGGCCATGACGTGCCAGTCCCGCATTTCGGCGTGATTCTCGACCGCGCGGACTGGGACGCTCTCGCCGCGCGGATGATCGCCGCTGGCACCGATTTTATCATCGAGCCCTACGTCCGCTTCGAGGGCGAGGCCGGCGAGCAGGCGACGATGTTCTTCCTGGATCCCAGCGGCAACGCGCTCGAATTCAAGAGCTTCGCCAGCGACGACATGATCTTCGCGACCTGAGAGATTTTCCGGAACTTCTCTAACATCGCACATATCGCACATGGTGAGTTACAAGCCGGCGGCGCTGTAGGACAGCGCTTTCTCAGCGCGCGGAGGTCATGTCCGCCATCGTCGCGCCGCTGCACTTGTCGCTCGCTTTCGTGCCGCCGCTGAGCGCACCGGCCGCGAGGATTCCACCGACGACCAGCACCACGAACGCCGCCGAAATCCAGGCGAGATAGCGTTCCAGGAAGACCTTGATCGGCGCGCCGAACTTCCAGAACAGCACGCCGACGAGGATGAATTGCATGCCGCGCGAGACGATGCTGGCCCACAGGAACGTGAACAGCGACAGGCCAATGAAGCCCGCCGTGATCGTGATCAGCTTGAACGGGATCGGCGTCGCGCCCTTCACCAGGATGATCTCGGCGCCATAATCGCGCAGATAGCAGGCGGCTTTCGGGAAGCTGGCAGTCAGGTGCAGCAGGTCGAGCAGGCTCGTGCCCACCGTCGCGAACAGGAAATGGCCGATCGCATAGCCGAGCAGGCCGCCGCAGACGGACGCCGCCGTGCAGATGATCCCGTAACGCAGCGCCTTCTCCGGCCGGGCGAGGCACATCAGGCCGAGCAACGGATGCGGCGGGATCGGGAAGAAGCTCGATTCCATGAAGGAGAAGGCGATGAGCCACCATTCGGCGTGGCGGTGCGCGGCCTTGGCCAGCGTCCATTGGTAAAGGCGGTGCAGCATCGCGGCGGCCCATAGCGGCTTTGCGGGATGGCCGCCAGCGCGTTGACCGTGATTTCAGGCAGCGCCGACGGCGAGGCAGGCGAGGAACATCAGCAGCCCGGCGAAACGATTCGAGCGGAACTTGACCAGCGGATCGGCGCCGTCCTCCTGGAGTGTACTCACCTGCCAGAGAAAGTGCAGCGCAATCGGCACGAGCGCGAGCGGAGCGACCCAGATCGGCTGCACCAGCCAGACTGCCGCGCTCCACAGCAGGATCGCCAGCGCAAAGCAGAGGCCGACGCCGGCCCTGACATGGCGGCCCATGGTGAGAGCACTGGAGCCGATGCCGACCAGCGCATCGTCCTCGCGGTCCTGCAGCGCGTAGATGGTGTCATAGCCGATGCACCAGAAGAAGGCGCCGGCATAGAGCAGCAGGCCGGCCGCGCTCATCCCGCCCCTGATCTCGACCCAGGCGACCGGCGCCGCCCAGGTGAAGACGAGGCCGAGCCACGCCTGCGGAAAGCCGGTGATGCGCTTCATGAAGGGATAGGCCGCGACCAGTGCGAGGCTGGCCAGCGCGACGATCTGCGCCTGCCAGCGCAATTGCAGGAGCACGACGAGGCCGACGAGGCACAGGAATATCAGCCATGCCCAGGCCGCCTTGAGCGAGACCGCGCCGCTGGCGATCGGCCGGCTGGCGGTGCGCGCGACCTGCGCATCGAGATCGCGATCGACGATGTCGTTATAGACGCAGCCAGCGCCGCGCATCGCGATGCTGCCGAACAGGAACCAGAGCAGCAGCGGCCAGCGCTGCGGCAATCCCCCGGCCAGGGCGATCGCCCAGGCGCCGGGCCAGAAGAGCAGCCACCAGCCGATCGGCCGATCGAACCGCGCGAGCAGCGCATAAGGCCGCGCGGCCGCCGGCAGCAGGCGCAGAAGCCCTCGCGTCTCGGTATCGGGGACTGTCTGTGCGGCGCCCATGCGTGGCCCTCTGCCACAGATGGGGCAGCGAAGGACATAGCTCTTTGTCGGCGAATTTCCCGGAAGCGCATGGCGGCCAGGTCGCCTTCAGGTTCATTTGTCTCAGGATTAGACGAGATTACTTCTCATTACTGTGGCAATTTCAGTCACATCCGGAATTCCCGATATCAACGAGCCGTTTTTGGGGCTCCGACAGGCAGTCGCCGGTCAATTGCACACCGGCCGTTAAGTATATTTCCCAATGTTCATCGCTTCGCGGCGACCAGTACATTGCGGTTTCACTACCAACAGGATGACTGGAGCACTGGGATGCGCAGCATAATTGCAGCGGCACTAGCCGCGAGCATGCTCGTCGGTTGCATGGACGACGAGGGCGGCAGTCGCCCGGAGACCCAATGGCGCAGATACGACTATAACCGCCCCGACCCCAGCTATGGCGGCTACTACGCTGACCGTTACTATCGCGAGGACAGCCGCTATCGCGAGCGTCGCCTGTCACGCAACGACCGCATCTATCGCGGCAGTGATGACCGATATTATTGCCGTCGGTCCGATGGCACCACTGGCCTGGTCGTTGGCGCGATCGTGGGCGGCGCGCTCGGCAATCGGATTGGACGTGGTGGATCGGAGACGCTGGGCACCCTATTGGGCGCTCTCGCCGGCGCCGCCGCGGGCCGCGAAATCGATCGCAGCGGCGACGTTCGCTGCCGCTGAGGCGCTAGACCAGAAGAGCAGCCACCAGCCGATCGACCGATCGAACCGGGCTGGCAGCGCAGCCGCGCGACGGCAGGTAGCAGGCGCAGAAGCCCTCGCGTCTCGGCATCGAGGACGATCTGCGCTGCGCCCATGCCGCTCTGGCCTTGTCTATTCCTCATGCTTGTCTCGCCGGTCCCTCTGCCACATAAGCAGCCGGAATTGACGGGGGTAAAGCCGTGGCCGAGGCCAATACCGATGCCGTAACCGATGTACGCGCGATCAATCGCGCCGGATGGAACCGCCGGGTGGCGGAAGGCGACATGTGGTCGATCCCCGTCTCGCCGGAGGAGATTGCGCGCGCCCGGGAGGGCGACTGGTCCGTTGTGTTGACGCCGAAGAAATTCGTGCCGCGCAGCTGGTTCGGCGAGATTGCAGGCAAGGATCTGCTCGGTCTGGCCTCAGGCGGAGGCCAGCAATGCCCGCTCTTCGCCGCCGCCGGTGCGCGCGTGACCAGCTTCGACGCCTCTGACGCGCAGCTCGGCCGCGATGCCGAGGTGGCCGCGCGCGAGGGCCTGCATATCCAAACGGTGCAGGGCTATATGGACGATCTCTCCGTCTTCCCCGACGAAAGCTTCGATCTCATCTTCCATCCTGTCTCGAACTGCTTTGCGCCGGAGGTCGTGCCGGTCTGGCGCGAATGCGCTCGCGTGCTGCGGCCGGGCGGGGCCTTGCTGGCCGGGCTGTGCAATCCGCTGAACTATATCTTCGACATGGACGCGCAGGAGCGTGGCGAGATGATCGTGCGACACAAGCTGCCTTATGCCGATACCGACCTGCCACCGGCCGAGGTCGAGCGGCTGATCGCGCGCGACCATACGCTGGAGTTCAGCCACACGCTCGAGACCCAGATCGGCGGGCAGCTCGCCGCCGGCCTCATGCTGACCGATCTGTTCGAGGATGGCGACAGCGATCCGCCGCGCGCCAGCGCCGCCTATTTCCAGCCCTTCCTCGCCACGCGGGCGATCCGGCCGATCGCCTGACCCATGCCCGCCACGCCTGCCTGGCCACCCCGATCCGCGCCGCGCCTGTTCGTCGAGACCGCGCTCGGTGGGGGCGTGGCCGTGCCGGTGGACGGCAATGGCGCGCATTATCTAATCTCGGTCATGCGGGTGCGTGAGGGCGACACGGTGTTGCTGTTCGACGGGCAATCGGGCGAATGGGCCGCGACCGCCGAGCAGGTGCGCAAGCGCGACCTCGTCCTGCGCTGCGTGCAGCAGACCAAGCCGGCCGAGACGGTGCCCGACTTCTGGCTGTGCGCGGCGCCGATCAAGAAGGGGCGGATCGACTTGGTCGCCGAGAAGGCCTGCGAGCTGGGCGTGGCAAAGCTGGTGCCGGTGCTGACCGAGCGGAGCGTGGTCGACAAGGTCAATCTCGACCGGCTCCACGCCCATCTGGTCGAGGCCGCCGAGCAATGCGGCCGCACCGCGCTGCCCGAGCTGGCCCCGATGATCCCGCTCGCGCGGCTGCTGGCCGACTGGCCTGCCGAGCGTACACTCTTCTTCGCCGACGAGTTGGGCGGCGCGCCGATGCGCGACGCCTTCACCGCCGCGCCCGGCCCGGCCGCCCTGCTGATCGGCCCGGAAGGCGGTTTCACCACCGCCGAGCGCGATCTCATCCGCGCCGCGCCGCAGGCCCGTGCCATCTCGCTCGGCCCGCGCATCCTGCGCGCCGAGACCGCCGCGATCGCCGCCACCGCCTGCTGGATGGCGGCGAATGGCGACTGGACAAGTTGCGAAACGAAATGAATTTGCGCGCCCCAATCAAAGGCCTTATGGGCCGCGCGAGGCAGGGTGAGGAATCGGATCGGGTATGAGTACACGCACGCAGGCCGACGGCGATGACCCGATCATCGAGAGCCGCGACCAGCTAATCAGCCTGTTCGAGAAGGGCGAGAAGCCAGCGGATCGCTGGCGGATCGGCACCGAGCACGAGAAGCTGGTCTATCGCACCGCCGACCACAAGGCGCCCTCCTATGAGGAGCCGGGCGGCATTCGCGATCTGCTCGACGGGCTGCGCCAGTTCGGCTGGGAGCCGGTCGAGGAAGGCGGCAAGGTCATCGCGCTCGCCGGCACCGACGGCAATATCAGCCTCGAGCCGGCCGGGCAGCTCGAGCTTTCCGGTGCGCCGCTCGATAATCTGCACGAGACCTGCGCCGAGACCGGCCGCCATCTGGAGCAGGTGAAGGCGGTCGGCGACCAGCTCGGCCTCGGCTTCCTCGGCCTCGGCATGTGGCCGGACAAGACGCGCGAAGAGCTGCCGATCATGCCCAAGGGTCGCTATGCGATCATGTTGCGGCACATGCCGCGCGTCGGAAGCCTCGGCCTCGACATGATGCTGCGCACCTGCACCATCCAGGTGAACCTCGATTATTCGAGCGAGGCGCGCATGGCGAAGATGTTCCGCGTCAGCCTCGCGCTGCAACCGATGGCCACCGCCCTGTTCGCCAATTCGCCGTTCACGGAAGGCAAGCCCAACGGCTTCCTCTCCTTCCGCAGCCACATCTGGTCGGACACCGATCCGCACCGCACCGGCATGCTGCCCTTCGTCTTCGAGGACGGCTTCGGCTATGAGCGCTATGCCGACTATGCGCTCGACGTGCCGATGTATTTCGTGTTCCGCGACGGCAAATATATCGATGCGGCGGGCCTCAGCTTCCGCGACTTCCTCGCGGGCAAGCTCTCGGTTCTCCCCGGCGAGAAGCCGACGATGAGCGACTGGGCGGACCATCTTTCGACCGCCTTCCCCGAAGTGCGGATGAAGAGCTTCCTGGAAATGCGCGGCGCCGATGGCGGCCCGTGGAACCGCATCTGCGCCCTGCCCGCCTTCTGGGTCGGCCTGCTCTACGATGACAACGCGCTCGATGCGGCCTGGGATCTGGTCAAGGACTGGACGATGGAGGAGCGCGAGACCTTGCGTTCCGAAGTGCCTCGCCTTGCCCTCGACGCGCCGATCGGCGGCGGCGGCACGCTGCGCGACATCGCCGCGCGGGTGATGGACATTTCCCGGTCCGGCCTCGCCGCCCGTGCGCGGCTGAACAGCATCGGCGACAATGAGACGGGCTATCTCGCCGCGCTCGACGAGGTGGTCGCGAACGGCAAGACCCACGCCGAGCGGCTGCTGGAGCGCTACAACGGCGCCTGGGCTGGCGACATCTCGAAGATTTACGCCGAAGAGAGCTTCTAGGCTCCGGGCTCCTCGTCCAGCGGCCTGCCGCCCCGCGCGCGCAGATCGGCCAGCAGCGTCTTCATCGCCCAGCGGCAGCTTCTCGCGATCTCCTCGCCCGAGAGTCCCCACTGGTCGTGCATCTCCAGCCAAGCCGTCGTGTGCAGGAATTGCAGCATCGCCGTCGCGATCCGCTGATCCGGCTCAGGCAGATCCTTGACGGCGTCGGCGGTGGCGGCGCGATAGCGGGCCTGCCGCTTGTCCCGATCGGCGAGACGGATGGCGCGCCCCTGCGGCGTGGTGCGCATCAGGATGCTCACTGCTTCGATCCTGTCGAAGCCGGTATAGATGTCGTCGAGCTGGTCGATCAGATCGCTCTCCGATTCCGGCATGCGCACATTGGGACCGATCATCCCCTGCACATGTTCGCGCGCGCCGCGCAGCAGCGCCGTCTGGTCGGGGAAATAGCGATAGACCGTCCGGCGCGAGACGCCGGCATGCTCGGCCACCGCGTCATGATTGATCGCGCCGAACTGGCCGATGAGATCGACCGCCGCGCCGGCGATGCGCTGGCGGGTCTCGTCATTGGAGGCGGAGGACGCGGCTTTGCGGGATGTCTTGGGGCTGGCCATGAGAGCGATATAAGCCATGGCACAAAAAATGCCATAAGATCGTTGACACTTTTTGTGTCACGCCTATTAGGCCCTCAACACAGATGTTCAGGGAGTGATTCGATGATTTTTCACCTGTCGATCGACGCCGACGACGCGCGTCATGTCGCCTTCGTGCTGGCCGAGCTGCTGGGCGGCGAGGCGATGCCCTTCCCGCCCGTCATCGAGGGCAGCTGGCTGGCCGTGGCCGACGATGACCGGGGCAGCTCGGTCGAGGTCTATCCGCGCGGAACGCAGCTCATGATCGCGCAGGGCGATGCCGATGCCTATGGCGTGCCCGGCGGGCCCGGCCCCCATTCGGCCACCCATTTCGCGATGGCGACAAAGCTCAGCGTCGAACAGGTTTTCGCTATCGCCGAGCGCGAGGGCTGGCCCGCTAAGTATCGCAAGCGCGGCGGGATGTTCGGCGTCATCGAGCTGTGGATCGAGCGCACACGCATGATCGAAGTTCTTACCGACGAGATGCAGCGCGAATATCTGGCCGCAATGACCATCGAGAACTGGAAAGCCATGCTCGCGCACGGCGCGCCCGCAACGGTCTGACGATCGGCCAAAGCCGGCGCGGGATTTACTCCGCCGGCTCCATCGTCGTTGCGGCGGCGGGCGGGCGCTTGCCGCTGAGCAGCGCGATCATGCGCGGGACAGGGCCGTGCCGGTTCATCCACGCGGCATAGGCCCGGTAGGCGGGATCGGTGCCGAGATGCGCTTCCTCGGTGCGGGCGCGCCAATAATAGATGCCGCTGACCAGCCCGAGGATGATCGTATTGCGCGCCGCCGTCTCGACGCTGCCGGTCGTCACCAGGAAGGGCAAGGTGGAGAGCCACCAGAAGCTGTTCTTGGCGAGATAGGCCGGGTGCTTGCTGATCCGGTAGGGCCCGTGCGTCAGGATGCCGCGATGGGTGAGGTTCGAGAAGCGCAGGCCGAAGGCGACCGTCGCCCAGGCATAGGCGCCGGTCAGGAACACCAGAGCGGCGCCCCAGACCCAGAGCAGGGCCGGATGACCGGAGAACCAATAATCCCAGGCGCGCGTGTCCGTCTCGTAGAAGAGCGGGCCGCCCGGCCCCATCATCGCGAAGGGCGGATAGCACATCAACGCCGAGAGCCAGCCGGCGAGCAGCGGATTGGCGGTGCGGATATGCGCGTCCAGCGGCCGCATGGTGAGCACATAGCCCACGGTCGCGAAAGCGACGTCGACGGCGAACATCAAAGTGATCAGGAAGCCGGCAAGGCTGACCGGATTGGTCCACAGATCGTCCGCCTGCCAATCGACCATCCCGGCGAAATTGCCCGGCACGATGGAGAGCATGAAGGCGAGGAAGAAGGCTTTCACCGCCCAGGCGCGGGCATGATTGGCGATGGCGCCGGGCGCGGGCTTGCCCGATGCGCCGCCGATCACCCACTGGCCGAAGGCATAGGCGCCGTCGCGCGGATCGACCAGATAGCGATCCAGCCACAGCACATAGGGGACGGAGAGCAGGACCACGGCCGGCGCGGCATAAGTGAGCACCGAGACGGCGTAGCGATAGTCGCCCTGCATGTACCAGCCGCCGACCATGTAGAAGAGCGCGATGGCGCCCCAGGTGATCCACAGGCCGGTGAGCTTGACGATGGCGCCGTCGATCACCTCGCGCAGTGGGCGCGGGTTGGCCCAGTCGATGCCGGTGCTGGCGCGGCCGTGGACCTTGTCGACGAAGACCGACCACAGCACCATCGGGATGCCGCAGGCGAAGACCGCGGCGAGGCCGGCATTGGGACCGTCCATATGATAGGTCCGCGCCGCGACGATCCAGAGTGCGAGGCCGGCGAGGCCGGCGAGGCCGACGCCGTGGCTGACGGCCGATCGAGGGCGGGTGTCCGGGGCGAATGGCTGGTCGCTCATGCGCGTGGTCCTAAACGGGAATGGTAAGCAAGCGGTGAAAGCCGCGACCCGCTTCCATTCCCGATCTCACGTCCGTTCGTTTCGAGCTGAGGTTCGAGCGAAGTCGAGAACCGGAGTCGAGAAAGGCGTTCTCGACAACCGTCTCGACTTCGCTCGACGGCCGCTCGAACCGAACGGTCCGGAAACAGTCTATCCCCCCAGGATATTGATCGTGAACGCCACGATGCCGAGGTTGAACAGGAACGCGGCGAGGCTATGGAACAAGGCCACCTTGCGGATGCGCGGATCGCTGATCTCTATGTCGCTGGTCTGGAAGGTCATGCCGAGGGTGAAGGCGAAATAGGCGAAGTCCCAATAATCGGGCTCCTCGCGCGCCGGGAAGCCGAGGCCGCCATTGTCCTTCCCGCGCCGCCCGGGACCGTCACCGCTGCGATAATAGAGATAGGCGTAGTGGAATGTGTAGACGATGTTCGAGAAGAGCCAGGCGAGGATGAGCGTGGCGACGATCAGCGCCAGCATAGCTTCGCTCGGGCCTTTGCCATAGCGCAGCTCGCTGGCGACGATAACCAGGATGACCATCATCACGATGCCGGTCAACACGAGGATCAGGGTGCGGTTGGCGTCGTTCTTGCGGGCATGCTCGCGCATCCTGTCAGCGCAATGGGCAAGCAGCGAGGGGATGGTCAGAAGCAGCGCGATGACGCCGAGATCGAAGCCGAGCATCACGCCGGTGATCGTGCCCAGTGTCAGAGCGAACGGAACGGCACTCGCGAATCCGAGCAGGAACAGAGCGTAGCGCCACGGAAGAATGCTGCTGCTCGACGAATTTTGTTTCATGCCTTCTCTCCATCCGGCGCAATAGGATCCCGGCCGCGCAACTTTCGGTCGAAGTTCACGAAAGTCACACTCAGGATCAATTTCTCAAATTCGAAGTCGATCCTGCGTGGCCGCGCCCGAACACCTTCGCAGCACCATGGCATGATCGGCAGTCCGTAGGACAGAGGGCTTCGCGCTCGGCCCGCCAAATCCGTTGCGTCGCGAAATGCACGGGCCAATATGCGCGCGCTTTCCCTAACGTCAGCGGAGTCGCTCCCATGCGCTACAACCAGCTCGGCCGCACCGGCCTCCTCGTCTCGGAATTTTGCCTCGGCGCGATGAGCTTCGGGCGGGACGATGCGCACTGGACCGGGCGCGGCCAGGGTACGCAACAGGCGGTCGACGCGGTGATCAAGGGCGCGCTCGACGCCGGCGTCAACTTCATCGACACCGCGAACATCTATGGTCAGGGCTCCTCCGAGGAAACGCTGGGACAGGGACTGCGCAATCTCGGCATCGCGCGCGAGGATGTCGTCATCGCCACCAAGGTGATGGGCCGGATGGGACCGGGCGTGAACGCCATGGGCAGCTCGCGCCTGCACATCATGGATCAGGTCAAGGAGAGTCTGCGCCGCCTGCAGACCGATCATATCGATCTCTACCAGGTGCATGGCTTCGACGTGCTGGTGCCGATCGAGGAGACCATCCGCGCGCTCGACGATCTCGTGCGGCAGGGTCATGTCCGCTATGTCGGCTGCTCCAACTGGGCCGCCTGGCAGATCGCCAAGGCGCACGGCATCAGCAAGGCCGAGACGCTTTCGCGCTTCGAGAGCCTGCAGGCCTATTACAGCCTCGTCGGCCGCGGGCTGGAGCGGCAGGAAGCGCCGATGCTGCTCTCCGAGCAGGTCGGCCTCATGGTGTGGAGCCCGCTCGCCGGCGGCTTCCTCTCCGGTCGCTATACGCGCGACGGCGGCGGCGAAGGGCGCCGCTCCGCCTTCGAGTTCCCGCCGGTCGACAAGGATCGCGCTTATGACGTGATCGACGCGATGCGGCCGATCGCGCAGGCGCATGGCGCGAGCATGCCGCAGATCGCGCTCGCCTGGCTGCTCCACCAGCGCTGGGTGACGAGCGTCATCGTCGGCGTGCGCAACGTCGAGCAGTTGCAGGAGAATCTCGGCGCGGGCGACATCGCGCTGACCCCGGACGAGCTGGCGGCGCTCGATGCGGCGAGCAAGCTGCCGGAGGAATATCCCGGCTGGATGCAGGTCATGCAGCGCGCCAATCGCGCGACCCCGCCGGGTGCGCAGCCGTCGAGGTGGGTGAAGTAAGGGGAGGGAGCCGAGGAAGACCACTTGGGGCTGGTGAGCGGACGTCAGTTCCTCGCCTCCTTCAGGGGGGAGAGGATAGGGAAGCTTACCGATGCAATCGGCTAGCGAACCTTGGAGAGGGGGCTTTGCGCCTGCGAGGTCGTCACCCCTCTCCCTAGCCCTCTCCCCTTGAAAGGGGCGAGGGAACTGGTCGCGCCAATGACCGCAAAGTCGTCACATCCCGGCCATCCACCGGACCGGGACACCCCAAACCCCGTTGCATCCCGCAACGCACTGGCCAATATGCGCGCGCCTCCAACCCCCTCATCCCGGAGTCGTCCCCCATGCGCTATAACCAGCTCGGCCGCACCGGCCTCCTCGTCTCTGAACTCTGCCTCGGCACCATGACCTTCGGCTCGTCCGAGGGGCTGTGGGCCAATATCGGCCAGCTCGACCAGCCCGCCGTCGACGAGATCGTCAGGACCAGCTTCGATGCCGGCATCAACTTCTACGACACGGCCAACGTCTATTCGGAGGGCACCTCCGAGGAGCGGCTCGGCCAGTCGATCCGCAACCTCGGCATCGCCCGCGAGGATGTCGTCATCGCCACCAAGGTGCTTGGCCAGATGGGGCCGGGCGTCAATTCGCGCGGCCTCTCGCGCCTGCACATCATGGATCAGGTCAAGGCCAGCCTGAAGCGGCTGCAAACCGACCATATCGACCTCTACCAGGTGCATGGCGTCGATCCGCTCACGCCCGTCGAGGAGACGGTGCGCGCGCTCGACGACCTCGTGAAGCAGGGCCATGTCCGCTATGTCGGCTGCTCCAACTGGCCGGCCTGGCGGATCATGAAGGCGCATGGCGTGTCGAAAGCGGAGACGCTGGCGCGGTTCGAGAGCCTGCAGGCCTATTACACCATCGCCGGGCGCGACCTGGAGCGCGAGCTGGTGCCGATGATGACGTCCGAGCAGGTCGGCCTGATGGTCTGGAGCCCGCTCGCCGGCGGCCTGCTCTCCGGCAAATATGGCCGGGACCAAGAGGGGGAAGGCCGGCGCGCCGCGTTCGACTTCCCGCCGGTGAACAAGGACAAGGCCTTCGACATCATCGACGTGATGCGGCCGATGGCGGAAGAACGCGGCGTCTCGGTCGCGCAGATCGCGCTGGCCTGGCTGTTGCACCAGCGCGTCGTCACCAGCGTCATCATCGGCGCGCGGCGGCTGGACCAGCTCACCGACAATATCGCGGCGAGCCAGGTCACGCTCGGTGACGACGAGCTCAAGGCGCTGGACGCGGCGAGCGCGCTCGCGCCCGAATATCCCGGCTGGATGCTGGAGCGGCAGGGCGCCGGCCGCATCCCCGAGACGCGCTGGAGCTGATCGCACAGGTGGCCCTATTCCCCTCCCTTCCAGGGAGGGGAGTTACGAGGATGACCTGGCCCTACCCCGCCGCGGCGGGGTCAGGACAGGACCGGCACCATGCCGAAATGCTGCTGCCGATAGGCGCGCGGCGAGCATTCGAAGCGGGCGCGAAAGCTGCGCGCGAAGTGCGGGGCGCTGTTGAAACCCCAGGCAAAGGCGATCTCGGTGATCGAGTGGCTGTGCCACGCCGGATCGCGCAGCTGACGGGCGCATTCCTCCAGCCGGCGGCGCAGGATATAGGCCGAGGGCGGCTCGTCGCTGACCGAGAAGATCATCCGCAGATAGCGATCCGACAGGTTGAGCTTGCGCGCGATCAGCGACGGCGTCAGCTCGGGATCGCGCAGATTCTCCTCGATGAACAGCTTCACCTTCCAGAAGCGGCCGGACATGATCGCGGAGGCCGACTTCCATTGATCGACCAGCGGTGCATAGGAGCTGGCCAGCACATCGAGCAGATGGCGCCCGGCGCGATCGCGCACGTCGGCGCTGAGCTTCCCCTCGTCCTTCGAGGCGAGGTCCATCGCCATCGCCGCCGCCGTCGAAGCCAGGCTTTCGTCGCGGTGCAGCTTCACCCCGCAGAGAAAATCGGGAGTCGGGATCGTCTCCTTGAGCAGGTCGGTCGGCACGCGGAAGAGGATGAGTTCGCTCGTGTCGCCATGCTTCAGTTCATATTGCGCATTATTGTTGCACAACGCGAAGTCGCCTTCGTCGAGCGCGATCTGATTGCCGTAATGGTTGAAGGACGTATGGCCCCGGACCTGCAGGATGAAGGTCGACATACGCTGCGAGCGGCCACTGAGCTCCTCGGCATAGCGGCGGACCTCCATCCAGCCGCACCGCATCAGGATCATCTCCATCTGCCCCAGCTCGATGGCGCGATTCACCGGATCCGGGACGCGGGTATAGATGGCGAAGTGCGTCCGCTCGCCATGGACGAATTCGTTATAGACGGTCGGAACCAAGCTCCGGCTCTGCCAGGTCGTCTCGGGGGTGCGCGTCATCGGCCTTGCCCTCATCCTCACCATGGGCGCCTGTTAACGCCACGCCCCATGATAGGTTACGAGAAGCGGTCCGCCAATCCCGATATAACAATCCCTGCATATCCCGCCGACACTGTGCCTTTCCGGTTCAGCTGAGCGCCCGCGCCACGACTTCGCCGCGCCCCGTCAGCCGATAGGCGCTCGACGGCGGGAAGCCGGCAACCAGATCGCGCGCGACCAGATCATGCGCGATCAGCGCCTTGAGACTGGCCGCGACCGCGCGCGGCGTGGCGCCCTCCATGGCGCGCTCAAGGCGATTGAAGCGCGCCTCGCCGCCGCCGATCAGGCGGAGCAGCGGCAGGGACCAGCGCGTCACCGCCTGCGGCGGCATGCCCGCCTTGGCCTGCGCCGCGACGATCGCCCGGCAGGCCGAGCCGATCGGCCGGCCCGCCTCGGTCAGCAGATAATCGGGCCGCAGCGGATGGCCGTGGCCCGGATTGGGCATGATCCAGCCCTGCGCGATCAGCGCGGCGAGCGTGCGCCGCAGGCTGTCGCGCGGCGCCCCGATGCGATTGGCCATTTCCGCGAACCGCCCGCCGCCCCGCTCGGCCATGTGGGCGAGCACCACCACCGCCCAGCGATGCTTGCTGAGCGCCTGCAGCAGATCGGGCGAAAGATTTGACGACATAATAGAGCTACTATACTTTCCGTCATGTTAGCTCAAGGGTCGAGTCGGATCGTTGGGGCGGATGGCGAGCGCGGCGGTTCGGGCTCGTGCGATCCATCCGGCGGGACGGTCGACGACGGCAGCATGGCAAAGCGCACGCAAGTCGGACAAAGGCGAAAGGGACAGAGATGGCACTGGAATTGGATGGCGGACTGACGCTGGCGATGCGCTCCACGGATATCGAACGCAGCATCGAATGGTATCAGCGCGTGCTGGGCTTCACCCTGTTGTATCGCGCCGAAGAGATGGCCTGGTGCGAGCTGCAGACCGGCGTCGCGCGCGTCAACCTCGGCTTCAGCGAGTCGGAGAGCGTCGGCGCGGACGGCGGCGCCATCCCGACCTGGGGCGTTACCGATATCGTCGCGGCGAAGGCGAGCATTGCCGCCCATGGCGTGCGCACGGACGGCGACATCCAGCACATTCCGGGCATGGTCAAACTGCTGACCTTCTATGACCCGGACGGCAACGCCATGATGTTCTACCAGACCGACGGCGCCCCGGCATAACCCATCCGGAGCACTGGCCCGGCGGACCTAGCTGACCAGGGCCGCCGGCGTCACCATGGTCGGGCCGTCATCGACATGAGCGACCTGTTCCTCGGCGGCGCGGGCAATGTCCTGAGCCTTTTCGCCGGCCTGCTCGATGATCGTGCGCGGCTGCGGCAGGACGCTGGTCATGAGGGCGAGATTGCTCTCGAGCAATTCCATTCCGATCTGAGCGGGCATCATCCAGATGCGGAAAAGCGGCTCGAAGCTGGTGCCGGTGCTGGTTTCCGGCTGAAGCGTGGTGGTCATGGAACGACTCCTCTCAACGCGGCAATCACTGAATACAGGATGCCTGCCTTCAGGGACAGTTTGACGACGGACCACTGATCGCGTTTTCGCCACGCCGGCCTGCCGAAGCGAAGGCCGGGGGAATACCTCGGCGAAAAACCTCTCCGTTCGTGTCGAGCGAAGTCGAGACACGCACAGGACAGCGCTCGGCGTGTCTCGACTTCGCTCGACACGAACGGGATCGAATCCCCATCCATCCCACAGCGACGACGCCTAGCGCTCCAGATCTTCCTTCAGCTGCCCCAGCATGCCGACCGCACGCGCCGCGTGCGGGCCGATCCAGCGCTCGTGGATCGCGTGGATCGGCAGCGGGTTGAGATGGTTCCAGCGCTCCCGGCCGCGCCGCACGACCGTCACCAGATCGGCCTCCTCCAGCACCTTTAGATGCTGCATCACCGTGCACCGGTCGAGCTCGGGAAAATGGGCGCACAGCATGCCGGTGGTCAGCGGCTGATCGCGCAGATCGTCGAGAATCTGCCGGCGCACGGACGCCGAGAGCGCCTTGAAAATCCGGTCGTGCGTGTCGGCAATTGACATGTTATATATTTATAACATAATTGACGGCGACTCAAGAGGAGATGCGCGATGGATCTCAAATTCAAGGTGGCGATCCGGGTCGCCCGGCCGGTCCATGAGGTGTTCGAGGCGGTGGCCGATCCCGATCAGCTCTCGCATTATTTCACCACCGGCGGCGCCAAGGGCCGGCTGGAGACCGGCGCGACGGTGATGTGGGATTTCCACGACTTTCCGGGCGCCTTCCCGGTCGAGGTGGTCGAGGTCGTGCCGGATGCCAGGATCGTGCTGCGCTGGGCCGCCAATGACAAGTCAGCGTCGACGCCCTACCAGACGCAGGTCGAGATGAGCTTCGAAGGGTTGGACGATGGCCGCACCCTCGTCTCGATCAGCGAGCATGGCTGGCACGAGACGCCGAGCGGCCTCGCCACATCCTATGGCAACTGCATGGGCTGGACCCAGATGATCTGCGCGCTGAAGGCCTGGATGGAGCATGGCGTCAATTTGCGTGAGGGCGCGTTCAAATAGCCGAATTCCCCAGATTTTACAGGAACGGCTCGGTTCCCTAACGCGTTATGACACCGAAAGGAGCCGATCATGGACATCGAGATTCACAAAAGCACGGATGATGCGCGCGCGGGCAGCACACCTCACATCGTCCGCTACGTTCTCGCTGTATCGCTGTTTCTTGCGATCCTGGCGCTGGCGGGACTGTTTCTGTGGGGCACCACGCAGGGCTGACCGTCACCGGTCGATGATTCGAAACCTGTCGGGAGGGCGGCTCCGACAGGATTGGTGAGCCGGTTGCGGGATCGGCTGTGGACGCAGGCCGGCGACCCCGAAACAAAGGTTTAACTCGCGCTTGCTAAGCCCGGGTTTGGTTGGGAGTTGTTCCAACGTTCAGATTTCATCTGATCGCGCGCAACCCGGGGGCTCTGAATGCAAGACGGCAGCGAGACCGGCCAGGCCGACCCAGCGTCCGCGGCGGATGGCGATCCAGCACGGAGCGTGCGCGAGGTGCCGCTCTGTGTCGATCTGGACGGCACACTGACATTAACCGACCTGCTGCACGAGGGCGCGGTGCGTTATTTCAAGAGCTCGCCGTTCGCCATCTTCCACATGCTGTTCTGGCTGCTGCGCGGCAAGGCACATCTCAAGCGGATGCTGGCCGAACACGCGGTCATGCGCGGCGATCTCCTGCCCTATCGTGCCAACCTGGTCGCATTCCTTGAGGAAGAACGGGGACGCCAGCGCGAGATCCATCTCGTCACCGCCTCGCCGCAAGCCTGGGCCGATATGGTCGCCGGCCATCTCGGCCTGTTCGACGGCGTGATCGGCACCACTGCCGAGAATCTCAAGGGCAGCCGGAAGGCGGCGATGCTGGTCGAGCGCTACGGGCATCAGGGCTATGACTATGTCGGTGATCATCCCGCCGACCTAACGGTGTGGAAAACGGCGCGCACGGCCCATTCGCCGGGCCGCGCGGGCGCAGCCTGGCCGCGCAAGCGACCGGCGCCGCGCCGGGCCAGGTGTTCGACGGCGGCATGAGCTCGACTCTCAAGGGCCTCGTCAAGGCCGCTCGGCCTCATCAATGGTCCAAGAATCTGCTGCTCTTCGTCTCGATCACCGCGGCGCATCAGCTGTTCAATTTCGGCGCGCTGATCAACGTCGTGATAGCCTTCGCCAGCCTGTCGCTGATGGCCTCGGCCACCTACATGATCAACGACCTGCTCGATCTCGATGCGGATCGCGCCCACCCCCGCAAGCGCAAGCGGCCCTTCGCGAGCGGCGCCGTCAGCATCGCGGACGATATCAAGGCGATCATCGTGCTAGCGCTGGTCGCCATCGGCCTGGCTGCCCTGCTACCGCCCTTCTTCGCGGTGCTTCTGGCCGTCTATGTCGCCACGACGCTCGCTTATTCTTTCCGCCTCAAGCGCGCCGCGCTGGCCGACGTCATCACCCTCGCCGGCCTCTACACGCTGCGCATCGTGATCGGCACGGCGGCGGCGGGCATTCCGATCTCGACCTGGCTGCTCGCCTTCTCGATGTTCTGCTTCATCACTCTCGCCATCGCCAAACGCTGCGCCGAGCTCACCGGGACGCAGGTCGATCCCAACGCGAAGATCGCCGGACGAGGCTATTATGGCGCGGATATCGAGGTGCTGGCAGGCATGGGCAGCGCCAGCAGCTTCTGTGCCTCGCTGGTGCTCTGCATCTACACCTCCCAGCCCTATGTGCTCACGCGCTATTCCAGCCCTGCGCTGCTCTGGCTGCTCTGCTCCGTGATGCTCTACATCCTCAACCGCATCCTGATCTTGGCGCGGCGCGGCCACATGGACGATGATCCGATCATCTTCTGCGTGCGAGACAGGATCACGCTCAAGCTGCTCGCCGTCTCGGCCGTCATCGTCGTCGCGGCGGCCCTCGTGCATCTTCCTGTGGATCTGATCGCCAATGTCTGACCCGCGACCGGACCTCAACAGGGGAAAACAGTCCATGACCGTCGCGCTCCTCCTGCTGATCCTCCCCAGCACGACGTTCAACGCCTTCGCCCAAATCGCGCTGCGCAAGGCGATGCTCGTGGCCGCGCCGGGCATGCCGCCGCTGACCGGTCCGGTGGCGCTTGGCCTCCACCTCATTACCAGTCTTTATCTTTGGGGCGGGCTGCTGCTCTTCGGCGGCAGCATCGCTGTGGCTGGGCGTGCTGGCGCGCGTTCCCGTCTCGGCCGCTTATCCGATGGCCTCGCTCGGCTATGTCGTGGCGGCGGCGACCGGCGTCATGCTGCTGGGCGAGACGGTGACGCTGGGCCGTGCCATCGGGCTCGTCGTGATCTGCCTCGGCGTGTTCATCGTGGGACGCACGGTCTGACCTGCAACCTTGCGAGGGCCTGACTTCCACAATATCGATGCTGCATTGCGGACAGGGGTGACGTCTTGACGAACAGATCCATCAGCCCGGCACGACCGGCCCTCCTCCCTTGGGCTGTGCTCATCGCCATCCTCGCTGTGCTCGTCGGCGCCAGCGTCGGCATTATGGCGGACGCGCCCTATAATGACGATTTCGCCTATCTGACGAGTGTCCGCTGGCTGCACGAAGCCGGCGTGCTCAAGTTCACCAACTGGCAGTATATGACTCTCGTCACCCAGACCGCGCTCGGCGGCCTGTGGACCTTCTTCTTCGGCTACTCCGTCCACGCCCTGCGCATCCTGACGCTCGTCATCTGGGCCGTGGGGACAGTCGCGCTGGTCCAGGCGCTGCGGTCTGACAACTGGGTCAAGACGCTCATCCTCCTGTCCGCCGCCGCGCTCAGCCCGATGGCGCTGGTGCTTGCCACCTCCTTCATGACCGACATCTATTACTGGGCCTTGATCATCGTGGCGATGACGCTGTTCGCGAGCGGCCTCGAAACGGATCGCCGCGCCGTGCTCATCGCCAGCTGGGTGGTCCTGTTCCTCGCAGTGTTCGTGCGGCAGGTCGCCCTCCCTGTCGCCGTCGCCTTCGTCATCGCGGATCTCCTGAAGAACGGCTTCAGCCGCTCCGTGCTCGTCCGCTCGGTGCTGCCGCTCGCGCTGATCGCGCTGGCCTATGCCCTGTCGGTGAAGCTTGCTGCAGCCACCATCGGCCTGCCGCGCGATTTCACCGATTCGACCGCCGCGATCTCCCACATGCTGCGCGATCTCATGATGCTGAAGCTCGGCGCGTTGCGGCCCTTTTTCAACGCCTGCATCCTGACTTCGGTCTATGTCGGGCTGTTCTTCATCCCGCTGTTCCTGGCCGGCCTGGTCGGGATGATCCGCCTGCCCTATCCGCGCCTGACCGCTGCCGGCACGATCGCACTGGGTGCGCTGCTGTTCGTCTGCTTGGCGCTGCTGGTGAAGCAGCCGCTGCCATCGGCGGGCAATCTCATCAATCTCTACGGCCTAGGACCGCGCAGCGACTGGCGGGAACTGGGCTCATCAGTGCCGCCGGTCTGGTGGGCAGTAACGGTGCTTGCCAGCCTTTCCGGCGCCTTCCTGGTGACGGCCATTCTTTGCGAAATTGCGTCGATCCTGCTGACCGGCGGATGGCGGGCCCTGCGCGGGCAGTGGCGCCCGCTGATGTTTCTCGTCGCAGCGGTGCTGGGCAATGCGCCATTGATGGTCGGCTATGCCGCCTGGTTCGATCGCCATCTGCTCGCCCTTCTGGCGATGCTGGGGATCGGCTGCCTCTCGCTGCTGCGCTTCGCTCCCGTGTCGGCGCCGCGCACCGCCGTCCCGGTGGTTCCGGCCTTGCTCGGTATCCTCCTGTCGATCCTGCTGCTGCATGATTTCGGCGCCTGGCAGCGCGCGACATTGCAAGGATATGCTGCTCTGCAGGCGCATGGCATTGCCGCGTCACAGGTCGACGGCGGCTTCGAGATATCGAACCATGTCCTGCACGCGGCTGCCCGCGCGGATCAGCCCGCCCCGGACGTCCTGCATCTGGAGGTCCGGTCGCGCCCCTGCCAGGTCACGGATCTTGAAACGACGCGGGCGGGAGGTGCCATTGCCGGCATCGTTCCGATCGAGCGCTGGCTGCCGATCGGCCCGGCTGCCGTTTCCTATCGCTGCGGCGAGTTCACCGGTCCCGACGTCCCAAGAGCCGCAGCCGTAGCGCATTGAGCTTGATGAAGCCGGCCGCGTCGCGCTGGTCATAGGCGCCCGCATCATCCTCGAAGGTCACGACCTTCTCGCTGTAGAGGGAATAAGGCGACTTGCGGCCGACCACGATGACATTGCCCTTGTAGAGCTTGAGGCGCACCGTGCCGGTGACCTTCTCCTGGCTGTGATCGATCGCCGCCTGCAGCATCTCGCGCTCCGGGCTGAACCAGAAGCCGTTGTAGATGAGCTCGGCATAGCGCGGCATCAGCTCGTCCTTGAGATGCGCGGCGCCGCGGTCGAGCGTCAGCTGCTCGATGCCGCGATGGGCGAGGTGATAGATGGCGCCGCCGGGCGTCTCGTACATGCCGCGCGACTTCATGCCGACGAAGCGATTCTCGACCAGATCGAGCCGGCCGATGCCATGCTTGCGGCCAAGCTCGTTGAGCGCTTCGAGCAAGGTGGCGGGCGACATTTTCCTGTCGTTCAGCGCGACGCCGTCGCCGCGTTCGAAATCGACGGTGATATATTCCGGCGTGTCCGGCGCATCCTCCGGATTGACGGTGCGCGAATAGACATAGTCCGGCACCTCCTCCCACGGATCCTCGAGCACCTTGCCCTCCGACGAGGTGTGCAGCATGTTCGCGTCGGTGGAGAAAGGCGCCTCGCCGCGCTTGTCCTTGGGCACCATGATCTGATGCTGCTCGGCCCATTCGATGAGGCGCGTGCGGCTGGTCAGATCCCATTCGCGCCAGGGGGCGATCACCTTGATGTCCGGCTGGAGCGCATAATAGCTGAGCTCGAAGCGGACCTGGTCATTGCCCTTGCCGGTCGCGCCGTGGGCGACCGCATCGGCGCCGACCTGCTGCGCGATCTCGATCTGGCGCTTGGCGATGAGCGGCCGCGCGATCGAGGTGCCGAGCAGGTACAGCCCTTCATAGAGCGCATTGGCGCGCATCATCGGGAAGACATAGTCGCGCACGAATTCCTCGCGCACGTCGTCGATGAAGATATGCTCGGGCTTGACCCCGGCATTGAGCGCCTTGGCGCGCGCCGGCTCCAGCTCCTCGCCTTGCCCCAGATCGGCGGTGAAGGTCACCACTTCGCATCGATAGTTGATCTGCAGCCATTTCAGGATGACGCTGGTGTCGAGGCCGCCGGAATAAGCGAGGACGACGCGCTTGATTTGATCAGACATGGCAGATCCTGTGGCTGGGAAAATATGAACGGCGCGCGGTTAACAGGGGGGGAGCCGGAGCGCAACAACTCGCGCAGCCGCGCTCAGTGCATGATGCCCATGGCGAGGAGGATCGCGAGATACAGGATCAGCACGAACAGGCCCATCGCCATGAGCAGACCGGTACGCAGCAACGTGCCCAAGCGGCTGCTGCCATAGGCGCCACGCAGCTGGCGATAGGCATGGAGCGGAGGCACGAAGACGGCGGCCAGCGTGATGACCGACGCCGGCGCGCCGAGCGCGCCCGCGATCGAGAGGACCGTCACCAGCAGCAGCATGAAGGTGATCGAGAAGGTCACGAACACCAGATGATCGTAGAATTTATACTGGCGCTTCCAGAAGAAGAGCAGCCAGACCAGCGGTGTCGAGAGCGGGATCAGCAGCCAGCTATATTTATAGGCGCTCGATTGCAGCCGGTAGAGGAACAGGCCCGGATTCTCGTTCGCGGCCTGAATGCCGTGATCGAGCGTCGCCCAGCCGGTCTTGATGCCGTTGATGAACTGGCCGCTCTCGCGCTCGGGCTTCGAGCCCTCGGCGGGAACCAGGCCGCGTGCGGTCTTGAGGCCGTCAATCTCGTCAACGATGTCGGCACGCGCCTTCGCGAGATCGCTGGCGTCCTGCCCGCGTTTCTTCACGTCCGTGATCTTCGCGTCGACGGCGGCGAGCTTCTTTGTCTGGGCAGCGAGTTGCACGTCGAGATTGGCCCTGGCGTGCGCCCGGTCCGGTGCGTTCACATGCACGTTGCCGATATCGCCGGCGAGGCTGCCGACCACCGCGAACATCAGGAAGGTGCAGAACAGGAACAGCGCCAGCGGCGACACGAATTTGGCGCGCTCGCCCGCGATATAGCGCCGGGTCAGCTCGCCGGGACGCAAGAGCAGCATCGGCAACGTCGCCCAGATCTTCCCTTCGAAATGGAAGACGCCGTGCAGCAGGTCATGCGCGAAGCCGGCGATCGTGCGGTGCAAATGGCTGTTCTGGCCGCAAGTCTGGCAGAAGGGACCGGCCAGCACCGTGCCGCAATTGAGGCAGGCGTCATGGCCCGCATGGCCGGTCTCGCCATGGCCCGGCTCGACCGCGCTTGCAATCACCGCGCCGGTCGCGGCATCGGCGGCGGCTTCCAGCCCTGATGTCATGGCGCGGCGTACCCCCAAAGTCGCTCTTCAGTGGTCCGGTCTAACAGCGGCGGATTGGCCCGGCAACGGCGCGACTGCAAACTGCCCGCAAAAGGATTATGAGGCGGCGCTGGCGCAGCTCCAGCAGGATGAGATCAAGGAATTTGCGGGGGATGTTACGTGTACGCGAGATCGGTTCGCCCAGGATCGGCGCGCCGGCGCCGGCCAGATGCGTCGTCGCCTCGAGGCATATTTCTATTTATTCGGCAGCATTGCCCGCCCGGCCGCCCCGCCTCTCCGGCGCGCGCACATCGAGCGGGCGCGCCCTCTCCCGCATCCGGCGAGGGCTGCATGATCAAATGGACTATTCCAGATAAAGTGCCTTGAGCCGGGCGAGATCGACCTTGGTGACGCCGACTTCCTTCTCGAGATAGGCATCGACTGATCCCCATTTGGCGTCGATCTCATCGAACGCCCCTTTGAGGAAGGGCGTGCCGTCCGCCTCCTGCAGGGGCTGCGGCGTCATATAGGCCGGGTTGTCCTGATAGCGCGAGAAGAGCTGGGCCGCCGCGTCAATGATCGTTGTCAGGAAGCATTCCGATAACGATGAGGCTTCGCGATTTGGCAAGCGACATTGCCGCCAACATCTTGGGTGGGCTGTGTATTCGTGCAACAGGCCGGCACAGATCGTAATGGAAACGTAACAATCTAACCGTCACTGCTTGCCATACGCAAGTTCGCGGTGCTTCTTCCAGCGCGTCAAGTCTCTGATCGAGAGGGACGGCGGGAGGATGTCGTGAGGCTCTGAAACAGAGGAGCCCCCGCCATGACCATTTCAAAGGCCTTTCTCCGTACATCAGCCGCGCTGGCGGCACTCACCTTCACAAGCCTCCCATCGCCGATCTTCGCGCAGGACGCAGTAGCCAGCTCCGCCGAAGAAGGGACCATGATCATCGTGACCGGCTCGCGCATTCGTCGCGATCCGGTGGATGCGGACCAGCCCGTGGTGACCGTCGACAGCCAGGCCATCGCGCAGACCGGCCTCAGCTCGATCGCCGATGTCTTGCAGCGCCTGCCCAGTTCCAGCGGCGGCCTCAACACCAAGGTCAACAATGCCGGCAACATCGGCGGACCGCCTGACGGCACCGGCGTCAGCTCCGGCTCGGCGGAGATCGACCTGCGCTACTTCGGCGCGAAGCGTACGCTCGTGCTCGTCGATGGCCTGCGCTATGTGAACGGCTCGTCGGCTGGCGGCATTCCAGCCTCGGTCGACCTCAACAGCATTCCGGCCAACATGATCGAGCGTGTCGAAGTGCTGCAGTCCGGCGCATCGCCCCTATATGGCTCCGACGCGGTGGCCGGCGTCGTCAACATCATCACCAAGCAGAATCAGAAGGGCCTTCAGGGCTCGGCGCAATTCGGCACGTTCCGGCAGGGCGACGGCCATACCTTCGACGCGAATCTGAGCTATGGTCTGGAGACGGACCGCGTTTCGGTGGTGGGCGGCGTGAGCTATGTGAAGCAGGAAGCTGTCCGCACGAGCGATCGGTCGATCTCCCTGTTCCCAACGCCAGGTGCGACAAGCTGCGCTGCCGGCGGTTGCTCCAGTGCCGTTCCGAACGGCCGCTTCGACGTGCTCGGCCAGAGCCTGACTCTCAAGGCGCCGGTCATTGGCCGCAATTCCGTCTATCCGGCCGATTTCCGCAATTATTCCTCGGCGACCGATTCCTTCAATTTCGCGCCTTACAATTATCTTCTGACGCCGTCGGAACGCTATGGCGCCTTCCTGAGCTTCAAGGGCGAAGTCACCGACAACATCAACTTCCGCACCCGCGCGGTTTATTCGCGCCGGAATTCGACCACCAAGGCGGCCTTCCTGCCCTTGTTCATCGGTCCGGACGCGGGCAACGGCAATCTGCTCGACATCATCTCGGTCGATGCAACCAATCCCTATAATCCGTTCGGCGTCACCCTCTCCTCGGGGGCGGACGGCACGCCGGCCAATTATTCGACGATCCGGCGCCGCTTTGTCGAAGGCGGCGAGCGCACCTTCACCCAGAATGTCGATACGATGTCGGTTTCCTCCACGCTCGACGGCTCTTTCGAGGTCGGCGGGCACAAGTGGTTCTGGGACGTGAACGGCGTCTATGGCATCAACGACGCCCATCAGCTCTTCACCGGAAACCTCAATGCGGCCAAGCTTGCGCAGGCGCTGGGGCCGGTCGCCAATTGCACGGGCGCCTGCGTGCCCTTCAACATCTTCGGAGGGGCCGGGTCGATCACGCAGCCGATGCTCGATTTCGTCACCTTCGACGAGCATGACAAGAGCGAGCAGCGCCTGGTGGATGTCTCTGCGAACCTGAGCGGCGAGTTGTTCGACCTGCCGGCGGGCGCGGTCGGCATCGCGATCGGCTATGAGCATCGCGACATGTATGCCTCCTACACGCCGGACCCGGTGATCGTCGCGGGTCTCGGCGCGGACGTTCCGACCAGTGCCGCGCATGGCCGCTTCAATGTCGATGAAGTCTATGGCGAGCTTCGCGTTCCCGTCCTTTCAGACGTCCCCTTCTTCCAGAAGCTGGAGCTGTCCGGTGCCGCCCGTTATTCGGATTATTCGACCTTCGGCGGCAATACCACGGTCACCGCGTCCGGCCTGTGGAAGCCGGTTGCCGATTTCCTGATCCGCGGCGGCTATTCGGAGAGCTTGCGGGCGCCGAGCCTGGGCGAGCTGTATGCGGGCCTGTCCCGCTTCGACGCGACGATCAACGATCCTTGCACCAGCGCGACCGGCGGCTCCTTCCAGACCAACGCCACCGTTCGCGCCAACTGCATCGCCCATGGCGTTCCGGCCAATGGCAGCTATGCCGAACCGACGGGTGGCCAGCTGGGCGTGTTCACGCAAGGGTCCACCAGCTTGCAGCCCGAAACGTCGAAGACCTACACTGTCGGCGCTGTCTACAGCCCGAAATGGGCGCGGGATTCCGGCTTTGCCAGCGCGCTCAGCCTGGAGGTCAATTACTACCGGATCGACCTCAAGAACGCGATCGACTCCGTGCCGGCGGACTATACGCTCTCGCGCTGCGCCTTCGACAACGACCCGGCCAGCTGCGCCGCGATCACACGCACGTCGAACGGGCAGGTCGCCGGCATCAGCGGTCGCCTGCTCAACCTGAATGGAATCAAGACCGAAGGCATCGACGCGACGTTTAACTATCGCTCGCGCGGCGTGGGCGCCGGCACGATCGGACTGGTCCTGAACGCGGCGTTCCTGCTGAAATATGACGTCATCACGCCGACGGCGACGGGCGCGACGGTCATCCATCGCAAGGGCACGGAACGGGGCAGCCCGGATCAGGCCTATCCCGAGTTCAAGCTCAACGGCACGTTGAGCTGGAATTCACCGATGTTCGGCGCATCGGCGACCGGCCGCTACATCAGCTCGGTGCTCGAGGGCGGCGGGACGAGGATGAGCAGCGTATTCTATGGTGACATGCAGCTTTATTTCTCGCCGTCGTGGATGGATCATCGCACGCGGCTGACTGTCGGCGTCAACAACATCTTCGACCGGGATCCGCCGGCCTGCTTCAGCTGCGACAGCGCCAACTTCGACCCCACCACCTATGACGTGCCCGGCCAGTTCGGCTATCTTCGTCTGTCTTTCGCGATGTAACCATTCACCACGATTTGTGGACGGACTGGAGCCGCTCGCGGAGCGGCTCCAGTCCAACGCCAGCCTGGCGCGGCGTTCGAAGCAGAACCGACCCTCTGCTTGCCCTATCCATCCAGACGGTCCCGACCGATGACTGCGAAGCGGACGCGCTTGGGGTAGCCGCAAAAAATGGAAAAATTTTACGGGACTGGAGAAATGCCGCGTCCTTGACGTCAGGAGAATGACGCGCATGCCATCTGCGGTGCAGCACTTACGCCTGGAAGCGGTGGCAGTCGAATTTCGCGGCCCCCTGTTGCGCTTTTTCCAAAGGCGAACACCAGCTGGCGAGGAAGCCGAAGATCTGGTGCAGGAGGTTTTCAGCCGCCTGGCGCGACAGGATCTCGCTGCCATAGAAAACATCCAGGGTTACATCTTCCGGATCGCGGCCAACGTTCTACGCGACCGTGCGCGTCGCGCCGGTGTGCGCGCCATTTTGGTCCACTCCCCTGAAGACTTCGACATCGAGGATGAGAGTGGCTTCACGCCGGAGCGTATCCTTCAGGGTCAGGAAGCGTTGCAGATCATGGTCTCCGCGCTCTACGAGTTGCCCGAAACGGTCCGGATGGTCTTCAGCCAGTATCATTTTGACGGCGTTGCCCAGGTGGACATCTCGCGACGGCTGGGGCTGTCGCTAAGCACGGTTGAAAAGCACATGGCGAAAGCCAACCGACACCTCCTGCGTCGTCTTCGAGAGGTCATATGAATTTGCCCCGTTATGAAGCCGAAGACCAGGCCGCCGCCTGGGATGCGCGTCTGCGCGGGGCCCGCGCGACCAACGGCAATCACCGTGCTTTTCAGGCGTGGCTGGAAGAAGCGCCCGAAAATCGGGAAGCTCACGAGCGCCTTCAAGCCGCGCTCGCGGCCCTGCGTCTGCACGCCAACCAGCCGGAAATGGCCGCGCTGCGCGACGAGGCGCGCAGCAGCATCCGTTACAGCAATCGTCGACGGCTGTTCGGGGCGGTGGCGGCGATGCTGCTGATCATCCTCGGCGCCGGAATATGGTTCGAACGCGGGCAGGAATGGTCAGCGTTGATGGGCCGTGGCACCGAATATTCGACCGAGAATGACGAACAGGTCAAGGTGACACTGGCCGATGGTTCGGTGGTGACGCTGGACAGCAACACCAGACTGGTGGTGCGACTGAGTCCCTCGCGGCGCGACATCTCCATGATGGCCGGACACGCCCTGTTCCAGGTGGCCAAGGATACCCGTCGTCCCTTTGTGGTCACCGCTCACGATCGGACGATCACTGCGCTTGGCACGTTGTTCGATGTCCGCATTTATCCACGCGGTCTGCGGGTGACACTGGCCAAGGGATCCGTGGCGATCCGTCCTGCCCAATCGCAGATCGGAACGACCGCCATCCTGAAACCCAGGCAGCAGTTCGTTGAGACGGACAGCGCGGAAGCCCCCAACATCCGGGCTGTCGACGCGGAGAAGGCCGTGAGCTGGGCTGACGGCCAGCTGTTCTTCGACAATGACACGCTTGAGGCCGCCGCCGCCGAAATGAACCAATATTCGCCTCGTCACCAGATCATCGTGGACCCCGCCGTCGCCGACATCAGGATCAGCGGCATGTTCCACACCAACGATCCATCGGGCTTCGTCGAAGCGCTGGAGGCGACGCTCCCCGTCCAGATACGCTCCCGGGGTGACGGTCGTATCTTCGTTTCAAGACGGCACGGCTCATCCGATGAGCAGCAGAAAGAAACCCCCTGAAGACTGAATGATCGGTTTGCCCGCTGTTTCGGCGGGCATATCGGGTCGATGCGGGTGGGCCGATCCACTCGCGCATCATCCCGACGAAGCGCGGCGGCATGTCCGCCAAACGGGTCCGAGGGGTCCTATTTTACGTATGCCGCACTGCAACATTTTCTTGCGGGATCGAAACCCTCCTGCGTCTCAATAGACGTGACCGCGACGGGCGCGGCAGGGAGGCTAGGAATGAGCAACAGGGGGCATGTCGCATCATTTGGTTACAGCGCCGCGGCAATAGTGGCGCTTTGTGCCGCCGTGGTACCCGCAGCGGCAGCGGGGCAGGCTCGGAATTTCGACATTTCCGCCGGCGATCTGGCAAGCGCGCTCAACGCGTTCGCGCGTCAGTCCAACCAGGACATCATTTTCCAGAGCAACCTCGTCACGGGGAAACGGACCAAGGGCGTTCGCGGCAGCCTGGAGCCCCGCGCCGCCTTGCAGCTATTGCTGCAGGGCACGGGATTGCGCGTCGATGGCGACGCGGTCCTCTATGTGCGCAAGGCGGGACCGGTCGCGCCGGCGCCGGTGCGGCAACAACCCGCCAGCTTTGCGACCAATGTCGCCATCGCCGCCACGCAGGAAGCCGATAGTGGCGGAGCCCCGGCAGCAGCCGAGCCTGAGGCCGAGCCGACAGCATCAGCGGAAATCATTGTCACGGGTTCGCGCATCGTGCGCAACGGCAATGACGCGCCCACGCCCACGACGGTCCTGAGCACCGAGGCGATCAATGAGCGCTCGCCCGCCAACGTCGCGGACTATCTCAACCAGCTCCCCTCGATGGGCCAGGGCAACACGCCGCGCACGACCACCGTCTATGCCAACGCCACGGGCGGCGCGAACCAGATCAACGCGCGGGGCCTGGGCGTGACGCGCACACTGACCCTGCTAGACGGGCGCCGCGTGGTCGGCTCCGGCATGAACCCGGCGGTGGACATCAACATGCTGCCGCAGAATCTGGTGCAGCGTGTCGACGTGGTGACGGGCGGCGCTTCGGCGGCTTATGGCTCGGACGCGGTTGCCGGCGTCGTCAATTTCATCCTCGACAACAAGTTCACCGGCCTCAAAGGCAATCTGAGCGTCAGCCAGACCGACTATTCCGACGGCCGGATCTTCTCCGGCGACCTCGCCTTCGGCGCGAAGCTCGGCGGCGGGCGCGGCCATGTCCTGCTGAGCGGCAGCTATTACAAGGGCGACGGCATCGATTTCTATGATAGCACGCGTCCCTGGTATCAGCCGGGCCTCGCCACGCTGAGCAATCCCGCCTGGACGGCGACCAATGGCCAGTCCGGCCTGATCGTGCGCAACGATGTCGGCATCACCGCCACGCCCGGCGGCGTGATCTCGGCAGGGCCGCTCAAGGGCATCATGTTCCTGCCGGGCGGGCAGACCGGCAATTTCGTCACCGGCGACATCGTGCAGGGTCTCAACCAGGCCGGCGGCACCTTCGTCGCCGGGTCCAGCTCGCGCGGGTCGCTGCTGCCCTATGACAAGCACTGGAACGTCTATGGCCGGCTGAGCTACGACCTGACCGACAATATCACGGCGATCGTCGAAGCCAGCTACGCCGGCAATGATTCCGTCAACTGGTCGGCCATCTATACGCGCAATCCCGGCACCACCGCGATCACCGTGTCCCGGACCAATCCCTTCCTGCCCTTGTCCGTGCAGCAGGCCATGGACACGGCCAAGGTCACCACTTTCCCGCTGGCGCGCATCTTCTTCGACATGACCAACGATCCCGACAGCCATAACGGCCAGGCGGGCTATTTCCGGCGTCAGGATCGCATCATGGCGGCGCTGGAAGGCAGCTTCGGCAGCAGCGGCATCTGGCACGCTTACTATCAGCGCGGCCACAGCAAGGTCTGGTACACCCGCGAGAACAACATCATCCTCACGCGCTTCAACCAGGCGGTCGATGCGGTGGCCAATCCGGCGACGGGCGGCGTGCCCGGGGTCGCGGTGGGCACACCTGTGTGCCGCTCGACTCTCACGGCCCCGACCAATGGCTGCGTGCCGATGAACATCTTCGGCGAGGGCTCCCTTGGCGCGGCCTCGATTGCCTGGGTTACCGGCGCATCCGACGGTTTGCTGACGCGCCAGGATATCGACTTCTATCAGCATGTCTGGTCGATCGACGGTCAGTACAGCCCCTTTTCGACCTGGGCGGGGGAAGTGTCGATCGCAGCAGGCTTCGAATATCGCAAGGAATCCTTCAGCTCGAGGGCCGACCCGACCTCGCTTGCTTCGGCCTGGAACGTGGGGAACTACAAGGGTGGCGCCGCAGGCTATAATGTGAAGGAGTTCTTCGGCGAGTTGCTGGTGCCGCTGCTCAAGGATGCCCCGATCGCCAAAAGCGTGGAGTTCAACGGCGCGGTCCGCCGGACCGACTATACGACCAGCGGTACCGTCACGACCTGGAAGGCGGGCCTCAGCTGGCAGCTCAACGACGACCTGCGGCTGCGCGGCACGCGCTCCCGCGACATCCGCGCGCCCAATCTGAACGACCTGTTCGCGCCTGCCAGCCAGTTCGTGAACCAGTATCTCGATCGCACCCAGCCCGGCAGCCCGCAGGTGCCGAACTTCACGCTCAGCGGCGGCAACCCAAATCTGACGCCGGAAATCGCCGACACCTGGACAGCGGGCGGCGTCTATCAGCCGCACTGGCTGCCCGGCTTCGCCCTGTCGATCGACTGGTACAAGATCAACATCAAGGATGCGATCACCAGCGTCGGTGCCCAGACGATCATCGACATGTGCTATGGCTTCAATCGGCCGCAGAACCCGGCGGCCTGCAACTCGATCGTGCTGGCGCCGGGCGCCACCAACCTCGTCAACGCCACGATCTACACCGCCGGCATCAATGCGCAGAATGTCGCGGTCGAGGGGATCGACTATGAGGCCAGCTATCGCACGGAGCTTGACGGGATCTCCGAGAAGCTGCCCGGTGCGCTCGCCATGCGCCTGCTGGTGTCGCAGCGCCTGAAGGACGAGACCAATCTGCCCGGAGACAGCCAGCCCGCGACGCTGGGCACCTATGGCAGCCTTAAGTGGAAGGCCTTCATGACGACGACCTACAGCGTCGGCCCGAGCCGCACCACCTTGACCACCCGCTATTACGGCCCGGCCAGCATCAGCAATCAGCCGATGACCTCAAGCACGGGGTATCCGGCCAATTTCAATCACGTCCCGTCGGTCTGGTATTTCGATCTCAACGAGAATTACGACATCAGCGTCGGCGGCCAGAAGGTGACGCTCTACGCCGGCGTGGAGAATCTGTTCAACAAGGCGCCGCCGCCGATCCCCGGCGGCCGCGCCTTCGGCTCGGATGCGCCCTATGACCTGATCGGGCGCACCTATCGTCTGGGATTCCGCTTCAAATATTGAGGACACGTCGCAGGCTCCCACATCCCCAAGCACTGCCTGCAAACCTTATGCCCCGGCGAAAGCCGGGGTATTTTTTGCTGCCGGCGAAGGGAGAGGAGGCTTCGGTTTCTAGCTTGGCATATTCGGGAGGAGGCAGCCTGTCGGGATGCCACGCCGCAAAGGTCACACTAAGGTCACACTATTGCGTTGTTTTTCCGGCGCGGGTCATCGGGCATATTCGCGCTAAGAAAGAGCCGCCCGGGCGAACCGGGATGGCGCAGACTGGCATGGGCGCGCGCTTGTAGGACAGCTTTTCCTGCAACGACAGGCTTTCCCTGTCTGAAGCGCCCTAGCGGACAGCGATGCGGAGGATGCCTGGATCGGAGGCGCGCGATTGGCCGGCGCAGAAGCCGATGTCGGGAGGCGACGGAAAGCAGACCTTCCCTCACTTCCCGTCGTCATTCCCGCGCAGGCGGGAATCCAGTCAACCGAGCGGGTCGAACCCAAGGTCGATCGCAAGATCGCGCCAGTCCGGATTGTTCTGCTCGATCAGATCGAGCTTCCAGGCACGCCGCCACTTCTTGATCTGCTTTTCACGCACGATGGCGTGCTCCATCGTTCCGTGCTGCTCGAACCAGACGAGCATCTTGATGTCATGAGCGGCCGTGAAGCCGCCGAACGTCTCGTCGCGATGTTGCGCGACGCGCTGGAGCAGGTTTGACGTTACGCCGACGTACAGGGTTCCGTTCCGCCGCGAGGCGAGAAGATAGACGAACGGATCGACCTCGCGCGACATCGCAGCGTTGCTACTGGATTCCCGCGTTCGCGGGAATGACGACGGGATTGGTTTGCTCCCCACCTCACCCGGCCACCGAAGCTTACGCACGAACCTCGGGAAGCGGATGGTTCCGACCGCCCCCCTCCCGGACTCGCGACTTAGCGCCCGCGGCGGGGCGGTATTCCGCCGAAGGTGACGATGCTTTCGGCACCGTTGGTGCCCAGCGCCGATACGCCGAGGAAATTGTCGTCGACGATCACGCCCTTGATGACGGCCTGCGCCGTATCGCCCCCGGCCACATCGACATGGTCGGTCCATTCATATTTGTCGGCGCGTTTCCAGTAGATGCGGTAGCCGGTGGCGCCGGTGGCGGGCTTCCAGTCGACCCTGGCGCCGGTCACCACCCGGCCGAAATTGCTCTCGCCGGCAGGGGCTTCGCTATAGGCTGGCGCCAGGGTCACAGCCTCGGGCGCCGCCGGCGCGCTGGCAAGCCGGCGGAGCGTGGCGACATTGATCGCCGTTACCTTGGCCAGATAGGGGAAGTCCATCTTGTCGGGCGTGTCGCCAAAGCCCGGGCGCAGGTCCTGGTGCTGAGCGGCGAAATCTTCAAGGCCGACCGAGAAGCGCACCGCTGCCGGAAAGCCGGCCTCGAGAAACGCCGTGTGGTCGCCGCCGCGGCCGAAGCGGTCCGGACGGCGAACGGTGAGGACGTCCAGCCCGCCCGGAATGGTCTTGGCGACGTCGCGGATCGTCCTAGCGAGCGCGCGCGAGGGACTGTCGTCCTCGGCCCCGCTAGCGCGGCGCACTAGCTGCGTGTTGATCGGCGCCGCCGCCTCGATGCCTTCGGAGAAGACCCGGACGCGGTCGGCGACCACCATCCCGTCGGCCTGGCGGCGCGTGTTGCCGACGATGTCGTTGTTGAGCACCGCGGTCACGGTCCAGCCGCGTTCCTTGGCCGTGGTCGCGAGCAGCCTGCCGCCCAGCAGACCCTGCTCCTCGCCCGAGAGCGCCGCATAGACGATCGTGGCGTTGAACTTCTCCTTCGAGAGCAGGCGGGCGGCCTCGAGCACCAGCACCGTGCCCGAGCCATCGTCATTGGCGCCCGGCGCATCGGCGGTGCTGTTCATGACGTCGGTCACGCGGCTGTCGATATGGCCCATCACGATCACGACACGATTGGGCTCGGTGCCCGGCTGGATGCCGAGGACGTCGACGATATTGACGCCGCTCGGCGCCCGCTCGTTGGTGAAAACGCGCTCGATCATGGAGGTCTGGATGCAGTTGCCGCACTGCTTGCTGATCTTGTCCAGCTCGCTCTGGAACCAGCGCCGCGCCGCGCCGATGCCGCGCTTCGGATCGTCGACAAGGGACGCGCTGTGCCGGGTCCCGAAGCTGACGAGCTTTTCGTCATCGGCCTTCAGCCGGGCTGCGCTCGGCATTTCCTGGGCCGTGGCGACGGTGGACAACAACATGGCCGTGAGGGCGAGGTAGGAGGTGCGCATCAGCTTATCCCTGTTCAGTTGTGTGCGGCGTGGTCTTGCGAGCCGAAAGGACCGATCTCCGGGCGGGGCGACCACCTGCTTCCCCGCCCGTCCGATCGTCAGTTTTCCGAAGGGTCCTCATACTCGAAAGGATCGGTCGGCGCCGGCTGGGTTGGCAACGGTTTGCGGGGCAGCGTCTTTGCGCTGTTCGCCGATTGAAACAGCATGCCGGCCAGCACCACTGCCCCCTGGCGCATATCTTCCGCCTTCAGATGATCGAAGGTGTCGATGCTGGTGTGGTGGACGCGGCTGCCATAATCGAGCGGATCCTGGATGAACTGAAACCCTGGCGCGCCGACCGCCTGGATGTAGACATGATCGGTGGACCCGGTGGACTGGGCCGCCACGCTGTTCGCGCCCAAGCTGGCGAAGGGCGTCAGCCATTCCTTGAGCAGCGGCACCGCGGCGACATTGCCTTCCGCATGGATGCCGCGCAGCCTGCCCGACCCATTGTCGATGTTGAAATAGGCCTTTAGGTCGCCATAGCCCGGCTGCGGAAGGATCGGGAAGCGATAGCGATAGCGCTGCGTTTGCTCCATGCTGCCCTCTGCTCCGGCTCCCGGCGCCAGTGCGCGCTTGGCGAGGTGGGCATCGACCCAGGCCATGGAACCGAGCAGACCCTGCTCCTCTCCGGCCCACAGGGCGAAGCGAATGGTGCGCTTGGGCTTGATGCCAAGCTTTGAGAGAATGCGCGCCGCCTCCATGATCATGGAACTGCCCGCTGCATTGTCCGACGCGCCGTCGCCCGCGGCCCAGCTGTCGAGATGCGCGCCGGCCATCACATAGCCGGCCTTGGGATCCGTGCCGGGGATCTCGGCGACGATGTTGTAGGCATTGTGGTCGCTGTCGTCGAAGACAACGTCGCTGGCGATCTCCAGCACCGGGGCAGGGCCAACCTTGGCGAGGCGGGCGAGGCGTCGATAATCCTCGGCCGCGATCTCGACGCCGGGAAGCAAAGCCTCGTCTCCGACGCGAAACCGGTTGCCCGTGCCGTGCAGCAGCTTGCCGTCGCGCTGGGAAATGCGCGCCCAGGCCACCGCGCCCTCGGCTTTCAGGAAGGCATCGAGCTTGCGAGCGAAACCCGAGTTTGCAAGACGCTTTTCGACCTCGGCTGGATCCCAGTCCGGCGGAGTAAATTTGTCGCGCTTGGCGATGTCTTCGCTCGTCAGTCGTTTGAAGGCCGGCTCACCTGGCTCGCTGCCGTCGCCGGGCATCGATATGAGCACGATCTTGCCGCCGAGCTTGCCACGCCAGGCATCGAAATCGCGCTCCTTCATCATGGGTGCGACGATGACCGGCGCGCTGACAACGCCGTTGGTTGCGGGCGTCCAGGCGACCGGAATGGAGGTCAACGCGATGGGTCGGGGCGAGACCATCTGCGCATGGGCGCTCCTGACCCACCAACCGCGCCCGAAATTGAAACCTTCCTTGTGGACATTGGCGAGGCCCCAGGCCCGAAACTGCCCGGCGGTCCACTCCTCCGCGGCGCGCATCTGCGGTGAATTGGTCATGCGGCCGCCGATCCCGTCGGTCAGATGTTCGGCCGTCTGCATCACCTCGCTGCGGTTGAATCCTTCGTCGATGATGCGATTGAGGTCGTCCGCCTGCTGCGCGCCGGCAGCACCGGGCATGACGGCAAGGCACAACGCCATGACCGCCGCAGAACCATAACCAAACCGCCCGAAACGCCCCCTGTCGATCATTCTCAACCTCCTTGTCGCGCATTGTTGCGCGCACCGCCGCATTTATATTCAATGACGCAGGAGATGCCCGGTCCCGCCGGAAAAATATTGCCGGGTCCGCCATGTCCGGTCCAATTCGGAATGATGGTGCGGGTTGGCCGGATACCATGAAATACCAGGATTGAAGGTGGCCGACAGCGAAGGGCCGGCGTGCGCGGCGACAATGTTCCCGCGTTGTTGGCGACGTCCGTGGACGCTGCAGAATGTTGAAAAGAGAAATAATGGTGCCGGGGACGGAGTCGAATAGGGCACTTAACCAGCTGATAAGCCGTCGAAAAAATTATCGATGAAATCGATCGTACCATCAAAAGTACCATGCGATCCGTATCCGTACGAGGTTCGACTCCCAATTGAGGTGAGGCGGGCCCCAGCTAGGATGAACCGCAATTTTCCCAGATCGTAACGATATATTTTCGGCAAAGTCTGACGATCCGGACTGGCGGCTTTTGGAAATCGAAATCTGGCGGCTGACGTTCAGGATTGGATTCGCGATGATGAATCTTCGGAAAGCGCACCGCAAATTGCGCCGCGTTCCGCTTCATGCGCATGATCTTTTTTGTCCTCAACCACCTGCGGAATATCGTTTCAGGCGCGCAGTAACCTCGGCCCCTGGAAGGCGGCATCGGGGATGACCGGATATGGTGGTCAACCCAGCGTGAAGCCGTTCGCAATCCAGCACGGCGTGCGCCTCAAGCTGATCGCAGATCCAGAGTACTCCGTTGGTAGCTACACCTTGATCGCTCGCAAAGCGACGCAGTGCGCCGTCGCCGGTGAGCAATGCCCAATTCCTGCTCTCCGCGATCGCGAAAGCAAAAGTGTCGGGTGTGGAGAGGGCAGTTCGCTCACGACGAACAACAATGGCCCTGGCAAGCTCTGATGAATCCAGTTCCTCCACTCTTAAGCCCAACGCCAGAAGCTGCTCTCCAAGTTCTCCCTTGAGCTCTCTGTCGAAAAGTAGGTCGGGTACAGCGAACTCGAACGGCAGGCTAAACAGATCCTGGAGGAAGCTGCCTCGTTCCAGATCAATAATGACTGAAGTGTCCGAAACGAGGATAGGCAAGGGCTACACCATATTCTGATCCAATCGCGCATCGAGCTCGCGCACCGATATACCGAGCAACTCTGCTGCCCTTGCTTCTCCAATAACACGCTCAGCCAATGCTCTATAGCATAGTCGTTCGAAACGCCGAGGCTCTTCGACTTCGGGTTGAATAAACCCGGGTTCCTCATAGGGCGGAGAACGCCAACCACGCTCCGTGAATACACGGAATAGCCGACCAAACGTAGCTTGATTGAGGATCCCAAGGTCCTTGCACCGATAAGCAAGAGCTTGAATGCTGACCCCGAAGCGCTCCTTAAGAGCTACAAGTTCACCAATACTGATCATCGAGCGGTGTGCGCCAATCTCCGCCCGGATAACATCCGCAGGCATCAGAAAAGCACCAGCGAAACGATGCGCAGCTTTCTCCTCATCAACATCCGCAGCAGGCGCGAGCACCATGTGCCCAAGTTCATGGGCCAAATTGAAGCGCTTCCGCTCCGACCAAGAGCTCTTCTTGATGACGATAACCCGCGCCGCCGTTCGATCTTTCCGGCGAACCTTGGCCGCTAGGCCGTCGATGTCATCCAGATCGACCGAAAGGACTTTGATGCCACGTTCCTCAAGCAACTCGGCGAGCTTGGGTATGGGGTCATTACCGAGGCCCCAATCGTCGCGAACCGATCGCGCAGCATCCTCTGCGTCGCGAATATCTGCCACAGGATGAGGCGCGCTGCGCGGCTGTTCCCAGTCAACGCTGCGAAGGTTTAGTAGATCTTCAAGCGCTAGGTAGCGCTCCAGAAGATGGATCGTGCGCGCCTCGAGTTGAGCCTCCTCCCGCGCCGAAGCTGCCGACTTCTTCCGAAAATCTACGCCTTCAAGTTCGAGCTCTTCCGCACTCAGCAGATAGTCTACGGACACGTTTAGCGCTTCCGCCAGCGAAATTAACGCCGCAGACCCCGGCATATCTTCATCTCGTTCATATTTTCCGATTGCCTGAGCAGAAACGCGATTGCCGATCGCATCCGATAGGCCGCGCAGCGAAAGACCGGCGGCAGATCGTGCCACCTTCAGCTTGCGTCCAATCATATCGACCTCCTGTCTCGTGGTTTACAAAATGCCATGTAGTGACATTTTTGTAAACCGTTACCCCTTGAATATGAGAAAATCGTTCCCACGTGAGGTGCATAAGCTCGGATTTTTCGGGCTTTGTAAACCTCGAGGTCAATTATGTCGAACGAGAATAAGCCCGACCATCCGCCACATCCAGATCATCCTCAGCACCCGGACGTCCCCAAGGGACCGCCGAGCCACACGCCCGGACTTCCCGACGGCCCGCCCGTCCCCTCCAGGCCCCCTTCACATCGCCCCGTCGGCTGAGGGCGATGGTCACAAAGGAACAGCAGAACACCGACTGGTGGAAGTGTTGGCCGTCTCTGTATGAAGCTGAGATGGCCGCCTTCGCGGCGCGCGGCGCGACAGTGCAGACGCGCCACGACCGTCATGGCCTGCTTATTCTCGAGGTGGAATGGCCCTTACAGGTTGGCTCCGTATCCCTCGAGATTGGCTACTCGCCGCTACATCCGTTCCATAGACCGGTTGTATCAGCGCGAGGTCTCCAACTCGAACGTCATCAACACCCCTTTGATGGGGGACTGTGCTTGCTCGTTCCAGATTCGGGGCAATGGTACCCGCACCAGAAAGTTGCAGATCTAATAGAAGAGCAATTGAGTAAGATCTTGAGGGTCAATGAGCTTCGCAGCAATGAAAATTGGGCTGAAGCTGCAGAGATTGAAGAACAAGCTCCCGATCCCTTGGCCGCCTACTATACTCATGCTGCTGAACCGGTTTCGGCAGCTTATTTTGCCAGCCCGACCGCCGTTCCGCCCCAAAACTGCGGAGTAGCTGAATTTTCAATCAACGCCCGAGCACGCGGCGAGAAAGTCCAACACTTCGAGGCATTGCTTCACACAGCCAAACCCGTAAGCGGCAAATGGCTTGCCCAGCCCTTTGAGCCAAAGTGGCTTGGGGCTTGGAGTCGCACAAACGGGCGGTGGGTCCGACTGGAGCGGCCGCTGCCGCAAAGTGCAGACGATCTGCTAGCGCTCGCAGACGCCGAAATTGCACGCCAAGCACTTATCAATCCGGCCTATCGGCAGCTTCAGCACATGGGCAAGGCGGATCTTAGCCTTACAGCGATCGTGTTTGAAGACGAGGTGGCCTACGGAGCACGTCAGCTCGGAGACGGATGGCTATTTATCGCTAGTCGGAAAGTAGGAAAAAAGGGGCAACGTTCGGTTTCGTTGATCAGAGGCTTCGGGATATCGGACGATCTTTTCTCCCGGGTGCCCGTCGCGGCCGCGATGCGTAGCAAGAATATCCTCCTCTTCGGATGCGGCGCGATCGGTAGTTTTGTTGCGCTGGAACTTGCTCGAGCCGGCATAGGAAAGCTCACAATTCTTGACTATGATATCGTCGAACCAGGGAATAGCGTTCGTTGGCCGCTAGGACGCTCCGCTTGGGGTGTGCCCAAAACAGCGGCTTTGAGGGACTTCTTAGTCGCCAACTATCCGTCGACAAATATCGAAGCCCTTGCAGGCCGCCTTGGGGAAACTACGACCAGCCTCGAAACTGCTCAGTTGGCGAAGAGTAGTCCGCGCGATCAACTCAGAACAATGATTGAGGGCGTCGATCTTGTCATTGACGCAACCGCCTCGACCGAATGCCAGCTTGCCCTTTCCAACGAATGCCGTGCTCTCGGCAAGCCTCTGGTCATTGGCTATGCAACAGAGGGCGTTGTTGGAGGCGTCGTGGCACGATTTCGGCCAGCCGCCTCCGCCTGCTGGGTTTGCTTAAACGAGCATTGGGAAGACAAAAGCATTGCGCTTCCACCCGCAAATCCGACCGCCACAGTTCTGCCCATCGGCTGTAACTCGCCTACATTCACGGGCGGCTCATTCGATCTGCAGGAGGTCTCTCTTGAGGTCGTTCGTAGCGCCATCGGTCTTCTGGCGCCCAATGCATTCGACGCCGGCGACTGGGATTGGTCTTCTCTGACGTTGGCCGAAGGGGAACGCCGTTGCCTTCCCACTTGGCGATCGGGCCATCTGGCCCCCCATCCTCGTTGTGCTGGCTGCGGCCACCCGTGACGACCTGGCTCTCACGGGACGTAGCCGACGCAATTCAGCTCCTTGCTACCACCTACTATCCTGTTGAGACCGGTGGTGTTCTACTCGGATGGCGCGACGGGGAAGACAGGATAGTTACAGGCCTGACGGGTCCTGGGCCGAGGGCTCTCCACGGGCGACATACGTTTCTGCCTGATCACCGATGGCAGGTCGCCCAAATCGAACAGGCTTTCGCTGCCTCATCCGGTGATCTTGATTATCTCGGGGATTGGCACACACATCCTGACGGTATCGCTTCTATGAGCGAAATGGACCGCAAAACGCTTGCCAGGATTGAACGGCGGGTCCGATCGCCGCTCATGCTCATTGCGGCAGGAGCCGCAGAGAGTTGGGCAATAAATAGCTGGATTGGTCGTCGGTCAGGATTCCTTTCCAGGCTGCCTCCCCGTATCGAGCCTACACGACTGTTTGAACTGTCGATGGGTTGGCCATTCTACATTGCAACTCATGACTTGGACGCCGCGGAGCTAGGCGAGCCTTAGCAACAGCCTCCGATTTCCTATTTCGCCCGCACAAAAGAACGATCGCTTTCGGGCAGCAAGAGCGCGCCTCAGAACGGCTGAAATCCGGGGCTCACTGACCGGCCACCACGCTGCCAGATCGATCTCCATGCCCCTGAGTCCGCTCACCCAGCTTCCGGTCCTCGCGCTGCAGTGGCAGACCACGACCTTTACCTAGCCATCAGATGATCCCAAACATTAAGCCAAGTCGGTATAATCTTGGCGAACGTGCTTGTCTTTGCGCGGCCCCTAATTCAATCGCATAGCATCGGGCGTCACTTCGCCGCCCAATAGTCGGGTGAGGATGATGCGGGTAGCGCGGATCGTAATTCAGAACTTTCGTACCTTCGCGTCGCTTGACGTGAATGTCGCTGATGATCTGTGCTGCATCATCGGCGAGAACAATACGGGCAAGACCGGGATCCTGCGTGCGATCCAGATCTGTCTCGACAATATGTTGCCGTCGAGTTTCCGGTCACTGCTGCGCGAGGACATCCACTCCGCGATCGATATTGCCGAGCCAAGCCAAGTTCTAATCGGCATTGAGCTGACCGAGTTCGAGGGCACGGTGAACGAAGAGGCGCTAGTCAGTACCTGGAAGACCGCCGCAGATCGGGCGCGCATATTTTACCGCTTTCGCCCGCGCCCGGCTGTCCGGGAGCAACTTGCGAGTGGCGACATCGCACCGGGCACTCTGACTCTTGAGGACTATCAGTGGGAAATCCGCGGTGGCGGTGATCCTGCGATCGACCTGCCCGACATTGCCTGGGATGACGAGGGGATCGGCGAGGCCGTGCGCTTCGCTGACCTTCAATCCTACCTGCTTGTTCATCTGCCCGCGCTCCGCGATGTCGAGAATGACTTGCGGAACCCCCGCCAGTCGCCGCTTATCCGCCTGATCGAGGCGTTCGAGATCGATGCGGCCGAACAGGACGCCCTGATCGCCATCCTTGACCAGGCCAATCAGGCAATCGCGAACTCGGCGACTATCGCCGAGATAGCAGGGGCAATCGACGCACGGTTCAAGGATGTCTCTGGCCCCGCGTTCGAGATGGACGCCACGCTCGGCCTGTCCGCCGCGACGTTCCGCGCGATCATCCGTAACCTGAAAATCATTCTGTCGGACCTGTCGCTCACCTCGTTCGAACCCGGCCGCAACGGTCTTGGAATGAACAACATCCTCTACATCGCGATCTTGATAGAATATCTCCAGCGGCGGATCGCGCTCAATCGCTCGGCCGGCCAGTTGATCCTGATCGAGGAACCCGAAGCGCATCTCCATCCCCAACTGCAATTCTCGCTCATCGCGGCACTGCGCGCGATCGGCGTGCAGACCATCCTGACCAGTCACAGCACCCAGGTGACCTCGCAGGTTCCGCTGAGCAGTATTGTATCGCTCACTAAGCGCGAGGACGCCACCATTGCTGCGGGCAATCTCGCGCTCAATGCGGCGCTGACCGCGCCGGAGATTGCCGATCTCGAACGCTATCTCGACGCAACCAAGAGCGCATTGCTCTATGCCCGCAAGGTCATGCTGGTCGAAGGCCCGGCCGAGATGTTCCTGATCCCGGCGCTGATCGAGCAGGTGTACGGCGTGAAGCTCGAGCGGCTCGGCATCTCGGTTATAGCGATTCATGGCGTCCATTTCGACGTCTATGCCAAGCTGTTTCGCGCTGGCTCGCTCGAGAAGAAATGCGCCATCGTGGCCGATGCTGACATGAAGCCGTCCGACGCCGAGGACTTCGATCCGGAAACCGACGCTCCCGATCTGGTGGCACTGGAAAGCAACTTCGTGGCCGCATTCGCGGGCGCGACTACGTTCGAACGCGAACTGGTATCGGTCGGGCGCTTACCGATGCTGGTCGAGACCGTTCGTGCTCTCGGCGCGCCGCAGATCCTCGCGCAGATGGAGAATGGACTCGCAACGCTCGCGCTCGGAGGAATGGGCGTCGCTGAAGAGACGGCGCTGCGCGTCGAGCTCGGTCGTATCACGCTCAATACTGCCAAGCGCTTTGGCAAGGCGCGTTTCGCGCAGATAGCAGCGCGCTACGCCAATCTCGCGACCGATCTGCCACCCTATATCGAGCAGGCCTATGAGTGGCTCACCGAATGATCCGGCTGACACCCGAACAGCGCGAGGCGGTCGAACATGACGGCAATCTGCTGCTGACGGCTTGCCCAGGCAGCGGCAAGACGCGGGTCATTCTCGCCAAACTGCTGACGCTGGCCGATCAAGTCATCGGCACGCCTCAATTCATTGGCTGCATCACCTATACCAATGCCGCGGTCGACGAGATTGAGGCCCGGTTGCGCACCTACGGCAACAACGCGATCGCGGACCGCTGTGAAATCTCCACGATCCACGCTTTCTGCCTGCAATTCATCCTGCGTCCCTATAGCTGGCTGATTCCCGAAGTGCCGGCAGCGTTTCAGGTGCTCTCCCGCGAGAACAGTCTGTTCGAGCAAATCGTGACGGCGGTCGAGGACGCCTTCGGTCGCATACCCGCCGGGCAGGCGTTCGACGACTATGAATCGCTTCGCATTGATGTGAACGGCGAGCCTTGCGGTCAGGGTATCGAGACAGGCATCGTCACCGAGGAATCCGCCGCGCTCTATTGGGAGCGGGCCCGCGCCCACGGATGCCTCGATTTCGCTATGATCCTCTATTATTCATGGAAAATTCTCGAACAGTACCCGTTCGTCGGACGCGGCATCGCGAGCCGCTTTGCGTGGCTGCTGATCGACGAATTCCAGGACACCACAGACATCCAGATCGCCATCTTCGGCGCGCTCCGCCATTTCCTCCACACCCGCTTCTTTCTCGTCGGTGACAAGAACCAGTCGATCATGCGCTTCGCCGGCGCGTGCCCCGAACTCGCCGAGCAGTTCGGCGATCAGATCGACGCACACCGTGACACGGCCCTGACCGGCAACTTCCGATGCGGGCCGGCGATAGTCAGCACTGCATCAACACTCATCCCGACCGTTCCGGCGATGCAGTCGGCGGGCGATGCGGCTCAGCTCGCGGCGCAGGTGAATTACGTCCATGTCGGCCGGCCGATCGACGCTATCACCGACCATTTCCTGCCCGCCCTGCAGGATGCCGGCATCCCGCTCGGCAAGGCCGCAATCCTCGCGCCATGGTGGACGCATCTCATCCCTGTCGCCCGCGCCCTCCGCGAATTCGACGTCCCGGTCTTCGGTCCGGGTGCGCGTCCCTATAAGCGTCGGCGTCTGCTTGCCGGACTTGCCGAGCAACTTGGAGCCTGCGCCGAGGCAGGCAATTACCTCGGCCTCCCGGGTGTCGAGCGAGCACTGTTTCGGCTCATCGGTGATCTCACCGGAAACTCGCGCTACGACATGTTTAGCTACCAGGGGCGTCGCGTGGCGCTTGGCTTGATCTATCTCGCTCGCGAACTTGCCGACCAGCATCCCGGCGGCGTCGTTTGGCTGCGTGCCATCGCCCGCGAGACTGGAGACTATCTCGAACGCGAGGAATGGTTGCCGGGAAACGCCAAACAGCCGCTGATCGATTCCGCCGAGGAAATGCTGTCTGACATGCAGGCCAGCAAAGTGGATCTCGCGAATCTGCTGATCTCCGATATGGGCCTGTTCGCCAATCCCGAGCATGCGCTAAAGCTGATCACGCTGCACAACTCCAAGGGGCGTGAATTCGATGGCGTAGCCCTGATCTGCATGAACAATGGCAGTATCCCGCATTTCTCGACATCGACGCAGGAGGCGTATGACGAATCTCGACGGCTATTCTACGTCGGCCTGACCCGCGCCAAGCGCATCCTCGTCGTCGCGTCAGATCAGTCTCACTGGAAGAACACGCCGACACCGTTTATCGCGGAGGCAGGCCTTGGATGAGCGTCCTGCCCTGTTTAGACCGGGTTTGCGCTAGACTTCCTGTCATTCAGGGCGAAGTCTGGCGAGATAAATCATTGTCGCGATGGAGCGCTGTCGATTGTGCCCCACACCGGCACCAACGCGACACTGGGCAGTGCACCGGCTTGTCTGATCAAGGGAAGCTTTCGATCCACTCCGGTGAGAATGACGGTAGCTATCGGGATTTGCGATCATACAGACGAAGGTCGGCTATTGGCGGCAGTGCCGATAAAAAGGGGTTGCTAGGCTAGGTAACGGGGAATCTCCTTCCCGCCGCAGGGGGATGGGAGATGTGTCATGGGACTATCCGAGTATGATCCTGCTTTTCGAGAACGCCCGCCCTGGAATGCCGGGGTTATGGTTGGGCCTAAGCGGCCCCTGAAACCACGCGATGTATGGGCGATCCGCTTCTTTCTCGACGAGCATCGACGAATACGGGATCGCGCTCTCTTTGATTTCGCGATCGACAGCAAACTCCGCGGTTGCGACATTGTGAAGATCAAGATCAGCGATCTCGTGAGCGGGGCAGCGATCCGAAATCGCGCAACCGTGATCCAGCAAAAGACGGGGCGACCGGTTCAGTTCGAGATGATGACCGACTGTCGCGCCAGCCTTCTAAAATGGCTTGAGCGACGTGGCGGCAGCATCCACGATCACGTGTTTCCAAGCCGCGTGGATTATCTTGGGCACATCAGCACGCGACAATATGCGCGACTTGTTGACGAATGGGTGACCGCCATCGGCTTGGATAGCCGGGAATACGGAACACACTCGCTCCGCCGAACCAAGGCATCGATGATCTACAAGGCCACTGGCAACCTCCGTGCGGTCCAGATCCTGCTAGGCCATAGCAAGATCGAGAACACGGTCCGGTATCTTGGCGTCGATATCGATGACGCTCTGGTCCTGGCCGAAAGGACCGAGATCTAGGCTCATTGGCAGCTCCTCGCTTTCGCGGGGAGCTGCTGAACAGACGGCAGCTTTCGGGAAACGTAAATTCGTGTTCGAACGTCTGAGATTGGGGCGAGAGCGGAATTCCAAGACGCATACTGCGTGCCCGTGAAGGTTAGACGGCCGACCGAGTAAGACTGACCCCGGCAATCCGTTCCACCACAGCGCGCGCGACGTCCGAGGGGACGGCCAGGCCAATGCCGACATTGCCGTCGCCAGGCGTGATGATCGCACTGTTCACACCGATGACCTCGCCGCGCATATTGATGAGCGGGCCGCCGGAATTGCCGGGATTGATGGCGGCATCGGTCTGGATATAGCGGCGGCCGTCGCTGGACGATGTCCGGATGGCGCTGACGATGCCCGAGGTCACGGTCTGTCCCACCTCGAAGGGATTGCCGATCGCCACGACATAGTCGCCCACATGGGTGCGCCGTGCGTCGCCGAGCGAAAGCTGGCGCAGGCCTCGCGGCGGAACCCGCAGCACGGCCAAGTCAGTCCGGGGATCACTTCCGACAAATTCGGCCTCGACCTGGCGATTGCCGATACCGACCGCAATGGCTCGCGCGTTGGCAATGACATGGTGGTTGGTCACGACCAGCCCACGCGCGGCGTCGACGATGAAGCCCGAGCCCGCCGACATGCGCGGCGCCAGTGCCTCGTCAGGAACCCCCATGAAGAGCCGATAGTAAGGATCGCGCAGCAGCGGATTCTGCAGATAGGGGGAGGCCTGCAGAACCGCGATGTTGACGACCGCGGGCGCCACGCGCTCCACTAGAGGCGCGAGCGTGAGCTGATTGAGCGGTACCGTGTCGACGGGGATTGAAGGGGACATGGTGGCCGCACGCGCTTCTTCCCGTTCCGAAACCGCCGACATCACCGCCCCGCCCGCAAAGCTGCCGAGCGCGCAGATGCTCAGTAAAGCGGCCATGAATGCGCGGGAACGGGATGGTGAAGGAGAATCCTGGCTCATATCATGCTCCACTGGGCCGGCTGGAATGACTCCATTGCTCGCCCCGGCTTGCCGAAACGGGGTCCGGCCAAGCGGCCGGACCCCAGACCGATCAGTAGTCCATTGCCGGCATGGGCGCCGCTTTCTCCTCCTTGGGCAGCTCGGCGACGAGCGCCTCAGTGGTGATCAGCAGCGAAGCGACGGACGCGGCATCCTGCAGCGCGGTGCGCACGACCTTCGTGGGGTCGATCACGCCCGCCTGGACCAGATCCTGATACAGACCGATCGCGGCATTGAAGCCCCAGTTATAGTCCTGGCTCTCGAGCAGCTTGCCGACAATATAGGCGCCGTCCTCGCCCGCATTCTCGGCGATCTGCCGCGCCGGCGCGCGCAGGGCGCGGCGGACGATGTCGATGCCCGACTGCTGGTCATCGTTTGCCGCCTTGAGGCCGTCGAGGGCCTTGATCGCGCGCAGCAGCGGAATGCCGCCGCCCGGAAGGATGCCTTCCTCGACCGCGGCGCGGGTGGCGTGCAGCGCGTCGTCGACGCGGTCCTTCTTCTCCTTGACCTCGACCTCGGTGGCGCCACCGACACGGATCACCGCGACGCCGCCGGCGAGCTTGGCAAGCCGCTCCTGCAGCTTCTCGCGGTCATAGTCGCTGGTGGTCGTCTCGATCTGCTGGCGGATCTGCGCGACGCGGCCATCGATGTCAGACTTGCTGCCGATGCCGTCGATGATCGTCGTGTTGTCCTTGTCGATCGTCACCTTCTTGGCCCGGCCGAGCATGTTGATCGTGACGTTCTCCAGCTTGGTGCCGAGCTCCTCGCTGACGACATTGCCGCCTGTCAGGATCGCAATGTCCTCCAGCATGGCCTTGCGGCGATCACCGAAGCCGGGCGCCTTGACGGCCGCGACCTTGAGGCCGCCGCGCAGCTTGTTGACGACGAGCGTGGCCAGTGCCTCGCCCTCGACATCCTCGGCGATGATCAGCAGCGGACGGCCCGACTGTACGACCTTCTCGAGCAGCGGCACCAGCGCCTGCAGGTTGGAGAGCTTCTTCTCGTGGATCAGAATGTACGGGTCATCCAGTTCCACCTTCAGCTTCTCGGCATTGGTAATGAAGTATGGGGAGAGATAGCCGCGATCGAACTGCATGCCCTCGACCGTCTCCAGCTCCGTCTCGAGGCTCTTAGCCTCTTCCACCGTGATCACGCCTTCGTTGCCGACCTTCTCCATCGCCTCGGCGAGAATGCGGCCGACCTCCTGGTCGCCATTGGCGGAGATCGTCGCGACCTGGGCGATCTCGCTATTGGCGCTCACCTTCTTCGAATGGGCCTCGAGATCCTTGACCACCGCGGTCACGGCAAGGTCGATGCCACGCTTGACGTCCATCGGGTTCATGCCCGCCGCGACGGCCTTGGCGCCCTCGCGCACGATTGCCTGGGCGAGCACGGTCGCGGTGGTGGTGCCGTCGCCGGCCTTGTCATTCTGCTTGTTGGCGACCTCGCGCAGCATCTGCGCACCCATATTCTCGAACTTGTCGGCGAGCTCGATCTCCTTGGCGACGGTGACGCCGTCCTTGGTGATGCGCGGCGCGCCGAAGCTCTTCTCGATCACGACATTGCGGCCCTTGGGACCCAGCGTCACCTTCACTGCATTCGCAAGCGTATCCACGCCGCGCAGCATGCGATCACGCGCGTCCGACGCAAATTTGACTTCCTTGGCAGCCATGATGGCCTAACTCCTTTCTATGTCCTTCCTGAATGTTTGAGGGGGTGAAGCAGCTCAGGCCGCCTGCCGGAGTTCGGCGGTGGCCTCGATCACGCCGAGGATATCGCTCTCCTTCATGATGAGCAGGTCCTCGCCGTCGATCTTGACCTCTGTCCCCAACCATTTGCCGAACAGGATCCGGTCGCCGGTCTTCACGCTGAGCTCGACGAGCTTGCCATTCTCGTCGCGCGCACCGGGACCGATGGCGACGACCTCGCCTTCCTGCGGCTTTTCCTTGGCAGTGTCGGGGATGATGATGCCGCCCGAGGTCTTCTCCTCGGCTTCGATGCGGCGGACGACCACACGGTCGTGCAAGGGGCGGAAATGCATGGCAAAACCTCCAGATGCAAAAGCGTTATGGATATGCCCCGTCCCTCCCAGGACCGGGCGAGCGCCGAGCTAGGAATCGATAATTTGACGTTCAAGAGGGCGCGCAAATTTTTTTGGCACTCGGCAGTCCACACTGCCAGTACGCTGGAATGATACCATTTTGTTGCTGAATGGTCCCTCTTGACGGCGGCAGGACGATCACCAAATTTTCCCGATCGGCCACGCCGATGCATGAGAAAGGAGCGACTACAGGAAAGGAGGCACAGCCATGTCGCAGCCCATCTCCCGTTTTCTTCATCCCTTCGATGTCGCCCGCCATCCGAGCCTCGAGCCGGAGGTCAAGCGGGCCATATTGGCATCCTGGGCATCTGACCGGGTCTCGGTCGAAGGCAAGCCCGCACTTCGCAAGCCGCCGGGGCTGAAGCGTCCGGTTCCCGTCGACGATGTGCTTGCCGCCTTGCGGGCGCTCGATGAGGACGACCCGAGAGAGGGGCAGCCGGTCCAGTGACCGACCGCGCCTTGATCGCACAGCTGCAGGGCTATGGGCTGACGACGGCGGAGATCCATTACTACCGCCCAGACGCGCCCTCGCTGCTGCAGCTGTTCGTCTGGCAGGACTATGATCTCGCGCCGGATTTCCCGATATTGTTCGACTTCCTCGACTATTGGCGGCGCGAGATCGAGGCGGCGCTCCACTCTGTGCGGATCGCACACGACCGGCTGATCCGGCCCACGGAGTGGCGCGCCGTGAAGGGCGAAGTCGACTTTCACTGAGGCGGGGCGGGAGCGCTCTACGCGAAGCGGAACGGCCCCTCGGCCAGCCCGTCAAAGACGAACTGTACCGCCAGGGCAGCAAGCAAAATGCCGGAAATACGGCTGACGACGTCCGCTCCGGTCTCGCCAAGCAGGCGCAGCAGCCTCTCGGCCGCGAACATGGCCAGCCAGGTGAGCAGCAGGCAGACCAGGATCATTGCCGGAACACCGGCCGCTTCCCCGATTGTCTGCGCACGCCCCATGAGCAGCACGGCAGCGGACAGCGCGCCGGGCCCCGCGATCAGTGGGAAGGCCAGCGGAAAGACGGCGATGTTCCCTGGTCGCAGCGCGTCGCTCTTCTCGCTTTCACTGATCGAGGAAAGGCCGGGACTCGAGAATGTGAGCGTGAGCGCCTGAAGAAACAGCAGGATGCCGCCCGCCACGCGAAAGGCCGGCAGCGAAATATGCAGGAGCCCGAGCACCGCATTGCCGGCAAGCGCGAACAGGAGCAGCACGAAGCCGGCGATCAGGATGGCCTGCGCGGCCAGCCTGCGCCGCGCGGCATGATGCACGCCCGCCGTCAGGCCGGCAAAGACGATGGCCGTCTCGACCGGGCCGATGGTGATCAGCAGCGTGATGAAGGTCGAGAAAAGACTGGAAGCAAGCTGCATGCGATGTTGCCGATCGCTGGCTCTCTAGGGCATGGGTCCGAGGCGGAAGGCCGGTCCGAGGCTTTACGCCCCGGACCGGCAATTCAAGCGGCGCTCGTATTGACGGGAATGCGCCGCACATTCTCGTTGGCCGCCGCCGTCTTGGGCAGCGTGACCGTGAGGATGCCGTTGCGGAAGGTCGCGTTCGCCTTGTCGCGATCGATGGTCTTGGGCAGGCCGATGCGCCGCTCGAAGCGACCGTAGCCGCGCTCGGAATAGCCGCGATCCTTGTCCTCCACCTCGGCGCGCTTCTCGCCCCGCAGGGTCAGCACGCCGTCCTCGACGGTAATCTCGACATTCTTCTCGTCGAGCCCCGGTAGCTCCGCGGTCACGCGAATCTCCTTGTCGGTCTCGCCGAGTTCCACGGACGGCCATCCGGCAAGGCGGTCGAAGCCGCCGAAGGCGGGCGCGCCGAAGCCGCGAAGCACGTCGTCGAAGAGGCGGTTCATCTCGCGGTGGAGGGAGAACAGTTGATGGTCGCTCCGGTCACGCTCGGCGTCGACCGGGACAGGGAGCCGGTTTTCCTGCCGGCTCCAGGGAATGAGATCACGAAATGCCATGACGATCATCTCCTTTTCTGGCTGGAATTGTCTTGGCCTCCGGGCCGGCTTCGCTGCCGACCCGGCAAGCCGGTAAGCGTCAGGATCAGGCCGCTTCGAGAGCCTTGTCCTTCGGCGGTTCGATCTTTTCCCGCGAAGGACTCCCGCCGATCTCGATCCGGCGCGGCTTCATCGCCTCGGGCACGACGCGCTTGAGCGCGACGCTCAGCAGGCCGTTCTCGAAGCTGGCCTCGCCCACCTCGATGAAATCGGCAAGCTGGAAGCGCCGCTCGAAGCTGCGCGCGGCGATGCCGCGATGCAGATACTCGCGCTTGTCATCTTCCGGGGCATGCTTGCCGATGACGATGAGCTGGTTCGGCTGGGCGACCAGTTCGATCTCGTCGGGACGGAAACCGGCGACCGCAAGCGTGATCCGGTAGCTGTCCTCGCCTTCCCGGACGATATCGAAGGGCGGATAGCCATCGGCGACATCGCCGCGCAGGCCGGTTTCAAGCAGATCGAACAGTCGGTCGAAGCCGACCGTGGCGCGCCGATAGGGCGCAAAGTCGAAATTGGTTCTCATTTCCAAATCCTCCATTGAAGCGATCTGGGCATGAAACGCGCCGGATACAGAGCCGGCGCTCTCGATGTCCAGCCGGGCCCGGATGGCGCCCGGCGGCAATTAGCTAGTTAAGCTAAGGGCCATTTCAAGGGTGGGATGCACCGGAATGAACGTCAGCTTTCAGGAACCAGGTCCTGATCTCCAAATGTCCGATATCAGGGCGCCATCTGCCGACGATTGAAGCCTGGCGTGAGCTGGCTCGTGGTGACGCCGAAAGTCTAGCTTCAATCTGCTGATGGAAACTGCCGGCGCAACGGTATGAGAATGTCTTCAACTAAGACGGTGCGGTCAAGACCGAGTGCTGCGCGCCGCGTGGTGAGGGTAACCGGTGGTCGTTCACGCTCGCCTCCCATTCCCAACTGCATTGAATTCGGTCTTGCAGCGTGTTGTGCCTGTGTCCGCCAACCGCGGTACTCTACCCCCGACAATCGAACCGCTATTACCAAGTGCGTCAGCCGCTGCGTACGGTCGATGTGATCGATGATTTCTGCCGCGAAATCGAGCGCCATGCCGAGTCGATTCTGGACTGACTCCTCAATGATCACCATGCCGCTCATATGATCCATACCCCGACCCTGAGAACGAGGCTCATCTAGAGGAACACGAACAGCAATCGATCCATGCTCAGTCAAACGTATACTAGCACCGCGCTCTTGGCTGAGTATCAGGTCGGCTCCATCGAGACCGCTGGTAGTGCCCAGCGAACGGTCGAACAGTCGATTTTTTCCGTACAACGCCGACTGCTCCAGACGTTCGGCAAGACCTTCGTCTTCAAGTTCGACCGGGCGCAGTATCCGCTGCCGCGGCCCGCCAACTACGACCAGTTCGAGCATGGCAGATGTTGCTTGGTTCCGGTTTTCCCTTGGCAGCATTGCGATGGCGCTCGCCACCATTTCCTGTTCATCAACCGGCGCTGTTGCATTAGCCAAAGTGACGTCGTGTAGTGCGCGCGTAAGGCCATCTTGCAAGTCGTCGGGCGCAATAAAACTACCCCGGAACAGCCCGCCTTCCCAAGCCTGCACTTCGGCTATGAAAGCCGCCTGCTCGGGGCCAGGCGCTATGCCCTCTTGAACGAACGCGAGAACTGGCTTGGTTTCGCGCGCCTCTCGATATTCCTGGTGGGTCGCTGACAAAGGGGAGCTATGCGGCACAAATCCATAATGCTCGCCGAGGATCAGGACCATCATGTCACTGCTTCTTAAACCTTGTAGGCAAGCGATCTGCGGCGAGTTCGGCTGAGCGCCAAAGTCTTCGGCCATCACGGGCTCATGTCGCAGCGTGGTGACGGCTCGGCGCGCAGCTGCTCGCTGAGCTTCGAAGCCAGTAATCAGTGAGCTGATAAAAATGCGCATAGGGCGAATGTAGGCCCGGATCCCGCATTGTCCACAGATCGGCGCATGAACGAATGGCGGCTAATGGGACGGCTTTCTATGGGCGCGAACGGCGGCAATGTTGGCGGATGCGGCCATAAATGCCCTTGCAGTCAGGATTTGAATCTCGTGAGGCAGGGGAGTTGTCGTTTCCGAACTGAGCACTACATAGGACAAGCAGGTGCGGATTTACAGGCGGTGTATGTTTGACTGTCCCACCTTGCGCTTCTTGCCTTCGAAGCCATCCTTCACCTCATCGATCCACGCTCGAACTTCCTGATCACTCCAGCGTGAGGCGGAGGACGTGACCTTGTACGGCGCGGGAAACTTACCCTCCTGGATCAGCCGATAGATCATCGACTTTCCCAGCCCGACCCGACGCTTGACCTCGTCGAGCTTGAGCAGGCGATCGGGCTGGTCGTCGCTCATTTTCCGCCGGCACGGCTTCGGACGAAGCCGCGATCGCTTTCAAGGAAGGCGCCGAGCATCGCCGGGACCAGCTGGGCGACCGGTTCGTCCCGTCCATAGGTCCTGGCGTAGAGCGCGGCATAGTCGGTCAGCGCCTGATGGAGGTCGGGCATCACCGAGATCGTGAGCTTCATCGGCGTGCGGTCCGGAAGCTGCGGCAGCTTGATGTCGGCCATTCAGTCGCTCCTGCTCGAGGGTGGCGCAAGGATCAGGTCCTTGTGGACGACGAGGCGCACCGGGGCGCCCGGTCGTATGGTGATCGTCGGCTGGACGCCGAGATTGCGCTGGGTGATCTGATCGCCGGCCCGGGCCACATTGTCCTGCGTCGACATCCGGATCGCCTGAACAAGATCGCTCTGACCCGACAGCGCCAGCTCGGAACTGACGCCCAGCAGGGTCGAAAGGACGACGCCCTTGAGCAGCTGCCAGGTATGGAGGTCGACCTTGTCGGCGAGACCGGCGTTGCCCGACGGATCGGTCGCCGGCACGTTGTCGATCCGCAGCGAGCTGCCGTCCGGCATGACGATGCGTTGCCAGACGATGAGCGCGCGCTTCTGCCCGAAGGCGACGACGCTGTCGTAACTTCCGATGAGCCGCGCGCCTTGCGGTACGAGCAGGATGCGACCGGTCGCACTGTCGAAGATGTTCTCCGTGACCTGGGCGGTGACCAGTCCCGGGAGATCGGATCGCAGCCCGGTGATCAGGCTGGCCGAAATCACGCTGCCGGCCGACAGTGTGTACGGCGACGGCAACGCGGCCAGCGCGTAGGGATTGATGTCCCCCGTCGCATCACGTTTGCCGACGAAGGCGGCCTTGCGTGCCTGCGCGTTCGGATCCCGATCCGGATCGAGCGCGACCTTGTCGGCATCGCTCGCCGGCGCGGGCGACGACTCGGCCGCAACGGGTTCAGTCGGCGTCGAGACCTGCCGGTTCTGCACGAGCACGCCGGATTCCCGGGCGGCCTTGAGTTCGGCCAGTCGACGTTCGCGTTCCGCGGCCTCCGCCTGCTGCAGTTGCTGGCTGCCGGGGTCCACGCCGGTCGCCAGCTGCTGCTGCCTCTCCAGGATCGGCTTGCCGAGGTCTCCGGGAAGCGGCGGGCCGAGCCGGGGCACGTCGCCATAGGTGGCAGGCGCGCCGTTCAGACCGTCGCTCATGGGCCGCACGTTCGGCTGCGAGAGCTCCTGCTGGTTTTCGCCGTGCTGGAACAGGCGCGGCTTCAGCGCCATCCACGTCACGGCGATCAGGCTGACCGAGCCGATGGCGGCGATCGCAATGATCACACCGCGCTTGAACCGGATCGCGCGCGGTGGTCGGGCGCGGATCGCCAGCGTCTCGGGGTCGAGCTTCGCATTCTGCGGGAGTGCGGTCTCGGTCACGACGCCCTCCGTCGTGTGTCGGACTGACCGGTGCGGTTGATCCGCACGATCTCCTGGCGTTTCAGACCGAGGCGCAGCTCGGCCGTCTCGAACAGGCGATCGACGACGTAATATCGACCCTGCACGCGATAATTGACGAGCTGAGCAGCGCCTTTCGCGTCGACGAGAAAGAGCGGCGGTGCTTCACCGGTCCCGAGATCTGACGGAAATTCGATGTAGGTCTGGCGGCCGTCGTCGAATGCACGGACCGGCCGCCACGTCGGACGGTCGCCCGAGATGACATAGTCGAAGTGAAGCTGGTCGACCGAAAGGCCGGTGGCAACCGGCTGCGCGGCGCGAGTGCGATCCGCAGCTGCCTTCAGCGCGATGAGCTGGTCCTGCGGATAGGTCCAGGAGATCGCGACCATCGCCGCGCGTCCAACGCTGGTCAGCGCGAGATGATAGGTCCGGCGATCGGTGGTGATGATTATGTTCGTGGCAAGCCCGGGTGCGAACGGCTTGACGAGGACGTGCGTTCGCCGTGAATCGCCGGTCCCGCTGGTGGTGTCGCCGATGACCCATCGCACGGTGTCGCCCGCGGCGACCGCTCCCAGCACTTCGCCGGGCTGAAGCGTGATGTCGGTCACCTGTCCCGGAGCGGTGAGCACATGATAGACCGACCCGTCGCTGAACGGGTAGACCTGCACCGCGTTGATGTAGCCGGCCGTCGCCGGCTCCAAGGTCGCAGCACGATTTGCAGCGCGCACCCGCAGCTCCGCTGGCGAGGGTGGCAGGCGTCGACGCGGGGCGGCCGGCGGCGTGACGACGGGCATCGGCACTGCGGCGACCGGCGCCGCAACGGGCGGGATGGTGCCGGCCGATGATGGCGGCGGCGCTGGAACGGTTTGCGCTGAAGCGCTGCCGGCGCTGGCGAGCAGCGCGACAAGAAGGTGGAATCTCATTGACGGGTCTCCGCTTGTGGTTGCTGAGGCTGGGCGAGGCTCGGATCGAGCGGCGATCCGAGCGGCAGGTTCGCTGTCGGCGCTGCTGCGGGGCGCGAGGGTGCCGGCGCTGTCGTTCCGGGCTCCAGCTCGCGGCTCCAGTCGACCGCGTCGACGTAGAGACCGAGAGGATTGCGTCGAAGAGCGTCCGCTGTCGGCGGCGACTTGAGCACGACCGTCAGGATTCCGGTCCAGTGCGTCGATCCGGCCTGCGCGCCGCGCTCGTAGGCGGTCTCGATCCATTTCACCTGAAAGGAGCGATCGGAGGCGCGGACCACGCTGGTGACCTGCACCGAGACTGTCCTTTCACCCACGCGACCGAACGGGTCTGCAGAGCGGGCATAGTCTCCGAGGAAGACGGCGCCTCGCTTGGTCGTGAAGTCGTAGGCCGACAGCCAGTCCTGGCGCATCAGGACCGGATCGAGCGACACCGAGCGGACGCTCGTCACGAACCGCCCGAGGAACCATGCGATCTGCGGATCGGTCGGATGGTAGACGGCACCGGCGGCCGACACGGCACGGGGTTCGCCGAGCTTGTCGACCTCCACAACATAGGGGACGACACGGCTCTGCACCGACTGCCAGAGCAGACCGCCCGAGAGGGCGGCGGTCAGGCCGAGGCATCCGAATGCCATCAGACGCCAGTTCCGGGCCTGCACGCGGGCGGAGCCGATCCGATCGTCCCAGAGCTGACCGGCTCGCTGGAATGGCGTTTCGGGTATGGGCGATCGCCCATAGCGTTGCACGGCACGTTTGAAGATCATCAGTCGTCCCTTTCCTTGATGTCGGGGGTGGCACCGGCGCCGCCGCGGTCGCCTTGACCGATGGCGTTGATGGCAGCCTGGCGGTGGTGTCGAGCGGACGCCTGATCCTTCATCGCGCGCGCCCAGCCGGGCATGCTGCGGGCGTCATCGGCGGCGGCACCGGCGGCCGCCTGCCGACCGACCATGGCGTTGAAGGCACCCAGCCGGCCGGCTTCGGCGGCCTCGCCGAGCCCGAGGGCTGCGGACATGCGCGAGCGGGCAGCACTGGAGGCGGCGGTGGCGACCCCCTTCATCCCGGCGCCGACGGACGCCGAGCCGCTCGCCTCCTGGCCCAGCTTGTAGGCCGTGCCAGCGGCAGACCCCATCGTAGTGCCCGCCCGGACGGCGCCCATGCCGGCCGCTGCCAGTCCGCGTGCGGCGCCGGCGGCGCCCGCCGCGCCCAGCACGATGACGCCCCCGGCGCCCAGAGCCGTGCCGAACGCCGCGCCGGCACCGAGCTGCGGCGCGCCCGATACCAGTCCCGAGGCGATCCCGGGGCCGAAGATGCCGAGGCCGAAGAGCGCAAGGCTGGCGAGCACGAGGCTCAATGCCTGGCCGATATCGGGCTCCTGGCCCTGCAGGGCGGTGGTGAACTGGGAGAAATAGTTGGAGCCGATGCCGACGATCACGGCGAGCACCATGACCTTGATGCCGGAGCTGACGACGTGTCCGAGCACGCGCTCCGCCAGGAAGCTCGTCCGGTTCCAGAGCGCGAAGGGGACGAGGATGAACCCGGCAAGCGAGCTCAGCTTGAACTCGAGGATCGTCACGAACATCTGCACGGCCAGGATGAAGAAGGCGAGGATGACGAGCACCCAGGCGATCAGCAGGACCATGATCGTGAGGAAATTGTCGAAGAAGCTGGTGAAGCCCATCATCTGCGAGGCCTGCTCGAGCAGGGGCCAGGCCGCGGAGAAGCCGGTTCCGGCGAGGCGACCGGGCTTGAGCAGGTCCGCCGCCGCCATCCCGCCCCCGCCAGCGGTCAGCCCGGCCTGGGCGAACGAGCGGAAGATGATGTCGGCGAGCGTCGAGAAGCTGTTCAGGATGAACGCGAAGGCGCCGATGTAGAGGATCTTGCGGATCAGGCGTCCGAGAACATTGTCCTCGCCGCCGAGCGTCCAGAACAGGCCGGCCAGCGTGATGTCGAGCGCGATCAACGTCCGACTGAGGAAGCTGACGTCGCCGCCGAGAAGGCCGAACCCACTGTCGATGTAGGTGATGAAGGCCTGCATGAACTGGTCGATGACGTTGAGGTCGTTCACGGTGGCGATGTCCTGACGAGATGGGGAGAAATGCCGCGGGGCGCGCCTGGGGGAGCTGCGACGCGCCCCGCGGCGACGTCGGCGGAGGGGCGAGGTCCGTCGACGCCGTGCCGGCGCCTACTGGGGGGTGTAGGCGTTGCCGGAGCCGAGGAACTTCTTCGTCGCGCCCTGCGCGTCCGACTGGGCCTGCGCGCGGCTCGCCCGCTCGATCGCATCGGCGCGGTACTGTGCCGCCATCAGCGTCTGGAGCTGGAACTGCTGCTTGGCGACGAGTGCAAGAAGCTGGTTCGTGGCCTGCTGCGCCTGAAGCGCGCCCTGCGCACCTTGGCTGCGCTGGACGATGCCGTTGAGCGTGCTCGCGTCCGCAGCGACGTTCTCGACCACCTGCGCCTGGACGGTCATGGTGTGCTTGTAAGCATCCATCGAAGCATCCAGGCGCGCGCGGGCGTCGGTGACATGCTGGTTGCTGGTGAGAGCCTGATTGAAGCTCGTCGGGAACATCGACTGGAACTGCTGGTCGAGGCCGGCGACGCGGAACCGGATGGCCTGCGCCTGGCCCATCAGCTGATCGATCTGCTGGATCGTCTGGGTGATCGCCTGCAGCTCGGGAAACGTGATCGTGCTCAGGTTCCTGGCCTGGTTGATCAGGCTCTGCGCCTGGTTCTGCAGCATCTGAATCTGATTGTTGATCTGCTGCAGCGTCCGCGCCGCGGTCAGGATGTTCTGGCTGTAGTTGCTCGGGTCGAAGACGGTGAGCTGAGCTCGTGCCGGCGTCGCCGTCGTCAGCACACCCATCACGAGCGAGCCGCTTGCGCCGAGCGCGAGCGCGCCGGCCATCAGGTACTTCTTCAGGGGTATTCTGGTCATCTTGATTCTCCGGGGCTTGGGGTCAGGGAGCGGTGAAATCGGCGAGAAGGTCGGCAGCCCAGCCGAGATCGGCGGCCGCCAGGAAATCGGTGGCGAACCGGTCGGGGCCGGCCTCGGCGAGGATGGTGTCGATGCGGCGCTGACTGGCCGGGTCGGATGCACCGCACAGCGCCAGCGCAACCGGTCCGAGACCCAGTTCGAACAGGCGGTTTCCACGCGCGGACTGCAGGTAATAATGCCGCTTCGGCGTCGCCCGGCTGACCAACTCGATCTGGCGATCGTTGAGACCGAAGCGTGCGTAGGCCTCTCTGCTCTGGGGCTCGATCGCGCGATCGTTGGGAAGCAGGATTCGCTGCGGGCAGCTCTCGATGATGGCCGGCGCGATGCTGCTGCCCGCGACATCGGCCAGGCTCTGCGTGGCGAACAGGACCGCGACGTTCTTCTTGCGCAGGGTCTTCAGCCACTCGCGGATGCGCGCGGCGAAGAGCGGATGGTCGAGGAAGATCCAGGCCTCGTCGAGGATCAGCAATGTCGGGCGACCGTCGAAGCGTTCCTCGAGGCGGTGGAACAGATAGGTCAGCACCGGGGCCACGACGCTCGCCTGTCCGAGCAGAGCCTCGGTCTCGAAGCACTGGACGTCGGCGAACGCCAGCCCGCTCTCGCTCGCATCCAGAAGCCGCCCGTGCGGTCCGTCGAGCGTGTACGGCTGGATTGCGGTACGCAGCGCATTGGACTGGAGGAGAAGCGCAAGCCCCGTCATCGTCCGCTCGGCAGGCGGCGCAGAGGCCAGGCTGCCTAGGGCGGACCACACCGCGTCCCTCACCTCGGGGGTGACGACGACGCGTTCGGCGTCGAGCAGCGCAGCGATCCATTCCGCCGCCCAGCTCCGTTCTGTCGCGTCGTCGATCCGCAGGAGCGGCTGGAATGCCAGTGCGGCGTCCGATGCGGCGTCGGCCCCGAGAGCATGGTGTGCTCCGCCCATCGCGAGCACGGCGGCGCGCGCCGAGAAGCCCTTGTCGAAGATGTAGACCTGGGCATCGGGATAACGGCGGAACTGCAGCGCGATCAGCGCCAGCAGCACCGACTTGCCGGCGCCGGTCGGCCCGACGACCATCATATGGCCGACGTCGCCGACATGGGTGGACAGGCGAAAGGGCGTCGATCCGGCCGTCTGCGCCACCAGCAGGGGCGGACCTTCGAGATGCCCGTTGGCGACGGGCCCCGCCCAGACCGCCGACAACGGCATCAGATGAGCGAGATTGAGGGTATGGATTATCGGCTGCCGGACGTTCGCATAGACATGGCCCGGGATCGAGGACAGCCACGCCTCGACCGCGTTCACGCCCTCGCGGATCGTCGTGAACCCGAGGCCGCCGACGATCCGCTCGACCTGCCGGATCTTGGCCTCGACCGCAGCGCGATCCTCGTCGGCGACCGTGATGGTCGTGGTCAGATAGCCGAAGGAAACGTGATCACCGCCGAGCGCCTGAAGGGCGAGGTCGGCGTCGGCGACCTTGTTGTCCGCGTCGCTGTCGAGCAGCTGGGCGGGCTGATTGTAAAGCACCTCGCGCAGCAGCGCGGAGATCGACTTGCGCTTGTTGAACCACTGCCGGCGCAGCTTGGTCAGCAGCTTTGTCGCGTCGGTCTTGTCCAGTGCAATGAAGCGCGTGACCCAGCGATAGGCGAAGTCCGCCTCGTTGAGCGCGTCGAGGATGCCGGGTCGGCTCACGTTCGGGAAGCCGACAAGCGTCAGTGTGCGCAGATGCCGGCCGCCGAGGATCGGCTCGAGCCCGCCGACCAGCGGCGTGTCCGCCAGAAGCGCATCGAGATACATCGGCGTCTCGGGCACGGAGACCCGGTGATGACGGCTCGAGATCGTTCCGTGCAGATAGGTCAGCGTCTCCTCGGACGAGAGCGCGCGGACTTCCGGCATGAAGGCGGCGAACAGATCGAGTGCGCGGTCCGTCTCGGCGACGAAGGTCGCCAGTGCGGCGTGCCAGTCTCGGCCGTCAGCAGCATCGGGGCGATCGACCAGCGATCGGCCCGCCGCGTCCGCGCCGTCTGCCGCAGGAAGCCAAACGAGGGTCAGATGGTAGCGGCTCTCGAAATGGGCGCCTTCCGCCTCGAAGCGCCCGCGACGTTCCTCGTCGACAAGCCAGGAGACTGGGTCTGGAAACGCGCTGCCCGGATAGCCGAGAGCATCCCGGCGTTCGCCCTCGAAGAACAGCGCCCAGCCAGTGCCGAACCGCTTGAGGACATTGTTCGCCCGTGCGCAGGCGGAAACGAGCTCCGCCTCGGTCGCGCTTTCGAGATCAGGTCCGCGGAACGACAGCGTCCGCTGGAAGCTGCCATCCTTGTTGAGGATGACACCCTTCGCCACCAGTGCGGCCCAGGGAAGATGATCGGCAAGGCGATCGGCGCCATGGCGGTATTCACGCAGGCTCAGCATGCGAGATAGCCCTTCTGTCTGAGGTGGCGAATCAGGACGGGAGCGAAGGACGGGTCGCGACGGGTCGCGAAGACCGCGATGCTGTGCCCGACCGCCCAGACGACGATCCCCGCGATCCATTGCTGGAGACCGAGACCGATCGCCGCCGCGAGCGTCCCGTTGACGATCGCGAGGCCGCGCGGTGCACCGCCGAGGAGGATCGGCGCTCCGAGGCTCCCGTGGATGGGAACCTCGAAGCCTTCGATATGCTCGCTCACGCGATCAGCGCTCCGCCGCCGAAGCTGAAGAAGCTCAGGAAGAAGCTCGATGCCGCGAAGGCGATCGACAGGCCGAAGATTATCTGGATCAGGCGGCGGAAGCCCCCGGCAGTCTCCCCGAAGGCGAGGGTCAGGCCGGTGACGATGATGATGATCACCGCCACGATCTTGGCGACGGGACCCTGCACCGAATCCAGCACCTGCTGCAGGGGCTGCTCCCACGGCATCCCGGTTCCGGCGGCGTGCGCCTTGGTGGCGATGGCCAGTCCGAGGCCGATGACGGCGCCGGCAAGGAAGGTGGTGCGGCGGTCGGGAATCCTGATGGCAGTCATGATCAATCTCCTTGGTTGCGAGGGACGAGAAGCTCGGTGAGGGCGTAGGCGCCGGTGTCGGGGTCGAGTGGTCCGACCCGCGCGATGCTGGCGATCCGGCGCTGGGTGCCGCGGCCGGCGATGAAGACGATGATGTCGATCGCTTCCGCGATCAGCTGGCGGGGCACCGTGATCACGGCCTCCTGGACGAGCTGCTCGATCCGGTAGAGGGCGGCGATCGCGCTGTTCGCGTGGACGGTGGCGATCCCGCCCGGGTGGCCGGTGTTCCAGGCCTTGAGCATGTCGAGGGCTTCGGGGCCGCGAACCTCGCCGACGATGATTCGATCGGGCCGGAGCCGCATGGTCGATCGGACCAGGTCGGTCATCGACACCGCCCCGGGGCGGGTCCGCAGAGCTACCGTATCGGGCAGCGGGCACTGCAGTTCGCGGGTGTCCTCGATGAGGATCACGCGTGCATCGACCCACGCCATCTCGGCCAGCAGCGCATTGGCAAGCGTTGTCTTGCCCGAGCTCGTGCCGCCGGCGACGAGGATGTTGAAGCGCTGGGTGACCGCGGCGCGCAGGGCATCCGCAGCCGGCTCCATCATGATCCCGTCGGCCACATAATCGTCGAGCGTGTGGAGCCGCTCGGCGGGCTTGCGGATCGAGAAGCAGGGTGCCGTCGACACCGGCGGCAGCACGCCTTCGAAGCGTTCGCCGGCGCGACCTTCGGCATGTGGCGGCAGCTCCGCCGATACGATCGGCGAGCCGTCATGGACCTCCGCCCGCGCATGGCTGGCGACGAGGCGAATGATCCGTTCGACCTGCTCCCGATCGAGACGGACGCCGGTGTCCGTCCGGCCCTCGCCAAGGCGGTCCAGCCTGAGCGCGCCGTCCGGATTGACCATGATCTCGACGACCTGGGCGTCCGCCAGCGCCAGGGCGATATCGGGGCCCATCGCCGTGCGCAGCATGACACGGCGGCGATCCCGGGCGAGCGCGCCGCTCATCGATCCGGCTCCGCGCCGAGCGTGCGCCGTCCGGCGGCGACCTGGCGGCCGACCTGCCCCACGAAAGCCTCGAACCGCTCGCGGCCGATCGCACGTCCCGCCTGATCTCCGTCGGCAAGCGGGGCCTGGATCGAGAGTTCGAACCGGATGAAGAGCGCGAGCGTCTCGAGAAGGACGTAGCCGTCGCGCTCGATGCGCGAGAGCGCGTTCGTCATGCGATCGAGCCTCAGCCCGAACCGGTCGTCCAGTTCGGACGATCCGCGGCGGTCGAGCCAGGCCGTCAGGGCATCGGCAAGGATCGCCGATTTGGTCGCCCCGGGCTTTGCCGAGAGGGCTTCGAGCCGATCACTGAGCGGCTTCGCGAGGAACAGCTGATGGCGGACCTTCTCGACCATGGTCAGAAGTCCAGCTGCAGGTCGTCGGGACGCGACGACGCGGAATCGATGGCGTAGACGGCGCGCGTGGCGGCGAGCGATCGGGCCTGGTCCATCGCGCGCTTGTCGGTGGCAGCATCGGTGTCGTCGTCGCCGAGACCGAGGACATCGGCCGGACCCACGTCCTGCTGTACGGGCGCCTCAAGTTCGTGCGCGGGATGCCGAACCT
>NZ_JAHGAW010000016.1 GCF_018603885.1 Sphingobium nicotianae
TCTTCGCCCACTGCGCATCGTTCAACTCGTAACGCTTGTTACCCATCGTCCGCTCCGCGTTCCAACACGGAGCCCTATGAATCAGCGATCAGACCTTTTGGAAATCCTGAATGTCGATCCGGCCTAGTATGACGAGCAATTCTATCTGCTCGTCGGCGACCGGATGCTCCACGGCGCCTTGCCCTATGTCGACATGTTCGACCGCAAGCCGATCGGCCTGTTCCTGATCTATGCCGGGGCGCGGCTGCTGCCGGGCGACGGCTTCCTCGCCTACAAGCTGGTCGCGCTGGCCTTCCTCGCCGCGACGGCACTGGGCGTCTTCCACCTCGCGCGGCGGCGGACGGGGATGTTCGGCGCCACCGTCGCGGCCTGCCTGTTCGTGCTGTGGCATCAGTTCATGGGCGGGGAAGGGGGCCAGTCGCCGGTCTTCTACGACCTGTTCATGGTCGGCGCCGCGATGCTGGTCGTGCGCGCGATCGACCGGCCGGGCGACGTGCGCCGGCTCGGCACGGCGGCGATGCTGGCGATCGGCCTCGCGATCGAGATCAAGCCCTGCGTGGCGGCCGAGGGCATTTATTTCGGCTGCGCGCTGCTGTGGATCGCGCATCGGCAGGGCGCGTCCGCCGGCTCGCTCGCGCTGTCCGCCTCGCTGTGGATCGGCGCGGCGATGCTGCCGACCGCGCTGGTGTTCGGCGCCTATGCCGCGATGGGCCATGCCGACGCCTTCCTCTTCTGCAATGTGCTGAGCGCCATGGCGCAGGAGCGCAATCCGCTGGGCGTGCAGCTGCGCGACCTGGCCGAGATCATCGCCATCCTCTCGCCGCTCGGCATTCTCCTGGCCTTCGGCCATGCGCGCGGCATGATCCCGCCGGCGGACGCGGCGACGCGCTTCGTCCAGGGCTGGTTCCTCGTCTGCCTGCTGGCCGTGCTCGGCTATTTCCGCTTCAACAGCCCGCACTATGCGATCCCGCTGCTGCTGCCGATCTGCGTGCTGCTGGCGCCCCTGTTCGATGCGCCGCCGCGCCGCGAGCGGGTGACGCTGGCGCTGGTCGGGCTGAGCTTCGTCATGAGCCAGATCGTGCTGCGCGATCATGAGGCGCGGCGTGGCGGCGGCGCGGAGGCGGCGCTGGCGGCCGCTGCCGCACGCCCGGCGCCCGGCCGCTGCATCTTCGTCTATTCGGGCTATCCGGCGCTCTACATGCTGACCCACAGCTGCCTGCCGAGCCGCTGGGCCTTCCCCGGCAGCCTCGACATGCATGACGAGCGCAATCCCGCGGCGATCGGCGTCGATCCGGCGCGGGAGGTCGCCCGCATCATGGCGAGCCGCCCCGCCGTGGTGGTCGACGAGTGGCCGCACAGCCGCTTCGGCAATGCCGCGACCCAGGCCGTGGTCGATCGGGCATTGCGCCGCGACTATGCGCTCGCGACCTGCCTGCCGCTGGGCGACGGGCGCACGCAGCTTTTCTATCGCCCGCGCGGGGAGGGTCGCGCGATCCGACGGCCGGCGAACTGCCCGGTCTGAGCCGCCGGTCGGGGCGCCTCAGTTGCCCGGCCGCGCCTTGTTGGCTTGCGCATAGCGCGCGGCGCCCGCCTCCGCCTCGCGCTCCACGCCGACATGATCGAGCGTGTAGCGCCGCGCGAAGCCGCGCACGCCCCAGCGGTCATATTGCTGCACATGGGTGAGCTCGTGCGCCCACAGGCGCGCGTCGGCGAGCAGAGCGGCATCGGGGCGGAACAGGATGACGTCGCCCAAGGTGATCGCCACCGCATTGCCCTTGAAGGCATTGGTCTGGAGGCTGAGATCATGGCCGTTGCCGATCCGGTAGCGCACCCGCGCCAGCAGCGCGTCGGGGAAATAGCCCCGGAGCCGCGCGCGGATCGCCTGCGGCATGGGCTGGACGCCGGCGGATAGCGCGTCGCGCCGCGAGGCCCAGATCCACTGCGCGAGCGCCTCGCCCGCCGCATCCTCGCCGGCGCGCTGCATGTCGCGCAGCAGGCGCTGACCGACGGCATTCCAGTCCGTCTTTCCTGCCTGCGCGAGGAGCGATGCGGGCGTCGTCAGCGCCGCGGCGAACAGGGAGAGGGCAAGGAGGACTCGGCGGGGAGGCATGCAAAAGGCACCTAGGCGGGGAGCGCTGAATAGCCGTTTAACACGGCGCGCCCGCATCGCTCGCCTGTCGCCCGATCGCGCCGGCTGACCGGTTCGCCGTAGCTGGCCGCGCGATGAACGGCCCATTCGCCACAGGTTCAGGCGCCGCGCGTTACCCCGATATCACAGGCGAGCGAAGGCCGCGCTGCCTGAACATCAAGTGGAGATGTATGATGAACCTGACCAAGAGCATCGCAGCGGCCGCGCTGGCCGTTACCACGCTGGGCGTCCTTCCGGCCACCGCGGCCGAGGCCGGCACCACCGTTTCGATCAGCTATCGCGACGGCTATCGCGGGGATTATCGTGATTATCGCGATTATCGCCGCGACCATCGCCGGTGGGACCGCGACCATGACGGCATTCCGAACCGCTACGACCGCTACGACAATCGTCGCGGCTGGAACGGCTATGGCGGCGGCTATCGGACCCGCTGCTGGACCGAGTGGCAGTATGACGGCTGGCGCCATGAGCGCACCCGCGTCCGCGTCTGCCGGTAAGACTTGCTGCCCGGAAGCTGATGGAGAGGCGTTGACGGCGGATCGGTGGTGGGGCTAGGCGTTCGGCCATGTCCAATACGCCATCAGACACGCCGCCCGATCGCCTCTCCACCAATGCGCGCAGTCCCCATTTCGACATGGAGACGCTCCAGCGCGGCATCGGCATCCGCTTCAAGGGCCGCGAGCGCACCGACGTCGAGGAATACAGCATTTCCGAGGGCTGGATCCGCGTCGCCGCGGGCAAGAGCCGCGACCGGCACGGCCAGCCGCTGACGATCAAGCTCAATGGCGAGGTCGAAGCCTGGTTCCTCGATACGGCGCAAGGGGCTGCGCCTGCCGAAAGCGCGGGGGATGACGCGAGCTAGGGTTCCGCTATTCGCCGCGCTGGCTGCCGCCGGGCTGTTGCTCGCGGACTGCGGCGGCGCGAATGCCGCGCAGGACAATCAGGACAAACCCGCCGCCCAAGCGGCCGCGCAGAACGGCGCCGCGGCTCCCGATCCCGCCGCGCTCGTGGCCGCGCTCGAGAAGATGGCCGCCGCCGGCAACGGTGAGGCGAGCTATCATCTGGGAATGGCCTATCATCTCGGCAACGGGGTGCCACAGGATAAGGCGAAGGCGCTGGACGCCTTCCGCAAATCGGCGGAACTCGGCGATCCGCTCGGCGCCTACAAGCTCGGCTGTTACTATGACGGGCAGGGCGAAGGGCTGGTCAAGGAAGATGACGCGCTCGCCCTCAAGTACAAGCTGGTCGCCGCGGAGGCGGGCTATGCGCTCGCCCAGCAGGATGTCGGTATCCTCTATGGCGAGAAAAGCGATTTCAATACCGCGCTGGGCTGGATCGCGCAGGCGGCGGCACAAGGCTGGCCGGACGCCTTGCGCATCTACGCCTCGATCCACAACGGCGCGGCAGGCATTCCGAAGGACGCGGCGACGACCGACGCCTATTTCACGCTCGCGCTGCGGATGACCGATGGCGGTGACGCGAAGCAACGGGCCTGGCTGACGGCTTTCGAGGCGAAGATGTCGGCGCAGGACAAGGCGCGGGCGGATCAGCTCGTCGCCGGCTATCGGCCGGCACCGACCGCGCTCACGCGCAAGGCATTGGCCGGCCAGCGCGCGGCCGAGGAGCTGGTCGCCGCGGCGACGCCGGACTGAGCGGCGGGACCCCTTTCTCCCGGATCGCGCCATGCCGCGTCCCGTCGCGGAGGGTTCCAAATTCCAGAACTTATCCCGGTCTGGCAGAACCAGTGCTCCCGCGCAGGCCGGAGCCCAGGGCGATATGAACCGCCGTCGGGTCATGGGTCGCGCGGGACAAAGTCCGGACCGGGCGAATGACGCCTTTCGAGCGGCGCGTCAGTGCGGCTGGATGTCAAAAGGATCGTGGGAAGCGGACATCAGTCCTAGGTGGGCGTGTCGGCGAAGGGATATGCGACCACTTGAAACTCGTCTTGGTAGACGATGAACCCCGGCCGCCGCGTTTTCAGCACCTCGGTCTCCAAACCGTTTTCGCCGAGCACCTGTGTGTAATCGCGCATCCTCGCGATGTACTCGACCGCCGTTGCCCGAAACCAGCTCAACGCTTGCGCCTTACGATTAGGCTTCGCCGATAGCGAGAAGCGATTTGGATGTGGCAGATGATCATTGAACCAATCAAAGGCGTCCTGAAGCCTCTGCACATCGTGAGCTGTTATATCAGTGCTGTGCGCCAATGCGTTCCCCGCATGAAACACGCCCCGCCGCCTTCCTGAGCGGGGGTCAATTTCGCCGATGACGAAGCGGATAAACATCCCGCTATGCTATCCTTCACCTGTAAACATTGAATGTCTGCAATGGCGTCGGTGGCTGACCAGCCGATATGGCAAGAACGGGGTGGGGAGCGGACGGTCCGGTTTGCAACAGATAAGGCGCAAGATCAGACGATTGTTCAGGCTACCCTAGCAGGCCGGTTGAGGCGATTAAGATGAACGCTCCAAAACAAAATCCGAACACAGCCATCCCCATCGTCAGCCAATACTGGAATGGATCATGACTGCGAGTGTAGGTCTGGCCTCTTACATTGATGCTTTGTGCGGAGAGGCCGACATACAGTCGGTTCATCATGAAAGCTGCCATCCCGCCCGAAACCAGAATTAGGAGCCACATGCCGACCATAGCCCATTCTGCATGGCGGCGCCTAAACCGTCAACGACTGCTTCCGGAGCGTTTTAAAGTCTTTAGGAAGGGCAACAACGTCGTCGCGTCCTGACTGTCGGCTTCCGGGAGGAAATGCTGGATAGCCGTCGTTCGAATTTGTCAGCGCAGCCCAGGCTCCTGCTTTTGCAGGCGCGCTGATTTACACAGGACAGCCTCTAGGCCGGGCTGATCCGTCCATTCTCGACGACCAGCCGCGTCGCCGCGCCGATCCCCTCGAACAGGCTGGCCTCGGTCCCCGTCATCCATACCTGGCCGCCGGTGGCGCGCAGGCGATCGAACAGGGCGCCGCGCCGGACCGGATCGAGATGCGCGGCCACTTCGTCGAGCAGGATGACGAGCGGCCGCCCGCTGATCGACCGGACGAGCTCGGCATGGGCGAGGATGATGCTGAGCAGCAGCGCCTTCTGCTCGCCGGTCGAGCAAAGCGCGGCGTCCTGATCCTTGGCGAGGTGGCGCACGAGGAGATCGGCGCGGTGCGGTCCGGCGAGCGTCCGCCCCGCCGCCTTGTCGCGTGAGCGGCCGGTGGCGAGGGCATCGCGCAGTGCCGCCTCGTCGCCGTCCCATCCCGTCAGCGCCAGCCCCGGCCGCGCGAACAGGCTCTGCGCGCTCTCGTCGATCTGCTGCGCGAGCGCCGCGACCAGCGCGCGCCGTGCCGCGTCGATCGCCGCGCCATGCTCGGCCATCTGCGCCTCGAGCGCGCCGAGCCAGGCGGGGTCGGGCGGCCGCTCGTCGGCGAGCAGGCTGTTGCGCGCGCGCATCGCCGCCTCGTAGCGGACGCTGTGCATGGCGTGCGCGGGGTCCTGCGCCAGCACCAGCCGGTCGAGGAAGCGCCGCCGCCCGCCCGGGCTCTCCAGGAACAGCCGGTCCATCGCCGGGGTCAGCCAGCTTACCGCGAGCAATGCCGAGAGCGCATTGGCCGAGGCGGTCCTGCCGTCGATGCGCACCTGGCGCTTGTCCGGCGCGTCCGGCTCCGTGCCGGTGCCGACCTGTGTGTCGCCGATCCGGGCGGAGACCGCGAAGCCGCCCGGCCCTCCCTGCCGCGCCATGTCGCGCAGCGCAGCGCCGCGCAGGCCGCGCCCGGGCGCCAAGAGCGAGACGGCCTCGAGAATGTTGGTCTTGCCCGCGCCATTCTCGCCCGAGAGCACGATCATCGCCACGTCGGGCGTGATCAGCGCGGCGGCATGATTGCGGAAATCGGTGAGGGCGAGGCGGGCGATCACCATGGCCGCTCGTAGCCGGAGAGGGCTGGCGGGCCAAGACCTTCTGTGGCAGACTGAGTTTCAGGGCAAGACTGACCCCCGGACCCAGGAGAAACCCCATGAAGACCAAGGCATGGATTGCAGCCGCGAGCGCGCTCGCCGGGCTCATCATCGCGAGCGGCGCCCATGCCGCGCTGGCCGTGGGGGCCAAGGCGCCTGACTTCGAGACGCGCGGCGCGCTGGGCGGCAAGATCTTCAATCTGAAGCTCAGCACGCAGCTCAAGAAGGGACCGGTCGTGCTCTATTTCTTCCCGGCGGCGTTCACCCCCGGCTGCACGGCGGAGGCGAAGGAATTCGCCGACATGTCCGACGAGTTCAAGGCGCATGGCGCGACGGTGATCGGCATGTCGGCCGACCCGGTCGACAAGCTCGCCCAATTCTCCACCGAAGTGTGCCGCAACAAGTTCGCGGTCGCATCGGCCGGCCCCGCCGTCATCTCGGGCTATGACGTGGCGCTCAAGCTCCCCGACCCGCGCTTCGCCGGCAAGACCGACCGCACCTCCTATGTGATCAGCAAGGCCGGCAACATCGTCTATGTGCACAGCGCGCTCGACTATCGCGAGCATGTCAAGAACACGCTGGCGGCGGTGAAGAGCCTCGAAGCGAAGAAATGAGCCTCAGCGGGCCGGGCTGCGCGCGAGCCGGACCAGCACGCCGATCAGGATCAGGCACCAGGGCAGGGCGGCCCAGTCGGTCCAGTCCGGACCGGTGACCGGCGTCGAGACGCTGTTCAGATAGACGACCAGTGCCGCGAAGGTGAGCAGACAGGCGCCGACGCCGAGGGTGCAGGCCCGTGCGATCCTGGCCGACCGTTGCCGGTCGCCGCTTCCCCATCTCGCATGAGCGGCAAACCCCAGGGCGAGCAGGGTCAGGACGGCGCCGCTCGCGATCACGATGAGGCAGAAGATCAGGCCGTCGAGGCGGATCGTGATGTCGCTCATCGGTCGCTCCCCTGCTCCGCTACCGTTATCGCCGCATCCTACGCGCCGGATGGCGAGGATGCCAGCGCGTTGGGCGAAGTCCGGTATGGGGTGGGAAGCTGACGCATCTATTCCTCCCCAAGCTTGTCTTGGGGAGGGGGACCGCGAAGCGGTGGAGGGGCCGCCGAAGGCGGAAGGCCGGTCCATTTTCCCTCCACCACCCTTCGGGTGGTCCCCCTCCCCGAGACAAGCTCGGGGAGGAACTAAATGTCCGAAAAGTCGTCGCGTCCTGACTGTCCGCTTTCGGGCGACATCTTCGGATAGCCGCCAATGGGCGGAGGCAACGAATTTGCCCAAGGACCATCGTGCGGCAGGCCACGCGGGCAGGCGATGGTCAATCGCGGTCGGCCCTGTCCGGGACGGTTACGGGCACGGGGCCGCCGCGGAAAAAATGTCGCCGTCGCCGGCCATGCCCAAGGCGCGTATGGACAGGCGGGCGGGTGTCCATTATCCGCTCGCCATGTCAGCCAGCAACTCCTCCCATCCCGACTCCATCCTGATCGTCGATTTCGGCAGCCAGGTGACGCAGCTCATCGCCCGGCGCGTGCGCGAGGCCGGCGTCTATAGCGAGATCGCCCCGTTCACTCAGGCGCAGGCCGCGTTCGAGCGGATGAAGCCGAGCGGGATCATCCTCTCCGGATCGCCCGCCGGGGTGCCGGAGGAAGGATCGCCCCGCGCGCCGCAGAGCCTGTTCGAGGCGGGCGTGCCGGTCCTGGGCATTTGCTACGGCCAGCAGGTGATGAGCCACCAGCTCGGCGGCGAGGTGAAGCCGGGGCACGAGACCGGCGAGGGCGGCGAGTTCGGCCGCGCCTTCCTGACCGTCACCGAGGAATGCGTGCTGTTCGACGGCCTGTGGAAGGTCGGCGAGCGGCATCAGGTGTGGATGAGCCATGGCGACAAGGTGACGCGGTTCGCGCCCGGCTTCCGCATCGTCGCCATCTCGGACGGGGCGCCCTTCGCGGTGATCGCCGACGACGAGCGGCGCTTCTACGGCACCCAGTTCCATCCCGAGGTGATGCACACGCCCGACGGCGCGCGGCTGATTGCCAATTTCGTGCGCCATGTCTGCGGCTGCGCGGGCGACTGGACGATGGCCGAGTTCCGCGCGACCAAGATCAAGGAAATTCGCGAACAGGTCGGGTCCGGGCGGGTGATCTGCGGGCTCTCGGGCGGGGTCGACAGCGCGGTCGCCGCGGTGCTGATCCACGAGGCGATCGGGCACCAGCTCACCTGCGTCTTCGTCGATCATGGCCTGATGCGGCTGGGCGAGGCGGAGCAGGTGGTGAGCCTGTTCAAGGGCCATTACAATATCCCGCTCGTCCATGTGGACGCGAGCGAGATGTTCCTGGGCGGGCTGGCCGGCGTCACCGATCCGGAGGCGAAGCGCAAGTTCATCGGCAAGGCGTTCATCGACCTGTTCGAGGCGGAAGCGAAGAAGATCGGCGGCGCGGATTTCCTGGCGCAGGGGACGCTCTATCCGGACGTGATCGAGAGCGTGAGCTTCACCGGCGGGCCTTCGGTGACGATCAAGAGCCACCACAATGTCGGCGGCCTGCCCGAGCGGATGAACATGCAGCTGGTCGAGCCGTTGCGCGAGCTGTTCAAGGACGAGGTGCGCGCGCTCGGCAAGGAGCTGGGTCTGCCGGACGTGTTCGTCGGACGCCATCCCTTCCCGGGGCCCGGCCTCGCCATCCGCATCCCGGGCGAAGTGACGCAGGAGCGCTGCGACATTCTGCGCAAGGCCGACGCCATCTATCTCGAGGAGATTCGCAACGCGGGGCTCTACGACGCCATCTGGCAGGCCTTCGCGGTGCTGCTGCCGGTGCGCACGGTCGGCGTGATGGGCGACTATCGCACCTATGACAATGTGCTCGCCCTGCGCGCGGTGACGTCGACCGACGGCATGACGGCGGACATCTATCCGTTCGAGGCGGCCTTCCTCTCGGCGGTCGCGACGCGGATCATCAACGAGGTCAAGGGCATCAACCGGGTGGTCTACGATTTCACGTCCAAGCCGCCGGGGACGATCGAGTGGGAGTAGAGCCGCAATAGCGAGCGTCCGGGGGACGCTTGCCGGCTTTACCCGGCGCCACAAGGCGCCACGGCGCGATGTGAAATCTCCGCTCCCGATTCGCCTCGTCGCGGATCGGATTCGCCCTGCCTCCCGGACCGTTGCCGCCGTGATCGCCGCGCCCTAGCCCGAGCGTCAACGGCTCGGAGACTGAAACATCATGACATTTCGTATCGCATCGGCGCTCGGCTTCATGCTGGCGCTCGGCCTCGCCACGGCGCCGGCCCAGGCCGAGGGGATCGGCGCGGAAGCCGATTATGCGCGCGCCAATGGCGGCTGGGGGACCGAGATCGGCGCGGGCTATGCGCTTGGCATCGCTGGGTTTCGCCTCACGCCGGGCGCGGGCGTCTATATCCGCGACGGCGACACGGATCTGTACGGCCGCATCGAAGCGACCGTCGCGCTGCCCATGACGGCGCGGATCGGCGCGGGCGTGCGCTTCAGCGCCGATGATCCGCGCCCTTATGCGACGATCGCGATGCCACTGCTGCCCAAGGTCGCGATCAAGGCCAATGCCGGGCCGAAATATGTCTCGCTCGGCCTGACGCTGGGCTATTGATGCGGCTTGGCCCAGCCTGAGCGCGCGGGCAGAAAGGCGGGATGCCGACGATCTTCAGCCATGCCCTGATCCCGCTCGCGGCCGGCGCGATCACGGGGCGTCGGCGCGTATCGGCACGGCTTGCCATGGCCGGCGCGCTGCTGGCGATGCTGCCCGATCTCGACGTGATCGGCTTTCGCTTCGGCATCGGTTATGCGAGCGAATGGGGCCATCGCGGCTTCACCCATTCGTTCGTCTTCGCCGCGCTGATGGCCGGGATTGTCGCCCTGTTCTGGCGGCCGGCGCGGAGTTTTCCCGCCTGGCTGTTCCTCCTCGCCTGCATCGCGTCGCATCCGCTGCTCGATATGCTCACCGACGGCGGGCAGGGCGTCATGCTGCTCTGGCCGTTCGACACGACGCGCTACTTCCTCCCCTGGCATCCGATCCGCGTCTCGCCGATCGGCGCGCGCTTCTTCAGCGAACGGGGATTGGAAACGGTCTGGTCGGAATTGACCCTGATCTGGCTGCCGGCCGCGATGATCGCCGGGATGTCGTTCATGCTGCGAGTGCGAAGGCTTCCTTGAAACCTGTTCTTCGGTTAGGCTCGGCGGCGCGCCCCTGGCCGTGGCGCGGTTTCAACGAGAAAAGGTCGCATGCATCCCGACGGTCCAGTCCACCGGTGCAGGAGTCTCGCATGAATTTTCGGAAGTTGAAGGGAAAAATCGCCGCGCGCCTGCCGCAGCGGCTGGTCAAGCCGGTGTGGCGCAGCGCGGACGAATATGCGTTCAAAGGGCCAGGCAGCGTCCGCGAGGACATCGAGCGCAAATATGGCTGGTCGGGCGATCTGCTCGACATCTTCGTCAGCAATCCGGACAATATCGTCCATAAATGGCATCATTATCTGCCGCTCTACGATCGCTATCTCTCGCGCTTCCGGGCGGAGAATCGCGGCGACACGCCGCTCCGCTTTCTCGAGATCGGCGTGAGCAAGGGCGGCAGCCTGCAGATCTGGCGGCGCTATTTCGGGCCGGATGCGATCATCTTCGGGATCGACATCAATGAGGATTGCCGCCGGTTCGACGGACAGGCGGGGCAGGTGCGGATCGGGTCGCAGGACGATCCCAAATTCCTCGCCGACGTCGTCGCGGAAATGGGTGGGGTCGATGTCGTGCTCGATGACGGCAGTCACGTCATGAAGCATATCCGCACCTCGCTCGACTGCCTGTTTCCGCATGTGAGCGAGGGCGGTCTCTACATGATCGAGGATCTCCACACGGCTTACTGGAAGATGCACGGCGGCGGCTATTGGACACCGCAGAATTTCTTCCGCTTCGTGGGCGAGCTCATGGACGACATGCACCACTGGTATCATGACGAGGGCATGCAGCATCCCCAGATCAGCAACGCCTGTCCCGGCATCCACATTCATGACAGCATCGTCGTGCTGGAGAAGGCCGCCGTCCACGCGCCCGCCAGTTCGCGAATTGCATGACGGCTTTGCGAGCACGGGTTCTGGAAGCACTGTCGGCGATCGCCGAGCCCGCGCGGGCGCCGGCGATGCAGGCCTATATGAAGTCGGCCATGCCTTATCTGGGCGTCCCGGCCGTGCCACTGGCGGCGGTGTGCAAGGCGGTGTTCGCGGACCTCGCCTATGCCGATAGCGCGGCCTGGCAGGCCGATGTGCTGGCGCTCTGGCGCGGCGCGAAAGTCCGCGAGGAGCGCTATGCGGCGATCGCGCTGACCGGGATCCGCGCCGCGCGCGGGTTCCAGCGGATGGATGCGCTCGGCATGTATGAGGAGATGATCGTCACCGGCGCCTGGTGGGACTATGTCGATACGATCGCCGGGCAGCGATTGCTCGCGATCCTCCGGGCCGAGCCGGTGGCGATGAAGGCGGCGATGCTGGACTGGGCGGTCGACCCGGATATGTGGAAGCGACGCAGCGCGATTCTCTGCCAGCTTGGCGCCAAAAGCGCGACCGATCTCGATCTGCTGGAAGCCTGCATCGCGCCCTCGCTGGATTCGAAGGAATTTTTCCTCCGCAAGGCGATCGGCTGGGCGCTGCGGCAATATGCCCGCACCGATCCGGCCTGGGTCGCGGCGTATGTCGCGCGGCACGAGGCGCAGCTGAGCGGACTGAGCAAGCGCGAGGCATTGAAGCATATCGGCGCGGCCAAGTCCGCCGCCTGATCTCGCGCCGATGCGAGCCGGGATGGCCGGAGGCTCCCTGCCGCCCATCACAATGAAAAACGGCGCCCGACAAGGGGCGCCGTCTTCGGTCGCTGGCAAGGTTCGGGGCGGGCTACCGCAGAAGCCCGCCCCGGTCTTGCTGGGTGATCAATAGCGCTGCTGGCGCTCGTAAAGCGATTTATAGTGCTGGATGCGTGTGACCCGCAGCCCGGGCATGCCCGACCGATCGACCGCGCGCTGCCAGCCGGCAAACTCCTCGAGCGTCAGCGCATAGCGCTCGCAAGCCTCATCGACGGTCAGCAGGCCGCCATTGACGGCCGCGACGACTTCCGCCTTGCGGCGCACGACCCAGCGGGTGGTGCCGGGCGCGGGAAGCGACTCGATCGTCAACGGCTCCCCGAGGGGTCCGACGACTTGAGAGGGGCGAATCTTCTGGTTCTCGATCATTTTTGTCCTCATTCACCGATGGGATCGGCTTCACACGATCTTTGTATGCTGGTGGTGACAGCGAAGGTTTGCTCCTTGGCTAAGTCCCAAGGTAAACTGCGCTTTCACCATCCGTCCCCATCGCCAATTGTGTCGCCACCGCCGCGTTGAACGATCCCGCCGCTCGCTTGAGAGCGGCCGGATGCGTCTTCGAAGCGAAGATCAGGGCCATCCGGCCCGCCTCGTCCCCGCTCACGACCGGAAGGTCGCGATCGCGGACGAGCCGGACGGTTGTTCCCGTCGCCTGGCGCGCTGCGTGGACAGCGAGCAGCAGATGCAGGTCCGGAATCCGGGTGCCGCGTCCGCCTGCCAGATTAAGGGGCAGTCCCTGATCATCGAATGGCGCATTCATGCCCATGGCCATGCTGATATCGGACAAAGGATAAGTCGGCGTAAAAGCCGCGGTCATCCCTTGTTAGGGCGGGTTAACGGCGGGGCCTGAAATCTGTCCCAGGATGTGCCAATCTGTCCCAGGATGGGCGTTTTGCTGGCCGGGCGAGCCGCCAGTCCCTATATGGCCGGCGATGGACGATCTTTTTCAACTCGGCGCAAATCTTTCCGGCAAGCGGATCGTGGTCGCCATGTCCGGCGGAGTCGACTCGAGCGTGGTGGCCGCTCTGGCCGCGCGCACGGGCGCCGAGACGATCGGCGTAACGCTCCAGCTCTACGATCATGGCGCGGCGGTCGGGCGGACGGGAAGCTGCTGCGCGGGGCAGGATATTCGCGATGCGCGCGCGGTCGCCGACCGGCTGGGGATCGCACACTATGTCTTTGATTATGAAAGCCGTTTCCGAGACTCGGTGATGGAGCGCTTCGCCGACGAATATCTGGCCGGGCGCACGCCGATTCCCTGCGTCCGCTGCAATATGGGCGTCAAGTTCACCGATCTGTTCGCGCTGGCGCGCGATCTGGCGGCGGACTGCCTCGCGACCGGCCATTATGTGCGACGGGTGATGGGAGCACAGAACGCGGAGCTGCACCGCGCGATCGATCCGGCGCGCGACCAGAGCTACTTCCTGTTCGCGACGACGCAGCCGCAGCTCGACTATCTGCGCTTCCCGCTCGGCGGCATGGAGAAGCCCGCCGTGCGCGCGATCGCGGCGGAGCTCGGCCTCGGCGTCGCGCTCAAGCCGGACAGCCAGGACATCTGCTTCGTGCCCGACGGCGACTATGCGCGGGTCGTGCGCAAGCTGCGGCCGGACGCGGACGATGCCGGCGAAATCGTCCATGTCGACGGGCGCGTGCTCGGTCCGCACAAGGGCCTCATCCATTATACGGTCGGCCAGCGCCGGGGGCTGGAGATCGGGGGGCAGGCCGAGCCGCTCTATGTGGTACGGCTGGAGGCGGACGCGAAGCGGGTGATCGTCGGGCCGAAGGCGGCGCTCGCCGTGCGCGGCGCGCGGCTGGAGGAGATCAACTGGCTGGGCGGCGATCATGCCGGGCCGCTCACGGCCAAGGTGCGCTCGATGGCGCGGCCGGTGCCGGCACGGCTCGAGGGCGAGCGGCTGGTTTTCGACGCGCCGGAATATGGCGTCGCGCCGGGACAGGCGGCAGTGCTGTATGCGGGCGACCGGGTGCTCGGCGGCGGCTGGATCGCCGAGACGCAAAGCGCGGAGCTGGTGGCGGGGTAAGACCCGGGTCAGACGATGGCGGACCGGATCGCCTCGGCGAAGGCCGCCATTCTCATGAGGTCCCGAATGAGCAGATCGCGCAGCCCGCGCGGCATTTCCATCTGAACGCCCTGGTCCCGCCTGCCGCGATTGCAGATGTTGCGGGGATCAAGCGCGGAGAAGAGGCGTCCCGGATTGCGCGCTTCGAATCCGGCCCGCTCCAGTTGCGCCTGGATCCGGTCCCGATTCTCCAGATCGAGCCCGCCGAGCCAGACGGCCTCCGGATCATCGCGGTTGCGGCGGCCATGGACGGAGACGATCCTGTCGGCCTTCGCGGCCAGGGCGAGCGCGCCGGGCTCGTCGAAGTTGCGGGACGTGATGTGAAGCTCGCGATGTCGCCGCTCCTCGCGCAATCCCTCGAACAGATAGAGCGACAGATCCTCTCCGGCGATGGCGCTTGCGACGGCGGAGGTGCTGGGTTCGATATAGCCGCCATGCGGCGCGAGGATCAGCACATCCTCCCGGCGCGCGAAGGCGCTGATGCGATAGTCCGTTCCCTCGACTTCCTGCGCGGCGAGCTGCGCGAAGCTTTCGTACCGGTCCTCGATCATTCCTTGCGCGGTACCTCGTCCGAGCTCGTCCAGTTGCGCGATGTCGCCAGCGGCAACGGCTTGAAGAAGGCGAGGATGGAATGGATCTGGCCGCCCCAGATCTTGAAAGCCTCGAAGGTCACCAGCGCATTGCCCGGTCCATAGCTGTCCGTATAGCCGAAGTTCATCCACAGCACGACGACGCCATTCTCCTCATCGACCGCCGCGACATTGGCGATGATCGAGGGGTGGAGCATGATGTGCTGGGCATACATGCCGCAATCCGCCCGTCCGCAGCCGGCGCCCGCCGTGATCACGCCATTCTCGACGCGATAGGTTTCCGGGGCGAATTTGGTGCCGCCATCGGTGAAATTGCCGATGCGCAATCCCTCGGGATAGCCAAGCGCGACCTTGATCATCTCGGCGCGGCTCATCTTCCTGCCGGCGAGGATGGGCGTGTTCATCCCCTTGATCGGCGCGCCGAGTTCGGTCGGCTGGAAGCGCCCGTCGGTCGTGACGCGCTGCACCAGCGTCTCGATGCCGGCGATCTTGCTATCCTTGACATGCAGCAGCACCGAATAGAGCGCCTGCGTCTTGTCTTCCCAGAGCTGCACATGGGCAACGGCAGTCTGGCGGGTCGTGTCGAGATAATCCTGGCGGAAGCCGCCCCTGGCGGTGACGGTCTTCCACAGGCCCTCGCCGAGCTTCAGGTCCTTCGAATCCTCGGTGAAGCGGACGCTGGGTGCGAGCGGCAGCCTGGAAGGGTCATGGGCGACGAGTGCGTCGACATATTGGGTGAGCAGCGCGGTGAGGCAGGCGCGATCGCATTGCTGCGCGGCCGCGGGGCTGGCGAGGGCGGCGAAGGCGAAAAGCGCGACGACGCGCGCGAGGATGGCATGACCTTTATGACGCACGGACCTCTCCCTGATGTCTGGCCGGACTCGCGGCTCGGGCGAAGAGTGGGGAGGAGGCCGCATATCGTCAAGCGGCGGCGGGTGGGCGCGAGGCGACGGTCAAGAAAAAGCGCCGCTGAAATTCCCTTCCGTTCGTGTCGAGCGAAGTCGAGACACGCAAGGACAGCGCTGACCGTGTCTCGACTTCGCTCGACACGAACGGAAGGACTTATGCCGCCGGCGCGCGCAGGCGCTCAGCTCCCGAACCGCGCCTTGAGCCAGGCATCCACCACCGGCGTCGCGGCATAGCTGGGGTCACCGAGGCTGCGGTTGATCACCATATGGCCCTTGAGGCCGGTGCCGGGGAAATCGTTGATCTGGACCGGCGTGCCGGCCTTGCGCAGCGCCTCGGCCAGCGCCTGCGACTGGGCGATGCCGTCCTTGCGCTGGACGTGCAGGATGAGGAAGGCGGGGGCGTTGGGCGCGGCCGCCTGGAAGGTCGGTGACAGCGCGCGCTGGCGCTCCGGGTCGGTGCCGAAGGCCTGCCCGTAGGTCTCCGCCATGAAGCGTCCGCCGATCTCGACCTGCTTCGCAACGTCATAGGCGGCGCCGTCGATCGGGACGATGCCGGCGACGTCGCTCTCGCTGAGGCCGGCAGCCTGCAGATAGCGCGGATCGGTGCCGACCAGCGCCACGAGATGCGCGCCGGCGCTGTGGCCCATCAGCACGATGCGGGCGGGATCGATGCCGAATTCGCCGGCATGGGCCTTCATATAAGCGAGCGCGCCGGCGACGTCGGCGGCCTGCTGCTCGATGGTCGCATTGGGCACGAGGCGATAGTCGATCGACGCGACGGCATAGCCCTGTTCGCGGAAATGGGCGACCTTCGCCTTGCCGGTGGCATTGGTCTTGTCGCCGCGCTTCCAGCCGCCGCCATGGACGAAGAGGATGAGCGGCGCGGGCCGTGTCGTCTGGAGGGTTGGCGCCCAGAAGGCGAGGGTCTGGAGCGGGTCCTTGCCATAGGCGACCTCCTTGCCGTCGACCGTCTGGTCTTCCCTGATCTGCGCCTGCATGCGCTGGGCGATGCGCTCGCGAATCCGGTCGCGGATGCTGGCGTCGCCCGGCGCGACGGCGACGGCGAGGACGACCGGGATCGCGGCCAGGGCGAGGATGCGATTGTGGATCATGGGGTTTTTCCTCCGACACTCGTGCCTCCCCGGTGCCACGGCGATGCTTGAGGCAAGCTGAACCGGCCAGCGCAATCGCGCCTTGACTTGGCCGCGCCGCCGGGGCTAGGGCGCCGCCCGGAAAGTGGCCCTGCGGCCTTATCTGTTCCAATCCGATCGTCGAGTCCTGTCGAAGGGCGATCCGGATCCGCTCGGCAGGGCGGAGATGCACATCCATGGCAAATGTAACCGTGATCGGCGCCCAGTGGGGCGATGAGGGCAAGGGCAAGATCGTCGACTGGCTGGCGAGCAAGGCCGACTGCGTCGTGCGCTTCCAGGGCGGGCACAATGCCGGCCACACGCTGGTTGTCGGCAACACCACCTACAAGATCAGCCTCGTCCCCTCCGGCATCGTCACCGGCACGCTCTCGATCATCGGCAATGGCGTGGTGCTCGATCCCTGGGCGCTCAAGGCCGAGATCGAGAAGCTGGAAGCGCAGGGCGTCACCGTGGATCGCTCCAACTTCGCGGTGGCGGACAATTGCCCGCTGATCCTGCCGTTCCATCGCGATCTCGATGCAATGCGCGAGACGGCGGCGGGCAAGGGCAAGATCGGCACGACCGGGCGCGGCATCGGCCCGGCCTATGAGGATAAGGTCGGCCGCCGCGCGATCCGCGTGTGCGACCTTGCCCATCTCGATGCGCTGGAGCCGCAGCTCGATCGCCTCTGCGCGCATCATGACGCGCTGCGCGCCGGCTTTGGCGAGCCGCCGATCGATCGCGCCGCGCTTGTCGCGGAGCTGCGCGAGATCGCCAATTTCGTGCTGCAATTCGCCGAGCCGGTGTGGAAGCGCCTGCGCGACGTGCGCAAGGCCGGCAAGCGCATCCTGTTCGAGGGCGCGCAGGGGGTGCTGCTCGACGTCGATCATGGCACCTACCCGTTCGTGACCAGCTCCAACACGGTGAGTGGCACGGTCGCCTCGGGCACCGGCATGGGGCCGAATGCGGCCGGCTTCGTGCTCGGCATCGTCAAGGCCTATACGACGCGCGTCGGCTCCGGCCCCTTCCCGACCGAGCTCGAGGATGAGACCGGCGAGCTGCTCGGCCGTCGCGGGCACGAGTTTGGCACAGTCACGGCGCGCAAGCGGCGCTGCGGCTGGTTCGACGCCGTGCTGGTGCGCCAGACCTGCGCGCTTAGTGGCGTCACCGGCATCGCGCTCACCAAGATCGATGTGCTCGACGGGTTCGAGACGATCAGGATCTGCACCGGCTATCGCCTCAACGGCAAGATCATCGATTATCTGCCCGCCCATGCCGCCGATCAGGCCGCGGTCGAGCCGGTCTATGAGGAAATGGACGGCTGGGAAGGCACGACGGTCGGCGCGCGCAGCTGGGCCCAGCTGCCGGCGCAGGCGATCAAATATATCCGCCGCATCGAGGAGCTGATCGAATGCCCGGTGGCATCGGTCTCGACCTCGCCGGAGCGGGACGACACGATCCTGGTGCGCGATCCGTTCGAGGGGTAAATATAGATTTGATCTGATCTAGTCACCGTTCGTCCCGATCAGGCGCGGTCCGCGCAATGCTGCGCAGCTACCAGCGGATCGGGACGAACAGTGTAGAAATGGGAAGAAAACATCCCACTAAAAATCAACGGAACAGCAACCACAGAATGATGATGACGGGAATTGGCACGCCGATGAGCCAAAGCAATATTCCCTTGCCCATGATCTGTTCTCCTTCTTCTTTTGACGACAAGAGAACACATGGACCCGGTGAAATGTTCCCGCGCATCGCGCGGAGCGGCGACTAAATCTCCCGTGAATAGTCGTCCGCGCGCCAGCGAGACAGGACGACCAGGGCGAGGATGGCAGCCCCCAGCACTGCCGAGGCGAGCGGACGGCTGAAGGCGAGCCCGCCATGATCGAGCGGCTTGTCGAGGAAATCGCCGACCGCCGCGCCGAGCGGCCGGGTCAGGATGAAGGCGGCCCAGAACAGCGCGATCCGGCTGATCGAGGTCAGCCAATAGGCCGTAAGCAGCAGGGCGAGGCCGGACGCGAACAGGATGGCCGCTCCGCCATAGCCCATGCCGGCGCTGTCGGCGGTCCAGTCGCCAAGGGCGGTGCCGAGCGTCTGCGAGAAGGTGATCGTCACCCAATAGAAGATCTCGGTGCGCGCATCGGCGACGTGCGCGGCTGAGATCGATCCCAAGGTGAGGCGCCAGCTGGCAAGCGACAGGAGCACGGCGGCAAGGAGCAGGGCCGAGCCGCCAGCATAGCCGATGCCGAGCGAGCGCGTTGCGAAATCCGCCATGGTCGTGCCGGCGGTGGTCGATGCGATGATGGTCGCCCAATAGAGATAGGGCCTGTAAGCCGTCGCGGCGACCTGGCGCCAGACGAGGACCAGCAGCAACAGCGCGAAGATCGCTGTGCTCGCCAGATAGCCCAAGTTCATCGTCATACTCAGTGTGTCGCCGGCGGTTTCGCCCAGCGTGGTTGCGAGTATCTTGATGAGCCAGAAGCCGAGCGTGATCGCCGGCACCTTGGAGAGGGTCGCTCTGGTCTCGGCCTGCATGGATCCTCCAGCGCGCATCGGTGCGTCAGGAGCGCTGTCATGGAACCGCTCGCCTTAACCTTGGCTGACCTTCGGATGCGAGATCACCGGACGATTGCCCTTTTTGCCACGAAGCCCTAAGGCGCGCCGGTCATGACCCGGCCGATCATCTTTGCCATTCCCAAGGGGCGCGTGCTCGACGAGGCGCTGCCGTTGCTGGCGCGCGCCGGCATCGAGCCCGAGGCGGAGTTCTACAAGGAGAGCAGCCGCGCGCTGCGCTTCGCGACCAATGTCGAGGGCCTGTCGATCATCCGCGTGCGCGCCTTCGATGTGGCGACCTTCGTGGCCCATGGTGCCGCGCAGATCGGCATCGTCGGGTCGGACGTGATCGCCGAGTTCGGCTATTCGGAGCTGTATGCGCCGGTCGACCTCGACATCGGCCACTGCCGCCTCTCGGTCGCCGAGCCGGTCGACGCGGCGCCCGAGGAACTGAGCGCGGCGAGCCATGTCCGCGTCGCCACCAAATATCCGCATCTCACCCGCGCTTATTACGAGCGGCAGGGCATCCAGGCCGAGTGCGTCAAGCTCAACGGCGCGATGGAGCTGGCGCCCTCGCTGGGCCTGTCGCGGCGCATCGTCGATCTGGTCTCCTCGGGCGCGACGCTCAAGGCCAATGGCCTGGTCGAGACGGCGACGATCATGGAGATTTCGGCGCGCCTGATCGTCAATCGTGCGGCGATGAAGATGCGCGCGGCCGAGCTGGTGCCGATGGTCGAGCGCTTCCGCGCCGCCGTGGAGACGACCAAGGACAAGTCCGATGCCGCTTAGGCTGGATACGCGCGACGCCGATTTCGCGGACAGGTTCGACGCGCTGGTCAACGCCAGGCGCGAGGCGGACGAGGATGTCGCGCAGGCGGTGCGCGGCATCATCGCGCGCGTGCGTCGCGAGGGTGACGCGGCGCTGGCCGAACTGACCACGCGCTTCGACGGCTTCGATCCGCATGCTGCGGGCTGGACGATCACGCCGGCGCAATGCGCAGCGGCTTACGAGAAGATCGCGCCGGAGCTTCGCGCCGCGCTCGATCTCGCGGCGGCGCGCATCGCCGATTATCATGCGCGCCAGAAGCCGCAGGACAGCGGCTGGACCGATGCCGCCGGGGTGCGCCTCGGCGCGCGCTGGAATGCGGTGGAAGCGGCGGGCATCTACGTGCCGGGCGGCCTCGCCGCCTATCCGAGCTCGTTGCTGATGAATGCCATCCCTGCCAAGGTCGCCGGGGTCGAGCGCATCGTCATGATGTCGCCGACGCCGAATGGCGCGCTCAATCTGGCCGTGCTGGCTGCGGCCCACATCGCCGGCGTGAGCGAAATCTGGCGGATCGGCGGCGCGCAGGCGATCGCGGCGCTGGCCTATGGCACCGAGCAGATCAAGCCGGTCGACGTGATCGTCGGGCCGGGCAATGCCTGGGTCGCCGAGGCCAAGCGGCAGGTCTATGGCGTGGTCGGCATCGACATGGTGGCGGGCCCGTCCGAGATCGTCGTGGTCGCCGATGGCGCCAACGATCCGGCATGGATCGCCGCCGATCTGCTGAGCCAGGCCGAGCACGACCCGACCAGCCAGTCGATCCTGTTCACCGACGATGCCGCGTTCGCCGATGCGGTGGCCGATGCCGTCGAACAGAAGCTTTCCAAGCTTACGACGGGGGAACGGGCGCGCAAGAGCTGGGAAGCCAATGGCGCGATCATCCTGGTTGCCGATCTCGACGTCGCGATGCCGCTGGTCGACCGGCTGGCGCCCGAGCATCTCGAACTGGCGGTCGACGACCCGCAGCCTCTGTTCGATCGGGTCCGCCATGCCGGCTCGGTCTTCATGGGCCGCATGACGCCCGAAGCGATCGGCGATTATGTTGCCGGGCCGAACCATGTGCTGCCGACCGGGCGGCGGGCGCGCTTTTCATCCGGCCTGTCGGTCCTGGATTTCATGAAGCGGACCAGCTTCCTGCAACTGGACGCGGCGGCGATCGGGGTGATCGGCCCCGCTGCTGTCGCACTGGCAGAGGCGGAAGGCCTGCCGGCGCACGCAGCCAGCGTGGCGGTCCGGCTCACATAGATCCTCCCAGCCCCCCAAATCCCGTTTGGCCCGAACTGGTCGTAGGGCTCTTCTTTTTCGCTCGCGCGTTATACAAGGAGAGGCCCCTTCGATGCCTGCCAAGGCAGGCGCTCAGGACAGGCTTCGACAAGCTCAGGCCGAACGGGTAGAGAAGAAGAAATGAACGCAACCCGCTCCAAGACCCGCTCCGCCGCCAGGCTTGCCGCCGTGCAGGCGCTTTATCAGCTCGACATGGAAAAGACGCCGCTGGCCGTGCTGCTGCACGAGTTCCACCAGCATCGCCTCGGCGCGACGATCGAGGATGTGACCTACCATCCCGCCGAGGAGGCCTTCTTCGACGACGTCGTGAAGGGCGTCGACGCGCGGCGCGAGGAGATCGACGCGCTGATCGCGGCGCGGCTGGCGCAGGGCTGGTCGCTCGAGCGGCTCGACAAGCCGATGCGGCAGATCCTGCGCGCGGGCAGCTATGAGCTGCTTGCCCGCGCCGACGTGCCGACGCCGAGCGTGATCAGCGAATATGTCGATGTCGCCCACGCCTTCTACGACAAGCGCGAGGCAGGGTTCGTCAACGGCCTGCTCGACGCCATCGCCAAGGTTGCCCGGCCCGGCGCATGAGCGGCGAGGCGGACATTCTCCGCCGCCTGCGCGAGCTCGCCACGGACCCGGCCGCCCGCGGGCTGCTGGACGACGTCGCGGTGGTGCCGACCATCGGCCAGCAGATCATCCTCACCAGCGACAGTATGGTCGAGGGCGTGCATTTCCGCTCCGACGATCCGGCCGAGACGGTCGGCTGGAAGCTGGCGGCGGTCAACCTGTCCGATCTCGCCGCCAAGGGCGCGGCGCCGTCCTCCTGCATGCTCAACTATGCGCTGACCGGCGATGCGCGCTGGGACAATGGCTTTCTCGACGGGCTGTCGCGCGCGCTGCGCAGCTTCGGCATGCATCTGATCGGCGGCGACACGGTGGCGATGCCCGAGGGCGCGCCGCGCGTGATCGGGCTCACCGCGATCGGCGAAGTGCCCAATGGCCAGCCGGTGCCGAGTCGCTCGGGCGCGCGGCCGGGGGATATTCTCTATGTCTCCGGCCCGGTCGGCGATGCGGGTGCGGGGCTGGCCCTGCTCAACGAGGGCAAGAGCGCGCCGGCCGAGCTGATCCGCGCCTATCGCGTGCCGACGCCGCATCTGACCCTGGGCCAGTCGCTGGCGATGATGGCCCATGCGATGATGGACGTATCGGACGGCCTGCTCATTGATGCCGCGCGCATGGCGGCCGCGAGCGATTGCGCGATCGAGATCAGCCATGTGCCGCTGTCCGAAATCTACGAGAGCGTTCGTGGGCGCACGGTCGAGGCGCGCCTCGCGGCGGCGACGGCGGGCGATGACTATGTGTTGCTGGTGGCGCTGCCCAAGGACCGCGATCCGCCGCACGGTCTGATCGAGGTCGGGCAGTTCAAGCGCGGCGAGGGCATCACGCTGCGGCTGGACGGCAAGGCGGTGAAGCTTCCCGATCGGCTGGGCTATGAGCACGGCTAGGGGGGAGCTTGCTCCCTCCAACGGCAAGTGGGAGCCGGTTTGGCGCTGATGGCGGAAATCTTCGATCCGCTGCTGGTCGCGCCCGCCCTAAATGTTGTTCCAGTCGGAACCGGACTTGTTTCAGTCGGAACGGGCGGATCGCGCATCTGTCGCCGCCTCGCACAGGCTGGCATGCGTCCTCTGCAAGTGCCGGTTTTATCCGCTTGACGCGGCAAGCCACGGCGATAGGTTCCGCCCGCTACAAAAGCCCAACAGGACGGTAAACGTCCGGGTACCTAGGAGCAGGGGAGTTCATCGATATGACATCGGTTCTGATTGCCATAGGCTGCGGCCTGCTGGCAGTTATCTACGGCTTGTTCACCAGCCGACAGGTTCTGAGCGCGTCGCCCGGCGACGAGAAGATGCAGGAAATCGCGGGCGCCATCCAGGAAGGCGCCAAGGCCTATCTTGGCCGCCAATATACCACAATCGCCATTGTCGGCGTGATCGTCGCGGTCATCATCGCCGCCACGCTCGGACTGCTCTCCACCGTCTCCTTCCTCATCGGCGCCGTCCTTTCGGGCGCTGCCGGCTATATCGGCATGAACATCTCGGTGCGTGCCAATGTCCGTACCGCGGAAGCCGCGCGCACATCGTTGCAGGGCGGCCTGACGCTGGCGTTCCGCTCCGGCGCAATCACCGGCATGCTGGTGGCCGGCCTCGGCCTGCTCGCGATCGCGGTGCTCTTCTGGTATCTCGTCCATATCTCGGGCCTCGCGCCCAATGATCGCCAGATCATCGCGGCGCTGACCGCTCTGGCCTTCGGCGCCTCGCTCATCTCCATCTTCGCGCGTCTGGGCGGCGGCATCTTCACCAAGGCCGCGGACGTGGGCGCAGACCTCGTCGGCAAGGTCGAGGCGGGCATTCCCGAGGACGATCCCCGCAATCCGGCCGTGATCGCGGACAATGTCGGCGACAATGTCGGCGACTGCGCGGGCATGGCCGCCGACCTGTTCGAGACCTATGTCGTGACGCTCGGCCTGACCATGGTGTCGATCGCCCTGCTCGTGAAGGCGAGTTCGGCGGAGATCATGCAGCTCATGTCGCTGCCGTTGCTCGTCGGCGGCGTGTGCATCATCACGTCGATCATCGGCACCTATTTCGTGCGCCTCGGCGGCTCGAACAACATCATGGGCGCGCTCTACAAGGGCTTCTGGGTGACGGTCGGCCTGTCGGCGATCGGCATCTATTTCGCCACGCAATATGTGCTGGGCGACATGAACACGGTTGTTGGCGCGGACCTTGAGGGCAAGGGCGGCTACACCGGCATGGCCCTGTTCTACTGCATGATGATCGGCCTGATCGTCACCGGGCTGCTCGTGTGGATCACCGAATATTACACCGGCACCAACTATCGGCCGGTCAAGTCGATCGCCCGCGCGAGCGTCACCGGCCATGGCACCAACGTCATCCAGGGCCTCGCCATCAGCCTCGAATCGACGGCGCTGCCGACGCTGGTGATCGTTGTCGCCGTGATCGCGACCTTCCAGGTTGCGGGCATTATCGGCGTCGCCTTCGCCGCGACCTCGCTGCTGGCGCTGGCCGGCATGGTCGTCGCGCTCGATGCCTATGGCCCGGTAACGGACAATGCCGGCGGCATCGCGGAGATGGCCGGCCTGCCCGATGACGTGCGCCACCGCACGGATGCGCTCGACGCGGTCGGCAACACCACCAAGGCCGTCACCAAGGGCTATGCCATCGGCTCAGCGGCGCTCGCCGCGCTGGTGCTGTTCGGCGCCTACACGACCGACCTCCGGGAATATTTCCCGAGCGTCACCGTCGATTTCTCGCTGAACAATCCCTACGTCATCGTCGGCCTGCTGCTCGGTGCGTTGCTGCCCTATCTGTTCGGCGCCTTCGGCATGACCGCCGTGGGCCGCGCGGCCGGATCGGTGGTGGAGGACGTCCGCGAGCAGTTCCGCAACGATGCCGGCATCATGGCGGGCACGTCGCGGCCCAACTATGCCCGCACCGTCGACATCGTCACCAAGGCGGCGATCAAGGAGATGATCATCCCGTCGCTGCTGCCGGTGCTGACGCCGATCGCGGTCTATTTCATCATCACCGCCGTAGCGGGGCAGGCCGAGGGCTTCGCGGCGCTCGGCGCGCTGCTGCTCGGCGTGATCGTCTCGGGCCTCTTCGTCGCCATCTCGATGACCTCGGGCGGCGGCGCCTGGGACAATGCCAAGAAATATATCGAGGACGGCCATCATGGCGGCAAGGGATCGGATGCCCACAAGGCCGCGGTGACGGGCGACACGGTCGGCGATCCCTACAAGGACACGGCCGGCCCCGCGGTCAATCCGATGATCAAGATCACCAACATCGTGGCGCTGCTTCTGCTCGCCGCGCTGGCGCACGGGGCAATGTAAAGACCCTGGCGCATTCCCGGTAACGGGAGAGGAGGGAGCCCGTCCGGACCCGAGGTCCGGACGGGCTTTCCCGTTTTGGGACAGAATATGCCCGCCAGGTAAAGATTTGTCCCCCGGGGCTGGTGCCGATCCGGCAAAATGGTTAACCGTGTCTTTCAAAGTCATAAATTGGTCGTCGGAGAGCGGCAAAGCAGATTAGCGAATTGAACCAACCGCGTGGGCGGTTTTTTTATGTGGGAGACTATCATGCGCAGGATCGCAATCGCACTGGCGGCGCTGACCGCCTTTGCCGCGCCGGCCCATTCGGCCGTCGTATTTTCGGACAATTTCGACAGTGAAAATGGCGGCGCATCGGCGCTGAACTATACCGGCTTCGCCAATTTCACCGTGGTCGGCGGGGTCGATCTCGTGAAGTCGGGCGACTACAGCATCACCTGCTCGGGCATGTGCGTCGATCTCGACGGCACGCCGGGCGCCGGTTCGCTGGTCTCGAACGTCTTCAACTATAAGGCCGGCGACAAGATCACGCTGTCCTTCTCGGTCGGCGGCAGCCAGCGCGTGGTCGGCTCGGATGAGTTCGCGGCCTTCATTATCTCGAGCAGCGATGGCATTTTCGGCGGCAGCGCGGTGATCCCGTCGAGCCTGGCGTTCACGCCGTCGTCCGTCGACTTCGTCGCCTCGGCTGACGGTCAGCTGCAGTTCGTCTTCACGACCAGCAGCGCCGACAAGATCGGCCCGCTGCTCGACGACATCAGCCTCGACATCTCGGGCGTGGTGCCTGAGCCCGCGACCTGGGCGCTGATGATCGCCGGCTTCGCGGTTGCCGGCCTGCAGATGCGCCGCAGGAAGGCGACGCTCAGCTTCGCCTGATCGCGCCCGCCGCAATTTCGAAAGGCCCGTCCGGAGCGATCCGGGCGGGCCTTTTCTTTGTGCGGTGAACGGCGTCCAGAATGAAGGGCGCACTGAGCTCGCGCCGCAAACGTCTTGAGCAAAAGCGCCGTCATTTTTATGGTGCCGGGGTGCCGAGGGCAGCACGACGGCAGGATCTACTGGGGGGTAGGATGACTTCGAGAATGGGGAAGGGCCGCCGGCTTGGCGCGGCATGGTTGCTGATTGCCGCGAGCGGCGCCGCGGTGATGGCGGCCAGGGCGCAGGAGCCGCAGACGGCGAAACCGCCAACCGCCGACGCGCCGGCCATTGCCGCGAAACTGCTGCCGGTCGAGGCATTCGCCGAGCTGCCGTTCATGGAAGGACCGCAGCTCTCGCCGGACGGCAACAAGATCGCCGCGAAAGTGGCGCTTAACGGCAAGCAGTTCCTCGTCATCCTGAGCATGGTCAATGGCGAGCAGAAGATCGCGCGCATCACGCCGGGCGATAATGATCTCAACTGGTGGCGTTGGGTGAATGACGACTGGCTGGTGCTGGGCATCGGCGCCGAGGTGGCGGTGGATGGCGGCGAGAAATGGTATGCCACGCGCGCGATCGGCGCGAGCGCGGACGGCACCAAGGTCAATCCGCTGGGCTGGAAGGTCGCGGCGCAGAAAGGCGATGACCTGCTGTGGGTGGCGAAGGATGGCAGTCCGCGCATCGTGCTTGCCATGCAACGGTCCATCTATCTGAACGACGCCGGTTTCTGGCCCGATGTTCAGGAGGCCGACGTCTCGACCGGTAAGATGCGCGAGATCGTGCCGTCCAAGGCATCGGTGGGGGATTGGTATGCCGATGCGACCGGCACCGTGCGCATGGGCCTCGGCTATGTCGACGCGTCGCGACAGTCGCTGCTCTACTATCGACCCAGCGACAAGGACGGCTTTCGCCTTTTGCAGGTCGCCAACGGTCGCAAGGACGAGAACCTGCGCGCGCCTGCCCTCTTCCTCGCGGAGCCCGGCAAGGCGCTCGCCTATGACGATTCATCCGGCTTCGACGAACTGCGTGCGCTCGACATGACGAAGCTGACGCTCGGCGATCCGGTCTTTTACGTCCCCGGCTATGACATTGGCGGCATTATCACGGACGCGGCCGGTACGGGCCTCGCGGGCGTCAGGTTTACCGATACGCGCGAGCGCGTCCACTGGATCGATCCGGCGATGATCGATCTTCAGGCGCAGTTCGACAAGGCGGTTGGCGCCAGCCGGTTCGCGCGGATCGTTTCCTGGGACCGGGCGCGGGACAGGTTCATCGTCGAAGTGGGCGGGCCGGACCGGCCGAGCGCTTATTATTCGTACGGGACCGACGACGGAACGCTGCGCGTGCTCGCCCGCACCTATGAGAAGATTCCGGTGACCGGCCAGGCGCCCGTCCGGTCGATCCGTTACAAGGCGCGCGACGGGCTGGAGATCGAGGCGGTGCTGACGCTACCCAAGGGACGCGAGGCCAAGAATCTGCCGCTGATCCTGATGCCGCATGGCGGCCCCTTCGCCCGCGATCTTGAGGAATGGGACTGGATCGCGCAATTCCTCGCCAATCGCGGCTATGCCGTCATCCAGCCAAATTATCGCGGCTCCTCCGGCTATGGCAACGCCTTCGCCGCCAAGGGCGAGGGGCAATGGGGCCTCGCCATGCAGGACGATCTCAACGACACGGTCGATCATCTCGTCAAGGAGGGCATTGCCGACGCCAGGCGCGTCTGCATCGTGGGCGCCTCCTATGGCGGCTATGCGGCGATGCGCGGTGCCCAGCGGGACGGGGGTCGCTATCGCTGCGCCATTTCCTATGCCGGCGTGTCGAATCTGGGTGCCATGATGCGCTATGACAGTCATTTCCTGAACGCGGGCTCCCGGCGCGCCTGGATGAAGGAGCAGGCGCCGGACTTCAAGGCGGTGTCGCCGATCAATTATGCGGCGAGCTTCTCGACACCCATCCTGCTGATGCACGGCAAGATGGACCGTCGCGTGCCGGTGGACCAGTCCCGCGACATGGCCGAGAAGCTGAAGGCGGCGGGCAAGCCCTATCGCTATGTCGAGCAGCCGCTCGGCGATCACTTCTTCTCGCGGCAGGAGGACCGGCTCCAGTTCCTCCAGGAGATGGAGGCGTTTCTCGCTGCGAACAACCCGGCCTGAGCGCGCATAGCCAGCGCGGGTCGCGCGGGCTATAGCGCGCGGATGACGGCGACCCTCGATCCCTTCCGCGCCCAGCTCGACATGCTGGCCAGTCGCGCGCGCCTGCGCCGGCTGATGCCGCGCGCGGGCCATGACTTCGCATCCAACGATTATCTCGGTCTGGCGGGTGATCCGGCGATCGCCGCTGCGGTTTGCGACGCGATCGCGCGGGGCGTGCCGGTCGGCTCGGGCGGATCGCGGCTGCTGCGCGGCAACGCGCCCGAGCATGAGGCGCTGGAGGCGCAGGCGGCGGCGTTGTTCGGCAGCGAGGCGGCTTTGTATCTGAGCACCGGCTTCGCGGCCAACATGGCGCTGCTGGCGGGCCTGCCGGGGCCGGAGGATCTGATCGTCGCCGATGCGCTGATCCACGCGAGCGCGCATGACGGGATGAAGCTGAGCCGGGCGAAGTCGGTGCTGGCGGCGCACAATGACCCGCAGGCCTTTGCCGATGTCATCGCGGCGTGGCGGCGGGGCGGGGGCACCGGGCGGCCATGGATCATCGCGGAGACGCTTTATTCGATGGACGGCGATGTCGCGCCCGTCGATGCACTGGCGGCAATTGCTGCGCAGCATGATGCGATGCTGATCCTGGACGAGGCGCATGCAACCGCCGTCCACGGGCCGGGCGGGCGCGGGCTGGGCGCGCATCTGGAGGGTGCGGAAAATCTCATCGCGCTGCATACCTGCGGCAAGGGGCTGGGGGCCGAGGGCGCGCTGGTCACGGCGGCGCGGCCGGTCATCGATCTGTTGGTCAACCGCGGGCGCAGTTTCGTCTTCTCGACGGCGCCCTCGCCGCTGATGGCGGTGGCGGTGACCGCGGCGCTGGCGCGGATGGCGGATGCCGATGATCTGCGCGGGCGGCTCAACGGCCTGATCGATCATGCTGCGCAGCATATTTGCGCGCCGCTCGACCTGCCTGCGCCGGCGAGCCAGATCTTGCCGGTTATCCTCGGCGACGATGCGCGCACGATGCGGGTGGCGGCCGCGCTGCAGGCGGCGGGGTTCGACGTGCGCGGAATTCGCCCGCCGACCGTGCCGCGCGGCACGGCGCGGCTGCGCGTGTCGCTGACGCTGAACGTCGACGAGGGCGTCGTGGCGGCGCTGGGCGAAGCGCTGCAGGCGGCGCTGGCGATGGAGCCGGCATGAGCGGCGTGCTGATCGTCTCGGGCACGGACACCGACATCGGCAAGACCGTGGCGGCGGCGGGGCTCGCGGCGGCGCTCGGCGCCTATTACTGGAAGCCCGTCCAGGCAGGGATTGAGGGCGGCACGGATAGCGATCGCGCCGAGGCGCTGGGCGTGCCGAAGGAGCATGTGCTGCCGGAAGCCTATCGCCTCGATCTGCCCGCCTCGCCGCATCTGGCGGCGGAGCGGCAGGGGCTGGCGATCGAGGAGGATCGGCTGATCCTGCCCGAGCTGCGGCCGCTGATCGTCGAGGGGGCGGGGGGCCTGATGGTGCCGCTCCGCCGCGATCCGCCCGCGCTGATGATCGATCTCTTCGCGGCGTGGAACCATCCGGTGCTGCTGGTGGCGCGCACCGGCCTCGGCACGATCAATCACAGCCTGCTCAGCATCGAGGCGCTGCGGGCGCGCAGCATGCCGATCGCTGGCATCCTGTTCGTCGGCGATGCTCATGACGACAATGAGACGGTGGTGCCGGCGCTGGGGACGGTGCGCAGCTTCGGCCGGCTGCCGCTGCTCGACGCGCTCGATGCGGGCAGGCTGGCCGATGCGATGAGGGCGCATGTCGATCTGGCGGGCGTCCGCGTGGCAATGGGGCTGCCTGCATGAGTTCGCCGGTCTGGCATCCCTTCACCCAGCATGGCCTCGGCGAAGCGATCCCGCAGATCGCCTCGGCCTCCGGCGCCTGGCTTCATTGCGCGGACGGGCGGCGCCTGCTCGATGGCATTTCGAGCTGGTGGGTGATCACTCACGGCCATTGCGAGCCCCGGATCGCCGCGGCCATCGCCGCGCAGGCCGGCCAGCTCGATCAGATGATCTTCGCGGGCTACACGCATCCGCAGGCCGAGCAGCTGGCGCGCAGCCTCGTCGTGCTGGCGCCGGTGGGGCTCGACCATGTCTTCTTCTCCGATAGCGGCTCCACGGCGGTCGAGGTCGCGCTCAAGATGGCGCTCGGGCACTGGCATAATCGCGGCCAGGCGCGACACCAGATTCTCGTGCTCGAGCATAGCTATCATGGCGACACGATCGGGGCGATGTCGGTCGGCGCGCGCAGTGTATTCAACCGGGCCTATGAGCCGCTGCTCTTCGATGTCGCGACGGTGCCGTTTCCGGCGGCGGGAAAGGAGCAGGGAACGCTCGATGCGCTGGAGGCGCTGTGCGCCGCGCCCGAGAAGCCCGCCGCCTTCATCGTCGAGCCTCTGGTGCTGGGGGCAGGCGGCATGCTGGCCTATACCGCCGAAATGCTGCGGGCGATGCGCGAGGTCTGCGCGCAGCATGACGTGCTGTTCATCGCCGACGAGGTGATGACGGGCTGGGGGCGGACGGGGACGCTGTTCGCCTGCGAGCAGGCTGGAATCACGCCCGACATTCTCTGCCTCGCCAAGGGCCTGACCGGTGGCGCGGTGCCGCTGGCGGCGACGCTGGCGAGTGCGGCCATTTTCGAGAGCCATCGCAGCGACGAGCGCGCCCGCATGTTCTTTCACTCGTCGAGTTTCACCGCCAACCCGATCTGCTGCGCGGCCGCCAATGCCAATGTCGCGATCTGGCGAGAGGAGGATGTGCCGGGCCGGATAGCGACGCTGGGCGCGGCGCTCGATGCGGGGCTGGCCGATCTTGCTGCGCATCCGCGCCTGCACAATGGCCGCCGGATCGGCGGGATCGCGGCGATCGACCTGCGGGTGTCGGACGCCGGTTATCTCTCCGATGTCGCGCCGCGGTTGCGGGCGCATGCGCTGGCTGCCGGGCTCTTGTTGCGGCCGCTCGGAAACACCATCTATCTCATGCCCCCCTATTGCACGACGCCGGCGGAGATCGCCGAGGCCGTGGCGATTATCGACAATGCGGTCGACGCGCTGGCGGGTTGACTAGGTCAACGCTCTATCGCTTTTCAATCGGCGCTTTTGCCGCTATGGGGCGCCTTTCGCGACCAATTGGAAGAACATGGCTAAAGAAGAACTACTCGAAATGCGCGGGCAGGTGGTGGAACTGCTCCCCAATGCGATGTTCCGCGTCCGCCTCGAAAACGACCACGAAATTCTCGGGCATACCGCGGGCAAGATGCGCAAGAACCGCATCCGCGTGCTGGTCGGCGACGAAGTGCTCGTCGAGCTGACGCCCTACGACCTGACCAAGGGTCGCATCACCTATCGCTACATGCCCGGCCGCGGCGGCCCTGGCCCCGGCCAGCCCTGATCGTCTCGCGCCGTTTCTGGCCTGCCAGGGGCCGCTCATGACGCTTCGTCTCGTTCTCGCATCCACCTCGCCGCGCCGGCGCGATCTGCTGGCGCGGATCGGCGTCGTGCCGGACCGGATCGTGGGGCCGCATATCGATGAAAATCCCCGGAAGGGCGAGCTGCCCCGCGCCTATGCGCTGCGTCTCGCCTGCGAGAAGGCGGCAGCGGTGGCGCGCGGCGAGGGCGAGGTCGTGATCGCGGGCGACACCACGATCGCCTGCGGGCGCATGATCCTGCCGCCCGCCGAGACGCACGATGTGCAGCGCGACCTGCTGCGGCGCCTGTCGGGCCGACGGCATCATTGTCTCTCGGCGGTCTGTGTGATCGATGCGGCCGGCAAGGCCCGCACCCGGCTCGCCGACACGATCGTCACCTTCAAGCGGCTGAGCGAGGCGGAGATCGAGGCCTATATCGCCTGTGGCGAGGGGCTTGGGAAAGCCGGCGGCTATGCGATCCAGGGCCGGGCCGAGGCCTGGGTGCGCGCGCTGGCGGGCAGTCATTCCGGCGTGATCGGCTTGCCTTTGTTCGAGACGCGGGCGCTGCTCGTAACGGCGGGGATCATCCATGGCTGAGTGGCTCTACGAAGAAGGCATTGGCGAGGCGCGCGCGGCGCTGGTGCAGAATGGTCGCATCCTGGAAGCGCAGATCGAGCGCGACGACAAGCGAGCGCGGGCCGGATCCGTGGTCGGCGGGCGGCTCGTCCAGACATTGATCGTGCGCAAGCGCGGCATCGCGCGGCTGGACAGCGGTGAGCGGGTGCTGATCGAGCCGATCCCGCCCAAGGTGGCGGAAGGCGGAGCGGTGCGCGTCGAGATATTGCGCGAGGCGATCGGCGAGGCGGGGCTGGAGGAGACGCGCGACAAGCTCGCCAAGGGGCGGATCGCCCTGCCGGGCGTGCAGGCGGGGCAGGGGCCGAGCCTGCTCCAGCGCCTGCGCGAGAGCGATCTGCCGATCGTGCCTTGCCCGGCGCATGAGGCGGATCATCTGGAAGCGGCCGGCTGGAGCGAATTGCTCGCCGAGGCGATGACCGGCGAGGTCGGCGCCGAGGATGCCGCGCTGCGCATCTTCCCGACCCCGGCGATGACGCTCATCGATATCGACGGCAGCCTGCCGCCAGCGCAGCTCGGCCCCAAGGGCGCCAAACTGGCCGCGCAGGCGATAAGGCGGCTCGGCATCACCGGCTCGATCGGCATCGACCTGCCGACCATGAACAACAAGGACGAGCGGCTGGTCGCGGCTGCGCAGATCGACAAGTATCTGGCGCAGCCGTTCGAGCGGACGGCGGTCAATGGCTATGGCTTCGTGCAGATCATCCGCAAGCGCGAGCGGCCCTCGCTGATCGAGCTGTTGCGCGGCGATCCGGTGCGGGCGGCGTCCATGGCGGCGCTGCGCGCGGCGGAGCGGCATCATGGCGCCGGGGCTGTGACGCTCACCGTCGCGCCGGCGGTGGCGCGCGATCTCAAGGCGCATCCCGACTGGGCGAAGCTGCTGGAACGGCGGCGCGGCGGAACCGTCGAGATCATCGGCGACGATGCGCTCGCGATTGGAGGCCATCATGTCCATTAACGGCAAATGTCCGATCTGCCGCAAGCCGGTCGTGCAGGAATTCCGGCCATTCTGCTCGCGTGGCTGCCGCGACCGCGATCTGCTCGGCTGGGTCGAGGAGCGCTACCGTGTGCCTGTCGCGCCGGACGAGAACGAGCCGCCCGAGCCGGACGAAAGCTGAGACGGTTGCGCGCCGGGCCCTCCCCCCGGCCGGAACCATCCCCCCTGCCATGCGTAGAGTCGTACGGAAGATCGGCGCCGATCCTTTTCCGGGCGCCGAATCACGCACCCTGTAACCAGGAAGGGAGAGGGTCATGTCGACATTCAAGATATTGCTGGGAGCGGCGCTGGTGGCGTTCGTCGCCCAGCCCGCCATTGCCGATACCAAGCTCGGCCCGAAAGACCGCGCTCGTGTCGCGCGCAGCGCGGCCGGCGAGCGTGATGAAGTGCGCTATTGCCTGATCCAGCGCAAGAAGGGCGAGAAGAAGGGTACGATCATCGGCGCGGCCGGTGGTGCGGGCACGGCGGTCATTGCCGGCGGCAATCTCGGCGAGACGCTGCTGGCGGGCGGCGCCGGCGCACTGGCCGGCAACCTGATCGGCAAGGGCAGCGGCACCAACCGGCGCTGCGACGAGGTGCTTGCGCGCAACCCGTAAGAGGTGCGCGCCATCCCTTACCAGATGCGCACGCGCTCGTCGGCCTTCAGCGCATATTTCGTCTCCGGCTTGACGTCGAACGCGTCATACCAGGCATCGACATTGCGCAGCGGACCGATGATGCGGAACTGCGACGGCGTGTGCGGATCGGACGCCATCTGCGCCTTCGCCGCGTCCGGCCGCTGCTTGGCCCGCCAGAACTGCGCGTAAGCCAGGAAGAAGCGCTGGTCGCCGGTCAGACCGTCGATCACCGGCGCCGGCTTGCCCTTCAATGAGGCGTGATAGGCGTCATAGGCGATCAGCACGCCGGCCAGATCGGCGATATTCTCGCCCATGGTGAGCTTGCCGTTGACGTGCATGCCGGGCACCGGCTCGTAGCCGTCATACTGCTTGCCGAAGGCGTCGGCCTGCGCCTGGAAGCGCGCGGCGTCGGCCGCCGTCCACCAGTCGCGCACGGCGCCGTTCGCGTCGATCTTGCGTCCCTGATCGTCGAAGCCATGGCTGATCTCATGGCCGATGATCGCGCCGATCGCACCATAGTTGACCGCCGCATCGGCATCCGGATCGAAGGCCGGCGCCTGCAGGATGCCGGCGGGGAAGACGATCTTGTTTTCCAGGCCGCCATTATAGGCATTCACCGTCTGCGGATTGAGACCCCATTTCTCGCGGTCGACCGGCTTGTAAAGCTGCGAGAGCTGATATTGCCACTCGAAGGCGCTGCTGCGCTCGACATTGCCGTAAAGGTCATTGGCGTCGATCTTCAGCGCCGTGAAATCGCGGAACGTCCTGGGATGCCCGACCATCACCTCCATCCGGGCGAGTTTTTCCAGCGCGGCCATCTTCGTGTCCGGCGCCATCCAGTCGTTGCCCGCGATGCGCTTGGCCATCGCCACCTTGAGGTTGGCGACCAGCTCCTCCATCATCGCCTTGGAGCGATCCGGGAAGAAATCCGCCACATAGATCTGCCCCATCAGCTCGCCGAGGCTGTTGTCCAGCAAGGTATCGGCCCGCTTCCAGCGCGGCGCCAGCTCCTCCTGGCCATACATCGCCTTGTTGAACTGGAAGCGGCTGTCGACATAGCGCTTGGGGAGATAGGGCGAGGCCTGGGCGAGGACGCCGAATGCTTCCCATGCCTTGAGCGTCTCCAGCGGGGTCCTGGCATAGAGCGCGGCGATCGCCTGGATCGCGCTCTTCTCCGCCACGAGCAGTTTGCCCGGCTGGGCGACGCCCATGCCGCCGAGATAGGCCGCCCAGTCGAGGCCGGGCGCATAGGCCTGGAGGCTGGCGAGCGTCATCGGATTGTTGATCTTCTCGATCTCGCGGCGATCGGCCTGCACCCAGCTCAGCCTGGCGATCTCGGTCTCGAAGGCGAGAATCTCCGCTGCCGCCCTGGCCGGCGCGGGATAGCCGGCGAGGCCGAGCTGGCGAGTCATGTAAGCGAGATAAGCGTCGCGCTTGGGCTTGAAGTCGTCCTTCAGATAATAGTCGCGGTCGGGCAGGCCGAGGCCGCCTTGTCCCAGCCAGAGGATATTGGTGTTGGGATCGGCGGGATCGGGGCCCACCTCGCCATCGATGATCGCGCGGCCGAAGCCGCCGGCGGTCGCGCCCATGTGGCGTGCGAAGGCGGTCTTGTCCGGAATCGCCCGGATCTGAGCCAGCGTCCTGCGCAGCGCCGTGTCTCCGGCCTTCTCGACGGCCGGTTCGTCCATGAAGCTCTTGTAGAGCCCGCCGATCTGGGTCTGCGCGCCCTGGCTCGCGATCACATATTTCTTCTGCTCGAGCGTCAGGTCGTAAATGTCTGTGAAGCCGTCCATGCTGGTCTTGTCGACCGGGATGACGGTGCGGTTGCGCCAGCTGCCGTTTACGAAATCGTCGAAGTCATCGCCCGGCGAGACCCTGGTGTCGCGCGCGGAAAGGTCGACGCCCCAACTGCCGTAGCGCGGCATGACGGGCTTGGCGAGGGTGCCGCCGGCCACGGCATTGGCCGCGACCGTCCCGGCGGGCGCCGCCACGGGCAGGGACAGGGCAAGAGCGAAGGTGGAAGCGAGAAGAGGGATGCTGCGCATGAGAGGAGCTTTCTATCACGAACCTGTGACCGATACGGCGCGCGGCCATCCTTGCTGGCCAGCGCGGAGATGGCGCGAGATTATGCAGCGCTCCACTCTCTTGCAAAGCCTTTCCGCGCCATGCCGGACCGCGCGAGATTAAGCATCATTTGGGTGGACAGGCCGCCACGCTCATGCTTATAGCGCACCCTCTTCGCCCGGCACCCGCCGGCAGCGGACCCGTGCCCGGGTAGCTCAGTTGGTAGAGCATGCGACTGAAAATCGCAGTGTCGGCGGTTCGACTCCGTCCCCGGGCACCATTTGTTCTTTTTTACCACTCCGCAAGCATCCATATCCGTCCAGAAAACCAACGAAGAACGTGGGTTTTCGGGGCCTTGATGTCCCCCGGCGTCCCCGCAGGTGCACTGGCAGCCAGCGTCTCGTGATGGTATTTTGATGGTATCTCGTAAAATGCCATCACGGAGATACCATCAATGGCCCTCACAGCGACGGCGATCAATGCTGCTAAGCCCCATGAAAAACCATATAAATTGTCCGACGGCATGGGGCTCTATCTCCTGGTGATGCCCGGTGGCGGACGTCACTGGCGGATGAACTACCGATACGGCGGGCGACAAAAGACACTGTCGTTTGGAAACTATCCCGATGTTTCGCTGGCCAAGGCGCGGGAGAAGAGGACAGCGGCTCGCGAGTCCTTGGCTGAGGGGCTGGATCCTACCGAGGTGAAAAAGGCCAGGATCCGCGAGGCGAAGGCAAAGTCCGAGGATACCTTCAAAGCTATCGGCGAGGAGTGGCTTAATCGTCTCGAGTTGGAAGGGCGCGCGCAGAAGACGCTCGAGAAAAATCGCTGGATGCTTGAAATGTCTTATCCACTCATCGGCGATCGACCAATAACCGAGCTCACTGCACCGGAATTGCTGGAAGTACTGAGAACCGTCGAAGTGCGTGGAAAATATGAGACCGCCAATCGCCTGCGCAGCACGTTCGGAACTATCTTCCGTTACGCGATCTCTACCGGCCGCGCCCAAAGAGATATCGCTTACGATCTGCGCGGGGCACTGATCAGTCCCAAGACGAGCCATAGAGCGGCTATTCTCGATCCCAAGAAGCTCGGCGGGTTGCTGCGCGCAGTCGAGGCACATGAAGGTAGTCCTGCCGTCCGGATAGCTCTCCAAATGCTTCCTCACGTGTTTGTCAGGCCGGGCGAACTAAGGATGGCCGAATGGAGCGAGTTTGAGACCGAGGACGCTGTGTGGACCATCCCAGCCGCAAAAACGAAAATGCGGCGTCCGCACAAAGTGCCCCTTTCAGCGCAGATGTTGGTCTTGCTTGCTGAGTTGCGCCTGATGACGGGCGCAGGACAATATCTCTTTCCTAGCATTCGGGCCGCGACACGGCCGATAACCGACAACACATTGAACGCGGCATTGCGACGTCTAGGGTACGACAAATCTGAGGTGACCGCTCATGGGTTTCGGGCGACGGCCAGCACGCTCCTCAACGAAATGGGCAAGTGGCACCCCGATGCCATCGAACGTCAACTGGCGCATGTGGAGAACAACGACGTTCGCCGCGCCTATGCGCGCGGCAGTTACTGGGATGAGCGAGTTAGGATGATGCAGCAATGGTCCAACTATCTCGATGGACTGAGGTCGGGGGGCAAAATTTTGAAGGGCAATTTCAAACGAAGATGATCGGGTAAGTTGGATCTCAAAGTGCGAGCCCATTCCCAGTGACTAAAGTCTAGCTGCGCCAATCCTGTCTTGGCCTATCTTTCTGCTGGACCATGTAACCGCAGCACGAGAGAACCAAATTGTTCCATCCACGCAATGGCGAAGCTTGGACAGTAATTCCCACCGACATGTCGAAAGTGCGCAGCTCATCGATATCCATCCGTCGTTCCCCTGTCTGCAATACAGTGTGTCAGGGGGCTACAGCAGAGGCCTTGGCCTTCGGGAAGCCCCGATGTCCCGGTGAAGGCGCGAGCCGTCGCGCGACTGGCCCGATCGATGACTGAAATAATCAAGTTGGTGACAGGATATGATAAGCCCGAATTCCACTGAACGAAATATTTTGGGTGAGGATTTCGGATTCTGGCGCGTTGCCCGCCAAAAGTCGTGGGATATTGAGCGTGAGCCAGTTTGAAGATCAGCAGTTGCTACACCGCCGTCAAAAGGTGCTGGGATCATCGACACCGCTCTTCTACGACCGCCCCCTACAGTTGCTTCGGGGAGAAGGTGCCTGGGTTTTCGACGCGGATGGCCGGCGTTATCTCGACGCCTATAACAACGTGCCGCATGTCGGCCACTGCCATCCCCATGTGGTGGATGCTATGTGTAGGCAGGCGCGAGAAATCAATATCAACACGCGCTACCTCCATCCCTTGATCGTGGAACTCGGTGAGCGGTTGACGGCCACCTTCGACGACCCGCTGGACGTGGTCGCGTTCACCTGCACTGGCACGGAGGCGAACGAACTCGCTATCCGCATCGCCCGAACCCATACGGGCAACCAGGGATTGATCGTCAGCGACTGGAATTATCACGGTCACTCGATCACCCTGGCAGGCGCTACGACAGCATTGCCGGCGCCCGAGGCGATGGCGCGCCATGCAAGGACGTTCGCCGTTCCGGACATGTCTCGCGGTGTCAGCGCTCAGGCCTCGCTTGCTCAACTGGAGCAGGCGATCGCTTCTCTCAAGGAGAGCGGCCATGGCGTCGCCGCCATGCTGGTTGATACTATCTTCTCGAGCGAGGGGTTGCCCGATGTACCGGCGGGCTGGCTCAACTCCGCCATGGAGATGGTTCACAAGGCAGGCGGTCTGTTGATTGCTGATGAGGTACAGCCCGGCTTCGGGCGAACTGGCGAGGGAATGTGGGGATATCGCGTGCACGGGTTGATCCCCGACATCGTCACGATGGGTAAGCCGATGGGCAATGGTCACCCGATTGCGGCCACGGTGACGACCCGCGCACTGCTTGAGAGCTTTGGACAGCAATCTCTTTATTTCAATACATTCGGCGGAAACCCGGTCTCTGCAGCGGTGGGTCTCGCAGTTCTTGACGTAATCGAGCAGGAGGGGCTCATCGCTCACGCGCGCGTGGCCGGCGCATATGCAATCCGTCGCCTCAACGCCATCATAGGTCGGCATCCGGTCATAAAGCAGATGCGAGGCCGCGGCCTGTTTTTCGGATTGGAGATGGTCGATCCTGTCACGGGCGAACCGGCGAGTGCGGAGGCGCGTCGGGTGGTAAATCGTATGCGCGACGAAGGTGTGCTGCTCAGCCGCATTGGTCATGATGATAATATTCTCAAGATACGGCCTCCGATGGCGTTCGGTTGCGAGCATGCTGACTTCCTCATTGAGCGACTCGATAAAGTGCTTGGAGAAGCCCGGTGACCACCGACGCGGAGTTCGATGCGCTCACCACTGAAGAGCAGGAGCGGCGCCTTACGGCTTTCGCCGAATTCGTTCTCGATCAGTGGGACGATGGCTGGCGAACCATACGCCTGATCAAGTACCGGGAGAATGCGGTGTTCGCGGTTGCCAATGCAACCGGCGAGCAGGCGGTGCTGCGAATCCATCGTCCAGGCTATCACTCGGACGTAGAACTGCGTTCAGAACTGGCCTGGATTGAAGCTCTGAGCGAGGATGGCATCGCTTTGCCTCGGCCTCTGCGTTCGCGGACCGGATTGGTCCTGGTTACGGCCCAAGTGAAGGAAGTGCCTCACGCGCGCCAAGTGGATATGTTCGAATGGGTCGAAGGCCGTCCGTTGGCCCATCTTACAGAGACAGCGGCGTTGATTGAAGCCTATCGTCAGTTAGGCGCGCTTGCGGGATCAATGCATCGTCATTCCGCGCGATGGCATCGTCCCGAAGATTTCCGCCGTCACGCTTGGGACATCGAAGGCCTGATCGGCGTCAAGCCGTTGTGGGGCGATTTCCGGGAGTTGAGCGTTCTGTCGACCGATGACCGCCTGCTGCTGGAGCAGGCGGCGAGCCGCGCGGCTTTGGAGCTCGAAGTACTGCCGGCCGAGGAATACACATTGATCCATGCCGACCTTGTACCGGACAATGTCCTGCTGGGCGTCGACGGGGTAAAAGTCATCGACTTTGACGACTCCGGCTTCGGCTGGAGAATGTTCGAGCTCGCGACTGCCCTGTTCCCCTATTTGGACGCGCCTCACTATCCCGCAATTGAGAAAGCGCTATTCGACGGCTACCGTTCGTCTTTCGCCCTGTCCCAGCAGGAACGGGCCCGGCTTCCCCTCTTCCTCTTTCTACGCAGCCTGACCTATCTCAGCTGGGTGCACACTCGGTCAGGCACACAAACAGCGCGCGAGATGACGGCGACATTCGTTCGGCGCGCACGCACTCTGGCTCGCGTTTATCTGGAGAGAGCTGCGGCATAGGCATTCGGAAGCGCTGTGCGGCTGCCAACGTTGTCGCTAAAATGCTCTTTCTAAACACCGCCAGGCTCTTCTTTGTCGCCATTTAGTCAGGTCATCGGAACTGGCGCTTGGCGTCCTCGATCGCCTTGGCCTTCAGGCGAAGCGTGTCTTCCGGGAGCAGCCACCGGTCCTTCACGAGGCCATGGAGCTTCTGATCATAGCGCTTCAAATATCCGGCGGCCGAGCCGTATCGGCTGACGAGGGTATCGTGGGTGAACTCGTTCCGTAGGAAAAACACAGCGGGATATGGCCGGTCCGCGCGGCAGGCCGGCTGATCATTGCCCTGGTAGCGTCCATAGCGAGCAAGGGGGACTTCAAACTCAGCCGCGCGAATGCCGCCAACGACGTTGCCGGAGGCATCGCGGGCCAGTTGACCGTCTTGCCACGAAAGTGGCCTCGAACGTGGCGGAGGCGTGCCATCGAGAACCCAACGCCGGAGATTGTCCACAGAAGCTTTGACGTATGAGCCCATGGGAAGGTCAGTCTGCGGCAGCGAGCAGGCAAACACCGGGTCATTCGGCAGCATGCTTTTCGGATAGCCTTGCTTTGCTAGTTGGGTCAGTTGAGGAAGTTCGGTGTAGTTCTTTGTCGCATCGACGAGACTGGCAACGTGGATGACGCCGCCCATCTCATAAGTCCGATGCCCGCCGATTTTCTCGTCGCTGTCAGGCGTCTCGGGCTGATGCTTCAAATTGAGTTCGACCTCGCTCTCCGTGAGGAACTCGATCACCCTCGCATCGGTCTTCTTGAACGCCCGACGCTGATCGCCGACTGGCACATAGGGCTCGTCGTTGTAGAGCGGGAGAATGCCCGGCTCGTTCCACTGTGAGGAAACCCCGAAGAGGTAGCCGTCGAACGCCGGCTTGCCGTTCGGTAGTCTGGCGCGATCATGGAAACCCTCGTTGATGAAAGTTCTCTGGATGCTCCCAGTATAAGACCAGCCACTGACAAGCATCGCCCGTACATCGAGTTCGCGCAGCGGGTTGTCCTGATCATTGCTGCGGAGCTTGACGCCGAGGCTGCCCATGACGTCGAAGCGGATGCCTTCCTCCTCCGGCCAGCTAAGGGATGCATAGCGCACCGGCTCGAACCACTTGGTGACCTCGTGCTGTCCAACCGGAAGTTTGGACTCGGGGTGCTTCGGGCTGCCTGACCAACCCTTGCTCGCATCGCCAAGTCCGACGGCGATGTAGATATCGCCTCTGGACATGATGTAGTCACTGAGCGCCGCCCACGTGAACGTGACACCGCCCGTGGGGTGGATGGGCTCAAAATGCACTACGCCGCTGAACTTCCCGGCTGCAGCAGGACGACGGACGACGATGCGGGTCGTATAGGGCAAGTCCGTCTTGTAGGGCTCCTGACCTGACGCTGTATGGCGATAGGCCGTGGCGGTGCCGCTGATGAAATACTCCTCCTCGATATAGCCATAAGGAGTGAGTGAGGCGGCAAAGGCGGCGTTCGGAACGTTCGTCGACCCGTAGATTTCGTTATCGGGCCCAACGGGAATCGGCCCCTTGACCGACTTGATCTCTGCGCTGGCTTGGCCTGCGAGGCACAAGAGTCCGGCAATGGCCAACAGCGACGAGGCCGAAAACGTCTTCATTAAGGTAACTCCCTCCCGAAAGCCGGTCGCCGCAGCTGCGGGTCCCATCGCCTCTGTGCTTATCTTCCTGTAGCCGGGTCTCGGCACAGAGGCAGAGGTAGTTGACCTCAATCTTGCACAGCGAATGCCTAAGTATATTGACAGAAAAATGCAGAAAATTGACTTATGCTGTCAGATCGCTTGCGATGGGAGGTGGAATTTATTCTGTAATTTACCTCCGTAAGCACCCGGCATTCAGAATCTCTTTCCATCGCAATTTGATTCACTGGCTTGAAAGGGCACCTCCAATGCGCGATGATCCTTTCTTAAAGAGATAAGACTGCTGCGGAGGGGGCGCAAATGTCCTGGACATCGATAGCTACGCGCACGCACGTGGATGTGAGGCAACTCGTTGCCCTGGTGGATCATGTCGACGATGACCTGTTCGATGCCACCTTGCTCGACATGCTCGACGAGATCGCACCCGTCGCCGAGGTAAACGGTTTCGCCTTCACGGAACGCGACAGGAATCCCAGGCCCGTGGGATGGCATGGCGCGCGCGCAGGCACTGCGCTCAGGGTCGACCGTTATACCAGGGGCTTCCATCGGTTCGATCCGACGCTTCATTCCTTGCCGAGCGCGCGCAAGGGACGCGAAACATTGGTCGATCTCCTCACCGCCGACAGCGTCAGCAACGACGCCTATCGTAAGACTTGTTTCGAGGATCCGTCGTTCAGCCAGAAGATATCGATCGCTCACGGCGATGGCACCGACTGGACGATCATGAATGTCTATTTCGGGGAGCCATGCACCAGTGCAGGCACGATCCAGCAGGTCGTAGATCTTGGCCTCCTCGTTGCGCCCTTTCTGCGACGCCGCGCAAAATCGCTTGAGTTGAGGCGCCGCGACCATGGTCTGGAGCGCCCGGATGACCGCTTGGCCCGGCGCCTCCAGCGACGGTTTCCATCCCTCACCGAGCGGGAACGGAAGGTCTGCGCATTGACCATGATCGGCAAGTCCTCTGGGGAAATCGCACTTGCCTTGGGGATCAAGCCCGGGACCGTGCTGACATACCGCCGAAGGGCCTATGAAAGGCTCGGAATTAGCTCCGCGGCTTCCTTGGTCGCCGAAATTCTTTAGGAGAATCGGGCTGACGCTCAGGAGCCGCTCGCGAGAAGCCTTCAAGCAGGTTCGCCCTGTCTGCGATTTCGACAAGCTTGGGATAGGCGTCCAGCGGAACGCTGAAGCGGTTCGCTGCATAGATCTGGGGGATCAGGCAGCAGTCGGCCAGCGATGGATCGTCGCCGAACGAGTAGAGCCCGCTATGCCGGCGCACCAGTATCTCCAAGGCGTCGAAGCCCTCCTGGATCCAACGTCCAATCCAGTTCTGAACCTGATCCTCTCTCGCATTCAGCTCTTCTCGGAGCGCCGTCAGTACCCGTAAATTGTTGAGAGGGTGAATGTCGCAGGCGACAATCTGGGCCATCGATCTCACGACAGCACGATCGTCCGGATCGCGGGGGAGCAGTGGTCTTTTGGGCCATCGCTCGTCCAGCCATTCCATGATCGCCAGACTCTGGCTTATGACGGCGCCATCTTCCTCCAGCGTAGGCACGAGGCCCTGAGGAGAGAGGGCTAGATAGGCATCGGTCTTTTGCTCACCAGTCCGCAGGTCGTGGGTCGCATGGCGATAGTCGATGTTCTTGAGCCCAAGGGCGATGCGCACCCGATAGGACGCCGTCGAGCGCCAATATCCATGCAGGGTAATCATAGGGCCGGAGCGGCCTGCACGATCGCCCGGCAGTCTCCAAATCCAATCCGGGCAAATCCCTCGACCTGGGCAGAGGCTCGCAGGATCACCTCGTCTCCATCTTCCAGGAAGGACCGCTGCTCTCCAGTCGGAAGCCCGACCGGCTCAGCGCCGCCGCGACTGATTTCGAGCATGCTGCCATAGGTCTCGCGCGTCGGTCCCGAGATGGTCCCCGTCCCAAGCAAATCTCCCGGATTTAGATTGCAGCCGTTGGACGCATGGTGGGTGATGATTTGTGCCACGGTCCAATACATGTTGGATGCGTCGGTCTGGCTCAACTTGACCGGTTCAGCCCTCTCCTTGCGCATGCGAGAGGAGCTCAGCAGGACCTCGAGCTGAACCCCGAGGGCGCCTTGCTTCTGATCGCTCTCGCTCCAGAGATAGGGCAAGGGTCGTGGATCGCCGTCAGGCCGGCAGGGTTGCGCGCGCCAGAACGGCGCCAAGGCTTCGGGCGTCACCACCCAAGGCGAAACAGTCGACTGGAAATTCTTCGACAGGAACGGCCCCAAGGGCTGGTATTCCCACGCCTGAATGTCTCGCGCCGACCAGTCGTTGAGCAGGCAGAAGCCTCCGATGTGCCGCTGGGCGCCCTCGATCGGAACCGGATTTCCAAGCCCATTGCTCTCGGCGATCCAGATGCCAAGCTCGAGTTCGAAATCCAGACGCTGCGATGGCCCGAAATCGGGGGGCTCCGCATTCGGCGGTTTGCGTTGTCCGTTCGGCCGGATGACCGGCAGACCTGAAGGCCTGATCGAAGACGCGCGGCCGTGATAGCCGATTGGCACATATTTATAGTTCGGCAGCAGGGGCGCGTTCGGCCGGAAGAGCCGGCCGACGTTCGTGGCATGATGGATACCGACGTAGAAATCGGTGTAATCGCCAATTTGCGCGGGGAGCCCCAGCAAACAGTCTGTGACTGGAAACAGGTGAGGTTCCAGTACCGAACGGCAGGCAGCGTCGCTGAGCAGAACGGAAAGCCGGCGGCGAAGGTCGCGTCTAGCCTCTGCCGGCAAGGCGAACACAGGGTTGAGGGTTTCCGCCCTCAATGCTGCCGCCAGAATGGTGTCGAGCAACTCCAGCTCCGCCACCGCGGTCAGATCCAGGATATAGTCCCCAATGCCAACACCAAGGCGGGGGCCTGCGCCATCCCTGTGGAAGACCGCATAGGGCAAGTTCTGGATGGGAAAATCGGGATGCCCGACGGCGGAGGCGACCCAGCTTGCGAGATGCGGATCGTGTGTTTCATCAACTTGGTAATTCATGACGGGAGAACAGCCTTTCGGAAATCGGCCCAACAGTCATCATAGTGGGGTTGAAGGGTCGGCGAGGTCATCGCCCAACCCGTCGACCGAATGACGGAACGGCTTTCAAACATGAACGCCATCGTGTCCTTGATCTTGTGCGGCTCGAGCTTCGCAGCGATGGCCTTCTCATAGCTGGCACGATCCGGGCCATGGCTGTTCATCTGGTTGTGCAGCGAAGCGCCGCCTGGCGCGAAGCCGCCCTCCTTCGCGTCGTACTGCCCGCAGATGAGCCCCATGAACTCGCTCATGATGTTGCGATGAAACCAGGGAGGCCGAAACGTGTCTTCTGCCACCATCCAACGTGGCGGAAAAATGACGAAATCGACGTTCGCCGTCCCGGGCGTGTCGGTTGGCGAGGTCAGGACCGTGAATATCGACGGATCCGGATGGTCGTAGCTGACCGTGTTGATCGTGTTGAATCGGGTAAGATCGTAGCGGTAGGGCCCGAGGTTGCCGTGCCAGGCGACGACATCGAAAGGCGAATGACCCAGGGTGGTCGTCCAGAGGCTTCCTTGAAACTTCTGGATCAGCTCGGTGCGCTCGTCGCGATCCTCGAACCAGGCCACAGGCGTTTCGAAGTCGCGCGGATTGGCAAGACCATTCGAGCCGATCGGTCCCAGTTCCGGCAGCCGGAACATTGCGCCATAATTCTCGCAGACATAGCCGCGCGAAGGACCATCGACTTCGACGCGAAAACGCACGCCCCTCGGGATCACAGCGATATACAGCGGAGGGACGTCCAGCACGCCCAGCTCCGTCACAATTCTGAGCCTGCCCTCTTGCGGTACGATCAGCAGCTCGCCGTCCGAGTTCATGAAAACCCGGCTCATCGATTTGTTGCAGGCGTAGATATGAGCAACCATGCCGACGCCTTCGGCAACGTTGCCGTTGCCCGCGTAGGTCCTGAGTCCTTCGAGGAAATCGACCTCGCCGACGGGCAACGGGACCGGATCCCAACGCAGTCGATTTGGCGAGGTAGGTCCCTGATCAAAGGGTGAGGAACTCAGACCACTCAAGCCGGTATATTCGACAAACTTCGGATGGCTCGCAGTCGGTCGCAGGCGATAAAGCCAGCTGCGCTTATTTTCCGATCGGGGCGCCGTGAACGCGGTCCCCGACAGCTGCTCGGCATAGAGGCCGAATGGAACTTGTTGCGGAGAATTGCAGCCGACAGGCAGCGCTCCAGGAACAGCCTCTGTCGAAAACTGGTTGGAGAACCCGGTCATGTACATGGCGATGAACTTTCCAATCCGCGGATCGATGTCGCATGGTCGATCGCCTCACGAATGACCTGCGGATCGCCGATGGCGTTTGCGAGAAGGAGTATCAGTCGAGCGTTCAGCCGCATGCTTTCAGCATCGCTCAAACCGACATGCGCATCGACCAGCCACTGGTAGACGTCGTCTACCGCCGGGAGATTTGGTGTGACGATCAGCTTGCTCATGGCTGCCGCCCCTGGGCGCGTTGCAGCGCCTGCGTAATCGCTTCCAGTGTCGGCTTGCGGAACCGCGCAGCGACATATTGATCGGGCCGGATCAAATAGGCTGATCCCGGCGAAAAATCGTATCGATCCCGGATCAAATCGACATTGCTGTTGCCGAAGGCGATGTCGACGACGTCTACATCCTCTGGCTCGGGACCCTGCCAACCATCGGCCAGCAGCACGAACCAGTTGCCTAGCATTTCGAGCAGCCAACGGCCGCCCAGGGGCGCGTCGAGAGCAGGGCTACCCGGCTTTATCCCTCCAGCCCAGAGGTCGACATCCGCCGTGTTGAGAGGACTGTTCGGATAGCTGACTGCCGTAGAAAGCCGCCCCGAATTCACAAAGGGCCGCGCGAAGGGATGATCCCTTGAAAGCTCTAAAACCGCATCACGAAAGGCTTTGCTGGCCTCAGACTTGGGCGTCATGAAATCGGTCGAGCGCGTGGAGTTCTGAATGTTCTCGTCTGCGGTCGCTATCGCTTCATAGTCATACGTCTGCAGGAGGCTTTCGGGTGCCTCTCCACGGAGGACGAGGTTGAGCTTCCAGCCAAGATTGTCGACGTCGGCAATCCCACCGTTGCAGCCACGCGCCCCAAACGGGGAAACGAGATGCGCGCTGTCACCAGCAAACATGACGCGGCCATGGAGGAAATGCTCCATCCGACGGCACTGGAAGGTATAGATGCTATACCATTCCTGAGAAAACGGAACACCCGGGCCCAGCAAAGCGCGAACGCGCGGCTCGACATTTTCTGGAGCCACTTCCGCTTCCCGATCGATGTTCCAGCCAAGCTGGAAATCCAGGCGCCAGACATTATCGGGCTGCTTGTGCATGAGCGCCGACTGACCGGGATTAAAGGGAGGGTCGAACCAGAACTTTCGCTCCGGTGGATGATCTCCTTCCATCTTGATGTCGGCAATGAGGAAGTTGTCCTCGAAGACGCGACCATCGAATTCAAGGCCCAGCATTGCCCGTACCGGCGAACGGCTGCCATCGCAGGCGATCAGCCAGTCCGCCCTTATCTCGTAGGTCCCTTCCGACGTCTCGACCTTCAGATCCACGCCAGTGGCGTCCGGTTCGACGGCGACGACATTGTGGCCGAAGCGCAGATCGACGAAACTGAGTTTCGACGCCGCCTCAAAGAGCAATTCTTCGACATAATATTGCTGGATGTTGATGAAGCCGGGGCGCTTCTGATCCTTCACGGGCAAGATATCGAAGTGGTAGACTGGGTCTTCGCTGGCGCCCCAAAAAACCTTGCCGACGTTCCAACTAACGCCCTTGTTGACGATCGGGTCACCGACACCAAGACGGTCGAAAATATCAAGCGTCCGCTTGGAAAAGCAGATCGCCTTCGAGCCGGCAGAGATGAAATCGAACCTGTTGAGCAAGAGCACCCGATGGCCAAGGCTACCGAGCTCAATGGCCATGGCAAGGCCGACAGGACCGCCCCCAACGATCGCTACGGTCGCTTTCTCACCGGCGACCCCGGGATGGGGCGCTTCGCCGATTTCCCGCCAAACGGGAATGTCTGTCTGGGTCGCCACGTTGGCCTCAGTCCTGCAATTGCGCCCAAACCTCGCGATCGCGCTCCATTGTCCAGATGCGCGGCCAGTCGATACCGTCGAACTCATCCCATAGGCGTTGGACGTCGAACGGCAGGCAGTGCTCGAAGATCGGCCAGCGGCCGAACTGGGGCTCGAGGGCTGCGTGGGTTACCTCGAATGCTTCGCGCAATGAGCCGCCGCGCCTATGCACGTCGCCGACCTTGTCGATCATCGTCTTCAGAAATTCGCGGGTTTGCTCGATTGCTGCATCCGTGGCGGCAATGCCCTTGGCAACCGGTCCCCGCCCGCCGATGAGGTTGGTCGAGCGGAACGACTTGACCTTGTCGAGTGTGCCCGCCGCCCAATCGAAGTGGGAAGCATCGCCGGTATAGAGAGCAGCTTCCGCTTCAACGAGGTCTCCGGCGAAAAGCGTGCCGGACTTCTCGTGCCATGCGACGATGTCGCCGGCGGTGTGTCCGCGTCCGCAGAACTGCAGATCAATGCGCCCGCGATCTCCGCCAAGCTCGATTTGATAATGGTTGTCGAAGGTGATGGTCGGCCGCGTCAGCCCAGGAATGCCTTCGGGTTCCTTGAAGAGGCGCGGCATGCGGCCATACTCGCTGTCCCAGTCCTCCTTGCCACGCTCCTCGATCAACTTCTGCGTGGTGGTGCTGGTCACAATGTCCTGCGCGTCGAATGCGCTGGCACCCAGCACGCGAACGGCGTGATAATGCGTGAGGACGAGATAGCGGACGGGCTTGTCGGTATGCTCGCGGAGCTTGGTGAGCCAGTCGCGCGCCGCTGCCGGCGTCGCGCGGGCCTCGAAGCAGACGAGAAAATCCTCACCCTCAATAGCACCCACATTGGGGTCTCCCTCGGCCGTCAGCGCGTAAACCCCGTCTGCCAGGATCTCGAGCGTCTCGGTCTTGGGTGCCGTATCAGCGGACGAGGCAAAGGGTTTGGCCATGAGAGACTCCATGAATTTCGGACGTGCAGCGATTTCGCAGCGTCCAAGACTCTAGGTTGCCGGCAGTGGCTGTCTGTCCCTAGGTCTAGGGACCGACAGCGCCAACAAGCCGTTCTAAGTCTTCGTTCTCATGCTGCTCTGGCACTGGCCTATGCTCGGTTTCGGGCGCCCACTCCGCCTCGAAGCTTGGCGGTCGATCGAGCCGGTCCTAGAAGTGGCTGATTGCTGAAAACGGGTAAGCGCCTGCTTTCATGATCGGAACGGGGGCCAAAGCAGCATGAATGATCCAAAGACTGCGTCACTGAAGAAGAATGCGGTGGGAACGGCTCACATCATATTCTTCGTCGTCGCAGCCGCCGCCCCTCTGACCGCTGTCGTCGGTGCCTCGCCAGCGGCCTTTGCTTTCGGAAACGGCGCAGGGTTGCCGGGCGCATTTCTGATAGCCGGCGCAGTCTACGCGGTCTTTGGCGCAGCCTTCACCGCCATGTCCCGCCATTGCGGGTCTGCCGGAGGCTTTTACGGCTATATCGCTCGGGGCCTTGGCCGACCTGCGAGCGTAGCCGGAGCGTTCATCGCCATCGCTGCCTATTCGGCGATCCAGGTCGCCATCTATGCCCTCTTCGGCCTGTTCGCGGCCGAGCGTCTGGCTTCGTTCGGATTGCACCTTCCATGGTGGTCGGTCGGGATGCCTGCAGTGATCGTTGCCCATCTTTGCGGAAGGAGAGGCATTGAGTTCAGCGGCGCTGTGCTCGGTATCCTCATGGTGCTCGAGGTGGTGATCATGCTGATCCTCGACTTCGCTATCTTGCTCAATGGAGCGAAGAGCGGTGTCAGTGTCGAAGGGTTCAAGCCATCGGTGCTGTTTGGCCCGGGGCTAGGCGTATCTCTCGTCTTCGTTGTGGCTTCTTATGTCGGTTTCGAGGCCACGACGATCTTCAGTGAAGAGGCGAAAAATCCCGACCGGACCATTCCTAAAGCCACCTATCTCGCGGTCGGGCTGATCACGCTCCTCTACGCCTTTTCCACTTGGACGATCAGTCTGGACTACGGGACATCGCAGATTGCAGGTGCGGCCAGGGCGGATCCCTCAAATCTCTATTTTAACGTTGCGCAACGCCTGCTTGGGGACGCGCCGCGCATCGTGATGGAAACGCTGCTTCTAACGAGCCTGTTTGCCTCGTTCCTGGCGTTCCACAACACGATCACACGCTATCTCTTCGCATTGGCACGCGACCGGTTGCTGCCTCCGTGGCTTGGTCATGTCGATCCAAAGTTCAGCGCACCTTCAGTAGCCGGGAAAATTCAATCGGCCAGCGCGCTCCTGTTCCTCGCTCTGTTCGCGCTTCTCGGTGTAGATCCTTACGCGGTGGTCTTCTCGTGGCTCAGCGCGTTTGCAACGATCGGCATACTCGTAGTCCAGTTCATGGTCGCCGTTTCCGCATGGCTGTTCTTCCGTAAGGATAGCCGCGGTGTGGGCTTCTTCCGCCGCGCAGCGGCGCCGATCATCAGCGCGGTTGGCCTTGCAACCTGGCTCATCCTAGTGTGCCTCAACCTGCAGCTTCTCAGCGGCTCGGATTCGAAGCTTATCCAATCCTTCCCGGCCGTCATCTTCGGTATTGGGATCGCAGGTGTTGTTTCGGCCCTATGCATGCGCAAAAGGCGGCCGCAAGAATATGCAAGGCTTGGCGAAGCCCTCGGCGCGATTGGCTGATGGAGCAATTTCTGGCGCAGCGATATTGAATTTACGATGTCTATCAAGGCAACCGATGATCGATAGAACGGTTCACACAAAGCGATGGCAAAGTTCAAGGTCACTTACGACGCGATGAACAAGCTCCTCGAGCTGAAGCTCGAAGGCTATTGGTCTATGGACGATTTCCGTGATTATGAGGCGGAAATGACCGCCAAGCACGTTCAGATTATCAAGCAGACGAGATATTATCGTGTGCTCTCCGATGCTCGCGATTTTGCCGTCCAGTCGAAAGAAGTTGGCCAGGCGTTCGAAAGCTTGTTCGACCCTCGCAGGGGCGAGGATTTCGGGCGCTTCGCCATTCTGGTGTCCTCGGCGCTCAATGCCATCCAAGCCAAGCATGTCTCGCCCCACGCGAATGTCGCGGTCTTTACCAACGAGAAGGAGGCTCGAACCTGGCTTCTCGAAAAGGGGAGTTTGCCGGGCTAGGTTTGTGGCGGCCTTGGTCGGGCCGCGGTCCAAGCCATGCGACAGCATGACCAAAGCATGACTGCAATTTCTTGTCGCTTCCCGTGGCAGGATCCGGCATTTTGGTTGCAATCCTTCAACCCTACGACATCGTCGCGGATGATCGGGGGGCGGGAATTTGGAGAGCACGAATGTCGATCGTCCAGCATTTCTCTACGCCATTCAAGTCGGGGCGCACGAACATCCAAGTCTGGAACGACATAGCGACGAGCTCTTCTCCTGGGCTTTCGATCGACATGGCGTCAACCGACTTTCGCGGCGAACTTTACAGCTGGCATCTTCCCAGCGTGACAATGCTTTGGGCGAGTGCGGCAGAGTCGGTCGTCCACCGACATGAGCGGAAATCGTTCGAAGAGCGAATCTTGCTCCATATTCAAGGGCGGGGTTACTGCCGCCAATCTCATCGTCAGCATGTCATCGACTTAAAGCCTGGCGATCTGTCGCTGTGCTCGTCTCATGACTTGGCGGTGTTGGAAACCAACGCGCATGACATGATCGTGGTAGACCTTCCACGCGCATTGCTTGAGTCAAAAATGGAAAATCTCGGCGCGCTATGCGGCGCCCGCATGCCGGGCTCGTCCCGCTCGGTCGTCGCGTTCAGGCAATTCATGGTCGCTTCCTGGAAAGAGGCCATGACGATGCGTATCGACCCCGGCGCTCAATGGTGCGCACATTTCGAAAATGCTCTGGCCGAACTGGTCGCTCTGGCATTCTCTTCTATAACCCATGAGGCACAGGCAGTCGAGCTCGGATCGGTCCTGATGCAAACAGTGGATGCCCAACTTCACGACCCCGATCTGGGCGTGGATACGCTCGCTTTCCAACTCGGCCTCTCACGCCGGACGATCCAGATGGGCTTCGCCAAGATGAACACAACCGCGACCGCATTCATCCGGGCGCGTCGCCTTTCCCGATCAGCAGATCTGCTTGCCCAGACAAGCGAGGCAACTGTCACGGCGATTGCGTTCGAGTGCGGCTTCAATGATGCCGCCTACTTCACCCGCTGCTTCACGCGCCATTACGGCGTGCCCCCGACGGCCTGGCGCCAAGCCGCGCGCTGATCTGCACATCTGTCCTGGGACGCGACGCGTCCATCCAAGCTTCTTGCCACTCGGCCGGTATGCTCCTGCCGCAGCTCGAGAAGGGCGAAGTCAGGAGCAGAAATGGCAACTAACACGTCGGCGCCAACATCAAGTAGGGCCGGGACCATCGTTGCGGCCTCACCTCGCGGATGCCTCATCGTCGCTCGGGATCAACCGACCCGCACGGCATTCCGATACGCTAGCGGCCATTTTCATGGGACGCGACAGGCCTAGCCTATGGCCGCTCCTTTCATCCGCCCCGATGCCGCCGCTTTCCTTGCATCCTCGAACGACAGCGCCATACCGCCGCTCGAAACACTGTCCGTCCATGATGCCCGTGTCTTGATGCGCGCTATGGGCATTGATGCTGATCTGCCAGCCGTCCGACTCCCGGTTTGCCGCTCATTCAAAGTCAAGAGACCGGTGGGCGACATAGCGCTTCGTCTCTACGATCGGCGTCGATCGAGAGGTGCCGGCCCGCTGATATTGTTCTTTCATGGCGGCGGCTTTGTGATTGGCGACCTTGAATCACATAACAGCTTCTGCACGTGGCTTGCGGATCGGTTCGATTTGCCTGTTTTAGCTGTCGATTACCGGCTCAGTCCTGAGCATCCCTTTCCCGCCGCACCCGAGGATGCCGAAGCGATTGCGCGTTGGGCCGCAACGGGACCTCGCCAACTCGGCGAGGGCGTCACCGCTCTCGTGACGTGCGGCGACGACGTTGGCGGCAAACTTGCCATCTTGGTTGCACAGCGATTGGCAGAGATACCGGCATCTGTCCCGGTCACTGCGCAATTGGCCATCTATCCTCGCATCGGTGCGGCTATTGAATGGCCTTTGGTCCGAACGGTTGGAGAGTGCTTCCTTGTCACCAGAAAGGCTGTTGCGTGGTTCAACGACTGCTATGGCGCGTCGGGAGACAATCGACGACACAATTGTCTCAAGGGATCGGTTCCCGTCAAAACGCCCCTGCTTGTGATGACCGCAGGCCTCGATCCGCTGCGCGGTCAGGGCGTAGCCTATGCGGCCTATGCCCGCGAACAAGGGGCCCAAGTCGTGCATCTTGAAGCGCATGGCATGGCTCACGGCTTCGTTAATCTTAGGAAACTGCTTCCTTCTTCCCAAGGCGATCTCGAGAATCTTGTGACGGCGGCTAAGAAAATGCTGGGACTTTAGATGCGCTCCTTGATGGAGGTTACCGGGAAGCGAATTTCCGGGGGTGAGCCTGGGCTGCTGACAAGCGCGCAGAGCCAAAGCGCTTGGTCGACGGCGCTTGAGGAACGCCGCTCGCTGCGCGCTTGTCCTGGGACAGCGCGCGTTCCTCCAAGCTGGTCCGATCGTCTCTCGCTAAAGCTGTGCCACAGCTAACGAGACCCACTTTAGGAGAAGAAATGGCAACGAACAGCATGGTGCCTCCGTCAACCAAGGCGGAGATTGTCGACGTTGGCTTCGCGCACAAAGCACTGGTCGAACGTCTCAGTCCGGGCGGCCGATATATCGACGTGCAGAGCGATATCGATAGTCCCTGGGTTCCCTTTGGTCCCACTGCGATGATCAAGCACTTGGCGTTCGACGTTCGGTCCAACACCTTCTCGAATGTGCTTTGGGTCAAAGAGCCCGGTGTCATCGGGACACATCTCCATCGTGGTACCATCGTGATGGTCTGCCTCCATGGAAGCGTGAAGTATCTTGAATATGATTGGGTCGCCTCGCCGGGCGGCCTCATTCTCGAAACGCCAGGAGAGAGTCACACGCTGATGACGGACCACCCCGAAGGGGTAAAGCTATTCGGATGGATGCAGGGACCAATCGAATTCCATGATGAATGGGGCAAGTTCGTTTTCACTGCCGATGTCTGGTGGTTCATCCATCACTATGAAAGCCATTGCCGGGACAACAATATCCCCATCAACCAGAAGCTTTACCTATAGGGTGCGCGAAACTCCGGTTCAGCGGGCGACGACAAGTTGTCGCCCGCATCGCGCCTGTGCCATCTCTCGGCCCTTAGTCCCCGGCGTCAGCATAGAGTGAAGCAGCGCGCGCGGGATTAATAGGGGGGCTTCGCGCCGCCGTAAGCTTGCTAGGCAGAGGGATGTAAAGACGCGGCCTCAAAAATCGCATCAACCGAATGGCGGCTTGAAACGAGGCGCAAGGCGAAACTGGAAGCGATCCGCACCACGCCCGGTAGACGCGACAGCGCCGTGCGGTGCACATGTTCATAGTCTTCTAGGTCCCGGGCGATGACCTTGAGACGATAATCCTGCTCTCCCGATACCAGCATGCACTCAACGATTTGCGGGTGCTCCGTTACCGCAGCCTCAAAGGCGGACATATCGTCTTCACTTTGCGATCTGAGCTGAATGTCGACAAGTGCGGTGACTTTGAAACCCAATGCCCGAAGATCCAGGACTGCCTCATATCCCGTCACGATTCCGTGCTGCTCGAGCATCTGTATCCTGCGGCTGCAAGCAGGCTGCGACAGATTGACCAACTGAGCGATCTGGAGAACCGGCGTCCGCGCGTTTGCGCAAAGGGCCTTGACGATCTTTCCATCAGCGCGATCAAGAACATTCATATTCATGCCATGCAATCAGTAATATCGTTAAATTAATAAGTCATTTGACCGCATTTGTCGATAGATTGCAAGGATTAGCGCCCGACTTTCCAATACGTTCCCGCCACCAGCTAATGTGGAAGGAACAGCGCGATGCGCATCGGCGTACCCAAGGAAATCAAGGTTCATGAATACCGAGTTGGACTGACGCCCGGCAGTGTTCGGGAATTCGTCCAACGGGGACATTCCGTCCTGGTCGAGACCGAGGCGGGCGCGGGGATCGGGGCGACAGATCAAGACTATATTTCAGCCGGAGCGATAATCGTGACGGCGGAAGACGCGTTTTCGGCCGACCTGATCGTGAAGGTCAAGGAGCCCCAGCCCGAAGAGTGGACCCGTCTCTGCGAGGAACAGATCCTCTTCACTTACCTTCATCTCGCGTCGGATCGTAAGCAGACCGAAGGACTGCTGGCCAGTGGTGTGACCGCCATCGCCTACGAGACGATCACAGATGTGAGAGGCGGCTTGCCGCTGCTTTCCCCCATGAGTGAGGTGGCCGGCCGCCTTTCAATTCAGGCCGCAGCCGTCTCGCTCGAAAAACACAGCGGTGGCCAAGGCTTGCTGCTCGGGGGCGTTCCCGGCGTGCCCTCTGGCCGTGTCGTTGTGCTCGGAGGCGGCGTCGTTGGAACGCACGCCGCGAAGATCGCTGTGGGCCTGGGGGCGGAGGTCACCGTCCTCGACAGGTCGCTCGCCCGTTTGCGGGAATTGGACGATCTCTTCGGGGGAAGGGTCCGCACGTGTTACTCGACCGCCGACGCGCTCGAAGCAGAAGCGGCGCAGGCCGACGCTCTTATCGGTGCGGTACTGGTGCCTGGTGCAAGTGCCCCCAAGCTCATCACGCGTGAACTGCTGCGGAGAATGAAGCTGGGATCGGTGTTGGTGGATGTTGCGATCGACCAAGGCGGCTGTGCGGAAACATCGCGCGCGACGACGCATGCCAACCCCACCTACGTCGAAGAGGGCGTCGTTCATTATTGCGTTGCGAATATGCCTGGCGCGGTGCCCAAGACCTCAACTGCAGCGCTCAACAATGCCACGCTGCCTGTCGGGCTTTCGCTGGCCGAAAAAGGTCTCGGAGCGCTTGCTGATCCCCATGTGGCGGCTGGCTTAAACGTCCATCGCGGCACCCTCACCAGTCAGCCGGTGGGCGAAAGCCTTGGCATTGGCTGGACTGCATTCGACGCTGGGTCTGTCAAATGAATGAATGGCTGCCGGGAAGCGTCAGCGGCCCGGCAGCCAATGTGGTTCTGAATGAAACTATCAAAGATCTGACGGGGTAGATCAACGGGATTGTCGTCAGCTGCGGCATTCTCCCGCTCCAGCAGCTTTGCACGAGCAGGAGCAACATGAACTCGAAGCCTATCGCAGCCGCCGCACTAGAGCGCGTTGATGACAATCTCTTGAAAGCGGCCAATGCCAAATATCAGTGGCATCCGATGGTTCATCCCAAACGGCTCGAGCAGGACCCGCCGCTCATCATTGCCCGCGGTCGCGGGGCAGTCGTCGAAGACCTTGACGGCAAATCCTATGTCGATGGTGTCGCCGGCTTGTGGTGCGTCAATGTCGGGCACGGCCGGAAGGAAGTAATCGACGCGATCCAGGCCCAGCTCGCCCAAATCGCATATTTCTCACCCTTTGACGGAACGACTACGCCGCCATCCATCCTGCTTTCGCAGAAGCTGATCGAAATGACGCAGCCGGAAGACATGGCTCGCGTCCTCTTTTCCAATGGTGGTTCGGACGCTGTCGAAACGGCGATGAAGCTGTCCCGGCAGTATTGGAGGCTCAAGGGTCAGCCGCAGCGCGTAAAGTTCATCTCGCTCATGAACGCCTATCATGGCACGCACATCGGCGGCGTCTCCATGAACGGCATTCCGTCGTTCCGAGCCAACTACGAGCCGCTTCTTCCGAACTGTTATCAGGTCGAATGCCCCTGGATTTACCGAAATCCTTGGACGAACGACCCCAAGGAACTCGCGCGGATTTGTGCTGACGCTCTCGCGCGGGAAATCGAGTTTCAGGGCCCCGATACGGTAGCGGCCTTTTTCGCCGAGCCCATCCAGGGCGCGGGAGGCGTCATCGTTCCGCCTGAGACCTACTGGCCGTTGGTTCGCGAAGTCTGCGATCGTTACGGCGTGCTCCTCGTCGCCGATGAAGTGGTCACCGGTTTCGGTCGCTCGGGTGCCATGTTCGGCTCGCGCGGCTGGGGCGTCAAACCCGACATCATGTGTCTCGCTAAGGGCTTGAGTTCGGGATACGTGCCGCTTGGCGCGACCCTTTTCAACAAGCGCGTCGTCTCCGCCTGGGATGACGACGCCACGTTCACCGGCGCGATCATGCATGGCTATACCTATACCGGCCATGCCGTTGCCTGCGCCGCGGCGCTTGCATGCCTCGAGATCGTCGAGCGCGAAGATCTGCCCGGCCGTGCAGCCGCGATGGGCGCGCGCCTCCTTGATGGCTTGAAACCTCTTGAGCAGTCGTCGGCAGTCGTCGGCAATGTGCGTGGCAAGGGCCTGATGATCGCAATCGATCTCGTGGCTGACAAGGAAACGCGCGAGCCGATCGATCCTGGTGAGGGCCTTGCCTATCGCCTCGCCGATGCCGCTCGCGCTCATGGGGCGATCGTCCGCCCCGTCGGAACGAAGCTCATTCTCTCACCGCCGCTCGTGATCAGTGAAGAGCAAGTCGACGTGATCGCCAACGCGCTGAAGGAGGCCTTTCGAGTCGCAGTGTAATGAAATAAGATATTGAATAATAACAATTAATGTTCTGCCCGGGAGGGGCGCAACGTACAAATTAGGGGAACGGACAATGAGAAACTTCAGACTGGCTCGCGAACTGCGACAGGCATCTTTCGCGGCTATTGCAATCATGATCGGTTCGACGGGAGTTCATGCGCAGGGTGCAGCCGCGCCTGACTCCACGAGCCAGAAGGCAGACAGCGCCACCGACGGTGGGACTGAAAGCCAGGAAATCGTCGTTACGGCAACGCGCCAGTCTGAAGTCCTCAGCAAGGTCCCGATCAGCGTCGAGGCTTTCTCGGCCAAGCGCCTCGACCAGCAGGGCGTGCGCAGCATCGACGATATCTCGAGGCTCACGCCGGGCGTCACTTTCGGTCGCGGCGATACGCGAAATTCCGGTGCAGCTCAGATATCCATCCGCGGTGTGAGTTCTGGAGCGGGTGCATCGACGACGGGTATCTACATCGACGATACGCCCATTCAGTCCCGCAATTTCGGATATAGCAGCTATTCGGTTTTCCCGAACATCTTCGATCTCGAGCGCGTCGAAGTTCTTCGTGGACCGCAAGGCACGCTCTTTGGTGCAGGCGCCGAAGGCGGTGCGGTACGGTTCATCACACCGACACCCAGCCTCAAGAACTACAGCGTCTATGGCCGCGGAGAAGTCGGCGTCACGGAAGGCGGGGGCACCAGCTGGGAGCTCGGTCTCGCGGTGGGTGGACCAATCATCGAAGACAAATTGGCGTTCCGTGTCAGTGGTTGGCACCGTCGCGATGGTGGCTACGTCGATCGCATTCAGTATGACCGTCCGGCAGGCGGCCCGGTCTATCTGTCCACCTGCTTTGTGACGCCAAGCAGTTGTCCGGTTACCAACGGTATCATTCAGGCCTTGTCTGGTGTCCCTGGCGTTGGTCCGTTGCTCGCCCAAGCCAATTCCAATTACTTTCAATCTCAGTTCCCGGGCGTGACACCCGGCGGCTATGCTCAGCCAACGACCGGCAAGGTCGTGCAGAAAGACGCCAACTACCAAGACGTCGATGTGCTGCGAGGGGCGCTGCTATTCACGCCTATCGAAAATTTCACGCTGAACGCGTCAATCTATTATCAGAACATCTACAACAATGATTCCAGCACATATTGGGTGAACCTGTCGAACCCGTCGGCAAACCAGTTCGGTCAGGGTAATAACAAGGCGCAGCCGAGCCATGATCGCTTCTATCTGCCTTCGCTGAAGGCCGAACTCGATCTCGGGCCAGTACGCCTCGTGTCCAGTACGTCATATTTCAACCGCAAACAGAGCTCGGTAAGCGACTATACGACCTTCGAACATTCTCTCTATTATGGCTCGTATCTGTCTCAGCCGACCGATTACCATCCGTCCTACCAGTTCAACGATCAAGAGAATATCTCGGAGGAATTCCGGATCGAATCCACCGATCCAACTTCGCGGCTGAACTGGGTCGCCGGAGTTTTTTACACCAAGAACAAGCAGGTCGCGAAGCAGTTCGTCGCGACGCTTTCGACCCCGGTTTCCTTCCCTGCGGGTGGCTGCCCGGCCTTCACCGTAGCGCCATTCTGTTATGGGCCGTTGCAGGCCGGCGGCGCGGACGCACCAATGGCTGGTGCGGTGTTCGGCGATGCACTCGATCCCGGCACCGTTCGGGAAACGCAGCTTGCCGGATTCGCGCAGGCTGACTTCAAGGTGACCGAAAAGCTGAAGCTGACTGCGGGTGTTCGTGTGGCTCAGGCCGATGTGGACATCTTCTTCAACAACTATGGTCCGATCGTCGGCGCCACGCCGGTCATCGCCAGCGCAAAGCAGAAGGAGACGCCTGTCACTCCCAAATTCGGGATCTCGTATCAGGCTACGAATGACACCCTGCTCTATGCCTCCGCAGCGAAGGGCTATCGAACGGGTGGTGGTAACCCGGAGATCGGGGCTGGTTGCAGGCTTCCGCTCGCGGCCAATGGTTTCGGAACATATAAATCGGATAGTTTGTGGAGCTACGAGGTCGGCGCGAAGAGCAAATTGTTCAATCGCCGTCTACAAGTGGCCGGAAGCGCTTATTACATCGACTGGAGCAATATCCAGCAGAACATCGCGCTGTCATGCGGCTTCCAGTTCGTGATCAATGCCGGTTCCGCGACGAGCAAGGGGTTCGACCTGAACGCCAATCTCAGTGTAACCAGCCATTTTCAGCTGTCTGGGGCTGTCGGCTACACCTATGCGAAGTTCAACTCGGACGTCGTCAACCCGGCCAGTCCGACATCGAACCTAGTTACGGCGGGAGATCGAATTCCGGGCTCGCCCTGGACGGTCACGGTCGGTGGAACTTATGACTTTCCTATTCTCGAAAACGACGGCTATCTGAGAGCGGACTACCAGTTTCTCTCGGCCGCATCGGCGGGCATCGGATCCCAAAATCCTCGGAATGGCGGAAGCTATAATCCGCTTATCCCACCGCCGCCGGCAACTGAACTCGTCAACGTTCGCGCGGGTATCCGGATCAAGCAATTCGACCTGTCGGTCTTCGCGAACAACTTGTTCAACGTGCATCCGCAACTGGGCCTGAGCCAGTCGATTTCCGTCTTCTCGGGCAACAATCCAAGCCTCTTCCAAGGCGCTACGCTGCGGCCAAGGACGTTCGGCGTCACGCTCGTCGGTCGCTACTGATCGCGTTGGGGTGGCATTTAGCCACCCCATTTTTTTGCGCCCGGGACGCCACCGTCCGTCAATCCGACGAAGGCAAAGAAGATGAAGATTTCCTCACTCGCTTTTGGGCTGCTGCTTGCAAGTGCGGCACCGGCTTCCGCGCAACTCAACGGTATGCTGGAAACACTTGAGCCGGCGCCTGCAGATACGGTTCTCGAGAACGGTCGTATCTACACCCCCAATGGCTGGGCGAGCGCCGTAGCCATTTCAAAGGGGACGATCGTTGCCGTGGGAGACGCGGGTGCAGTGACGCCCCACAAAACTGCCTCGACGCGCGTCATCGATCTCAAAGGAGAGACGGTCCTTCCCGGCCTGCACGACATGCATGTCCACCCCGCTGGCGCGGGCATCGACCAATCCCGATGCTCCATTCCCCATGGCGCTGCGCCCGCGAAGGTTTTCGAGGTCACCGCCGCGTGCGTCGCCAAAGCAAAGCCTGGAGAATGGGTTACCGGGCGGGCCTATGAGGCGGCGTCGTTCGGATCCACACCGCCTCACAAGTCGATGCTCGACAAGGTATCACCTAATAATCCTGTGGTTTTTGAGGATATCAGCGGCCACAGCAGTTGGGCGAATTCGGTGGCGCTGAAGGCAGCCGGCATCACGCGCGATACACCCGACCCCAAGGGAGGCATTATCGAGCGAGATAGCAAAGGCGAGCCGACCGGCATCCTGCGAGAAGCCGCTGGCAGACTGGTGCGTGAGCGCGTTCCGCCCCCAAGCAAGAAGCAATATGTCTCAGCCCTCAAATGGGCGCTCGACCTGATGGCAAGCTTCGGCATTACATCCTTTGTCGATGCCGGGCTGAGCACGCCAGGCGCAATCGCATATGGCGAACTGGCGGACAAGGGTGAGCTCAAGCAGCGCGTGGTCGGTTGCATCATATACAGGGAAAATGACCTCATCGCGCAGCGGATGTTCTATTCCCGAGAGAAGTTCAGCCCGACGTGCATCAAAATCTTCGTCGATGGCGTGCCGACCGACGGTCATACGGCGGCGATGGTGGACGAATATGTGCCGCTAGTGCACGGCAGCGAGACAGGCCGCGAAAAGGGCCTGTTGCTGATACCGCAGCCCGAACTCAACGCCATGGTCACCCGCTTCGATGCAATGGGCATGACCATGAAGTTTCACGCAGCCGGCGATGCCGCTGTCAGAGCTGCTCTGAACGCCATCGAAGTTGCCCGCAAGACCAATGGCTTCTCTGGCTACTATCACAATGTTGGCCACAACAGCTTCGTCAAAATTGAGGACATCCGGCGTGCCAGGTCCATCGAAGCTGCCTTCGAGTTCTCACCTTACATCTGGTACCCCTCACCGATCATTGATGACATCCGCAAAGCCGTCGGCGAAGAGCGGATGAAGCGCTGGATCCCGGTAAAGGACGCGCTTGATGCCGGGGCCCTGTCAGTTCCGGGATCTGACTGGTCGGTTGTCCCCTCCGTCAATCCCTGGATCGCAATCGAGACGCTCGTGACTCGCCAGGTACCTGGCGGCGGCGGCGAAGTGCTGGGCGCGCAGGAGCGCATCACGCTCAAACAGGCGATCGACATGTTCACCCGCGCCTCATCGCGCCAGATGAACATGGATGCGGCCACCGGGACGATCGAGACGGGCAAGCTTGCTGACCTGGTCGTCATCGATCGCGATATCTTCGCGATCGCACCGACGGAAATCCACAACACCAGGGTGCTGCGGACATTCGTCGGGGGTGAGGAGATCTACACCGCTCCGGATGCCGGTTCTGGCAGATGATGGATGCGCTCACAGGGCAAAGGTCGTTTCTCCGATCCGCCCTGTACGGCGGGCCGTTCCCGGCCTTGTGGTCTCTGGCGCCGTCCAGGGTTTCGTCGCGCGTCTCGCCAAATCTCGCCCTCCCGCTGGTCGCGAGCGGGTGGCGTGGCGCCAGATCGAGATGATGCGCGAAGCCGCGAGGGGAGCGGGCAGCTAGTTCGCTCGCCATCCGGCGTTGGGAAAACAGGGATTTGTAATTCGTTTTCACGGGAGAGGTTTGAAATGTTTCGAAGGACAGCAATCGCCATCTTGATGGCCACCACCATCGCGTCACAGCCCAGCTTGGCGCAAATGCCGGCGCCGACGGACTCTCTTGCCCAGAAGGCGGACATGGTCCTCACCAATGGTCGCATCTACACGCCATCAGGTTGGGCAAGCTCGCTGGCAATCGGAAAGGGCGTCATTCTTGCCGTGGGCGATAGCGCTGCTGTGCAGCCCTACGTGACTGGTCAGACAAAAGTCGTGGATATCAAGGGCCAAACGGTCCTGCCGGGCCTCCATGATATGCACGTTCATCCGACGGGAGCGGGCCAGCGGGAGCAGCAGTGCCAGCTTCCTCATGACGCAACGCCGGCGCAGGTCTTTGCGATCACGGCGGAATGCGTGAAGGCGAAGAAGCCTGGCGAATGGGTCACCGGCGGCTCCTATGAAGCTGCCTCGTTCGGCAAGACGCCGCCGAACAAGGAAATGCTCGACAAGGTGGCACCGAACAACCCGGTGATGTTCTCCGATATCAGTGGTCACAGTTCCTGGGTCAATTCGGCGGCCCTGAAACTCGCCAATATCACCAAGAGCACCCCCGATCCCAAGGGCGGCATCATCGAGCGCGACAGCAAGGGAGAACCGACCGGCCTCCTGCGGGAGGCTGCATCGTGGGGAGTCAGCGCGCATGTCCCGCCTGCGAGCCCGGAGGACACCGTGCGGGCGCTGCAATGGTCTCTCAACGTCATGCTATCCTATGGCATCACGGCGTTCGACGATGCAGTCGTCACTCCAGATATCGGCGTCGCCTATGGCAAAATCGCGGATGCCGGCAATCTCAAACAGCATGTCCGTGCCTGCATCATCATGACCGCAGAGGAAATGATCCAGCAGAGGCAACTCTATGCCCGCGAGCGCTTCTCGCCCTCATGCGTCAAGATTCTGCTCGATGGCGTGCCGACAGACGGTCACACAGCCGCGATGCTCGACCATTATGTGCCGGTGCCAGGTCGGGACGAGACAGGACGGGAAAAGGGTCTTTCGCAGGTCACCCAGGAAGATCTTAACGCGGCGCTCATTCGCTTCGACAGACTGGGTATGACCGTCAAAATGCACGCTGCAGGCGACGCTGCGGTTCGCCAAGGACTCGATGCGATCGAAGCGGCCCGCAAAGCCAATGGCTTCTCGGGCGTTCTCCATGACGTTGCGCACAACAGCTTCGTCTCGATGGACGACATCCGACGTGCTCGCAGCCTCGGCGCCGTCTTCGAATTCTCGCCATATATCTGGTATCGCTCGCCGATCATCGCGGATATCGAGAAGGCAGTGGGCCCCGAACGCATGAAGCGCTGGATCCCCGTCAAGGATGCGCTGGATGCTGGAGCGTTTGCGGTGCCGGGATCCGACTGGGCCGTTGTTCCTTCTGTGAATCCCTGGCTCGCGATCGAGACCCTGGTAACCCGCAAGCAACCCGGAGGGATCGGAGAAGCGCTCGGTGCTGATGAAGCCATCACCCTCAAGCAGGCGGTCGATCTCTTCACGATCAACTCTGCCAGGCAGCAATATGCCTCCGACCGGTTGGGGACGATCGAGCGAGGCAAGCTGGCTGATATCGTCGTGATCGATCGCAACATCTTCGAGGTGCCGATCACCACCGTTCACGAAACGAAAGTCAATCTGACAATCATCAACGGCGAGATCGTCTATGATTCCGCGAGGCCGGTTGCCGGCAAGCCCTGAGCGGTTGACTGAAATTATCAAATTGATGCATTAAAATGTCAACGGCAGGACGGGGTGGATGCATCATTCTCGTCCTGCCGTTCAGCAGGGAATTAGGTCCCCGGCGGCGGGGAGATAAAGATGACGAGCGTTAGCCTGTTGCCCGCCGTGGAGAGTGTGTTTGGCCGTATAGGCTCGTTGTTCATCGACGGCGCCTTCAGCGCCGGTGCGGGCGAAGCCCTCAAGATCATCGATCCCGCCACCGAGGATGTGATCGCCGCCTTACCGGAAGCGACCGGAAGCCAGGTCGACGCAGCGGTTGCTTCAGCAGATGCAGCCTTCCGGGACAAGCGGTGGTCCGGACTGCGCCCCGCCGATCGCGAGCGAATTCTCTTTCGCTTTGCTGAATTGGTCGAACGCGATGGCGAAGTGCTTGCCCAGCTTGAGACGCTGAACCAGGGAAAATCCATCAACATCGCGCGCATGGTCGATGTCGGCGCTTCGGTCGAATATATGCGCTACATTGCTGGCCTAGCGACCAAGATCACCGGCCTTACGCTCGATATGTCGATCCCGATCATCCCAGGCGGCCGTTATCATGCCTATACCCGCGCTGAGCCCGTCGGGGTCGTCGCTGCCATAGCGCCCTGGAACTTCCCGATGATGATTGCGCTGTGGAAGGTCATGCCGGCGCTGGCCGCCGGGTGTACCGTTGTTCTCAAGCCGTCTGAATTCACGCCTGTCACGGCGCTCGTGCTTGCGGAGCTTGCGATTGAGGCCGGCGTGCCCGCTGGTGTCTTCAATGTCGTTGTAGGACGGGGCACGACGACGGGCACGGCGCTCGTTCAGAACCCTGCGATCGCTAAGGTAAGCTTCACCGGATCGACCAGGACCGGGAAGGCAATCGGACATCAGGCACTGGACCGGATGGCGCGCTTTTCCCTCGAGCTTGGAGGCAAGAACCCGGCGTTGGTGCTTGCAGATGCCGATCCGGCCAAGATTATCCCTGGGCTCGCCGCTGCCGCTTTCCTCAACAGTGGTCAGGTCTGCGCTGCGCTGTCCCGCATTTACGTGGAGCGCCCCGCCTATGATGGCTTGATCGAGGGACTTCGGCAGGCGGTGGGATCGATGACGATCGGCTCGGGTCGGGATCCATCGATGCAGATCAATCCCCTCGTATCGGCCCAACACCAGAATGCGGTCCTTCTGAATATCGCTCGCGCCGAGCAGGGTGGTGCACATGTCTTCCGGGGCCAAACAGGTCCCAAGCAGGGCTTTTATGTATCACCCGCGCTGGTGACCGGTGCGGCTGCCGATGCGATGATCCAGCGGGAAGAGGTCTTCGGCCCTGTGCTGAGCGTGACGCCCGTCGATGACATCGAGGAGGCTATCCGGCTTGCCAATGACTCGCCGTACGGCCTAGCCGCCAGCATCTGGTCGAACGACCTAGGCAGGACGATGGATCTCATTCCGCGGATCGAGGCGGGCACGGTTTACGTAAACACGCATGTACCCGTCGATCCAAACCTGCCTTTTGGCGGATACAAGCAGTCGGGCCTTGGCCGCGATTTTGGTCCGGACGCTCTTGCAGCCTATACGGAGACGAAGTCAGTATGCGTCGCCTACTGATGCAAACAAGGATCGGAAACTGAGCGAATGCATCACGCATCGACAGTGGTGGAACCGATGATCTCGGTGCAAAACGTCAAAGCGCTGGTGGAGCGTTTGCGGGAGAAGGACCTGCCGCTTGGCAAGTTGCTGGCAGCGGCGGACATCAGGCCGAACCGGCTCGAGAACGTGAATGATCAGCTTCCGCTCCGCAACTATGTCAGGCTTCTGGAGCTGGCGGCGGAGCAGGCGCAAGACCCGCTGATCGGCCTTTCGCTTTCATTGGCATCAGGCCCAGAGGCGCTGGGCGCGGTCGGGTTCCTGTTCTTGAGCTCCGAGACCTTGGGACAAGCAATCGGAAATCTGTGTCGCTACGTGTCTGCAGTTCAAGACGCGACGGACAATCAGATAGAACATGATGGCGAACTTGCTGCCATCACATATCAGATCCGCGACGACAGCATCGCCCCGCGGCGGCAAGATGCCGAATTCTCGCTGGGCATCATCACCAAAATGATCCGCGCATATGCCGGCGGCCGTTGCCAGCCAGTCGAGGTTCACCTCGAACACGGCCCCGCGGTAGATCGGCGACGCTATGAGAGCCTGTTCGGTTGTCCGATATACTTTCGTCAGACCCGCAATGCTGTGATCATCAAAGCGGCTGATCTCAACCTCAGATCGATCGCCCTTAGCGACGCTCTGGCGGAAATTCTTGAGGCCCAGCTGCGAGAGCGCATTGCTTCTCGAAGCGGCCTTCAGAGCTTCGGAGACCGTGTCACGGAAGCCCTGACCCCGACGTCGATCCAGCAGAAGGTCAACGTATGCAGCCTCGCCAAGGAGATGCGCATCTCTCAATCGACGCTCTATCGGAGGCTTAATTCGGAGCAGAAGTCATTTCAGCGGTTGCTCGACCGCCGACGCGAAGCGCTGGCCAAGCGCCTTCTTTCCGGTAGCAGAATGAGCATCGCTGAGGTCGCATCGGCATTAGGCTATGCAGAGAATGCGAGCTTCACGCGTGCTTTTCGGCGCTGGACAAGTGTCAGCCCGCGTCAGTATCGCGAAAGCAGCCGTCCGCTACTCTGACCGGCGCATATCGAACGCCCATTCTGACCAGACCGGATCCCGGCATGACCTCCTATTCGTCGTCCCTTCTCAAGCTGCTTGATGAACGCGGCTACATTCATCAGCTGACCGACGCCGCCAGCCTCGACGCGCTCGCTCAACGTGAAATCGTGCCGGGATATATCGGCTTTGACCCGACGGCATCCTCGCTGCACGTCGGTCACCTGGTGTCCATCATGCTCCTGCGCAGGATGCAGGAGGCGGGGCACAAGCCGGTTGTCCTCATGGGTGGCGGTACAGGAAAGATCGGGGATCCCAGTTTCAAGGACGAGGCACGCAAACTCCTGGACGATGAAACGATCGCGTCCAATGTGGCCTCGATCAAACGCGTCTTTGAACGTTTTTTGAAGTTTGGTGATGGCCCGACTGATGCCGTCATGGTCAACAATGCCGATTGGCTCGATCGCCTGCAGTATATGGAACTGCTCCACGACATCGGCGAGCACTTCACGATCAATCGAATGATGGCGTTCGATTCCGTGAAGCTACGGCTGGGAAGGGAGCAGTCGCTGACCTTCCTCGAATTCAATTACATGATCCTTCAGGCCTATGACTTTGCCGAGCTCAATCGGCGCCTGGGCTGTAAGCTGCAGCTTGGGGGTTCCGATCAGTGGGGCAACATCGTCAATGGAATCGAACTCGGCCGGCGCCGGGACGGCGTGGAGCTTTTCGGGCTCACGACGCCTCTCCTCACGACAGCCGACGGCCAGAAAATGGGTAAATCCCTGGGTGGTGCAGTCTGGCTGAACGAGGATATGCTCCCGCGCCAGCAATATTATGATTTCTGGCGCAACAGCCATAATGACGATGTGACGCGCTTCCTGAGACTCTTCACCGACATTCCTATGGCCGAAATCGACGGGCTGGAGGGTGCGCAAGGGGAAGAACTGGAGGAAGGCAAGCAGCTGCTTGCGGAAGCAGCCACGACCCTGTGCCGGGGGGCACTGCCGCTGCAATAAGGCAATTCAAGGGTCTGGAAAGCCGGCGCGCGGAAAGCTCATCAATCACGCGATAACCGAACGCCAAAACCTCCACTTCCATTGACCGATAAAGTCAATCTTCTGACTGAAAAGATCAATGGCTACGGCCACCTGCTGATCCATCTTGAACAAGACAGTCGGTCCAACGCGGCGGGCTGGCGAACGTCGATGATGGCTGGATCGGACATGCGCGAGTGAAGATCAAATCCCGCGGAATTATCCCGCATCTGGGCCTGGATTCCCATCGGCAGCCGCTGACAGCAGTGTGTCCGCGCATCGCATCAGATTTCGTCTGTTCCCTTCGCCAAGCTGCAGGTGAGCCCGTGCTTCGCCGCGCCTCAAAATTTGCCAATGGAGTAAGAGCCATGAAAAATTCCCTGTTCCTGGGTCTTGCGCTGCTGGGCGCGGCCACGGTGCCCTGCGTCGCATCATATGCCGGCCAACAGTCTGGCGGGTCGATCGTTCTCCTCAATGCTCACATCTATACGCCAGCAGGGTGGAAGCAGGCCGTAGCGATCAAGGATGGGGCCATCGTCGCCATCGGTTCCAATCGTGAGGTGGCTGCCAAGGCTCCGGCTGGGGCGAAAAAAGTCGATCTTGGGGGCAAGACCGTCTTTCCCGGCCTCCACGATATGCATGTGCATCCCATGGGCGCGGGAGCGCAGATGACGGAATGTCATTTCTCACAGGAAGCCACGCCTGCGCAGGTCATTGATGCTGTCGCACGCTGCGTCGCGTCGAAGAAGCCTAGAGAGTGGGTCACCGGCGGTCAGTGGCAAGGCATCTCCTTTGGTGACGCCGGCCCGAACAAGGCGATGCTCGACAAGATCGCGCCGAATAATCCAATTCTGCTCACGGACGTCAGTGGTCACAGCAGTTGGGCCAACAGCGCGGCGCTCAAGATCGCTGGCGTCAACAAGGACACGCCAAATCCGCAAGGCGGCGTGATAGAGCGCGACACTGCAGGAGAGCCGACCGGTATTTTGCGGGAAGCCGCCTCGCAACTCGTGGCGAGCCGCGTGCCGCCAGCTACGCCGGCTCAAAACGCTGCGTCGCTCAAGCGCGCTCTCGATCAGCTCCTTTCCACCGGTGTCACGACCTTGGTAGACGCGCTGGTCGCGCCGCCCATTGCTCAGGCCTATGACGATCTCGACTCAAAGGGCGAGCTAGTTCAGCAAGTCCGTGGTTGCTTGGTCTATGGCCGCTCGCCCGGCCCCCAAATTTCGTTCGACCAGGTCCTGGCCAGCCGCGGGAAATATGAACGGGCGAACTTCCGCCCGGATTGCGTCAAAGTGTTCATGGATGGCGTGCCCACTGCGGGCCATACCGCCGCGCTGCTTGAGCCCTATGCCGACAACCCGCCCGGTATGACGGACAGCGGCCGCGAGAAGGGCATCCTGATGGTCTCGCCGTCAGAACTTGATCCGCTTGTCACCAAGTGGGACAAGATGGGCCTCACCGTTAAGTTCCACGCGGTCGGAGACGCGGCATCCAAGGCCGTCCTCGATGCGATCGCAGCGGCGCGGAAGGCCAACGGTCCAAACGGTCCTCTGCATGACGTTGCGCATCTCACGCTGCTGGCGAAAGATCAGGTGGCCCGCGCCAAACCACTACGCGCCACGTTCGAATTCTCGCCCTATCTTTGGTTTCCAACGATCATCAATGACGAACAGCTCAAAGCGGTCGGGCCGAATCTGATGTCCCGTGCTTGGCCGGTGCGGGAAGCAATTGACAGTGGCGCGCTCGTGGTCGTCGGTTCGGATTGGCCCACTGGCACCCCTACGGCAAATCCCTGGATCGGTATGGAGACATTGGTGACCCGTCGTGTACCGGGCGACCCAGGCACCGGGCCGGCTATTGCCGCCAATGAAGCGATCACGCTCAAGGAAGCTGTCGATCTCTTCACCATCAACGGCGCCCGTCAGATGGGGGACGCGAAAGTCCGGGGGAGCATCGAGATCGGAAAGATCGCTGATCTCATCGTGCTCGACCGAGATCCCTTCGCGGTGCCGATCAGCGACGTTCACAACACCAATGTTCTGAAGGTTTTCATCAAGGGTCGACAAGTCTTCGCCCGCTGAAGTCTGAACCATCAGCTCGTAGCTGACATAGGGGGCCGGAATGGCAAGAAACAAGACCGCGTTGCTGGTCGGATTGACTGTCGTTCTGGCATCGCCTGCAGCGACGCGCACGGCCATCTCGCCAGCAACTCCTTCCCTGCCTGAGGTCGAAGGACCAATCCCAGTATCCACCTCTTCGCGGCCATGGGCCCAGGCCTCGTCCGCCGTGGAACCGGTCGATCTCGCCAAAGCAGGATTTGTCGAAGAGGAGTTCTTTGTGCGTGGTATCGCCCGCACGTTGGACTGGCCGGCAGCCGGCAAGCTCGATGAACTTGCTCGCGGGCCCTATGTGACACGGATTCTGGTGCGTCGGCCGCGCGATGCAAGCCGGTTTAGCGGCACCGTGGTCGTGGAACCGATGAACCCATCGATCCGGTACGACGCGCCACTAATCTGGGGTAGCGCCTGGCGACACTTCGTTCGCCATGGTGATGCCTGGGTCGGTGTTACGATCAAGCCAGTGGCAATCGCCTCACTCCAGGAGTTTGATGCGAAGCGTTATGCCGGGCTTGGCTTTCCCAATCCGCTCCCGCCATCGCAGACCTGCGGGCAGGATCGACTGCCTATGCCACGCGGGGGGCTGCCCGCCGAGGCGACGCCGGCGACCGAAAACGGGCTCATCTGGGACGCCCTCAGCCAGGTTGGCGCGCTTCTAAAAAGCGACAGCTCACAAAATCCCCTGCAAGGCTTCGCAGTCAGTCGGCTCTATATGAGCGGAGACTCCCAGTCCGGCGGCTTCATCTTCAACTATGCCGAGGCAATCCATCCCTTCGTCCTGAATGCTGCCGGGAAGCCGCTATGGGATGGTTATGTTGCGACGGTCGCGACTGGCCCAGGGCTGCCGATGCACCAATGTGCCGACCCGATTCCGCCGGGCGATCCGCGATTGGAAATTCGCCCCGTCGGCGTGCCACTGATCACACTTGTCTCGCAGAGTGAGATCCGTTCCTTGCGTCGCCGTCCGGACGGTGACGTCGCGCCGGACCTCTATCGCGCGTATGAGCTTGCCGGTTCCTCCCATGTGCATCTCGGAGATGATGCTGGAACACCATCTCCTGCAGACATCGACCGCACCAGCGGGCGCGGCTTTGTATCGACAGGTGAGTGCAAGGAAGACGGTGCCCTGGGCAATGACGTTCCTCTCGGATTTTTCCTCGGCGGGATCTTTGCCAATCTCGAGGATTGGTCATCTAAGGGAATAGCGCCGCCACGCGGTGAGCCCATGGCTATAGCCTCTCCCGGCACGCCGCAGGCACAGGCGCACACGGATCGTTTCGGTAATATACTTGGCGGCGTCCGCTCTCCGCAGCTCGATGTTCCCACCGCTCGCTATCATGCTGGCATGGACGGTCCGGGCATATGCAGTTTGTGGGGATGGCGCGAACCGCTCTCCAAGTCGGAGCTCACTGAACTCTATCCGACCAAGAGCACATATATCGGCAAGGTGAACGTCAACGTTACGCAGTTGGTGCGAGAGCGCTGGCTGGAATCGGCCGATGGGGAGGCGCTTCTCGCCCGCGCGAACGCAGAGCAGCTTCCTTGAAAAATGGCGAGCGCCGGAGCGCTCGCCAGTCTTGATCAGTTTCCGGCGGGCGCAGTTGCAGCATCGTAGACTTTCTCGCCCTCGATGTAGGTCATCAGCACCTTAGTATTGTGAACATCGGTGATCGGCACCTCGAAGATGTTGCGGTCGATCACGACGAAGTCGGCGAACTTGCCCGTCTCGAGACTCCCCGTGGCATAGTCGAAGTTCCCCTGCCGAGCCGACGCGATCGTAAACAGTTCGACCGCTTGCTTGAGCGTGATGCGCTCCTCAGGGCCGAGGACCTTGCCACCGCCGCCAGGCGCTTGGCGGGTGACCATAGTCTCAAGAGCATACCAAGGGCTGACCGAGGTCGTGACCGGCCAATCCGAACCTGGCACGACCATAGCGCCCGCGTCCAGAGCATCCTTGATCGGGATCCAGCGGGACATGAGATCAGGCCGAACGGCCTTTTCGATGTCATCCATGATCGGCGAGGGCGAAAGCAGGTATGGCGAGAATTCGAAGGTGGCCTCGATCGACTTGGCCCTGCGGATGTCGTCCATGTTCACGAAGCTGTTGTGGGCAACGTTGTGATAGTTGTGATTGAATCCATTGGCTTTCCGGGCCGCTGCGATAGCATCGAGGCCAGCGCGAACGGCAGCGTCGCCGGCCGCGTGGAATTTGACCGTCAGGCCCTCGCGATCGAACTCAACAACCAAGGCATTGAGCTTTGCCTGGTCGACCATGAGGAGACCCTTCTCCCGGATCTCGTCGCCGGCCTTGGCCCCAGGAAGCGGCATATAGGGCTCGAGCATCGCGGCCGTGTGACTGTCGGTCGGAACGCCATCGAGCTGCATCTTGATGCATGAAGGCGTAAATCTCGGGCGAGCATAATAGTTACGCAGTTTCAGCAGATTTTGGTCGACGTAGAAGAGGCAACCCCGGACCCGCTGCTTCAGTTCGCCCTTGTCGCTGAGATCGCTGTAGGCCTGCGCGGTGGTGGTTGTCAGGAGCGCATCGTCGAAGGCAGTGATGCCTTGTGCCAGCAAGGAATCGAGACCCTTCTTGAGGGCCTCAGCATGGCGCTCACGGGTTGCCGGCGGAATATTTCTCGACACCAGATTGGACGCGCTTTCGCGCAGCAGGCCTGTCGGCTCTCCCTTGGCGTCGCGCTCGATGATGCCATTGGGGGGATTGGGGGTGTCGCGCGTAATGCCGGCAAGCTTCAGCGCAGCAGAGTTCGCCCAGTTGCTGTGTCCGCTGATGTCGTTGAGCATGACGGGATTGTTCGGAGCAATCTTGTCGAGCATCGCCTTGTTCGGCGGCGTCTTGCCGAAGGAAGCTGCTTCATAAGCTCGCCCAGTGATCCAGTCGCCGGGCTTTGCATTCTTCACGCAGCCGGAGACGATATTGAGCAGTTCCGCCGGTTTGGCATCATGAGGAAGTGCGCATTGGAAAAACTGCATGCCGGCGCCGCCGGGGTGAACGTGCATGTCATGCAATCCGGGCATCACCATCTTACCGCCCAGATCGATGACCTTCGTCGAAGAGGTCCGATAAGGAGTCATTGCCACGTCGTCACCTATGGCAACGATAGTGCCATGCGCCACTGCCATGGCGGTTGCCCAGCCCCCAGGGATCAGCAGGCGGCCGTTTTGGAGAATTAAGTCGGCAGAAATAGCCGGCTGCGCAGGCGACTGGGGAAGTGCTGGCGAGGAAATCGCAATCGCAGCAATTCCAAGTGCCAAGCTTATAAGATGACGACGCATTGGTATCCACTCCAAGATGAAGGGCGGATTGTGCGCCCCGAAGTTTGAACGAGGTCGTCATTTCTGAACGACGAGCGAGGCTGACACAGTGCGATGCAACCGTTCTTGACCAAAGCAGTCGTTTAATTGACAGATCGTGTCATTGGACCAGACAAGGCAGTTCGATCTCGCTGCCAAAAGTTCAGAGAGCAATCTTCAATAGAGGATCGTTAATGGCCGGTGCTGGCGCTCGAAGGGGACTGAAGGAATATGTCAAAGAAATGACCGAAATTATTAAAGTATATTAGATCAAGACATATCATTCTATTCTAGGTGGTTCAGATTCACGACCGCGATTAAGGCGCGGTAGGAAAAGAAGCATGACGAGTATTGCTACACCACCGGTCGTCGACAATTCCATGGCATGCATTGGCGTCTTATGCGGAGATCGCGCACTCAATCCCTTTGGCATGCTTCTCGAGATCGGAGCGGTGACGGGAAGCCGGGCCGAGGTTGTCCCGCACAGCGGATCGATGCAGATTATCGGGTTTCGTGAGCCTGTGCATGCGGCCGGTCGGACGAAACGGCGGCCGAGACAGCCACCCGCCGATCGCAGCCGCCCTCTACCGAGATTCGCAAATCAGACGGAACAACCTGATGAACAGATGCTAGCCAGAACCAGGACTAGCCTAAAAGCTCGCGATTTTGTTCGAATGGTCAAGGGGCAAGCATTGTTCGAATGCATGCCTTGTGCCGTGACTGGATGGTCCAATCTGCACTCTGCGCGACGGATCGATCCTGCTCGGACGGTTCGATCATGCATATCGGATCCTACTTTGCGGCCTCATTCCATCTAATGGAGGCTCCCCACGGAGCGTAGTTCTGTCCGAAGGTTGGAGGACGTGAAGGCATGTCGCTCGACTCTACCCGGCGCGAGAGAGGGTTTTGCCTCGCGTTGACCGACGCCATTGTGGGTGCGCTTCGGACTATTGCGTCAGTGAACGAACTCATTACCCTGATGGAGGTCGTGGCATGGGAAATGGACTTTCGTCACTATGCTCTGATCCATCACGATATTGGTACTGGGCTCGCCGGTAGGGTGGATCTGAAGGACTATCCAGCCGCCATTACGGAACATCTTTTTGGGCAACAGCGATATCGGCGTGATCCCGTTATTCGCGGCTGCGCCTTCGCTGACAGTGCCTTCCTCTGGTCAGACCTGTCACGTATTATGCATCTAGATCGAAATGATCGAGCAAGTTTTGCACTGGGCGCGCGAGAGGGCCTCAACGAAGGAATCACGGTTCCCTATGTTTGCCTCGGTGAGCGTATGGGATCCTGCACTTTTGCTGGCACCAGACGACCTGAAAATGCGCATCGTTATCTGGGCGCGGCTCAGATGATCGGTATATTCGCCTTCCAGTCAGCACGTCGGCTCGTGTCTGGCGAACGGCCGATTGCCCATAGCTCGCCGAGGTTGCATCCGCGCCCGCGCGACTGCGTAGTCCTGGCGGGGCGGGGGTTCTCGAACAAGGAAATCGCCCGAGCGCTTTGCCTGACGCCGCGCACGGTCGACGGCTATCTCACCGAAGCGCGACGCCTCTTCGACGCCCATGATCGCACCGAACTGGTCGTAAGCGCGGTGCTTGCGGGCGAGGTCGGCCTCCACGAGCTCGCGCGTCGTCAACCCGAGTAATCACTCGGCCTATTTCCGCTACCCCGTCGCTGCTTCCTTCGTGTGCGGAAATCACGAGCCCGGAGCACCCCATGATCCACGTCATCGACAACCATCTGGCAGCGGGAAATCGGCCGCTGCTGCAATCCATGTTCGCCGACCGCAAGCGCCTCTTCGTCGACCTGTTCGGCTGGGACGTGCCCGTGGTCGACGGCCAGTACGAGATGGACCAGTTCGACAATGCCGATACGGTCTACCTGATCGTCTCCGAGGAAGATGGCGGGCACGCGGCGTCGATCCGTCTCTTCCCGAGCACCCGGCCGCATATGCTCGGCGTGCTGTTCCCCCATCTCTGCCCCCTGGGGGTGCCAGTCGACGAGGCGACATGGGAAAGCACACGGCTGTGCCTGCCCCAGCGACACGGCGCTGAGCGGCGTCGCGAACTGCGCAATCTGCTCTTCTCCGCCATGGTCGATGTCGCGCTGGAGCGGGGCATCAAGCGCTACACCGGCGTCATCCCCGACCAGTTTCGCAAGGAAATTCTGTCCCTCGGCTGGCAGGCCGAACCACTCGGACCTGCGGTGCGGATCCCTGGCGGGCCGATCGGTGCCTTCCTCATCCATGTCCGGCCGGATACGCCTGAGCGGCTTGGCTGGACTGGCGTTTATTCCCCCGTGCTTGACCGGGTGCCGGCATGAGAGCCGCGGTCGATCGCCATGCCGCAGCGCTCGCGCGCGACGGTTGGTGCGTGTTTGGGCGCGCTGTCGAACCTGGCCTGATCGCCGAGATCGAGGCGGATCTTGAGCCTCGCTTCTCCGCGACACCATTGTGCCAGGGCGCATTCTACGGAGAACGGACCAGGCGCTTCGGTTCGCTGCTGACCCATTCACCGGGGATCGAGCGGCTGGCGATGCATCCGCGGGTCCTCGAGATCGTCGAGCAGATGCTGCTGCCATGGTGCGAGCGGATCGCGCTCAACCTCACCCAGGCGATTGAGATCCAGCCGGGCGCGCTGCCGCAGCTACCACACCGCGATCAGGACATGTGGCAAGGCCCGAAGGGCCGCCTCGAATACCTCGTCAACGTCATGTGGCCGCTAACTGCATTCCAGCGGGCAAATGGCGGTACCCGGCTCTGGACCGGAAGCCAGCTCGCTCAGGATATTCCCGTCCTCCCTGAAGAAGAGTCGGTCGTGCCTATGGTGTCGCCTGGCGACGCCCTGATCTTCCTCGGCTCGACCCTCCACGGCGGGGGCGGCAATGCCAGCCGCGCGCCGCGGCGAGGGATCGTCATCAGCTACTGCCTGGGATGGTTGAAGCCCTTTGAGCTGCAATGGCTGGTCTATCCGCCACAGGTGGCGCGGCACTTCGCGCCGGAACTGGCCGCGCTGGTCGGCTACGCGCAGCATCGGCCCAACCTGGGCAATGTCGAAGGGCAATGCCCGTCGATCCTGCTTGGTAGCCACGTTCCCGAGCATCTCCCGGCGATCGACGCCTTACGCCCGGACCAGGCCGAAGCAGCGGCCATGTTCGTCAGATCCCAGATGGGCGAGTTCGGCTGAGATCGTCACGATGAGCGCTCTTGATCCTGCGGCCTATGAGGCCATCATCCGGCGGGGGCGCAGCGCGCTGGCCTGGGAAGTGCTTCGGCGCGACCCGGCCTACCGTGTTGCCTATGCGGCTTTGCCGGCCCTGCCTCTGGCGGGCGTCGCGGCCGAGGCCGACTTCGTCGCGGAGTGGGGAATGCACTTTTGCTGAGGATCCTGCCCGGACATGCGCCTCGGTGCTGCCGATATGGTCAGCAGTCGTTGACCCGCGCGTGCTCGCCGTGCGCGCCATGAGGCCATTCCAGGTAGACGGACGGATCGTCGACGCTCACGCAGCGGATGTTCGCATGCTGCGGGCGCCAAATAGCGAACATCTGATAATCGATGGTGGGGGCGAACCCATTCGACTCGATGTAATCGAGGGTACAATGGCGGCTGGGCCGGTCGTGCTTCGATTCGACTTGGCCGACGATGATCACCTCGACGCCCGGATCGCCGCAATGCGCGCGCTTCGCTGCTCGGTCCCCAATGGACGACGCCACATCCGCTTGGTCCGCAAGTTACTCGCCTTGCAGGCAGTGGACGCGCGCAATGCGGGCGCGAGTTTGAGGGAGATCGCTGAAAATCTGCTGGGACGGGGTGAGTGGCCCGGCGACGGCGAGCATCGAAAGTCCAACGTGCGGCGACTACTGGACTCAGGCGAGGACATGCTTCGCGCGGGCCCGCGAGCGATTTTAGCAGGAAAGTAGCGCCTAGTCTTCGACGGGCTGCACGAGGTCAGCTGGCATGGCATCGACCGATTGAGCAAGCATCCAGATCGAAATGGCGGTGGGGTTTCGCTGTCCGCGCTCCAGCCAACCGATATAGCTCTGCGAAAATCCCGATTTCTCGGCAACGGCTTCCTGGGTCAGTCCCTTGCTTTTCCTCAGCCGAGCGAAATTGCTCCCAATCACCTTTCGCATGTCCATCGACCCACGGTCGAGGAATTGCTTCACGCCGGTTATTCATTATATTGAATATCGTGGAAGCGACCGCCTGCGTGAGTAATGAGGCATGGGGACAATTGATCGTTTAGCGCCGTCTGGTGATGTGGCTGTCGACTATGATCGCCGCCATCTCGCGCTGTACGCCGCATTGCTCGAAGCAGCCGACGCCGGCCGCAATTGGCAGGACGCCGCTTCCTTCCTGATGCGTCTCGACGTTACGAAGGACCATGCCGAGGCTTGCTGGCGCTCCCATATCGAGCGAGCTCGTTGGATCGTTGGCGATGGCCTTGCGATCGCCATTGATGCGTTCTCCGAGCGCAGGCCGGAAATTATAGCAGAATAAGGCCGGCGCCTCGCACGTTCGTGCGACCGCGCTCTACTTCGACCATCGCTGTCGCGCCGGTCTCCGCCGAGCCCCTGACGGGTCTCGGCCTTCCGGTCACGATCGCTGGCGTGGCTGTGGACGCCGCGCGGTCGCGCGGCGGCGTTGCTTGTGCCTCTCCCGGTACGGCGGGTGCGGGCGCCGCTCCCGGCTAGGCCCGTCGCGGCCTGCGGCAACCCCTTCGCTGCGCTTCGGGGTGCTCCACTTACGTTCCGCCCTACGGTGCTGCCGGCCACTGGAGCCGGGCCTCTTGGTCGCTCTTCGCCGCCCACCCCCGCCTTCCGGGGAGGCTTGCTGCTTTTTGGGTGGCGATGGAGGATAGCGATGCGAGAAGCCGCTAACCGTAGTTCCCGCCGCAAGGGTGCAGGCGAAGATCGTGAGACCGAGAACCGCGCGAGCCTCTATGACGAGGTGACCGCGCTGGTCATAGCCGAGCTGGAGGCCGGGCGGTTGCCGTGGGTCCAGCCATGGGGATCGACCGGCAGCGCCGGGCCCGGCCTGCCGCGCAATGCGCTGACCGCGCGCAATTATTCTGGCGTGAATGTCCTGATCCTGTGGGGCGCGGTCATCAAGCATGGCTGGCCGTCGCAATCGTGGTTGACCTTCCGGCAGGCGCAGGAGGCGGGCGGATGCGTCCGCAAGGGCGAGCATGGCGTGACCGTCGTCTATGCCGACCGCTTCACCCCCGAGGCCGAGAAGGAACGCGCATCCCGCGAGGGCGGCGACCCCAAGGCGGTGCCCTTCCTCAAGCGCTTCACCGTGTTCAATGTGGCGCAGTGCGAGGGGCTGCGCGCAGGGCTGGCGTCCGATCCGGCATCCTTGCCCGAGCGCGAGATCGTGCCCGTCGCCGAGGAGGTCATCGCAGCCTCCGGCGTCGATTTCCGCATCGGCGGGACACGGGCCTTCTATGTGCCGTCCCAAGATTTCGTGCAGGTGCCGCCACAGCCCGCCTTCTTCGAGCAGATCAACTATTACCGGACCTGCCTGCACGAACTGACCCACGCCACCGGCCACGCCAAGCGGCTCGGGCGTGACCTTCACAATGCGTTCGGCAGCAAGGACTATGCCCGCGAGGAACTGGTCGCCGAGATGGGCTCGGCTTTCCTCTGCGCCGCGCTCGGCATCGTGCCGACCGTCCGCCACGCCGACTATATCGGATCATGGCTGGAGGTGCTGCGCGAGGACAGTCGCGCGATCTTCCGCGCCGCCAGCGCCGCGACCAAGGCCGCCGACTGGCTGCTCGCCCGCTACGCGCAGGCGCAGGACGAGAGGCTGACCGCAGACACGCGGCTGCGGTCAGCGGCATGACCCTAGTCACCCCCGAGCTTCGTTTCGCGCTGCGCGCGAACGACATCAACCGGCGCGCCGCGCAGCGCGCCGACCGGCCCGAACCCGATCCCGTCCCGGTGCTCAAGCTGTTCAATCCGCTGGGCGCGGCGACATGGCTGGCGACCGAACTCGCCGAGGATGGCGACACGCTGTTCGGCCTTGCCGACCTCGGCTTCGGCTGCCCGGAACTCGGCTCGTTCAGCCTCTCCGAAATTCGAGCCGTCCGCCTGCCTTACGGGCTGTGGATCGAACGTGACCTGTCGTTCGAGAGCACGTTCCCGCTGTCGGTCTGGTCCGAATGGGCGCGCCGAGCGGGTTCGATCCTTTGGGCAGAAACCCTGCTGCGTCGCGCCGCCCAGAGCGGCGCAGACCCCGAACTTCCGCCGAACGGCGGATGACGCAGGCGGCCGTTCGCCGCCATTCGTAAGCCGATCCGCCATCCCGGAAAGAGCGACGGACCGGCACTCACAAGGAGTGAAGCCATGAAACTCGAATTCATCGACATTGGCAACATCGACGACAGCGCGGTGAACATGCGCCACGCGAAGAAGGCCCCGGACGTGTCCGATATCCTGCCGACCGTCCGCAGGCGCGGCATCATCGTGCCCGTGATCCTGCGGCCCGGCATCGCCGAGGGTCGCTTCGAACTGGTCGCCGGGCGCAGGCGCGTCCACGCCGCGCGGATGGCGCGGGCCGAGGACGGCGCGGACCCCGAGCTCGGCCGGGTACCTGCCGCGATCATGAAGGCGGGCGACGATGCCGCCGCGCTGGAAGCCTCGTTGATCGAGAACATCGCGCGGCTCGACCCCGACGAGGTGACCCAGTGGGAGACGTTCACCCGGCTGGTCAGGGAAGGCCGCGAGGTGTACGACATCGCTATGACCTTCGGTCTTCCCGACCTCACGATCCGCCGCGTGCTGGCGCTCGGCAACCTGCTCCCGCGAATCCGTAGCCTCTACGCGCAGGAGAAGATCGACCGCACCACCGTCCGCCACCTGACCCTTGCCAGCAAGAGCCAGCAGAAGGCGTGGCTGGCGCTCCACGACGACCCCGACGCCTATGCCCCGAGCGGCCATCAGTTGAAGGCGTGGCTGTTCGGCGGGCAGTCGATCGCCGCCAAGATCGCGCTGTTCGACCTCGACAGCTATGCCGGTGCGACCGTCGCCGACCTGTTCGGCGAGGACCGCTACTTCGCGGACCCCGATGCCTTCTGGACGGCGCAGGACGCCGCCATCGAGGCGCGGCGCGTGGCCTATCTGGAGGATGGCTGGAGCGATGTCGTCATCGTCCCCGCGTCCGAGCATTTCCATTCGTGGGAATATGAGAAGGCCCCGAAGCGAAAGGGCGGGCGCGTCTATGTCGATGTCCGCGCGACCGGCGAGGTGACCTTCCACGAAGGCTATCTGACGCGCAAGGAAGCCCGCCGCGTGGCGAGCGGCGAGGCTCCCGAAGCGCCGAAGCCGCAGCGTCCCGAACTGACTTCGACCCTGCAGACCTATGTCGATCTGCACCGTCACGCCGCCGTTCGCGCCGCGCTGCTCACCCGTCCCGAGGTGGCACTGCGTCTGATGGTCGCCCATGCCATCGTCGGTTCGCACCTGTGGCGGGTGTCGCCGGAACCGCAGACGACGCGCAGAGACGAGGTGCGCGAGAGCATCGAGACGGCGCGCGGCGAGACGGTGTTCGACGAACGCCGCCGAGCCGTGCTCGACATGCTCGGCTTCGGTTCCGAGGAGGCGACCGTCACCGGCGGCGATGGCGATGACCATGGTGTCGCGGGCGTGTTCCTGCGGCTGATCGAGCTTCCCGACCCCGCCGTCATGGAGGTGATCACGGTCGTGATCGGCGAGACGCTGGCGGCAGGCAGCGCCGCCGTCGAGGCGGTCGGCACCGAGATCGGCATCGACATGGCCGACTGGTGGCAGGCCGACGAGGCCCTGTTCGGGCTGATCCGCGACCGCGAGGTGCTGGGTCGGATGGTCGGCGAGGTCGCGGGACAGCTGATCGCCACCGCCAATGCGGGCGAGAAGTCCAAGACCTTGAAGCGGATCATCGCCGACCATCTGGCCGGCGCCGATGGCCGCGCCAAGGTCGAGCGCTGGGTGCCGCGCTGGATGCAGTTCCCGCCGAGCGCCTACACCGCGCGCGGCGGGGTCGGCACCGTCGCCGCCCATGCCAGGGTCATCGCCGCGCGGGACATGCACACCGCGTCGGACCCCGACGATCAGGCCGAGCCGTTCAGGCAGGCGGCCTAAAATCATGCGGGCGGGGGAGCATCGGGTGAACAGCGCCCCACGCTGTTCAGGCCATGCCGGGGGCATGGCCGACCCGCTGCTCCCGCCCGCCTTTTCCGGACCCCGGAAATTCGGCCGCGCGCCTCCGCCGTTCCGGCGTCGGCGCGCGGATTCCCTTGTGCCGATCGGCGGCGGGATCGGCTATGTGATCACGCAGATGCAGGTGGGTCGCGGGACAATCGGTGCGAGAGATAGAAGACTTCACCGACGAACGGCTCAAGGTCTGGTGCATCCATTGCGGTGCCGAGATCGCCGACGTCGACAGCAATCGCGATCACGTCCCGACCAAATCCCTCCTCACGAAGGACCTGCGGGAACGCGGCGCCGACTATGATCGTGGCGAGGGCGACGACTTCGACTATCTTCCCCAGGTCGTCGTCTGCCGCCAGTGCAATTCGGGTTTCTCGCCGGACGAAAACTATCTGCTCTGCGTCCTGCACGCGGTGATGGCGGGCACGCTCTACCCCGATCCGAAGACGAATCCGGAGGCCGCGAGCATCCTGCGCAGCAACCGCCATGTCGTCCGCGCGCTCAAGAAGCGCCCCGACGGCCAGCTCCTGCTGTTCGACGACCTCCAGCCGTTCACCCTGTACCCCGACGCCGACCGGGTCCGCCGCGTGATCGTAAAGAATGCGCGCGGGCACGCCTATCACGAGATCGGCGAGCCGCTCCTCGAAGCGCCCGACCATGTCGCGTTCGTGCCGCTCGAGCAGCTGAGCGCCGAGCAGCGCGAAGCCTTCGAGTCCGCCGGCACACCCGGCGAGCTCGCCGTCTGGCCCGAGGTCGGCAGCCGGATGACCGTGCATCTGCTCGACGATCATGCCATGGTCGGTGGCTGGATCACGGTCGAACCGGGCCGTTATCGCTACGCGATCGACTGGTCCGGCGACGTCACGGTGAAGAGCGTGATCTGGGAATATCTCGCGACGGAAACGCGCTGGGAACGATAGGCCGGACGGACCCCGCCTACGGATTCGCCTTGCGACAGATCACCAGCTTGGTCCCGCCGCAGATCGCGCAGACGTCCTTGCGACGTTCGAATCCGCGCGTCCCCGCCAGCTCCCGCGTCTTGTGGTTGGCGTGCTGCCTGACTGACAGACCGAGCTTGTCGCTGATGCAGTCGTCGCAGATCGGGTCCGGCGACAGCCGCTCGATCAACCCGCGAACCTGATCCAGAACCGTCATCTCTCCCCCTTGCCGGACGTCTAGCGCACGCCGGGCGGAAGGCCAACGCGGACGGTGGAACGGTCCGAATCCGCCTCCGTCGCGGACACCCTTTCGCACCCTGGCGTGACGATCCGACAGCCTAGACCGCATCCTCTTCCGGGCGGTGCGACCCCGGCGGCCTTGATCGATCGCGGTCTGCCGCAGGCCGTCCTCTGCCGCGCAACGGCTTCGCCGACCTTCTTCCCCGGCGCGGTGCCCGCGCCTTCCTCGCGAGGCAAGAAGCCCGGCTCGGGCCGTCCTCCGCTGCGCTCCGGCCTGACGGTGCGCGCCGTCCGGCCAGCGGCCTGACAACCGCATCGAGGCCGCATGGGGCGGCATCGACCCATCGAATGGAGGTTATCATGGCACAGATCGGCAGCTTCACCCGCGGCGAGGGCGGCGTCTACAACGGCGAGATCCGGACCCTCACGCTTCGCGTCAAGGCCAGCATCCGGCCGGTCGATCGCGAGAACGACAAGGCGCCGGACCATCGCGTCAGCGCCGGCGGCGTCGAGTTCGGCGCGGGCTGGACCAAGGCGGCGCGCGACACCGGCGCGGAATATCTGAGCCTCAAGCTCGACGATCCGTCCTTCCCGGCGCCGATCTACGCTACCCTGACGCAGGGCGACAACGGCGAGCACAAGCTCATCTGGTCGCGCTGAACACGGTGCCCCGCGCGCTCCGGCGCGCGGGGTTCGAGCGGTGAGCCGGATTTGCCATAGCTCGCGAGGGACCTTGCAGGCGGGGGCGTCTGCATGCGTCCGCTTTCCGTCGCGCGGGGCTTCGGACCCGCGCCACCCGGCCTCACCCGCACCGCTCGCATCGGGTGTGTCGGAATCCGGACTCCGGTTTTCGACACTGCCCGCCCGGTGTTCCGCCCGTCATCCCCGGTGCCGCGGACGCACGGTCGCGATCCGCTTCGCCAGGACAACGCCCCGATGGACACCGATGACGATATCGCCCGGGCGAACCGCGCCAAGCGCGGCTCGCCCTTCCTCAACACCGACCAGGCCGCCGCCTATCTCAAGCTGTCGAGCCGGCTGCTCAAGCGCCTGCGTCGGGCGGGCAAGGGCCCAGTGTTCCGGCGGCACAGCCGGTTCGTCCAGTACCATATAGACGACCTCGATGCCTGGTCCGGCGAGCAGGCCGCGCGCGAGATCGGCCGGTGACGGGCCGCCGCGACCGCGCGGGCGATGCCCCGCTGCTCGCCTGGGGCGACGCGCTGCGTGCCGACAAGCTGCGCCGAAGCCGCCTTCGCAGGCGCGTCGCGATCACCGGCGCGGGCATCGCGCTCGTGCTCGCCAGTGCAGCCCTTCCGCCAGCGCCGCGTCTCGTCTGGAACGCCAGCGCGAGCGCGCCGGTCGGTCTCTACGCCGTGTCGCCCGGTGCAGCCTTGGCGCCCGGTGACATGGTCATCGCGCGTGTCCCCGACCCCTTCCGGCGGCTCGCGGGGGAGCGCCGATACCTGCCGATGAACGTGCCGCTCGTGAAGCGCGTCACGGCCCTTGCCGGTGACGAGGTCTGCGCCCTCGGTCAGGAGATCTTCGTCAACGGTCGCTGGACCGCCGAACGCCGGCTTGCCGATGGACGGGGCCGGTCGATGCCGATGTGGTCGGGTTGCGTGCGGCTCCGCTGCGGCCAGCTGTTCCTGCTGATGGACAGTCCGGCCTCGTTCGACGGGCGCTATTTCGGCGTGACCGAGGCTGGCGACATCGTCGGAAAGGCGCGGCTGATATGGCACCGCTGAAGCTGATCGCATGTGCGGCGGCGCTGGTCGCCGCCGTGCCGGCGCGGGCGGAGAGCGTCGCCGACTGGCGGCCATGGATCACCGAGGCGTCGCTCCGCTTCGGCGTTCCGACCGCATGGATCGAGCGGGTGATGCAGGCCGAAAGCCGTGGCCGGACCAGGCTCGATGGCCGCCCCATCCGCAGCCGGGCCGGGGCGATGGGGCTGATGCAGCTGATGCCCGCGACCTGGGCGGCGATGCGACAGCGGCTCGGCCTCGGCGCCGATCCGGACAATCCACGCGACAACATCCTTGCCGGCACCTTCTACCTGCGCCTGATGTACGACCGCTTCGGCTATCCCGGCCTCTTCGCCGCCTACAATGCCGGCCCCGGCCGATACGCTTCGCATCTGGCCACCGGCGGCGCGCTCCCCGGCGAGACGGTCGCCTATCTGCGGACCGTGGGCGGAGTGGCATCGACGGCGCCATCGGGCGTGGTCGAGGCACCGCGCGAGACGCTGTTCGCCGTGCGCTATCAAGGAACGCAGCAGCCTCGATCGGCCGACCCTGCGCCCTCGCAGACCACGTTGTTCGCGGTGCGACGTGATGGTCGATGAGGCGATGTCACGCGCGAACGAGAGGTGGGAGGCTCGTCTCGACAGGCCCAGCATGACGGCTGGCGGAACGGCTATCAAGGCCCGCGGGTGCCCCCCAATTTTCTTCGAAAATCGGTTCCCCCCACGTCCGCTTCGCGGCGCTTCCGCTTGCGCTCCAGCGGCCCTGACAGCCGCTCCGCCACCCGTCCCTCGGACGCCGTTCTCGATGGTGAGGACGCAAGCGTTGGAGGTCATGATGAGCATGTATCAGAGCATCGGAACGGCGTCGGATCGCGTGATGGCGACGCTGATGGCGGGTCTGGAAATTGAGTTCGGGCGCGGTGCCGGAGAGGCACTGGCGCAGCGCTTCCTGGACGCGGAGGAGACCGATTTCCTCTGGGATGCCCGGCTCGAGGAGCGCTGGATCGGGTCCTACGAGAGCATCGACGACGATGATCTGGAGCTCGACCGGATAGCGATCTGCGGGCGACTGGACGGTCGCTGGTTCGCGAGCGTGATGCTCGTGGATGGCGACGGAATGGCGCACGGGACGATGGGGAAGCGCTGCTTCCGGTCGCGCAGATCGGCCCATGAAGCGATGATCGATGCGCATTGATCGCGGGTTGATCGGCAGGGACAGGCGGCGTCGGACCGGCGCTGCTTCTCCCCCTTTTTTGAGCCGGGAAGGTCGGGAGGAAGGGGGGAAGGGAAAACAAGATAAAGGCAGTGTCTCGCGACCCTGCTCAAGTTATTGTCTGCACGTCGTTTTTTCACGAGACAAGCCGCCCAGGCCGCGAGACTCCGCGGAAGGAAACTTCCGGAATCCGGCACTTTCCTTCCGAAATCGCGAGACTCGCCATGGATGACGACGACTTCACCCCGAAGCTCGGTCGGACGAAGGGGAAGGACGGGAAGAAGGTGCTGCGCTACGGCAGCCGGATCGTGGTCGCGGCGCGGCTTGCCGGGGCCAGGACCGGCATCGTCGGCCGCCGTTTCGACGGCAGCCGGATCGGCCGCGGCGCCAGCATCGGCCGTCTGCTGTCCGGCCGCGACCGGTTCTCCGGTCTCAGGAGCCGCCGCGCGATCGTGAAGACCCGGCTCGTGAGGCTGGGAGCGAAGGGTCTGCCGGGCGCCCGGGCGCATCTGCGCTACATCCAGCGCGACGGCGTCACCCGGGAGGGCGCGGCGGGCGAGCTGTACGGCCGGGATGCCGACCAGGCCGACGGCAAGGCCTTCCTCGAGCGGTGCGACGGCGATCGGCATCAGTTCCGCTTCATCGTCTCGGCCGAGGACGGCGCCGAATACACCGACCTCAAACCCTATGTCCGGCGCCTGATGACCCAGGCCGAGCACGACCTCGGCACGAAGCTCGACTGGGTCGCGGTCGACCATTTCAACACCGACCAGCCGCATACCCATATCATGCTGCGCGGCGTCGATGATCGCGGCGAGAACCTGATCATCGCGCGCGAGTACATCGCCCACGGCTTTCGCGAACGCGCCGCCGAGCTGGCGACGATCGATCTCGGGCCGCGCACCGATCGCGAGATCGAGAACCGGCTGCGGCACGATGTCGAGCAGGAACGGCTGACCACGATCGACCGCCGTCTGATCCGCCACATGGACGACGAGCGGACCGTGACCGCGGCGAGCAACGACCCGTTCCAGCAGTCGGTTGCTGCCGGCCGGCTGCGCAGGCTCGGCACGATGGGCCTGGCGGAGGACCTGGGACATGGACGCTGGCGCCTCGCCGACGGCATCGAGGACACGCTGCGGCGCATGGGCGAACGCGGCGACATCATCCGCACGATGCAGCGCGAGCTGACGGCGCGGATGCTCGATCGCGCCGGTGTCGATCGCCGCATCCACGACACGCCGAGCGACGAGATCATCGGGCGGGTCATCCACCGCGGCTTCTCCGACGAGCATCGCGACCGCCACTATCTGATCGTCGACGGGATCGACGGCCGGGTCCATTATCTCGACATCGGTCGCGGCGACCTCACCGAGCCGACCCCGGAGGAGTCGATCGTCAGGATCGCACCGCGCAATGCCGGTGTGCGCGACGTCGATCGGACGGTCGCCGAGGTCGCGAAGGGCAATGGCGGGCGCTACTCGATCGACGCCCATCTCCGCCACGATGCCGGTGCGAGCCAGGATTTCGCGGAGACGCATGTCCGGCGGCTCGAGGCGATGCGCCGGGCCGGTGCCGGCGTCGAACGCAACGCCGATGGCAGCTGGACGATCACGGCGGATCATCTCGACTATGCCGCCCGACACGAGGCGCGCGGACTGCGCGACCGCCCGGTCGACATCGAGACCGTGTCGGCGATGCCCATCGCACGGCTCGAGACCGCCGATGCCGCGACATGGCTCGACCGGCAGATCGGCGCGGTGACGCCCGTGCCGGTGCGCGATGCCGGATTCGGTCGCGAGGTCCGGTCGTCGCTCGATGTGAGGCGTCAGTGGCTGGTTCAGCAGGAACTCGCCGACATGGACGGGGACAAGGTCCGCCTGCGCCCGAATGCGATCATGCTGCTCCAGCGCCGGGAACTGCTCGGTGCCGGAGACCGGCTCGCCGGCGAACTGGGCAAGCCGTTCGTGGAGGTGCAGGTCGGCAGCCCGGTCGAAGGCCGGCTCACCCGGCGCGTCGATCTGGCCAGCGGGCGGTTCGCGCTCGTCGAGCAATCGCGCGAGTTCACGCTCGTCCCGTGGCGACCAGTGCTCGAACGGCAGATCGGCAGCAAGGTAAGCGGACTGATGAGGTCGGACGGGGTGAGCTGGCGCTTCGGCCGTGACCGCGGGGGTCCGCAGATCGGCTGATCAGCCCGGCGTCGCGTTACCCTCGGCGCGGCGTCTCACGAGACCGCTGTCGAAGTCGCCGGCGCCGTTGCGCAGCCAGTCCGCGATCCTGTCGGCGAGGTCGTCCGCACCCGATCCGCGAAGACCGCACTCCCATGCGACTGCCACGCGCCATCCCGCGCGATGCAGGGCATCGATCGCCGCACCGTCGCGCACGACGTTCCGATCGAACTTCTGCTGCCAGAATTCGGCGTTGGACGCGGGCGTGGTGCACCAGTGACAGCCCTCGTGGCGGTGCCAGAAGCAGCCATGCACGAAAGCAACGGCCTTGTACCGCGGAAAGACCAGGTCCGGCTTTCCCGGCAGGCCGGGCGCGTGGAGACGAAAGCGGATGCCCGCTGCGTGCAGCCGTTGCCGGAGCACGCGCTCGGGCTTCGTGTCCTTGCCACGAATGCCCGCCATCATGCGCGACCGGGTCGCCGAATCAACTGTGTCCACCATGGACCTTGGCCTGTCTTTTCCGAGTACAGATGCTATTCGTTGCGCAACTCTCCAGCGGGACTGAAAGCGCACGATTCTTGTCCACATATTCTGTCGTCGACATATTTGCAGGTCCGGGGGGACTGGCCGAGGGATTTTCGAGCGTTTCGGGAATTGATGGCGCGCGCGCGTTCGACATCGCGCTGTCGATCGAGAAGGATGCCGCCGCCCATTCGACGCTGAGACTGCGTGCGTTCCTGCGCCAGTTCGAAGGCGACCTGCCGGATCGATACTACGAGTTTCTGAACCACGGCGGTGACGAGCCGGACTGGGCGACCGAATTTCCGGACGAGTGGAACGCGGCCGTCGCCGAAGCGTGGCAGATGGAGCTCGGCAAGGAGAATTCGGATCTTCGGCTGAACGCGCGGCTCGATCACATTCGGGAAAGCTCCAGCGGCAACGTCGTTCTGATCGGCGGGCCTCCCTGTCAGGCCTATTCGCTCGTCGGACGCGCCCGGAACCAGGGCAAGGAAGGGTACGTCGCGAGCGAGGATCACCGGCATTTCCTCTACGAGGAATATATCCGGATCCTCGACCGCCTCCGGCCGGCCGCCTTCGTCATGGAAAACGTCAAGGGGATGCTGTCCTCCTCGGTCGACGGCGAGAACCGGATCTTCGATCAGGTGCTGAAGGATCTGCGCGGAGAGGAGCGCGACGGCGCACGATATCATCTCATCGCGCTGGCCCCCGGCGAGCGCCGCCAGTTCGACTTCGGCCGCTTCGCGCCGAAGGGCAGCGATTTCGTCATCCGGGCCGAGAACTTCGGCGTGCCGCAGGCGCGCCACCGCGTCATCGTGATCGGCCTGCGGTCCGATCTCGCGAGCGGCGTGCCCGACACCGAGCTCGCGGACCTGATGGTGCGGCACACCCTCAAGGCAACCGTCGGTCAGGTGATCGCGGGAATGCCGAAGCTGCGCAGCGGCCTCAGTCGCGGCGCCGACAGCGAGGACGACTGGCGTCAGATCGTGTCGGCCGCGATGGCGTTCGTGGCGGATGTCGACACCGGCCTCTCCGACGACCAGCAGCTCGCCTTCAACCTTGCCGCAGCACGCCACCTTGGCGAGTTTCGCGCCCTGAACTTCCTCCCCGGCCGGGAAGGTCACGGCACCGGCATCTCGCCGGACTGTCCGAGGGATCTCGCCGAATGGCTGACCGATTCCCGCCTCGAGACGCTGCCCAATCACCAGGCTCGCAGCCACATGGCGAGCGATCTCGCGCGCTACTTCTTCGCAGCCGTGTTCGCAGAGGTGACGGGCAAGTCGCCGAAGGCCTCGGATTTTCCCGAAGAGCTCGCCCCCGAACATCAGAACTGGTCATCGGGAAAGTTTGCCGATCGCTTCCGCGTCCAGGTCACCGGCGGTCCCTCGACTACGGTCACCAGCCACATCTCGAAGGACGGGCACTACTTCATCCATCCCGACCCGCAGCAGTGCCGCAGCCTGACGGTCAGGGAAGCCGCTCGCCTCCAGACCTTCCCGGACAACTATCTCTTCAAGGGCAACCGCACCCAGCAGTACGTCCAGGTCGGCAATGCGGTGCCCCCGCTCCTGGCACGCTGGATCGGCGAGGCGCTCGCCACGATCCTCGCAACCCGCGTCGCTCCTGCCGAAGACAGGAAGCTCAGCCATGTCGCCTGAGTACGACATTGCGAGCCCGGGCGCAGCCGAGCTCTTCGAATCCCTTCGAGCGTTCGGCTACGACCTTCCCACGGCGCTCGCCGACATCATCGACAACAGCATTTCCGCCAGTGCCCGGAACATCTGGATCGACATGACCTGGGATGGCGCCGCATCGCGCATCACGATCCGGGACGACGGCAGGGGCATGACCGAAGACGCGCTCCGGCAGGCGATGCGGCCGGGGAGTCTCAGCCCGCTCGAAGATCGGGCCGCAAACGATCTCGGCCGGTTCGGTCTCGGAATGAAGACGGCGTCGATCTCGCAATGCCGCTGCCTGACCGTCATGTCGAAGCCTCGTGACGGCGAAGCGTGCATCCGTCGCTGGGACCTCGACTACATTGCATCGACCGGCACCGGCGAGTGGCGGCTCCTCAAGGGGAGCGACCTGCTCACCGACACGGACCGCCGTCTCCTCGAGGAGCAGGATCAGGGCACGATCCTGTTCTGGGATCGGCTGGATCAGCTGGTCGGCGATGCCGCGGTCGACGACGAGACGGCCCAGAAGCATTTCCGCGAGCGCGCGGATGCCGTGAAGGCCCATCTGGCAATGGTGTTCCACCGTTTCCTGCGCGGCCGGAATGCGATCAGGCTCCATCTCAACGGGCGCCCGATCGAGGCATGGGATCCGTTTCTCGAAGATACCGACAAGGTCGATCCGCTTCCGGCGGAGACGCTCGTGGCCGATGGGGAGGCGGTGGAGGTCAAGGCATTCATCCTGCCGCACCACACCCGGATCACGCCCGAGCAGCACGCCGGCGCTGCGGGACCGCGCGGCTGGAACGCCCATCAGGGCTTCTACATCTACCGGAACAAGCGCCTGCTCGTCGCCGGCGACTGGCTCGGTCTCGGCATGCAGAAGGAGGAGCACTTCAAGCTCGCGCGCATCCGCATCGATCTCGCCAATTCCGCAGATCTCGCCTGGCAGATCGACGTCAAGAAATCCCGGGCACGGCCACCGGCAGCGCTGCGCCGCGATCTTCTGCGGATCGCCCGCGCGGCCCGCGGACAGGCATCCAGCATCTATCGTCATCGCGGCAAGGTCGTGCAGCGCAAGCTCGGCAGCAACGACGTGTTTCTCTGGAACCACGTCGTGAAGCGGGGGAAGACCTACTACAAGATCAACCGCGACCACCCGCTCGTGCGCAAGGTGCTCGAGACGGCCGACGACAAGGCTCCGGTCCGCGCGCTTCTCGCGCTCGTCGAACAGACGATCCCGGCACCGCTCATCGTGATCAACAACGCGGAGACGCCCGACGGCTTCGGGCAGCCGTTCGAGGACTCGTCGGCCGATCTCAGAACGGCGATGGCCGAGACGTTCCAGGCTCTGATCGAGGGCGGTCGCGGCCGTCCCGATGCGGCCCGCGCGCTCCTGACAATGGAGCCGTTCAACCAGTATCCCGAAATGGTGGCAGTCTTTCTCGAGGAAGCGGCGACCGGACAGTAACAGGAGTGGAATTCATGGGGGGAGGTCCGGGGGAGCCGATGTTCGATGCTGCCTATGCCGTCGCGAACGGCTTGCTGATGATGGAAATGCGCGTCACGCCCGAGGCGCTCGACCGGGCCGTCGCCACCGTGGCCGGCATGCCGAATTTTGTCGGCATCAACGCCGATCGACTTCGCCGCGAGCTGGAGGCCAGCAACAACGTTCATGTGGGCGGCTATTCGGTCATCGACGACCGCGACTTCAAGGCGTGGATCAAGGCTGCACGCGAAAACCGGAAATTCGAATTCTGGACTCGCTACCGAAAGTATCTCGAGCTTCGCAAGCGCATGGCGCATGACGTGGTCGACCAGCTCGACGGTCTGACCGACGACATTCTCGACCGACTGCGCGATCCGCAGACCGAAGGCGAATGGGATCGCCGCGGCCTCGTCGTCGGAGACGTGCAGTCCGGCAAGACGTCAAACTACACCGGCCTGATCTGCAAGGCCGTCGATGCCGGCTACCCGCTCATCATCGTGATGGCCGGCGTGCACAACAGCCTGCGCAGCCAGACGCAGATTCGGCTCGACGAAGGGTTCTTCGGGTTCGACACGCGTCTGAACCTCCGCGCAGACCAGCAGAACCAGCGCATCGGCGCCGGAGCCCTGCCGGGGGCGCCCTTCCTCGTCGCCCACTCCCTGACCAGCAGCATGGAGAGCGGCGACTTCAAGCTGTCCACCGCGCAGGGAACGAAGATCATTCCGGGCGGCAAGGATCCGGTGCTGCTGGTGGTCAAGAAGCGGGTGAGCATCCTCGACAACCTGCACAAGTGGCTCAAGGTCCGGGCGGAAAAGGACGAGGGTGTTCCCGGCGGGGACATCGTCCGAGGCGTGCCGCTGCTGATCATCGACGACGAGGCCGACTATGCGTCCGCGAACACGAACGAGTATCGCGACCAGGACGGCAACATCGACGAGGACGCGGATCCGACCAATACCAACAAGCATATCCGTCGGCTGCTCACCCTGTTCGAGAAGAGCGCCTATGTCGGCTACACGGCCACGCCGTTCGCGAACGTCTTCATTCACCACGAAGGCTGGAACAAGAAGTACGGCGAGGACCTCTTTCCCCGCAGCTTCATCATCAACATCCCGGCGCCCTCCAACTACATCGGCGCCGAGAAGGTCTTCGGACTCGCCCGACCGGGTCCCGACGGCGAGAGCCGGGGGCTGCCGATCATCCGGGAGGTCGACGATGCCGAAACCATCTTCCCCCCCAAGCACAAGAAGGAGCTTCCGGTCGCCGAGCTGCCGGGAACGCTGCACCAGGCGATCCTCGCCTTCATCCTCGCCTGCGCTGCCCGGCGTGTGCGGGGCGATGTGTCGGTCGACAATTCGATGCTCGTCCACGTCACGCGGTTCACGCTCGTCCAGCAGCAGGTCGCCCGGCTCATCGAGGAGGAGCTGACCGACATTCGCCGGCAGCTCGAATATCCCGGCACCGGCGGCGACGCGCTCGAACGTCTGGAAGATCTCTGGCGCAGCGATTTCGAAGCGAACTTTCCGACGCTGCAGGAGATGCTCGCCGATCATCAGCTCGCACCGGTGGAATGGGATCAGGTGCGCGGTCAGCTCTTCGACGCCGCGCGCCGCATCGAGGTACGGGAGATCAACGGATCCGCGAAGGACGCACTGGACTATGCTGAGCATCCAGACGGCCTATCGGTGATCGCCATCGGCGGTGACAAGCTGTCGCGCGGCCTCACGCTCGAAGGCCTTTCGGTCAGCTACTTCGTCCGCACGTCGAAGATGTACGACACGCTCATGCAGATGGGCCGGTGGTTCGGCTATCGCCCCGGCTATGCCGATCTCTGCCGTCTCTACACGTCGTCGGAGCTCGTGACCTGGTATCGCCACATCGCGGTGGCGACGTCGGAACTCCGCGAGGAATTCGACCTCATGTACGCGACCGGTCAGACCCCCGACCAGTTCGGCAACCGCGTCCGTGCCCATCCGAACGGCATGCTGATCACGGCGGCGAACAAGATGCGTGCCGTGGCTAGGGTGCGCGCCGGGTTTTCCGGCACGATTTCGGAAACCGTCTCCTTCGACACCGCCAGCGCGGTCCGCAATCTCGAGACGTTTTCCGCCTTCATAGCCGGACTGCCCGTGATCCAGCCCGAACGCGACCGCTACATCTGGACCGGAGTCGGGGGCGCGGACGTCGCGGCCTTGATGGCGCGGGTCGAGACAGCAAAGGAATCCTGGAAGGCGAATTCGCGCGCGATTGCCGACTACATCGCCGATCGGGTGTCGGACGGGCGGCTCGACGACTGGACCGTTGCCCTTCTTGCCGGCGGTCGCGGCGGTGGCCGGCATGACATCGGCGGGTATGACATTGCCCTCACTCGGCGCGAGAACAAGTCGCCGAGCCAGAAGGGGAAGTACACGATCGGCCGTCTGGTAAGCCCCTCCGACGAAGTGCTCGACCTCGATCGGCCTCAGATCGACGCGGCGTTCGATGCCACGCTGGCAGCGTGGGATATGAAGAAGCCGCCCAAGCGTGACCAGCCGAGCAGCCCCAGCGGTCCCTTCATCCGTCGGCAGCGCGATCCTTCCCGCGGCCTGCTGCTGATCTATCCGATCGACACCGGAGCGGGATCCACCCCGCTGATGGGCTTTGCAGTCAGCTTTCCCTGGGACGAGAATGCCCGCGAGATCGAGTATGCCGAGAACAGCGTGAAGCAGCTCGAGGACCTGTTCGATTGACCCCCGCCGAGCTCATCGATCGCTGGGCGGACCTTGCTTCGGCCCGCCGCAGCATGTCGGGGATGGACCGCCGGCGGCTCGACGCGCAGGCGGCGGTCGATGTCTTTGCCTGTGTGTTCTGGCCGCGGGGGCGCAGCGGTCTTCTGATCGAAGGCGACGGACATGTGGCCGATCTCGCGGAACGCGTTCCGCGTTGCCGCGGTGTCCGAGTGGCGCTGGACGAACATGGCGGCGGTGGGCAGCCGGAACGCACCACCCTTGCGATCGTCCTCGAGGAGGAGCGGCTGCGCGAGATATTCGCCGTCCTTTCCGCCGATCTCGTCAATGCCATTGTCGCCGAACCCAGTTCGGCCGGAGCTCTCCGTCGCTGCATCGACCGGCTCTGCATGTGGCAGGGCCTGTTCGATCGGATCGCACCTGAGGGACTCTCTGAGGAGCGGCAGCGCGGGCTCTTCGGCGAACTGGTCGTCCTCGACCGACTGTTTCTCGAAAGCGGAAGCCTGCTCGATGGCGTCGCGGCTTGGATCGGCTCCGACGGCGCACACCAGGACTTTCGCAGAGGCGGGCTGGCGATCGAGGTCAAGGCCTCGCTCGCAAAGCGTCACGCGAAGATCATGATCTCCAACGAGAAGCAGCTCGACGAACGACCGCACGACACGCTTGTCCTCGCCAGCGTCCGCCTCGACGAGAGCGAGCCACACGGACTGTCGCTGCCCGACCTCGTCGCGCAGCTGCGACTGCGGCTCGCCGATGACGAGCCTGCGGCCCGGCTGTTCGACGAGCGTGTACTGCTCGCCGACTACCTCGACGTCCACGCGCCACTGTACGAAGGGCGCCGCTATCGTGTCGCGTCCACACGATGGTTCCGCGTCGAAGGCGAATTTCCGAGGCTGACCGAGGCAAACCTGCCGGCCGGTGTCGGCGACATCCACTATTCGATCATCGCCGACGATCTCGGCGCATGGGAGATGGATGAAGAGTCCGTGCGTGACATGACTGGGGGCGGAGCATGACCGAAAGCGAGGAACTGGCCCAGTTTGCGCGGGACCTGCAGCAGGATGTCTTTGCCAGGGCAGACGCCGCCGAGGACGGTGCACTGCGGGCCAGCGCCTTCACGGAACTCATGATCGAGTACCTGGTCGATGCCTCCGAAATTGATGACGGCACGGCGTGCGACTTCGAGGGGCGCGGCATGCGCTGCAGCGGCTGGTATCTGTCCGAGGACGGCGACCGGCTCGATCTCTTCCTGTCGCTGCCCCGGCTCGACGGCGAGGCTGGAACGGTTCCCAAGGCCGATGTCGACGCCGCCTTTCGACGCCTGTCCACCTTCCTCTCGCGCTCGCTCGAGGGACAGCATCGTTCGATGGAGGCGGCACTCGATCGCTACGACATGTGCCGCTCGATCCACGACGCGCGAAACGACCTGAGTCACGTTCGTCTCTTCGTGCTCACCGACGGCGTTGCCACGATCGATCGCATCGAGAACGAGATGATCGGGCGGATCGAGGTGTCCAGCCATCTCTGGGATCTCCGCCGACTGATGCGCGCACGCTCCTCGGGCGTCGATCGCGAGCCGATCGAAGTCGATTTCGGCCGGCTGGGCAAGCCGGTTCGTTGCATCGTCGCGACCCCGCCCGACGCCGGCTATCGCTGCCTGATGACGATGCTCCCCGGCGACATTCTCGTCGAGATGTACCGTCAGCACGGGCCTCGACTGCTGGAGCGCAACGTGCGCAGCTTCCTTCAGCTCAAGGGCAAGGTGAATCAGGGGATCCGCAAGACCATCATGGAGGAACCGGAGATGTTCCTCGCCTTCAACAACGGACTGTCGGTCACCGCCTCCGGCGTGAAGCTGATGGATCATGGTGACGGCACGGCGGATCTCCTCTCGGCGAGCGACTTCCAGATCGTGAACGGGGGCCAGACCACCGGGTCGATCTTCCGGGCATGGCGCAAGGACAGCGCCGATCCGGCAAGGCTGCAGGTGCCGGTGAAGATCACCGAAATCCTGTCGGATGGTGACATCGACGACATCGCGCCGCGCATCTCCCAGTCCGCCAACAACCAGAACAAGGTGAACATGGCGGACTTCTCGTCCAATCACGCCTTTCACCGTCGGATGGAGGAGCTGTCGCGCTCTATCTGGGCGCCACCGGCGGGCGGGCTCCAGCGGCAGACGCGCTGGTTCTACGAGCGGGCCCGCGGCCAGTATCATGACGCGCTGGCGCAGAATCGGACCGATGCGGAACGCCGGAAATGGGAGCTGATCCATCCGCGCAATCAGCTTGTCACCAAGACAGATCTGGCAAAGTACGAGCACAGCTGGTCACAGCTGCCGCACATCGTCAGCCGCGGCGGCCAGAAATGCTATCTCGATTTCATGGACGTGCTGGAGCAGCGCGGAAACTTCGAGCCTGACGAGCGCTGGTTCGAGCGGGCGGTGGCGCGAGCGATCCTATTCCGACAGTCGGAAAAGATCGTCTCCCGTCAGAAGTTCGGCGGCTACCGCGCGAACATCGTCACCTACAGCATTGCCTGGCTGTCCCATCACACCGAACGCCGGATCAACCTCGGCGGAATCTGGGCGACCCAGGAGCTGACTCCGGCGCTCACCGGATTTGTCGAGACCCTCAGTCATCATGCTCACGACCACATCACCAGCCCGCCCGGGGGTCAGAACGTCACGGAATGGGCAAAGAAACTCGCCTGCTGGGAGGGATTCCGGGATCTTGCCATCGAGATTCCGGCGGTCCTGAAGGCGGAGCTGGTGACGCGCGACGGTGCGCGGACGGCGGACGGCGCGCATGTCTTCGAGGAGCAGGTCAGCGCCGCGGAAGGCGAGCAGCTCGCACGGGTCTCGGCCGTACCGTCCCAGACCTGGTTCGATCTTGCTGCCTGGGCGAAGGATACGCAGAGCCTCCTGCCGTGGCAGCGATCGCTGTCGTTCAGTCTCGGCAGGGCGGCAGGCAACGGCAAGCCGCCGACCCGCAAGCAGGCGGTGCACGGCGAGAAGATCCTGACGGAGGCTCGGTCGCTGGGTTTCAAGGGCTGAGGTCGCCCGATGCCAGCCCGCGATTCCGTCCCCGGCGCCGTGCGCGAGTTCTTCGACGCGCTCACCGAGAAGGAGCGGAAGTTCGCAGCCAGCATCGCGACTGACAATCTCGGTCTCTTGCTTCGCGCGGCGATCAACGAACTGGACTGGTATTCCTACAATCTCGCGCGAGCCGAGGAGCCGACCTTCGATCAGCAGGAGCAGTTCCATCTTCTGCACCTCGGGGTCACCCGCCTGATCAAGCTGGCGCTGGAGGGCCGCCCATCTTTCGATGTCCCGACGGTGCTGTTCCGCAGGGATCGCAGCATCACCATCCCGGTCCTGGAGATTGCAGCAGGCCTCGGGATGATCGAGCACGGGCGGCGCGTGGCACAGACCGCGATGTCGGGGCTGGGGACGGTCGAGCGCACGGGTCCTCACGAATTTCTCGTGACACTGCCACCGGTCCTGCCGGACGACGGATATTACGAGCGCGCCGTTGCCGAGCATTTCGACGCGATCGCCCGCGAAAGTTTCGAAGAGCTCCTCCATTCGGAGATCGGCAGGGACATGGCGGCCGATGTCGAACGGCTGCTGACCGAGCTTGTCTACCCCTTCATGGATCACTTCATCGGCTATGACGCCGACCCGACACTGGACGCATATTTCTTCGGCGTCGCGTCGCACCTGCTGAAGATGAAGGAAGGATATGATTCCTTCCATTACGCCGTGACTTTCGGAGGTGTGCCCTTTCAGAAATACATGCTGGGGCTGACCTTCCTGATGTCCCTCGCAGTCAGGCACGAGCGATTTGCCGAGGCGCTGGTCAGGAAGGATACGCGCATTCGCCTCGAGGACGTGCTCACCGTATCGGCGGAGACGACGCCTTTCCTCGAGGACATGCTCGCGGCGATCAACTTCTTCGGCGGTGTCTTCGACGGCTACGAGGAGGCCACGGCGGAACAGGTGCGGACAGTGTTCGAGGTGCTGTCGGTCGGTCGCGACAACACCAAGGTTCTGGACCGGCCCGGCAGTCCGCTGCCGCTTCTGATCAGATGCTCGGACAATGACTTCATCCGATGTCAGTCCGCGGTCCTCGCCAATCCGATGCAGTATCTTCTGGATTCGCTTCGACAACGCTTTCCCGGCGAGTACGACAAGAACCAGAGAACGCGCGAGCAGTCGATGCAGCGCGCCGTCCGGCGCGTACTGGACGACGTCTTTCACGGGCTCGAATATCGCGACAATGTCCATCTCCGGAAGGGCGGAAGGACTCTGACGGACATCGACTTGGTCGTCCTGGAGCCGGCCACCGGGAGCGCGGTCCTCATCCAGCTCAAGCACCAGGACATCTACGGCATGGATCTCCATTCGGGGCATCTGCGGGGCAAGCGGCTCAGGGAGCAGTCGGAACGCTGGCTTGACGCGGTCGCCGACTGGACGTCATCCACCGATCGCAGCGAAGTTCGAGCGACTCTGCGTGTCGGGTCCGATTTCCCCGAAGTCGAGGCGTTCCGGGTCATCGTCACACGGCATTTCGGGCACCCGCTTGGCGGCGTCACCCAGGCGCCCGACGTCGCGTTCGCAAACTGGAACCAGTTCTACAATGCGACATTGCAGGCGCGCGACAGGCACGAACGGCCGACTCTGGCCGACCTCGTGACGTTGCTGCGAGAAGGCGAACGGCCAGGCGGTGCGATGGAACATCACCCCGAGCCTCGCAGCGAGTGGATCATCGACGAGCTGAGATTCACGACGAGACAGGAGGCGGGAGCACCGGAGTCACCAGACAGGTAGGTGACGGCCCCGGAGAGGCTCTGAATCCCGGCGCCCTAACAGGCGACATTTGCGGTCACAGCCTGTCCGCCGATTCCGGCGCGGGCGGAGGCCCGCATGACACCCACCAAACTCCTGATCGGCCAGATAGCCGTCGTGTTCGCGATCGTGCTCGCGGGAATCTGGGCTGCGACGCAGTGGGCAGCCGCGGCGCTTGCCTATCAACCCGAGCTCGGATCGCCATGGGCAATGATCGGCGGCGTCCCGATCTATCGACCCTGGGCGATCTTCCTTTGGTGGTATCACTTCGATGCCTACGCCCCGCACGTCTTCGATCGGGCCGGTGGGATCGCCGGCGCGAGCGGCTTCATCGGCTGCGGGGCGGCAGTGGCGGGGTCGCTTTGGCGCGCGCGTCAGCGGCGCAATGTCACGACCTACGGCTCGGCACACTGGGCCTCCGACCGCGAGACGGCAGCCGCAGGGCTCTTCAGCGACCGTGGCATCTTCCTCGGTCGCGTTCGTGAGCGTTATCTCCGCCACGACGGTCCGGAGCATGTCATGGCGTTTGCGCCGACGCGGTCGGGCAAGGGAGTCGGTCTTGTCGTGCCGACCCTTCTCGGCTGGTCCGGCTCGACCGTCATCCATGACATCAAGGGAGAGAACTGGCAGCTGACGGCGGGCTGGCGCGCGCGATTCTCGCACTGCCTGCTGTTCAACCCGACCGATGCCCGTTCCGCGCGCTACAATCCGCTGCTCGAAGTTCGTCGCGGCGCGGACGAAGTGCGCGACGTCCAGAACATCGCTGACATCCTCGTCGATCCCGAAGGCGCGCTGGACCGGCGCAATCACTGGGAAAAGACGAGCCACTCGCTGCTTGTCGGCGCGATCCTCCACATCCTCTATGCCGACGCCGACAAGACGCTTTCGCGCGTAGCGACCTTCCTGTCCGATCCGCAGCGACCGTTCGTCGCGACCCTGCGCGTCATGATGACGACCAATCATCTCGGGGCACCCGACGCCCCGGTCGTCCATCCCGTCGTGGCCTCGGCTGCGCGCGAACTGCTCAACAAGAGCGAGAACGAGCGTTCCGGCGTGCTGTCCACGGCGATGTCGTTCCTCGGACTTTATCGCGATCCCACGGTGGCCGCCGTCACCGCCGCATCCGACTGGCGCATCGCCGACCTGGTCGAGGGTGATCATCCGGTGTCGCTCTACCTCGTCGTGCCGCCGTCCGACATCAGCCGCACCAAGCCGCTGATCCGGCTGGTGCTCAATCAGATTGGGCGCCGCCTCACCGAACATCTTCACGCAGATAACAAGCCGGGCCGCCATCGCCTGCTGATGATGCTGGACGAGTTTCCGGCACTTGGCCGCCTCGACTTCTTCGAGACGAGCCTGGCATTCCTCGCCGGCTACGGCGTGCGCGCCTTCCTCATCGCCCAGAGCCTCAATCAGATCGAGAAGGCCTATGGCGAGCACAACGCGATCCTCGACAACTGCCATGTCCGCGTCGCCTTCGCGACCAATGACGAACGCACCGCCAAGCGCATCTCCGATGCGCTCGGCACCGCGACCGAGCAGCGTGCGATGCGCAACTATGCCGGCCACCGGCTCGCCCCCTGGCTCGCACACGTCATGGTCAGCCGGCAGGAAACAGCTCGCGCACTGCTGACACCCGGCGAAGTCATGCAGCTTCCGCCCGTGGACGAGCTTGTCCTCGTCGCCGGGCACGCCCCCGTGCGCGCGAAGAAGCTCCGCTACTACGA
>NZ_JAHGAW010000017.1 GCF_018603885.1 Sphingobium nicotianae
CCAAGCATCTCGACGAGAAGGTCGCCGCCCTCCACCTCGACAAGCTCGGGGTCAAGCTCTCCACCCTCACCGAGAAGCAGGCCGCCTATATCGGCGTCTCCACCAAGGGCCCCTTCAAGCCCGATCACTATCGGTATTGAGGTCGAAAACAGACCGATAGGCTGCATGAGGGCAGCGGTGCGTCGCACCGCTGCCCTTTTCGCTGCCTTGTGTCCCGCCGCATTGCCTCGTAATCCAGCGCGGTGACATCGCTTCCGCCGTTTTCCTTCGCCTTGATCGGAGGCTTGCTCGCCATATGGCTGGCGCTGTCGGCTTGGGCGCTCGTTTCGGGCCTCGCCCTGCGCCGCAGCTCGCAGCAGGCGCGCGGGCAGGCGGGGCGCCTCGCTGATCTGCTCCAGTCCGCGCCGGCCATTCCCATGCTCGTACGCGCCGATGGCCGGGTCGAAGCACCCGATCGACTGGCAAGCTGGCTTGGCCGTACCACCGTTCCGGCCTTTCTTTCCGAGCTGGTTTCCGAGGAAGGCGGCTTGGAGCCTGACCATGCGCGCGCGCTCGCGGCAGAGATCAAGGCAGCCCAGCGCGGCAGCCGCTCCTTCGCCTTGCCGGTCAGCGCCCAGGGATCGAGCCGCACATTGCTGGTGCGCGGCGGCCCGGCAGGGCCCGACCTGGCCAGTCCCGGCACGATCGTGCTGTGGATCTTCGATGCGACCGAGAGCCAGTCCCAGATCGAGGATCTGCGCGAACAGGTGACGCGCTATCGCGATGCCCTGGAAGCGCTCTCGGGCGTCATCGAGGCGGCGCCGATGCCCGTCTGGCACCGCACGCCGGACCAACGCCTCAGCCTCGTCAACACCGCTTATGTCCAGGCGGTCGACGCCCAGTCAGCCAGCCAGGTGATCGAGCAGGGCATCGAGCTGATCGAGGCGATCGACGGCCTTTCGCCCGGCGCATCGGCCGCCCGCGCGGCCGATGCCCAGACGCCGACCGCGCGCATGCTTCCGGTCACGATCGATGGGGCGCGGCGGCTGATGCGCATCGTCGACGTGCCGCTCGGGCCAGTCGGCGTCGCGGGCTATGCGATCGACATGCAGGAGCTGGAGGAGGTGCGCGCCGAGCTGCGTCACCTCGTTCAGGCGAATCGCGACATGCTCGACCGGCTCTCGGCCGGCGTGGTCCAGTTCGGCTCCAACCAGCTGCTCGAATTCTGCAACCAGCCGTTCCTCAGCATTTTCGGTCTGACGCCGGAGACGGCTTCGGCCGAGACCCATTTCGACCGTGTGCTGGACGCGATGCGCGATGCCGGTCTCGTCCCCGAGACGGCAGATTTCCCGGCCTGGCGTGCAGAGCGGCGGCAATGGTTCCAGTCGCCCAACGCACAGGAGGAGCATTGGCGGCTGCGCGATGGGGTCCATATGCGCGTCTATGCACAGCCGCTCCCCGATGGCGGCCTGCTGCTGATCTTCGAGGATCGCACCGAGCATGTGCAGCTCTCCAGTGCGCGCGACACGCTGCTGCGCGTTCGCACCGCGACGCTCGACAATCTGTTCGAGGCGATCGCGGTGTTCTCCTCCGACGGTCGCCTGCATCTGTGGAACAGCCGGTTCCGACAGATCTGGGCTGTGCAGGAGGTGATGCTCGCCACGCATCCGCGCGTCGACGAGTTGATGGCGGCGCTGGCCGACCGGCTTGCCCGGCCGCAGCAATCCAGCCTGGTCCACCAGCTCATTCGTGCCGCGACGGTCGAGCGCCGCCAGCGGGGCGGTCGTATCGCCTTCGCGGATGGGCGCTATTTCGAGTTTGCGGCGATTCCGCTGCCGGACGGCAATGCCCTGTTCGTCATGCTCGATATCAGCGACAGCCGCCGCATCGAGCAGGCGCTGCGCGACCGCAACGAGGCGCTGGAGGATGCCGATCGGGTCAAGACCGCGTTCGTTTCCAACATGAGCTATGAGTTGCGCACGCCGCTGACCTCGATCGTCGGCTTCGCCGAGATGATGCAGTCCGGGTATGCCGGCGAGCTTAGCGACCAGGCGCGCGAATATGTCGATGCGATCATCAGCAGCACGACGCGGCTCGCGCGGCTGATCGACAATGTGCTGGACCTGACGCAGGGCGCGGCGGGCGGCCTGCCGATCGAGCGCAAGCCGGTCGCGATCGAGCCGCTCATCCGCGCGGTCGCGGAGAAGTTCGAGCCGCGGGTGGCGGAGAGGAAGATTACTCTAGCGCTCTCGCTGCGACCCAATATCGGCGAGGTGAAGGGCGATGGGCGGCGCATCGAGCAGGCGATCGAGCATGTCGTCGACAATGCGGTGCGTTTCGTCAACGCCGGTGGCCGGGTGCTCATCCATGCCGAAGGCAGCCAGAAGGGAGTGCGCATCGTCGTCTCGGATGACGGTCCGGGCATCGAAAGCAAGGTGCAGGCGCGCCTGTTCGACAGCTTTGCGCGCTTCGGCCACAATGAGGAGGGTCAGGCCTCGGGCCTGGGCCTGCCGCTCGTGCGCCAGTTCGTCGAGGCGCATGAGGGCAGTGTGAGTCTCGTCTCGCAGCCGGGCGAAGGGACGATCGTGACCATCGATCTGCCGCGGGGCGATTGAGCGGTGGACACCGCGACGATCGGCCTCGCCAGTGCTGAGGCGACGGAAGCCGTCGGGCGCCGGGTCGCGGAGGTTCTGCGCGCTGGGGACGTGCTGACGCTCGAAGGTGGGCTGGGTGCCGGCAAGACCACGCTGGCGCGGGGATTGCTGCGCGGTCTGGGATTCGCGGATGATGCGCCGAGCCCGACCTTTGCGATCCTGCAGGGCTATGAGCCGCCGGAGGTCCGTCTGCCGCTTGCTCATGTCGATCTCTACCGGATCGAGGAACCCGGCGAGATCGAGGAACTGGGGCTTGATGAGTGGCTGGAAGGCGGCGCGCTGGTCATCGAATGGCCTGATCGGCTCGACGGACGCTATGGGCAGATTGCCCTCGGAATAAGGCTCGATGTGATGGCGGATGGAACCCGTCACTTGACAGCGCGCCTGCCCAAGTCTTGGGAAGCGCGATGGCCCTTCACATGATCCCGCCCGATGGCGCTCCCGCATTTCTCGAGGCCGCTGGCTGGGGGAAGGCGCAGATCCTGCCGCTCGCTGGCGATGCCTCGTTCCGGCGCTATTTCCGCGTGGTCGACGGGGACCGGCGGGCGGTCCTCATGGATGCGCCGCCGCCCGAGGAGGATCCGCGTCCGTTCATCGCGGTCGGCGAGTGGCTCTGCGCGCATGGCTTCGCCGCGCCCGCGATCCTGGCGCGCGATCTGGCGCAGGGGCTGGTGCTGCTGGAGGATTTCGGCGATGAGCGGCTGCGCGAGCATGTCGATGCCGCGCCCGAAGAGGAAATGACGCTCTACCGGCGCGGTGTCGATCTGCTGGTGGATCTCCACGAGCTTCCGGCGCTGGACAGCCTGCCGCCCTATGATCGCGCCGTCTATGATCGCGAGACCGGCCTTCTGACCGAATGGTTCGCGCCGGCGGCCGGGCTTGATGTCGATGTCGCCGGCTATGCCGCAGCCTGGGAGAAGGTGTTGCCGATCGCCGAGCAGGATGCCGCGCCGATCGTCTCGGTGCTGCGCGACTATCATGCCGAGAACATCATGCTGCTGCCCGACAACACCCGCTCGCATGGCCTGGGGCTGCTTGATTTCCAGGACGCGCTGGCGGGCCATCCCGCCTATGATCTTGTCTCGTTCCTGCAGGACGCGCGGCGCGACGTGAGCCCATCCGTCGAGCAGGCGATGCTGGCTCACTACCAATCGCGCGCGCGCGTCTCGTCGGACTTCGAAGCCGCTTATGCCGTGCTCGGTGCTCAGCGAAACGCCAAGATCATCGGTATCTTCACCCGCCTGTGGAAGCGGGATGGCAAGCCGCGCTATCTCGATTTTCTACCGCGCATGTGGGGCCTGCTGGAGCGCGACCTCGCGCATCCGGCGCTCGCGCCCGTCGCGGACTGGTTCGCCGCCAATGTGCCGGACGAGGCGCGCGGACCGTTGCGAGTAGAAGGCGTCCAATGACTCTCCGGCTCGACATCGCGATGCTGATGGCTGCGGGGCTCGGCAAGCGTATGCGCCCGCTGACGGTGACGCGCCCCAAGCCGCTGGTCAGGGTGGCGGGGCAGGCGTTGATCGACCATGCGCTCGACAAGGTCGAGGCGGCCGGCATCCGGCGTTCGATCATCAACGTCCATTATCTCGCTGACTCGATCGAGGCTCATCTGCAGGCCCGCGCGCGCCAGACCGGGGCTGACTATGTGATCTCCGACGAGCGCGGCAAACTGCTCGAGACTGGCGGCGGCCTCGTGAAGGCCCTGCCGCTGATCGGCGACAAGCCCTTTCTCTGCGTCAATGCCGATGTGCTTTGGGTGGATGGGCCGACTGATGCGATCAGCGCGCTCTGCGCGCGCTGGAATCCGGCCATCATGGATGCGCTGTTGCTGCTGATCCCCTTCGCCCGGGCCAATGGCTATCCCGGTCGCGGCGACTTCCACATGGACCCGCAAGGACGCATAAGCCGCCGAAAGTCGGGGCGGGTGGCGCCATTCGTCTATTGCAGCGTGCAGATCCTGTCGCCCAGGCTCATCGTCGATCCGCCGTCGGACATCTTCTCGACGGGAGTTTTCTGGGATCGCGCCATCGCCGCCGGCCGCGCCTATGGGTTGGCGCACACCGGCATGTGGTTCGACGTCGGGACGCCGCAGGCCATCCCGCTCGTCGAGGCCGCCATTGCCAGTGAGTGACGGGGCCAGTGGCTGAGCGCGCCGCACCCAAGCTCTATACGATCCCCGCGCACCGGGCCTTTTCGGATGCGCTCGCAGCCGGGCTGCTGGCGCAGCATGGCCGCGCCGAGGGCGGTCTGGCGCTTGCGCGTGGCATCGTGCTGTTGCCCAATAATCGCGCGATCCGCGCCGTGCGCGATGCCTTCGTGCGCGCATCGGGGACGGGCCTGCTGCTGCCCCGCCTGGTGCCTGTCGGTGATGTGGATCTCGACGAGACGCTCGGCAGCGCGCTTTCCCCGCTCGGTGCCGATGCAGCCATTCCGCCGGCGATCGCGCCGGCCGAGCGGCTGATGATCCTGACCCGCATGGTGCGCGACCGGCGGGCGCTCGCGGGGGACCGTCTCGAAATTGGCGAGGCGTGGCGGCTGGCGAACGCTTTCGCCAAGACGCTCGACCAGCTCACGGTCGAGCGCAAGGGACCGCACGACCTCAAGGCGCTGCAGCCGGAGGATCTCTCGGGCCACTGGCAGTCCGCGTTCGGTGAGTTCGAGGCGCTGGTCGAGCAATGGCAGCGTGAGCTGGCGGTGCGCGGCGTCATCGACATGGCCGAGCGGCGCAATCGGCTGCTCGATCATGTCGCCCGGCTGTGGCGGGAGACCCCGCCCGATCGCTTCGTGGTCGCGGCGGGCATCGTCACCAATGCGCCGGCAGTGGCGGGCCTTCTCAAGACGGTCGCCGGCCTGCCGCAGGGCATGGTGGTGCTGCCCGACCTCGATCTAAACCTGACCGACGAGCAATGGGACGCGATCGGCCCGGTGACGCCCCCCGAACCGGGGCGCGATCTGCCGCCGCCCGCGCAGGAATCGCACCCGCAGTTCGCGCTCAAGCTGCTGTTGGAGCGAATGGATGCGCATCGCGACGAGGTCGCGCTGTGGCGCTGGGGAAGCGAGCATGATGCACGGGCTGTGCGGGGGAAGGCGATCAGCAATGCGCTTCTTCCGCCGCTGCTGACCGACATCTGGCCGGACGTGCCGACCGCGCAGCGCAGTCTGAAGGATGTGCGCGCGATCGAGGCCGCCAATCCCGCAGAGGAAGCGCAGGCCATCGCCATCGCGCTGCGCGAGGCGATCGAGACGCCGGGGCGCACCGCCGCTTTGGTGACGCCTGATCGCGACCTCGCCACCCGCGTCTCCGCGCACTTGCGGCGCTGGGGCATCGATGCGGACGATTCCGCTGGCCGGCCACTCGCGCAGCTTCCGCCTGGCACCCTGCTGATCGCGCTTGCACAGGCGGCGGCGGAGCAGTTCGCCCCCGTGGCGCTGCTCGCGCTGCTCAAGCATCCGCTGGTAATGGCAGGCGACGCTCGGCTGCCCTGGTTGGAGCAGGTCCGCGCTCTCGACCTGTTGCTGCGCGGCCCCCGCCCGGCCGCTGGTTTGGCCGGGATCGCCGGCCTGCTCCGCGAGGAGGGAGAGCGGAGCGAGGCTCTGCGCTCGATGGTGCGGTCCTGGTGGCCCAGTGTCGCCGCCATGTTGGCGCCGATCGAAGCCGCTTTCGCAGGCGAGCGCCCGCTGGCCGACCTTTTTGCGGCGTTGCGCCAGGCGGCCTCGACACTGACCAACGAGCGCGTCTGGTCCGGGCATCAGGGGCACGACGCCGCGCGAACTTTCGCCGATGCGGAGGCTGCCGCTGTCCATGGCCCGGTGACGGCCGAGCCATCAGGATTCGTCGGTATGCTCGGCCAAATACTGGGCGCGGTCGCCATCCGTCCGCCGCAGGGCGGTCATCCGCGCCTGCAGATCCTTGGTCTGCTCGAAGCGCGGTTGCAGCAGGCCGATCTCATGATCCTTGCCGGTCTGAACGAGGGAGTTTGGCCGGGCCTGCCGTCGCCCGATCCATGGCTGGCGCCGCGCATCCGCCGCGCGCTCGGGTTGCCGGGGCTGGACTATCGCATCGGCCTGTCCGCCCATGATTTCGCCAATGGGCTCGGCGCGCCACAGGTCATTCTGTCGCGCGCCCGGCGGGATCGCAGCGCGCCGACTGTCGCTTCGCGCTTCTGGCTGCGCCTCAAGGCCATGACTGGTGAGCGCTGGGTCGCCGATCGCCGCCTGATCACCCTGGCCGGTGCGATCGACCGACCGGCCCACTCTGCACCCGCCTATCAGCCGCCTGCGCCATCGCCGCCGCGAGGCCTGCGCCCGGTCGAGATTGCTGTCACCGATGTCGACCGGTTGCGCGCCGATCCTTACGCTTTCTATGCCGCCAAGATCCTGCGCCTGTCCGCGCTGGAGCCGGTCGATGCCGATCCCGGCCCGGCCTGGCGGGGCACACGCGCGCACGACGTTCTGCAACGCTGGATGGAGGAAGGAAGCAGCGATCCCGCGTCTCTCGCGGCACTGGCGAGTGAGATGATCGGGCAGGCCGCAGGGCATCCCTTGCTCAAGGCATTGTGGCAGCCGCGCCTGTTGGCCGCGCTCGACTGGGTGGCGGAGGAGGTCAGTACGCAAGCGAAGACGGGACGCAGCGTTGCGTTTGGCGAGCAATGGGGCAAGATCGTGCGCGGCGGCGTCACCTTGCGAGGCAAGCCGGATCGGGTCGACCGGCTGCTCGATGGGTCTGTCGCGATCATCGACTACAAGAGCGGCTCCACCGCGACCGTCAATCAGGTGCGGGCCGGCTACTCGCTCCAGCTCGGCCTGCTCGGCCTGATCGCGCGGGAGGGCGGCTTCGAGGCAGTGGCGCGGGGCACGGCGGTCAGCGCTTTCGAATATTGGAAACTCAACAAGGACAGCAAGGGACAGTTCGGCCACAAGCGTGTGCTGACCGATCCAAAAGGCAGCTACAAGCGGATCGTGACGGAGGAGTTTCTGCCGCTCGTCGAGCGGTTCTTCGATGAGGCGGCCGCCGCATGGCTCACCGGGACCGAACCCTTCGCCGCGCGCCCGCACAGCGACGCGCCGGTCTTCACCGATTATGATCAGCTGATGCGGCTCGACGAATGGTTCGGACGAGGTGGAAGCCGTGGCTGACGGTCCGCTCAAGCCACTGACGCAAGATCAGGAGCATGCCTCCCGGCCTGATACGCATGTGTGGCTGAGCGCGTCGGCGGGGACGGGCAAGACGGCGGTGCTGTCCTCGCGCGTGCTGCGGCTGCTCCTGAACGGCGTGCCGCCGGAGCGCATCCTCTGCCTTACCTTCACCAAGGCGGGCGCTGCCGAGATGGCCGAGCGGGTCCACAGCCGCCTCGCGCACTGGGTGCAGATCAACCCGGCGGATCTGCGCAAGGAACTGTTCGCGCTCGGCGAGGACAATAGCGATGCCGCGATTGGCCGCGCGCGCCTGCTCTTTGCGCAGGTGCTGGACGCGACCGGCGGCGGCCTGCGCATCCAGACGATCCACAGCTTCTGCCAGTCGTTGCTTGCCGCCTTCCCGCTGGAGGCGGGGCTGGTGCCGGGCTTCGAGCCGCTCGACGAGCGCGGTCAGTCCGAGCTGTCACGCCGCGCCCTGATCGCGATGATCGAGACGGCGGAACGAGAGAGCGACGAGGCGGTGATAGCAGCGATCGAAATGCTGGCGCTGCGACTCGGCGAGGCGGGGACGCAGGATTATCTGGCGAAATGCGTGCCGGCCGGATCGCTGCTGGAGATCATCGAGGATATTCCGGCCTTCCTGCTGAGCTTCCTCAAATTGCCCGAGGGCGACGTCGAGGACGCGATTGCGGACTGGTGCGCCGATGAGATCTTCCCCATCGGTTCGCTGCGCGCCGTCGCGGCGGCCAACCGCGCATGGGGCGCGGCCTCCGGCATCGATTGTGCCGCGCGCATCGCCGGCTGGCTGGAAAGATCCGGTGCGGGCCGCGCCGGAGCGCTCGACGATCTGCTCGGTGTCCTCATGACCAAGGATGGTGAGGTCAAGAACCGCTCGCGGGACAAACTGCTCGCCGCCGAGCCGGACTATGTCGCGCTGGCGAGCGAATGCGGCGAGGCGATCAAGGCGCTGCTCGATCTGCGCCGGCAGGTCGCGTTCGCAAACGTCGCGGCGCAGGCACTCGTCGCCGGCCGCGCTTATGCCAGCGCCTATGCCAAGGCCAAGCGGCAGGCGGGCGCCGTCGATTTCGACGATCTGATCCGCCGCGCGAGCGAACTCCTGACCCGTCCCGGGATGGCCGACTGGATTCGCTACAAGCTCGATCAGCAGGTCGACCATATCCTCGTCGACGAGGCGCAGGACACCAACAAGTCGCAATGGGACATCGTCTGGTCGATCGTTGCCGAGTTCCTGCAAGTCGAGGATGACGGGTGGAACAAGTTGCGAACCTTGTTCGTGGTCGGTGACACCAAGCAGGCTATCTTCGGTTTTCAGGGCACCAGCCCAACGGCTTTCCTGGATGCCTTGCGAGATTTCCGGGGGGCGGTAGACGAGGCGGGCCATCCATTTGCCGAACTGCCCTTGTCCCTCAGCTTCCGTTCCATGCCGGCCGTCTTGGAGGTGGTCGATGCGGTGCTGGACGAGGTCGGTCATGCGCAGTTTGGCCTTGCTGAGCGTTCTGCGAGACACGAGAGCGCCCGGCGCCATCCCGGCAGCGTGACGATCCTGCCGCCAACCTCGCTCATCGCCGCGGAGAGCGACGAGGAAGGCGAGGGGGGCGAGGCGCCCGAGGAAAGCCCGACCGAGGGCGAGGAGGACTGGCTCGCCGATCATCAGCGCCGTCATGCAGAGAAGATCGCCCAGCTGGTCAAGGAGCTGATCGGCAAGCCGCTCGCCACCAAGGGACGAGATGCCACGCCCGGTGACGTCCTCATCCTGCTGCGCAGCCGTGGCGCACTCTCGCGGCTGATCGTGGCGCGGCTTTATGAGGCGGGGGTGCCGGTGGCGGGCGTCGACCGGTTGCGGCTGCAGGCGCCGCTTGCAGTGCGCGATCTGCTGGCGGCGCTGCGCTTCGCGGTGCAGCCGGAGGATGACCTCAACCTTGCCAATCTGCTGGTTTCGCCCCTGATCGGCTGGAGCCAGGACGATCTCATGAACCGGGCGATCCCGCGCAAGGGTTCGCTCTGGGGCCATCTGCGCGAGACGCTGCCCGTTCCGGATCAGGCCCCCTTGCGCGCCTTGCTGGCCTCGGCCGATTTCACCACGCCCTATCGCTATCTGGAAGCGATCCTCTCCGGCCCGATGGATGGCCGTCGCAAGCTGATCGCGCGGCTTGGTGCGGAAGCGCGCGACGCGATCGACGAGCTGGTCAATGCCGCTCTGGCTTTCGAGGCGGACGATCACCCTTCGTTGCAGCGCTTCATCGACTGGTTCGACCGGGGCGATGCCGACATCAAGCGCGAGCTGGGCGAGGGCGGGGACATGGTGCGCGTGATGACCGTCCATGGTGCCAAGGGACTGGAAGCGCCGATCGTCATCCTTGCTGATGCCGCCGCCGACCCGGCGATGAAGCCGCGCGCCCAGGCGATCGACCTGCCGGTCAGTGGCGCCAGCCTGCCGCTGATGCGCCCTGGCAAGGGCGAGGCCGGTGCGCAGATCGAGGCGGCAATGGAAGCCGCGAAGACTGCCGAGATGGAGGAGCATTGGCGGCTTCTCTACGTGGCGCTGACCCGGGCCGAGGAGCAACTTATCGTCACCGGCGCGCTCGGCAGCCGCGCCAAGGGCGTGCCGCCCGAGCTCAGCTGGTATCAGGCGGTGGACCGGGCGATGCGCCGGATGGGCGCGGAGCCTGTGGCGGTGCCGAGTTGGGGCGATGCCGAGGGGCGTCGTTGGCTGGGGCCGCAGGGTCTGGCGTCGGTGAAGCAGACGGCGGTTCAGGCGATTGAGTCCGGACCGTCGGCGGAAGAGCTGCCCGCCTGGCTCCGCGCCCCTGCTCCGGCCGAAGCGCGCCCGCCACGTCCGCTCGCGCCCTCGGCATCGGTCGAGGATGATGTGCCCAATCCGCCGCCCGACGCCGCCATGCGGGCCGCCGCCGAGCGTGGGCGGCTGCTCCATATCCTCTTTGAACGCCTGCCCGACCTTGCGCCCGCCGCACGGGCCGAGGCAGCCGAGCATTGGCTCGCCGGCCCGGGTGGTGTCGGGGATCCCGCCTTGCGCCGCGACCTTATTGGACATGTGAGTGCGGTATTGGATGATCCCGCCAACGCCGCCCTGTTCGGCCCGGACGCTCTTGCCGAAGCGCCGATCGCGGCGGTGGTCGAAGGGCAGGTGATCGCCGGCACGGTTGACCGGCTGCTCGTCACCGAGGCGGCAATCCATGTCGTCGACTTCAAGACCGGCCGCGCGATCCCGACCGATGCCGATGGCCTGCCGCTCTCCCATGTCCGGCAGATGGCCGCCTATGCCGCCGCGCTGGGCGAGATCTTTCCGGGGCACCCGATCCGGGCGAGTCTGCTCTACACTGCAGGGCCGAGACTTATCGACGTGCCGACCACCCTGCTTGCGCTGCACAAGCCCCGCTTGGGGCAAGGTGAGCAGTTCTTGTCACCCGGCGGCCTTGAGACCGGCGCGCTCGTCCCCTAGATTGCGTTTCACGAACAAGGAGTTTGTACCATGAGCACCAAGGCGATTTCCGACGCGAGCTTTCACGAGGACGTGATTTCGTCCGATCAGCCGGTGCTGGTCGATTTCTGGGCAGAATGGTGCGGTCCCTGCAAGATGATTGGCCCGGCGCTGGAGGAAATCAGCGAGGAACTGGCGGGCAAGGTGACGATCGCGAAGCTCAACATTGACGATCATCCCGATGCCCCGGCCCGTTACGGCGTGCGTGGCATCCCCACGATGATCCTCTTCAAGAATGGCGAGCCGGCCGCGACCAAGGTCGGCGCCGCTCCCAAGAGCGCCCTCAAGGGCTGGCTGGAAAGCTCGCTCTGACGCGGATTTGACCGGCCGGGTTGCCGGGATGGCATGTGCAGTGAAGATACGGCCTCTCCGCGACCTGCGGGAGAGGCCGTTTTCCTTTGGTTTTGCCGCGAAACTTCTCGAACTTCACACATAGGACGCATAGCGATTCAGGCAAAAGTCAGGACGAGGGCCGAAACGGTCCTTCGAGATTTCCATAGATTTTGACGGGGAGACAGAGCCGCGCGCAACTGCGGCATGCGCCGGGCTGTGTAGGACAGAGCTGGAGTCTGTTGATATCGATCGGCGGGAAAGTGCTCCCGCGAAAGCAGGAGCACTTATTCCATCTGACCCGAACCAGTTCTAGCCGTAGAGGATCGCCGCGCCTACGTCCCACATGGCGGGGGAGGAGGCCGCGAGCATGCCCTTGCGGTCCTGATCGGGCCGATAGGCGCTCCCGTCCGGGCGGGCGACGCGGCCGCCCGCCTCGTTGACGAACAACACGCCTGGCGCATGATCCCAGGCCAGAGTGCGCTCGAACAAGGCAATGTCATGCTGGCCGAGGACGATGCGCGGATATTGCTCGGCGGCGCAGCGCGGGATCGGCGCCATCGTCAGCTTGCCTTCGGCGCGGTCGATCATGCCCTGCCGCCGGTCGGGATCGACGAACAGCAGCGAGAGTCCCGCAATCGGCAGCGGTGCTCCGCTCTCACGGGCATGCACGCGGTCACCGTCGATCGTCGCGCCCTTGCCGAGCGCGGCATGGCAGAGGCGCCCCGTGATCGGATCGAGCATCCAGCTCGCCTGCGTCTCGCCGCCGTCGACCAGCGCGATCATGATACCGAAAGGGGGATTTCCAGAGGCGAAATTGCTTGTTCCATCAATGGGATCGATCAGCCAGTTGAGGCCGCTGCTGAGCTTGTTGATCAGCCCCGGATCGGCCGCACAGGCTTCCTCGCCGATCAGACCAGCTTCGGGCAGCAGCCGCGCCAATCCCTCATTGAGCCGCGCCTCGCTCTCCTTGTCGGCGATGGTCACCTGCTCGCCGGCGCTCTTTTCCTCGACCTCGTGCGCGGCGAGGTTGCGGAAGCGCGGCATGATCACCTCGGCGGCGACCTGCCGCATGAGATCGGCGACGGATCGGGTGAGCGCGTCCATCTCAGCTGCGATAATCGGCGTTGATCGAGATGTAGCCATGCGTCAGGTCGCAGGTCCACACCGTGGCACGGCCCTCGCCAAGGCCGAGATCGACGCCGATGCGGATGTCCTGCCCCTTGAGGTGCGCTGTGATCGGCGCCTCGTCATAGCTGTCGACGGCAAGGCCTGCCTGCGCCACCCATTTGTCGGCGAAGCGGATGGCGAGCTTGTCGCGGTCGGCTGGCTCCCCGGCCTTGCCGACCGCCATGACGACGCGGCCCCAATTGGCATCCTCGCCGGCGATAGCGGTCTTGACGAGCGGCGAATTGGCGACCGAGAGGCCGATCTTGCGCGCGCTCGCGTCGCTGACCGCGCCTGTCACCTCGATCTCGATGAACTTCTGTGCGCCCTCGCCATCGCGCACGACGAGATGGGCGAGTTGCAGGCAGATGTCGTCAAGCGCGGCCTGGAAGGCGTCCGCGCCGGGGTCGTCCATGCTGACAAGAGGCACGTTGCCAGCCTTGCCGGTGGCGAAGACGAGAACGGTGTCGCTGGTCGATGTGTCGCTGTCGACGGTGATGCAGGAGAAGCTGCGCTTGTTGGCCGCGCTCAGCATTTGCTGGAGCAGGGCGGGGGCGATCGCCGCGTCGGTGAAGATATAGCCGAGCATGGTCGCCATGTCCGGCGCGATCATGCCGGAACCCTTGATGATGCCGGCGAGCTGGACTTTGGTGCCGCCGATCATCGCGCTGCTCGTCGCGCCCTTCGCAAAGGTGTCGGTCGTGCCGATCGTCTCCGCAGCCGTCTCCCAACTGCACGGCTCGGCGGCGAGCGCGGCGGCGACGCCCTCGCGCGCCTTGTCCTTGGGCAGCGGGACACCGATGACGCCCGTCGAGCTGACGAACACGTCGGACGGTGTGCAGCCCAGATGCGCGGCGACCTGATCACAGATCTGCTCGACCGCCTCGCGACCCCGGAAGCCGGTGAAGGCATTGCTGTTGCCGGCATTGACGACGAGCGCGCGCGCCTTACCCAGCGCCGCGCTCTCGCGGCCCATCTCGACCTCGGTCGAGCAGCAGACGTTGCGCGTGAAGACGCCCGCGACGGTCGTGCCTTCGCTCAGCTCCACATAGGTCAGATCGCAGCGGTCCCACGTCTTGTAATGCGCGCGCGCCACGCGCGGCGTCACGCCGGATATGGCCGGCAGGGCAGGGAAGGGGCGGGCGAGGGGCGAGACATCGGTCATGAGCGCGCGCTTAGCGCATCGCGCGCGGCGATCAAACAGGTTACGGCTTCCAGCGGTGGCAGGGCGGCCCAATTTGCGCGCCCGGGGGGAAGGGAAATGTCTCAAAAAGATGGCGATACCCTGCTTGCGCCGCTGGGGCTCATTTTCATCGGTATCGGTATCGCATTCGTCTTGGAGCGCGCCTGGGCCGGATTTCGCGACATGGAATCTTCGGCAAGATGGACCGAGCGCCAGCAGGAATCGGCCATCACGCCCGGAAAGCCACCCGTCTTGCCGACGCCGCCGGGCGGAACGCCGGCGAGCCCGGCCGACGCCGCGCTCTGGATCAGCAACGATGACTATCCCGAAGAGGCTCTTGAGAACGACTGGCAGGGCCGGGTGTCGATCGGCTGGGTCATCGGGCCCCATGGCAAGGTCGAGGATTGTTACGTCGTCGAGAGCAGTGGCCATTCGGTGCTGGACGAGGCCGCCTGCCGCGCCATCAAGCGGAAGGGCCATTATGAGCCGGCGCACGATGTCAATGGATTGGCGATCCGAGCCACGGATAGACGGCGTGTGATCTGGCGACTTCCGGACTGATCGGCGTCGCGCCCATTCCCGTCCCGTTAATAGTGAATGGCATAGACGAACCGCGCGGCGCATCTTATGGGATGCGCGTCTCATCGGCGAAGGTTCTCCGCGCTTGCAATTGATGATCCTCCTTTCCGCGCTTCTGGCGTCTCTGACCGGGCTGGTGTCCGGCGAGCGGCCGGCCGAGCGCGCGCAGGTGGAGCTCAGCGCCGTTGCCGCAGTCGTCGAGACGGGTCAGGCGGCGGCGATCGCGCGGGTTCGTCGCCCCGCATTGCCCGCGCCGGCGTTCGGCGCGGTGCTGCTGCTTGGCGTTTTGGCGCTCATCGTGGCGCCTGCCCGCAGCGGCCGCGCCCTGCTTTGCCTGAAGCAGAGCTGGCGCCACTGAGCCGCTGACCGGGCCGCGCTCGCGCGGTTCGATGCCCTTTCCAGCGCGCGGTTTCGTGTGCCCGCTTCCGGCCGCGATGCCGGCTCCAAGCCCCAGATTACAGGAACAGTCTCATGTTCAACGCTCTCGCCAAGACCATTTTCGGATCGTCGAACGATCGCTACGTCAAATCCCTCAAGAAGACCGTCGATCAGATCGCGGCGTTCGAGCCGACCATTTCGGCGATGAGTGACGAGGAGCTGGCCAACCAGACCGTCAAGTTCCGTGCGCGCCTCGCCGATGGCGCCAATCTCGACGATCTGCTGCCCGAGGCCTTTGCCACCGTGCGCGAGGCGGCCAAGCGCACGCTCGGCCAGCGCCACTATGACGTGCAGATGATCGGCGGTATCGTGCTCCATCGCGGCGAGATTGCCGAGATGCGCACCGGCGAGGGCAAGACGCTGGTCGCCACGCTCGCGACCTATCTGAACGCGCTGGAGGGCAAGGGTGTTCACGTCGTCACCGTGAACGACTATCTCGCCGCGCGCGACTGCGAGTGGATGGGGCGAGTCTATCGCTTCCTCGGCATGACGACCGGCACCATCGTGCCCAATCTCTCCGAGGAGGAGCGCCGCGCGGCCTATAATGCCGACATCACCTACGCGACCAACAACGAGCTCGGCTTCGACTATCTGCGCGACAACATGAAATATGAGCGCGAGCAGATGGTGCAGCGCCCCTTCAACTACGCGATCGTCGATGAGGTGGACTCGATCCTGATCGACGAGGCGCGCACGCCGCTGATCATTTCCGGCCCGACTGACGACAAGTCGGAGATGTACATGGCCGTCGACGTGCTGGTGAAGCAACTCGTCGAAGAGGATTACGAGAAGGACGAGAAGCAGCGCTCGATCGTGCTGACCGAGGACGGCACCGAACGCGTGGAGCGGATGCTGGAAGATGCGGGGCTGCTGCAGGGCAGCAATCTCTACGACTTCGAGAATACGCAGGTCGTGCACCACGTGAATCAGGCGCTGCGCGCCGTGTTCATGTTCCGTCGCGACATCGACTATATCGTCAAGGACGAGAAGGTCATCATCATCGACGAGTTCACCGGCCGCATGATGGATGGCCGCCGCTGGTCGGACGGCCTGCATCAGGCGGTCGAGGCCAAGGAAGGCGTCAACATCGAGCCGGAGAACCAGACGCTCGCCTCGATCACCTTCCAGAATTATTTCCGCATGTATCCCAAGATCTCGGGCATGACCGGCACGGCCTCGACCGAGGCGGCGGAATTCTACGACATCTACAAGATGAACGTGGTGACGATCCCGACCAACCTCCCGATCCAGCGGCAGGACGACGAGGATCTCTTCTACAAGAGCCTCGAGGATAAGTTCAAAGGCATTGCGAAGACGATCGCCGAGCATGCCGCCAAGGGCCAGCCGGTGCTGGTCGGTACGGTGTCGATCGAGAAGTCCGAGATGCTGTCCGAGTTCCTCAAGCAGGAGAAGGTGCCGCACAGCGTCCTCAACGCGCGCTTCCACGAGCAGGAAGCGCATATCGTGGCGCAGGCCGGGCGGCTCGGCCGCGTGACGATCGCGACCAACATGGCCGGCCGCGGCACCGACATTCAGCTGGGCGGCAATCTCGACTTCCGCATCAATGACGAGCTGTCGGGCATGGCGGAAGGGCCGGAGAAGGATGCGGCGATCGAGCGCATCCGCGCCGAGATCGCGGCCGAGCGGCAGGCGGTGCTGGACGCCGGCGGCCTGTTCGTGCTCGGCACCGAACGGCACGAGAGCCGCCGCATCGACAATCAGTTGCGCGGCCGTTCGGGTCGTCAGGGCGATCCCGGCCTCAGCCGCTTCTATCTCAGCCTCGACGACGACCTGCTGCGCATCTTCGGGCCGGACACGCTGTTTGCCCGCATGATGCGCTCCAGCCTGGAGGATGGCGAGGCGCTGCCTCCGTCCAAGTGGATGAGCAAGGCGATCGAGACCGCGCAGAAGAAGGTCGAGCAGCGCAACTACGACATCCGCAAGCAGGTCGTCGAATATGACGACGTGATGAACGATCAGCGCAAGGTCATCTACGAGCAGCGCAGCGAGATCATGGATTCGGAGACGGTCAACGATGTCGTCACCGACATGCGCCACGAGACGATCAACGCCATCGTCGGCGAGCATTGCCCGCCGGGCACCTATCCCGAGCAATGGAATGTCGCCGCGCTCAAGGAGGAGCTGGAGCGCGTCACCGGCCTGAAGCCGATGATCGATGCCTGGCTGCACGAGGATCATGTCGATCCGGAGATTTTCGTCGAGCGCATCGTCGCCCAGTCGGACGAGGCGCTGGCCGAGAAGATCGGCGATCTGAAGCCCGAGACCTGGACGCAGATCGAGAAGAGCATTCTCCTGCAGAATCTCGATCATCACTGGAAGGAGCATCTCTCGACGCTCGATGCGCTGCGCCAGGTCGTGCACCTGCGCGCCTATGCGCAGAAGACGCCGATCAACGAGTATAAGCAGGAGGCGTTCGCGTTGTTCCAGCGCATGCTGGACAGCGTCCGTGAGGACGTCACCAACACGATCAGCCATGTCCAGTTCCAGATGGATGCGGCCCCGCCGCCGCTGCCCGATCTGCCGAGCTTCCTCACCAGCCATGTCGATCCGTTCACCGGCGAGGACGACACCAACGATCGCGACTTCGGATCGGACGGCCTGATCAGCACGACCATCCCGCGTCTGGCGACGGCCCGGCCGGCGGCGGATGGCGCGGCCAATCCCTATGCGGACGAAACGATCAGCCGTAATGCGCCGTGCCCGTGCGGATCGGGCGAGAAGTACAAGCATTGCCACGGGGCTTTGGCCTGACGGAAGCCGTCATCCCAGCGCAAGCTGGGAGCTCGTCCGGCCGTTATGCTCGCTTCCGCACGAGACCCCAGCGTTGACCTTCGGTCGCCCTTCGGGTCGCTGGGGTGACGGAGAGGCATGGGATAACGGTCCTGCTCAGTCCCGCGCGATCCAGACCAGCCCGATCAGGCTGATCGCGCCGGCGGCCGAGAGGTAGAGCCCGACCGCGCCGATGCCGTAGCCCGTCACCAGGAACTGCGCGACGATCGGCGCCAGTGCGCCGCCGATAATGCCGCCGATGTTGAAGGCGAAGGAGGCCCCCGAATAGCGCACGCGCGGCGGGAACAGGGCGGTCAGCCACTCGCCGAGCGGGCCGTAGGTGAAGCCCATGATGAACAAAGAGACGGCGAGGACCATGAACAGCATGCCCGGCTCGGCGGGATCGAAGCCGGCGCCGAAGAGGAACCCGAGCGGGATGGTCGCAGCGCAGCCGGCAATCAGCATCTTGCGCGCCGATTGCCTGTCCGACGCCCATCCCGAGAGGATGATGCCGAGCGCCATCATCAAGATCGCGGCGAGCTGGATCTCCAGCACAAGGGTGCGCGGCATCTTGAGCGAGGCGGTCGCATAGCCGAGCGCAAAGGCGGTGCAGATGTAGAAGAGCGCGAAGCAGGTGACGGCGCCCAGCGTGCCGGCAATGGTGCCCCGCAGATGGCGGGACAGCAGCTCGGCGAGCGGCACGGCCGGCGGTGCCTCCGCTTCCAGCGCGGCGCGAAACTCCGGCGTTTCTCCTAGCTTCAGGCGCACCCAGAGACCCACGATGACCAGCAGCGCACTCGCCACGAACGGCAGGCGCCAGCCCCAGGCGACGAAATCCGCGTCCGACAGAAACAGGCCGAGCAGTAGGAACAGACCGTTGGCGGCGACGAAGCCCAGCGGTGCGCCGAGCTGCGGCATCATGCCGAACCGCGCGCGCCAGCCGGGCGGCGCATTCTCGACCGCCAGCAGCGCCGCGCCGCCCCACTCGCCGCCGAGGCCGAAGCCTTGGCCGAAGCGCAGGATGCAGAGCAGCAGCGGCGCCACCCAGCCGATCATCGCATAGGTGGGCAGGAAGGCGATGAGGAAGGTCGATCCGCCCATCAGCATCAGCGAGGCGACGAGGGTCGATTTGCGGCCGATGCGGTCGCCATAATGGCCGAACACTGCGGCGCCGAGCGGCCGCGCGACGAAGGCGAGGGCGATGGTCGCGAAGGAGGCGAGGAGCTGCGCGGTCGGGGAACTGCTCGGGAAGAACAGCGGCCCGAAGATCAAGCTCGCCGCCGTGGCGTAGATGTAGAAATCGTAGAACTCGATGGTGGTGCCCGCGAGGCTCGCGACGAGCACGCGGCGATGCTTCACCATTGTCGCAATGCCCCCCGGCATCGCGTTGTCACCCATGTTTGCACGCATCTTAACCCCGATCCTCCCCGCCCGCCCTTTGACACGTCAATAGGCTGGCGGGAAGTCCGGTTTGCGGCATCGATCAAAAAGAGCAGCTGATCGAATCCGTCGATCAGGGGTGTCAAAGGTCACCAAAGTCACACTATCGGCACAATGTTTCACTCGCGAAACCGCCATTCCCTGTATGGTCTGACCGAGTGGGTTGATTGATCACCGGTCCACTGCTCAGCCCGACGAGCCTGCATCAGAAGCGGTCGTGTAGGACAGGCTTTTCTGCCAGGCGCGCGGCATTTGACTGGGGGGTGGGGGGGGGGCGATATCGCCCCGGAGGTGAGGTTAAGCCCCGTAGAAGGAGAAGGGCGTCGGTCTTTAACGAGGGGAGAGGGGGAAGAGGGAGCATTCTCGGCCCCCACCAGATTGACTATCCGAGCGGCCAAACTTGTCCCGCCGCGCTAGCCGCCCCGCCGCATCTGGTTGAGCACCTCATAGGCCATGACCGCGCCGGCGACCGAGGCGTTGAGGCTGTCGGCCCGGCCCATCATCGGCATCTTGACGAGCAGGTCGCAGGCCGCCTCATAGTCTCCCGGCAATCCCCGCGCCTCGTTGCCGATCAACAGGAAGGTCGGCGCCGTGTAGCTCGGCGCCTGATAATCGAACTCGGTGTTGAGGCTGGTGCCGACGAGCTGGCCCGGCCCTGCGCGCAGCCAGGCGAGGAAATCCGGCCACTCCGCCTGCACGACATGCTGGGTGAACAGGGCGCCCATCGAGGCGCGCACCGTCTCCACCGAGAAGGGATCGACGCAATCGTCGACCAGGATCACGCCGCCCGCGCCGACTGCGTCGCCGATGCGCATGAGGGTGCCGAGATTGCCGGGATCGCGCATCGCCTGCGCCACGAACCAGATCGGCGCGGCGCTGCGGTCGAGATCGGCGAGGGGCGTGAGGCGGTCGCGATAGACGCCGACCACCGCCTGGGCATTGTCCTTGCCCGAGATCTTGCCGAGAATGTCCGGGCTGGTGAAGATCACGTCGCCGCCGGCCGCCTCGACCGCGTCGATCAGCACCTGCGCGAGGGGGTGGGGCGGGGTGCCGGTCGCCAGGAACAGCATTTCGGGCAGGATACCGCTGTCGCGCGCTTCGGTCAGGATGCGCAGGCCCTCGGCGAGGAACAGCCCCTCGCGCTTGCGCAGCTTCTTCTCGCGCAGGCCGCGCACGCGCTTGATGAGCGGATTGGAAAAGCCGGTGATCTCGCGTGGCATGGATCAGGAACCTATCGTCGGAAATAATCCCGTTCGTTTCGAGCTGAGGTTCGAGCTTGTCGAGAACCGGAGTCGAGAAAGCCGTTCTCGACAGCCGTCTCGACTTCGCTCGACAGCCGCTCGAACCGAACGGTTGTCGGAATTCCCGCAGAGGAGCACTTGAGCCCTATTCCTCGCCGAAGCGGTCTTCGACCAGCTCCGTCATGGCGTTCAGGGCGCTTTCGGCGCCATCGCCCGTGGCCGAGATGGTGATGTCGTCGCCCATCGCGGCGCCGAGCATCATCAGGCCCATGATCGAGGTGCCGACGACCTCCGTATCCTGGCCGTCCTTGCGCACGGTGATCGTGGCGGTGAGGCCGCTCGCCATCGTTACGAACTTGGCGCTGGCGCGGGCGTGGAGGCCGCGCTTGTTGGTGATGCGTACGGTCTTGCTGTGGATGGCCTCGCTCAAGGCGCATCTCCCAGCAGCTCGGAGGCGACGCTGATATATTTCTTGCCGGCCTCCCGCGCGGCGGCGACGGCCTGGGTCACGCTCATCGTGCGGCGCGCGCTCTCGAGGCGGATCAGCATCGGCAGGTTGATGCCGGCGATGACCTCGATGCGGCCGGCATCGAGCAGGGAAATAGCGAGATTCGAGGGCGTGCCGCCGAACAGATCGGTCAGCAGGATGACGCCGGAACCGTCATTCACGCGTTCGACCGCCGCGGCGATGTCCGCCCGGCGTGCTTCCATGTCGTCATCGGGACCGATGCAAACGGTCTCGATCGCTTCCTGCGGCCCGACGACATGTTCCATGGCGATTCGAAATTCGGTCGCCAGCCCGCCGTGAGTCACGAGCACCAGTCCAATCATGATGCCTAAACGCCCCGCCCTTCATTACCATTTCGATCGCTCTGGCGCCGGTTCTCATAGGCGTCTAGCTGCGTTGATTCCAGATTGCGGTGCGCGATGGTGGGCGAAAAGCCAGCCGCACGCAAGCGCATAGCAATCTCCTCCGTGACACAGACCGACCGATGCCGCCCGCCGGTGCATCCGAAGGCGATGGTCACATAGGCTTTGCCATCCTCGCTGTAGCGCGGCAGGATCGTGATCAGCAGTGCCTCGATCTGGCCGACCGCCTTGTCGAACAAGGGATCGGCCATGACATGGGCACGTACCTCGGGGTCAAGGCCGGTGAGGTCACGCAGCGATTCGTCCCAATAGGGATTCTGCAGGAAGCGCATGTCGAACATGAGATCGGCATCGCGCGGTACGCCGCGCGAAAAGCCGAAGCTCAGCAAGGTCAACGTCGATTCGAAGCTCTGGGCGAAGCGCTGGCGGATCGCCTGTTGCAGCGCATTGCTGGTAAGGTCGCTGCTGTCGATGACATGTTCGGCAGCGCGACGCAGCGGCTCCATCAGCTCGCGCTCGCGAGCGATGCCGTCCGCTGCGGGGCGGTCGAGCGCCAGCGGATGGCGGCGGCGCGTCTCGGCATAGCGTCGCTCGAGCACCGAGCCCGAGCAATCGAGAAACAGGATCTCGACGCGATATTCCTTGCGCTGGCGCAGCGTGGCGATCACCGCCAGGATCGCTTCGGCGTCGAACCCGCGCGTGCGGCTGTCGACGCCAAACGCGAGCGGGCGCTCCTCGCGGGCGTCGTGCCCTTCGGGCGCGGGCGCGGCCAGCAGGCGATCGAGCAGCATCAGCGGGAGATTGTCGACCGTCTCCCAGCCGGCATCCTCCAGGGTCTTGAGGCTGGTCGACTTGCCCGCGCCGGAAAGGCCGGTGACGATCAGGATCGACTTGGGCGAGCGCGCATTGCTCATCGATTGAGAACCTCGCGCAAGGCGCATTCCGCCTTGATCGGGGCGGATGCCTCGCGGCCGGCCAGCGCCACGAGCGGCACGGCAATGCCGGCGAGCATGATCGTGAGATGCGGGTCGGGCATGCGGGGCGGATCATCTTCCAGTCTGATCGCCAGCTTCGCCGGCACATCATCGACATGCGGCATGGCGACAATGCCTAGGTGACGGATTTCCATAGTCTGCGCAATATTCACAGGCGCGCTTAACAGGAGCTGGCCGTCCCGCTGCGTGACAATCGTATAGTCGTCGCTGATCAGGCGCGCGCCGCGATCGATCAGGCGCAGGGCGAGGTCGGACTTGCCCGATCCGCTCGGCCCCATGATCAGCACGCCGTGACCCTCGATCGCGACGCTGGTGGCGTGAACGGTTTCTCTGCCGGACATCGCGTCAGGTTCCGGGCGCATTGTCAGGACGCGGCATCGCGAGGGGCAGGGTGAAGACGAAGCGGCCGCCAGGTTTGCCATCCGGCCGGTCTTCCACCCACACGGTGCCGTGATGGCCGGCGAGAATGTCGCGCGCGATGGCGAGGCCGAGACCGCTATGCTTGCCGAACCCGTCCCGCTCTGGCCGGACGCTGTGGAAGCGACGGAAGATCGATTCGCGCTCGGCTTCAGGCACACCAGGCCCGTCATCCTCGATCGCCACCAGCGCCCGGTCGCTGCCCGCCTCGACCGTCAGGCGCACGCGCCCGCCTTCCGGCGAGAAGGAGCGGGCATTGTCGACCAGATTCTCCACGACCCGGGCGAGCTTCTGCGGATCGCCCATCACATGGACGGCGCCGCGCCCCGGGCCGGCATAAGAGAATTTGATGGTTGGCGCGCCTTCGCGCGGAGCCTGGCTGCGCGCGATCCGGCCGATCATGCGGCCAAGATCGATCGGCTCGAAAGGCGTGCGCGACAGCTGGGCATCGATGCGCGAGGCTTCGGCAATGTCGGTGACCAGCCGGTCGAGCCGGCGCACATCGTCCTGCGCGATGTCGAGCAGCCTGGCGCGCAGGCCCGCGTCCTCGATCTTGCCGAGGCCCTCCAGCGCGGAGCGCAGCGAGGCGATCGGATTCTTGAGCTCGTGGCTCACATCAGCGGCGAAGGCGTCGGTCGCGTCGATGCGCTGGCGCAGCGCCTGACTCATGTCGGAAATGGCGCGGGCGAGCATGCCGATCTCGTCGCGTCGCTCGGGCAGGCGCGGCACGATGACCTCGCGCGCCCGGCCCAGCCGCACGCGCACCGCCGCCCGCGCCAGCCGTCGCAAGGGCAGCACGATGGTCCGGGCGAGGAACAGCGAGAGCAGCACCGAAGCGATGATCGCCGCCGCCAGGACGAGGCCGATGCGGACCCGTTCGGCGCGCACGATCTCGGTGATGTCGCGCGCGTTGGCGGTGGCGAGCAGGACGCTGTGCGGACCGAGCGGCCGCGCGGCGCTCAGGAACGGCGTGCGATCCGGCGCGAAGCGATAGGTGACGGTGGGCGTGTGCCGTGCGATCGCCTCGCGCGCCTCCTGCCAATTGCCCAGCCGGTCATCCAGCGGTTCCTGCAGATAGGGCGGTGTATTGGCCAGGGCGATGGTCTCCACGACCTTGTCCAGGAAACGGGCGAGCTTGATATGGATCGGGTCCGCGTCGGGATCCCGCAATTCATAGGTCGGTTTGGCCAGCGCGAAGCTGTCCGCCACTTTGTGTCCCGCCACGTCATAGATGCGCAGGCGCAGACCGGTCGCCTCGGCCGAGCGCGCGAGCAGCCGCGGGCGATCCCGGTTCGGCGCGATCTCGATGGCGGTGGCGACCAGCGCTGCCTCGCGCTCGATGGTCGCGAGCCGCCCGTCGATCAGGCGCGCGCGATAGCTGTCGAGATAGAAGAAGCCGCCGGCCAGGATCGCGAGCGCGAAGATGTTGACCGCGAGGATGCGCCGGGTGAGCGAGATGCGGGTGGTCCACTCGCCGCTGCTCGCCTGGCGCTCCTCACTCCTCGTTGAAACGGTATCCGGCGCCATAGAGCGTGTCGATCGCGTTGAAATCCGGCGCCACGTCGCGGAACTTGCGGCGTAGGCGCTTGATGTGGCTGTCGATGGTGCGGTCATCGACATAGATGTCGTCCTGATAGGCGGCATCCATGAGCTGGTTGCGCGTCTTGACGATGCCGGGCCGCTGGGCGAGCGCTTCGAGGATCATGAACTCGGTGACGGTGAGAGCAACATCCCTGCCGTCCCACAGCACCCGATGGCGCGCCGGGTCCATGCTCAGGCGCCCGCGCGCGATCGTCTCGGGCAGCTCGTCGCTTGCCGCCTCGGGGGTCTCGGCCAGCGCCGCGCGGCGCAGCAGGGCGCGAATCCGCGCGATCAGCAGCCGCTGCGAGAAGGGCTTGGCGATATAGTCGTCGGCGCCCATCGCGAAGCCGAGCGCCTCGTCCAGCTCATCGGTCTTCGAGGTCAGGAAGATGAAGGGCAGGCTGCTCTTCTCGCGCAGGCGCCGCAGCAGTTCGACGCCGTCGAGATTGGGCATCTTGATGTCGCAGACGACGAGATCGGGCGGATTGTCGATCAAAGCGGGGAGAGCGGCGGCGCCGTCCGAATAGAGCCGCGTCACAAAACCTTCCGCAATCAGCGCGATGCTGAGCGACGAGAGAATGTTGCGGTCGTCGTCGACCAGGGCGATCGAGGCGCTCATCGAGCCTTTGCGTCAGCCTGTGTTGCGGGAACGTCCCGACTAGACGAAGCGCTTATGGTGCGCAACAATTGCCCGGTCGGTCGATGCCGCCTGATTGAGGCGGTGCGTACCCGGACTGTCCCAATGCGTGGCACTGCAACATGGTATCTGGTTTGACGCTGACCGGCCAAACGCTTATGCGCAGATGACTAGGACAATTTATGGACAGGCCCGGTCGCAGGACGATGCGGGTGATCGTCGATGATTTAGGAGACAAGTGTGCAGGCGCGATCTTCCTACGGCTTGGATAAACAGGGTATTTCGACTTCCGCAGAGGTGAAGTGGAACCTCCTCACGGCGCCTCTGGCCGAGGAAGCCGTGCGCAACGGCGAGGGCCTGTTGTCCAAGGACGGCCCGCTTGTCGTCGCAACCGGCAAGCACACCGGCCGCAGCGCCAAGGACAAGTTCATCGTTCTCGACGAGACCACGAAGGACACGATCGGCTGGGGCGAGACCAATGTCGCGATGACGCCTGCGCATTTCGCGGCGCTCAAAGCTGATTTCTTCGCGGCCCTGGCCGAGAAGAAGGCGCTCTATGTCGCCGACCTCTATGGCGGATCGCAAGCCGAGCACCGCGTGAATGTCCGCGTCATCAATGAACTGGCCTGGCACAATCTCTTCGTTCGCACGCTGCTCGTCCGTCCCGAGGCCTATGCGCTGGCTGATTTCGTGCCCGATTACACGATCATCGACCTGCCCAGCTTCCGTGCCGATCCAGCCAGGCACGGCTGCCGCTCGGAGACGATCATCGCAGTCAATTTCACCGAAAAGCTGATCCTGATCGGCGGCACGGCCTATGCGGGTGAGATGAAGAAGTCGGTCTTCTCCATTCTCAACTATCTGCTGCCGGCCAAGGGCATCATGCCGATGCACTGCTCGGCCAATATCGGTCCCGATGGCGACACAGCCGTGTTCTTCGGCCTCTCCGGCACCGGCAAGACGACGCTCTCGGCCGACGCCAGCCGCACCCTGATCGGCGATGACGAGCATGGCTGGTCCGACACGGCCGTCTTCAACTTCGAGGGCGGCTGCTACGCCAAGATGATCCGACTCTCGGCCGAGGCCGAGCCGGAGATTCACGCAACGACCAAGCGCTTCGGCACCGTTCTGGAAAATGTCGTGATCGATCCGCATACGCGCGAGATCGACCTCGACGACGACAGCCTGGCCGAAAACAGCCGCGGCTCCTATCCGATCGACTTCATCCCCAATGCCTCGGAAAAGAATCTGGGCCCGGTGCCCCAGAATATCATCTTCCTGACGGCCGATGCCTATGGCGTGCTGCCGCCGATCGCACGTCTCTCGCCGGATCAGGCCATGTATCACTTCCTCTCGGGCTATACCGCGCGCGTCGCGGGCACCGAGATCGGCGTGACGGAACCGCAGGCGACCTTCTCCACCTGTTTCGGCGCGCCGTTCATGCCTCGTCCGCCCAGCGTCTACGGCAACCTGCTGAAGGAGCGTATCGCCAAGGGCGGCGTGAAATGCTGGCTGGTCAATACCGGCTGGACGGGTGGCAAGGCGACCGATCCGGGCATCAAGCGCATGCCGATCAAGGTGACGCGCGCGCTGCTCAACGCCGCGCTCGATGGAAGCCTCAACAATGCCGAGTTCCGCATCGATCCGAATTTCGGCTTCGAGGTTCCGGTGGCTGTCGAGGGCATCGATCCCAAGCTGCTGGATCCGCGTGAAGCATGGGTGGGCGACAAGGCCGGCTATGACGCAACGGCCGCCGAGCTGGTGCGCAAGTTCGTCACCAACTTCGCCCAGTTCGAGAAGGACGTGGATGCGTCCGTGCGCGAAGTGATGACCGTCGCGGCCTGATCGCGCACTCACGGAGTATCAAGAAACCGAAATGGCGGCCGCTCCAGATGGAGCGGCCGCCATTTGGTCGTGCGGGAGGCTCAGCTCCCGGCAGGCCGGGTCGGCAAGGCGCCGAGTTGTGGTTAATAATGCCCGGTTTTCTTTCGCAACTGCGGAATGAATGGTAAATTCCCGATAATCATAAAAACGGGAATGCCCGGATCGCATTAAGCACCCAGTGGGAGATTCGTTATGAAGAAGCTCGTTAGCGCGTGTCTAATGGCGGCCTTCGCCGGCTCGGCGCACGCCACCGTCATCACCTTCGAAGGCTATACCGACCCGACCACGTCCGGCGGCTTCACCGACTCCGGTGCTACGTTCAGCCCGCTTGCCGGCACCACCGAATTCGAGATCAGCACCTATGGTGTGCCCAACTGGGGAACTGGCGCGCCGATGATCCTGTGCCCCCGCACAACCAGCAATTATTGCGGCGGCGACTTCGCGGTCAGCTTCGCCAGCGTCGTCAATTCGCTGACCTTCCTCTTCACCGGCGACGACAGCGTTCAGAGCCTATCGGTCGAGGCGTTTCTCGGCGCGGCAACGCTGGGCACGCTCACCGTGTTTGGCGATGGCGTGACCGGCACGGCGCAACTGGTCAATCTCGCCGCCTTCGGTGATCTCGACCGGATCGTGGTGACCGGCGCATCGAAGGATCCGGCGGGCTATGGCTATGACGACTTCACCTTTCAGCTCGCGGGAACCATTCCCGAACCGTCGAGCTGGGCGCTGATGATCGGCGGCTTCGGTCTGGTTGGCATGGCCATGCGCCGCCGGTCGGCGCGCGTCGCCTTCAGCTGACATGGCTCACGCAGCGTTGGTTGCGTGATGCGAGTTTGCTTTCTGGCGGCGGCTCCCCGTGATAGGGTGGCCGCCGCCTGATTGTCAGGCCGTTGGAGGGACGTCCCATGAGCATGTTCGACAATATTCTCGGCAATCTTGATGATGTTGCGGGCAAGCTCGGGCTGCCGGCCGATAAGATCCAGGCCGCGGTCCAGGCGATCCAGGAAAAGGTCGCAGCCGGCGGTGATCATGTGACCGCGCTCCAGGATGTCGCCAGGGAGCATGGCATTTCGCTCGATGGCCTGCAGGGCATGCTCGGCAGCGTGGGCAGCGGTGCGCAGGATATGCTCGCCAAGGGCATGAGTGCGCTCGACAAGGATGGCGACGGCAATCCGCTCAACAATCTGGGCGGCCTCGCCAAGGGGCTGTTCGGCAAGGACTGACTTTCATTTTCGGCGCATTTCCGTAGAGATAGCGACGGCAACGTCGCGATTCGCTGCGCGACGTCCATCTGACCCTTCCTCAGGCGGGAGGGGTGACCTCATTCGGGAGTTGGTCATGAACTTGCAACGACAGGGCATCGCCTAGGCAAGTCGAGCGGGGGAGAGCGGTGCCCGCATCGGCACACGCTCGCGGATTGAGACGCCGCTCTCGCGACCAGATTTCGAACGGACTTCACAATGACTGATACATACGCGCCGCGCCTGTTCGCGCGGGCCGAGGATATTCGCGCGACCGGCGAGGCGATGCTCGCGCGGACGCTTCCCAAGGAGGCATGGACGCACGAGGCGCATCTCGCCACCTGTCTCTGGCTCCTTGTCGAGCGGCCGGACATCCGCGTCGATCGCGACATTGGCGATCTCATCCGGCGCTACAACGAGGCCGTCGGCGGCGTGAACGACGCGACGCAGGGCTATCATGAATCGATCACCCGCGCCTTTGTGGCCGGGGTGCGCTTCTATCTGGTCCGCACCGGCGAAACCGAGTTGCTGGCCGCCGTCAATGGCCTGCTCGGTGCGCCGGAGGGACAGCGGGACTGGCCGTTGCGCTTCTACTCGCGCGACAAGCTCTTCTCGGCCGAGGCGCGGCTGGGCTTCGTCGAACCCGATCTGGGCGCGCTACCCCGCATCTGACTGCCGCGTGCCGACCCATTCGACGTCCGCACCGAGCGCGCAGAGATTTTCTGCGAAGCGCGGATGCGCGCGGCGGATCGGGTCGGCATTGAGGATCGTCGAACGACCGGGCACGGCGCAGGCGACCATGAGCAGGGCGATCGCGACGCGGATGATGTAGGGGCTCTCCACCTCGGCGGGCGTGAGATGGTCGCTGCTGCCCAGCGTGATCAGCCGGTGCGGATCGCACAGCACGGTCTGCACGCCGAACTTGCTGAGCTCCGACGACCAGCCGAGCGCGCCTTCATAAACCTTGTTCCAATAGAGCATCGACCCGTTGGTGCAGGCGCCGAGCGCGATGAAGATGGGGAGCAGGTCGGCGGGAATATAGGGCCAGGGCGCTGCCTCGACCTTGGGCAGCATATGCGCCGTGAAGGGGCGCTGGACATGGGGATCACGCGCGGCGACGCGCGACCAGCCGTCCTTATGCTCGACGGTCACGCCGAACTTGGCGAAGGTCCGGTCGAGCAGCGGGAAGTGGTGCGGCACTCCGTTCCTGATCCGCATGTCGCCGCCGGTCATCGCCGAGAGGGCGAGGAAGGTCGCGACCTCGTGAAAATCCTCCTCGAAGCTGTGGTGGGCTTCCGCCAGCGGGATGCCGCCCTCGACGGTGATCGTTGAGGTGCCCGTCCCGGTCAGCTTCACGCCCATCGAGGTGAGAAAGGCGCAGAGCTCCTGCACATGCGGCTCGCAGGCGGCATTGATCAGCCGCGAGGTGCCCTGCGCGGAGAGCGCGCACATGATGAAATTCTCGGTGGTCGTGACCGAGGCATAATCGAGCCAGTGGTGGATCGCCTGCGCCTGACCGGCCATCTCGATCACGACGTTTCCGGCCGCGCCGTGCACGGTCGCGCCGAACGCCTTGAACAGGTCGATATGCGGATCGATCTCGCGCGAGCCCAAAGTGCAGCCCTTGGCGTCCGTCTCCAGGATCGCCTGGCCGAAGCGGTGCAGCATCGGCGGGATCAACATGACCGAGGAGCGCATGCCGACCGGCAGCACCGCGTCGGGCCGGATGCCGGGGCCGTGATGCAGCCGGACCTTGCCGGTGTCGAAGTCCACCGCGACCTCGCTGCCAAGCTTGCGGAAGAAATCGAGCATCAGGTGCACGTCGGTGATGTCCGGCACGTTCGAGAGCGTGACCGGCGCCTGCGTCAATAAAGTCGCGCAGAGGACCGGCAGCACCGCATTCTTGTTGGCCGAGGGGCTGAGGCTGCCATTGAGCGGCCGGCCGCCCTCGACGATGATATTGGACAAGCGAGGTCTCCGAGCGATTTCGACCCGCGTCGCAGAGTGCGAAAGGAGTCGCAAGGGGGAAGCGGAATGCCGCACCATCGCGGCGCGTCGACCCGTGTTTCCGTAAGGATGGGGAACCGCGCCGGTCCTTCGCAGTTGCGGAAGCATGCAGTTCAGCCTGCCCGACCATTGGGCCGTGCCGCCCTTGCTCGCCTCGCTCATCCTGATCGCGGTGACCGTGGCCGGCGCTCTCGCCCTTCACTGGATCGCGATGCGTCTGCTGTGCCGGCTCGTGACGCGCAGCCGGACCGCGCTGGACGATCCGTTCGTGATCCGCGCCCGCCGCCCGCTGCGCTGGCTGATCGTCGCGCTGGCGCTGGCTTTCCTGCGGCCGTCGCTGGTGCTGGGGGATCGCGGCCATGCGATCTGGGAGCAGGCCGCCGCCATTCTCGTGCCGGGTCTGATCGGCTGGCTGGCGATTGCGATGATCAGGGCGTTGCAGGACGTCGTCACGCTGCGCGCCGACATCAGCATGGAGGATAATCTGCACGCCCGGCGCAGGCGGACGCGGACCGCGATCCTGGGCCGGATCGCCATCCTGCTCGCAGTCTTCATCACGCTTTGCCTCATGCTCTTCAGCATTCCCGCCGTGCGAGCGGTGGGTGTCACCCTGATGGCTTCGGCGGGACTGGCGGCGCTGGCCGTGGGCGCGGCGGCGCAACCCTTGCTCAAGAACATCATCGCCGGGGTCCAGCTCGCGTTCACGGAGCCGATCCGCATCGACGATGTCGTCATCATGGATGGCGAGTGGGGCAAGGTCGAGGAAATCCACCTGACCTATGTCGTCGTCGCGATATGGGACGAGCGGCGTCTCGTCGTGCCGATCTCGAAATTCCTGGAGGAGAGCTTCCAGAACTGGACGCGCGCGACGAGCCGGCTACTCGGGTCGGTCTTCTTCTATCTTGATCCCGGCGCCGACGTGAGCCGGTTACGGGCGCGCTACGAGGAGATCGTCAAGGCATCCCGGCTGTGGGACGGGCGCGGGCAGGTGTTGCAGGTTACCGACATGAAGGCCGACGCAATCGAGGTGCGCGGTCTCGCGACGGCCCGCAACGCGTCCGAGGCGTTCGATCTGCGCTGCGAACTGCGCGAGAAGCTGCTCGCCTTCATCCGCGAGGAGATGCCCGAAGCCATGCCGCGCCGCCGCAACGTCGCGGTCGGCGGGGAGGAGAAGGACGCGGTCAGGCCGGTTCGGGCGGCAGGTGGGTGACGGTCAGGGTCGAGCCGGACACGCCGGTGACGAGCATATGCGCGCCAACTTCCGCATCCGGCCCATTCGCCCGCCAGCTTCCATCATCGACGCGCACCCGCCCTTCGCCTTTCACGATCGCCTCGATCACTTCGACTTTGCGGCCAATCATCCGCGCGGCGCGATCGTTGAGCAGGGGGTCTTCCGCCTCGACCGGCCGGGCGAGATACCAGAGGCGACCGCCCGAAACCGAGAGCGCGCTCAGGATGGCGAAGGCGAGCATCTGGAAGGACGGGTCGACCGGCAGCAGCAGGGTGACGCCCGCGGTGAGCGCGGCGGCCAGCGAGATCCAGATGAGGAAGGTGCCGGGTATCACCATCTCGGCGATGGCGAGGACGATGGCCAATATGCCCCAGAGCAAGGCCGGGGAAGCGCCGTCGAACCAGTGCATGATCACGGCGTCTTGGTCCTTGGCAGGCCGCTTCCAGTGCGGGGCGCGGTGCCGGTTTCGTCAAGGCCGAGCGCCTCCCGGGCAATCTGGCCGATCCCGCCGAGCGTGCCGATGAGCTGCGTCGCCTCGACCGGGAAGAGGATGGTCTTGGCATTGGGCGAGCTGGCGAACTGGCTGACCGCTTCGACATATTTCTGCGCGACGAAATAGTTGATCGCCTGCGCGTTCCCGCCCGCGATGGCCTCACTGACCAGCGTTGTCGCCTTCGCTTCGGCCTCAGCGGCGCGCTCGCGGGCCTCGGCCTCGCGGAAGGCAGCCTCGCGCTTGCCCTCGGCTTCCAGGATCTGCGCCTGCTTGGCGCCCTCGGCGCGCAGGATCTCGGCGCTCTTGAAGCCCTCGGCCTCCAGGATGTTGGCGCGTTTCTCGCGCTCCGCCTTCATCTGCCGGCCCATCGCATTGACGATGTCGGCGGGCGGGCGGATGTCCTTGAGCTCCACGCGTGTGATCTTGACGCCCCAGGCATTGGTCGCATGGTCGACCACCGAGAGCAGCCGCGCATTGATTTCGTCGCGCTTCGAGAGGGTCTCGTCGAGGTCCATCGACCCCATGACGGTGCGCAGGTTCGTCGTGGCGAGCTGGAGCAAGGCGACATTGAGCTGGCTCACCTCATAGGCGGCCTTGGCGGCATCGAGCACCTGGAAGAAGACGACGCCATCGACCGAGACCATCGCATTGTCCTTGGTGATGATCTCCTGGCTGGGCACATCGATGACCTGCTCCATCATGTTGATCTTGCGACCGACGCGGTAGAAGAAGGCGGGGTAAAGGTTGAAGCCCGGTGCTGCGACCTCGGTGAAACGCCCGAAGCGCTCGATCGTATAGCGATAGCCCTGGCGGACGATCTTCACGCTTGCGAAGAGATAGAAGACGACGAGAATGACGACGAACAAGGCGAGAGTGATCACGTCCATGGCCGATGGCCTCCTGCTCCGGGTGCCGCTACTATGGCTCTACGAAACGCCGCCGGAAAGCGGAATCGGCCGGACGACAGGGAGAGACGAAGGATGAAGAAGCCCCGGGACAACTCGGATACGGAATTGCCGCTGCGGCTTGTGCGCACCATGTTGTTCGTGCCTGCCTCACGTCCTCGCGCGATCGAGAAGGCGCGGACGGTCGATTGCGATTTCATCATTCTCGATCTTGAGGATTCGGTGCTTCCCGAGGACCGCGACCGCGCCCGGCAAACGGCGGTCGAGGCGGTGCGGGCCGGCTTTGGCGGCCGCCCCTGCGCGATCCGCATCAACGCCGAGGGGCGGGGCGATCATGGGCTGGACATGGTCGCGGTGCGCGCCGCGTCGCCGCCTTATGTCATTCTCCCCAAGGTGATCGAGCCGCGCCAGGCACATGACGCGCATCTCGTGACGCAGCGGCAGGTCATCGCGATGATCGAGAGCCCGGCCGGGATCGTCAATTGCCAGCGGATCGCACGGGAGCCGGGCGTCGTCGCGCTGATGGCGGGCACCAATGACCTGCGGCGCGGGCTCGCGATCCCGCCCGATGCGCCGCGCAGCGCCTTCTCGCTCGCGCTCCAGTCGATCGTGCTGGCGGCGCGGGCTTCCGGCGTCGCGGCGTTCGACGGGGTCTACAACAATCTGGAGGATCCCGAGGGTCTGGCACACGAATGCGAAGAGGGCCGCCAGATGGGCTTTGACGGCAAGTCGATCATCCATCCGAGCCATATCGAGATCGCCAACGCGGCTTTCTCGCCGAGCGGTCCTGCGGTTGAGCAGGCGCGTAGCCTCGTCGAGGCCTTTACCGGAGGTGCTCAGCGCTATGACGGCCGCATGATCGAGACCATGCATGTCGAGGAAGCCAAGGCGCTGATCGATCGCGCCGAGCGCCAGCGGCGCCAGCATGGCGGTGAGGAAAAACCGCTGGTCTGACCGGCCGCGGACGATCGGTCAGGCGACGACCTGCTCGATCGTCCGCCGCAGCTGAAAAGACGACACCGGCTTGAACAGGGTCGCCGCGGCATGGTCGAGCGCAATCCGGTCGATCGTGGCCTGTTCGCGCGATCCTGTGATGAAGATGACCTTGGAGCCGACCCGCGCGTGGATTGCGAGCGCGGCGTCGACGCCGTCGCCTTCGCCCTTGAGCCGCATGTCCATGAGCACGAGTCCGGGCGCATGCCGGGCGGCGAGATCGATCGCGTCGCCCGCACTTGCGGCAATACCGCATACCTCGATGCCCATGTCCTGGAGTTGCACCCGCAACCCCTCCGCGATGATGAACTCGTCCTCGACGACGAGCGCGCAATTGATCGATGTCAGACCAGTTTCGGCGTTGGCAGCGTGACCCTTGCCATCGTCCCTTTTTGCCATTGAATGTCCATCCGTCCCTGTAATTGTTGCACCAGCCCCTGAATCAACCGCTTGCCGAGCCCCGTCCGGGAGGCTTCGTCCGTCTTGTCGCCCTGGCCGTTGTCGGCGACCGTGACGTCGATCCGGTCATCCTCCGCGTGCCGGACGAGTGTCACCGATATCCTGCCGTTGCCGTCGGGGAAAGCATGCTTGATCGCATTCGTGACCAGCTCAGTGACAAGCAGGCCGAGCGGCACCGCATAATCGAGATTGACCGGCAGCTCGTCCGCCTCGACCTCCAGCGCGATATCGCCCATCGCGCCGGCCGCGACGACATTCTCGGCAAGCTCCTTGAGAAAGGGCGCGATGTCAAACGTCTGCAGATCGCGCGAGGTCATGAGCTGCTGGTGGACGAGGCCGAGCGCGTAGATCCGGCTGCGCAGCGACTGGAGCGCGGCACGGGCTCTCTCGTCGTTCAGCTCGCCTTCCTGCATGGTGATGATCGCGTCGACGATCTGGAGATTGTTCTTCACCCGGTGATACACCTCGCGCAGCAGCAGGTTGCGCTGCTGGAGCGCGTCCTCGCGCTCCTTCACCATCCCCACCAGCTCCTCGCGCGTCTCGCGCAGATCTTCCAGCGTTGCTTCCAGGCTGGCATTCGCGCTCGTCAGATCGGCGGTGCGCTGCACCACGCGTGCTTCCAGCTCGGCATTGGCGCTGCGCACCCGCTCTTCGCTGGCGATGAGAAGGTGATTGGTGCGCTCCTGCTCGTCGATCTTGTTCGACAAGGCGACATTCAGGGCGGTCATCTGGGTCGGCGAGGGGAGGGCGAGCAGGCGCGGGATGAGCGGCCAGAGCAGACCCGCGGTGATGACGGAGAGGATCGCGGTGACCAGCTTGAGGAGGCCCTCGACGCCGTAGGCGGCGACCCACAGGACATAGACGGACATGAAGTGCGTCATGCCGCAGGCCATGATGAAGCCCACGAACAGATAGACGATCCAGCGGAATTCCACGTCTTTGCGGCGCATCAGGAAGTAAGTGAGCGCGACGGGGATCGAGAAATAGGCAAGGCCGATCACGATGTCCGAAATCGCGTGGAGCCAGATGAGGCCGGGCGCCCAGGTCAGGCAGAAGCCATGCGGCGTCAGGCCCGTCGGATTGACCAGCCAGCTCCAGATATCGTTCATCGACCGTCCCCCTGTAGCGACATGCCTAGCATGACTTGAGTCGTGTTCGAAACTGCACACAGTGCATGTTAACGCCGGATTCCAGGGCATTTTCTTTATTTAACCGTGCCTTAGCCTATTCCCCCTATGGTCGGCGCATCAAACATAAAGTTTCAGGCGCGCCGCAGCGGGCCGGAACGATGAGGTCGCAAGCAGTGCCACAACGGATCATAGCGCTCTTTGAGCAGGTCAGGGATCACATCGACGCGTTTGGCGATGCCAATGGATCGATCGTCCGCCAGATTCGCCTGCTCGCGCTCAACGCCGCCATTGAGGCGGCCCGGTCCGGCGAAGCGGGGCGGGGTTTTTCCGTTGTCGCCCAGGAAGTGAAAGCGCTGGCCGAGCAGGCCAGCTGCGTATCCGGCACCTTTGGCGAGGGCATCAGCAGTAGCATCCGCGCCGGCGCCATGGTTGCAGGCCAGCTCACCGAGGAACTCGAAACGGGTCGACTGCTCGATCGGGCACACTCCCTGGCTCAGTCGGTCATCGGCCTGGTTGCGGGCCGCGCGGGCGAGGTCTGCACGCTCGCGACCGACAGCGATCTCCACAATGCGCTGGTGGCGCCCTCCAGCGAAACGATCGCGACGGCCGAGGCACGCCTGGCCCTGTTTACATCCTGCTCCCCTTTCTATCGCAATATCTTCATCGCCGATCGTGCCGGCAATGTCGTCGCCTCCGCTGATGCCTCGTCCGCTGCGCAAGCCGGCAACATCTCGGACAGGACGAGCTTCAGCAGGGCGCTGATGCTTTCCTCGGCCACGCAATGGCAGGTGGGCGAGGTCTGGCAGACGCCCTGGCAGAAGGACCGTGTCTCGCTGATGCTGAGCGGCGGCGTGCGGCACTGCACGGATCCGCACGGCTCGCCGGCCGGCGTCGTGGTCCTCGAGTTCGACTGGGGCACCCAGATCGGCGCCATGCTCGCGGCCGCCGCCAGTTCGAGCAGCGAAGCGGATCGCACGCGCCTGACGCTGATCGATGCGGACCGCCGCATCGTCGCCTCGTCGTGGGGCGCTCCGTTCGGCGAGAAGGTCGCCCTGCATTGCGGCGACCGGCGCGGCATCGAGCGGGATGCGGACGCCGTGACGGCCTATGCCAAGGCGCTCCCCCACAAGGGCCTCGACGGGCTCGGCCTGACCTGCCTCGTCGAGAAACGCCGGCTCACCCATGACGAAGTCCGCTCGAGCCTGAGCCGCGCCGCTGCCTGACGGCATCCGAAAATTGCCCCCTCAGCTTTAATCGCGCCGCCCCCTAGCCCTTCCCGGGGGAAATGGTTACATGGGCCGCCACTGATTCCCCGGCGGGATACTCAAAGACCAGGTGGCGCACCCATGGATATTAGGCTCGGCCTCACTTTCGACGACGTTCTCCTGCAGCCGGGGGAGAGCGATGTCCTGCCGAGCCAGGCCGATGTCTCCACCCGGATCAGCCGCGACATTTCGCTGAATATCCCGATCCTCTCCTCGGCGATGGACACGGTGACCGAGGCGGACATGGCGATCGTCATGGCGCAGCTCGGCGGCATCGGTGTGCTGCATCGCAATCTGACGATCGAGGAACAATGTGCCGCCGTCCGCGCGGTCAAGCGCTTCGAGAGCGGCATGGTGGTCAATCCGATCACGATGCGCCCGGACCAGCCGCTGGCCGACGCGCAGGCGCTGATGACCCGCCACAAGATCAGCGGCATCCCGATCGTCGAGGCATCCGGCAAGCTGGTTGGCATCCTGACCAATCGCGACGTGCGCTTTGCCGAGAATCCGGCCCAGCCGGTGCGCGAGCTGATGACGCACGACAATCTGGCGACGGTCCGCATCGGTGTCGCGCAGGAGGAAGCGCGCCGCCTGCTGCATCAGCGCCGCATCGAGAAGCTGCTGGTGGTCGACGAGGATTTCCGCTGCGTCGGGCTGATCACGGTCAAGGATATCGAAAAGGCGGTCAATTATCCGCAGGCGACCAAGGACGCGACCGGCCGCCTGCGCGTCGCCGCCGCGACGACGGTGGGCGACAAGGGGCAGGAGCGCACCGAGGCGCTGATCGATGCCGAATGCGACCTGATCGTCGTCGATACGGCTCATGGCCATTCGAAGATGGTCGCCGAGACGGTGGCGCGCATCCGCAAGCTCTCCAACAGCGTCCAGCTCGTCGCCGGCAATGTCGCGACGGCCGAAGCGACGCGCGCGCTGATCGATGCGGGTGCGGACGGGGTCAAGGTCGGCATCGGGCCGGGCTCGATCTGCACGACGCGCGTCGTGGCCGGCGTCGGCGTGCCGCAGCTCACGGCGATCATGGACGCGGCCGAGGAAGCGGCGAAGAACGATGTGCCGGTGATCGCCGATGGCGGTATCCGCACTTCGGGCGACGTTGCCAAGGCGCTGGCTGCGGGCGGATCGGCCGTGATGATCGGATCGATGCTGGCCGGCACGGAGGAAGCGCCGGGCGAGACCTTCCTGTATCAGGGCCGCGCCTATAAGAGCTATCGCGGCATGGGATCGGTCGGTGCGATGGCGCGCGGATCGGCGGATCGCTATTTCCAGCAGGACATCAAGGACCAGATGAAGCTGGTGCCGGAGGGCATCGAGGGGCAGGTGGCCTACAAGGGGCCGGCACGGGACGTAATCCACCAGCTGGTCGGCGGCGTGAAGGCGGCGATGGGCTATACCGGCAGTCGCACGCTCCGTGACCTCAAGGAGCGTGCGCGTTTCGTCCAGATCACCAACGCCGGACTCTCCGAGAGCCATGTGCACGATGTCACGATCACCCGCGAGGCACCCAATTATCCGACGCGGTGAGGCCCTCCATAAGCCCCTGCCTTTCAAGGGAGGGGTAGGGGGTGGGTGTCGCGAAGCGAACTGCGACGTCGCCAACCCCACCCCAACCCTTCAACAGAGTCACGCGCCCCTGTTGAACCTGAAGGGGAGGGGCTCAATGCTGCCATGACCCCCGCCGCTCGCCTCCAGGCCGCTATCGACCTGCTCGATCTCATCATTGCCGCGGCGCGGGACGATGGCCCGGCCGCCGACACGCTCATTGCGCGCTATTTCCGCGATCGCCGCTATGCCGGATCGAAGGATCGGCGCGCCGTCCGCGATCTCGTCTATCGGGCGATCCGGGCCTATGGTGACCGGCCGGAAAGCGGGCGCACAGCGCTGGTGGGCATCGCGCGGGAGGATGGCGAGCTTGCCGCCCTTTTTGACGGATCGACCCATGGTCCGGCGCCGATCCTGCCGGGTGAGGGCGCATCGGCGCGAAGCCTGCTGCCCCGCTGGATTGTCCCCGAACTTGCGGAGCTTATCAGCACCCAGGAGCAGGCGGCGCTGCTCGACCGGGCGCCGCTCCACATCCGGGTCAATCCGCTCAAGACGACGCGCCAGATCGTGTTGGCACGCTGGCCGGGTGCGCAACCGATCGCGGAAACGCGGCAGGGCGTCGCGCTGCCCTCTGGAACGGATGTCGAGAGCGATCAGCTTGCCCGCGATGGCGCACTCGAGATTCAGGATGCCGGTAGCCAGATCATTGCGCAGGTCTGTGCGGCGGGGCCGGGTATGACGGTGCTCGATCTATGCGCCGGCGGCGGCGGCAAGACGCTGGCGCTGGCGGCGGACATGGCCGGCGAAGGGCGTCTCATTGCCGCCGACACGGTGCGCGATCGCCTCGCGCGCCTTGTGCCGCGCGCCGAGCGGGCCGGTTGCGCCGGGCTGATCGAGACCCTGCTGCTTGATCCCGGCCGGGAGTCCGAGCGCCTCGCCCCGCTGGATAGCCAATGCGATGTCGTGCTCATCGATGCGCCCTGCAGCGGATCGGGCACATGGCGGCGCAATCCCGAAGCCCGTTGGCGCCTGACGCCCGACCGGCTGGCCCGCATCGCTGCCTTGCAGGCGCGGCTGCTCCAGGTCGCCGCACCGCTGGTCAAACCGGGCGGGCGGCTCGTCTATGCCGTCTGCTCGCTGATCGATCGCGAGGGGCACGATCAGGTTCAGCAATTTGTTAGCTCGAACTTCTTATGGTCGCCGCAACGCAGCACCGAAGCGGGAAGGCCGTGGGGTCTCGGCACATTGCTGAGCCCGCAACATGACGGAACGGACGGCTTTTTCTTTTCTGTGCTCGAAAAACCATGCTAGCCTCGACCGATATGGCGTCATTCGCACGCGGTTCTATTCTGGAGACGATTATGCGGTTTACTCCCGCTTCCATCATGCTTGCGGCCGCGCTTGCCCTGTCGGCGAGCAGCACCCTCGGCAAGAAGGCGGATGTGCCTGTGCCCAATGCACGGGCAGTGCAGTGGACGGTCAAGGCGCAGGAAGCGCTGGCGGCTGGCAACATCACCCAGGCGCGCGACGCCTATGAAACCGCGCTGCTGCTCGCTCCGCAGGATCCAGGCATCTACATGGCGCTCGGCAAGATCGCGCGGCTCCAGAAAATGCCTGGCAAGGCGATCCGTTATTTCGGCCGCGCGCTCGAGATCGATCCGGACAACCAGACCGCGCTGCAGGGCGAGGGCCTTGCGATGATGGACAAGGGCGCGACCGAAAGCGCGCGCGAGACGCTCGCCAAGCTGCGCACCATCTGCAAGCAGAGCTGCGCCAGCGCGGAGCCGCTGGTCGCCGCCATCGCGGCGGGTGCGCCCAAGGTCGCCGCGGCCGACAAGGTGCCGGCGCCGCGGATGCCTGAAGCTAACTGAGTCGGATTTAGGGCGCGGCGCCCAGCAGCCGCGCCACGGCCACGAAATCCTCGACCGTCAATGTCTCGGCGCGGCGACTTTCGTCGATGCCGAGCCGAGCCAGCGCGTCGAGCGCGCCCGGCAGACCCTTGAGGCTCTGACGCAGCATCTTGCGGCGCTGGCCGAATGCGGCGGCGGTGAGCTTGCCGAGCACCTTCACATCAACGCCCTCCGGCGCGACCGTCGGCACGAGATGCACGACGGCGGACATGATCTTGGGCGGCGGGGTGAAGGCGGAGCGGTGGACCTTCATCGCGATGCGCGCCTCGCAGCGCCATTGGGCGAGCACGGCGAGGCGGCCATAGGCATCGCTGCCGGGCTTCGCGACAATGCGCTCGGCGACCTCGGCCTGGAACATCAATGTCGCGGATTTCCACCACGGCGCCCAGGTCTCGCTCTCCAGCCAGCCGACGAGCAGGGCCGTGCCGACATTGTAGGGCAGGTTGGCGACGATATGGGCCGGACCGCCACAGGCTTCCAGCGGATCGACCTTGAGCGCATCGTCCGCGATCACGCGCAGCTTGCCGGGAAAGGCTGCGGCCAGCTCGGCGAGCGCAGGCAGGCACCGCTCGTCGCGTTCGACCGCCGTCACCTGCGCGCCGGCGCGCAGCAATGCGCGCGTCAGGCCGCCGGGGCCGGGACCGACCTCATAGGCGCGCTCGCCGGCCAGCGGACCCGGCACGGCGGCGATGCGGTCCAGCAATTGCTCGTCGAGCAGGAAGTTCTGCCCCAGCGCCTTGCTGGCGCGCAGGCCGTGAGCGGCGATCACGTCCCGAAGGGGTGGAAGATCGGGGCGCATGGGCGAGAGGCCGGTCATGGCGTCAGGCGGGTTCGGCCCAGGCGCGGCGGTTGATCTCGGCATCGCGCGCCATCTTGATCGCAGCAATCATCGCGCCGGGATGGGCGTGGCCGCGCCCGGCAATCTCGAAGGCGGTGCCATGATCGGGCGAGGTGCGCACGATCGGCAGGCCCAGCGTGATGTTGACGCCATCGTCGAAATGCAGCGTCTTGATCGGGATCAGCGCCTGATCATGATAGCAGCAGAGCGCGGCGTCATAGCGCGAGCGGGCGCGCTCGCTGAACATGGCGTCGGCGGCATGCGGGCCGGTAATATCGATGCCTTCCTCGCGCAATTGCTCGAGAACGGGGGCGATCAATATCTGCTCCTCGTCGCCCAGCAAACCATTCTCGCCGGCGTGGGGATTGAGTCCAGCCATGGCAAGGCGCGGATTTTCGATGCCGAACAGGCGCCGCAGCCCGCGCACCGTCGCCAGCGCACGGCTGCGGATCAGCGAGGCCGTCAATGTCTGCGGAACCTGCACGAAGGGCACATGGATGGTGATCGGCACGACGCGCAGGGTCGGGCCGGCGAGCATCATCACGATATTGTCGCGCCCGACGCCGCAGCGCTCGGCGACGAATTCGGTCTGGCCGGGATGCGTGAAACCGACCTGCGCGAGTTGCGCCTTGGAAACCGGGCCGGTGACGAGCGCGCTCGCGCTTTCCGCCCGGGCAAGGCCGGTCGCGACTTCCAGCGCCTGGAACGCGCAGCGCGCGCCGTCGAGGGTCGGCTGACCCGGAATGATCTCACCGGCATCGGCCACTTGCAGGCAGGGCAGGGCATGGTCGAAGACGCTGGCCGCGGCGCCAGGATCGTCGAGCCGCTCGACCGGCCCGTTCCAGACGGCCTTGATCGCCTCGACATCGCCCACGACGAAGAAGCTCGGCAGTTGCTCGCTCTGCCGCAGGTCCCAGGCCTTGGCGATGATCTCCGGACCGATTCCCGCCGGATCGCCCAGCGAGATCGCGATTGGCCGCGTCAGTCCTGGCCGCTGGTCAGTTATAGTCGATCACCGCATCGCGACGCAGGTCGCGCAGATAGGTGCGGGCACGCTTGTTCACGCGCTCCTCTTCCATCTGCGAGGCGATCTGCTCGGCATTGGGCGCGGTTGCGTCCTGCGGATCGTCCCGGCCGCACAGCACAAGGGCGCGCACGCCTTCCTGCGCGGATCCGAACGGTGGTGTCGATTCGCCGACCTGCATCTGGAGCAGGATGGTCTGCAGCTGCGGCGGCAGATTGCGTGCCTGGATGTCGTTCTCGACGACTGTCGCGCCGATCTTCGTCGCCATCTCATTGACCGGCCCACAGCCGTGAATCGACTTGATCGCCTCGCCGAATTCGTTGGCGCGCCTCTGTGCTTCAGCCGGCGTGGTTCCGGCCGGGAAGTCGACGGCGAGCTGCTTGAGGCTGAGCACCGCGTCGCGCGGATCGGCGGTCAGCACCTGCCGCTTGTCGATCAGATAGATGATCGAGTAGCCGCCCGGGATCGGGATCGGCCCCGCAACCTGGCCGACCTGCATCTGCTGCGCGGCGGAGGCCAGCTCGTCGGGAAGCTGCGCGGCGCGCACCCAGCCGAGCTCACCACCGACCGACGCCGTCGATGCCTCGGAATACTGCCGGGCATAGGCCTGGAAGGAGCCGCCCTTCTTGATCTGCTCGAGGATCTGCTCGCCATTCTTCTGGACCTGCAGCGTCGTCTCGGGCGTCGCGGAGAGATAGATCTCGCCGACCCGGAATTCTTCCTTGCCCTTGTCCGCCTTCAGGCGATTGACGATGGCGGTCACTTCCTCGGTCGAGACGTTGATGAACGGATTGACCTCACGGCGGAGCAGGCGGCTCCAGGCGACTTCACCCTCGATCTGACGCTTGATGCTGCGATCCGACGATCCTTGCGCCTTGAGATATTTGGCGAAGCCATCCGGCGAGAACTTGAAGTTGCTCGCCACGCGGGCGAAATTCTCGTCCAGCTCTTCCTTTGAGACCTTGATGTCCTTGGCAGCGGCGGCCTGGATCTGCAGCGTCTCGTCGATGAGATTGCGCAGCACCTGGAGACGCAGGCGGTTGCGCTCTTCATCGCTCACCTTGCCGCCATTGGCGAGGACGACGAGCGCGAGGCGCTGCTCGATGTCGGTCTCGGTAATGACTTCGCCGTTCACCAGCGCCAGCGCCTTGCGCACATTGGGGTCACGCTTGCCGAACAGGACGACATCCTCGGGAATGTCGAGTCCTGCGGACGGCGCGCTCAGATTGTCTTCCTGCACCGTTTGCGCCAGAGCAAAGGGACCCTGCAGACATGTCGTGACGCCCGCGATCGCCATGATGAAACGGGCTGTCATCTTCTTCACGTCACTCAAAATGCTCTCCATTCAGAAGCAGGCATATCTCCAACTGCGCGTTGACCTGCTCCGCCGATGCTCCGTTCATAGCCGTCGCGCATGAACCCCGGCTGAGCAGCGCGCAGCCGTTCAGGGTCGCGCGGCCATGCCGAGCGCCCGTCTTTATATGCCCAGATTCTTAAATACCAGCCGCAGCTGAAAGGAATTGCCCGCCTGCGCGTCGCCGACGGTCTGATAGTCGCGGCGCCAGGTCAGGCCCATCTCGACGCAATCATCCTCATAGGCGATGCCGAGGCGGTGGCGCACGGGCTCGAAGCCGGAGAGCTGACTGGTCGGATCGTCGCTCGCGCCGGTCAAATCGATGTTGGTCGATCCGAACACCGACCAGCGCTTCGCGAAGGCGATGCGCCCGGCAAGGCGGATTTCCTCGACGTCGCGCAGATCCTCGACGCCGGCGGTCACGTTGCGGTTGAGCCGGATATAGCCGACTTCCATATAGGTCTTGCGCGACCCGACCGTGGCCTCGATCTCGTTGCGGCGCACGGCGAGATTGTCCTTGTCGAGCCGGAAGCGGTGCGTGACCGTCACGAAATCCTTGAAGCGCAGCTGCTCGCGCCCGACGATGTCCGACAGGCGATCGGAGAGGCCGGTGCCGTTGGGCAGGACGCTGGCGCTCTCGTCGAGCCGATAGCTCTGGCCGATCGTGGCGTCGAAGGTGAAGTTGGGGATGTTGAGGGTATAGTCGAAGCCATAGGTGACACGGCTCGAATCCTCGTAGCGATCATAACCGGGGAAGCGGTTGAGCGCGAAGAGGTTGCTGTCCTCCAGGTCGATCGCGCGCGCATCCTCGTTCGGCACGTTGAGGTTGGCGAGATGAGGCGACAGCACGAGCTGCACGCGCGGCACGATCCGCTGCGCGCCGCCCAGCGCCTTGCCGATGAACGGCCAGCGCATGTCGAGCGCGAGCGCTGCGATCCCGCGCGTTTCCCAGCCGGGGTTGCCGCGATAGATGACGGTCGGCGAGAGCTCGTTCTGGTCGCTGTGATACACGTCGCCGCGCGCATAGCCGGTGACGCTGACTTCCTGGCCCAGCCCGGTCAGGAAGTTCTTGGTCCAGGTGAGGCCGGTGAAGGCGCGCTGGGTATCCTGCCCCGTTGTGCGCAGGATGGAGAGGCTGTTGGCCTGCAGCTGCACCGTGCCGCCGAGCAGCGGATCGGTCATCCGCAGCCGATAGTCGATCGCGGGGATGGCGATCGGCACCTGACCGGTAGGCTCGTTCGTGCGGAGCGACTGGAATGCCCAGCCGGCGATCGAGAGGTAGCTGCGCGTGTCGATGCGTTCGAGATTGAGCGTCGAGCGCAGCCGATCCTCATGGCTGATGTCGTAGCGGTTGAGGAAGGTACGGTCGGTCACGTAGCGCAGCGATCCCGACAGCGACCAGAGCGGATCGAACTGGAACTTGCCGCTCGCCGCGAAATAGCCGCGCAACTTCTCGTCGGTCGTCGCCGTCGTTCCCCCGATGTCGGTCTGCGAACTGAAGGTGGCGTAGCCAGTGACCTGAAAGGCGCCGGTGGACAGCAAGGCACGATAATTGCCTTCCACCATCGGGATGACGTTGCTGTAGACATGTGGCGTGATGGTGAGATCGCGATTGCTGGCGAGGCGCCAATAATAAGGCACCGCGATCTCGAAGCCGTTGCGCCGGTCATAGTTGATGTTCGGCACGAGCAGCCCGCTGCCGCCATTTTCGCCGATATTGTGGCGCAGGCCGGGCAGGGGAATGACCGGCAGGCCGAACAACTTCACCCGCGCGCCGTCATAGCGGACGAGTTCGCGCGCCCGGTCCAGCACGACACGATCGGCCTGGATCTGCCAGGTCGGCTCCTTGGGGCAGCCATTGTCGTCTTCCACGCGGCATGGCGTGTAGGCGGCATGGTTGAGGATATAGATCTCGCCCTTGCGCTCGCCCCGCTCGGCGGCGAGGCGATTCTCGTCATTGGTGACGATCAGCAGATTGTCGATAATGCCGTCCCGCAGGCTCTCGGTGACGTCCATCTCGTCGGCATAGGCCTTGTCGCCCTTCTCGTTGACGAGGGCGACATCGCCGCGGGCGATCACCGTGCCGGCCTTGCGGTCCCACACCACCTGATCGGCGGCGAGGCGCGATCCTTCGCGCGTGACATGGACATTGCCCGATGCCGTCACGACGTCGGCGCCATAATCATAGTCGATCTTGTCCGCCTCGAAGCCGATTTCCTCGGCCGAGATGGGCTGCCCCGGTGGCGCAACATCGCGCGTCTCGCGGTCCATAAGGCTCGGCGCGGCATTCTCGCTCGGCGGCGGGCTTTCCTGGGCATTGGCCCGCTCCGCCCCGGCGACGAGCAGCAGGGTCGCGAGTGCCGCTGGCCCGAAGATGCCGAGCCCGCTGCCGTCACGCCCCCGGATGCCGCTACGCGCCCAGATACCATCGTCGTCTTCGCGGCGCATCCTGGTCGCCAAACTCACAGTCTCCATCCCACGGGTCATAGCCCTTGGCGCCTAACGCATGAACTCGCCTATTGCACCGCACCGCGATGATCGCAATCTTCTTGCCACGCATGAAATCGCGGTAATCATGCCGTTTGCCGTGGCGAAGGCGCCGGCAAAGCGCTATTCCGCTTCGATCCAGTCGCCGTCCGGCGCATGTTGTCCCAGGAGTTTTCCATGAAGATCGCCCTCAGTGCTTCCCGTCCGGCGGAGGCGAGCTGCCTCATCTTTCCGATCGCCAAGGGCAGCCCCATCGCGCCTGCGATCGAGGCACAGGCGCTGGCGGCCGAGGCGGCGAGCGGCCTGCGCTTTGCTGGCGAGACCGGCGCACTGGTCGAGCTGTTCGCGAGCGAAGCCGGCACGACGCAGCGCATCCTGCTCGTCGGTACGGGCGAGGGAAAGCCGGTCGATTTCGAGAAGGCGGGCGCGGCAGTGACTGCGCGGCTCCACACGTCGGGCGTCGTCCATGCCGCCGTCGAAGGCGCGGGCGTCGCGGCCGCCGATCTTGCCCATCTCGGCTTCGGCGCGCTGCTGCGTGCCTGGCGGATCGACACGTATCGCACCAAGCTCGCCGAAAAATCCAAGCCGACGCTTGAGACGATCACGCTGGTCAGCGACGCCGCCGATCTGCCCGCGCTCTGGGCCGATCGCGAGGCGCTGGCGGGCGGCATCGCCTTCACGCGCGAGCTGGTCTCCGAGCCGGCGAACATCCTCTACCCCGAGACGTTCGTGGAGCGCTGCCGGCCCCTCGCCGATCTCGGCATCGAGATCACCGTGCTCGACGAGGCCGAGATGGCCGCTCTCGGCATGGGTGCGCTGCTCGGCGTGGCGCAAGGATCGGTCCGCAAGCCGCGCCTGCTCGCGATGCGCTGGGACGGCACCGGCGGCGTGCAGGAGACGCCCCTGGCCTTCGTCGGCAAGGGTGTGACCTTCGACACCGGCGGCATCTCGCTCAAGCCCGGCCCGGGCATGGAAGACATGAAATGGGACATGGGCGGCGCCGGCGCCGTCGCGGGCACGATGAAGGCACTGGCGCTGCGCAAGGCGAATGCACATGTCGTGGGCATTTGCGGCCTGGTCGAGAATATGCCGGACGGCGGCGCGATGCGGCCGGGCGACATAGTCACCACCATGTCCGGCCAGACTGTCGAAGTGCTGAACACCGATGCGGAAGGCCGCCTTGTCCTGTGCGACGCGGTCTGGTGGGCGCAGCAGACCTACAAGCCGCAGACGATCGTCGATCTCGCCACGCTGACCGGCGCGATGATCGTCGCGCTCGGCCATGAGCATGGCGGCTTGTTCAGCAATGACGAGGAACTTGCGGAGCGCTTGCTCGTGGCGGGCCAGCTGACCGGCGACAAATTGTGGCGCTTCCCGCTTTCGCCGGACTATGACAAGCTCATCGACAGCCCGATCGCCGACATGAAGAATATCGGCCCGCGCTTTGGTGGCTCGATCACGGCGGCACAGTTCATCAAGCGCTACATCCAGGACGGCGTCAAATGGGCGCATCTCGACATTGCCGGCATGGTCTGGGCCGACAAGCCAGGCGCGACCTGGGACAAGGGCGCGACGGGCTATGGCGTGCGCCTGCTCGACCAGCTCGTGCGGGACCATTATTCGGCGGTTTGACCTGATCCTATATCGTCACCCCAGCGAACGCTGGGGTCGCTTTCATAAGTGAAGTGCCTGACCGCATGAGACCCCGGCGTTCGCTGGGGTGACGGCCGTGGAGCAGCGCTGTATGGCCACATCCATGCAGGTCGATTTCTACCAGCTCAGCCGCGATCCCGCCGAGGCGGTGATCCCGGTGATCGCCCGCCGCATCCTTGAGGACGGCGGGCGGCTGCTCGTCGTGTCGAGCGAGCGGCCGCAGCTCGATCGCATCTCCCAGGGCCTGTGGAGCGCCGGCCCGGAGACATACCTGGCCAATGATCATGCCGATGCCGCAATGCCGGAGGTCCAGCCCATCTTGCTTGCGGACGCCTGCGCCGCCGCCAATGGCGCTCGCCACATCGCGCTGGCCGATGGTCGCTGGCGCGAGGAAGCGCTCGGCTTCGAGCGCGCTTTCTATTTCTTCGACGACGAGACGATCGACGAAGCGCGCGCGGCCTGGCGCGCGCTCAGCAAGGTCGAAGGCGTTTCACCGAGGTTCTGGAGGCAGGACGGCGGCAAATGGCGGCAAGGGCCTTAGACGACCCGAAGGCGTCACGTGGCTGCAAAACTTTGCGCGCGTTGTTGTGGGTGCCTCTTGTTTTTACCGCTTCTGGTCGAGAAAGGCTCTGACGGTCTTCACCGTAATCGCCGGCTGCTCCTCCATCACCCAATGACCCGCGCCGGGGATCACGGCGCCCTGCACATTCGATGCGGCAAACCCCATCACGGTTGCCATCGTCGTGCCGAAAGACTTCTCGCCGCCGATCGCCAGCACCGGCATGGCGAGCTTGCCCGCCGCAAGGAAGGCGTGATTGTCGATCGCGTCCTGATCGAATGCTGCGAACTGCGCGAAGCCGGCGTGCATGGCGCCGGGCAGGGCATACAAAGCCGCATAATGCTGGCGCGAGGCCTCGTCGAAATTCTTGGGGTCGGCCGAGAACTCGTTCCAGAAGCGGTCGAGATAAATGCGCTCGCGTCCGGCGACGAGCCGCTCCATGTCCGGCCCGCCGAAGCGGAAATGCCACAGTAGCGGGTTCTTGAGGATTTCCTCCCACGGGCCGACGCCCGGCAGCGGCGCGTCCATCAGCACCAGCCTGGTCGTGCGCTGCGGATATTGCGCGACGAAGGCATAGGCGACCATGTTGCCGATGTCGTGCCCGACAATGTCCGCCTTCTGCACCTTGAGCGCATCGAGGAGCGCGGCGATGTCCTGCCCCTGCGTCTTCTTGTCATAGCCGCCGGCGGGACGCTGCGAGAGGCCCATGCCGCGCAGATCGGGCACGATGACCAGATGATCGCGGGCCAGATCGGCCGCGAGCGGCGCCCACATGTCACCGGTCTCGCCATAGCCGTGGATCAGGACGACTGCCGGGCCGCTGCCGCCGACGCGGACATGCTGGGCGATGCCGTTGGCCTTGATGTCCTGAACCTTGAAACTGGACGGATAGGCCGGAACCTGCGCAAGCGCGGGTGCGGTGGCGATCATGGCGATCGCGATCAAGATGCGGCGGAACATTGGACGATCTCCCTGTCGGGCGAAGCCTGCAGGGCGCGGCCCTTTTCCCCCGCGCGGAACATGCCATTCCTTTGAATGGTTTGCGAGCCAAATCCACCGCACCCTTGATCCCGCAACGCTTCGCCGCTAGAGGGCGCGCGTCTTTCTTTTCAGCCGAAAATTCCGGAGATTTCCCATGGCGGTGACCCGCACCTTCTCGATCATCAAGCCCGACGCCACGCGCCGCAACCTGACCGGCGCCGTCACCAAGATGCTGGAGGAAGCCGGCCTGCGTGTCGTGGCTTCGAAGCGGATCCACATGACCCGCGAGCAGGCCGAGGGCTTCTATGCGGTCCACAAGGAGCGCCCCTTCTTCGGCGAGCTGGTCGAATTCATGATTTCCGGTCCGGTCGTGGTCCAGGTGCTCGAAGGCGAGAACGCCATGCAGCGCAATCGCGACGTCATGGGCGCCACCAACCCGGCCAATGCCGAGCCCGGCACGATCCGCAAGGAGCTGGCCGAATCGATCGAGGCGAACACGGTCCATGGTTCGGACAGCGATGAGAATGCCGCGATCGAGATCGCCTATTTCTTCAAGCCGGAAGAGATTGTCGGCTGAACATTATGCCATTGCCGGCGCGAGCCGGGATGACGAATGGAGGGGCTGCCGGCTATGCTAGCGGCCCCTTTCTTGTGTGGGGACCGGTTTGAAACGCCAATTCGCCATCCTTCTCGCCCTGCTGTGCGCCTCGGCCGCGCCTGCCGAGATATGGCACATCGATTCCGAACATGGCGACGACGCCTATACCGGCCTCGCGCCGGACCAGGCATGGCGGTCGTTTGCCCAGCTTCTGCGGGCCGACATCAAGCCCGGCGACACCGTCTTGCTCATGGCGGGATCGGCTTGGCGTGAACCGCTGCTCCTGACCCATTCCGGAACCGCCGAGGCGCCGATAACGATCACGCGGGGCGGGGAGGGGCCACGGCCGCGCATTGAGGTCGGCGGGGTAGCCGAAAACGCCGTCGAGATCCGCAATGCCGACAACATTGCCGTCAGCGGCCTTGAGCTCACCAACACCGGTCCCGGCACGGGCCTGCGCCGCGGCGTGTTCATCAATGCCATCGATTTTGGCGTGGCGACCAACATCGCGCTGCGTGATCTCTATATTCACGACATCAAAGGCACCAACGAGCGCAAGGATAATGGCGGCATCGTCTTCTCCGCGCTCGGGCCGGCGGTGCCTACGCGATTCGAGGGCATCACCATCGAGCGCAACCTGCTGTGGAAGGTGGATCGGTCGGGGATTGCCGGAATCAGCGATCAGGTGAGCGTGGCGCGCTGGTTTCCCAGCCGCTTCGTGGTGATCCGCGACAATGTCCTGGAGGACATCGGTGGCGATGGCATCGTCGCGCGCGGCGCGGACGGCACGCTGATCGAGCATAACATCGTGCGCCACGCCGCGTCGCGTGCGCCCGGTTACAATGTCGCCATCTGGCAATGGAGCACGGACAATACGCTGATCCAGCTAAACGAAGCGGCCTTCACTCACGGCATCTACGACGGGATGGGCTTCGATTCCGATTTCAATTCGCGCAACACGACCTTGCTGTCCAATTTCAGCCACGACAATGAGGGTGGCTTTCTCCTGATCTGCACGCCGGTGGTACGGGATCCGGTCGAGAATATCGGCAATAGCGGCACGCTCGTCCGGCAGAATGTGAGCTACAATGATCGCGAGCGGATCATCCAGCTCGGCGGCGCATCGGATGCGTTGATCGAAAAGAATGTGATCCACGCCGGGCCGGGCGAGGTCCAGATGGTCGTCGCGACCTGGTGGGATGGCTGGTCCGAGCGGATCACCCTGCGTGACAATCTGCTGGGGACGCGCGGGACGGCGCACTATGGCTATGAGACCGGTCGATCGGGTGGCCATTATGTGGCGAGCCCCGGCTTCCCGCCGCCGCTGAGCGTCGCCTTTGACGGCAATGTCTATGCCGGCGAGCATCTCGACCGGCCCGCCGACGCGACCGGCCGCGAGAAGAGCGCCAGGGAGCCGCGGCCGGAGCAATGGGCGGTGCCGGTGCTCGATCCCGCGCGGCCGGACGATCTGCCTGGGTTCCTGGCACGTCACAGGGCCTGGATGCTGGCCATGCTGCGCCGCGAGCTCGGCGAGCGGCCCGCGCTGGAGCAGCCCCGGCTGATGATGCCTGTCGACTATCGTCGGCGCTGAGCCGTCGCCGCATCGCCCTTGCCAGCCCAGTCATTCCTCTCTAAGAAATTACTACACATGATAAGGAAGAGGAAGTCATGAGCGACACATTGGAACAGACTGACGCCCTGAAGCTGGTTCAGGAAGTGCGCGATCGCATGGCAATCGAGGAATTGTTCGTCCGCTATTATTCGGGCCTGGGCAGCGGCGATCCCGATGCGTTCGGCGGCTTCTTCGCCGAAAATCCGGAGCTGGACGTGAACGGCATCGTCTGCCGTAGTACCGAAGAGATCCGCACCATGTATGCCGAGGTGGACGCCGACAAGCCGAACCTGATCGGCCAGTTCCGCATGATGCTCACCAACCTCATCATCGAGGTCGACGGCGACACGGCGCGTGCCCAGATGCTCTGGACGCAGACCCTCAACGAGACGATCAAGTCGGTGCCGCGCTTCATCGAGCAGGGTCGCGAATATGATCTGCTGGTGAAGCAAGGCGGGCGCTGGAAGATCAAGAAGCGCGTCGTCATCGCCGACTCCAACCTGCCGGACATGATGGACAAGACCTACACGCCGCGCGCCGACTATCAGATGTCTTCGCTCTGATCCGGCAATAACCGGTCATCTCGGGGGAAGAAGCCCCGCCGCAGCAGCATGCGGCGGGGCTTCGTCTATTCTGCTATTCTGCCGCCCGCGCTTTCTCGTGATGGCGGATCACTTCATCGATGATGAAGCGCAGGAATTTCTCGGTGAAGTCCGGGTCGAGATTGGCGTCCTCGGCCAGGCGCCGCAGCCGGGCGATCTGCTGGCCCTCGCGCGCCGGGTCGGCCGGGGGCAGGGCGGCGCCGGCCTTGTATTCGCCCACTGCCTTGGTGACCTTGAACCGCTCCGCCAGCATGAAGACGAGCGCCGCGTCGATATTGTCGATGCTTTCGCGATAGCGCCTGAGCGTTTCGTCCATGCCGCGGCCTTCTCCCTTTTTTGACGGGGCGCATCACTCGCCGCTCTTGTCGCACATGGCAAGCCTATTTGCTTGCCAAAGCGCCATCGGCTCGCCACAGGACCGGCCATGAGCGCCACGATCCATCGCATGCCGGGCCGCGCCGCCCCGTCTCTCCAGCCGATGATGAGCCTCGTCGCCGAGGACATGAACGCCGTCAATGCGGTGATCCTCGCGCGGATGCAGTCGCGCATCCCGTTGATCCCGGAACTGGCCGGCCACCTCATCGCGGGCGGCGGCAAACGCATGCGGCCCATGCTGACGCTCGCCTGCGCGCGGCTGCTCGATTATGCCGGCACGCGCCATCACAAGCTCTCGGCCGCGGTCGAGTTCATCCACACCGCGACCCTGCTGCACGACGATGTCGTTGACGGCAGCGGCATGCGCCGGGGTCGCCGCACCGCCAACATGATCTGGGGCAACAATGCCTCGGTCCTCGTCGGCGATTTCCTGTTCAGCCGCTCGTTCGAGCTGATGGTCGAGGATGGCTCCCTGAAGGTACTGCGCATCCTCTCCAATGCCTCGGCGGTGATCGCGGAGGGCGAGGTGAACCAGCTCACCGCCCAGCGCCGCATCGAGACGGACGAGGACCAGTATCTCGACATCATCGGCGCCAAGACCGCCGCGCTCTTCGCCGCCGCCTGCCGCATTTCCGCGGTCGTCGCCGAGCGGCCCGAGTCGGAGGAGCTGGCGCTCGATGCCTATGGCCGCAATCTCGGCATCGCCTTCCAGCTCGTCGACGACGCAATCGACTATGTCTCGGACGGCGCGACGATGGGCAAGGACACGGGTGACGATTTCCGCGACGGCAAGATCACCCTGCCGGTGATCCTGGCTTATGCGCGCGGCAGCGAAGCCGACCGCAAGTTCTGGAAGGACGCCATGTCCGGCCTGCTCGGCGAGACGGCCGATCTCGGCCATGCCCAGAGCCTGCTGGCCGCGAGCGGCGCCATCGACGATACACTCGCCCGCGCCCGTCACTATGGTCAGCGCGCGATCGACGCGATCGGCATGTTCGGCAACGGCGCGGCCAAGTCGGCATTGGTCGAGGCCGTCGAGTTCGCGATCGCGCGGGCCTATTAAGCTTGTACCGAAGGCGGGTTCGCGCCGGACGTCACCTTCGGGGCTGTCGATCGTCGGCCTGACAGATCTGTGGCGGCGGGCGGTTTGAGTTCTAGCCGGGCGATCGTGCTGCCATAAAGCGGTAATGCGACGGTATAAGGGATGCCGACGTCATCGAGAGGAACCGTTCATGAGCAAGCTGGATCAATTCCCCATCGCGCGCCGCTGGCCTGCCACCAATCCGGACGTCATCCAGCTTTACGGCCTGCCGACGCCCAATGGCGTCAAGGTGTCGATCGCGCTGGAGGAGATGGGGCTGCCGTACGAGCCACACCTTGTCGATATCATGAAGAATGAAAGCTGGACCGAGGAGTTTCTCGCGCTCAATCCCAACGGCAAGATCCCGGTGATCATCGATCCGGACGGGCCGGACGGTAAGCCGATCGGCCTCATCGAATCGAATGCCATCCTGCTCTATCTCGCCGAGAAATCCGGCAAGCTGATCCCGGCGGATCGCGCCGGCCAGCTCAAGGTGCGCGAGTGGTTGTTCCTGCAGGCCGCCCATATCGGCCCGATGTTCGGCCAGGTCGGCTTCTTCCATAAATTCGCCGGCAAGGACATCGAGGACAAGCGCCCGCGCGATCGTTTCGTGGGTGAGGCCAAGCGGATGCTGAAGCTGCTCGACGATGTGCTTGCCGATGGCCGATCCTGGCTGATGGGCGACGACTTTACGATCGTCGAGTGTGCCTGTCTCGGCTGGGTGCGCAATCTCATCGGTTTCTATGAAGCCGGCGAACTGGTCGACTATGCCTCGCTGAAGCATGTGCCGCGCTGGCTGGAGGCCGGCTTGGCGCGGCCCGCCGTCCAAAGGGGACTTGCGATTCCGGCGAGGGCGGCATGAGCGCGCAGGCCGAGCGCTACGAGCGCTTCCGTGCACTGCACGAGCGGCCCGGTGCCTTCATCATGCCCAATGCCTGGGATGCGCTCTCCGCAGCGCTGCTGGCGCGTGAGGGATTCGAGGCGCTGGGATCGACATCGGCCGCGATTGCGTTCGCTTTGGGCAGGCAGGACGGCGCACATGCTGTGAGCCGCGCGGAAGCGATCGACAACGCCGTTTTGCTCGGCGCCGCCAGCGGTCTGCCGATCAACGGCGATCTGGAGGATGGCTTCGGGCCGGATCCGGATGATTGCGTCGCGACGGTTGAAGCGGCGATCGCGGCGGGTCTTGCCGGGCTTGGCATAGAGGATACGACGGCCAATCGCGCCAATCCGATCCATGGCTTCGATACAGCCGTGGCGCGGATCGCCGCTGCTGCGAAGGCCGCAAACGGTCGCATCCTGCTCACCGCCCGTGCCGACAACTTCATCAACGGACGGCCTGACCTCGACGACACGATCCGTCGCCTCACCGCATTCGCCGAGGCCGGCGCGGACGTGCTCTATGCGCCCGGCCTGCCGTCGCTCGAGGCGATCGAGGCGGTGGTCAGGGCGGTTGCGCCGAAACCGGTCAATGTCCTGATCGGCCCGGGGGATCTCGCCACGCTGTCGGCGCTTGGCGTCAAGCGCATCAGCATGGGCGGCGCCCTCCAGCGCCGGGCTTATGATGGCCTCATCGACGCTGCGCAGGCCTTGCAAGCTGGAAACATGGCGGATGCGGGGGCCAGGCTCGGCCATGGCGAGGTGATGGCGCTGTTCGCAAAATAAACACCCCTCCCTTTCAAGGGAGGGGCGCACCAGGTCGGTCATGCCCCTGGCATGACCTAAACAGCGCGGGGCGCTGTTTACCTGATGCGGGGTGGGTGTCGCGCAGCGATCTGCAACGTCGAATTCCCCACCCCAACGCCTCCCCTGAAGGGGAGGGGCTTTTGAAATATCCACCCTTGCCCTCGTTATGAGCAAGCTGCACGGAGGCACCGATGAACCTCCCCATCCAAGCCGTCCTGCCTGATCTTCTTGCGGCCTTGCGCGAGCGCCCGAGCGCCGTGCTGGTCGCGCCGCCGGGGGCGGGCAAGACGACGATGGTCGCGCCGGCTCTGCTCCCCGAGCCCTGGGTTGCCGGGGGACAGATCTGGCTGCTCTCGCCCCGCCGGCTCGCCGCGCGGGCGGCTGCCGAGCGGATGGCAGATCTGGCGGGCGAGAAGGTGGGCGAGATGATCGGCTATGCAACCCGGCTGGAAAGCCGCAGTTCCGCTCGCACGCGCATCCTCGTCGTCACCGAAGGCATCTTCCGCCGCCGCATTCAGGCCGATCCGGAGCTGGCGGGCGTGGCCGCCGTCCTGTTCGACGAGGTGCATGAGCGTAGCCTGGAGGGCGATTTCGGCCTCGCACTCGCGCTGGATGCGCAGGCCGGACTGCGCGAGGATCTGCGTCTGCTCGCGATGTCCGCGACGCTCGATGGCGCCCGCTTCGCCGCGCTGATGGACGGCGCGCCGGTCATCGAAAGCCAGGGGCGCAGCTACCCTATCGACCTGCGCCATATCGGTCGTCCGGCCGACGCGCGCATCGAGGACGCCATGGCCGCCGCCATCCGCCGCGCACTGAGCGAGGAGAGCGAAGGTGATCTGCTCGCGTTCCTCCCTGGTGTCGGCGTGATCGAGCGGACGGCCGAGCGCCTGACCGGGCTGGCTCTCCACATTGCGCTGCACAAGCTGCACGGATCGCTCGATCCCGCCGAGCAACGCGCGGCACTGAGGCCGGCACCGCCCGGTACGCGTAAGATCATCCTGGCCACCAGCATCGCCGAGACCAGCCTCACCATCGACGGCGTGCGCATCGTTATCGATTCGGGTCTCGCGCGTCGCCCTCGCCACGATCTGGCCGCTGGACTCACGCGCCTCGTTACCGAACGCGCGAGCCAGGCCGCCGTGACCCAGCGCGCTGGTCGAGCGGGTCGACAGGCCCCCGGCGTCGCCTATCGCCTCTGGGAAGCTGCGGCGACTGCCGGCCTGCCGCCCTTCGATCCGCCGGAAATCCTGGAAAGCGACCTGACGGGTCTCACGCTCGACTGCGCCGTCTGGGGCGTAACGGATCCGGCCAGCCTGCGCTGGCTCGATCCGCCGCCTGCCGCCTCGATCAGCGAGGCGCGCCGCCGGCTGATCGCGATCGATGCGCTGGATGGCGAGGGCAGGGCGACCGCCCATGGCCGCGCCGTGGCGGAGCTTCCTCTGGAACCGCGCCTTGCTCACATGCTGCTCGTCTCCGCGACGGAGGGGGAAGCCGCCGCGGCCGCGGATGTCGCCGTGCTGCTCACAGAGCGCGGTCTGGGCGGCCCATCGGTCGATCTTGTGCGGCGGCATGCCAATTGGGCGCGCGAGCGCGGTCCTCGCGCCGAGGGCGCGCGGGGCCTTGCCCGGCGCTGGCTCGCTTTGGTCAAGGGCACCGGCCGTAGCGGACCGATCGACGACGCCCTCCTAGCCCGCTGCCTCATCCGCGCATTCCCGGACCGAATCGCCAAGCGCCGCGATTCCACCGGCGCGGACTGGATCAGCGTCGGCGGTCGCGGCTTCCGGCTCGATCCTGCCGATCCGCTGGCCCGGGCCGCGTGGCTTGCAGTCGGGGAGATCCAGGGCAGCGCCGTGGGCGCGCGTATCCTTTCGGCTGTCGCGATGGAGGAAGGGGAGGTTCTTGCCACCGCCGCCGCGCGCATCACGGACAAGCGTATCGTGCGCTGGCGCAAGGATCTGGCCGGCGTCGAGGCGTTGCGCGAGCGCTGGCTCGGAGCCATTCGCCTGAGCAGTGGCCCGGATGAGGCGCCCGAGCGTGCAGCGGTCATCGCGACGCTCGCGCGGGCGCTGCGGAGCGAAGGCCTCGGCCATCTCCCTTGGGGCAAAGCAGCCGAATCCCTGCGCACCCGCGCCGATTTTGCGGGCGTTGGCGCGCCGATCTCGGATGCCGCCCTGCTTGACGATGCGGAGGCATGGCTGGACCTGCTCCTGCCCGCCAGTGCCCGCCGCTTGACCGGCATCGATCCGGGTGCCCTGCACGGCCTGCTTACCCAGCGCCTCGGCTGGGACGCGACCCGGCAGATCGAAGCACTTGCACCGGCCGAGTTCCGCAGCCCGGCAGGCAGTCATCACGCCATCGATTATGCCGCGCCCGCCGGGCCGACCGTGGAACTGCGGGTTCAGGCGCTGTTCGGGCTGGCCGATCATCCCACCGTGGGCGTCGAGCGCATCCCGCTGGTCCTCTCGCTCACGTCGCCGGCCGGCCGGCCGATCCAGACCACGCGTGATCTGCCGGGTTTCTGGAAGGGGAGTTGGGCGGCGATCGCCAAGGAGATGCGCGGCCGCTATCCCCGGCATCCCTGGCCCGACGATCCGGCCAGCGCCAGTGCGACGCTGCGCACCAAGCGGGCCGATGCGCGGAGCGATCCTAGCTCCAGATGAGCAGGACGGACTCGCCGGCATCGGCTGCCGATCGATAGAAATGCTTTAGCCGGCTCAGATAGGGCAACAGGTAGAAGAGGAAGAGATCCTCGCCTTCCTCCATCCAGTTTCCGGGCAAGACGTCATCGCGATCCATTGTAGCGAAATCGAGGTGCAGACGCAGGGATTCCTCGGTGAGCCCGGCGAGCGCAGTTGAGAGCGCCGGCACGCGCTCTGCCGGGTAGAGCACTGCCGCCAGTCCGATATCGGGAATGATGACGCCGCCTTCCTTCCACCTCTCGATCGCGGCGAGAGCGTCCTCGACGGGCATCCTGTCGATTGCCGCCAGGGACCGGCGCGCCTCGTGGTCGGGCCAGTCCGCATCGCGCATCAGTCGGTCATGATAGGCCGCTTCTGCGCGCTTGCGCGGCGAGGCAAGCCATGCGAGGCCATCGGTCGCCCTGTCGATGTCGATCATCGTCACGTCCTTTCCGGCAAAGCAGCGTTCCGGGATGCTGTCCGGATCGGCGCACAGACTTTCCATGATGGCCGGCTTCGCGCGGACATAGGTGCAAATGATGCTCATTGGGCCCTCTTGCAGTTGGCGACGAGGGAGCACGATAGCGGTATTCGATCCATTTTAGCGGGCGAGAGCCGGGGACTGATCCAAAACGGACATGACTGGCGGCAGGGGCGCCCGGCGCACATATTCTTGACATCGCGCCCCGCTTTGGGCGACGGCAGCAGCATTGAACAAGGGAGTAGCTCGATGTCCGCGCGGATCTACCAGATGCCCAAGAATGCCCTGCAATCGGGCAAGGCGCGCACCTCGACCTGGATGCTGGAATTCGCGCCCGCCGAGGCCAAGAAGCCAGACCCGATGACGGGCTGGGCCGGCTCGGGCGATACGCAGGAACAGGTCAAGCTGACCTTCGACAGCGCGGACGCCGCCAGCGCTTATTGTGAGCGGAATGGCATCGCATACAACATCATCAAGACGCCGCCCAAGACACTGAAGATTCAGGCTTATGCCGATAATTTTCGCTGAACCACCATCATTCAACGGGCGGTTCGTTTCGCGCTAGCTTGCAGAAGTGCCTCCATTTCCTGAATGGAATCTCTACCCTTGATGGCCTCTCCAATTTTATCGTCTGGATCTGCCTCGAAATAGGATTTCATCTGAACCGTGACGGAGGCGAGTCTTTCAAACGTTTCCTCTCCAATTCTCTTGCGGACCATCTTGAGTCCCTCGGTCAGCGCAAAAAAAGTCGTTTCAATATTCATGTCAGGAAAATACCCAGTCTTGTCTTCGAATTTGGGAGAGTGAAGAAGCATCCAGCTCAATAAATCCATAACCTCGCTGATATTCTTGGGAATATAGGGCTTGTACGACTGCATTTCATTTCTCCAGAGGTGCGATTGCGTAAATGCTATGCGGCCAGCCCGGACATCTCGAATTGCTTCGTCGTAGGCCTTGTCCGTACTCTCTTGGATGAAGCGCAGCAGTTCGACTTGCAGAGGCCTAAGGTCTCCTCGCCTTCGATACATTATGGCTGCCCGCTCCAGTCGTAGATGGCGTATAAGATTGATTTGTCCTTTGAGCGTCTGCGGAAAACCTAGGGACTCAAAATGATAACTGGGGTCCATGCTTTGAATGTCTGCAATCAGGCGATCAATGTGTGCTTCAGTTAGCGCAACTGAGAGATTTTGCGCAGGGCCCGTCAAATCCAAAATATTATCCGCCATGGCGACGATAATTCCACCGGGCCCCTTATGAAAGTTAGGAAAGACCTCCTGCAAAGTTACTGGGTCGTTGAGCGGAGGTCCGCCATTATTACCTATTCTGACCCGAGGATTTGGACGATAATTGGCGGGGGTGAGCTTCGCGGAGTTGCTTGTTGACTGAGCCTGTCCAATCGATGCCTCGGACTCCGTCTTCCCAGTGGGTAAAATATCTGGTTTCCTGCGCGTTGTAGCGATTGATGCAGAGGCTGGGCGCGGGCCGCGATTGTGGGAGACAATTACATGCTGTAGCGAGCGCGGCCCACCGGGTGCAAAGGTAAACCGCCCGTCGCGAGGATCATGATATGGATTGAATTTCCGCTCTGTCGCGATTGGCAACATCTGAAGATCGAGATGCTGGCCGGTGCGGAGATAATGTTCGAACTGAAGGCGTTTACCTGATTTACGTGCGACTTTCGAACAATGTTCCATCATTCTCTGCTCCCGCCTGAAGCGGGAACATTTCAAGAACAAATCCTACTAGTCAAGCCCGAATGGACCCGACCTTCCAATGATCGGGCCCACCGATTTTTATCCTCAGGCGAAGCTGACGGTCCGCTTGCGGCGGGCGGCGGCGCCGATCAGCGCGAAGCCACCGATCATCATCGCCCAGGTCGCGGGCTCCGGAACGGCGGCCGTCGCCGTGAACGGATAGCGGCCCGGATTGCCGAGGTCGGCCGGCGAGGTCGGCGCGAAGGCCGAGCCATAGGCATCGCCCACCGAGGCGTTGAGGAACTGCGCGTTGACCACCTGACCGGTCACGCCTTCCGGACGATTGCGCGAGATGCCGCGCGTCGTGCCCGAATAGGTGACGCTGTCGACCAACGTGCCGGCATTCTGCGTGGCCGAGCTGTAGATGTTGATCGTGTCATCGCTGCCGAGATTCGAGTTGCCGCCGATCGAGAAGACCCGGACGGTCGAAGCGAGGCCCCAATAGGTGCGGAACGCATCGGGCGTCATCTCGGTCAGGACGATCGATTCGTTGGCGGCAAGCGTGCCGAAGAAATTGCCGAACGAGACCGGATTGTTGGGGTTATTGTCGTTGTAGCTCCAGCCGTTGATGTCGACTGCGGTGCTGCTGATGTTGGTGAGCTCGAAAAACTCGCGGTTCCCCGAATTGGCGCCCTGATACATGAATTCGGTGATGCGGACGTCGGCCCGGGCGGTCGTCGCGCCGGCGATCGCGGCGAGCGCGATGAGGGCAGTGGACAGGATCTTGGTCATTTTGTCAGACTCCCACTTGTCGTTAACGGAAAAGGTTAACAGTGGGCGCCTATGCGGAGAGTTTGACAGGCCGCTTACCGATTCATGACTCTTTTGCGCCGCGGCGCGCCTCGGCCGGTTCAGAATGTTTCGGCTATTTCCATGAGCTTGCTCAGTCGCCGCGGGGCGACGGCGCGCCAGCTCTTGGCGAGCCAGTCGCTGACATGATCCCAGTCGACACCCGGCCGGTCGAGCTTGAGCGCGATCCAGCCAGCCGCGCCATAATAAGCCGGGCGATAATAGATGTCCGGCTCGGCATCGATGAGCGCGGTCATCTCGTCCGGCCCCGAGGTCTTGACCAGCAGGGCGACGGCATCCTCGCCATGATGATTGACCGAGACATAGGCGAAGAATTTGCCGCTCTTCTCGCCGCCGACCCGCCAGCCCAGGCTGCCGTGGGATGAGCGGGCATCCGTCTCGGGCAAGGCGAGCGCGAGTTCGCCGACCCTGGCGATGATCCAGTCCGCATCCATTTCCCGCCCGACATAGTCGGCGAGCATGCGCGGATAGAGCTGATATTCGGCATAGAGCACGCGCTGGGCGAGCGTCTCGGGTGTGTCACCGGATAGGATCGCGACCGGGATCTGGCCGAGCACGGGTCCGGCATCCAGCTCTGGCGTCACGATATGCACCGTGCAGCCGCCGTGGCTGTCGCCGGCGTCGATCGCGCGCTGGTGCGTGTCGAGGCCGGGATATTTGGGCAGCAGCGAGGGGTGGGTGTTGAGCATCCGGCCGGTCCATTGCGCGACAAAGCCCGGCGAGAAGATGCGCATATAGCCGCACAGCGCGACATAGTCGGCGCCGGACCGCTCGATCTGCTCCTGCATGACCGCGTCATGCGCCTCGCGCGTCAGCCCCTTGTGGCTGTGCGCGAAGGTCGGGATGCCCTCTGCGGCCGCGACCTGAAGACCCCGCGCATCCGGCTTGTTGGAGAGGACAAGCACGATCTCATAGGGACAATCGGGCAGGCGCGAGGCGAACAGCAGCGAGGCCATGGTCGTGCCCGTGCCGGACAGCATGACGGCGACTTTGGCTTTTCCTGACTTGTTCATGCTTCGCCTCGTTCAAGTCTTTTCGTCCAGATCAACTGCGTCTCGTCCGGATGCTCCGGATAGGCATCCTCGTTTGCCCGGATCAGGCGAAACCCGGCTCTTGCATAGCATCGGCAGGCAGCAAGGTTGATGTTTTGCGTCTCGACCCTGATTTCGTTGCAGCCATGTTGCTTGGCCCAACTCTCCGCCGTCGCGATCAGGCGCGTACCGATACCCTGTTCGCGCGCGGTGGCCAGAACGCGAAGATCCCAGATGACGGCAAGATCGTGTCTGCCCTCGAGCATATCCAAGTCTGCCGCGTCGAACGCAATAAGCGCCGATCCTACGTTCTGCTCATCGGCTCGCGCCAGCAGCAATCCCCAATGGGAGAGATCGAAGCGCTCCACCCAGGATCCTGGCCGGTTTCCCGCAATGCCGTCATAGTCTTTGATGTAGGGCGTAGCGATTGTCCGCTCTACGAGGTCGAAGCCACCGTCGTCATTCCCGATGACATCGCAAATTCGCTCGACGCGAAAGGCGCAGGATATTGCCGCGATGTCCGGTACAAGCGCGACGCTGACCTCCTCGATGTCGATCGATGCCATATCCACGCCCCGAACGGCTTCGTCAGCCCAGATGCGTTGCTTCCCAGGCTGCCATCGCGCTCCAGGCGTCCGCCGAGCCGCTGACGGTGCAGCCCTTGGCGCCCGCGCGAATCTCGCCGATGCGGTGGACCGTCTCGCCGGCCTCGGTCAGGGCCGCCATCGCTGCACCCACATCGCCCGGCGCGACCACCACGGCCATGCCGATCCCGCAATTGAAGGTCCGCGCCATCTCCCCCGGCTCGATATGGCCCTGCGCCTGCAGGAAGGCCATGAGGCGCGGCTGTTCCCAGAGGTCCGCCTCGATATAAGCGTGGAGATCGGCGGGCAGCACGCGCGGGATATTCTCCAGCAGCCCGCCGCCGGTGATGTGCGCCATGGCGTGGACCAACCCCTTGCGCACCAGCGGCAGCAGCGGCTTCACATAGATGCGCGTCGGCGCCATCAGCGCGTCGATCAGCAGCACGTCCTGATCGAACAGGGCGGGGCGGTCCAGCTTCCAGCCCTTGTCGGCGGCGAGGCGACGCACCAGCGAATAGCCGTTCGAATGCACGCCGGAGGAGGCGAGGCCGAGAATCACGTCGCCCTCCGCCACCTTGTCGGCGGTCAGCACTTCGTCGCGCTCCACGGCGCCGACGCAGAAGCCGGCGAGGTCATAGTCGCCATCGGCATACATGCCTGGCATTTCCGCCGTCTCGCCGCCGATCAGCGCACAGCCGGCCTGCTTGCAGCCCTCCGCGATGCCGGCGATCACGCGCTCGGCGACGCCATTGTCGAGTTTCCCGGTGGCGAAATAATCCAGGAAGAAGAGCGGCTCGGCACCCTGCACGATGAGGTCGTTGGCGCACATGGCGACGAGATCGATGCCGACCGTGTCGTGCTTGCCGCTGTCGATGGCGAGCTTGAGCTTGGTGCCGACGCCGTCATTGGCAGCGACCAGCAGCGGATCCTTGAAGCCCGCCGCGCGCAGATCGAAGAAGCCGCCAAAGCCGCCCAGATCCGCGTCCGCGCCCGGCCGGCGGGTCGCCTTGGCGAGCGGGGCGATGGCGCGCACCAGCGCATTGCCGGCGGCGATGTCGACGCCGGCTTGCGCATAGGTATAGCCGGCGGGTTCGTTGTGCTTCGGGTCCATGCTGAGCGCCTTACCAAATCGCGCTTGGTTTTCCAGAACAATGCCGCCAAAAGGGCGCCGTGACGCTCAGCCTCCCTTCTCTGCGCCCCATTCATCTCGTTTTCGCGCTGGTGCTGGCGGCCTTCGCGGCCGTGCTCGTCGCGCAGATCGAGGGCGAGCGCGGCATCGCGCCGATCGCCTCCAATGGCGACTTCGAGGTGCGCGATATCAAGGTCGACGTCTATGGCAAGACCAGCGAGCAGGCCCGCGCAACGGGCTGGCGCCTGGCGCAGCGCCTGGGCTGGCGCGCGCTCTGGCAGCGCACGAATGGCGGACCCGGGCCGATGCTTTCAGATGGAACGCTCGACGCTTTGGTCTCCGGCATCGAGGTGCAGCAGGAGCAGATCGGCCCCAATCGCTATATCGCCACGCTCGCCATCCTGTTCGATCGCGCCCGCGCGGGACAGGCGATGGGGGTCAGCGGACAGGTAATGCGCTCGCCGCCGCTGCTGGTGATTCCCGTGCTCTGGGATGGCGGCGTCGCCACCACTTTCGAGACGCCGACCGAGTGGCAGAAGGCCTGGGCGCTGTTCCGCACCGCGGACAGCTCGATCGATTATGTGCGCACCACCGGTGACGGAGCTGACCCGATGCTGCTGAACGCCGGCCAGCCGAGTCGCAGGGGGCGCAACTGGTGGCGTGTCCTGCTCGATCTCTATGGCGCGGCCGACGTGATCATGCCGATCGCGCGGCTTGAACGCACCTGGCCCGGCGGGCCGGTCACTGGCCATTTCGCCGCGCGGTACGGCCCCGACAATCAGCTCATCGGCAGCTTCACGCTGCAGGCGAAAAGCGCCGCCGACATTCCGAAGATGATGGCCGATGCGGTGAGCAAGATCGATGCGCTCTACAGTCAGGCGCTGATCGGCGGCCAGTTGCGACCTGATCCCTCGCTGGTGATCGAGGAGCCGCTCAACGCCGTCGAGCTGAGCAATGTGGGTGATCTCGATTCACTGATGGCGGCCCTGCCGAGCGAGGATGGTGGCGCGCCGGTCGGCGGCGGGGCGATCACGATCCAGTTCGAAACGCCCACGGCCGCGTCGGTCGGCGAAGCGGAAGCGCTGATGCGCGCGATTCCGGGGGTTCGCAGCGCCTCAACGAGCAGCCTCGCGCTTGGCGGCATGTCGGTCATGCAGGTGGGCTTCGACGCGGCGCCGGAACAATTGCGCACAGCTTTGGAAGCGCGCGGCTTCACTGTCACCGGATCGGGTACGGCCCTGCGGATCGTCAAACGTGCCGCGCCGCCTGCGCCCTCGCCGACGCCGGGGGGAAGCGGGGCGCGATGAGCCAGTTGCCGCTGCCCATGGCATGGTCGCGGCGCGGTGGACAGGAATTGCTGATCCACGGCGCGAATGCCGCGGCGATCGCTTTCCTGCGGGACCGGCTCTCCTGGCCTTCGCATTGCACCGTGCTGGTCGGTCCGCCCAAGTCCGGCCGGACGCTGATAGGCGAGCATTTCGCGGCGGAGGCCGGTGCGACCATCGTCGATGATGCCGATCGCGCGGACGAGGAGCGCCTCTTCCATCTCTGGAACGAAGTCAGGGACAGCGCCGGCGTCCTGCTCCTGATCGCGACAGAGCCGCCGCCGGTCTGGCGTATTGCGTTGCCCGATCTGCGCACGCGTCTCGCCACCGCCCATGTCGCGCGGATCAATCCGCCGGATGAGGCGATCGCAGCGGCCTTGATCGCGCATGGCCTTGAGTTGGCCGGTTCCGCTTTCGCGCCGGATGTGCCGGAATATCTCGCTCGCCGCACCCCGCGCTGCTATGAGGATATCGATGCCGTCGTGACGCGGCTCAACACACTGTCGCTGGCGTCGGGCGGGAAACTGTCGATAGCATCGGCGCGGCAAGCGCTCTGTAACAAAGACGACCTAGACGAGGCGCAAGGCCATTAGCTTGGCCGGGGACCATCACGGTGCAAGGGAACGAATGAGCGTGGCCGAAGCCGATCTGAGCCAGACGATGTCCGAGGCGGGCGCCGCCAATGAGGCGCGCTATTTCAACCGCGAGCTCTCCTGGCTCAATTTCAACCAGCGCGTTCTGGAGGAAGCCCGCAATCCGGCCCATCCGCTGCTCGAGCGACTCCGCTTTCTGTCCATCTCGGGCAACAATCTCGATGAATTTTTCATGGTCCGCGTCGCGGGCCTCAAGGGTCAGCAGCTTCAGGGCGTCGACCTGCGCTCGGTCGACGGGTTGACTCCCGCGCAGCAGCTCGATGCGCTGGAGGAGCGAGTCGATGCGCTAATGGGCGCGCAGCAGTCCGTCTGGCATGAGGTTCGCGAACAGCTCAAGCGCGCGAGCATCACCGTTCTGGGGCTCGATGCGGTCGACGCCAAGGCCGAGGCCTGGCTGCGCGCGCATTTCATGGAGCAGGTCTTCCCGATCCTGACGCCCCAGGCGCTCGATCCCGCGCATCCCTTTCCCTTCATTCCCAACAAGGGCCTCAGCCTCTTCTTCGATCTGGTGCGCGAATCGGACAAGGAGGCGCTGCAGGAGCTGGTCATTCTGCCCGCGACCTTGCCGCGCTTCATCCGCGTACCGGGCAAGGCCGCGCGCTACATTGCGATCGAGACGCTGGTCCGCCGCTACTGCGGGTTGCTTTTTCCGGGCTTCTTCGTGCGCGACAGCGGCCTCTTCCGCATCCTGCGCGACAGCGACATCGAAATTGAGGAAGAGGCCGAGGATCTCGTCCGCTATTATCGCAGCGCCATCAAGCAGCGCCGCCGCGGCCGCATCATCCGCATGGAGATCGAGAGCGGTGTGGCTCAGGCGGTCGAGGACAAGCTTCAGGACATGATGCAGGGCCATGAGGCCATGGTCGTCGACATTGACGGTTTCATGGGCATCGGCGATCTCGACCGGCTGGTCGAGGAGGATCGGCCGGATCTCAAGTTCACCGCTTATGCCCCGCGCTTCCCGGAGCGCATTCGCGAATATGGCGGGGATTGCTTCGCCGCGATCCGCGCGAAGGACATCGTCGTCCATCACCCTTATGAGAGCTTCGACGTCGTCATCGCCTTCCTCGCGCAGGCTGCGGCGGACCCTGATGTGGTGGCGATCAAGCAGACCCTCTATCGCGCCGGCAAGCAATCGGCGATCATCCGCGCGCTGATCGACGCTGCGGAGGCCGGCAAGTCGGTGACTGCGGTGGTCGAGCTCAAGGCGCGCTTCGACGAGGAGCAGAACCTGCTCTGGGCCAGTCAGCTGGAGCGGGCCGGCGTCCAGGTCGTCTATGGCTTCATCGAGTGGAAAACCCACGCCAAGATCTCGATGGTGGTGCGGCGCGAGGGCGACGGGTTCCGCACTTACTGCCATTTCGGCACCGGCAATTATCACCCCGTGACCGCGCGCATCTACACGGATCTCAGCTTCTTCACCGCCGATCCGCGCGCCGGGCGCGATGCCGCCGCGGTTTTCAACTATATTACCGGTTATGTTGAACCCCAGCACATGGAGCTGATCACCCTCTCACCGCTGCACCTGCGCCAGAATCTCACCAGCCTGATCGATGCCGAGATTGAGCATGCTCGCGCCGGCCGGGCGGGAACGATCTGGGCCAAGATGAATAGTCTTGTGGATTCGGCGATCATCGAGAAGCTCTATGCCGCCAGCAATGCCGGGGTCCGTATCGAGCTCATCATTCGCGGCATCTGCTGCCTGCGGCCGGGCGTGCCGGGCATGTCGGACAATATATCGGTCAAGTCGGTGATCGGGCGTTTCCTTGAACATAGCCGCATCTGGGCCTTCGGCAACGGCAAGGCGCTGCCCAACAATGACGCAAAAGTGTTCATCAGCTCGGCGGACTGGATGTCGCGCAATTTCGATCGCCGGGTCGAATATATGCTGCCGATCGAGAATCCGACCGTGCATGACCAGATCCTCGATCAGGTGTTGGTCGCTAATCTACTCGACAATGAGCAGAGCTGGGCGCTGCAGAGCGACGGCAGCTACGTGCGCCTCAAGCCCGATGGACATCCCTTCAACCTGCACCATTATTTCATGACCAACCCGTCGCTCTCCGGTCGCGGCGCGGCGCGGCGCAAGGATGAGGCCGTCCCCAAGCTGTCCTTGCCCAAGCGCCGCTGATCGGTACGAGACCACATGACCCTGCTCGACCGTCTGGCCCGCCGCCCCATGCAGACCATGCTGCGTGGCCCGCATTTTCGCCGCACGGCGATCATCGACATCGGCTCGAACAGTATTCGCCTTGTTGTCTATGATGGCCCGCGCCGTATTCCCTTCATCCTCTTCAACGAGAAAGTGATGGCGGGGCTCGGCGCCGACATGGGCCGCACCGGCAGAATCGGCCAACAGGCGATGGATCGTGGCCTGGCCGCGCTTGAGCGCTTCTCGCGCCTATGCGTCGAGATGGCGATCGACCAGGTGAGCTGTGTCGCCACGGCGGCCGTACGTGATGCCAGCAATGGCGACGAATTCATCGCCCGCGCGACCGACCTCGGCCTCGACGTGCGCGTGCTGACGGGTGAGGAGGAAGGGCTTGCTTCGGCGCAAGGCCTCCTGTCCGGCATGCCCGACGCGGATGGCATCATGGGCGATCTGGGCGGGGGCAGTCTTGAGCTGGTGCGCCTGAGCGGCGGCAAGGTCGAGCGTGCAGCTTCCCTGCCGCTCGGCGTGTTCCGCATCGCCGAAATACGGCGACGCGGCAAGAAGGCACTGGGCCAGCGGCTCGACGCGCTGCTTACCCAGCATGGCATTGCGGATATTCCCACCGGCCTGCCATTCTATCTGATCGGCGGAAGCTGGCGCGCTCTGGCGCGCCTCGACATGCAACTGACCGGTTATCCGCTGCCGATCCTTCATCACTATGAGATGGCGCCCGATCGGCCGGCGGTGCTGCTGCAATGGCTCGATCGCGCGCAAAAGAATGATCTCAAGGCCGTACCGTTCGTCAGCGGCGCGCGCATGCCCGGCCTGCCGGATGCCGCGCACCTGCTATGCACGCTGGTCGAGCGGCTCAAATCCTCGCATCTCACTGTCTCCGCATTCGGCCTGCGCGAAGGGCTGTTGTTCGAGCAATTGTCGCCCGAGGTGCAGCGTGAGGATCCCCTGCTCATCGCCGCGCGCATCGAGGGTGAGGCGCAGGGGCGCTTCGTTGGCCATGGCGATCAGATCAGCGGCTGGATCGCGCCACTCTTTCGGGACGACCCGCCGGAATGGGCCCGGATTCGCCTCACTGCTTGCCTGCTGGCCGATGTTGGCTGGCGCGCCAATCCCGAGTTCCGGGCCGAGCGCGGCCTCGAGTTCGCCCTCCACGGCAATTGGGTCGGTATCTCGGCCGGGGAGCGCGCGGCGCTTGCCCAGGCGCTGTTCGCCAATTTCGGCGGCGGCAGCACGATCGCGCCGACGCTTGAGACCTTGGCGTTGCCCGAATTTCTGCGCCGCGCCACGCAATGGGGCCTCGCCATCCGGCTGTGCCAGCGTCTCTCCGGTGGCGCGCAGGGGCCGCTCGAAGGTTCCTCGCTGGAAATCCGCGACGGCACGATTATCCTGCACCTCGACTCCACTTATGCGGGTCTTGCCGGCGAGGCGATCGACCGCCGCCTGCGCCAGCTCGGTCAGGCGATGGGGATGGGATTCCTGCTGGACGCGTGAGCGCTCAGCCGCAGCTGGCGCGCGTCACCAGCATCTGATCGTCATAGCTGATCGTGAGGCGGTCCTCGCGATAATCCATCGTCATCGCGCTGCCGGGCGGCCCCCAGCGCAGAGTCTTCGCGCCGGACCTGGCGAGAAGCTCGGCGCCGAGTTCGCTGCTGGCCTTGCGACCCACATAGGCATCCAGCCCTTCGGGCGTACATTTTCCGGCGTTCGGGCTCGGTGTCGCCGGCCCTTGGGTCGTGGTGGTCGCGCAGGCCGTCAGGCCCAGCAGGGCAGGGAGAACCGAGAAAAAGCGCATCGTCTCATGCCTCCGTCCGCGTCATCAGCAGCTTGCCGTCGCGCACGGCAAAAGCCATGCGTCCCTCGACCAGATCGAGCGCATCGCGGCCGAACTGCTCGAAGCGCCACCCTTCCAGGATCGGCAGGCCGTTGCGCACGCCGGCGGCGAGCAATTCCAGATCGTCCGATCGGGCCAGCAGGCGGGCGGCGACATTGATCTCGCGCGAGCGGATCTTGAGCAGCAGCTTGAGGAGATCGGCGACGAGCGTGCCTTCCTTGCCGAGGCCGGGCCGATTGGGGTCGCGCTCGGGCATCTCGTCGCGGGGCAGGGGCGCCGAATTGGCGATGGCGGCCATCAGGCGGGCACCGATGTCGTTGGCCCGCCAGCTCGCCGAGAGGCCGCGCACCTTGCCGAGCTCTTCCTGGCTGCGCGGCGGGTGCGAAGCAATGTCGGCCAGCGTCTCGTCCTTGGCGATGCGCCCGCGCGGCAGGTTCTTCTCGCGCGCTTCCAGCTCGCGCCAGCCGGCGATGGCTTTCAGGCGGCCCAGCACATCGGCCTTCCGGCTGGAGATGCGCACCCGTTTCCAGGCTTCGCCCGGATCGACGCTGTAATTGGAGGGATCGGCGAGCCGCTCCATCTCCTGATCCAGCCAGATGCCGCGGCCGGTCGTGCGCAGCTCATCGAGCATGCGTGGAAAGATCTCGGCGAGATGGGTTACGTCGCCGATGGCATAGTCGATCTGCCGCTTGTCGAGCGGCCGCCGCGCCCAGTCGGTGAAGCGCGCGCCCTTGTCGAGATGGATGCCGAGCCACGAGTCCACCAGATTGGAATAGCCGATCTGCTCGCCCTGGCTCAGCGCCATGCTGGCGATCTGCGTGTCGAACAGGGGATGTGGCGTCTTGCCGGAGAGATTGAAGATGATCTCTATGTCCTGCCCGCCGGCGTGGAAGACCTTCAGCACATCCTCATTATCGACCATCAGGTCGAGCAGGGGCTTCATGTCGAGGCCCGGCGCCTTGGGGTCGATCGCGGCGGCTTCCTTCCCGTCCGAGATCTGGAGCAGGCAAAGCTCGGGCCAGAAGGTATTCTCGCGCATGAACTCAGTGTCGACCGCGACGAAGTCTGCGCTGGCCAGTCGCTCGCACAGGGCGGCGAGCGTGTCGGTGTCGGTAATCAGTGGATGGATTTGCATATGACAAGTGATCTTATTATGGGCCGATCCTCGATCGGGAGCCGGGTGACAGGCGAATGAAGCGCGTCTCTTAGCCGCCTGGTCTACGTTTGTCATTCATCCTGCGACCCCGCAATGCGGCGCACGAAATAAAGGCCATTCAGATGCACGCCTATCGCACCCATACCTGCGGGGAACTCCGCGCCACGCACGCTGGCGAGACTGTCCGCGTGTCCGGTTGGGTTCACCGCAAGCGCGATCATGGCGATCTCGTCTTCATCGATCTGCGCGACCATTATGGCATGGTCCAGATCGTGACCGAGGTCGATGGGCCCGTATTCAACGTGATCGAGAGCCTGCGCTCGGAGAGCGTGGTGACGATCACGGGTAAGGTCTTCGCGCGTGGCGCCGAGGTGGTGAACCCGAACTTGGCGACGGGTGTGATCGAGATTCGGGCCGAGAACGCGGTGGTGCAGTCAGCGGCGCAGGAACTGCCGATGCCGGTCGCCGGCGAGACCGAATATCCCGAGGAAATCCGCCTCAAGAACCGCTTCCTCGATCTGCGCCGCGAGACGCTGCACGCCAACATCATGCTGCGCAGCCATGTCATCGCATCGCTGCGCCGCCGCATGATCGACCAGGGCTTCACGGAGTTCCAGACGCCGATCCTGACCGCATCCTCGCCCGAGGGCGCGCGCGACTATCTGGTGCCGAGCCGCGTGCATCCAGGGAAATTCTACGCGCTCCCGCAGGCGCCGCAGATGTTCAAGCAGCTGCTGATGGTCGCCGGCTTCGATCGATACTTCCAGATCGCGCCCTGCTTCCGCGACGAGGATGCGCGCGCCGACCGCTCGCCGGGTGAGTTTTACCAGCTCGACTTCGAGATGAGCTTCGTCACGCAGGAGGATGTGTTCGCCGCGATTGAGCCGGTGCTGCACGGCGTGTTCGAGGAGTTCGCCGACTGGCAGGGCAAGGGGCGCACGGTGAGTCCGCTGCCGTTCAAGCGCATCCCTTATCGCGAGTCGATGCTGAAATATGGCAACGACAAACCCGACCTGCGGAACCCGATCCTGATCACGGACGTCTCCAGCCACTTCGTCGGCTCGGGCTTCGGCCGCTTCGCCTCGATCGTCGAAAGCGGCGATGTCGTGCGCGCGATTCCCGCGCCGGGCATCGCCGAGAAGAGCCGCAAATTCTTCGACGACATGAATGCCTGGGCGCAGTCGGAAGGCTTTGCCGGTCTCGGCTATGCGACCCGCAAGGGCGGCGAGTGGGGCGGCCCGATCGCCAAGAATCATGGCGAGGACAAGATGACCGCGCTCGCCGACGAGCTCGGTCTCGGCCCGGACGACGGCCTCTTCTTCGCCGCCGGCAAGGAAGCGCAGGCGGCCAAGCTCGCCGGCCTCGCCCGCACCCGCGTCGGCGAGCAGCTGGGGCTGATCGACAAGAGCCGCTTCGAATTCTGCTGGATCGTCGACTTCCCGATGTTCGAATATGACGAGGACAACAAGAAGATCGACTTCAGCCACAACCCGTTCAGCATGCCGCAGGGGGAGCTGGAGGCGCTGGAGAGCAAGGATCCGCTCGACATTCTCGCCTATCAGTATGACATCGTCTGCAACGGCGTGGAGCTGTCGTCCGGCGCGATCCGGAACCACCGGCCGGACATCATGTACAAGGCGTTCGAGATTGCCGGCTACAGCCAGCAGGAAGTCGACACCAACTTCGCGGGCATGATCAATGCCTTCAAGTTCGGCGCGCCGCCGCACGGCGGATCGGCGCCGGGTGTCGATCGCATCGTCATGCTGCTCGCCGACCAGCCCAACATCCGCGAGGTGATCGTCTTCCCGATGACGCAGAAGGCCGAGGATCTGATGATGCAGGCCCCGGCGCCCGCGACGATGAAGCAGCTGCGCGAGCTCAATATCCGCATCATCGAGCCGGCGAAGGGCTAAGGCCCGCGCAGTCTGGACAATGGCTGGCCGCGCTCTAGGGTGCGGCCATGACCATCAATCTCTCCGATTATGAAAAAGGCGCCGACTATGACGGCGACTTCGACAAGGATCTCGTTAAGCTCCAGCATCGCCTGGAGAAGATCCAGGTCGCGCATATCCTGCACAACAAGCGCAGCGTCGTCATGCTGGAGGGGTGGGATGCGGCCGGCAAGGGCGGCATCATCAAGCGCGTGACCGGCCTGCTCGATCCACGCTACTACAAGGTCTGGCCCATCGGCGCGCCCAGCGACGAGGAGCTGGGCCATCACTTCCTGTGGCGCTTCTGGACACGGCTGCCGGCCAACAAGCACATCGCGATCTTCGACCGCAGCTGGTACGGGCGCGTGCTCGTCGAACGCGTCGAGGGCCTGTGCTCCGAGAAGGATTGGAAGCGCGGCTATGACGAGATCAACGAGTTCGAGGCGCAGCAGGTCGACAGCGGCAATGCTATCGTCAAACTTTTCGTCCACATCACCCAGAAGACGCAGGACAAGCAGCTCGCGCAGCGGCTGGACGATCCTTGGAAGCGCTGGAAAACCGGCGCTGAAGACTATCGCAATCGCGCCAATCGCGGCCATTATGTCGAAGCGATCCACGACATGTTCAAGCGCACCGACACGCGTTGGGCGCCTTGGCATGTCGTCGACGGCAATGACCGCAAATCGGGCCGGATTGCCGCTCTCACCGCGATCGCCGACGCGCTGGAGAAACAGGTGCCGATGATCCCGCCGGATGCCGATCCCGCGGTGGTCGAGCTGGCGCGGCAGGCGTTCGGCTACAAGCCGGGCACCACTTGATCGTTCCTTCGTCCATCAAGGCCGTCATGCTCGATGTCGACGGCGTGTTGATTATCCATCCCGCGATCCGGGGGTGGGCGGTGAATCTGGAGCGCGACCTGGGGCTCTCGGTGTCGCGGTTGCAGGAGGCCTTCTTCACGCCGCACTGGGACGACATCATCCACGGGCGAGCGCGGCTGCGCGACAGGCTCGCGCCAGTGCTTGCCGAGATTGCGCCGGCTCTGCGCTGCGACGATTTCATCGATTACTGGTTCGCGAACGACGCGCATCTGAACCAGCCGCTGCTGGAGGAGGTGGCGCAGGTCCGCGCACAGGGCGTGCCGGTCCATCTCGCCACGGTGCAGGAGCATGAGCGCGCCCGCTATCTCTGGGAGATGCTCGATCTGCGCGCCCGGTTCGACGGGCTGCATTATGCCGCCGATCTCGGTGCCACCAAGCCGCATCCGGATTTCTATGCACGGATCGAGGCCCGCACGGGCTTCGCGCCGTCGGAGATCTTTTTCGCGGACGACAAACAGGTCAATATCGATGCCGCGCGAGCAAGAGGGTGGCACGCCGCGCACTGGGCAGGGCACGGCACGCTGGCCGGGCTCCTCGCGGCGGCGGGTGGAGAAGGCAACCAAGTCGGGGCATGTCCGTAATCTCCCGCAAGGAGATCTGTCATGCCCCTTACCGGACGATGTCATTGCGGCCGCAACATCTTCGAGATCGATGCCGAGCTGCCCGCAGCGCTTACTCGTTGTACCTGCTCATTCTGCTCGAAGCGCGGCCATCTCTATGCTTATTACCCGCCGATCCAGTTCAGGCTCACGCAAGGCGACAGTGACGCCGTCTATCGCTGGAACACGCGCCTGGTCGCCAATCACTTCTGTTCAACCTGCGGATGCGACATCTATGCCGACAGCCCGGACTTCCAGTCGGATGGAAGCTGGGATGGCAAGACACGCCGCATTGCGGTCAATGCGCGTCTGCTCGACGATTTCGAGGCGGCGGACTGGCCCGTCACGGTGATCGACGGCAAGAATCTGTGGTGAGGATCAGGCTTCACCGGCGAGTGACCGATACATCACATAAGCATCGACATAGCCGAGTTTGGGATGTCGGAACGCGCCCGGCAGCGTTCCGATGATCGCAAACCCCATATGCTGCCAGAGGCGGACGGCGCGGACGTTGGTCGATATCACGAAATTGAACTGCATCGCGCGAAAGCCCTGCGCCCGCGCCATCTCCAGCGAGTGGCGGCAGAGCCTCTGGGCGATGCCTTTGCCGCGCTGGTCGCCGCGCACCGCATAGCCGGCATTGGCGACATGCGCGCCCGGGCCGGCTTGGTTGGCGCGAAGCGTATAGCTGCCGACAATCTCGCCAGCGGGGTCGAGCGCGACGAAGACCTGCTTGCCGGGCGCCTGCCAATAGTCCCGGCCAGTCTGCTCGTCGGCGTCGCGATCGACCGCCAGCGTCTCGCCCTCGCGGATGATCGGTTCAAGGATCGCCCAGATGGAAGGCCAGTCGGCAAAGGTGGCGGGACGTATCTCCATGGGAGGCCCCCTATTTCAGCCGCGCCGTCACGGCCTCGATCGCCTTGTCGAGCCGCTTGGCGCGCGTTTCCGGACGCCTGGCCTCGATCAGGCCCTCGACATGCTCGCGCTGGGCGGTGAAGCTCATCGCGTCCCACGCCGCTTGCGCGCCATCGATCGCGCCCAGCGCGGCCGCCAGATCATCCGGCAGTTCCACTACGCGCTTGGCCTCGTCGAGCGTTAGCGTCACCTCGACCGGGCCGCTCTCGGGAATCGCCGCCGCGGCGCGATTGCTCTTGCGGAAGGGAATCCAGGGCGATCCGCCCATGTTGGTGATCGTGCTGCGATAGGTTTGCGCGCCGATCGTGACGACCACCGGCGCATTGGTGCGGCCGAAGACCGGCTTGGGATCGAAGGGGACGGGGATGGCGAACAGATCGTCGCCCGGCTTGAGCTGCCACACGAAGCGGCGCGTAATGCTCATCGCTCGTCCTTTCATTCATTCGCTTGCTAAGAACTTGACTTGCGAACCAACTGGCCAGAGCTTCTAGTTCAGCCAGGCAGGAGAGGGCAATCAAATGAACAGCAAGGGTCGGCGCGTCGTCACGGGACATGATCCGGTCGGAAAATCGATCATCCTGTCGGATGGTCCGCCGCCCCAGGCGCACGCGATGACCGGGCCGGGCGTGGGCGCAGACTTCATCGAGATCTGGAATTCCTCCGCCGCAGTGCCCCCGCTGACCGCGACGGAAGCGACCGAACCGAACAATCGGCCGTTCACCATCATGCCGCCGTCGGGCCATTTGCTTCGGCTGATCGCGCTCTATCCGGCAAGCATGGGCGGCCATCGCACCGTCATGCACCGCACGCGGACGCTCGACTATGTCGTTGTGATCGAGGGCGAGGTGACGCTGCTCCTCGATGACAGCGAAGTCGTGCTCGGGGCGGGCGATGTCGTCGTCCAGCGCGGCACCAACCACGCCTGGGAAAATCGTTCGGATGCAATCGCGCGCTGCGCATTCTTCCATCTCGACGCGACGTTTGACGAGGCGCTGCTGGAGACGCTGCCCAAGCCGCTGGAATTAATGCGCTGAGGGTTTCCTCGCCCTCATTGCCGGACCCATCGTCATTCCCGCGAACGCGGGAATCCAGTCAACGGTGCGGAGACAACATCTGCTGCCGCAAGTGAAGGAGGCTGGATTCACGCGTTCGCGGGAATGACGAATTGGCAGAAATCAGTCCTTCCTCCGCACGAACGGCAACTCGCCGCCGCGCCAGTGAAGCCGCAGCTTGCCGTCCGCGCTCGTCACCGGTGTGTCCTTGAAGGCGGCCACGCCCATGTCGTTGGGGATCAGCACGACATGGATCTTGAGATGCCGGCCGGCAGGCAACGAGAAGACCGGCGAGATCGTCCCGAAGAAAGGCTCGGCGACCTGGAGCTTCACCGGCGCCCGTCCCTGGAGGTCGCTCAGCGTCCAGCCATATTCTTGCGTATAGCCCGTCACCGGTTCGCCCTTGTCGAACGTCAGGTTGAAGTCGACGCCGGCAAGGCCATGCCCGTCGGCGTCGGTGACGCTGATCTCCAGCGGCGCCTCGCTCGTCTGCGTCACCTCGGCGAGCTTGAACTCCGCCGGCTTTGGCGTCGGCTCGGTGGTGAGCAGCACCGTGCCATCCTTGCAGGTCCAGCGTCCCTCGGCATGCTCGTCGACCGCGCCCTCGCTCATGAAATAGCGGAAATGGCCGTCCTTGCCGATCTGGAGCCCGGCGGCGGTGTCCGGCCCGGCAGCGGCGCGATAGTCTCCCGTCGGGCAGTCGGTTGCGAACGCGGGTGTGCCAAGCGCGAAGCATAACGCACCGATGGCGGATGCCGCGTGCCTCAAGCCGGATAGTCGATCGTGACGATTTCCCATGTCTTCTCGCCCCCCGGCAGCATCACGCGCCGCACGTCGCCCAAGCTGCCGCCGCGCAGCGCGCGCGCCAGCGGCGTGTCCCAGCCGATCCGGCCCGCGCCCGCGTCCGCCTCGTCATTGCCGACGAGGGTCACGGTGCGTTCATTGTCATCGTCATCCGCCAGCGTGACCGTCGCGCCGAAGAAGACGCGGCTCTTGTCCGGTTGCTCGGCGGGGTTGACGACCTTGGCGGCCTTCATCCGCTCCAGCAGCCATTTCAGGCGCCGGTCGATTTCGCGCATGCGCTTGCGGCCGTAAAGATAGTCGCCATTCTCGCTGCGATCCCCATTGCCCGCCGCCCAGCTGACGATCTCCACGATGCGCGGCCGCTCCTCGCCGAGCAGTTGGTCATATTCGGCGCGCAGGGCCGCGAGGCCGGGCGGGGTGATGTAGTTGGGCGCCGGCGTGCTGCTCATCTAGGTGCGGCGCTTGCCTTTGGGGCGCTTGGCATAGAGCAGAGCGGCGGCCAGTGCGGCCGAGCCGATGCCGACGCCGACCCAGAAGGACTTGGTGGAACGATCCTCCTTGGCGGCATTGGCGTCCTTCGGCGCCGGGGCCGGCGTCAGGTCAATATCGTCCACTTGGTCGGTCATGATGCCCTGCTTATGCTTTTCGGACGGGAAGGGAAGAGGCGAAGGGAGGGGCGATCAGCCCGGCCGGTTCTTGCCGAGATAGCGGCTGAGCGGCGTGGGCGATATTGCCGCGGCGCTCTGCGTCGGGTTGACGAGGTCATAGACCACGGCATTCTCGAGCACGCGCTGCACATAGTCGCGCGTTTCGTAGATCGGGATGCTCTCGATCCACTGGACGATGTCCACGCCGGGCATGCGGGGGTCGCCATTGGCCCTGAGCCATTTGTTCACATTGCCCATGCCCGCATTATAGGCGGCGATCGCCAGCGGATAGCTGCCGCCATAATAATTCAGGATCTGGCGAAAATAGGTGCTGCCGAGCTGGACGTTGTAGCCCGGGTCGAAAAGCTGGACGGTGTTGTAGGACATGCCCATCCTGCCGGCCACTTCCGCCGCCGTGCCGGGCATGAGCTGCATCAGGCCGCGCGCGCCGGCATGCGAGATGATCGCCCGGTCGAACTGGCTTTCCTGCCGCGTAATCGCGTGGATCATCGTCCAGTTGCCCTGCTCGCTGGCCGGCACGGCCATGCGCGGGAAGCTGGCATCGGCGTAACCGGTCATGCCGTTCGCCGTTGCCCGGCGCCCGACCATCACGCCCAGATCGGGCCGCCCGAGCGTCCGGGAAAGCTCTGCGGTGAGCAGATGATCCTGGTCGGTCTGCGCGGTCGCGGCGATGGCGCGCAGGAATTTGGATTGTTCCAGCCACTGTCCGTCGCGGCCGAGACGCACCGAGGCGCGCACGATCGGGCGATTCAGGAAGCTCTGGCGCTCGGCGGCTGCGAGTTCGATCGTCCGATCGGCACTGCCCGGCGCCGGTACGGTCCGGCCGAGCCGCTCCAGCGCGAGCTGGCCATAATATTGATCGGGGAAGGCGCCGGCCCTGGCGAAATAGGCGGCGGCTCCTTCGGCGCGGCCGGCTGTCGCCGCGGCGCGGCCTGCCCAGTAATAGCCCTTGGAAATGGTCTGCGGCGAGCGCGCGCCGGTCGCGTAGCGCGCGAACATGAGCTCGGCATCACCGGGCCGGTTCAGCTTGTTGAGCGCCGTCGACCCCGCCAGCCAGACCAGGCTGGTATAATCGTCGCGCACACCGAGCGATTGCGCGCTGACATCCGTGCCGGGCACAAAGGCATCGTCGACCTTGGAAGCGATCGCATAGGCCGTCGTCCATTGATTGTCGTTGTTGGCCGCCCGCGCCTGGGAGAGCATCAGCTCGTACCATTTCTCGGGATCGCTCGGCGGCTGCGAGAGCGGCATGCGATTGGCCAGCATCGTGCGTGCGCCGACGCTGTCGCCATTGTCGACCATCCAGCGCGCCTTGTCCGCCAGATAGCCCGCGTCCATCACGCCGACCGGATCGGCCGGCCCCATCTTGAGCGCAGCATCCGGGGCCTTGCGCTGGAAGGCGATGCGCGCGGTGATTACCGCCTGCCGCGTGATCGGCACCGAGGGCAGCACGCGCTCGGCGACGTCAGTTCGCCGACGCCACAGCGCGGCATCGGCCCGGCGGAAATTGTCGTCCGGCGTGAAGCTGCCGCCGAACTGCATGCGCAGCCGGTCCTCATATTTAATGTCCATCGGCCCCGCCGTCCACGCCGCGCGCGCCGCCTGGCGGGCTTGATCGAGCTGGCCGAGACGGGCGAGCGCGAAGGCGTTGATGGCCTTGCCCTGCGCAGTATTGGGCGGAAAGCGCGTGAAGAAGGCGAGTATCTTGGCGGGGTCGTCGAGATCGGGGTCGGCGAGACGCTCGGCATTGCCGCGCATCTTGGCTTCGTCCGGCCAGCCCGGATAGGCGAGCAGGAAATCGGCATAGCTCGCAAAAGACCCTGCATCGCTCACCGCAAGTCGGCGCCACGTGTCGATCGCCGCGCTGATCTGCGCATCGCCGGCGCTGTTCGCCGCGATCTGCTGCTGCACCGCTTCCCATGTGACCATGGGCGCCCCTCGCGGGGAGGACGCGCTCGTCGCACCGGACGCGAGCGTCGCGATCAGTACCAGTCCAGGCAGGCGCCAAGTCTTGCTGGGGTCTTTTCCCATGCGAGTCATTGTGGCACAGGCCAGATGATCGAACGGTGAACGGGCATCTGCATGATGCTATTATGCCTGTACCTGCCGTCGCTTTGAAGGGGTTTTTTCATGTTTTCCGGTTCGATTCCTGCACTTGTCACCCCGTTTCGCGACGGACAGGTGGACGAGGCGGCGTTCCGGTCCTTCGTGGACTGGCAAATCGAGCAGGGATCGAGTGGTCTCGTGCCGTGCGGAACGACCGGCGAAAGCGCCACGATGACCATCGAGGAGCATAATCGTGTCGTGCGGATCTGCGTCGAGCAGGCGGCCGGGCGCGTGCCGGTGATCGCCGGCTGCGGCTCGAACGACACGCGCATCGCGCTGGAGCATATGTTCGCCGCGCAGGCGGCGGGGGCCACCGCCGCCCTGGTCGTCGCGCCATATTACAACAAGCCCAATCAGGACGGCGTCTTTCAGCATTTCGCCTATCTTGCCGAGCGCTGCGACCTGCCGATCATCCTGTACAATGTGCCGAGCCGCACGATCACCGACATCGGCATTCCGGTGATGCACCGGCTTGCGGAAGAGTTCAGCACCGTGATCGGCGTCAAGGATGCGACCGGCAATCTCGGCCGGGTGACGGCGCAGCGCCTGGCGTGCGGCCCGCGCTTCTGTCAACTCTCGGGCAATGACGAGACGGCGCTCGGCTTCAACGCCATGGGCGGCGTCGGCTGTATTTCGGTCACCGCCAACATTGCGCCGCGCCTTTGCGCCGATTTCCAGTCTGCCTGCCAGTCCGGAAACTGGGAAGCCGCGCTTCACCTGCAGGACCGGCTCTATCCCCTGCACGACGCGATGTTCTGCGACAGTTCGCCCGGCCCGGTGAAATATGCCCTCTCGCGCCTGCGCAACGACATGCCCACGGAAGTGCGCCTGCCGATCACCTGGCCGTCGGGCGCCGCGCGCACCACGGTCGATCGCGCGCTCGAAATTGCGGGTCTGGTTTAGCGCCGGTTCATACCCTAGATTTATACTCCCCGTTTTCAGAGCAGCTTTGTCCCATGGCCCGCCCGCGTCCTACCGAGTTCAACAAGGTGAAAACCGTCGCCGAAAACCGGCGCGCGCGGTTCGATTACGCCATTCAGGACGTCTATGAAGCCGGCATCGTGCTGCGCGGCACGGAGGTGAAGTCGCTGCGCTTCGGCGAGGGGTCGATCACCGAGAGCTATGCCGAGGTGACGGGCGACGAGGTCTGGCTGGTCAACAGCAACATTCCCGAGTTCAGCCACGGCAACCGCTTCAATCACGAGCCCAAACGCCCACGTAAGCTACTGCTCAAACAGCGCGAGATCGCCAGGATGCACGGCGCGGTCGCGCGCGAGGGCATGACGCTCGTGCCGCTCAGCGTCTATTTCAACGAGCGCGGCAAGGCCAAGGTCGAGCTGGCACTGGCCAAGGGTCGCAAGGCGCCCGACAAGCGCGAATATGTCAAGGAGCGCGAGTGGAAGCGCGAGCAGGGGCGCATCATGCGGGAACGCGGCTGATGGCCCGTCGCAAGGATGCGCTTGCCCGCTGGTGGCGCAGCAACATGCCGACGCGCGAGAGCATGGAGCAGAGTCGTATCCTGCGGCCCGTCGCCCACCGTGTGCTGGCGCCTGAGCTGTGGCGCTTCACCCGCCGCTCGGTGCCGCGCGGCGTGGCGCTGGGGTTGCTGGTTGGCATCTTCCTGCTGATCCCCGGGCTGCAGATCGCCGGCGCGGCGCTGCTCGCGTTGCCGGTGCGCGCCAACGTCCCACTCGCCGCCGCCATGACCTTCCTCTCCAATCCGGCAACGACGCCCTTCATCCTGGCGCTGTCTTACTATATTGGAAGTACCCTGCTTGGCCGCTCGGGAGACATGAGCCAGCTCATGGCACTGATCAATCATCATGCCGGCATCGGCGAATGGATGCGCTGGCTCTTGTCGGACACCGCGCCCGCCATCCTGTTCGGCCTGTCCGTCGTGTCGATCGTCTGTGCGGCCATCGGCTATCTGGTTTCCGCCTGGATCTGGCGTGCCCGTCTGGCGCGCAAGTGGCGACATCGCGCGCATATCCGCGCCGAGGCGCGGAGCATGACGCTTCCGTTGAAGGAACAGATATCGTGAAGGCCATCGGGCCGGGCTCCCATCGCGGCGATCTGCTCAGCCTGACCGCCGACAAGCCCCGGCTCAGTCCGTTGCCTGTGATCCTGGGCGCGGCGCTCCTGAGCGGCGCAATCCTGCTCTGGCTGATCAAGGACGCCATCCTGGCCGGCGGGTTCGCTGCCGCCGTGATCGCCGGCGGGGCATTGATCTGGTATGCGCGGCGGCTCTTCCCGACCCGGGAGGTCGATCAGGCGGTGGTGACTGACTGGGCCGTCACGCGTGCCGCTGCGCAGGCGGCCGGCCTCGCCATCGCCGTCACCGATCGAACCGGCCGTATCGTCTGCGCCAGCGACCAATATGGCGAGTGGTTTCCCGGCTATCCCGTGCCCCCCGAAATCAAGGTCTCGACCCGCGATCAGGAGCGGCTGGTCGCGGCCGGGCGCGCGGCCTGGCGCGATGGCGAGGCGGAGGTGCCCGGCATCCTGCGCGGTAGCCTCCAGCTCGATCTGAATGTCGTGCGCACAGGCCGCGTCGATGACTATCTGCTCTGGCGCTTCGCCAGTGTCCGGCAGGCCAGCGTCATGGACGACTATCTGCGGATCATCGAGGGCGAGGCGGGCAAGCAGATCAGCGATGCGGGCATGATGTGCGTCATGATCGGCGGGGAAGGGCGTATCCGGGCCGCCAATCTCGCCTTCACCTTGCGCGCCACAGGTCGTAGCGACAGCAACATCATCGGCCGCGATTTCGCCGGCTATATGCGCGTCGATGCCAAAGGCCGCATCTTTTTCGCGCAGGAGGAGAGCCAGGCGACGCCGATCCGCATGATCCAGGTGCCGTTGCGCCCGGACGATCCGCAGAGCCTGCTCGTTCTGGTCATGCTCGACGACACCGTCGCCTCGGTCGACGGCATCTCGAGCCTCGCTTATGTCGAGACCCTGCTCTCGCTACTGCCTTTCGGCCTCGGCATGGCCGATCGGGACGGGCGGCTGCTCTTCTACAACAACGCCTTCGGCCGCGCGGCTGGAATCGCGGCCGACGAAAAGCCGAGCTATCCGGGCGATCTCGTCATTGGCGAAGATCAGGCGGCCGTTGCCGAATCCATCCGTCGCTATGCCATTGGGCCGCAGATGTCCGGCGACATCCAGGTCCGCCTGCGTGGCGCGCCCGACGAGCCGGTACCGCTCAGCCTTGCCGGTGTGCGCGGTCTTGGCGAGGCGGCCGTGCTGCTCAGCCTCAAGGATAATAGCGAGGAATCGCGTCTCAAGAAGCAGGTGGCGCAGGCCACCAAGATGCAGGCGGTTGGCCAGCTCGCCGGCGGCGTCGCGCATGACTTCAACAATATCCTGACCGCCATCATCGGCCATTGCGATCTCATGCTGATGCGCCACACGCCGGGCGACAGCGATTATGACGACATCCAGCAGGTCAAGGCCAACTCCAACCGTGCCGCCTCGCTCACCCGCCAGCTGCTCGCCTTTTCGCGCCAGCAGACGCTGCGCCCGCAGGTGCTCCAGCTGCCGGACGTCGTCGCGGACGTCTCCAGCCTGCTCAAGCGGCTGCTCGGCGAGAATGTGAAACTCGAGGTCGCCCATGGCCGCAATCTCGGGACGGTCCGCGCCGATCCGGGCCAGCTCGAGCAGGTGATCGTCAATCTCGTCGTCAACGCGCGCGATGCGATGCCCGAGGGTGGCACCGTCTCGATCCGCACCTTCGCCGTCTCCGCGCAGGATGTGCGTGACATGAAGCATGAGATCATGCCCATCGGTGATTATACCGGCGTCAGCGTCGGCGACACCGGCACGGGCATCGCGCCCGAGCTGCTTGGCAAGATCTTCGAGCCTTTCTACACAACCAAGCCGGTCGGTCGCGGCACCGGCCTCGGCCTCTCGACTGTCTATGGCATCGTCAAGCAGTCGGGCGGCTTCATCTTCCCCGAATCCGAGGTCGGCAAGGGCACCGTCTTCAAGATCTACCTGCCGGTTCACGCCGCCGCCGCCGAGCCGAATGGCGGCGCCACCAGCAAGGTCAAGCGCGCCGCCACCGAGACCTGGGGCACCGGCACCATCCTGCTCGTCGAGGACGAGGACATGGTGCGCACCGTCGCCGAGCGGGCGCTCACCCGCCAAGGCTACACGGTCGTCACCGCCAGCGACGGCGAGCAGGGCCTTGCCCGTCTCAGCCAGACCGAGAAGATCGACCTGCTGATCTCGGATGTCGTCATGCCGGTCATGGATGGCCCGACCATGGTCCGTGCCGCCCGCGCCGCCCATCCGCATCTGCCGGTGCTGTTCATGTCCGGCTATGCCGAGGAGCAGCTGCGCAACTCGATCGACATTGACGAGGTCGCTTTCCTGCCCAAGCCTTTCTCGGTCAACCAGCTCGCCGAGGCGGCGCGCGACGTGCTGGCCACCGCGCGCGAGGCGGCGGCGGGACGGGAGCCGATGATCCCGCTCGTCGAGGATTGAGGCTCGGCCTGGCTCGTCTGAAGGCCGTGACATTTTTTTGCGCATAATCGATCGTCGCGGCTAAGTTTGTTTGATCTTTGGGTTTTCGGCGACTAGCTGCGGCGCATGGGCCAGATTTCGAGGGATTTGTGACGATCGCGATGTTGCGCACCGGCTGCTCGATCAGGTCACAATCCTTGCGCAGGGTAGGCCGAGATTGATCCTCGTCACGGTCCCGCGCATGAAGGCCGCTCTGCTCGTCACAGCCGCGCTATCGGTCTCCGTGCCGGCGATCGCCCAGGGCGATCAGGCCGTCGTGCCCGCAGCGCATGTTCAAGCTCCCGTGGAAACCGGCGATGCGCAACCGCGCGAGAGCGTCGCGCCCCTTCAGGATGCGTTGTCCGCCCCGCAAGAGAGCAGCGGGCAGGAGGCTCCTCCTGCCGATGAAGAGGAAATCGTCGTCACCGGCCGCGGCCGTCCGCCGCCGGAGGATCCCCTCCAGGCCGTCAATGTCCAGACCTATCAGGTCACGCAGAAGGTCGATGTCGCCGTCGTCGCGCCTGCGGCGAAGGGCTACAAGAAGATATTGCCCGAGCCGGTGCGTGCCGGCGTGCGCAACTTCTTCAACAATCTCGCCGAGCCCACCGTCTTCCTCAACTATCTACTCCAGCTGAAGGTGGGCAAGGCGTTCGAAACGGCCGGCCGGTTCGGATTGAACAGCACGATCGGCGTGGCTGGGCTGTTCGATCGCGCCAAGCACAAGCCGTTCAACCTGCCGCTGCGCCGCAACGGCTTCGCCAATACCTTCGGTTTCTATGGCATCAAGCCCGGACCGTTCCTGTTCGTCCCGCTGGTCGGCCCCACCACGGTGCGCGACCTGATCGGCCTGTGGCTCGACAAGGCTGTCCTGCCGGTCGCGGTGGGACCGCCGTTCGGCAAGCCCTATTATGTTCTTCCTGCCACGCTTGTGGGCACGCTCGATTATCGCGTCGAGTTCGACGAGCAGCTGCGCAAGCTGCGCGAATCGCCCGATCCCTATGCGGCCTCGCGCGAATTCTATCTGAAGGGTCGGGAAGCGGAGATCGAGGCGCTGCGCCATCCGCACGCCCCGCCGCTGCCGCTCACTCCGGCCGGCCCGCTGGTCGAACCGGCCGCGCCTGCGGGTTCACAACCCACGGCCCCACCCCAGTCGACGCCTTGACCGCCGGCCATTTTCCGTTGATCCCGTAAAATGTCGTTCCCCTCTTGTTCCATGAGAACAAATAGGATACATCCTATCCCATGGTGAGAGCATCACCGTGATTTGACATCCATGGGGAGCCAGCACATGACGGCATCATTGAAGCTCATCGACGGCGAGAAGAAAACGGGAACCATGGATCGGGAAAAGGCACTGGAAGCAGCGCTGGCGCAGATTGACCGCGCTTTCGGCAAGGGATCGGCCATGCGGCTGGGCTCCAAGGAGGCCATGCAGGTCGAGGCGATCTCGACCGGCTCGCTCGGGCTCGACATCGCGCTCGGCGTCGGTGGCCTGCCGCGTGGCCGCGTCATTGAGGTTTATGGTCCGGAAAGCTCGGGCAAGACCACGCTGGCCCTGCATGTCATCGCCGAGGCTCAGAAGAGCGGCGGCACGGCGGCCTTCATCGACGCCGAGCATGCGCTCGATCCGGTCTATGCCAAGAAGCTCGGCGTCAATATCGACGAGCTGATCGTCTCGCAGCCCGACACGGGTGAGCAGGCGCTTGAGATCACCGACACGCTGGTGCGCTCGAACGCCATCGATGTGCTGGTTGTCGATTCGGTCGCGGCGCTGGTGCCGCGCGCGGAAATCGAGGGCGAGATGGGTGACAGCCATGTCGGCCTGCAGGCGCGCCTCATGTCACAGTCGCTGCGCAAGCTGACCGGTTCGATCAGCCGATCGCGCTGCATGGTGATCTTCATCAACCAGCTGCGCATGAAGATCGGTGTGATGTACGGCAATCCCGAGACGACGACTGGCGGCAACGCGCTGAAGTTCTATGCCTCGGTCCGCCTCGACATTCGTCGCACCGGCCAGATCAAGGATCGTGACGACATCGTCGGCAACGCCACCCGCGTGAAGGTGGTCAAGAACAAGGTCGCCCCGCCGTTCAAGCAGGTCGAGTTCGACATCATGTATGGCGAGGGTATTTCCAAGATCGGCGAAATCCTCGATCTCGGCGTCAAGGCCGGCGTCATCGAGAAGTCGGGCGCCTGGTTTTCCTATGATTCGGTGCGCATCGGCCAGGGCCGGGAGAATGCCAAGACATTCCTCAAGGAAAATCCCGAGATGACCGCCAAGCTGGAGAAGACCATTCGGGCCAAGACCGATGAAGTCGCGGAAGGCATGATGACCGGCCCTGAAGCCGGCGACGACGGCGAGGAATAAGGATATTTCCCTCTCCCGCAAGCGGGAGGGGGAGAAGCCCGCACCGTTAGGTGTGGGAGGGTGAGGGTCTTTCTTTTTCCGGGAAGGAACAGTCATGACCACAATCTCGGCCACTGTGGCCTATGTCGAACTGCCCGTGCGCGACAGCGAGGCGAGCGCGATCTTCTTCGAGCGCGCCTTCGGATGGGAGCTGACGCGGTTCGGGCCGACCTATGCCGGGACGATGGGGCGGGGGGCCGATCTCGGCCTCCAGGGCGACGCGACAGAGGCTCCCGCCGCGCCACTCGCCGGGATTCGCGTCAAGGATCTGGACGCCGCCCTGGCGGCCGTCGAGGCGGCGGGCGGCATGATCACTCAGCCGATCTTCGCTTTCCCCGGTGGCCGCCGCTTCCATTTCCGCGAGCCGGGCGGCAATGAGCTGTCGGTCTTCGCTGACGATTGATCCCTGTCCTACACGCGCAACAGGATGCCATGCTGGCGCGATGAGTCGTCTCGGTCTCGCGCTATTGATTTCGGCAATCGCCCGACCCTCCCGACCCGACTTTTCGGGTCGGCCATTCTGGGGACTGAGGAAAAATAAATTTGGTCCCGTCCGTGAACTTCGTGAACTTCGGAAGAGGATGACGCCAGTGCGCACCGCAATGATGCGCTCCGCACGATCCCCAATCCTCGCCAATCCTGTCACAAGGCAGGACAGCCGCGCGATTGCATCACTCCCGTCTTGTCGCCGCGCTTCGGTTCCCCTAACTGCAAGCCCATGACGTCGACCAACGATATCCGCCGCAGCTTTCTCGACTATTTCGGGGCCAATGGTCACGAGGTGGTCGCGTCCGCGCCACTCGTCCCGAACAACGACCCGACGCTCATGTTCGTCAATGCGGGCATGGTACCGTTCAAGAATGTGTTCACGGGCCTCGAGAAGCGGCCGTATCTGACCGCCGCGTCCTCACAGAAATGCGTGCGCGCCGGCGGCAAGCACAACGACCTCGACAATGTCGGCTACACCGCGCGCCACCACACCTTTTTCGAGATGCTCGGCAATTTCTCGTTCGGTGACTATTTCAAGGAAGGCGCGATCGAGCTTGCTTGGACGCTGCTGACCAAGGAGCTCGGCCTGCCGGTCGATCGCCTGTCTGTCACCATCTATCAGGATGATGACGAAGCGCTTGGGCTCTGGAAGAAGATCGCCGGTCTGCCGGAAAGCAAGATCATCCGCCTCGGCGACAAGTCCAATTTCTGGATGATGGGGCCAACGGGTCCCTGCGGACCCAATAGTGAGATATTCTACGACCATGGCGATCACATCTGGGGTGGCCCGCCTGGATCGCCGGAGGAGGATGGCGACCGCTTCGTCGAGATCTGGAACCTCGTCTTCATGCAGTTCGAGCAGATCGATGAGGCTGTGCGCGTCAGCCTGCCTAAACCGCAAATCGACACCGGCATGGGCCTCGAGCGCATTGCGGCGGTGCTGCAGGGCGTTCATAACAATTACGACATCGATATCTTCAAGGCGCTCATCGCCCAGTCAGTCGCCCTGACCCGACAGCCGGCAGAAGGCGAGGCGCAGGCCAGCCATCGCGTGATCGCCGATCATCTGCGCTCGTCGAGTTTCTTGATCGCCGACGGTGTTCTGCCCGCCAATGAAGGCCGCGGCTACGTTCTGCGCCGAATCATGCGTCGCGCCATGCGTCATGCGCATCTGCTCGGCGCCGCCGATCCGCTGATGCATCGCTTGGTCGGCGGTCTCGTCGCCGAAATGGGCGCAGCCTTCCCCGAGTTGCTGCGTGCCCAGCCGTTGATCGAGGAAACGCTGCTGCGCGAGGAAACCCGTTTCCGCCAGACGCTCGATCGGGGACTCAAGCTGCTCGACGAGGCCGTCGTTGGCCTCGAAGCAGGCGGCACGCTCTCGGGCGAGACGGCCTTCCGCCTCTACGATACCTATGGCTTCCCTTATGACCTCACTGAGGATGCGCTGCGTCCGCAGGGATTCGGCGTCGATCGTGCCGGCTTCGACAACGCCATGGCCGCGCAGAAGGCAGCCGCTCGCGCTGCCTGGAAGGGCTCTGGCCAGAAAGCCTCCGAGGAAGTCTGGTTCGACATCGCCGAGAGCGAAGGCGCGACCGAGTTTACCGGCTATATGAGCGAGGAAGGCGAGGGCAGCGTCGTCGCCCTGGTCAGGGACGGCGTGCGGGTCGACAGCGCCACCGCCGGCGACACCGTCACGATCCTCACCAACCAGACGCCTTTTTACGGCGAGAGCGGTGGTCAAACCGGCGACACCGGCACCATTACCGGTGCCGACGGCTTCGCAGCGACCGTCACCGATACCAGCAAGCCGCTCGGCCGCCTCCATGCACATCACGCCGTAATCGCGGCGGGCCGCATCGCGGTCGGCGATTTCGTTCATCTCAAGGTCGATACCGCCCGCCGCGCCCGCGTCCGCGCCAATCACAGCGCGACCCATCTGCTGCACGCGGCCTTGCGCAAGGAACTCGGCCCGCACGTCACGCAGAAGGGCAGCCTCGTCGCCGAGGATCGTCTGCGCTTCGACTTCTCGCACCCCGACGCGCTGACTCCCGCCCAGATCGCGGCGGTCGAGGCGGATGTGAACGCGCAGATTCGCGTCAACGAGGACGTCACGACCCGCCTGATGACGCCCGACGACGCCATCGCCGCCGGCGCCATGGCGCTGTTCGGGGAGAAATATGGCGACGAGGTCCGCGTCCTCTCGATGGGTCGCGGCGAGACCGGCACCTATTCGGTCGAGCTGTGCGGTGGCACCCATGTCCGCGCGCTCGGCGACATCGCCTTGTTCAAGATCATCGGCGAGAGCGCGGTGGCGAGCGGCGTGCGGCGCATCGAGGCGTTGACCGGCGAGGCCGCGCGCCTGTGGCTTGGTCATCGCGACGAGCAGCTGCGCGCCATCGCCTCGACGCTGCGCACGACGCCGGACGAGGCGGCGGCGCGCGTCTCGGCGCTGAGCGAGCAGACCCGCAAGCTGGAGCGCGAACTGGCCGAGGCGAAGAAGGCGCTGGCCATCGCGGGCGCAGCGGGTGGCGGCGGTCCCTCGGCTGCCGCCGCGCCGGAGCTGGTCAATGGCTACAAGCTGCTCGGCCAGGCAATCGACGGGCTCGATCCCAAGAATCTGCGCGGCCTGGTCGATGAAGCCAAGGGCCGCCTCGGCAGCGGCATTGCCGTAATCGTCGGCACCAATGACGGCCGCGCCACCATCGCGGTCGGCGTGACCGACGATCTGGTGAGCAAGTTCAGCGCGGTAGATCTGGTCCGCACCGGCGTTGCGGCGCTGGGCGGGCAGGGCGGCGGCGGCCGGCCGGACATGGCGCAGGGCGGTGGCCCGGATGCGTCGGCGGCCGCTGCGGCGATCGAGGCGGTCAAGGTCGGCATCGCCGCCGCCTGACCGGCTCGCATCTTCGCTGCTCCGGTGCTCGCGAGAGAGGCGTGAAGGAGAGGAAAGGACATGTCCGTCAAGTCACTGATCGACCATCCGATTCATCTCGGCCGGGGTGGCCTCGCGACGAGCGAGCCGCAGTTCACGCGGGATATGGGCTGGTATGTCGACTATGGCGCGCGCCATGCGCATGATGGTTCCGATGGCCGTCTGGTCAGCGAATATCTGTTCACCGAGAATTGGGCGGGATGGGAGCGGCACCCGGCCGGCGACGAGGTCGTCTATTGTCTCTCGGTGACCTGCTCCCCTGAAATGTCCTCGGATTGAGGTTAGCCTGTTCCTTGAAGAGGAGGACAGGCAGTGAAGCGATCGAGGTTCAGTGAAGAGCAGATCATCGGGATCTTGAAGGAGCACGCGGCCGGCCT
>NZ_JAHGAW010000018.1 GCF_018603885.1 Sphingobium nicotianae
TATGCGTGGTCTTGTCGCTAACATCCAATCCTGCATAGATCGACATCGGTCACCCTCCTGCATTGAAGCGTTCACACGACTTCGTACCATCCAGGAGGGTGGCTAGATCAATTACGCGGTGTCCGACATATCGAACACTCACTCTCGGTAGCGACCCCGCAACCGAAGAGCCCTGAGACTCGGATCTCAGGCGGAGAGCACGGCTCAAAAATTGAGCGCGTCCGTTCGGCACAGTCCTATTTAATCGAGCTTTCCTCAGTGGCTCGCTACTTCCATCCTGTCGGCCTCGAAATAAGCACAATATATTTTATATGAAATAGAAATAATATGCATTTGCCTATCGTATCATGATGCGCAAATGTGGGTGCTCAGTGAAATTAGCTTCGCGGCGTCGGTGCTTTTGGAGAACCCCTCTCTCCGTGGTGTCAACGTGAAAGGAAGGAGCTGCCGTAGAGGTCAACGCTCAAATGAGGATCATGGACCCGCCGGAGACAGCCCTGACTCTGGAACAGCGGCAGCTTTTGGAGGACCTGTCGCGGTCACTTCATCCTCGGCAAGCGCGCTGGTTGAGTGGCTATTTCGCTGGATTCGACGCTGGTCTGCGAACGACCTCCGCGCAGACTGCGTCGTTTCAAACCCTCAAAGCACGTAGTCTGACCATTCTCTATGGGACCGAGACGGGCAATGCAGCCGAGCTCGCACGTGCGCTGGATAAGGCGGCAAAGGCGAAAGGCTTGGAGCCGCGGCTCGTCGACATGGCGGATTACAAGCAGCGCGAACTGAGCCAGGAACAGGATTTGCTGATCATTGTGAGTACGGGCGGCGACGGAGACCCTCCCCAGCCAGCCATGGGCTTTTTCGAGCATATTGAAGGACGCAAGGTTCCGCAGCTGGAGCACGCGCGCTTTGCCGTATTGGCGCTGGGCGACACAACTTATGAACATTTCTGCGAGGCGGGAAAGCGCCTTGACCGCCGCTTCGAGGAGCTCGGTGCGAGCCGCCTGACATCGCGTGTCGACTGTGACGTCGACTATGAAGAACTGGCGGAACCCTGGATCGAGCAGGTGGTGGCGCTTTTGGCGCAGGAGGCGCGGCCCGTCGTGGTGTCGCCACCGGAGCCGGTCGCAGGAGATTTGCCGGTCCGAGCCTATGACAAACGTCATCCATTTCCCGCACCGATCATGGAAAACATGATCATTGTCGGGCGCGGTTCGAGCAAAGAAACGCACCATGTCGAACTCTCGCTGGCGGGATCAGGCCTGACTTATCAGCCCGGCGATGCCCTCGGCATCGCCGTTTCCAACGATCCGACTGTCGTTGCGGCACTGCTCGATGCACTGGTGCTTTCGCCGGAAGTTGAATTCGAGGTGAAGGGCCATGCGCTGACTCTGGGCGAAGCTCTCACGCATCGTTATGAGATCACCACCGCGACGCCGCGCTTTCTGGACTATTGGGCGCTCCTCAGTAATGCAGCCAAGCTTAGGCAGCTACAGCAGGAAGATCGTGGGGGCGAGCGGGCGGCGTTCCTGAGCACGCACCATATTATCGACATTGTCCGCCGTTTTCCCGTGACCGACGTGATGCCGAATGACTTGGTCTCAGCGTTGCGGCCCTTGCAGCCGCGCCTCTATTCCCTGGCATCGAGCCAGTTAGCGATTGGCGATGAAGCCCATCTCACCGTCGCACCAGTTCGGTACGAACTTCACGGCGAGCCCCGCAACGGCGTTGCCTCGAGCCTGATCGCGGACCGAGCCGGACCCGACACAGCGCTACCCGTTTACATTCAGAGCAATCCCCATTTTCGGCTGCCGGACGGCGGCGCGCCGATCATCATGATCGGCGCGGGCACCGGCGTCGCGCCCTATCGCGCTTTCATGCAGGAGCGCGAGGTGCTCGGCGCCGGAGGCCAAAGCTGGCTTTTCTTCGGAGACCGCAACTTCCGCACCGACTTTCTCTATCAGACGGAGTGGCAGGACTGGCTCAAGGACGGCACCCTGAACCGCATGGACGTCGCCTTCTCCCGCGATGGTCGGGAGAAGATCTACGTCCAGCATCGCATGAAAGAGCGCTCGCGTGATCTCTACGACTGGCTTGAGAATGGCGCCCACATTTACGTCTGCGGCGACGCCGCGCACCTGGCGCCAGATGTCAATGAAGCACTGACCGACATCATCGCGGCTGAAGCCCATATCGGACGGGACGCGGCGGAGGACTATGTTCGCACCCTGCAATCCGACCATCGTTACCAACGCGACGTTTATTGAGAAACTACCTATGACTGCTCCCACGAATATCGACCGCAGCCGCGATCTTTCACAGCCTCTCGACCGGCTGGGTTTGGATGAGCGGATGAAGGATGCCAGCGATTATCTACGCGGCACGATTGCACTCGGTTTGCTCGATCAGATCACGGGTTCCGTGCCGTCCCCCGACGATGTTAAGCTCATGAAGTTTCACGGCATCTATCAGCAGGACGATCGGGACCTGCGCGAAGAGCGGCGGCGACAAAAGCTGGAACCCGCCTTTCAGTTCATGATCCGCGTGCGCTTGCCCGGCGGCGTCTGCACGCCAGAGCAGTGGCTCAAGCTCGACGAACAGGCGCGTGCCCATGGCAGTGAGACACTTCGCATCACGACCCGCCAGACTTTTCAGTTCCACTGGGTTTTGAAGGACAGTCTGCGCCCCGTCATTCAGGGCCTGCACGAAACGCTGCTCGACACGATCGCGGCGTGCGGTGACGACAGCCGCGGGGTCATGTGCACAGTGGATCCGCAAAGCTCGGCCTTTCACGCCGAAGTTGCGGCGCTCGCCAAGCGGGTGAGCGATCATGTTATCCCGAAGACCCGCGCATATCATGAGATCTGGTACGGCGACGAACGCGTCGCGGTGTCGGAGGACAAGGAGGAGCCTTTCTACGGTTCCACCTATTTGCCTCGCAAGTTCAAGATTGGCTTCGCGCTCCCACCTTCCAACGACATCGATGTCTATGCGCAAGATTTGGGCTTCATCGCCATTGGCGGACCGGGCGGCCTGGAGGGTTTCAATGTCGTGATCGGCGGCGGCATGGGACGCACGGATCAGGCGCCGCAAACCTATCCTCGTCTTGCCAGTCTCATCGGATTCATCCCGGCTGATAGGGTGCTGGCCTGCTCGGACGCGGTCATGACCGTGCAGCGCGATTATGGCGATCGTAAGGACCGCCAGCATGCCCGTTTCAAATATACGATCGACGATAAGGGGCTGGAATGGATCAAGGCCGAGATCGAGCTCAACATGGGTGAGGCCTTCGAGGAATCGCGGCCCTTCAGCTTCACCTCCAATGGGGACAGCTATGGCTGGAGCGAGACAGCGGACGGGCGACATCACCGCACATTGTTCATCGAGAACGGCCGGCTGAATCTCCCAACGCTTGACGCCCTGCGTGATATTGCCCGCATCCATCGCGGAACGTTTCGGCTGACGCCAAATCAGAACGTCATCATAGCCGGCGTGGCCGCCGAGCATCGCGCCGACATAGATGCCGTGCTGATCAACCATGGGCTGGAAAGCATGCAGACTTCCATGCTGCGCCGCAATTCCATCGCTTGCGTGGCGTTCCCGACGTGCGGCCTCGCGATGGCGGAGAGCGAGCGTTACCTGCCGAGCCTTATTGGCAAGATCGAGTTGATCCTCGCCGAGAACGGTCTTTCGAGAGAGCCGATCACGCTGCGGATGAGTGGCTGCCCCAACGGTTGCTCACGGCCCTATATCGCCGAAATCGGTCTGACCGGCCGGGCGCCCGGCAAATATAATCTCTATCTGGGTGGTGGCTTTCATGGGGAGCGGCTCAACTGCATGATGCGCGAGAATGTTGGTGAATCCGTAATCCTCGAGACTTTGAGGGATGCGCTGGGCCGCTACGCCCGCGAGCGCAAGCAGGGCGAGCGTTTCGGTGACTTCGCCGTTCGCGCGGGGATTGTGCGCGAAGTGACGGAAGGACGTTTCTTCAATGACCCGCAAACCTGACTTCGACTTCCTGGCAGAGACGATTGCGGCAGCGCACGGTGTCGCGTCCGACGTGCCTTTTGGTGCCGTGTCGCCGCCCATTTATATGTCCAGCACCTACGAGTTCCCAGGCTTCGATCAGCCTGGCCGCTACGACTATGGACGTTCGGGCAATCCCACGCGCGATTTGCTGGCGGACGTGCTCGCCAGGCTCGAGGGCGGGGCGGGCGCGATCATCACCTCAAGCGGCATGGCGGCGATAGATTTGCTGGTCGGTCAGCTGCGGCAGGGCGATCTCGTGATAGCCCCCCATGATTGCTATGGGGGAACGATGCGCCTGCTGAACGCGCGCGCCGAGCGGGGGCATATTCGGCTCCTGTTCGTCGACCAGAACGACCTGGCCGCCGTGAGTGAGGCATTGCAGGACGAGCCCACGCTGATGCTCATCGAAACACCCAGCAATCCACTGATGCGCGTGGTGGATATTTCAGCGCTGGCGGCTCTGGCCAAGGACGCCGGTGCGGAGGTGGCCGTCGACAACACCTTCCTCTCGCCGGCATTGCAGCGGCCGATCATATTGGGCGCGGACTATGTGATCCATTCCACCACCAAGTTCCTCAATGGCCATTCGGATGTCATTGCTGGCGCCGTCGTTGCGGAGCACCCCGATCAGGTCGAGCGACTTCGGCATTGGGCAAATGTTGTCGGCTGCATCGGGACGCCCTTTGATGCCTGGTTGACGCTCCGCGGCGTGCGGACCCTGTTCGCGCGAATGGAGCGCCAACAGCTAAACGCGATGGCAATCGCCAACTATCTAGATCAGCATCCGGCCGTTGTCCGTGTCTACTATCCCGGTCTGCCATCGGACCCGGGTCATGCAACGGCCCTTCGCCAGCAGAGTGGATTCGGAGCGATGCTGAGTTTCGAACTGGCTGGCAGCACAGAGGCCGTGAGACACTTCGTCAGGAACGTGCGAGCCTTCACTCTGGCGGAATCTCTTGGCGGCGTCGAAAGCCTCGTTGCTCACCCTGCGACCATGACCCATGCCGACATGGGTGTCACCGCACGTCAGGTCGCCGGGATCAGTGACGGCCTTTTGCGACTCTCGATCGGACTTGAGCATGAGCGGGATTTGTTGTCCGGCTTGGAATGCGGCTTCGCGGCCTGCTGACGGATTTGCTCAGGAAAGGAGCGGCGCATGTCCCATGAATATGACGATCCCATCCCCCCGAAGGCTATCGAGGAGGCTGCGCTCATTGTGGTCGAGCGCCAACTCCTTGCAGGGCGACCGGTCATCGACATCACGCATGAGGTGGTCGCCGAGCGGTTTTGCGCTTGCGTCTCGGCGGCCGACATGGCCGACAATGCCTCGATCCTGGCGGCGCTGGAGCGAAATGTCGCGGAACGTGCCGAAGGCATGCTCGCGGCGCGTCAACTGCTCAACCGCATTGACCGGGCCTCGCAGGATTCCTTTCCCGCAAGCGATCCGCCGGCCTGGATCAGTTCAGGACAGACCCGGACATGACCGAAACCGAGATTCGAACGAAGCGCATCTATGAACGGGCGAGCGCGAGCGACGGTACGCGCGTTCTCGTTGACCGGCTATGGCCGCGCGGCGTCAGTCGTGCATCTGCTGCGGTCGATGTCTGGCTTGCTGATATCGCACCTAGCGCGGCGTTGCGCACTTGGTTCCATCACGATCCGGCCCGGTTTTCGTCCTTCAGGACGTGCTATCAGCAAGAGCTCGACGACAATCCTGCGGCCGTCGATAGCATGCTTGCTCTTATGAAGCCGGGCCGGCTCACGCTGCTCTACGCGGCGCATGATCTGCAACATAACCACGCCATCGTGCTAGCGGATTATCTTCAGCGGCGTTTGCAGGCGGAGGGGGAGGGCGGCGTCGCGAAGAAACGCCCCGTGCCCGCCGAGACTGAAGTTGTGGGCCATGAGCGCTGAGCCTGAGCGTCATGGCTTGCTGATGGCGCTGCCGCCCATTCTGCGCGCGGGTTTCCGTCCATTCTTCCTTGGGGGCAGTGCGTGGGCCATCATCGCGCTCGCGCTGTGGATTTCAACGTTGAGGGGGCTCGTGAACCTACCCACCGGTTTCGAGCCGGTGGCCTGGCACAGGCATGAGATGCTGTTCGGCTACCTCGGCGCGGTCATCACCGGCTTCCTCCTGACGGCCGTGCCCAACTGGACTGGCCGTATTCCAATTTCAGGGACACGGCTTGCGCTGCTGGCGGCCCTCTGGCTTGCCGCGCGCCTCGCGCTGCTGGGCTCAGCGTATGTCGGCGCCGTCACGGCGGCGCTGCTGGACGTGGGGTTCTTCGCCGTCCTGACGGTCCTGATCGGTCGCGAAATTCTTGCCGCGCGAAATCGCAATGTGCCGGTTGTCGTCGCGCTGGCCGTGTTCACGCTGGCTTGTGCGCTGGATCACGGCGAGGCGCTTGGCGCGAACATTCTTGGCGGCCTAGGGTGGCGGCTCGGCTTCGGCATCGTCCTGGTCCTGATTGCGTTTATCGGCGGGCGCATCATTCCGTCCTTCACGCGCAACTGGCTGGCTGGTCGGCCGGGAGCCGACCGTCTGCCTCGACAGCCCGACAGGTTCGATCTGGCGGCGTTGGCGTTTCTCGTGCCCGCCCTGTTGAGCTGGGTGGCCCTGCCGGAGAGCCGGGTTGCCGGGGAGCTGCTTGTCGTCGCCGGGTTGCTTCAATTCGTCCGGTTGACGCGCTGGTCGGGCATCCGCTCGCTTGGCGAGCCGCTCGTCGCCATTCTGCATGTCTCGTTTCTATGGCTGCCGGCGGGGCTCGTGCTTCTCGGAACGGCCGCGTTCACCGACCGCATCGTCCCCTCCGCTGCCCTGCATCTGCTGAGCGCCGGGGCCATGGCGTCCATGACGCTGGCCGTCATGACCCGTGCAACGCTGGGACATACGGGACGCCCACTCCATGCTGACCGCCTCACGATCGCCATTTTCGCTCTCGTGACGACAGGCGCGCTGCTGCGCTTCGCCGCCCCGTTTCTTCCTGTCGGCTACATGGCCGCCATCGAAGTTGCCGCGCTCATCTGGGGCGGCGCCTTCCTCCTGTTCCTGGTCGGCTATGGCCCGAAACTGCTCGGGTCGCGGCCGGACGGACGCCCTTGATGGGCGCGTCAGGCCAGCCAGGCAGCGGGGGAAAACAGGTCGTGATCGAGTTCGAGCCGACGCCAAATCCAGATGCGATCAATGTGCGGCCAGGTCGGGTTCTGTCGGCAGGATCGCCTCAGGAATATAAAGGTGCCCCGGCGAACGCCGGCGATCCGCTCGCCGCTGCGCTCTTGAAGATTGACGGCGTAGCGCGCGTCATGATCGGCCGGGACTGGTTCTCGGTGATCAGGGAGAGCGCCGATTTTCCATGGGCCGACTTAAAAGCGGATATCGCCTTCGCGCTCGCCGATGTTTCGGAGCAAACGTCGCAGCTTGAAACAACCGATCAAGCCGGAAAGACGACGGACGACCGGCACGCGCATTTCAGCGATCTGGAACTGGAAATCGACCAAGTGCTTGAGCGGTGGGTGCGACCGCTGCTCGAAGCCGATGGTGGCCGCGCGGTGCTGGAGCGCTTTGATCCCGAAGAGGGAGCGGCATGGGTTCGCATGGAAGGTGCCTGTGGCGGATGTCCGTCCTCGAGCCTCACGCTTAATCGCCTTATCGAGCAGACTGTCCGCAAGTGGGTGCCCGAAGTGAGACGCGTTCGCGCCGTGACAGGTGAAGTACGTCCCGTCGGCGACGCAAAGGCACGGTTTCGCGATTGGATTGCCGGGAAGTGGGGCACAGTTTGAACCCAATTCAGGCGACATCGGCGGTTCGTCCGATCGCATAGCGACACGATGAGCGCGGCCTAAGGTTTTACCGTCTCCTGGCGGGAAGGACTGAGAGCCCGTGGATCGCCCTCAAATAGCTTTTTTGGGCGTTCGACGTGTGTTGGACGCAAAAGACGCTCGGCGCCTCGCGGGCAAGATTTTGTCGGTAGCGCGCTCGAAGAGTCTGCATGGCTACCGGCTCATGGGTCCTTCGCGGGGGTCGCCTTCCCTCCGCAGATATCGGCGACGGCGCGCGCAGTCAGCGCTGCGCAATATGCGCCAGCGAACGGGAACGCTCCAGCCAAACTGTCTTTGACATCTGCCTCGAGCGTCTGCTGCAGGCGCCGACGCGCGCGCAGCAAGCGGGTTTTTACCGTGGCTGGGAGGATTTCCAAGGCCTGGGCCACCTCTTCGATGCTCAATCCCTCGACATGTCGCAAGATGAACACCAATCTGAATTCCACAGGCAGGCCGGCGATGGCGAATTCCAACAGTCTTCTTACCTGCTTGACGGCAAGTGCCGATTCCGGACCGCCACGGTCATTCGATCCCTGCATGAGCTTTTCCCGGTATTCATCAAGATCGGTGACGGAATGGGCATCGAGCCGCGCGCGTCGGCGCCGGGTGGCGCGAGTCCGGCCGAGCGCTTCATTGATCGCAATGCGAGTCAGCCAGGTGGAAAGCGATGAGTGCCCCCTGAAACTTTCGATTGCGGCAAATGCCCGGCTATAAGTTGTTTGCACCACATCCTCGGCATCGGCGTGATTGCGCAAAATCCCCCACGCGACCTGGAACAATCGCTGGTTGTGGCGCTCGGTGAGGACGTGAACGGCCATCGGATCTCGGGCACCGAAGCGGGCAGCCAATTCCATATCGCTAAATGCCGCATAGTCGGATTTGAGAAGAGCCGTCATGTCAGTGACACCGGACTGAAGTCGGCAGCGAAGCCACGAATTCGTGGCTTGGACCAGGTTCGTCCGCGAAGGTGCCTTGGGCAGCGCTGCATAATCATCGACACTCCGTCTTGCACGACGTCTCGACCCTACATGGCTGCATTCGACGCATCAATTTACCGCCACCGCACGGCTTTAGGCCATTTATTGGCGCATCGGCCAGTCGATTGGACGGCGGCGCAACATCCGCTGCTTGGGATGTGACTCCCGATCGAAAGTCTTCATGGAAATTCACCGCCGCCTCCCGCTCGTTCGCGCATTGGATGCCTGAAACATCGAAAGGTGCCCGCGAATAGTCGGGAACCTCTCAACTCATCCGGCATCAAAGGGGCATGCGTCGATGCTGGATCGGTGCGGACAGGAGTAAAACGACATGTCGAGAATCTTGATCGCGGCATTGGCCCTGGGAGCGTTCACTGCAAGTGCAGCAGTCTCGCAAAACGGCGCGACGCTCAACGACGCCAAGATCGCGCATATTGCTTATACCGCCGGCGCGATTGATATTGCCGCTGGCAAGCAGGCGTTGGCGAAATCCAACAATAAGACCGTGCGGGACTTTGCTTCCGAGATGGTTCGCGACCATGCTGCGGTCAATGATCAGGCGGTCGCATTACTCAAGAAGCTTGGCGTTACGCCGGAATCCAATCCGACCAGTGATGCGCTATCGAAACAGGCTTCGGCGGAGACGGCAAAGCTGTCCAAGCTGAAGGGTGCAGAATTCGATCGCGCCTATCTCGCCAACGAGATTGCCTACCATCGCACCGTCAACAGTGCGCTTCACGACACGCTGATTCCCGGTGCAAGCAACGGCGAACTCAAGTCGTTGCTTTCCACTGGACTTACCCTTTTTACCGAACATCAGGTCCATGCCGAGCATTTGGCGAAGGCCCTTCGTTGATGGCATGGAGCCGCGCGATTGCTCACGTCAGCGTGGCGGCGGTGCTTTTCGCGGTGACGGGCGAGGCAGCAGGTGAGTCAGTTTCGGGCCGACAATCCAGGACGTTTACAATCGTCATCGACAAGATGGCGTTCGGCTCGGCGTCGCCTGATCTCCGTGTCGGAGATGCAGTTGTGTGGATTAATCGCGACCTTTTCCGGCATACGGCAACGGCATTGGACAAGAGTTTCGACGTCGATCTGGAGCCCGGGAAAAGCGCCCGGATCACTTTAACGCGGCCCGGCGTCATAGCGTTCGTTTGTCGATATCATCCCGGGATGAAAGGCAAACTCCAAGTGCATGAAAGGCGATAGGGCGGCAGGACGTCGCTGCGGTCATCCGAATGATCTGGCCGATGTCGGGTCATTCGGATCCACCGCCTGATTCAGCGGCAACTGCGTCGCAAGATGCTGCGCTGCCGGGAACCATTGGCCGCCGATCCAGCAAACTGGTACAGTCGACAAAGAAGATGGCGCTGCTCGCGAAGTCGCCTCCGACGGCAACACGCGGCAGGGGAAGCCCTGGGCCCGCTTTCACATGCCCCAATAGGGCTCGCAGGCAATGCCGTCGCTGTCGCCGTCGAGCGTGTCGCGATAGCCGGGCGAGCCGGCATAGATTGGCGCGACCCCTGCGGCCCGTGCCGCATCGCAATTGCGGTAATAGACAGACCGCTCGACCGCTGCGATTTCCTCGGGAGATCGCGACATGTTGTCCACGATCCCTTTCACCCTGGGCACGGCGTTCCAGCCAACCACTGCGCCAAAGACGGCCAAGGCTGCGACTTGTCCGGTGAAGGACTTCCACCCCGACCGCGATTGGCGTGCGCCGCGCCATGCGTGGCGACGCTTCTCAGTTCGGAGAAAGTTCCGGTAATTCTGCCGCATGATCGCAGCTTCGCATGATGAAGTTGTCCTGAGGTTAACTTGCCGCGAGGTGGCAACCTGATGCAGATGGATGTTCGTTCCTAGCAAAATGCCGGCGCGCCGGCCGCGTCATGGAGCAGCCGTCGACCGTAATACGCTCAACTGTTGGGCCCGGTCCGCCCATCTCTATTTCGCGATAGTAACTCTCGCGCGTGTCCGTCCAAAAGTGCCGCTCGTGCTTTGCAAGGCCGAGCCCGTCCGAAGTGAGCGACGAGGGGGAGGCGAACAAAATCCGGGTTCAGCGCCTCTTTTTATCTGCGACCCGTCATCCGGGCGCGGGATGAGCTTAACGAAAATCATGGCTTCGGATCGGAACAATCTCCTCCGACCCGTCAATCGTGCGGAACAGCGGCGGCGCCAGGGTTCGCGCCTTGGGAAAAGCCGGATCGCGCGGGTCCGGGCCGCCGCCGCTTGTCGCTCCGTCGCCTCGGCCGGGGGCGACTGCAAAATCGGTCCGGCCGATCGAGCGGAGCATCTCGTCATGATTGGTGATCCGGTCGCAGATGACGTGGATGACCTCGCCTTCCTTCTGCAAGCGTCCGCGCATGGCGATCATCGAGCTCGACATGATCTGGCGGCGGTAGATCTCGAACCGGTCCGGCCACAAGATGCCATTGGCGATGCCAGTCTCATCCTCGATCGTGACGAACAGGACGCCCTTGGCCGACCCTGGTCGCTGGCGCACCAGAATAACCCCGGCGACCTCGATGTTCCGGCCGTTCGGGATGTGAGCCAGATCCGCACAGCGCACGATGCGCATTTGTTCGAGCTCCGGGCGCAGGAAGCTGACCGGGTGGCCGCGCAGCGAGAGCTGCAGGGATCGATAGTCCTCGACCACTTCGCGCCCCGCTGTCAGCGATCGCAGCGCGACCGCCGGCTCTGTGCCTTCCGCGCTGAACCTCCCCTCGCGCTCGTCGGCTGTTGCGAACAGGGGGAGGGGCGCCTCACCCAGGCCCTTGACCTTCCAGAGGCCTTGGCGGCGATCGTCTGCGATCACATGGAACGCGTCGGCCTCCGCGAGGCGCTCGATGGCCGCGCGCGGCACACCGGCGCGACGCCAGACTTCCTCGATGCTGTCATAAGGCGAGGGTCCGCGCGCTGCGACGATGGCGGCGCCATGGATGTTGGCGAGCCCCTTGATCTCCTTGAAGCCGAGCCGGACCGCGAGATAGGGACCCTTGCCCGGCTCGAGCGTACAATCCCAATGGCTGTCATTGACCGAGACGGGGCGGACCTCGACGCCATGATCGCGCGCATTCTGGACGATCTGCGCGGGCGCATAAAAGCCCATCGGTTGGGCGTTGAGCAAGGCGGCGCAAAATACGTCGGGGTGATGATGCTTCATCCAGCATGAGGCATAAGCGATCTTCGCGAACGAGGCCGCGTGGCTCTCAGGAAAGCCATAGGAGCCGAACCCCTCGATCTGCTTGAATGTCCGCTCGGCGAAGTCCCTCGGATAGCCGCGCTCGACCATGCCGCCGACGAGCTTGTCGTAGAAATGGCTGACCCCGCCTGTGAGCTTGAAGGTCGCCATGGCGCGGCGCAGCTGATCGGCCTCGACCGGCGTGAAACCGGCGCCCACGATCGCCACCTTCATCGCCTGCTCCTGGAACAGCGGCACGCCCAGCGTCTTCTCGAGCACGGCGCGCAGCTCGGGCCTTGGATATTCCGGCTTCTCCTTGCCTTCGCGGCGCCGCAGATAGGGGTGGACCATGTCGCCCTGGATCGGGCCGGGACGCACGATCGCGACCTCGATCACAAGGTCATAGAATTTGGTCGGCTTCATGCGCGGCAGCATCGACATCTGAGCGCGGCTCTCGATCTGGAAGACGCCCAGCGTGTCGGCCTTCTGGATCATCGCATAGACGTCGGGATCATCATCCTGCAGATCGGCCATGCCGACGCGGATCCCCTTGTCCTGCTCCAACATGTTGAAAGCACGATTCATGCAGCCGAGCATGCCGAGACCCAGCACATCGACCTTCATGAATTTGAGCGCGTCGATATCGTCCTTGTCCCATTCGATGATCTGCCGATCCTCCATGCGCGCCGGCTCGATGGGCACGAGATCGTCGAGCCGGTCCTGGGTCAGCACGAAGCCGCCCGGATGCTGGGAGAGATGGCGCGGTGTGCCGATAAGCTGACGCGCGAGATCGATCGCCAGGCGAAGGCGATGATCACGGGCATTGAGGTTGAGGCTCTCGATCTGCTCGTCGGAGATGCCGTCCATCGACCAGCCCCAGACGAGGCCGGTCAGCATCTTAGTCAGATCGCGGGGGAGGCCGAGCGCCTTGCCGACCTCGGAGACGGCGCCGCGCGTGCGATAGCGTGTGACGACCGCGGTCAGCGCCGAGCGGTGCCGTCCATAGGTCTCATAGATCCATTGGATGATCTCTTCGCGCCGCTCGTGCTCGAAGTCGACATCGATATCGGGCGGCTCCTTGCGCTCGCCGCTGACGAACCGCTCGAACAGCAGCTCGTGCTGGATCGGATCGATCGAGGTGATGCCCAGCATATAACAAACGCAGCTATTGGCGGCGCTTCCGCGGCCCTGGCAAAGGATGCCGCGTCGCCGGCTCTCGGCGACGATCGAATTGACCGTGAGGAAATAGGGCGCATAGCCGAGTTGCTCGATGAGCCGCAGCTCATGATCGATCTGGTCGCGATAGGCCCGCGGCAACCCATCGGGAAACATGCGCATCGCCGCTTCCTGTGTCATGGCCGCCAGTGCTTCCTGCGCCGTTCGACCCTCCATCACCTGCTCATAGGGATATTGATACTGGATCTCGCCGAGATCGAAGGTGCATTGCGCCGCGATATCGGCGCTGGCCTGGATCGCATCCGGGAAGGCCTCGAACCTTCGCTCCATCTCCTGGGGAGACTTGAGGTTGCGGTCCATGAACTGCTCGCGCTTGAAGCCGAGCGCATCGACCACGGTCTTCTCGCGGATCGCGGTCATGACGTCCTGCAACGGCCGCCGTTCCGGTGCATGATAGAGAATGTCGCCCGTCGCGACGCTGCGCACGCCAACGGTGCGGGCAAGGCGATTGAGCGCATGGAGCCGTGTCGCATCCTGCGGGCGGCGGCGCAGCGTCAGCGCGAGATAGCCCCGCTTGCCGAAGGCCGATCGAAGGTCCGTGAGATGAGATCGCAGAATCTCGTCCGCTTCGTCCGGAACGAGCACGGCAATCAGGCCCTCGCCGAACGCGACGACATCGCTCCAGTCGAGAAGGCAATGACCCTTGCCGCCTCGGGCCTTTCCCAGGGAGAGCAATCGGGTCAGCTGCGACCATGCCTGCCGATCTGTGGGATAGAGAAGCAGCGCGCGGCCGCAACTCAGGTTCACCCGCGTGCCGGCAAGCATGCGCACCCCGGTGGTCTTCTGCCCGTCCCATCCGCGCACGACGCCGGCGACGCTTCCCCAGTCGGTCAGGCCTAGCGCCCGATGACCAAGTCGCGCGGCGGTCGCGAACAGTTCTTCCGGTGAGGAGACGCCGCGCAGGAACGAGAAATGGCTCGTGACCTGCAGCTCGACATAGGTTGCCATCAACCGAACAGGCCGTGGATATACCAGCTCAGGTCCCCGGTCGGCACATCGACGCCATCGCCGCGGCGGAACAGCCAGAAGCGTGCGCCGCCTTCGACCTCGACCTGGAAATAGTCGCGCACCGCCCAGAGCTCGCGGTTGTTGCGCCACCATTCGCCATGGATCCGCTCGGGCCCGTCGCCCGCGACGACACGGTAGAACTGCCGACGCCACATGAAGCGGCGCGGTGGTTGGTCGGGCAGCAGCGCCATCACCTGCCCGAGCGCTTCGGGGCGCTCGAGCAGCCGGACGGGACGGCGCCATTTCGGCCAGCCTTGCGGTTCGTCAAGAGGCGGCGCGCGATGAACCGCGCGTTCGGGCACGTCGCTTTCGCGCGACCCGATCCGGAACAGGGCGCCTTCGCCGACGCGCCCGCTCAGCCGGTCCACCAGCGGCGCGATGTCGGGCGGGCGCTGCTCATCACCAAGGCCGGCGCTCAATGCGACGGGGTTCAGCATTTCGACCCGCGGTGCGCGCAGGACCAGCGCCTCGATCCCTAAGCCTGGCTCGATGCGTTCGATCCGCATGGTCAACATGCGCTTGAGATGCCTGGCGTCGCGCGTCGCCCGGGCTGTTCCAAGACCAATGCGCTGCTCCTCGCCGTCGACACGCGCACAGCTCAGCGCCAGCGCGCGGGCGCCAAGGCCGCGCGCCTGCAGCGTCGCGACGAGATCATCGACCAGATCGCCGATGACCTGGCCAAGCGCTTCGGCTGTTCCAATCGGTTCCATGAGACGGCGCTCCGCGCGCGGTTCGTCGAACGGGACGACCGGGACAATCGGCTCGGCAGCGATGCCCCTGGCCTGGTCGAGCCGCGCGACCGTCGCGAGGCCAAGCCGGCGCGCCAGGGGGCCGCGCGGCATCTTGTAGAGATCGACGATCCGCTCGAGCCCGAAACGACTGGCGGCGGTGAGCGCGCCGGGCGCCAGGCGCAAGGCGCGCAAGGGCAACGGCGCGATCGCTTCGCTTTCCTTGCCCGGCGGCAGGACGATAATGGCCTCACGTGAATAGCGCGCCAGCGCATGGGCCGCGCCGGGCGACCCGGCGATGGCGATTGTCGCCGTGAAGCCGAGCCGATGCATGTAGCGAAGCAGGCGCCGGCAGAAGCGCTCTTCGCCGCCGAACAAATGGGTCGCGCCAGTCAGGTCGAGCCACAGGCCGTCCACGCCCGAGGGGCAAGCGGTCGGCGTCCAGTGTCCGACCGCATGGAGCGTCAGGCGATCAAGGAAGGCGCGGTCTGCCTCGGGCTCCGCATCGCGCACATCGAGATCGGCAATGAGCGCGCGCGCCTGCGCCGCCGGCATGCCCGGGGCGAGGCCCAGATCGAGCGCGATCGGGCAGGCGCACGTGACCATCTCCTTCTGGCCGACACGCTCTATGAGGATGAGCGGTTTGCCCCAGGGGTTGTGGCGAAGCGAGAACGCGGACGATCCGGACGCGGGCGCGCCATCGTCACCGCTCATGGCCTTGAAGGGATGCTCGGCCTGCTCGCTCCGCCGACCCAATTCGTGCGCTGCCGGGCGCTGATGGGCAGGCAGTGTGTCGATCGACGCCGGCGCCGGCGCCGGCGTCGCGCCGAGCGCGCCGTCACGCGCCCATCGTGCGCCGGGCCGCCAGCCTCCGCCGCGCGGCACCGAGCATGCGCCCGGATCGTCGTCGATCGGCGCGAGCGGGAGAGCGTGACGAGGCCGGTGCGGCTCAGGCGGCGTGGCTGGCCGCTCCGCCTGACGCAGTCGCTCGATCGGCAATTGCGGCAGGTAGAGCGAGGCGACCCTGGTCATCGCAGGCCTCCACGTCGAGAGAGAAGGGATTGCCGCCGCGCTGGCGAACGAGTTCGATCGACCAGCATGCCCGGCCGATACCCGCATGGGGCAGGGGCGTCGAGGCCACCGATCCGACCAGCCAGCGCGTCATTGCCGACGATGGCTGGTCGAGCGGCGAGCGGTCGCGCGATTTGTGCCGACGGTAAAGCAGGATCGGCGTCGATCCGTCCGCCGCTGCAAGCTGGAGCCGCCGTGTCGCGGTCTGATCCGCGACCTTCACCTCGGCGATCACGCAGGCGAGCGATCCATCGCGCAGGCCATCCTCCGCAAGTGCGAGCACGTCGCTATCATTGCGCCCTTGAGCATAAAGAAGCTTGCGCGGGCCAAGGCCGACCTGCTCGATACCCGGCGCATAGAGATCGAACTTCGTAAGAGCCCACAGCACGGTCAGTCCGGGGGCTGCCGCGAAGCGCGCCGCGATGCCGGCCGCGAACAGGGCAGCGGCGGCGTCGTCGCTGAGCTCGGCGGAGCGACCCGCTATTTCGTGCAGAGCCGCGCCTGAAAGACCATGATCAACCAGACGATCGTCGATCGCGTCCACGCCGAACGGCAGCGCGGGGCCCCGCGTCAGACGAGCGTGCACCACTGCGGCACGAAGCGCCGACAGTTGTTCGGCCCGAGAAGGATCGGGGAGGGGGGCGGCCATTTTCATGTTGGGACTATCGACTCATGTGTTCCCTTTATGTTCCTCTTGATCCGACGTCTCGTCAAGGCGAAGCGGTGGCGCTTCACACCTGCTCGTCGCTAAAAGGCGCAAGGTCAGGAGAAACCATGATTCGTAAGATCTTGAAGATGGGCGATCCAGGGCTGCTTCGCGTCGCCAAGCCGGTCGCGGATGCCCTGGCCGCTGAGTTGAAGCCGATCATCGCCGACATGTATGAGACGATGGAGGCGTCGAAAGGCGTCGGCCTTGCAGCCCCGCAGATCGGGATCGATCTGCGCATCATGATCTTCGGCTTCAACGAAAATCCACGCTATCCGGACGAAAAGCCGGTCCTGGTGACCACGCTCATCAATCCCTGGCTCGAAACCCTGACGGACGAGACCGAGGATGGCTGGGAGGGGTGCCTCTCAGTGCCCGGCATGCGCGGCCTCGTCCCGCGCGCCACCCACATCCGCTATGGCGGCACGCTGGAAAATGGCGAGACGATCACGCGCGAGGCGCGCGGATTTCATGCGCGGGTGTTCCAGCATGAATATGATCATCTGGACGGCATTCTCTATCCGCAGCGCATTATGGACATGACGAAATTCGGGTACATCGAAGCTTTGTTTCCGGACGGTCCGCTCGCCGCCCTGGAAGCGGACTGAGCGAAGGGCGAACGCATCAGCCGGGCGAGAGAGACGGAGCGAGAAGCCAGTGCCGAGACCCATTCCGCTAATCTGCCAAAACCATGCAGGAACAGGGTTCCTCCTGACCGACGGCACGTCCCTGTGGCTGACGACCTGCGTACATCTGATCACGGGTCTCGCCGACACGCCCAACGACGCGGCAGGATTTGTGAACGCTGTCGTGAAAGTGGTGGGACCCGGCATGACCCTCCCACTGTTCTCGGCTGGCCAAAAGCGATTCAGAGTCATCGTGAACAACGTCGATGGCCTGTTAGTCGACGCGATTGCGATAAAGCTGACGCCGGTCGAAGCCGCCGGACTGATTGACTTCGGTATATACGAGCTTGGGTCGATCGTGGTTCCGCAGGTGGGCGACAAGGTGACGGCACGCGGATTTCCGGGGCTCGGCGCCACCCTCGTGGAGGAGCAGACCTTTGAGGCGGATGTCGAAGAGATTCACGGCGTCAGCATCAGATTGTCGAAGCCGAGTGCCCCGGGTTTCTCGGGAAGCGCCGTTGTGAACGAGGCGGGACTCATCGGCATTCTGTATGGCGATGTCGGGGCGCTCTCAAACATGAGCAATGCGCTCGTCGTTTCTCTCGACGTGATTAGAGACAGCCTCTTTCAAAGCGGGAGCTGACATGGGTGAAGGCTGGAACGACGATCAACCATCAAAAGATGAACAGCCTGTGCTGGCCCTAGCGCTGAGGACTGCAACAGTTGATGACATGGCAGTGATGCGGGACGTGATGGCGCCATTTCGGAACCGTCATTTTCCTCCCAATTTTCAGACAGACCAAGTCCGGATCGCGCAGCTGGGTGATGATGTGGTCGGCTTCGTTGGCTGGAAAGGCGACGAGGTGCTTGCGCTCTACGTGGCGGACGCCTGGAGAGGCCAACGTATCGTAGGTTCCGGGCTGCTCGCCGCGGCGGAAGCGGCCATAAGGGAGCGCGGCCATGCAAGAATTCGCATCATGATCGACGCCGACGAAGACCGCGCACGCCGCTTCTATGTCGAACACGGTTATGAGTCGCGCTGGCAACACAGCGAAGACGACATCATATGGATGTACAAAGCCACGTAGTTCCGTTCGATCTTGGCGCCGCCACTTTCAAAGCAGCGCCATTTGCTCGCTGCGGGGCGGGTACACCTGCGTGACGGGAAGGCTTCCCATGGGCAGATATTTGAGCACATCGATCGCCGGCACTTCGAGGTCGAGCCAGGCCGCCCATTGGTCGCGTGTGAGCGGTATGATCTGGCGGCTATGATAGGGCGCGATCTCTTCGCCCGCGTCCAGGGTAAGCATCGAGAAACATTCACCGACCGGGCTCTCCCGCCAGATACCAGCGATGCAGAACCAGTCATGGTCCTTCATCGTGAAGAGCCACTTGTCGAGCCGCTTGTCCCTCGGGCGCGGTACGACCGGATCGGTGAACTCGTAGAAGCCGTCGGCAAGGATGAGGCAGCGATGCGAGCTCAGGTCAGGGGCTTTGCCGCCAAAACCATCTGCGCGGAAATTATAGACCGGTCCCTTCGTCCCGGGCCAGCCCCATCGTCGACTGACCAGCTCTCCGGCCCGTCGTCGCCCATCGGCCGGGCTGCGCACGATCGGGGCTACGTCGGTCATTTTGATATCGGCGCGCGCCTCAACGTTCGGAATGCCTTCGGGCATGTCGATATTGATTTCGAGGTCGTCAAAATCCTCCAGGATGGATGCGATCTCAAGTTCGAGGCGATAGTCATTGCACATCCGGCCACCCTAACGCCTCGCCCTTGCGACTCAAAATCGTTCCTGATATGTTCCACCTCATGAGCGCGACCGCAACTCCATTCGATGCAGATGCGCCGGAGGGCAGCCTCCGTCCGATCATCCGCTACAAGTCAGACGAGCCGAGCAAGAAGGAAGTAGTCAATGCGCATTGGGGTTCCAATCCGCGCTTTTCCGACGGGATCGAGTATCGGTTCGTGCGCTCGGAGGGCAAGACCTTCCCGAGCCACCGGTGCCTGATCCCGGCGTCTGAATTTCAAATGAAGGTCGGTAAGAAGCGCTATCGGGTCACGCGCGATGATGGGAATTTCTTCTATCTTGCCGGCGTTTGGGAGCCGCCGATGGGCGACTGGCCGCTCTCGTTCAAGATCGTCACCGTCGCCGCCAATCCCGAGGTGTCACGCTATCAGGAGCGCCATGGCGCTATCATCCAGCGCAGCCAGGTGATGCAGTGGCTCGACCGGACCGTTCGCGAAGCCGACCTTCTGGTCACGCCACCTGCGCACAGTTTCGTCATCGAGGAAATTGGCGGCAAAACTGGGAAGCCAAAGCCCTTGCAAGGTGCGCTTTCGGCATAGGGAGATCGGGCGGTGAATTCAGAAGCCATCAGTGCAGGCGGAGCGATCGAGGAAGGCTCGGCCGTGCTCGACAGCCTGAATCTTGCCAAGTTTAGCGCTCCGCAGATCGACACCGCGCTACGCCTTGTCGAGCAACTGTCCGCCCCTGAGCGGGGTGATCCGGTTTCGTGTCGTTCGGCGCTGCAAGCCTATGCGCGCGGTGCCGGATTCGACGATGCCATTCTCGCGGCCGAGGCACTCCGCGTGCGTGTCGCGGCGCTTGCCAAATGGAGAGCGGGCCACGATCCGCTGCGGCAGAGCAATGCCCAGTCCGTGGTCGAGGCCGCTGCGGTCTCGCGGCTAAGCGAGCTCGCGGACGGAATTGGGTTCGAGCCGGCGGCGTTTCAGGAGTTCATCCTCTTCATCGAGGAAATCCCTTGGTAGCGCGAGCTGTGGTGACCTTGGTCCCGATCCTGATTGCCGCGATATGGTCAGCACCCGCACTGGCAGATCCCTGCGAAGGCGCTTTGCCAGCCAAAGACATGATCTTCTCTGGTATCGTTCGCTACGTCGGCGACGGCGACGGCCTGTGTGTCGGCCCAGCAGGTCGGCCAGATCAATGGATCGAAGTGCGGCTCGGGGATTTCTACGCGCCTGAACTCCATGAGGCGGGCGGCACGGACGCCAAGGTCCGGCTCGAGCGTCTGGTTATGGGCAAGCCGCTCGTCTGTCGGGCCGGCAAGCACAGCTATGATCGTGTCGTCGCGAATTGCACGCTGAACGGGCGCCCGGTCGGGCAATTGTTGCGAGCGCGAGGCGGTGTCGAAGGCGGTCGGGGCTGGAAGCGATGAATGCCATGCTCGACCTTTTTGAGACGCCGGTCGTGTCGGGCCTTTCGAGCTGTTCGGATATCATCAGCCCGGCCGAGGAAGCGGAGCTGATCGAACGGATCGATGCTGACAGCCTCAGTCCGTTTCGCTTCCAGCAGTGGACTGGCAAGCGGCTGACCTGCTCGTACGGCTGGAGCTATGACTTCGAGACGGGCCGTTTCTCCCCGACCAAGCCGATCCCGGACTGGCTGATATCAACCCAGGAGAAGGCCGCGCGCTTTGCCGGCCTCGATCCGACTCAACTCGTCCAGGCGCTGCTCATCCGCTACGATCCCGGCGCCGGCATTGGCTGGCACAAGGACCGGCCAGTCTTTGAGCATGTCGTGGGCATCTCGCTCGGCGCAGCGGCGACGATGCGGTTCCGGCGCAGGGCTGGCGCAAAGTTTGCGAGGGCAAACGTGTCGCTCCAGCCGCGGTCGATCTATCATCTGAGCGGCGAAGTTCGGCATAGCTGGGAGCATAGCATCGCCGAGATGGATGAAGCGCGCTGGTCGATCACATTTCGAACCCTGGCAAGGTCAACGCAAAGCCATCAGTAGGATGGCTCCCGCCCGCGCTATTTGCCGCGAGCCCATACCGGAGAGCCAAGTGCGCGAGCCGTGCCGCCGACCGACGGTGCGAGCGACGCGAGATGCGCGCATTAGGGGGACAACGCCATCATAACCCCCCGCCTGGGCGCGAAAAGACCGGACATTGATCTTCGCTTCGAAGTGGCCTGCGCTCGGTGTAGGATGCGGCCACTATGACGACGCAAAACACCCCCATGCCGGCGCTCTTCATCGGGCATGGAAGCCCGATGAACACGCTGGAAGTCAACGGCTTCACACAGGCGTGGCGCAAGCTTGGCAAGATGTTGCCGCGGCCCCGCGCCATTCTGGTGGTGTCGGCGCATTGGTTCATCGGGTCGACCGCCGTCACGGCAATGTCGAAGCCGCGCACGATCCATGATTTCTATGGCTTTCCGCAAGAGCTGTGGGATTTCCAGTATCCTGCGCACGGCGCGCCCGACGTCGCACAAGAAATCGTCGAAGCGGTGAAGCCGGACTGGGTGGGGCTCGATCGCGAGCAATGGGGCCTCGACCATGGGACATGGAGCGTCCTGGCGCATCTCTTTCCTGAGGCCGACGTCCCCGTTGTCCAGCTGTCCATCAATGCACTGCAGCCCCTGTCTTATCATGTGGCCTTGGGTGCCCGGCTCGCATCGCTTCGCGAGAGCGGCATCCTTGTGCTGTCGAGCGGCAACGTCGTTCATAATCTCCGCCTGGTTGATTGGGGTCGACCGACTGGCGGCGAAAATTGGGCGCAAAGGTTCGACGAGGCTGCGATGAGGCAGATGGTCAACGATCCCTCGAGCCGTCCGTTGATCGCCGCCTGACGAAAGAACCCGACACCAAGAGCGAAGAGCGCCGTGATTGGAATGAAGATGATATTCGTGACGACAGCATAGCCGCTATCGGCAAAGGCGTTGAGAAATTCCGGTCGCGTCGGCTCGCCCATCACCAGCCAATAGACCGGGATCGCCGCCCACCAGAGCTTCGCATACCAAGGACACCACAGCCAATAGGACAGGCCCAACCCATCGGTCGGACCCGACTGATCGTCGTCCTGCATTGGCTCAGTTTCAGTCTCAGTCATGCGAAAAACCTCGACCGAAAATATAGCATGCCTTGGCGTTCAGTGAAAGCGAGAGATCCGGCCAATTCAGCGTCGAAATCTAAAGAAATCAACGATATTTTCCCACCATCGAGAGGTTCGGCGAAGTCGGATATGGATATTCGGTTGACCGGCATCTTCCGGAAGCGGAGACAATGGAACGGGCTTGATGGCCGGTTCACCCGCCCTCTTGCGAACATGCTCTTCCAGCTCGAACAGGAAGCCTTGGTCTTGATATTGGTTGCCGCTCAACTCGATCCCCACAACACTCGAATGGCCTCCTGGCTCATAGGCGAAGGCCAGCAAGAAATCGATATGGAACGCCGGCTGCTGGTGGTATATTGGTATAGCAACCTATTGTAAGGTAGAATGCCGTGAGCACTGGACTCAACATCAAAGATCCCGAAGCGCACCGCCTCGCCCGCGCGATCGCGCAGCGCACCGGCGAGCCAATGACCCGCATCATTGTCGATGCCCTTCGTGACCGCCTAGCCGTGCTCGAGCGGCAAGGTGACAAAGCGAGCGTCAATGAACTTCTGACCATTGCGCGTCGCACCAGCCAACTGGTCAAGGGGCCGCAGGTCCCGCACGGAGACCTTCTCTACGATGAGGGCGGCGTGCCCAAATGATCGTCGATACATCAGCGCTCGTCGCCATATTGTATGGCGAAGATGAAGCGGCCCAATTCACGCGGATCATTCGGGACGCGACCATCTGCCGGCTCAGCGTCGCCAGTTTTCTGGAACTGACGATGGTCGTCGAAAGCCAGCTTGGCCCTGAGGCAACCCGCAATGCAGAAACCTTCATCCGGCGGGCCGGGATTCTGATCGAACCCGTCACGACCGAGCAAGGGCTGATCGCCCGGCAGGCCTTCTTCGATTTTGGAAAGGGCCGTCATAAGGCACAGCTTAATTTTGGGGATTGCTTCTCTTATGCTCTCGCAAAAGCCGTGGAAGAGCCCCTCCTTTTCAAGGGAAATGACTTCATCCACACCGATGTCGAGCCGGCCACGGCAGACTCCTTTCAGTAGGCCCTGACATTCGAATGAAGACAGATCTCAGTCACCTTCCAGCGAACAAGCGGCGCGAGCTAGACCGTGTGGTCCAGAAGGACGCCTACGTCAAGGCGCGCTATTCCAAGCATTATCGTATTTCGAAAGACGAACTCGAGTGGCTTGGACAGCATGTCGAGGAACTGGGGCAGGCTGTACACGACGTTTGTAAGAAGAGGATCGCGGAGCTGCGATCGCAGGCGCTCCAAGTCTAGCAGCGTCTGCATCCGGTTGGGCGACCCGAACTGTCCGCCAACAACAAATTGAAGGGATCGTCGGTGCCAATCATGCTCTTGCCCGTCTCAGCTGGAAAGCGACTTGTGTCCCGTCCGGCGATAGCGCGAACAGATGTCGGCCCGCTATTTCATTGTTGGCTGGTCCAATGTCTCGAAGGCGAACAAGGTCTTCGGCCGTTACTGACTTATTGGCCCAGCTCGGGTCCGCCGCTCGCGGTGGCATGAGGTCGCGGCATTCCGACCCCTGCGCGAAGGCAGGGGTCGTCACCGTGGCGAGGGACCACGGCAATGCGATCGCCGCAATAAGGCACTGGGCCAAACGTGCTTCTGTCACAGCGATTTCGAGATGCTGAAACTGACGAACCGTCCGATGGTCGGATAATTGGTTGAGTCGAAGGCCGGGTCGGTCGGACTGGACGTCCGGATCGCCGAAGGCTTTCTGTTGAAGAGGTTTGCCACGCTCAGCGTGAAGCCGACGTCCTTGAAAAGTCCGCTCGGTGCCGAACTCTTAATCTGGGCAACGGCATCCACCGAGAAGAAGGACCCGACATTCACGAACGGTGTCAAACGATTGTCGGTGGTTCCGCCGACATAGGTCGCGAACGTGCTGAACGACGCGTTGCCGCGCGTCCATGTGCCGCCCCCCTGGCCGCGCCAGTTGGGAGGATTGAAGATGATGCCCGCGTTCTGCACCGTCGGCATGCCGTCGATCAGCTGCCGCTTGCTCTTGAGATAGCTCGCCGCCGCCGAGAGATCGAAATGGTCGTCCCCGGCATCAAAGCTGTAGCTCGCGGCCAGATCGACGCCGTGAATTTCCTGCCGCGCGCTGTTCTGAATGTTGGCACTGAGGATCGCGAAGACTTTGGCCGGATCGAAGGGCCCTTCATTTGCGCTGCGGCAGACGCTGACTGGGACTATTGTGCGCCCGTAGCCACTGTGTAAACTTGGCTCAAATCAAGGGGGGTATGAGCATGAAGGCGTCGTCATGGGGATTGCTCGGTCTCGGACTCATTCTAGGCTATTCGGCGCCGCATTGGCTTGGAGATGCCGCCCACGCGGCTGCACCGGGTGCGAAAGTAGCTTGTCCGTGGGGGCCCGAGCTGGACGCGGTCCGCGCTGCGCCAGACAATCACAAAGTGCTATTGGAGAATGATCGGGTACGGGTGCTGGATGTCACCGTTTTGCCCGGCCAGCGTGAGCCGCTGCATGCGCACTGCAACGCAAGCGTTCTGTATGTGATGCAGCGAGGTGCTCTTCGCGAGCGTAATGGTGAGGGCCGCATTGTCCGCGACGAGGCTGCAGCGCCCGCTACGCTTCCGATAACACAATGGCACGCAACGGAGCCGCCCCATTCGGTCGAAAACCCCGGCACTGTCCCCATCCGCATCCTTCGAGTTGAGTTGAAAGAATGAACTTCAAACGGGCCTATTTCGCCTGACCTGACCGCGAACGAGCGTCTGCATGTCGTCGGGTCGGGTCAGGCGGTTGCGGCGGCTGCAGCCCTGAAAGCGGCCCTTGGACCACTCCAAACGGCACCCTGAAATTTGCCTTTCGTTCATCAGTCCACCGCGGCATTGCGATCGACCGGCTTTGGGTCTTATCCGCCGTTCCCAATCGACATGTCGAGCGGCAGCTCTTGTCAGCGGTCGACACCAGCGGTTGGCATCAGCGCCACCAGTTTGTGATCCGGGCGTTCCACTGCACTGAAAGTATGCTGGATAAAGCTGAGCGGTCCGTCCAATGGATGAACGAACGTCCTGATCCCGCCCTCCCGCGCCGACACGCTTTGCGAGTCCCATTCGTGGGCGAACAGTTCGGACCTCTCACGCAAATCTCTGGCGAGGCCGTCAAGAAAGGGGTCATTCATCAGCCGCACGCAATCGGCCCGAAACTCGGCCAGCACCCGGCGCGCGCGCTGCTCCCAGTCCGGCAGGAGCATCCGGGCCGACGGGGAAAGAAAAGTATAGCGCAGCAGATTTCGCTCTCCGTTGGTGCCGAGCCAGCCCGCGAATAAGTGCTCGGCTGCCGGATTCCAGCAACTCGCGTTCCAAAGACGATCCAGTCCATAGGCCGGAACCGGCAGGGTCATGACGAGCGCGGCCACGGAGGCAGGAGCCACGGCGATTGTCGAGACGAGCGGTTGGGCGGGATCGCGGCGGCCACCCAGTTCGAACAGATAGGCGCGCTCCGCCGGCGTGAGCGCCAGCGCCTCTGCAATGCGAGCGAGCGTCTCGGCGGAGACACTGACATCGCGACCTTGCTCGATCCAAGCGCACCAGGTCACGCCGATCCCAGCACGCGCCGCCAGTTCCTCGCGGCGCAGCCCCGGCGTCCGCCGGCGGCGGACCACCACATCCGGCGTCATCCGCTCGCGATGCGACCGGATGAAGCTCCCAAGCAGTTTGCGTCGTTCCTCGCTGTTCATGGGATCTTCTATAACAGGATAAACGCTTATCTTGTACCAGTCTAAAAGTATGGCACGAGGGGGATCGAGGAGGACACGATATGACCCGTTCCCATGATGCCATCGTAGAAGCCCAGTTCGGCAGCCAGGCCGCAGCCTATGTCTCCAGCAGCGTCCATTCCACCGGCGAGGATCTCGACGCATTGGCTCAGATCTGCACTCAAGTGCGCCCCGCACGGGCGCTGGATATCGGCACAGGCGGCGGGCATGTCGCCTATCGACTGGCGCAGCACGCGCAATCCGTCGTCGCCGTCGACCTGTCCCCAGCAATGCTCGAAGCCGTCGCCGAGACCGCACGCGAACGTGGCCTTTCGAACATCGAGACGACGAGCGCACCCGCCGAACGCTTGCCCTTCGAAGATGCATCGTTCGATCTGGCGGCCTGCCGCTATTCGGCACATCATTGGCGCGATTGGGATGCAGGCCTGCGGGAAGTTCGGCGCGTACTCAAGCCGGGTAGCCCGGCCATCTTCGTTGACGTCATCTCGCCGGCAGTTCCAGCGTTCGATACGCATCTGCAGGCGGTCGAACTGCTGCGCGACCCGTCTCATGTGCGAAACTATAGCGAGTCCGAGTGGGCTGCTGCGCTGGCCCGCGCAGGCTTTCGCGTGCGTCGTGCCGAGAAGCGCCGCATCCGGATGGACTATGCCTCCTGGGTCGGCCGCATGCGGACCTCCGAAGCCCATCAAACGGCCATTCGGTCGCTCCAGCAGTTGGCCCCGGCGCAAACTGCCACCTATTTCGCAATCGAAGTCGATGGCTCGTTCTCGATCGACGCATTGCAGATCGAAGCATCGGCTTGCCGAGCGCGCGAGCTTTGAAAGCGGTGGCTTGCGGCACGCTCCGTGGGTCTATCGTCCTAAGGAGCGAAGTGTGCGGCATCGACGCGTGGACGGCCGCTTTCGTCAGAAGGTGACATTCGCTCCAGCGGGCAAGAAGGTCTTGGTCTGGTCGAAAGGTGATGCACCAACGCGGCCGCACGGGGTGATTGCTGAGCCCTTTGCGTTCGCTCCGTTGACAGGATAGAGTTCGACCGGTCGACCGCCATGGATCGACCTGGAGGCGCCGCTCATGTTCAGGCGGATTGTCATTGGACTGGCGCTCGCGCTGGTTTTGGGATTGGGTGGCTTTGCCGCTTTCGCGTGGCGACCGTCCATCGCGCCGATTGCGCGACCGGCCGCGTCCGATTTCTCGGCCGATCTGGTTGCGCGCGGTGCAGTGCTCGCCTCTGGCGGATACTGCGCGACATGCCATACGACCAGGGGAGGCAAGCCGCTCGCCGGCGGGCGCGCCATGGTAACGGCCTTCGGCACGCTCTATTCGACCAACATCACGCCCGACCCCGAGACCGGCATCGGCAACTGGTCGGAGGAAGCCTTCCGCCGCGCGATGCATGACGGCGTCGCCCGTGACGGATCGCATCTGTTTCCCGCCTTTCCCTACGATCATTTCACCAAATTGTCCGACGCGGACGTGCATGCGCTTTATGCCTGGCTGATGACTCGCCCGGCCGTCGCGGCACCCGCGCGGTCGAACGCGCTCCCCTTTCCGCTGGGCATCCGCGCGTTGCAGGCGGGCTGGAAGCTACTGTTCTTCAAGCCCGGCCGATTCGCGCCCGATCCGGCGCACGATGCCGCATGGAACCGGGGCGCCTATCTTGCCGAAGCGCTGGGCCATTGCGGCGCCTGCCATACGCCGCGCAATGGGTTGGGCGCCGAGAAGCGCGACGCGGCTTATGCCGGCGCGTCGATCGACAACTGGGTGGCGCCGCCGCTGACCGGGGCCAATCCGGCTCCCGTGCCCTGGACGAGCGACGAGCTTGCCGCCTATCTCGGCACCGGGATCAGCCGCTTCCATGGAACCGCCGCCGGCCCGATGGCGCCGGTCGTCCATGAGGGTCTTGCGAAGCTTTCGCCGGAGGATCTGAAGGCCGTGGTCCGCTATGTCGCCAGCCTCGGCGGTGGCGATGCGCGCGCGGCCGAAGCGGCACCGGTGATCGCGAAGGCACTGGTCGCCGATAGGTCGAGTCTCGGCCCTTTGGCGGATGCGGACGCGCGCCTCTACACCGCAGCCTGTGCCTCCTGTCACTATAATGCCGGGACGCAGCCCAACCCTCTGCGGCCGGACCTCGCGCTCAACAGCGCTGTCAGCCTGTCCGATCCAACCAACCTGATCCGGGTCATCCTTTATGGAATCAGCGCGAAGGACGGCGCGCCCGCCATCGTGATGCCCGGCTTCTCCGGCTTCAGCGATGCCGATGTCGCGCGCATCTGCGCCCATCTCCGGCGCACGCGGACCAGCCTGCCGCCATGGTCCGACCTCGAAAAGAGCGTCGCGCGGATCAGGGCTGAGGGCAGAGGGGATTATTGAGACGATGACCAGCTTTCGCATCAACGGCCGCCCCGTCACCCCGTCCTTTCCGGACGATACCCCGCTGCTTTGGGTGATCCGCGACGGGATCGGCCTCACCGGCACGAAGTTCGGCTGCGGCATCGGCATGTGCGGGGCGTGCACCGTCCATGTCGGCGGTCGCGCGACCCGATCCTGCATTACGCCGCTGAGCGCGGTCGATGGCGCGGACGTGACGACCATCGAGGGCCTCGATCCGGCCGGCCAGCATCCGCTGCAAAAGGCCTGGATCGCGCTGCAGGTGCCGCAATGCGGCTACTGCCAGTCGGGCCAGATCATGCAGGCCGCGGCAATGTTGGCGGACTTCCCCGAGCCCAGCGACCGGGACATCGACGCCGTGATGGCGGGCAATCTCTGCCGCTGCATGACCTATATCCGCATCCGCGCCGCGATCCGGCAAGCAGCCGGCGAACTGAAAGGCGCCGACAGTCATGGCTAAGCTCGGACACGTCTCGGGCAGCGCCGCTCATCCCCTCGCTCGCCGCGATTTCCTGGCCGCCGCGATCGGAACGGGCGTCGCCTTCGGCTTCGTCGGCCTTGGCGACGCGGCGATCGATCCGGGTAATTTCGCGAGAGCCGTCGGAACCGAAGGGCCGGTGTTCGCGCCGACGCTGTGGTTCGGAATTGACCGCGAGGGGATCGTCACGATCAACATCATCCGCGCCGAAATGGGCCAGCATGTCGGGACGGCGCTCGCCCGCATTCTTGCGGACGAGCTGGAAGCGGACTGGGACAAGGTCCGCATCCTCCACGTCGATACCGATCCCAAATGGGGCACGATGGTTACGGGCGGAAGCTGGTCGGTCTGGCAGACCTTTCCCGTGTTCAGCCGCGCCGGGGCGGCGGGGCGGATGGCGCTGATCGAGGCGGGGGCGAAGCTGATGGGCGTGGCCCCCACCGCTTGCTTGGCGCGCGATGGCAAGGTCGTCGCGGGCGGCCGGTCGATCTCCTATGGCGAGATCGCGACGCGCGGCGATCTCAGCCGCCGCTATACGCCCGAGGAACTTGGCAAGCTACCGATCAAGCCGATCGCCGAACGCCGGCTGATCGGCAAGCCCGTCGTGGCGATCGATATCCCGCCCAAGACCAATGGCAGCGCTATCTACGGCATCGATGCCAAAGTGCCCGGCATGGTCCACGCCCGGCCGCTGCTGCCGCCGACGCGCTACGGATCGAAAGTCGTCTCGATCGACGATAGCGCAGCTAAGGATGTGAAGGGTTATCTGCGCGCTCTGGCGCTGGAGGACCCCTCCGAGACCGCGACCGGCTGGGTGATGGTGATCGCCGAAACTTGGCCGGCGGCGCTCAAGGCAGCCCAGCTGGTGAAAGTCCAGTGGACGGCCGGCGATGCCGCGTCCGTCTCCGAAAAGGAGGTGCAGGATCGCGGCGCCGCACTGATCGCCGATCCCAAGGCAGGATCGGTCCTCGACACGGGCGGCGGCGATGTCGACGCGATGCTCCGGACTGCGCGGCAAAAGGTCGAGGCAACCTACACCACCGCCAGCGTGCTACATTTCCAGCTCGAGCCGGTCAACGCTCTGGCGTTCGAGAAGGACGGGCTGTTCGAGATCCATACCGGCAACCAGTGGCAGAGCCTGATCCTGCCGACGCTCGCCAAGGCGCTCGGCCGGCCCGAGGCCAGCATCGTCATGCGCACCTATTTGCTCGGCGGCGGCTTCGGGCGGCGGCTCAACGGCGATTATGCCGTGCCGGCCGCTCTCGCCGCCAAGGCCCTCGGACGCCCGGTCAAGATGATCCTGCCGCGCGCGGAGGACGTACGTTACGACAGCTTCCGCTCGCCTTCCGTTCAGACCCTGCGCATGGCGCTCGGCGAAGGCGGCAAGGTGCTGGCGATGGATCACGCCGCCACTGCGGGCTGGCCGACCCAGATCCTCGTACCCGGCTTCATGCCGAAAGGCACGAACGGCGTTCCCTATGACCCCTTCGCGATTGCCGGGGCGGATCATTGGTACGATGTGGGCGCCCAGCGCGTCAAAGCGATTCCGAACGATCTTGCCAACACCAGCTTTCGACCGGGCTGGCTGCGCTCGGTCGGGCCCGGCTGGACGAACTGGGCGGTCGAGAGCTTCATGGACGAAGCGGCGCACGCCGTGAAGACCGATCCCGTCGCATTCCGGCTGGCCCATCTGACAGGCGCGGGACGCAATGCAGGCGGCCCGCCGAGCGCGGTCGGTGGCGCATTGCGTCAGGCTACCGTGGTCAAGCGCGCGGCCGAGCTTGCCGGCTGGGGACGGGCCCTGCCGGCCGACACGGGCCTCGGCATCGCAACTTCCTTCGGACAGGAACGCGACATGCCGACCTGGACCGCCTGCGTGGCGCGCGTGCGCGTCGATCGCAAGACGGGGATGATGATCGTCGAGAAGCTGACACTTGCGGTCGATGCCGGCACCGTCGTCGATCCCGATGGCGCGCGGGCGCAGGTGGAAGGTGCCGCGCTCTGGGGGCTGAGCCTGGCAATCCACGAGGGCACCGAGTTTGTGAACGGGCAGGTCCGCGACACCAATCTCGACACCTACACGCCGCTTCGGATCGGCGACGTACCGACCATCGAGATCGTGTTCGCCGAAAGCGCCGAACCGCCGGTCGGCCTTGGAGAGCCGGCGACGACGGTCGTCGCGCCAGCTATCGCCAATGCTATCTTCGCTGCCGTCGGCGTCCGGTTGCGGCATATTCCGATGACCAGCGAGGCGATTATGCAGGCGCTTTCGCATCCCCGTTAAGGGACTGACGGGCAAATGTTGCCGGGCGTGGACAAGGTCGGCATTTGCTGCAGTTGCTCATCTTTTACGGCGTAGATAAGAGAAATGGCCGATCTTAGCCCTTCTTGCAGGGCAAAATCCGCCCCATTCTCGGTCGGTCTCTCGCCGCATCCGAGCCCTTAAAACCGGCCATTCGTTCAGGCAAAGGTCCGGGCGGGGATAGGCGGAAAAAGAACGCACTGTTTTCGGGTCACACGGGCAAGTTTCGGGCCTCACTACCTATAGATGCTAGGCTATAACGCTCTGGAGCAATTTTGCTCCTGCGATCGATAGTGAGAGCCTAAGAAATGACATGCGGGGCCGCTCCCGATAATGACGCTCTCGTCGGGCTGACTGAAGCGGAAGCTGCCATTCGCCTGCGACGGCTTGGCCTAAATTTGTTGGAAGCATCGCCAAAACAGCATGCGCTAATGGCATTCCTGGGAAAATTCCGCAATCCGTTGGTCCTCATCCTGCTCGTGGCTGCAGCCATTTCCGGTGGCACCGGTGACTTTTCCAGCTTCGTGATCATTGTGGCGATGGTCCTGGTCGGCGTAGTGCTCGATTTCGTTCAGGAATACCGAGCCGGCATTGCCGCCGACGCGCTCAAGTCGACTGTCGCCTTGCAGGTCCTTGTCATCAGGGAAGGCAAGGAGCGCACTATTCCGGCCGCAGCGTTGGTCCCCGGCGATCTGGTGAGGTTATCAGCGGGAGACCTGATTCCCGCAGACGGCCAAGTCGTCGAAGCTCGGGATTTCTTCGTGAATCAGGCGCTCCTCACGGGCGAATCATTCCCGGTTGAAAAGCATGCCGGGTGTGTCACCGAAGATGCCGCCGCCGATGGCGACCTGCCCGTTTCCGCCGCCTTCATGGGCAGCTCCGTGATCAGTGGCTCGGCAATCCTGAAGATAGATCAAACTGGCAAGCTGACCAGATTGGGCAAGATCTCGCATAGCCTGATTGCGGAAGCGCCACCGACGGCCTTTGAAACCGGCATTAAGCAGTTTGGCTACCTCATCGCCCGCGTCACAATCGCGCTCGCTGGCTTTGTCCTGCTGGTCAATCTGGCGCTGCACCGACCTCCGCTGGAATCGTTCCTCTTTGCCCTTGCCCTGGCTGTCGGTCTGACCCCCGAGCTGCTGCCGATGGTCGTCTCGGTGACGCTGTCGCGCGGGGCGATGCGCATGGCCAAGCAAAAGGTCATCGTGAAGCGCCTTTCGGCGATCCATGACCTGGGCTCAATGGATGTATTGTGTACTGATAAGACCGGCACGCTGACCGAGGCGCGTATCGAATTGGTCCAGCACGTCGGCATCGACGGGGAGGAAAGCGAGGACGTTCTTCTGCTCGGAGCGCTCAACAGCTACTTTGAGAGCGGCCTGAAGAGCCCTCTCGATGACGCAATCCTAGCTCACGCCTTGTCCGACAAGTGCGGCGATCTTTCGGGTTGGTCCAAGATCGATGAAGTGCCCTTCGACTTTGAACGCCGACGCGTCTCTGTGCTTGTCGAGCATCAAGGCAAGCGCATCCTGGTCATCAAGGGCGCGCCGGAAGACATATTGGCGCGCTCGACCCAGGTTGGCACGCCGACCGGCCGCGCGCCGACGCCTTATGACGATACGGCCAAGAAGCTGGCCCTGGATCTGTTCGATGCCAAGAGCCGGGATGGCTTCCGTCTGCTGGCCGTGGGCTGGAAAGCCGTCGCAGCGGATTTCTCGGATATTGAAGTCGGGGACGAGGCAGGGCTGGTCTTTGCGGGTTTCTGCGCCTTTGTCGATCCGCCGAAGGCTTCCGCAATGCCGGCGCTGCAAGCCATGCAAACGGCAGGGATCGAGGTCAAGATACTGAGCGGCGATAATGAGCTGGTTACGCGGCATCTCTGCGCGTCACTTGGCTTCGCGGTAACCGGCCTGCTGACCGGCACTGAGATCGGGCAAATGTCAGAGGAGGCGCTGCGTGGTCGGCTTGCGCAGACCAATTTATTCTGCCGGGTGACACCTCCCCAGAAGCACCGAATCCTGCTGGCCCTCAAGCAACGGGGCCACACTGTCGGATTTCTTGGCGATGGCATCAACGACGCCCCCTCGCTGCATGCAGCCGATGTCGGCATTTCGGTGGATAGCGGCGCGGATGTCGCCAAACAGTCCGCCGCGATGATCCTGCTCGACAAGGATCTGTCCGTCCTGGCGAACGGCGTGATCGAAGGGCGCCGTACGTTCGTCAACATTCTCAAATATGTGATGATGGGCACCAGCTCCAATTTCGGGAACATGCTCTCGATGGCCGGCGCATCACTGCTGGTCCCGTTCCTGCCGATGTCGCCGATCCAGATCCTGCTGAACAACCTGATGTATGATTTCTCCGAAGTGCCCATTCCCCTGGACGAGGTGGATCAGGACCAGGTTCTGACACCGCGGCACTGGGATATGGGGTTCATCCAGAGGTTCATGGTCATATTCGGGCCAATCAGTTCCGCTTTCGATTTCCTGACCTTTGGCCTGCTACTCTACGTCTTCAAGGCCAATGCCGCGCTGTTCCAGACTGGCTGGTTTGTCGAAAGCCTCGCGACCCAGACGCTGGTGATATTTGTGATCCGCACGCGCGGCCGGCCGTGGGCGAGCCGCGTCCATCCAATCCTTGCCGCCACGACCATCAGCATTGTCCTGCTGGGCATCTTGATACCCGCGACACCTGCGGCGCGCTGGTTCGGCTTGGTGCCGCTTCCATGGCATTTCCTGGCGGCTCTCGCGGCGATGGCGCTGGTCTATTTGACAATCGTGGAACTTGTGAAAGGTCGATTCTTCCGGTGGTCTGAGCGCAAGGCGGTTCGCCCGGCATAACGGTAGCATGGGCCGCTTCAGCGGAAAGCTTGCGTTCGCGCAGTCCCCAGCACCGAGATATCGACTTCACTCGAGCATCTTGCTGCTAACGCAGCTTTGCCGAAAAGTGGCTGCTTGCGCCCTAATCCCGCACATTCGACTGCGAAAGGTGGCCTCCCGATAGCGGACTTTCGTTCAAGGCCCTCAGATCGATGCGGGGCTGAAAACCTGGTATCTCCGATTGCGAGAGAGTGGAGGGTAGGTCGTGATAACTCAGCGTTCGCGGGCTCCTCGTTTCGAAGCCCTTGCTAAGATCATCAGGAACACGCCGACGATCAGACCCAGGACCGTGCCCATAACGCCTAGTCTGACGACGCCGCGCAATAACTCGTAATTTGAATAGCCGAGCCATACCCCCAGCCCAATTCCAAGCGCCGCGCCGAGTGCAACCGAGCGCGATAGTGCGTTGCTTCTCCAGCTCCCGCTCGTAAGCTTGCGCGCCGGTCGGACAAGGTATTTGTAAGCCGCGACCGCGATGACGATGGCCAACAGCGCCACGCATCCAATCAGGACGATATGGCCGACCGTCTTGAAAGAGTTCATAGATCCCCAGATGCTGAGCGCGAAAATCCCTCCCCATGCGGCGAGGGGGCCCGCCCGGCCTGCGATGGGCGGCGGCCCGAACAACTTCAATTTGGCTGTTGGAGTAGAACTGAATCGGGCCATTAAACGAATTTGATGCGCACCCACTGAAGATTCCGGTGATCGCAAAAACAGGTAGATTCAAAATCTTGCGATGAAGCTGAAGCAATATTGCCTCGCACTGGGCATGGCTGCGATGCTTTGGAGCACTCGGCATGGCCACGCTAACGTTTCGAGATCCGATCCCGAGATGATCTGCACGTTATCAGAAGGAACGGCGGCTAACTGGCGACCGCTTTCCAATGTACATTACAATTCCCCAACCTTTCCACTGAGAAACAAAACTGTCACCGGCCGGTCATAGCCGCGGCCTGACACCATAAAGGTGCGGGGAAACACACATTATGACTCAGAAATCCGGGGCGCGTGCGCGCCTTTTCGGGGCAAGCCTGCTTGCCGTTATGAGCCCGATGGTCGCGGGCGCAGCTCATGCCGAGGATGCTCCAGCCGCCAAGGACGCCAAGAGCGATCTTGCCGAAGGCTCGGAGATCGTAGTCACCGGCACGCGCGCCAACGAGATCGCTCCCGTGACTGCGTCGCTGCAGGCAACCCAGCCCCAGGCCGTTATTTCGCGCTCCTTCATCGAGGACTCGTTGCCGGCGACTGCCGACTTCAACCAGATCGCGCTGATATCGCCGAGCGTCTCCAACTTCGGTGGCGTCAACGGCGCGGGCCTCAGCGAGTCCAAGGCCCAGATTCGCGGCTTCCAGGACGGCGAATATAATATCACCTATGATGGCGTGCCGTTCGGCGACACAAATGACCCGACACATCATTCGAACACCTTCTTCCCGTCGAACACGGTCGAGACGCTGGTGATCGACCGTGGCCCCGGCAATGCGAGCCAACTCGGTCAGGCGACCTTTGGCGGTAACATCAACATGTTCTCCCGCACGACACGCGAAGACATGAGTTTCGAGGGCAAGGCGAGTTACGGAACCTGGAACACCTGGATGCTGCGCGGATTGGTCCAGACGGGTGCCATCAAAGCGCTTGGCGGCACCGAAATCGTCGTCAGCGGCCAGCACATCGAGTCCGATGGCGCGCGCACGTTCAGCCCGTTCCATTCAAACAACATTTTCGGGAAGGCGGTCATTCCCATCGGGTCAGACGTCAAGCTGACGATCCTGGGTACTTATAATGAAAATGCCTTCAACCAGCCCGACAAGGACGGCGCGACGCTCGTGCAGGTCGCGCTCTATGGCAAGCAGTTCAGCCTGAACAACGATCCGAACAGCCAGACATATTTCGGTTATAATCACACCAACAAGACGACTGATTTCGAGATCGTCCGGCTGGATGCGACCCTGTCCGGGGCCGTGAGCTTCGACAACAAAGGCTATACCTACAGCTACGACAACGAAACGCTGAGCGGCAGCGACGTCACCCTCTATGCGACCGCCACGCCCACCGCGATCGCGGCCGCCAACACGGTCAAGCTGACCTCGGGCGGGGCATCGGTCTTTGGTGTTCCCGGCTATACGAAGACCAATAAATACCGCATGTGGGGCGACATCGCCCAGGTCCACGTCAATGTCGGGATCGGGACGCTGACCCTCGGCGCTCTGGTCGAGCATTCGGATACGTATCGCCAGCAGCGCGACGTGAATCTCATTACACTGGCGCCCAACTTCGCTGAAAAGGCGGTGAAGGATCCGGTGTCAGGAGCTGCGACGCCTGCCGACATCAAGTTCGATCAGAATTCGAACACCAACAACACCCAGTTCTTCGGTGAGTTCGAATTCCGTCCGACCGAGAAGCTGAAGATCACCCCCGGCATCAAATATGTCCGCTTCAACCGCAAGATCAACGCGTCCTATAATCAGGGCACGCGCTATGCCCAGACGCTGAGTGCGACCTATACGGCGACCCTGCCGTTCCTGACGGTCAACTATGCCGCTACCGAGCAGCTGTCTTTCTATGGTCAGTTTGCCAAGGGCTTCCTGGCCCCGCCGCTGAGTGTGCTCTATGTCGACAAGCCCGGCCTCTCGACGGTCGAGCCCGAACGCTCGACCAACTACCAGTTCGGCGGCGTCTATCATGGCGGCAACCTCAGCATCGACGCCGACGTCTATCTCATCAAGTTCAGCAACAAGTTCGCTTCCGCACCCGCGCCGAATGCGGCCGACGGGACGATCTGGTACAATCAGGGCTCTGTCACCTACAAAGGTATCGAAGGCCAGCTGACCTACGCGTTCGACAACGGCCTGGCCATATTCGCCAACGCCTCGCGCAACTATGCGCGGACCAACAACGCGGGCGCCCCCCAAACACAGGTCTCCAATGCGCCCGAATATACGGTCGCGACGGGCATTCTCTACAAGCATGGCCCGATCCGCTTCTCGCTGACCAACAAATATACCGGCCAGCAATGGGCCACCGAAGGCGAGGATCCGAACTACCGCATCCCCGGCTATGACAGCGCCAATGCGTCGATCCGCTACGAGTTCGGGAAATTGCGGCTGGGCGTCGAGGTCGAGAACATCTTCGGCACGACGAGCATCACGAATATCAACGCCGGCAAAACCCGGCCGTTCGATCAGTATTTCTTCCAGCCGGGCCGTTCGATCACGGCGGATGTCACGGTCAAATTCTGATCGCGATTCCCACTCGCGAGTAGGGAGCGGGCGCGCACCGGCTTGGCCGTGCGCGCCCGCTCTATTTTTGGAGCAGGGGAAGCGAGATCGTCACGCGAAGGCCCTGTGAACCGTCCACGGCGATCGTGCCGCCATGCGCATGAGCGACGGCGGCGACAAGGCTCAGGCCCAGTCCGTTGCCCGGTGTCGTCCGGCTCGCCTCGCCCCGGAAAAATCGCCGGGTGAGGCGCGCGCTGTCCCGCGGCGAAACGCCGGGCCCATTGTCCGCCACGAAGAGGCACGCCATTCCGTCGACCGCATTCAAGCCGAGCACGATCGAGGTGCCGGGGGGCGTATGGACGATGGCGTTGTCGAGCAGGTTGGCCATGGCCTGCGCCAGCAGCTCGCGGTCGCCCGACACGCTGATGCTGGGCACAATGCTCCAGCTGAGAGTGCGGTCACTGTCGTAGACGGCAGGCAGGAAGCCGTCACAAACGGTCTCGGCCAAGCTCGATAGATCGACGGACGCAAAATCTTGCTCAAGGCCACCGCCTTCCACTTCGGCGATCCGAAGAATGGCGGCGAACAACTTCAGCAGATCGTCGCCAAGCTCAATCGCGCGCTCGGCACTCCCTTCTGCCTTGCCAACCTGTTCGAGTTCATTGCGAAGGCGAAGGAGCGGAGTGCGCAGGTCGTGGGCGACGTCGCTCGAAACCTGCCGCAGATTTTCCATGAGTCCGTCGATGCGATCCAGCATGGTATTGATGCCGGTCGCGACGACGTCGAATTCATCGCCGCGAGGCCCGACCGGCACTCTCTGATTGGCGTCCCCGGCGATGATTGCGTTCGTCGTGGCGCTGATCGCCGATAGCCTCGCACGCAAATAGCGGCCGAGAATGAGAGCGCCTGCAGCGCCGATGACCAGCACAACGCCGAAGGCAATGCCGAACAGGGTGAGGATGGTTTCGTCGATCTCCTCAATGGCTTCGGAATCGACAGCGACGACAAGGCGCCGGCCACCAGCAAGATCGACGGCCTTTGCGCGTGCGGCATCCGGTCCTTCCACGGGATCCTGGAAGACGATCATGCTGAAGCCGAGAGCGGGGCGAGGCGTGTCGAGCGCCCCGGCAATCCGACGGCCCTGCAGATCGAACAGAGCGTAGCCAAACGAGTCTGTTGGCCGGGTTGCTTCGCGTCCGGCGATCTCCTGCTCCAGTTCGCGCGGATCACGCTCGCGCGCGAGATCGGCGACTTCCTCCGAGATCGCTTGATCGCGCTGACGTCGAAATTCGAGATCTGCCGCGAGGTAGACCGCTATTCCCAGCAACAGTACGGCGGCGGCAAACGCGGCGGCGTACGTAAAAGCAATCCGATAGGCCGCGCTTGTGCGAAGGCTAGTCATCGGTGCGCATCCGGTAGCCCGCGCCCCTGATGGTTTCGATCGGATCGTCGGGAAAATTGGCACGCAGCTTAGCGCGCAGGCGGCTCAGATGGCTCTCGACGATGTTGGTCTGCGGGTCGAAGTGAAAGCCCCAGACCTGCTCGAGAAACATGGTGCGCGTTACGACCCGACCCGAGTTGCGCATAAGCACTTCGAGCAGCGAGAATTCGCGCGGCTGGAGATGCAGGACCCGACCGGCGCGGGTGACGGAACGCCGCAGCACGTCGAGCACAATATCGCCGACTTCCATGCGGGTGACGACTTCGCTGATGGGCGGGCGCCGCGCCAGAGCATTGAGCCTCGCGACCAGTTCCGCCAACGCGAACGGCTTGACCAGATAATCGTCGGCGCCTGCATCGAGACCCGAAACGCGATCCGAGATCCCGCCTTTTGCTGTGAGCACGATGACCGGCACTTGCACTGCGGCCGCGCGCAAACGCCGCAGAACGTCGAGGCCTTCCATGCCGGGCATCATCCGATCGAGGATCAATGCCTCGAAGGTCTCCGTGACGGCCAGGTGAAGCGCATCCTCCCCGTTCTCGACGCGGGTCACGACGTGTCCCAGCTCCGAAAGACCGCGCTGAACATAGGTCGCGGTTTCGGCGTCGTCTTCCGCGAGGAGGATGCGCATTCCCTTTAGTCCTTCGCGCCAGGTGCTTCGAACGCGTCCTCGACGACCTTGCCCGTCATCGCGTCGACGCCGATTTCATGGATACGCTTGCTTTGCTCGATGTCGAAGGAATAGCGCCAGATACCGTCTTCCTTCTCATATTCCGACTTCTTGATCTTGCCGGGGGCGAGCTTGAGGGCGATTGCCTTGGCCTGGTCCATTGAAAGCTTGGGCTTGGGGGCCTTCTCAGCAGCGCCGGCCGGCATTGTCGTGCCAACTGCGATCATTGCCATCACGGCCCAAAAACGAGTTTTCATAGCATTCTCCTGAGTTGCGACGGGGGCTGTCGCAACTCACGCTGTACGCCTTCGTAGATTGTTCAGCGGTGGGGCGGCATTTCGCATTTCCCAATGTTCGTTAACGGCCGGGATTACAGGCAATCGTGGGCCCGATTGTATTTTCTCAATGTTGGTTGCAGCGGTAGCGAAAGCCACAAGTTCGGCGCAACGCAGGGTGCAGCAACCTGGAGGCCGACCCGTGCGAACCAAGATGATTTCCTTGCTATCCGCCGCCCTGCTGGCCACGGCGGCTGCACCGGCCGCACCCGGCTACAGTGTCGCGGGTTCACTCGCTGGACCGGATGGGTCCTGGGATTACGCACGCGTGGATTCCGCCGCGCATCGCCTTTACGTCGCGCGCGGCAACGCTGTGACGGCCATCGACCTGATTTCGGGTGCGGCCACGTCTCTGGGCCAGGTCCAGCGCGGCCACGCCGTGGTTCCACTGCCGGACGGCCATCTGCTGGTCACGAGTGGAACTGACGGCACGGTTCGCTTTCTGAACGCGGACGGCAGCCAGATCGCCAGCGTTGCGGTCGGCAAAAAGCCGGACGCGGCGATCCTCGACGCGAGCGGCAAGCGGGCCTTCGTCATGAACTCGGACAGTGGCTCGATTTCGGTGATCGACACGGCCGCCATGCGCGTGACGCAGACGATCGCCGCCAAGCCGGCGCTTGAATATGCTGCGCTGGCTGGCAATACGCTGTTCGTGAACGACGAGGACTTGGGCGAACTCGAGACCATCGACCTCAAGACCGGCCAGTTGGGCGCAGCGATAAAACTCACGGGCTGCGAAGGCCCGACGGGTCTGGGTTACGATTCGAAGCGCGACCGCCTCATCAGCGCGTGCGATAACGGGAAGGCCGCAATCGTCGACGCCAAGACGCACAAGCTTGTTTCACTCGTCGAGATCGGTCACGGGCCCGACGCGGTCATCATGGATGAGGCGCGCGGTCTCGCGTTCATTCCGTGCGGCGCCGACGGTGTTCTCGATGTGCTTTCCCTTGCCTCGCCCGGCAATGTGACCAGGCTCGCTCGGATCACCACAGAGCCGGGCGCGCGGACCGGCGCTCTCGACCCGGCCACCGGCATCATCTATCTGCCGACAGCGAAGTTCGGTCCTCCAGCCCAGGCGGGCGGACGACCTGCTGCGGTTCCTGGCTCCTTTCATGTCCTGGTGGTGAAGCCCTCCTGATTGTGCCGATGAAAAATAGTCCTGTTCCGCTGATCGCGCTCGCATTGCTGGCGGGGTGCGTGCGGTATCAGCCGACCCCGGTCTCCGTATCGGACCGCGCGACGCAGCGCATGAATGCGACCCTGGACGGTGCGGCGATTGGCACCGCGGTGCGACGCATCGCCCCCGACGCGCCGCCGGCTTCGACGGGTATGGACAGGCTCGCATTGTTCGCGGCCCTGCTGGAGCACGACCCCAAAGTCGCTGCGGCGCGCGCGGCAATCGCGACTGCCGAGGCCGACGCGCGAAAAAACCGCCAGGGACCTGGGCCGACGTTCACGCTGACAAGCGAGTACGCCAATGACCCGTCGACCAGTTCGCCCTGGCTATTTGGCGGTGCGATCGATCTGCCTCTCGATATTGGCGGACAGCGCAAGGCGCGGCTCGATCGCGCCGATCTCGCCGTGGCTATGGCGCGGTCCGATTACGCCGAAATGCTGTGGAGCGAACGCATGGCCTTGCGGCGTGCGCTCATCGATGCCGAGATCGCCCGGCGACAGGTCGCCTTGGGTGAAGAGATTGTCGCGCTACGGGATCGCCAGATTGCGGCGCTCGAACGGCAGGTCGCTTCAGGGGAACTGGCCGGCGCTGCTGTAGCGCCCAATCGGGCCCTGCGCGCGCAGGAATTGAGAGCGCTCGAGGATGCCAGAGCACGCGTCGTGGCCGCGCGAACAGCGATTACCGGCATTCTCGGCGTTCCGGCGTCAGCCATTGCGGACATCGGCTTGGTCTGGCCCGAGTTCGATGCGCCGGGCGCCGAACCGGTCGCGATTACTCCAGCCATGCGGGTTCAGGCGGTGTCGGCCCGTGCCGACATCCTTAAGTCGCTCGCCGCATATGATCAGACCGAAGCGGATGTCCGGCTCGAGATTGCCAAGCAATATCCGTCTATCAGTCTGGCACCTGGCTACACCTGGGAGCGCGGCCTGGTGAAGCTGCCTCTCTCGGTCAATCTGGCGCTGCCGAGTTTCGATCTCAATCGGGCTGCCATCCGCTCGGCGCTCGCCAAGCGCGATGAAGCCGGAGCGGTCATCGAGCAGGCCATTGCAGCGGCTCAGGCCGAAATCGATGCGGCGTTGGTAGAGCGTGCAGCCGCATTGGCAGCGCTCAAGCGCCTGCGCGAAAGCGAGCTGCCTCAGACCAAGGCCAGTGCGGATCGCGCTCAGGCGCAGCTGGCGAGGGGCCAGATTGCGCGCGCCGAATGGGCGGATGCGCAACTCGCCGAACTTGCCGCACGGCTGGGTGCTCTCGACACTTTGGCGCGCATCCAAGCCGCCGAGGCGGCCCTCGAGAACGGCATGCGGCGGCCATTGGAAGGACCGGAACTCATGATCAAGCCGGACCGGTTGGAGGCAAGACGATGAAGGGCTGGATCGTAGGCGGCAGCGCGCTGGGCGGCGCGGCATTGGGTGCCTTGCTGATGTGGATGCTGGCGCCGGGATCGGCACCCGAAGCCGAGGGTGCGGAAAGGGCCAGCGTATCAGCGGAGACTTCGGAAAAGGCTGAGGGGCTGCAAATCGACGAGAAGCAGCAATCCGCCGCCGGGATCAAGATCGCACCCGTCGGGGCAGCGCACGCCGGATCGAGCCGTACGGGCTATGCACGTGCGCTGGACCTGAGCCCGCTGGCTTCGCTTGCCGCCGATGCCGAGGCCGCGCGTGTCGCCGTCGCGACATCGCAGAAGGAAGTCGCGCGCCTCGCTGCACTCGCCGGGCAAGACCAGAGTGCGTCGCCCAAGGATCTTGAGGCTGCCCAATCGCAGCTCGCTGCCGACAAATCGAAGCTGACGCTCGCCTGTCGCAAGATCGGGCTCGATTTCGGCGCCGGGCTGACCCGCCTCGGTTGCGAGAGTATTTCAGGGCTCGTGCGCGATGCAGCGTTGGGCCGGGCGGCGCTGGTCCGCACCGACATGACGCAGGGTTTGCCGCCAGCGAGCGGCACGATCGTCATCGGCGAAGGCTCGGACGCGATGTCCGTTCAAATACTGGGTCCGGCGGTCGGCGCCGACACGCAGCTTCAGACCGCAGGCGTCCTTGCTTTGGCGAGAGGAGCGGGTGCCGCCCGATTGGCCGTCGGTCGCGTGCTGCCGGTCCATCTCACTGTGAATGGCGCGGAAGCCGGCGTGCTGGTGCCGCGTACGGCGCTCATGCGCGCAGACGGCGGGCAGTTTGTCTATCGTGCGCAAGGTGGTGGGCGTTTTGCGCGCGTGGCGCTGACCGGTGGCGCGCCGATGGCGGGCGGCTGGTTCTTTGCTGGCGGCCCGCTCAAACCGGGCGACGCGATCGTCGTATCCGGTGCGACCACACTCCTCGGGATCGAACGCGGTTCTCAGGAAGCGGGCGGCGACTGATCCATGCTGACTTTCATCGTCCGACATTCGCTTCGTTTTCCCTGGCTCGTCATGCTGCTGGCGGCCCTGTTGCTGGTCTTCGGCGTCCAGGTCGTGCGTTCAGCGGCGTACGACGTGTTTCCCGAATTCGTGCCGCCGCAAGCCACGGTTCAGACCGAAGCGCGCGGTTATGTCGCCGAACAGGTCGAGGCGCTCGTCACCCGGCCGCTCGAATCCATCATCAACGGCGCCAATGGCGTTGAGTCCGTACGCTCGGAATCGATCCAGGGTCTCTCGGTCATCAGCATAACCTTCAAGGAAGGCAGCGACCCTTATCGCGCCCGCCAGCAGGTGTCGGAGGCCCTGGCTGATGCTTCGTCTCAGCTCCCCTCAGGGGTTGGGCCGCCAGTCATCACCCCACTGACCTCTTCGACCATGGACCTCCTCAAGATCGGCTTCGTCAGTGACAAGATGAGCCCGATGGAATTGCGCGACCTCGTCCAATGGACCGTGCGGCCGCGGCTGCTCGCGGCGCGAGGTGTGGCGCGGGCCAATGTCTATGGCGGCCAGCAGCGACGGATCGAAGTGCGTGTCCGTCCCGCCGACCTCCTGGCGCATGACCTATCGCTCGCCGATGTCGCGACCGCGACGCAGCACATCCTGCAGATCAACGGCGGCGGCTTCGCGGACACGCCCAACCAGCGCATCCTGATCGAGCCGGACAGCGGCAGCCTCTCGACGCAGGCAATCGCGCGCACCGTGCTGGCTTCGGGGTCCGGTGGCGGCGGCCTGCACATTGGCGACGTTGCCGATGTCGTCGAGGCGCCGATGCCGGCCTTTGGTGACGCGCTTGTCATGGGCAAGCCCGGCGTCCTGCTGACGCTGTCGAGCCAATATGGCGCCAACACGCTGGATGCCACCAAGGCGGTCGAGGCGGGGCTGACCGAAATCGTGCCGGCCCTCAAAGCGAAGGGTGTCACCGTCTATCCGGCGATGCATCGTCCGGCCAATTTCATCGAGACAGCGCTATCCGGAATCCAGCGCGATCTCTTGATCGGCGCGGCGATGATCGCTGTCGTCTTGTTGCTCTTCATGCGCGACCTGCGGGTGGCGGCGATCACGTTCCTGTCCATCCCGCTCTCGCTTCTGGCCGCGCTGACCGTACTCCATCTGGCTGGGCAGACCATCAACACCATGACGCTGGGTGGCCTTGCCGTGGCGCTTGGCGTCGTGATCGACGATGCTATCGTCGACATCGAGAATATCGTCCGGCGCTTGCGCGGCGTGGAAGAGACCGACGATCGCCGGGCGATCATCGAGCATGCGTCGATCGAGGTGCGCGGTCCCGTCGTCTACGCGACATTCGTCCTCGCGCTCACCATCATGCCCATCCTGTTCCTGACCGGCCTGCAGGGCGCCTTCTTCGCCCCGCTGGCTCTGTCGTTCCTGCTCGCCGTGTTGGCCTCGCTGATCGTCGCCATGACGGTGACGCCTGCGTTGGCCTTGTTGCTGCTCGGTCGATCCAAACCGCACGACGAGCCCGCGCTGCTCGGTCGGTTCAAGGATCGCCATCAGGCGATTGCCGAGATGCTTTTCGGCCGGCCTGGCGCCATCGCAATTGGCGTGGGGACGATTGGTCTCGTTGCCGTGCTGGGTGCGGCGACGTTCGGTAGCGAGTTGCTGCCATCGTTCCGCGAGCGGCACTATGTCGTCGGTGTTCACGGCCCAGTCGGCGCTTCCTTCGATTGGATGCGGCGCACGGGGCAGCGAATCTCCAAACAGCTACTCGCGATTCCCGAGGTGCTCAGCATCGAGGAGCAGATGGGTCGTGCCGAGGCCGGTGAGGACACATGGGAGCCCAATGTCGGCGAATTCCATGTGCGCCTGAGGGCGGTGGGCGGCGCGGGCGAAGATGCAGCGCAGGAGAAAATTCGCGCTGTGCTCGAGGGCACGCCGGCGCTGCAGAGCGAGGTCACGACATTCCTTGGCGATCGTATCGGCGAGTCGTTGTCTGGCGAGACATCGGCGGTTGTCGTCAGTGTGCAGGGTGGCGATCTCGATACCCTCGACCGCGTCGCCAATCAGGTCGCGGCCCAGCTCAAAGCCACACCGAACGCGGCGGACGTGCAGGTTCAGATGCAGCCGGGGACGCCCATATTGCGCATCGCGCTCGATCCCGAGCGTATGGCGCTTCACGGCGTTGATCCCGCCAATGCCGGTGAAGCAATCGACGCCGTGTTCGAAGGTGTCCCGGCCGGGCAGCTCAGCCTCGCTGACCGCACTGTTGGCGCCGCTGTCGTCGTGCCCCCTGAGTTTCGTCAGGATCCTGAGGCCGTCGGCGAAATGCTCGTACGCGGCACCAATGGACAGGCCGTTCGCCTTGCGGACATTTCGACAATCGCGCTTGAAGAAGGCCGTGCGGCCATCGCCCATGACGCCGGGCAACGCCGGCAGGTCGTCACCGCCAACGTGACCGGCAGCGATGTTTCGGGCTTTGTGACTCAGGCCAAGCAGCGTATCGCCGCCAATATACATCTGCCAGGCGGCGTTTATCTCTCATGGGGTGGCCAGGCTGAGGGACAGGGTGCGGCTGCGCGTCAGCTCGCAGGCAATGTGGCGCTTGCAGCGATCGCCATCATTGCCCTGCTGATCCTGGCATTTGGCGGCGTGCGGCCTGCGTTGCTCATCATTGCCGGTATGCCCTTGGCCTTGGCAGGCGGCGTGATTGCGGTTTGGTTTGGTGGTGGGATCCTGTCGCTCGGCGCGTTGGTCGGATTCGTGACGCTGTTTGGCATCTCCGCGCGCAATTCGATCCTGCTCATTTCTCATGCGGACCATCTCGTTCGCGAGGAGGGTGCGAACTGGTCGCGGGATACGGTGCTGCGCGCGACGCGCGAGCGCGTGGCACCCATCATGATGACGGCTTTGGTGACGGCCTTTGGCCTCGCGCCGCTGGCATTAGAATCGGGACAAGCCGGACGGGAAGTCCAAGGTCCCATGGCCATGGTCATTCTAGGCGGTCTCGTCAGCTCGCTCGTTCTGACACTGCTCTTGCTTCCCGCGCTGACTTTGCGCTGGCGGTTTCGCAATTCCCACGACTAAAGTTGGTGCGGCAGGCCGAGTCTGACGGGACATCTAATACTGCCGCCGGGATACCAAAGCGCCGGGCGCCCCTGAGTTTGATATTGACCACTTGTCGCGATGCGTCGAAGGCATTGAGACGCCGACGGACACGGTCCCGTAGCTGCCGATATATTTGATAATCTTAGGCTACAGCCTGTCACCGCTACGTCGCGATGAGTTCGTCGACAGCCAGCCCAGACGTTTCGGGGAAGTCCTACTCCGCCAACATTGCAGACAATCGACCGTTCGAAACGGCTCTCTAAAACCTGCCCTTCGTTCATCGAGTTGCCGTACGGTAGCGAGCGACCGGACCATGGGACTTAAGGGAGCGCCTCGAACTCGCGCTGATGGCCATTGATCATCTCTCGCAGCGCTGCTGGCTGCAGCACCTCAACTGATTTGCCCCACGTGTAGAGGTGCCAGCACATCTCGAGATACCCGGACGCCCTGAACCTTACGAGCAGCGATCCGTTCTTTTCCTCTTCAACTGTTTGAGTCGGATGGAACACAAACCGGCGGGCGTGGTCGGCAGCGTCAGGGGAAAAGCGCCACACCACCTCTCCGTGCTGCGCCTCACTCTCGTACGAGCCAAAGCCCTTCTCGGCATGGGCGCTGAGGCTGAAGCCCGGATCGATGTCGAAGCTTTCGTCGAGCACTTCGGCTGAATAAATCTCCTCCACGCGGTAGTGCTGGAGACGTCCAGCCTTTTTCGCCGTGTCGCGTGCGACGAGATAGCGCCGGACGCCGAGCAGCAGGCCGTGCGGTGCGACCACGCGTTCGCTCGGCTTGTCCTGCGTGCGCCGGCGGTAGGCGATCCGTAGCAGGAACGGCCCCTTCAGTGCCTCCGAGATCGCGGCGTTGACCTCGCTGTTCATGACGGGCTGCGGACCGGGTCGGGCGGCGTGGCCGAGCGCCTCGAGGAGCGCTTCCTCGTCGACCGCGAGCCGCGTCCCGGCACCGGGCGGGAGGAGCGCCCGCACCTTGGACTGGAGCTGGCGTAGCGTCGCCGCCTCCGCCGTCATCTGGTCGGCCTCGAGTTCGGTGATCGCGGTCGCGAGTGCGGCCAGCTCCTCCGCCGAGGGCGTCAGGAGCGGCGCGATAACCTTTGCGTGAATACGCCAGCGACGCTTGCGGTCGTCGCCGTCCTCGGTATCGGTTTGCGGGAACGCTGCCTGCAGCGCGTCGGTCATCCGTTGCGCTGTGCGGTGCGAGCAGCCCCACTCATCGACGATTTCCTCGAGCGACACGCCGCTCCGGCTCGTCGCCATCATTGCGAGCTTGAGCAGTTCCTGACCCTTCGCGAACGACATAGAATCACCCTGACAGCTTTTGTCACCCTTATGTGCTATATCGCAGGAAAGGGGAATGCGTATGCGCAGGATCGATGGAGCGTTGAGGCTTTCGGCCTCTGATTTAATGCGATTCAAGGGTTGTCGTCACGCGACCACGCTGGACCTGCGGCTAATCGAGATCGGCGACCTGTCGCCGAGCGAGGACGGTGCCGAAGCCGAACTGCTGCAGCGGCAGGGTGACGAGCATGAGCTTGGCTTCCTGGACCAGCTGAAGGCCGATGGCCGCAGGGTCATCGAGATCCCGAAGGACGGCCTGTCGCTGGAGGAGTCCGTCCGCCTTACGCTCGAGGCAATGCTGGACGGACCCGATGTGATCTTCCAGGGCGCGCTACTAGATGGCGCGTGGGGCGGCTACAGCGACTTCCTTGAGCGCGTCGAACGGCCGTCCGAGCTCGGCGCGTGGTCCTACGAGGTCGTTGACACCAAGCTGAAGCGCAAGCCCGATCCGAAGCACGTTCTGCAGCTCTGCCTCTACAGCGACCTGCTTGCGAAGGTGCAGGGCGTGTCGCCCGACGCTGCCCACCTGCAACTCGGCGACGGTAGCCGCTTTACCGTGCGGCTGTCGGATGTCTCGTCCTATGCGTGCCACGCGCGCCGGATGCTCGAGGCTTTCCTCGTCGAGCGGCCTGAGACCCGCCCCGAACCCGTATCCGCATGCGCGCTCTGCCGCTGGAGCGACCGGTGCGAAGAGCGCTGGGAGGCCGAGGACAGCCTCGCGCTTATCGCCGGCATCAGCCGGTCGCAGCTCCAGAAGCTGGAGGCTGCAGGAATCGACACGATGGCGAGTCTCGCTGCGCGTGCTGATCGCATTCCGAAGATGGCGGCCGAGACCCAGCGCAAGCTCGTCGCGCAAGCGCGGCTGCAGTCAGCTCGCCGCGCCGGAGGGCCACCCTCGTTCGAGTTGCGCGATGCCGAGCCCGGCAAGGGCTTCGGCCTGCTGCCAGCACCCGATGACGGCGATGTCTTCTACGACATCGAGGGCGACCCCTACTTCCCGGGCGGGTTGGAATATCTCCACGGCGTGTGGTTCCGCGAGAATGGCGAGTGGGAGTTCCGCGCGTTCTGGGCGCACACCCGGGAGGACGAAGGCCGCGCCGTAGCCGACCTGCTGGCGTTCTTCGTCGAGCGCATGCGTCGCTTCCCCAAAGCGCATATCTACCACTATGCAAACTACGAGATCGCCGCGCTCCGCCGGCTTACCTCGCAGCACCGGACCGGCGAAGCGGCAATGGATCAGCTCCAACGCGAGCGGCGCTTCATCGACCTGTTCAAGGTTGTGTCGGGCGCGATGGTCGCGTCGGAGAAAGGTTACTCGATCAAGGACCTTGAGGCCTTCTACATGGAGAAGCGCGCCGCAGACGTCGCGACCGCCGGCGCCAGCGTCGTATTCTACGAGGAGTGGCGGCAGACGCAGGAGCAGCGCCTGCTCGACGAGATCCAAGACTACAACCGCACCGACTGCGTATCGACCCAGCTGCTGCGCGACTGGCTCGTCCGCGACGTGCGCCCCGCGGCGATGCCGTGGCCGATGCTCGGCACAGTGCCCGAGGGTGGGGCCTTGTCCAACGTGGATGCGGAGCACGAGGAGGTGGCGGCGCTCCGCGCGCGGCTGCAGCCAGTCCGCGAGCGCATCGGCGAACGGGTCGCAGACCTGCTGCTCGACCTCAGCCAGTTCCATAAACGCGAGGACAAGCCGACGTGGTGGGCGATCTTCGATCGCCTCGCGCAGGAGAGCGAGGAACTGCTCGACGACCTCGAGTGCATCCAGGGTCTTGAGGCTGTCGGCGAGCCAGTGAAGGTCACCGCCAAGTCGTTCGAGCGGACCTACCGCTTCCCTGCGCAGGAGACGAAGCTGCGCGCAGGAAAGGCGCCGTGCGTGAAGCCGGCGGCGATGCCCGAGGACGTCAATCTCCGGTCGATCGACCATGATACAAACACACTCGTGCTGAGGCGTTCGACGGCGAAGGGGGAGCTGCCGGATCGGCTCGATCTTCTGCCGCCGCAGCCGCTGCGCAACAGCGTCCTCAAGGATGCGGTCGCCGCGGTCACCGAGGAGATCATCGCCAACACAGGCCGGCTCCCGGCGGTCGAACACCTGCTGGCACAGTCTCCGCCGATGTTCACCGACGGTCTGCGCCCCGCCGGTATCATCCCGGCCGACGGTGACCTGCCAGCGGAGACGAGTCGCGCGATCTCGGCGATGGCCGGCACAACGCTCGCCATCCAGGGACCGCCGGGAACAGGCAAAACATACGTCAGCGCCCTCTCGATCGTGAATCTCGTCCGCGACGGCAAGCGCGTCGCGGTCTCGTCGAACAGCCACAAGGCCATAGGCAACCTGCTAGAGGCGGTGGCCGATCGCGCCCGCGCCGAGGGTGTCCGGTGCAGCATCGTCCAGAAGGCGTCCGACGATGGTGACGACGAGGCGCATCCCGGCATCGTCTTCGTCAGCGACAACGACGCCCCTGAGATTGTGACGGCAGACGTCGTCGGCGCGACCGCGTGGCACTTCGCTCGATATACCGGCGCCGCCTACGACTATCTTTTCGTCGATGAGGCCGGGCAGGTTTCGATCGCCAACATCCTTGCCATGGCGCGCTGCGCCCGCAACATCGTGCTCGTCGGCGATCCCATGCAGCTGCCGCAACCGTCGCAGGGCAGCCACCCCGGCGACAGCGGCCGCTCCTGCCTGGAATACCTCATCGATGGTCATCGTGTCGTTCCGTCGGATCGTGGTGTGTTCATGCCCGTGAGCCGACGCATGCACCCGCGCGTCTGCGGTTTCATCTCGACGGCTGTCTACGAGGGCAGGCTCGGGAGCGACGAGGCAGCGGGCGGCCAAACGCTGGTCTCCCGTACCGGTGAAGATCTGGTCGGAACTGGCATGCGCGCCGTGGTTCACTTCGGTCGTTCTCAGGTCAGCCCCGAGGAAATCGACGCCGTCGCGGCGCGGATCGCCGAGGTAGAGGGATCGACCTACCGCGACCGCGATGGTCGGGAGCGCGTCGTTGGCCCTGCCGACATTCTGGTCGTTGCGCCCTACAATGCGCAGGTGAACGCATTGCGCGCGAGGCTGCCTGGTACCGTCCGCGTTGGCACCGTCGACCGCTTCCAGGGACAGGAGGCGCCAGTGTGCCTCGTCTCGATGACGACCTCGAGCGGGGAGGAGCTGCCGAGGGACATCGCGTTCCTGTTCTCCCTCAATCGCATCAACGTCGCTGTGTCGCGGGCGCAAGTCGCGGCGATGGTCTTCGCTAGCCCGGCGCTCCTCGAGACGCCGTGCCGGACGATCGAGGAGATGGCGCTGGTAAACGCGCTATGCCTGCTGCGTGAATATGGGGGTGACAGCTTCTGACGCCCCCCGCGTGCGAATGTGCTGCTATCGAAACACGCAGGAGACGCAGGAAAATGGCACTCTGGGACATTGGCTTTCGCCATATCATCGACGTGGACGGGCAGCTGCTCGCGATCGACACGGACCTCATCGACTCTGCAGCGCTGCTCGCCAAGGCGAACCGGTCGGCCGACCAGCCGCTTTGGCTGGTCCGAGCTGGCGAACGCTTCCTCCTCCAGGCGCGGCAGATGATCCGCCTGACGAAGGACGAGGTGCTGTTCTTCGAGACGAATGCATCGTCCCAGATGGGCATGATCGAGCGATTGGCGGCCTAGGCAGGAGGATACGATGAACTTCACCCACTACAATCTGGGGCACCTTGATCGGGGGAGCATGGTCGTGGTGACCTTGAGCGGGAGCGCCGCGAACGTCCGTCTGATGGATGGCTCGAACTTGAGCAGCTACAAGTCGGGGCGTCAGCACCGATATATCGGGGGTCTCGCCAGGAGTTCTCCAGTCCGACTGCAGGTTCCGCATTCAGGCAACTGGCATGTTACAGTGGACATGCAAGGCCTGCGCGGCACGGTCCGGTCGGGCGTCCAGGTCGTCAGGGGTGAGGCGCTCCGGCCGCTGCCGACGATCAATGAGGCGCCCCTTCGAAGTGTGCCTACCCTCGTGCGGGACATCGACCACGACCTTGCTCCCACGGCGGAAGCCCCTGACGGTCGGGTTTTCGATGTCTTCATTTCGCACGCCTCGGAGGACAAGGATGACGTGGTGCGGCCGTTGGCGAACGCGCTGCGCGAGGCTGGCCTGTCCGTTTGGTACGATGAGTTTGAACTCCGGATCGGCGACAGTCTCCGACGGAAGATCGATCGGGGTCTGGGCAGCAGCCGCTTTGGGGTGGTCGTGCTGTCTCAGGCTTTCTTCGGCAAGGGATGGCCCGAGTACGAATTGGACGGCCTTGTGACGCGGGCGGTTTCTGGTGATCAGATCCTGCTGCCCGTCTGGCACAACGTATCGAAGAGTGAGGTGATTGGGTATTCGCCCTCGCTCGCCGACCGGCTCGCGCGAAGCACCAGCACGCATACCGTCGAAGAGATCGCCCGCGAAATCGCCGAGGTGGTGTGCTTGCCGAAGGCCGCGTGAAGAGGATGTTTTCGGAAGGGCTCGAGATGAAAAAGCAGGTCGAGGACGAGTGGAACGGCTGTGCGCGGGAAGCTGAGCGGCTGATGGCTGAATAGATGATCATCAATCTGGTCGCGTTTTCGTAAGTGCAAAGGCCGCATAACCGGATCATTATTTGCCGGCAAGTTAGCCGACTCAAAGAAGCGCCGCGTCGAGGGAAACATGAAGCTCATAAGCCACTTCGCTGACTTTCTTCGTGACACAGTCAATCTGAATCAGACCCGCATCGACAATCTCGAGGCAAGCGTCGAGTCTATCAAGACCTTCATCAAGGACTCCAATTGGGAGCCGCGTGTCTGGAAACATGTCGAGCAGGGATCTTGGGCGCACAAGACGATCATCCGCCCCGTCGAGGGAAAAGAATTTGATGCCGATCTGCTCGTAATCGTTGAACCTGTCGAGGGATGGACTGCCGCTCAATACATCACCAGTCTGGGCGAGATTTTCAAAGAATCTGGGGTCTACAAGGACAAGGTCGAGCTCTGGGACTATTGCGTCACTATTACTTATGCGGGCGACCGCAAGATCGACGTGGCGCCTTGTGTCCGGGGGCGTAAAGTCGATGGACAGCTCGAAGTCTGTAACCAGACCAGCGATACGTTCGAGCGCACCGAGCCTGTCGCCTATACCAACTGGTTCAACGCGCAGAACGGCTTTTCAGGTTCCAATTCCTTCCGGAAAGTTACGCGTCTCATCAAATATCTGCGGGACATCCGTGAGGATTTCGAATGTCCTTCGGTACTCCTGACTACCCTGATCGGTGAGCGCATCGCCTGGTCTGACAAGGGCTCGGATGCCTTCAAGGATGTGCCGACGACCTTGAAGACGATCATCGGCCGGCTCGATGACTGGATGCAGGCGCGAGAGACCAAACCCAAGGTGGCTAATCCCGAACTGACCAGCGAGGATTTGGCGTCGTCGCTAAGCCAAGAGGGCTATGCCAGTCTGCGAGATACCATCCATGAGGCACGGGGCAAGATCGACGCAGCCTACGCCCAGTCCGGGCGCTACGACAGTATAACCGCCTGGCGGGAGGTGTTTGGCGACAAGTTTGCGAAGAGCGTGACAGTCCTCTCCAAGGTGCTGATGGCCGAAGAGCAGGAGTTTGACGAAGACGAAAATCTGCTTCTTGCCGGCATTGTGAAGAGCGATGCAGCCCATGATGACCGCATCGTTGACTTAGTCGGGCGCGTTGGTCGCTGGCTCTGGAAGCCCAGCTTCGACCGACCGAATCATATGACGAAACCTATATGGCCGAGCGCGGACATCGTCTCGGACCAAGTTCGGGTGCACGCCATCTGGCGGGCAACCCGCAACGCCCCGGTTGGACGCGAGATTGAGGACTTCGAGGAACTAGCGCCGACCGGCGGCCTCTGGTTCGACGTCACCGTCAATGAAGGCATGCCTCTGCCGGAGGGCTTCTATGTGCGATACAGGATCACCAACACCGGCGCCGTCGCCATCGCGCTTCGCAAGGGGCGGGGCGGCTTCGAAACGCCGCAGGAAGGAACAAAGCGATGGGAGGAGCTCGAATATCGCGGCGTACATCTGACCGAGGCGTTCATTGTACGTCGCGCCGATGGACGCCTGGTGGGGCAAAGCGCGCCCTTCCACGTCGTAATCCGGTGACTTGGTCATGACGGCAGACGGCTCAGAACTGTCCGACATCGCCGTTCGGCAGAATGGGGACGCCTGTCAGCGACTGCTCAAGGCGAGGCAGTGGCGGTGGGCCGTCGCTGTCCGTTGGCAGCTGGCGCAGATCGCGCTTGTCCTGGCGGCGCCCATCCTGGCGGTCACGCTCGGCCTAGCGGTGCCAGAAGCGAAGCCCTTCATCGCCTTTCTTGCAGTCTGCCTCACCCTTCTCGATGTAACGCTCGTTGACCGCGCTTATAAGACTACGCTCAAAACGGCTGCCCGCTCGAGCGAATTGTTCGATATCCAGCTATTGAAGCTCGCATGGCATGGCCTTGTCGCCGGCATGCGCCCGACGCCTGAGGAGACTGACCGTGCAGTCCGGGGTTGGGAGGGACTTCGCACCAAGCATTCGATCGAGAATTGGTATGCGCTCGATGTCGACAAGGTGCCCATGGGCCTTGCGCGGGCAATCTGCCAGCGGACCAATGTCACCTATGACAGCGACTTAAGACGCCTTTACCGGATTTGGCTCGACAGTCTCATGGTTGGCGTGACGGTCATCATTGTCTCTTTGGGTATGGCGAGCCAGGCGACCTTTGCCGACTTCGTGCTCTCCGCCGTGGTGCCGATGGCACCGTTCCTGATCTGGGGCTTGCGCGAACGTTTCCGTCAGGCCGATGCGGTGAAGGCCAATGAGCCTGTCGTCCAGGAGGCCGAGAAGCTTATCGAGGCCGTGATTGCAGGCAATTGCCCCGACCACGATTGTCTGGTCCGTTCCCGCTCGCTTCAGGACGCTATATTTCAACGACGGGCCACAACAGTGCTGCTTTTTCCCGGAATCTATAGATACCGGCGCCCGGATGCGGAGCGCGATATGCTGGCGGGCGCTGCTTATTGGGTCGAGAAAGCTATCGAGAGAGCCTAGCGGTCCGGTTCGGATCGTCCGAGTTTGCTTCCCCTCGGCCGCGTTGCAAACAAGCGGCAGCTTGAGGCTGTGGCTAAACAAGAGCGGACTGTCAGGATCGTTGTCTAATTGATTTCGACATTGGTATCTCCTCCACCGCTGGCCAATGGTTGTCTGCGAGGTCACCGGACTGCCGGGGAGGCACCTTGTCCGAGCCTTCATGATCGCGGCCGGGCGTTATGGGGTGGACGTCTCTGTGTCCGACACGAGGTTTGATCCTCCACGATCCGGGCGAGATCGTCCTGGCATGGCTGAGCGGGCGAA
>NZ_JAHGAW010000019.1 GCF_018603885.1 Sphingobium nicotianae
TCTTCGCCCACTGCGCATCGTTCAACTCGTAACGCTTGTTACCCATCGTCCGCTCCGCGTTCCAACACGGAGCCCTATGAATCAGCGATCAGACCTTTTGGAAATCCTGAATGTCGATCCGGCCTAGTAGCTGCGCTCGATCGCGAGAGAAACCGGCTTTCGGTCCGGAAAAGGTGAGGTCATCGGAATACCGAGTGAAGACAAGCCCCTCGCGTGCCGCAAATGCGCTCAGCTCCTCATCCAGCCCGCGGCACACCAGATTTGACAGCATCGGACTCGTCGGAGCGCCTTGCGGCAGATAGCCGGTAAACTGACGACGATAGAGCTCAATTCCGCGTTTCCACCAGTTCGCGACCGTGCGTGAACCTTCCCTTTTGTCAGGTGGCGATATCCAGGGCCTTGTGCAGATCCGCGCCAGCTCGAACGAAACAAGCGGCTGATATCCCAGCGAGCGGTAGACGCGATATACGGATCGCTCCGGAATGCTCTCGAAGAAATCGTGGATGTCCAGCTTGAGCAGCCACCCTGCGCCAACGTGTCGGCTGGCGCAGTCGACTATGGAGCGACGACGCACATAGGCGAAACAGTCGGGATGCACCGCTCGCTCGCGCAGGATTTCGCGCACGATCCAGCGCTGCACCGCCATCAGCTTCGGGGCGGGCACGACGATGCGGCGGAGTCCCCCGGAACGCTTTTTGATGTGGAATTCGCGATAGAATTCGCCCGAACGTTTCGCGATCACCGAGCGAAGATATCGGTGACTGACATCCGTCCGGAATGCGAGATGCCCCAGCGTGAGAATTGCGGGCAGGCCCAGAGCCTCCGCCTTTGATGCCTGAGAAATCGCCGCAGAGATGACGGGTTCCTGACGGCCGCGCGCCAGACCCTCTGCCCGATACTGGTGGGGCGAAGCGCTGATCATCCACTTTGACCCGAATGGAGGCCCTGGTGGAGCGAACGAGCCCAGTCTTCGTCAGAGCCGGAGTTCGCTTCACCATGGTCGATCCCAGCGATGCCGTTTCCCAGGCGAAGCACAACGTGCCAGCCCGCCACGAGAACCCCGTGGCATGGACCGGCCTTTCGGCCGGCGGGAAGCTGAACGATCACCGCTCCGCCCTCAGTTCGCGAGGATAATAGGCTTCCACCCTGTTGGGCAACTGCTGATCTGGATGCGCCAGACGCCATTTCCTCAGTTCAAGCCTTCCGGCATCGGTCAGTCGTAGCGTCTGATTGGCAAGACCCAGCTGTTTCACGAGAACCAGCAGGCGATTGACCTCGGCCATGCTGATATCCGTGATCTCGGCGATCTCCCCAGCACTGCGAACCCGATGGCCGAGAAGATCGATGATCTGACCCAGCCGCATGGCACCGGCACTTCCTGCCAGAGGGGTAGCAGCAGGTGCGGGGCGCATGGTGAACAGCGGCAGCAGGTCGTCAGGAACAGCCTTGTCCTCGAACAGGCTGTTCCAGTTGTCCGCCCGCTTCCACAGAATGTACGGGAGATTGTTCGGCGCAGTATGTTCAAAGGCAATCAACGCGCGGCTGTCGCGAAAGCCAAGCGCCCGTCGCCTGTTGCTTCTTCCCGCATGCGTCTGACAGAGCTTCTCGACCTCAGCTTGCTGCTCAGGCGTCCAGCCGGTGCCGACGAAGGTCGGGCACGATCGGACAATATGGACATTGTCCTCGCCGAACCTTTTCGCGAGGAGAGCCGCCGCCCGGTTCGTTGCCGCAAATGTCGCGACATGAAAGTCTATCCACCCGAACGATGCCCAGCTTCGAATGGTCGGGTGACGCCGCAGCGCCCGATGGAAGTCAAGCAGACGCTTTCCCGAACCAGAAAAGTCGTCGACGAGCAGAATGGTGCAGACCTTGCGATCACGGAGAGTGCCGAGATCAAGAGTTGAGAGAATTCGCGTCGACAGGCTGCTGCGCCGAACTAGTCCAGTCAGAATGTTTCCGATGATAGCCTCGCTGCCAGGCAGCCCGGGATCGAAAAGGTGATAGCCGCCATCACGCCCTGGTTCGTGCGCTGAGCTTTCGGGGGCGACTTCCCTGACCGGAAATGCGGCTACCGGAGCCTGAAGTCTCTCCACGAGCTGCGCAATATGGCTGCCCAGCTCGCGTCGAAGATCGGTTTCGCTGATCAGGGAAAGTGCGTCGACCAGATCTCCGGCGACCCCGCGCTGCGCGTCCGGAAAGTTCTGCAACCAGGCAGAGACGCGCGCATGTTCGCTTCTGGCCATCATTCGACGTGCCGAATAAGATCGAGAAGGCGCAGAAACTCGTCATTCTCGGTCGCGCTTTTCCAGAAATTCACGAACCTACACACGACCTGAATGTTGCCCTCGGCATAGTGGCCGCTGCTGTCGATCCTGTCCGGAGACGGCAGGAGACTGGGGTCCGTACCGGCGAAGTCGAACGGGATGCCGGTGAGGGCACAGCGGTTCTCCTGCATTTCGAGGCGCTGTTCGAGCAGCTTCTCCAATGCACGACTGTCGAGCAGCAGGTCCTTGTTCTTCACCACGCGGAGAACGGTCTGCCCATTGGCCTGCGCCACGGTCCGCTCGATCGAAAGACGCATGTTGACGATCGCCTTTGCTCGAGCGCCGAGAACGCGACCGGGGTCGACCGCCGATCCCGTGCTGCCTGCCTCGGGCAACTTCACGAGGAGCCAGCAGTAGGAGTGGGCATCGACGAGTCGAACGCCACTGATGCCCCGGATCGACGTCAGATCGTCCCGCACGAGGCCGATGGCCGCATTGAACCGCAGATAGTTGTCCCAGCGGCAGTTCCGGAGAGTGACTAGGTCGATCCCCAGCTCTCGAAATGCCTGATCAAATCCTGTCGGCTGAATGGGCATGAACCGATCCATGTCCTTCAGAAAGTAGAAGTATGCCAGCAGAGGATATCGCGGACCGAGCAGGTCGCTCAGCTCCGAAAATAGGCGGGCCTCGTCATCTCCGTTGTACAGACCGAAAAGTGCCTGTTCGACGTCCCGCCGTGATCCCGGCCGGCCCATCGCCTCCAGCAGACCGCGATGTTCCCTGTTCGCATGACCATATCGGTTCTGCCAGAAGACCAGATTGTTCGTCAGGTTTATTCGATCTTCCTGAATTTCGACGGCGTCAATTGCTCGCTGAAGGATCTGGCCGGTGCCTATCATCTCCGGTGTCCAGCTTTCCGGTGCCAGAATCTCCAGCGCTCGCGTCCGGAGACGCGGCTTGTATCCTTCCCAGGCGGCCGCGACGCCCTCATCGAAATTCGAGAACGGCGCCCCTTTCTGAACCGCGGCAACGTTCTTCAAGAAACGGGACCAGGCTCGATCAAGGTGCCCGCCGCTGCTTGATGTCGCTGCGCCCGTCGGTTCCGTGACTTCAAAGCCGAGCTCGCGCAGTCTCTTCGCCGCATCGGTGCGGCCTCCGCTGAGTTCGAGCGCTGTCAGAGCCTGCCCGCCTCCGCCGGCCGCCCACTTGTTGGCTACCGCAGCGATCGCCTTCGAATCGTAGCGACGCCCTTCGTGGATGAGAAAATAGTCCCGCGCTCCATTGAAGCCATAGCGCTCAAGGAAAGCCTCGCGCCCCGATGCGTCAAACTCTGCGATCGCGTTCAGGACATCCTGCCTGACCAGACTGCCCCTAGGCACCTGAGTCTCCCTGGTGGGCATCGACGGCTGCCACTCGTTCGACGTACAGGAGCCACCGGTCTTCAAGCGCCGATCGGTCAGGTCCTGCAGAGCCGTTCAGATGGATTGCGATCCCGTCGAACTGCTCATAACCGGCTGCCTTCGCCTGCGGGTGCACCGCTGTCCTCAGCGTCTTCGGATCGATCCCGAGAAGTCCGAGATCAAACAGGGTATGCAGGTCACTCCGCAGAAGCAGGCCATTCCGCTCGCTGTTGTCGTTCGACCGTGCATAGGGGCTTATGTGAGCGGCCTCGACGAGGCCCGGAAATGCGCAGCCGCTGACCTGACAACGCGTGCCATAGCGATCCATCAGGCGCTTGCGAAATCGGGCCTGACCGCGACGAAGCGCAATTTCCCTGAGAACGCGGCGCCGCTCCTCGATGATCGAGTTTGCACTTCCACTGCCCTCTGTACCCGTTTCCTCGGGGGCAAGGCGGCGTACGTGATTTCGGACAATCGACGCGACATCCGGGAGAGACAGCAGGATCGGTTCCAGACGCGCGAGATCGATTTCCTTGATCGACATCTGATCATTGGGGCGAATCACCGCATTGTTGAGGACCTCGAGGGTCATTTCGGAAGGACATGCTTTGAAGGTCTTTCCGTAGTGAGCCTCAAAAGTGGCCACCTCAACCGTCTCCTCTGCCGCCCTTTCGAAGAAGTGCGCGTTCGTGCAGCGCCATCGAGGAGACTGTGTCGTGCGCGCCTTGATATTGACGGTGCCGCATTCCGGACAACGCTGGCGGACCTTAGACCCCTGGCCTTCGACGATGGCTTCAATCGTTCCGATGCCGAGGACAGAGGTGCTCGATCGGATGACTGCCACGTCGCCATTACGCACGTTTCGATGATTGGCGACGTCGCTGTCGTAGCGGTAGATGGCAGATGGATCGTCTTCGTACCCCGTGTTCCCGCCATATTGCCTGACACCTTCGACGGCGAGTAGCGACCATGCTTTCGGCGACGTCACGCAGAACGCCCTTGATCATGACGATCGTTCATTTGCCGCGACCCAGCAGACGATCCGTCCACGATCGGCGCTCGGGTTCGATACCCGAGGGCGTCTGTGCGAAGAAGGCGTCGACCGCCTCCTCAAGATCACGATCATCGAGGTCTGCGAGAAGCTGTACCTGATTGCGAAGTCGCAGGCGGATCACCGCCTCGCGCATGGCGTCTTCCATTGCCGAACGCCCAAGCTGCCGCGATGCGCGTAGCCAGCCCTCGGCCAGTGCCCGTGACAGCCTCGCGTCATTGCCGATCGAGGGGCGCTCAGTGATCTGCACGAGTGCATCCTCGGTGAGCGCACCAAGCAGCTCCCAGCGATCTTCTGCCGCAGCACCCCTGTCCAGGATCCGGCCTCGCATCCACAGACGCTGGAATGTGTTCCGCACGCCGCCGTGAAAACGTTCTGCGGGCCGATCAGCGAACCGCCAGGCCGCAAGATCGGGGAGAAGCACGCAGGCCAGAAATGCCCAGACATCGTCGCGCAAAGCTTCGCCGTCGTCGAGCTCGTCCCGCTGAGCGAGAAAGGCGGAGACTCGCTCATCGAACCGGGCCCGATCGGCTGCACTTCCCCGGTCCGGAAACCCGCAGCCGGCAGCGATCTCCACCAGTCCGGAGCGAAGATCGACGAGAATATCATGCCTGATCGGACTGCCGCCGCTAGCAGCATAGCGGGTCTCGACAGGGAAGCTGTCGGCATCGAGGATCGGTTCCGGGCGCGCCGTGTCGTCGGCGCGCCCGGCCAGAAGTGCGTCGACAGCGAGACGATCAAGCCTTGGGAATAGCTGCACGATCATGCGCTGTGGTCCAGGCTGACAATGTCAGCTGCAGCCAGAATCCCGGCATGAAATGTCGACGGGCGGAGATCGATCATGCTGCGGACGGCAGCGATGTCCTGATCGGGAAAGGCAAGGCCGATCCAGTGCGCTGCCCGACCGGCGATCGAGCACGGATCGGCCTCAACGGCGATCCGTTCGAAATCACTCTGACGCAATGAGGCCGAGATGATCTGGGTCATGACATCGGCAAGCACGACCTGGGTGGTCGCGCGATCGCCCGCGAGCAGGCGATCTGTCACGTCGGCGCGGTCGCTGTTGAGATAGAGTCGGACACTCCCGCCGAAATCGCGATGCAGATTGCCGGGCGTCCAGTGCAGCAGCCATGGGGCATAGGCCTCGGGTCGGCCGGCAAAACGCGACAGAAAGCTGACGGCCTCCATCGGGAAGCGCGGTTCCTCGCCTTCGAGGCGGAGGTCGAGCTGATCCGACCAGAGCTTCGACCCGACCCGACCGGGCGAAAGCGGCGAACCGTCGCGCGGCCGGCGCAGGAGCACGAGAGTATCGACGAGGAGTCTCTGCGACAGGCTGCGGCCGGACACCAGTTCATCGACCACGATCGTCGGCTCCAGACGAGTCAGCGGCAGTCTCGAGGTCGCGATGATCCGCCGCGGCATGTTGCCGATACCAGTGCCGATCCGGACCACCAGTTCGAGCGCACCGTCATCGACTGCCATGGACAGCTGATCGGCTGCGCGATCGAGGTCGGTGGTCACAAGCCGCCGCAGACGGAGGTCTCTCGCCGGATCCCAGTCTGGAAGCCACGCATCGGCGATCGGCGTTTCAACGCCGTCCTCGAGGAGAACCCATGGCGCCGGGCTGATCGTGGTCTGATCGAGGGTCAGAAACGGAAATGCGATCCGGCCCATCATTCAGCCTCGTCGGAGCTGAGACGGGCGGTCATCGTCACTGCGCAGTCTGCCGGCATCGCGACTGAAACCTCGAACCTGCCTCGACTTTCGCCAATGGCAACCGGGCCGTCGACTGCGAGCTCCTGTCCATGTTCGTCGACAACACGCGTGACTGTGGGCCGTAGGGCGGTCGCTGACTCCGATGCCGTCCCGCCATCCATCACCAGCAGTGGATCGAGATGGAGCGAGAGCGACGGACCCTCGCCGCGGACGACAAGCTCGAAGACACCGACAGGCCCGGTTTCACTCAGCTCCAGTCTGACAAACGCGGGTCGTGTGACAGACGGTCCCGAGCGACCACCTCCGCCACCGCCCGGACTTGGCCGACGGGGTCCGGCACCCTCGCCATCACCCTCCAGCGCTCGACCGAACAGTCCCGCAACACCGGCCAGCGACGGCGCCCTGTCGCCTTCCGGCGCGGGCGCCGAAACCGGGTTTGCATATTCGAGTGCTGCCGTGCGGATACGGTCAACAGCGATCTTGACGATGCTGCGAGCCGCTCGGTCGGAGAGAGCCTCGTACTGCCAGTCGTCATGCGCCGGCGGTTCTGCCTTGGCGAAGGCTTCCTCCACCGTGTCATTGTCCGAGGCGACAAAGACCCCGGCCCATTCGAAACGGTCATCCGCAATCTGTGTGCCGGTGAAATATCGAACAACCAGCTCCACCGGCCGCATCACCGCGATCGCGGCGGAGCGATCGGGAAACAGGCTGCCCTCGCGACCTGCGGGTGCAACGCGTTCGGCACGGAGGCCGCGCGCAAAGCTCAGGCGACCAAGATCACGCCTCGGCCGAAGGGATCGCACGATGTCACCGCCGGGAGGATCGGCGCGCATGTTCTTCATCGCGCGTGCGAAGAGATCAAGCGGCGGGAAGTCCTCTGGGCGAGGCAGCGGTCGCTCCTCGCCGTCCACGAAGATGCGAAAATGCATCTTCCTGTCATCCGGCGTTCCTTCCAGAAGGCGGGGCCAGAAGAACCAGAGAAGCGCCTCTTCGATTAGGTCGATCGCACGCTCGCGATCCTCTTCCACGAACAGCGGATCGAGGATCATGATCGATGTGCCGCTGTGCTCTGGCGACCTCTGTGGAAAGCCGAGAGCGTTGGCGAGCTCGGCCGCATCGTCCCCCTCGACCGGATCGACATGTTCGTCTTCGCCCGATGCCCGTCCCCACCAGTGCCGCCCGGTGAAGCGACGACGAACGCCCTGAGCATCGTTCGCGCTGAACGCGGAACCCAGCTGCGCCGCAATGACCCGGCGTCGAGGTTCTCCTACATGCGTGGTTTGACTGTCGATGACGATCGTCGAGCAGCGACTGGCGAGATACAGCGAGGTCTTTCCGTAACCGTAGGTCCCGCCGCCGTGCGCCGTGTTTCGTCTCGAGCCTACATTCCTCAGGAAATCGACGAAGTCGGTTGCCTCGTCCTCCATCGCTGCCACATCTGCGCGCGTCGGCCCTGCGAGGCCCGCCGTCCCGAAATCGCATATCTCCAGAACATGCGGCGCGGGGCTCGACAGGAAGGCGTCGAGCGGCTCTGCAGCGCTCTCGTCGAGAGGCCGATCGGCAAGCACGACTTCGCGAAGCGCCTGCAGCTCGGTTGGCTGGAGAGCACGGACACGGAAATGAACTTCCGCGCCACCATCGGAAAGCGCGGCGTCGCAGCTGTTCTGGACCGCCTCTCGCACGACAGTCTGCACAAGATCGATCGAGGGCGCCCCAAGAAGCTTGCGATAGCCGTCGGCTGCAAGGTTGCCGGAGGCCGCGTACGCCTCGGAGTGAAGTGTCAGATGTGGTCGAGGCACGCGACCAGCTCCGCATTTCTGGCGTCGACGGTGTCGTTGCTCAGACGACACTGCTCCGCCGTTCCGAGGTTCACTGCGTAGGAAATCTCCTCGACCCCCACCGGGACGACGCCTTCTGGAAAGCTTTCGGGGATGACGCGCGGAAAGCGAGCATCGACCAGATAATGATGCTCGTCTTCCAGGCGAAACCGGCAGCGATTCCACTCACGGGAGTCGTGATCGGTGCAGCCGTAACCCGCGACAAGGCGAAGAACCTCCTGCCTGTCGGAGGCCGCCCGCAGCACATCGGCCGCAATCCTCGCCACCGAGATGTCTCCGCCAGCCGTTTCAGCCAGTTGGAACACCGCGAGCGTCAGCGACCCTCCTGCGGGTGGAAGAAGCTGGTCCACAGCCGAGATCGTTATCCTGCGCGTCGCCGATCTGCTCGTCGTCTTCACTTCAGTGGCCAGCAGCCCGCCGTGAAAGTCGTGGCGTTCGCGAAGCGGCCCACGCCAGAGTCTCCAGGCCGTCGGATCCAGGTCGAGCAGCGTCCGCAGCATCAGCAGCTCGCCTATCAAACCCCGGATTTCCTGAATGCTGACTTCCGCTCCAGGTGCGATCAGGAGAGAGCGAAAGTCCTCGATCGTCGTGCGGCATGCCTCGACAGGCGAGGCACCACCGACGATCCGGTCCATGATCTCGCCGGCCACATCCGCAAACACGCCATCGAGCGCACCGATCAGGCATGTCATGTCCAGATAGCGGATCGGGGTACCGCCGAGGGAGTAGGTCGCAACGCCAATGGCCAGAGCATCGCTCGACGGGGTTTCGGCAATCCTTTCGCTCTGGCGGACGGGAAGAAGCAGCCTCAGCTCGCCCGCATTGCCGAGGGCAAGACGCACCGAACCCGATCCGGTCTCGATCCCCGTATCGATGCTCGGAATCTCGAGTGCCGTCGACGCCTGTCCGCCGCGGCGAAGCATGTCCCAGTGATCGATCGACGATTCAGCGGGCACGCCCGGCCTCGAGCTGCTCGGCGATCTCGTCCTCGATCTCCTCCAGATCGTCCGCAGACGGTGGTTCCAGCACAACGCTGTAATATCCACCGGCTCCTTCGGCCCTGCCGGGGAAGACGATGCCGAAGCCGACGAGGTCGCCGATGGCATCGAGGGGCGAACGCTCGGTCGAGCCCGGTCGAGGCTGCGACGCTCGATCGATCGGATAGAGCAGCAGCAGCGGCACCTGCCCGACAATCCCAGCGCGTGCTGTCTTGAGCCCGCTCCAGTCCCCGTTCGGCACGCCGTCCCCGGCCGCGCCGCAGTCGAACAGGACATCGCGCTTCGACATCAAGGCCTTGATGTCGGCAAAGTCCTCCGGTCGGTTGAGCCGGCTTCTCGTCGAAAGCGTGACCGGTCCAAGGCCTCCAAGCGGCTCGGCAGAAACGGAGCCGACGCGCGGCTGCACGACGCCGACACTCCAGGTCTTCTGGCTGTCGCCTGACGCATCGAGATAGCCGAGCAGGAAGTCTGCCGACAGCTCCCGATGTGACGCCTGAACGGAATAGGCACGCAGGAACTGGACGATCAGCCGGCCGGGAACCCCCTCGTACAGAACGCTCGCTGGATCAGCAGATCGAAGACCAAGGTCGGTCGCCTGGGTCATCAGATTCGAGGCAGCGGTCCAGTTTGTCTGAACGATCCGCCGATCGTGGTGATCGAAGCGGATGGTCTGCACATGTTTCCCGGCGTAGCTCACGTCGGTCAGCACGGCTGCTCTCATCTTGCTCGCCGCGGTGATGGCCATGCCGGGAATGGATCGCACGCGAACCGCAAATTCCATCGGCGTGTTGTGGCGAATGGCATATTCGGCGACGTCTTCGCGGATTTCCGCCTCGATGAGGGCGAGCGATCGGAATGCGGTCGACAGCGCCTCGGTCATCCAGATGCGCGGCATGTCCTCATAGTCCGGACGATAGCCGAACCAGCGGCCCATCTGCAGGAGCGTGTCGTACTGGCTCGAGGTGCGAAGGAAATAGCTGACGCACAGCCCTTCGATCGTGAGGCCACGTGCCAGGATCGATCCGCCGACCACGATATAGGTCTTCGGCGCGCCGTCGTAGTCGATGCGATCCTCGCTGACGCCGTTCTCCACCGGCACTTCGAGCGCTTCGAGGACCGCCGGCATGAAAGGAAGCAGCTGTTCGGAGGTGACATGCGGATAGGGACAGACGCCCGCGGGAATTCTGAGCTGCTCGGCATCCCAGAGGGCGAGCATTCGCTGGCACAGAACCGAAGAGGAATCCCCGAGCTCGTCGCCGACCACTTCCAGCCAGGCCTTGACCAGCGTCGCGAGCCGATCGTGCATGATCACATAGGCAGAGGTGTGAATCAGCATCGACATGTGGCTGTCGGCCTGACCCCTGAAACGGCGTGCTGCACATGACGCCAGAAAATAGAGAACCGCATCCTCGAGCGAGGGCGGCATTCGCGGCTGGAAGGCGTCCTTCTCCGCCCGGCTAGGCGGCTGCAGCAGCGCTGTTTCATCCTCGTCGATGTCCCGGATCATGTCGAGCCCCTTCTCCTCCGGGAGGGGCGCGTCGGCATCGGCGGGCGGCCGGCCGAACAGCTTTTCCGTGCCGAAATAGCCGTCCGGCGTCGGAAGTGCGGTGATGAAGTCCTTCGGATAAAGGTCGTCCAGCTCGCCGCCATTGACTGGAAACGGGTTGATCAGGACATTTGCGAAAGGCGTCGCGGTGTAGCCGACATAGGCGTTTGCTGGAAACTTCTTCAGGATCAGCCGGATGTTCTCGTTGATCCGGGTCATGTCATATTCGCCCGAAGCGGTATTGACGCTGGCCTGATCACATTCGTCGTCGATGATGAGCACGCGGAGCCGGCGAAGCACGGCCGGCAAGGTGCGATCGAGCGTCGCGAGAAGCTGACCGAGCGGTGCAACGTTCTTCTTCACGACCGCGAGCTGCACGACGCCCTCCGCCGGCGCTGGAAATCCGCCGTTCGGGGGCATTCGGAAGTCGCCTTGGTCGTCTTCGCTGGTCCGCAGTTCCCAGCGGTCGCGAAGGCGATCGACCAGATCCTTGCGCATCCGGCTCTGTGTCTGTCGGCGCAGCTTGTTCGTCAGGCCGGCGAGAATGATCACCAGATTGTAGCCAGCGTCGACCGCCTTTGCGATGACCGCGGTCATGTTGGCGGTCTTGCCCGACTGTACATGACCGATCACCAGCCCCCGGCAGGCAAAGCTTTCGGTCGCAGGATTTTCGAGCAGCGAGACAATCTCGTTCGACGCGGCGCCGATCCTCTCGTCTACCGTCTCGGCCGACCAGCCCTTCGAATCCACGAGGTAGGCCCGCAGCGCCGGCCAGTGCCGGTCGCCTTCCGCAGGTCCGCGATACCATTGCTGGCGAACACGGAACATGGAATTGACACGGAGAATCTCGACGGGTCGGATCGTGGCCCTGACGCTCTCGATCGCAGCGGCAAAGTCGTCCTCCTGCTCGGGAGTGAAGGCCCCGAGGATCGGCTCCAGATCGGCACGCACGAGGCGAGCCGCATCATCGACATCTACCGCCGTCGCAAGGCGCGCGCGCAGCTGCCTGGCAAACGCGTCTGTCTGTGTTGCTGACGGCATCAAGCCTCCCCCAAGCTCAGAAGTTCGAGTCCCAATTCTCGCAGTTGTGCACAGCACGCAGGAGAGCGACAAGTTATAAAGCCGCCGTTTCGAAATACTTGCGGTGCCGCAATTCAGACGTCCGAACTGATGGTCCCGGTTACCCGGTCCGCGAAAGAACAGCTTGCGGATGAGTGTCTGCCGCTTCATCCCGGTCCGCGGTAAGAATCGCGTACAGCGCCTCGCCGATCCACCGCGCTAGCAGCGGAGGAACCGCATTTCCTACCTGGGTGTACTGCTGGGTCCGGTTGCCCTTGAACAGATAGTTGTCGGGAAAGGTCTGCAGTCTTGCCGCTTCGCGGACCGTGAGACTCCGACATTGCAGCGGATCAGGATGGATGAAGTAGTGGCCATCCTTCGAGATATGGCTCGTCACTGTCGTCGATGGTCCGCTGGCCAGCTGGACCCTGAACCGATCGGCAAACTTGCCGGAGTTCCAGTTCTCGTGCGCTGGCGCCAGCTCTTCCGGAAAGTCGGCTGCTTTCGGTGACCGGCCGACCACCTCGGCGAAAACCGCGGCAAAGAAGTAGCGCGCGAGATCGCTGCCCATGTGGCTTCGCGTCGCATGGTTCGGGAGCGTTTCCAGCTGTTCGTCGGTCAGCCAGCTGCGCAGGTCATCCGGACAGTCATCGGCAATGCCGACGCCGAAGCCTTCGCGACCGGGCAGATCGTTGAGCGCGACAAAGCGCCGATGATATTCGCTGGCACGGGCGGTGAAAGCTGCCTGACGCTCGTCGTCAAGATCGGTCTCGAGGTCAGCGACGAAGGCCATCGCGGTCTGCACGATGCCGCGCCATGCATCGGCGCTGTCGGCTTCCTGACTGAGGCCGCTGCGCAGGTGCGGCATGCCGGCGAGGACCTGGCCCACGGTCGTTCGCAGATTGTGGCGGATCATGAGGTCGGCCAGTGCGCGGTCGGGCAGATCCTCGGCGAGATCGGCACGGAGCCCGACGACAATGACCCGATGGCGGGCCTGCGGCACGCCAAAGTCCTCGGCGCGGACGATGAAGTCGGATGCACGCGGCTCGAAACGCCCGAGATCGAGCTGCTGCCGGCTGCGCGGATCGAGCGCGATGAGCCTGTATCTGCGTCCGCCTTCACGGTCGCCGCGCAGGTCGCGGAGAACCTGATCGAAGATGCGGCTTTCCCCGTCCACCGACGAGGACAACATGCCCTTCACATTCTCCATGACGAAGGCTGCCGGATTCAGTCGGTCGAGAATCCGGATGTATTCCTGGTACAGGAAGTGCCGATTGTCCTCGAGTGCGACGTAGCCTTCCTTGCCCAGATTGCGCGAGCGGCCGGCGAGGGAATAGGCCTGGCATGGCGGCCCGCCGATCAGGATGACGTCGCCGCCGCTTTCGACACGGATTGCGTCGAGGCGTGCGTCAAGACGCAGAGCAGGCTCTTCCTTGCCGAGTTCGAGCTGCCAGGCTTCCTCTTCGGCCGCTTCCCATTCGTCGGGATACAGCGTTGCCCAGTCCGGTTCCGGCGCCTTCCCGTTGATGTAGTCGTAGTAGCCGACCGGAATGTCGCCATCGAACTGACGCAGGAAGCTGCGCAGCCGCAGGGTTTCGTGCGCCGATGCATCCTTCTCTATCGACAGGGCGATTCGGAAGGCATGTTCGTCACCCGCACCGGGAACGCCTGAAAATCCTTCGGCCAGACCCCCGGGACCTGCAAAAATGTCGACGACAGAATATCTTGGCAAGACTCACACGCTTTCCGAAGGTCACGCAAAGGGATGTTGATTATCATCATCGACGCGAAATGACAGGTCGGTCTCCATGGTCGATGTAGTCGACGCGGCGACACGGTCGCGGATGATGTCTGGCATCCGCGGCACGGACACGCGTCCGGAGACCTTTCTGCGCAAGGCGCTCCATCGTGCCGGTTTCAGATACAGGCTGCACGCGGCGAAGCTTCCCGGGCGGCCCGATATCGTGCTTGCCTCCCGGCGCGCTGCGATCTTCGTGCACGGATGCTTCTGGCATCGCCATGAGGGGTGTCACTGGTGCACGACACCGGCGAGCAACGTCGAATTCTGGCGCGGCAAGTTCGAGCGCAATGTCGAACGGGACCGGACCGTCGTCGAGACCTTGCAGTCGATGGAATGGCGGACGGCCATCATCTGGGAATGCGGGCTTCGCAAGCGTTATGCGGCGTCGACACTGGAGGACGTCGTGGCATGGCTTCGGTCCGATGATCTCGCCCACGAGAGCGCGCTGGTCCGACCAAAGGCGAAGAGCGATTGAAACATCCACACGTGTCACATAACCTGGGTCTCATCCCGCACAAACCCAGGTTATGTGACAGCGGCCGCGTCACATAACCTGGGTCTCAAGCCAGCCAGACCCAGGTTATGTGACCAATGAGCGAAACGCAGCAACCCCAGCGAACCCTCCTTGCCCAGCTGCTAATGCAGAAGCCGATCGTGCGGGCATACGAGCTTCGCAGCGAGGGTATCGATCCCAAGACCATTTCCCGCGCCGTTGCGGCCGGTGAACTGATCCGCATCTCGCGCGGCCTCTATCAGCGACCTGACAGCGATATCGACACCCATCAGGCACTGGCAGAGGCAGCGAAGAAGGTCCCTCGTGGCGTCGTGGCGATGGTCTCTGCGCTGGCATACCATGAGCTGACCGACCAGATGCCACGCAAGGTCTGGATGGCGGTCAGCGTGAAGGACTGGAGCCCGTCCGCTTCGTCCTATCCACCGGTCCGCATCGTCGAGTTCCGGGACAGATACATGCAGCAGGGAATCGAACACCACACGATCTCGGGGACCCGCGTCCCGATCTATTCGATTCCCAAGACCCTCGCAGACGTCTTCCGAAATCGAAAGCTGGTCGATCGATCCGTGGCAGTGGAAGCACTCCGCGCCACGCTGGATCAGCGCAGGGCGACGCCGGCATCGATCGCAGAAGCGGCAATGGCTGGCGACGCATGGAACATCATGCGTCCCTATCTCGAGGCACTCACTTCCAATGGCTAAGGCGCCAGTGAACATTGCGGCCTCCGTCAAGCAGCGGCTGCTGAACCTCGCTCGCGCGGAAGGGCGAGCCTATGATGTGGTGCTCGTCCGCTATGCCCTCGAGCGGCTGCTCTATCGCCTTTCGATATCCGAACATCGTGGCTCCTTCATTCTGAAAGGAGGCATGCTCGTCACCCTCTGGATCGAAAGCAGCTCGCGCGAGACGAGAGATGCGGACTTTCTGGGTCACGGGGACTCCGACCCTGACTACCTGCGCGAGGTATTTGCCGGAGTCTTGTCGATCGATGCTGATGACGGACTTGCCTTCGACACGGCAAGCCTGAGGACCGCCGTCATCCGGGAAGAGATGGAATATGGTGGCGTGCGGCTGCGTGCCGATGCCTATCTTGAAAGGACCCGGATACCCGTCACGATCGACATCGGCTTCGGTGACGCGCTCGCCGACGCTGCCCGGACCATGGCCTATCCCTCGATGCTGGGCATGGATGAGCCGGAGATCCGGATCTATCCGCCTGCATCGGTAATCGCCGAGAAGTTTCAGGCGATGGTGGCACTCGGCATCGCCAACGGTCGGATGAAGGACTATTTCGACCTCTGGGCGATCCCCCGGGCGCTGGAGATAGCTCCTGACGATCTGGATGCAGCTATCCGAGCCACCTTCGAGCGACGTGGAACCTCCATCCCGGCGGACCGACCGCCCGGGCTGTCCGATGCCATGATTGGTGACGATGCCAAACGAACTCAATGGCGCGCCTACGCCGCATCGCTCGATCTCAAGGAACTGGCCTTCGAGGAAGTCGTCGAAGCTGCTTGGGCGCTTGTCGGCCCTTCCTGTCAGAGGCTGTCGACCACGACGTAGCGCGTCGCCGCGCCCGCCCGCTGCCCCAGCGCCGTGGCTGACCTGCGCCCGGCAGCCGTCCTTGCTTCGGCCGATGGCTCAATCCTGCTCCTGCTCGATGGTGAAGCGGAGGCTTCCGACACCCCAGCTGCTCGAGGGTTCGGGCAGATAATCGACCTCTTCGGGGACACTGAGACCCTTCAGCTCCTCCAGAAGGTCATCCAATCCACGTGCAGCAGACCCGGGCTCCAGCAGACTCGCGGTTGCAGTCGCGAGCTGGTTCCAGTTCGCGAACATGGCATCGTCGCCCTCGACCACCTTGCGAAGCGAGTGCGCGTAATGCCGCGTCAGGACCAGTAGGCTGACCTTCGGCGTCGACGAACCGGAAGGAAGGCGAAGGGTTGCTCGAACCTCGGACGGGCTTGCGGCCGAGAGCCATGATCGGACCTTGCGGAGCCAGTCGCCGACCTGCTGATTGAGGCGACCAGTTCGTGCCAGCATCGTCGCAAGGTCAGCACCATAGGGATCCTGGTGCTTCAGCTGGACAAGCACGACACGATCGGAGGACCGCTCGACGATCACTAGGTCAAGGTCGGTCAGTACCTTTCCATTCTGCCTTAACTTGATGTTTCCTCGATACTCCAGCGTGGGAAGCACCTCGCGGACCGCCTTTTCCAGCGCCCTCTGCATGACGCCTTCGCGCGCACGCTGCGCGCGGTCGTAGTCCTTCGGAAAATTGTGCTGCAGCGCGTTGAGAAGGAAGAGCATGACCTCGTCGCTGGTCGCGCCGGCCAGCGGCCGGATGACGTGGCCGTCGGAACACTGGATCAACGGCGGTATCGGTGCGCCCGGCCGTTCGAGCAGGGCAAGATTGCGCCTGCTGATCGACAGCACGTCAAATATCTTGCGGACATCTGCATCATTCACCGGAACATGTCCGGTGAACTGTTGGCCATACTCGTTGATGAAGTCGCGCAGACCCTCGAGATATCCCGGGGTCTCGACCGACACGGTGAGCACGTCCTCGGCCCGGATCGACGGCACCTTCTCCATGAGCGCACGAACGAACGCGCGATGCTTCATCCCGACCGATACGATGAAGGTCGCCGCGAGCTTGAAATTCGAGAAGGTGATGCCGCCGAACGTCGTCGAGAAGTGGAATGTGTCGTAGCCCTTTGCGAGCAGCATGTCGGTGTAGGCATGGCCAAAAAAATAGAAGTCCAGCGTCGGGTCGGCCTCGTAGCCGATGAAGTGTGTTCGGAACGGGTAGACCAGATCGGTCAGCAGCGTCCTGACCTCGTCACCGATCTTCTCGCCGACGATTGCCTCGTAGCCCTCGGAGAGAAACGAGCGATGATTTCCGACATGAAGCCGCTCCAGCTCTCGCTCGTGTAGTTCGAGATCAGGGAGCTTCGAAGGGAGAGTTATCCGAAAGCTATCTTCCAGTTTTTCGATGCGCCCGCCGACGGCAGACAGGCTCTGCGCCACGCGACGATCATGTTCGATCGTCCCGGCTATGGCGATCAGCTGGAGGACAGGGCCCGAATATCTGAGATCGCGCTGAATTGTTATGGCGGGCGCTTCAAAATCGCGATGCGCCTCCATTGCCAGCTGGAGTATCCGCACAACGCCAATGCGGATGATATACGATCGTTCCTGGTCCACTTCATCGGACGCCGATCCTCGATGGAAGCCTTCGAAATCGAGATCGAGCTCATTGACGGCGATTCGCATGAGGAGACCCACCCGGTCCGCCGCAACCTCCGCAGAAAGTTGCCGCTCCGCCTCGTTGAGGCGATCATAGAATTCGCGCAGATTCTCCATCACGATAGCGATCCCAAATCACCTGCGTTTCAGCAAGGCTCCTCCACAACCTCAATGGTGCTGTGAACATGGCTCAACCTGGAGAACCCGTAGCGCTTTCTGCTGAAGAGAAGGCTTGGATCGTTGAGTTCTTGCAGAGCCTCTCCGAAGAGGAGAACAGAATCTCACAGCAGCTCGCGCGTGACCATCGGGGGGTCCTTCTTGCTGGTGCGCTGAAAGAGCTCGATCTTCACGAAACGTTCATTGCGGAGAACGGTCTCGAAGAGGAGTTGTCGTATTCATTTTATTTTCTGTCGATGGGTCTCAGGCGGCTGGCTATCCTCATGCTCAGCCTGCACTCGGACTTTCCCTTTCCTGCGATCACGATGCCACGATCCGAGGACCTCGCACGACGAGTTACTGATCTCGCCACGATACTGGGGTTCATCGAACACGGAAGGCGCGTTGTCGAGCTGACCTGGTCTGGCCTGTCAACGATCACGAAGGTGGATCCGAAACTCTACCGCTTTGATTTTCCTTCTAAGATTATCGACGCGCAGTCTCATGAGCGGGGAGTTGAAGAGCATTATCGAGATATCCTGCAGAATGAGATTGGGCGGAATTTATTTGAAACTCCGGAAGGTAAAATAAGATCTGAAAAAATTTGGCAATCATTCCTCGGAAATATCTATGTCTGGCGCGATCTTTTCATGGGCTACAACGCAGATCCTTTTCTCGATGACATATTTTTCACTATAGCTTGGGGGCAAATTGTCGCGACCCCTCAATTCGACTCATTCAATGAATTGAAAAAATTTGGCGGAATTACGTACCTAAAATATCTGATGAGTGCTGCAATTGTTGTGTCGTTTGCCCTCAAGCACGAACGATTTGCGGCAGCCATGAACGTGAAATACCCCGACATCCCAAGGGGTAACGTGCTGACAATATCGGCGGACCGCGAGGAATTCATCGACGATCTCTGGCATGCTCTGGAGGAGTTCGGGGAGAGATTTGCCCATTATACTCCGACCTCTCGAGCTGAAGCTGAGCAATTGTTTAAGACCGTGACGCTCAATCGGGAGAATGTCGCTGTCGCTTCGAGACCACACGCCCCACTACCGGTAATAGTCGAGTTCGCATCAACCTCGATCGTGAAGGTGGTGAGCGGCCGAGCACGACAAATGGAGTTCCTCCTCGATTCCCTCAGACGGAATTTTCAGTCTGATTATTCATCCAACCAGCGAGGCCGCGAAGCGTCACTTCAGCGCGCACTAACAGGATTTCTGCAGTCCATGTTTCCGGACGTGATCTGCCGCACCAACATAAAGCTTCGGTATCAAGGCAGGGTGCTGACGGACGTCGACCTGGTTGCCTTCGACCCCATCTATGGCGACCTGATGCTGTTTCAGCTCAAGCATCAAGACACACCCGGTCCAGACCTCAAGGCCGAAAACTCGAGAATGCCGCGATTTCTGCGAGAATGCTCCGAATGGCTCGATGTCGTGGCGGATTGGCTCGGCACCGCCGACGAGACGATCCTGCGGAATGCCTTTCGACTTCCGCGAGGCGCCAAGATATCGAGGGTCAGGAAACTCATCGTCGCGAGGCATCACGCCTACCCACTTGCGGGAACCAGCATCGACGAGAATACAGCGTATGCCACTTGGTTGCAGTTTTACAACGCTGGACGGGTGATGATCGCAAGGCAGGGTAATCTCAGGTCCATGAACGGTCTTTTCGCGTTTCTGCGTGAGCACATTGTCAGGGCCCCCGTCCGCCACCATCAGGAGGAGCAGCCAAAGCGGTTTCGCTTGCACGATCTGGAATACGAAATCGTCCAGCGAAAAAATTAGACGCGAGATTCCTTGGCAAGGAGCTGAAGCGCTGGCTGTCCCGTCGTTTCTTGCAAACCGTCCACAAGCATCCAGCCTTTTCCACGCCTCCAGATCGTGCTAATGATGCATATGGCGATCTTCTAAGTCGATGATTTGACTGGAAAATCAACCGCTTAATCGCTCAGCTGCAAAGCTCTTCTGACACCAGCTTGCCATAGCTCTCACTCGAACAACCTAGTAGCAAAGGTCTTTGTGAGTCCGCGCAGCGGCGCGGACCTTGACCGATTTGCCCCTGCTTGCAGCCGGTGGCCCCAAAAAGGGCTATGGCGGCACCAGACGGCTCCTGACGCAATCCGGTCAATCCGACGACACTAGGCCCCAACCCGCGCGGCTAATTCCCATGCGGGCGGAGGCCTGCGTGACACCCACCAAACTGCTTGTCGGTCAAATCACCGTCGTGTTCGGGATCGTGCTGGCGGGCATCTGGACCGCGACGCAGTGGGCGGCTGCGGCGCTCGCCTACCAGCCTGAGCTCGGATCGCCATGGGCGACGATCGGCGGCGTCCCGATCTATCGCCCGTGGGCGATCTTCCTGTGGTGGTATCACTTCGATGCCTACGCCCCGCACGTCTTCGATCGGGCCGGCGCGATCGCCGGCGCGAGCGGCTTCATCGGCTGCGGGGCGGCAGTGGCTGGGTCGCTGTGGCGCGCGCGTCAGCGGCGCAATGTCACGACCTACGGCTCGGCACACTGGGCCTCCGACCGCGAGACGTCAGCCGCGGGGCTCTTCAGCGACCGTGGCATCTTCCTCGGTCGCGTTCGTGAGCGTTATCTCCGCCACGATGGTCCGGAGCATGTCATGGCCTTTGCGCCGACGCGGTCGGGCAAGGGAGTCGGTCTTGTCGTGCCGACCCTTCTCGGCTGGTCCGGCTCGACCGTCATACATGACATCAAGGGAGAGAACTGGCAGCTGACGGCGGGCTGGCGCGCGCGCTTCTCGCACTGCCTGCTGTTCAACCCGACCGATGCCCGTTCCGCGCGCTACAATCCGCTGCTCGAAGTTCGTCGCGGCGCGGACGAAGTGCGCGACGTCCAGAACATCGCGGACATCCTGGTCGATCCCGAAGGCGCGCTGGACCGGCGCAATCACTGGGAAAAGACGAGCCACTCGCTGCTTGTCGGCGCGATCCTCCACATCCTCTATGCCGATGCCGACAAGACGCTTTCGCGCGTAGCGACCTTCCTGTCCGATCCGCAGCGACCGTTCGTCGCGACCCTGCGCGTCATGATGACGACCAATCATCTCGGGGCACCCGACGCCCCGCTCGTCCATCCCGTCGTGGCCTCGGCTGCGCGCGAACTGCTCAACAAGAGCGAGAACGAGCGTTCCGGCGTGCTGTCCACGGCGATGTCGTTCCTCGGCCTTTATCGCGATCCCACGGTGGCCGCCGTCACCGCCGCATCCGACTGGCGCATCGTCGACCTGGTCGAGGGTGATCATCCGGTGTCGCTCTACCTCGTCGTGCCGCCGTCCGACATCAGCCGCACCAAGCCGCTGATCCGGCTGGTGCTCAATCAGATTGGGCGCCGCCTCACCGAACATCTTCACGCAGATAACAAGCCGGGCCGCCATCGCCTGCTGATGATGCTGGACGAGTTTCCGGCGCTTGGCCGCCTCGACTTCTTCGAGACGAGCCTGGCATTCCTCGCCGGCTACGGCGTGCGCGCCTTCCTCATCGCCCAGAGCCTCAATCAGATCGAGAAGGCCTATGGCGAGCACAACGCGATCCTCGACAACTGCCATGTCCGCGTCGCCTTTGCGACCAATGACGAACGCACCGCCAAGCGCATCTCCGATGCGCTCGGCACCGCGACCGAGCAGCGTGCGATGCGCAACTATGCCGGCCACCGGCTCGCCCCCTGGCTCGCACACGTCATGGTCAGCCGGCAGGAAACAGCTCGCGCACTGCTGACACCCGGCGAAGTCATGCAGCTTCCGCCCGTGGACGAGCTTGTCCTCGTCGCCGGGCACGCCCCCGTGCGCGCGAAGAAGCTCCGCTACTACGAGGACAGGACCTTCAAGGCGCGCATCCTTCCCGCGCCAGCGCTGGCAAGCGGGGGCTACGCCGACCTGCCCAAGGCACGCGCGGACGACTGGCACGGCCTTGTACGCGG
>NZ_JAHGAW010000002.1 GCF_018603885.1 Sphingobium nicotianae
ATAACCAGCACCGACCCCACACGAGCCTCGACGGACTCACGCCGGCGGAATATGCAACCCGGGCCGCAGAGGCCCATAACGCGAACAGAGCTAACTTATAATCGCGGACAATCTGGGGAGCAGGTCAGCGGGAATCCAGAGTCCCGTCGCGCCGTCATCGCTTTGGTGACTGGATTCCCGCGTTCGCGGGAATGACGATGAAGGTTTGGGGAAGGGTGAGTCTGGGCGGGGATGACGGGGGAGTTTATCGGGCGTTTCGCCCTAGCCGAACGCCTTGCCCAGCGCCGCCATCGAGGCGTCATGCGTCAGGTCGAAGTGCAGCGGCGTCACCGAGATGTAGCCGGCGGCGACGGCGGCGAGATCGCTTTCGCCGGGCGCGGAGTCGCTGTGGTGCAGGCCGAACCAGAAATAGTCGTAGCCGCGCGGATCGGTGCTCTTGACGATGCGGGTGCGATCGACATCGTAGAAGCCCTGGCGCGCCACCTTGATGCCCTTGATCGCGCCGGCGGGCAGTGCGGGGAAGTTGACATTGATCAGCGTGCGCGCCGTCTCGGGCAGGGCCAGCAGGCCGCGCACCACGCGCTCGCCCCAGACCTGCGCCGCCTCGAACGAGACGCCGTCGCCCTGGCCCTCCTCGGCATAGACCTGGCTGAGCGCGATCGAGCGGACGCCCGAAATCGCGCCTTCCATCGCCGCCGAAACGGTGCCGGAATAGGTCACATCCTCGCCCAGATTGGCGCCGCGATTGACGCCGGAGAGCAGCAGGTCGGGCTTGTGATCCTTCATCAGATGGCCGACCGCCATCATGACGGCGTCAGTCGGGGTGCCCGAGACGCTGTAATGCTTCTCGCCATGCCGGCGCAGGCGCAGCGGGCGCGACAGGGTGAGGCTGTGCCCGGCGCCGGACTGCTCCTCCATCGGCGCGACGATCCAGATGTCATCCGAGAAGGCGCGGGCGATCTGCTCCAGCACCACGAGGCCCGGCGCGTGGATGCCGTCGTCATTGGTGAGGAGGATGCGCATGGGTTCTGTCTCCGTTCAGGCGGCGCGGGCGTCTCTGTAAGCCCCTCCCCTTCAGGGGAGGGGTTGGGGTGGGGCTTGGCGATGTTGCAGATCGCTGCGCGACACCCACCCCCAACCCCTCCCTTGAAAGGGAGGGGCTTGAAATTATAACTTCGGCGTCAGCTCGGTCATGCCGCCCATATAGGGCAGCAGCACCTCCGGTATCGTGACGCTGCCATCGGCATTCTGGTAATTCTCCAGCACCGCGACCAGCGTCCGTCCGACTGCGAGACCGGAGCCGTTCAGCGTGTGGACGAAGCGCGTGCCCTTCTCGCCCTCGGGGCGGAAGCGCGCGTTCATGCGCCGCGCCTGGAAGTCGCCGCAGGTCGAGATGGAGCTGATCTCGCGATAGACGCCCTGGCTCGGCAGCCAGACTTCGAGATCGAAGGTCTTGGCGGCGGAAAAGCCCATGTCGCCGGCGCAGAGCAGCATGCGGCGATAAGGCAGGCCGAGTGCTTCCAGGATGCCCTGCGCCGACTGGAGCATATGCTCATGCTCGTCGGCCGCCTGTTCGGGCGTGCAGATCGACACCAGCTCGACCTTCTCGAACTGGTGCTGGCGGATGAAGCCGCGCGTGTCGCGCCCGGCCGAGCCGGCCTCGGACCGGAAGCAGGGGGTGAGCGCGGTCATGCGGATCGGCAGCACCGCCTCGGCCAGGATCTGCTCGCGCACGAGATTGGTGAGGCTGACCTCGGCGGTGGGGATCAGCCAGTGACCGGTGGTGGTGCGGAACAGATCCTCGGCGAACTTGGGGAGCTGGCCGGTGCCATAGACGGCCTCGTCACGCACCAGCAGCGGCGGGTTGGTCTCTTCATAGGCATTGCTGCCCGTCTGCATGTCCAGCATGAACTGGCCGAGCGCGCGGTGCAGGCGCGCCATCTGGCCGCGCAGGGCGGCGAAGCGGGCGCCGGAGATGGCCGCTGCCGCCTCGAAATCGAGGCCGAGCGCGGGGCCGAAATCGGCATGATCCTGCGGCGCGAAATTGAGGCTGCGCGGCGTGCCCCATTTATGCTGCTCGACATTGGCGGTCTCGTCCGGCCCCTCCGGCACTTCGGGCGCGGGGAGGTTGGGGATGGCGGCGAGGCGGGCCTGCAGTGCCTCGGCCAGCGCCTTCTCCTCCGTCTCCAGCTCGGGCAGGCGGGTCTTGAGCGTCGCGACCTCGGCCTTGAGCGCATCGGCCGTCGCCGCGTCGCCCCTGGCCATGGCCGCGCCGATCGCCTTGCTTGCCTCGTTGCGGCGGGCGAGGCTCTCCTGCACGGCGGTCGAGGTCGCGCGCCATTGGGCGTCCTGCGCGCCGATCTCGGCGCTCAGCGGATCGAGGCCGCGGCGGGCAAGGCCCGCATCGAAAGCGGCCGGGTTTTCGCGGATGAAGCGGATGTCGTGCATGGCGGGAGCCTATGCCCCGCCGCCCGCGCGCGATCAAGCGCGGAAGGATTGGCGCGACAGGCCGCAAACGCGAACGGGGCGCCCGTTGCCGGACGCCCCGTCTGCCATGGCGCTGGTCGATCGGCTCAGGCGATCTGGTCCTGATCCTCGATCTCGTCCTCTTCCCGGCGCCGGCGCGTGAGCCACTGGCGGCCACCGATCACCGCCGCCGCGGCGCCGCCGAACAGCAGCATGATCGGCGGGGCGGGCACGTCGGTGCAGCCGCTGCTGGTGCAGCCGCTGGAGCTCGACGAGCCGGACGAGCCGCTGCTGGTCGAGGAGGAGGTGCTGCTCGACGTGCTGGAGCTGGTCGACGAAGAGGTCGAACTCGAGCCGCTGGAGCTGCTCGAGCCGGAGGAACTGCTCGAACCCGAGGAGCTGCTCGACCCCGACGAACCGCTGGAGCCGCTCGACCCGGATGAGCCGGAGCTGCTGTGGTGCGGCGGCTTGTGCGGCTTGCCGCCCGAGCTGCTGGAGCTCGACGAGCCGGAGCTGCTGCTCGATGACGAGGAGGAGCTGCTGGATGAGCTCGACGAGGAGGAGGAAGACGAACTGGACGAGCCGCCGGTCGAGGTCGAGCTGCTGACGCCGGACGAGGTGCTGACGCCCGACGAGGTGCTGACACCGCTCGAGGTGCTGGTCGATCCGCCGCTCGTCGACGTGGAGCCGCCGCTGGTGGAGGTCGATCCGCCGCTGGTCGTCGAGGAGACCACCACCGAGCCGCCGCTGCTGCCGCCGCCGCCGAAGAAACCGCCAAAGAAGCCGCCGCCACCGCCCCAGCCGCCGCTCCCGCCGGCGACGACGATGCCGCCACCGCCGCCCGAGCCGGTCGGCATTTCCATCGGGCGCTCCAGCGGAACGGGCGCGCCCTGCGTATGGATCTGGATGACCTGCGGCCCGGCCTTTTCGGTGCGCACGGTCCGCACGACCTTGCGCGTCTTCACGACCTTGCGGTGCACCGGCTTAGCGGCCGGCGCGATCGGCTTGCGCTTGATCTGGTTGACCACCGCGGGGCGCGACGCCTCCGCGATCTGCAGCGCGCCGCCGCCGATGATCGCACCGCCCGCAGCGCATGCGCAAAGTTTAGCCAAGGCCATTCGTACAGACATGTTCAGCCCACTCTTCCGAACTTTGATCTGGCTGAAGTCCCCGGCAGCCAGCGGTTGCTATTGCCTAGAACGCAAAATAAAACGTTAACTTCAACAAGATTAACCTCGATTTCATCGATATTGTCGGAATTTAACCACGTAATTTCCAAACTAATTAAGTTAATGCCTCCGATGGGGACGATCGATTAAAGGAAGTGGTTAAAATATTACTTTTGATCGCTTTGATGGTCCCGAGAATCGGTCGCGTGTCCACGCAAGGTTCAAGCCGCTGGAAACAGAGCTTGTCTGTGGGAAGGCGGCGCTTTATAGGCCCGCGCCAGAGACGCTCGATACAAGGCGCGCTTGGAAGAATTCGGAGAAGTTGATGGCCTCCCTCGCAGGTTCGCCGGATAAGAACGGGTCCGGTTCCAACGGCTCAGGCATCGAATTGCCGGAGGGCTACAGGCCGTCGCCCGACGAAGAGTTTATGGGGCCGCTGCAGCTGGAATATTTCCGCCGCCGGCTGCTCGACTGGAAGAAGCAGATCCTCTCCGAAGCCGAAGGCACGCTGGCGACACTGCAGAGCGAGCCGCTGCGCGAACCCGATCTCAACGACCGCGCCTCCAGCGAGACCGACTGGTCGATCGAGCTGCGCACCCGCGATCGCCAGCGCAAGCTGATCTCCAAGATCGACTCGGCGCTGCGCCGAATCGACGAGGGCGAATATGGCTATTGCGAAGTCACCGGCGAGCCCATCTCGCTGGGCCGCCTCGAAGCCCGTCCGATCGCGACGATGACCGTCGAGGCCCAGGAGCGCCACGAGCGCCAGGAAAAGGTCTCGCGGGACGATTGATCCTTCGGTGATCCTCCGGTCGTCGCAAGTCCGGCGGTCCGTTAAGACTTTCTCTACCATGCCATGGCACGCTCGGCCCATGGCAGAATCCGACCCCACGCCGATCCTGCAAGATCCATCTGATGGCGCATCGAAGCGAGGCGCCAAGCGGGACAGCTTGTTCCTGCTCACCACCCTGTCGGATGAGACGGGCAATCCCCTCGGCAAAGCGCGCGTGCGCAATCTCTCAGAAACCGGCCTGATGGCCGATTGTGAAGCCAGCTTTCGTGATGGCGATCGTGTCGTCGTGCAGTTGCGCGGCATTGGCGACGTGTCCGGCCGGGTGAGCTGGGTGCGCGGCGACCGCATCGGCATGGCGTTCGATGCCCGGATCGATCCGCAGGCGGCCCGCAAGCCGGTCAGCCAACCACAGGGCGAAGGCCTGCCGCTCTATCTTCGCCAGCTCCCGCGCGTGGCCAAGTTCAGCCGCTGACCCTCGCTCCGGTCGCGCCGACGGGGCCGGCCACTGATATCCCGATGCTGAAAAAAATGCGGAGGAGAGCGGCCATCCTGGCGCTCGATCCTCCGCATTGTCTCGCTGCGCGGTGCCGGTCTTCCCGGCGGCTTCCTCTCCGAAGTGATCTTGTTGGTGCGCGCGAGACGGGCCTCTCTAGGGCAGATCAAAGCAAAAAAAAAGGGCCGACCTCAGTCGAGGCCGACCCATGAGTCTTAGGAGAGGATGCCTGAAAGGCAGGCTGATAGTTAGCATATCCATAAATTGCTGCAAGTGCGAAAATGAAATTTTGCCGTGCAAAAATGGAAGCCATCAATTATCCAATTGATATTACACGATAAAAAAATGGTTGCGCAGGAAAGTGTCTAAAAACGCGCTATCCAAGAAATTTTCTCTCGCGCTCGCGAAGGCGTCACTTTCTCTGGGTTATCGCCGCGAACGGTGAGAAAATCGCGCTGCGTTGTGGCAACAAAGCCTCAATATGTGCCGGCCGCCTTGCCGTAGCGTCATGCTGCTGACGTCGATTCCACTGACGGAATATCGCCATTCGGCAGAATGCCCCGATCGAGTCGCATATGCGGCGGGGACGCGCCGCGATGGACGACTCAGCGGCCGCCTTGCAGCGTGTCGCAGCTCGCCGGATCGCCGGTCTCCAGCCCCTTGCGCAGCCAGCTCATGCGCTGCTCGCTGGTGCCGTGGGTGAAGCTGTCCGGCATCGGGCGCTGGCCCGCCTCGCGCTGCAGCGTGTCGTCGCCGATCGCCTGCGCGGCCTTCAGGCCCTCTTCCATGTCGCCGGGCTCCATGAGGCCGGTGCGCTTGCCCCACACGCCGGCATAGCAATCCGCCTGCAGCTCGACCTTGACCTGCATCGCGTTGGCCTGCGCCTCGCCCGCCGAGCGCTGGGCCTGGTTGACCTGGCCGAGCGTGCCTTCGAGGTCCTGGATGTGATGGCCGACCTCATGCGCGATCACATAGGCCTCGGCGAAGTCGCCCGGCGCGCCGAAGCGCTGACGCAGCTCGTTGAAGAAATCGGTGTCGAGATAGATCTTCTTGTCGAGCGGGCAATAGAAGGGACCCATCGCCGATTGCGCCGCGCCGCAGCCTGACTGGCCGCTCTGCGAATAGAAGGAGAGAACGGTCGGCGTATATTGCTGGCCATGCTCCCTGAAGACCTCGCCCCAGACCTTCTCGGTGCTGCCCAGCACCTTGAGCGAGAAATGCTGGATGTCGCTGAGCGCGGCCTGGTCGCCGCCGGCCGGGGCGCTCTGCTGCGTCGGCGCCATCTGGCCGCCGTTGGTCAGCAACCCGCCGCCAAAATTGAGGAAGGCGAGCACAGCGAGCGCGATGACGATGCCGGTGCAGCCGAAGCGGCTGCCGATCATCGGCAGCAGCATGCCGATCAGGCCGCTGCCACCGCCGCCGAAACCGCCGAGACCGCCCCCGCCGCGCTGGATCTCGTAATTGCTGCTTTCTTCCTGGTCGTCGAGGCGCATGGCGAGTCCTTTTTCGCTCTCCGGTCGACAGGACCCTAGGATGTGTCCCAGATCATGGGAAGGGGCGAGCGGTGGTGGTGGACAATCGACGAACCGAGCGGGGCCGATGCGCGCCGCGCTGGCGACTCTCCTGCCAATGCGATATTGCGCTGCACCATGGACATGCCCAAGCAGATGCCAAAGCGCCCCGGCAGAGGCCACGCGCCCGTGCCGTTGCCGGATCAGGTGGCGCTGGTGCTCCAGGGCGGCGGCGCGCTCGGCTCCTATCAGGCCGGGGTGATCGAGCGGCTCCACGCGATCGACATCGAGATCGACTGGGTGGCTGGCATCTCGATCGGCGCGGTCAATGCCGCGCTGATCGCCGGCAACCCGCCCGAGCGTCGCGTCGAGAAGCTGACGGCCTTCTGGGATCTCGTCAGCAGCGGCCTGCCCAATTTCTGCCTGCCCGAGCAGCAGGACATTCGCGAGGCCGCGCATCTGATGGCGGCGGGCGCCGTGGCGCTCTGGGGGATTCCGGGCTTCTTCCGGCCGAACTGGCTACCGGCCAACTGGGCGCCGGCGGGCACACCCGAGGCGCTGAGCTATTATGACACCAAGCCGCTGCGCGAGACGCTGGATAGCCTTGTCGACTGGGACCTGCTCAACCATGGGCCGATGCGCTTCTCCATCGGCGCCGTCGACATCCAGAACGGTAATTTCGTCTATTTCGACAATCAGGATCCGCACTGGCGCGGCAGGATCGACGCACGCCACGTCATGGCATCCGGCGCGCTGCCGCCGGGCCTGCCGCCGGTCGAGATCGAGGGACGGCATTATTGGGATGGCGGCCTGCTCTCCAATACCCCCCTGGCCTATGTGCTCGACAATCAGGCGGGCGACCTGCTCATCTTCCAGGTCGATCTCTTTCCCGCCGAGGGGCCGTTGCCGCGCGAGATGACCGAGGTCTGGTCACGCCAGAAGGATATTCAATATTCCAGCCGCACCCGTCAGGTGACGGATCTCTATCTGCGCGAGCGGCATGAGCATGAGGCGATCCGCGCCCTGCTCGACAGGCTGCCCGCGGAACTGGCGCAGTCGCCGGAAGCGAGGAAGCTCGCCGGCATGGTCCAGGAAGGCGCGGTCAATATCGTCCACCTCATCTATCGCACGCGCGCCTGGGAAAGCGGCGCACGCGATTTCGAGTTTTCGCGCGGCACGATGCAGGACCACTGGCAGCAGGGCTGCCATGCCGTCTCGGCACTCATCGACAAGGGCAATCGGCTGATCGCCCAGAACATCACCAGCGGCAAAAGCGCGACTTTCGACATCGCGCCGAGCGGCCAGATCAAGGAGAAGCAGGCATGACGGGAACGCTCACGGGCAAGACGGCGCTGGTGACGGGATCGACCTCCGGCATCGGGCTGGCCTATGCCAAGGCTTTCGCGGCGCAAGGCGCGAATGTGGTGATCAACGGATTTGGCGATGCCGCGGCGATCGAGACCGAGCGGCAGGGGCTGGAGGCGACGAGCGGCGCCAAGGCGATCTATTCGGGCCACGACCTGACCAAGGTCGACGAGATCGAGGGGATGATGCGCCAAGCGGCGGAGGCTTTTGGCGGCGTCGACATCCTGGTCAACAATGCCGGGGTGCAGCATGTCGCGCCGGTCGAGGACTTCCCGGTCGACAAATGGAACCTCATCATCGCGCTGAACCTCACCGCCGCCTTCCACACGACGCGCCTCGCCGTGCCGCACATGAAGGAGAAGAAGTGGGGGCGGATCATCCAGACCGCGTCCGCGCACAGTCTCGTCGCCTCGCCGTTCAAGAGCGCCTATGTCACCGCCAAGCACGGCCTTGCCGGCTTCACCAAGACGATCGCGCTGGAGCTGGCGACCTTTGGCGTGACGGCCAACTGCATCTCGCCCGGCTATGTCTGGACGCCTCTCGTCGAGGGGCAGATTCCCGACACGATGAAGGCGCGCGGCCTGACCCGCGAGCAGGTGATCAACGACGTGTTGCTGGAGAGCCAGCCGACCAAGCAGTTCGTGACGCCCGAGCAGGTGGCGGGCATCGCGCTGTTCCTTTGCTCGGACGCGGCGGTGAACATCACGGGCGCGAACATCAGCGTGGATGGCGGCTGGACGGCGGGCTGACGGCTGCCCAAACTCACTCCTTCGTCATTCCCGCGAACGCGGGAATCCAGTGGGCGCGGCAACCACGGCGCGACTGGAGCCTGGATTGCCTTCGGCGAACTTGCGTTTCCCGCTTTCGCGGGAATGACGGGAGGGTTGGAATGCGCAAGCTCCGGGGCCATTCCATGACAGGACAAGGAGAGCCGCCATGCCCGCCAGCAAGATCGATCTGTCGCCGCACAATGCCCGCGCCTATCTCGAGCCCGGCCCGATCGTCCTGATCTCGTCCCGCCACGGCGACGAGACCAACATCATGACGCTCGGCTGGCATGTCGTGCTGGAGTTTTCGCCTTCGCTGGTCGGCTGCATGATCTCCGGCGGCAATCACAGCTTCAGACTGGTCCGGCAGAGCCGCGAATGCGTGATCAACCTGCCGACGGTTGACATGATCGACACGGTCGTCCGGATCGGCAACAGTTCGGGGCGGTCGGTCGACAAGTTCGCCGACAATGCGCTGACCGCCGAGCCGGCCCTGCGGGTGGAGGCGCCGCTCATCGGCGAGTGCTACGCCAATTTCGAGTGCCGGCTGTTCGACGACGCCATGGTCGATCGCTACAACTTCTTCATCTTCGAGATCGTCAAGGCGCACCGCGCGCGCCGGCCCAAGCATCCGCAGACCATCCATTATACCGGCGACGGCGACTTCATGGTGGCGGGCAAGATCGTCAGCCGTCGCGGCCTGTTCCGCCCCGGCATGCTCGGCAATGGCCGGAGTTAGGCTTCCAAACCCGTGGCCCCTCCCCCGTGGGAGGGAAGGGGCCGGGGTGGGATCAATCAGTGGGAGTCTACAAGTCCGACGTCGTGGGAGAAACGCCGGTTTTTAGCGCCGTGGGAGCAGCGCTGAAGAGAGTTATAGCCCCGGCTTGTCGCGAGAGTTTGTCACGAGAGGCGGACTTTGTATCAACTTGTCGCAACCCCCGGCCGCCGATCAGGCGACTTCAGCGCGGTCCTTTCCCACATCGCCCAGCGCCAGGGCCTCGACCGCGCCTATGATGTCATGATCCGAGTAGCTGGCGCGGATGCGCTCACCCAGCGCGCGGGCATTGTCGGAGAAGGCCGGCTCGTCGAGCAGGCGCTGCACGGCCTCGCGAATCGCCGCGCTGTCGGCGCCCAGCGGCAACATCAGCCCGGCGCCGCGGTGGACGATGCGCATCGCATTGTCGTTCTGGTCGCGGCCATGCGGGATGACAAGCTGCGGCAGGCCCGCCGTCGCGGCCTTGATGACGGTGCCGTGGCCGCCATGATTGATGACCAGGCTCGCTTCCCACATGAGCTCGGCGTGCGGGGCGCTCTCGACGACATGGACATTCGGCGCAGCGCGCACCTCGTCCGGCCGGATTGAGCCGCCCAGGGTGACGACCGAGCGCATGTCCAGAGCGGCCAGCGCGTCGACCACCTGCTGCAACTGGTTCGCCTGATCCTGGAAGGTGGTCGAGAAGCTGACCAGCGCCAGCGGCCGGCGATCGTCCGTCGCGAACGGTGAAGTCCAGGGCTTGGACCAGAGATTGTCGTCGAGTTGCGGACCGGCATAGGCGAAGAAGTCGGGCAGGACATCGGGCGCGAAGTCGTAGGCCGGGCTCGTCGCCATGAGGAAGCGCCGGGCCGCGAAGATCTGGTGCGCCAGATGCGGCAGGGGTGGCAGGCCGACGCTGGCGCGCGCCTTGTTATAGGCCGGCAAGCGTTGGTCGAACGTTGCCATGGTGCCGATCCGGATATCCTGATGCAGCGCCCGGTCCTCGGGGGTCACGGCGGGGGGCAGGCCCGGCCCCAGGGGAACCATGCCGTCGACCACCGGATAGGTCAGCGGGTGGCAGCCCATCACCGCGAAGGGCTGACCCAGCGCTTCGCAGCCCATCATGGCACCGAGGATCAGGTCGTTCACGACCGCAAGATCGGCGGGATGTTCGCGCAGGATCTCGATCATGTCGCGCGCATAATCCTCGGCGCGGCCGACGATCTGGATATCGAGCAGCATGCAGATGCCGGCAAAGCCGTTCTCGGCCTCCCAGTCACGCACCGGCTCATGATCGCGTCCACGCTCGGGGCGGCTGAGCGCCCGAACCCAGGGCGAGAAGGCCGCGCCGCTGGCGAGCGCTTCGCCGCGATTGCATTCATCGCTCACGATGCGGACATCGTGGCCCCGCGCCATCAATTTGCGCGCCAGGGTTATAAAAGGCGCAACCGATCCCCCGCCCTCGAACGTCGCGAGGACGTAGGATCCCTTCCGGGTATCCATCGTCTTTCTCCTTGTTACGTCACGACCCGGGCTTCGAGCCGAGAATACCATCCACCAGCGCGCGCATGAAGCGCCTTACCTCTTCGGGTGTACGACCCCGGTCTCGTCGCAGAACCTGCCAGACATAGAGGTCGAGCGACATAATCAGCCCGTCGAGCTGCCATTCTTCCTGTTCCGGCGTCAGGCCGGCCAGATAGGGCGCGAAACTCTCGCGCACCCAGCTGCGATGCTGGGCGCGGCCGACGTCGGTCAGCCGCCTGACGGCGGGGAAGCGCGTTTCCTGCGCGAGGAAGCGCATCATCATGTCGCCCGCCGTCTCATAGTCGCTCAGCAGCGCGGTGATCGCCCCGTCAATGTCGCCGGGCATCATCCGGCGACGCTCGCGCACTTCGCTCTCGAACCGCTTGCCGATCGCCTCGAGCACGCCTTCCTTGCTGCCGAAATGACGCAGGATCGTCGGCACGGTGACGCCGGCTGTCTTGGCGACACTGGCAAGGCTGATGTCGTCATACCAGTGTGAGGTCATATGCCCCAGAAACGCGTCCACGATCGCCTCCGCCGTGCGTGACGCGGCCTCGGCGCGCGCGCTCTGGCGATAGGGACGCCTGGCGTCGGTCATGGCGGGATCAGATTTCATGTAACTGGAAGTAACGCGAAATTTGACGTCGGTCAATATTAATTTTATCGATGGTAACGCGAATTTGGTCGAGCCGATCGAAAGCGCGGAAAAGCAAAAGAAAGCCCGGCCGATCGGGATCGGCCGGGCATGAAGCTGGACGTCGGGGGACCTCAGTTCGCGGGGGCTGTCTCGCCCTTGAGTCGCGCCGTTTCGGCAGCGGTCGACTGCGGCCCGGTGTTGCGGCTGGCGAGACCGCCCTTGGCGCCGCCCTTCACGAACGGCTCGGGATCACCCTCGCGCAGCTGGAGGCCGAAGATGGGCGATAGACCGGGATGACGGCCGAGGCCGCCATAGAGATCGAAGCCGCGATCGATCCAGTCGCGCAGCGGATCGTCCTCGGTCAGCACGGGCGTATCGGCGACCGAGGCGGTGAAGAGGAATACAGCGAGCAGGCGATAGTCCGCATAATTGGGGGTATCGCCGCCGAACCACTTATTCTCGGCCAGCACGTTGCGCATCAGTTGCAGCGTCGGCGGCACCAGCGGCAAGCGATCCTCGCGGCCGACAATGATGTCCTCGATCTTCCGTCCAAACATGCGCTCGCGCGACGTCGTCACATAGTCATGATCGACCGGCAGCGAGCGGTCGCGATACTGCTTGATGAAGCAGGTCATCCACGGGCTGATCGCCGCGCTCCACAGCCAGGCTTCCATGCCCTGCGTCAGCGCCTTGACGCTGGGGTGGGGGATGAGGGTCGGGCGATCGGGATAGGTCTCATCGAGATATTCGGCGATCAGCCAGCTATCGAGCACCCATTTGCCGTCATCGACGATGGCGGGCAGGCGCTCGGTGACGCCGCCGGTGCGCTCGGGAATGCCGGAGAAGCCGCCGGGCACGATGTCGAGCTCGAAGCCCTTGTGGGCGATCGCATATTTGGTCGCCCAGACGAACGGGCTGATCGTCGCGCCGCTGGCCAGCGCCAGGTCGTAGATCGTGATTTTATTGTCTTTTGCCATGTTTTGGGACTCTCTCCTGCGCGGAAATTGGTGACATCGGCATAGGGCGCGGTGCGGACCGGCGCTAGGCGATTCCGACAACGCAGGGTGAAATTTGTTGACTATGTCTGAAAATTGAAGGTCGCCCTGGCTCCGTCGACAGCCTCACCTCAGTCCGGCAGGCTGTCGTCCTCGAACAGCCAGGTCATGGCCTCCTCCCGATCCGTGAAGGTGTGCACATGGGCTTGAGGGATCGCACGCTTGGCCTGCAGCTTGTTGAGCGTCGTCTGGAGGAGGATCGCATAATGACCCTTGTTCTCTGCCACGAGTTTCTCGAACATGACACCAAAGGCCTGGCCGATCTCGGGGGACTGAACCGCAAAATCGCGGCAATCGGCGATGACGCGATAATTGCGGTGCTGCTTGCGGATGTCGTTGTGCAGCTTCGAAAATTGCGCCTCGAACTCACGAAACTCGGCCATCGACCAATAGCCTTGCTGAACAATGCTCATCAGGATGCGGTCCGGATCATAGGATAGTTCAAACATGATTGCTCCTCTCCGCCACCCGGTGTCGATCTTGCCCGCACTCTAGCGCGGACACGTTAAAATGCCCGTTTAATCGCCTATGCACCGACGGCGACATATTGCGTGGTCAGACGGTCGCCAGCAACGCCCGGGTCTTCGCGGCGACCAGGAGCCGCGCCGTGCCATCGATCAGCCAGCATTGCCCGGCTTGCCAGGGTGCGCCGTCGACCGTGCCGTGGCCGGTGAGCGGGATGAACCAGCACGGGCCACTCCCGGCGATGCTGTGTGTCCCTTCCGGGAAGGTGTCGAGCGTTAGATTGAACGGCGCTTCGCTGCGATCCAGCAGGGCGGCCTCATCCTGCGCGGCAACATTGACGGGCGCCCGCTCATAAGGCTCCGGCCGGCTCACGGCGACACCATCGTCGAGATGCAGCTCGCGCGGGCGGCCATAATCGTAGAGCCGATAGGTGACGTCGACATTCTGCTGCACTTCGACGAGCGTGACACCCGCGCCGATCGCGTGCACCGTCCCGGCCGGAATGTAGAAGAAGTCGCCCGGCCTGACCGGCTTCCAGTCCATCAGCTGCTCGATCTCGCCGTCGAGCGAGGCGGCGCGCAGCTCATCGCCGGAGAGCGGGCGCACGGTGCCCATGCCGAGCGTCGCGTCCGGCTCGGCATCGAGGATGAACCAGCATTCGCTCTTGCCGCCGGGCAGGCCGCGCGCGCGGCCCTGCGCATCATCGGGATGGACCTGGATCGAGAGCCGCTCGCTGGTGAAGATATATTTGACGAGGATCGGGGGGTGGCGCCCGTCCGGCCCGTCGAACCAGACCTCGCCGATCTGGCGGCCGCCGCCTTCCGGGAAGAAGCCGGGCAGCGTGTGGCGGCCCCAGGGCTTCTCGACATATTTGGTGTGGAGGCGGGTCGCGGTCATCGGGCCGTCCTATTTGCTGAGCACCCGCTGTCCGCCGATCCAGACCTCGACAATCTGTGTCGCCGGCAGATCGGCCGGGCGCGCCAGCTCGATCTCGCGGTCGAGGATGAGAAAGTCCGCGCGCTGACCGGGTGCGAGATTGCCGAAGCGCTGCTCGGCGAAGCCGGCATAGGCGGCACCCCATGTATAGGCGCGCAGGGCCTCCGCCAAAGAGATGCGTTGCTCGGGCAGCCAGCCGCCGGGCGGCTGGTCCTTCGCATCGGTGCGGGTGATCGCCGACTTGAGGCCGATGAAGGGATCGGCCGGCTCGACCGGCACGTCCGATCCGAAGGCGAGCGGCACCTTGTTGGCGAGCATCGCCTTCCAGGCATAGGCGCCGCCGAGCCGGGTCGGCCCCAGGCGCGCGATCGCCATCTGCCAGTCGGAGGACTCGTGCTGCGGCTGCATCGAGGCGATCGTCCCGTGAAGGGCGAAGCGCGGCAGGTCGAGAGGGTCGACGATCTGGGCATGTTCGATCCGCCAACGCCGGTCGCCCTGATAGGTTGCCGAGAGCTCGTCGATTGCGTCGAGCACCTCGGCATTCGCCTTGTCGCCGATCGCGTGGACGGCGATCTGGAAGCCGTCCATCGCGGCGCGGCTCATCTGATTGCGCAGCGACGCCGAAGTCATGCGCGGCAGGCCGGTCTCGGTCGGCGCATCGGCATAGGGCGCCTTGAGCCAGGCGCCGCGCGAGCCGAGCGCGCCGTCCATGTAGAGCTTGACCCCGCCCATGCGCAGCCTGTCGTCATAGAGCCACGGCGTCGGTCCCGGACCAGCGATGATCTGCGCCTGCTCCATGCCGCGCGCATAGCTCATGATCCGCACCCGCAGCGCGCCGCGGTCGCCGGCGCGACGATAGGCCTGCCAGCCATTGAGGTCCGTGCCCATGTCGCCGATCGCGGTGACGCCGCGCGCGAGCAGCGCCTCCTGCGCCTTCTGCAGCGCCGCGTCATAATCCTTGGGCTGGGGCGGAGGGACGAGCTTGCTCATCAGGCCCATCGCCTCGTCGACCAGCACGCCGCTCGGCTTGCCGGCCGTCATCAGGATGCGTCCGCCGGCCGGCGCCCTGGTCGTGGCGTTGATCTTCGCTGCCGCCAGCGCGGCGTCATTGGCCCAGCCGGCATGGCCGTCGACCCGCTCCAGCCAGATCGGCCGCCCGCCGGCGAGGCCGGCCAGATCGGCAGCGGTCGGGAAGCGGCCGAGGCCCCAGACCTCCTGGTTCCAGCCGAAGCCGAGAATCCAGGGCCGCCCCGGATTGGCGGCGGCATAGGCGGCGATCTTCGCCTTGGCCTCGTCGAGCGACTTTGTATCGCTGAGGTCGAGATTGAGCCGCGAGAAGCCGAGCTCCATGACATGACCATGCGCGTCGATCAGGCCGGGGATGAGCGTGCGCCCCTTCCCGTCATAGCGATAGTCGAGCAAAGTCGGGCGCTTCTCGCCTTCCTTCAGGCGCTTCTCGATCCGGCCGTCCTTGTCGATCAGCAGACCGGTGAAATGGACGAGATCGCCCGTCGCATCGACGGTGAGGCCGTTCACATTGTCGATGAGGCCGCTGGCTGGAGCGGGCGTCGCGAACCCCGCCAGCAAGACTGCCAGAAACAGGCGCATCACGGCTTGCGCAGACGCCGCACCAGTGCGCTCGTGTCGTTGCGGCCGCCGCCCATCTGGACGACTTCCGCATAATATTGATCGACCAGCGCCGTGACCGGCAGGGTGGCGCCGATGGAGCGCGCCTCGTCGAGCGCGAGGCCGAGATCCTTGCGCATCCACTCGACCGCGAAGCCGAAGTCGAAGCGATCCTCGCTCATGCTCTTCCAGCGATTGTCCATCTGCCAGCTTTGCGCCGCGCCGCCCGAAATCGCCTCGAACACGGCGTCGAGGTCCAGCCCTGCCGCCTGCGCGAAGCGCAGCCCTTCCGAGACGCCTTCCAGCACGCCGGCGATGCAGATCTGGTTGACCATCTTGGTCACCTGGCCCGATCCGGTCGGCCCGCAATGGACGATGCGCGCGGAATAGGCCTCCATGACAAGCTTGGCGGCGGCCACCGCCGCCTCGCTGCCGCCGCACATGACCGAGAGCTTGCCATTCTCCGCGCCCGCCTGACCGCCCGAGACCGGCGCATCGACGAAGTGCAGCCCGCGCGTCTCAGCCTCCAGCCCGAGCTGGCGCGAGATGCGCGCCGAGACGGTGGTATGATCGATGAACAGGCCGCCGGTGCGCAGGGTGCGAAAGGCGCCGTCGCGGCCGATCGTCACCGCTTCTAGGTCGTCATCGGTGCCGACGCAGCTCACCACGATGTCCGCCTCTTCAGCGGCCTGCGCCGGGCTGGTCGCGGCGATGCCGCCGTAGCGGTCGACCCATGCCTGGGACTTGCCCATCGACCGGTTGAACACCGAAAGCTCATGGCCTGCCCTGGCAAGATGCCCCGCCATCGGTCCGCCCATCACCCCCAACCCGATAAACGCTATTTTTGCCATGGGCCGGGCATAGTGCCTGTTTTCAGGAAGCGCTAGATGGGATAGGGCGCGCGGCCATGAACAAGATCGATCCCGTTTCCGCCTCCGATGAGCAGCGTGACGTGCTGCCTGTCACGCTCGCCGATATCCGCGCGGCGCATGGGCGAATTTCGGGCGCGATCGTGCGCACGCCGACCGTCATCAGCCAGACGCTGTCGAAGCTGACCGGCGCCACCGTCTATCTCAAGTTCGAGAACCACCAGTTCACTGCCGCCTACAAGGAGCGCGGCGCGCTCAATCGGCTGCTGCTGCTCGATCCGGTCTCGCGCGCCAAGGGCGTCATCGCCGCCTCGGCCGGCAATCATGCGCAGGGCCTCGCCTATCATGGCGCGCGCCTGGGCGTGCCCGTCACCATCGTGATGCCCAACACCACGCCTCTGGTGAAGGTGATGCAGACCGAGGGGCATGGCGCCACTGTTGTCCTCCATGGCGAGAAGTTCGAGGATGCCTATGCGCATGCCCGCACGCTGGAAGCCGAGCGCGGCCTCACCTTCGTCCATCCCTTCGACGAGGCGGACATCATAGCGGGGCAGGGCACGGTCGCGCTCGAAATGCTGGAGGACGCGCCGGGCATCGACACGCTGGTCGTCCCGATCGGGGGCGGCGGTCTCTTCTCCGGCATGGGCACGGCCGCGCGCGGCATGAAGCCGGACATCGAGCTGATCGGCGTCCAGGCCGAGCTTTATCCCTCCATGTACGACGTCATCAAGCAGGCGACCCTGCCGTGCGACGGCGACACGCTGGCCGAGGGTATCGCCGTCAAGGAGCCTGGCACGCTCACCCGCCAGTTCGTCGGCGCGCTCGCCAACGACATCGTGCTGGTGACGGAGCGCGCGCTGGAACAGGCCGTCAGCCTCCTTCTCCAGATCGAGAAGACCGTGGTCGAGGGGGCGGGGGCCGCCGGCCTCGCGGCGTTGCTGGAGCATAAGGCGATGTTCGTCGGCAAGACCGTCGGCCTCGTCCTGTGCGGCGGCAATATCGACACGCGGCTGCTCGCCAACGTGCTGCTGCGCGATCTCGCGCGGTCCGGGCGGCTGGCGCGTCTGCGCATCCGCCTGCAGGACCGCCCCGGCGCGCTCTATCATGTCGCGCGCATCTTCCACGAGCAGCAGGTCAACATCATCGAGGTCTATCACCAGCGCGTGTTCACCTCGCTGCCGGCCAAGGGCCTCATCACCGACATCGAATGCGAGACGCGCGACGAGGCGCATCTCCAGCGGCTGATGACGGCGCTGGCGGAGGATGGCTACGAGGCATCGCTGGTGGAGCTGGCCTGAGCGTTCTTCGACAAGCATGGGGCGAACGGTTCTAATCGGGTGAAGAATGGTCTAGCCTGCTGCTATGTCCGCGCCGTCCAACATCAAGCTCAAGATCCAGCTCATGTGCGGCGACGAGATCGCCATGGGGCCTGGCAAGGCGGATTTGCTCGAGGCGATCCGCGTGCACGGCTCCATCTCCGGCGCGGGGCGGGCGATGGACATGAGCTATCGGCGTGCCTGGCTGCTGGTCGACGTCATGAACCGCTGCTGGCAGGGGCCGCTGGTCGAGACCTCGCCCGGCAGCTCGCATGGCGGCGGCGCGAAGGTGACGCCGCTCGGCGAGGCGGTGCTGGCCCATTATCGCGCCTTGCAGGAACGGCTGAGCGGGGCATCGGATTGTCCGGACGAAGCCGCGCTCGCCGCCGCGATGCTGGCGCTGCCGCGCGCGAGCCAGAAGGGCTAGGGGTCGCGCGCTCCCCTTCCTGCCGGTCTGGCAGGGAGGCGCGGAAACCCGAAAGATGACCTGAAAATCCTTGCGTGACGATTTGCCCCTCGGCCCCATTGCTATATACGCCGCCACATAGCTATTCCGAGACGCAATGCGACCGACCGTCCGCCAGTTCCTGCTTTTCTCGCTTGCGTCTCTGCTCGCGCTTGCGCCTGCACGGGCCCAGGCGCGCGGGCCGCTCGTGCTGGCGGCCGCCAGTCTGCAGGAGGCGCTGAACGACGCCGCCAGGGCCTGGGCGGCGAAGCGCCATGCCGCGCCTGTCCTCTCCTTCGCCGCCTCGTCCGCGCTCGCCCGGCAGATCGACGCCGGCGCGCCGGCCGATCTCTTCATCTCGGCCGATGAGGAATGGATGGACCATGTTGCCGGTAAGCAGCGCATTCGCGCAGGCACGCGCGCGACCTTCCTGACCAACCGGCTGGTGCTGATCGCGCCGGCGACGAGCAGGGCGCGCCTCACCATCGGCCGCAATTTTCCGCTCGCGCGCGCACTGGGCGGCGGGCGTCTGGCCATGGCGGATCCCGACTCCGTTCCGGCAGGCAGATATGGCAAGGCCGCGCTGATCGCGCTGGGCGTCTGGAACGGCGTCGAGGGCAAGGTCGCCGGCGCCGAGAATGTGCGGGCCGCGCTGGCACTGGTGGAGCGCGGCGCGGCCCCGCTAGGCATCGTCTATGCGACCGATGCGCGCGCTTCGGCCAGGGTGCGGATCGTCGGCACTTTCCCGACCGACAGCCACCCGCCGATCACCTATCCGATCGCGACGCTCAGGACCGCGACCAATCCGGATACCGAGGGTTTCCGCCGCTTCCTCCTCTCGCGCGAGGGCAAGGTGATCTTCGCGCGGCGCGGGTTCGCGGTGCGGTGAGGGCGTGTTCCAGACATAGTCCCTCCTCTTCAGAGGAGGGGTTGGGATGGTGCCGGCCGCGGCGCCATGTTCGCTTCGCGAGCGATGCTGGTGCATCGCCCCCACCCCTTGCCCCTCCCCTGAAGGGGAGGGGTTGAGTTGCTCACCCCCGAACTCTGGTCGATCATCCTGCTCTCCCTGAAGGTGAGCCTCGTCGCCGTGCTGCTCACCATGCCGGTGGCGTTCGGCCTCGCCTGGCTGCTCGCGCGGGGGCGCTTTCCGGGCAAGCTGCTGCTCGATGCGCTGGTCCACCTGCCGCTGGTGCTGCCGCCCGTCGTGACCGGCTGGCTGCTGCTGATCGCGTTCGGCACCAACGGCCCGATCGGGCGCTGGCTGGCCGACTGGTTCGGCGTCAGCCTCATGTTCCGCTGGACCGGGGCCGCGCTCGCCGCTGCGGTGATGGCGCTGCCGCTGATGGTGCGCGCGATGCGTCTCTCGATCGAGGCGGTCGACCGGCGGCTGGAAGGCGCGGCGCGCACGCTGGGCGCATCGCCCTGGCGCAGCTTCGTCTCGATCACCCTGCCGCTTGCCACGCCCGGACTGCTCGCCGGCGCCGTGCTCGGCTTCGCGCGCTCGATCGGCGAGTTCGGCGCGACGATCACCTTCGTCTCCAACATTCCCGGCGAGACGCGTACCATCCCCATCGCCATCTACGGCGCGCTGCAGATCCCCGGCAACGAAGCGGACGTGACCCGCCTCGCCATCATCGCCGTGCTGCTCTCGCTGGGTGCGCTGCTCGTCTCGGAATTGCTCGCCCGCCGCATGGGGTCGGGGAAGGACAGCCATGTCCTTTGAGATCGACGTCGAGCGGCGGCTGGGTGAAACACGGATCGCGCTCAAGCTGGCGAGCCCCGGGGGCCTCACGGCGCTGTTCGGCCCTTCGGGTGCCGGCAAGACGTCGGTCCTCAATATGGTCGCCGGTCTGCTCAGGCCGGATGCGGGCCGGATCGTCGTTGCCGGCGAAACCCTGTTCGACAGCGCCTCCGGCCTCGATCTCGCGCCCGAGCGCCGCCGCGCGGGCTATGTCTTCCAGGATGGCCGGCTTTTCCCGCACAAGCGCGTGCGCGACAATCTCCTCTACGGCTGGCGCCTCGCCGATCCCGGACACCGCTGGATGACGCTGGAGGAAGCGGTCGCTTTCCTCGGCATCGGTCCTCTGCTCGAGCGCTGGCCGCGCTCGCTCTCGGGTGGCGAGGCGCAGCGCGTCGCGATCGGCCGCGCCTTGCTCTCCGGCCCGCGCTTCCTGCTGATGGACGAGCCGCTGTCATCGCTCGATGCGCCGCGCCGCGCCGAGATCATGACCGTGATCGAGCGCGTGCGCGACGACCTCAAGCTTCCGATCCTCTATGTGAGCCACGACCGCGCCGAAGTGGACCGGCTGGCCTCGACGATCGTGGAGCTTTGATCAGCCCCGGGGCCCGGGTGCCTATCTGCAACCTTGTTGTGACATGAGTTGCTCCCCTCCCGCTTGCGGGAGGGGGCCATCGGCGCGCTATTCGGGCTTCTTGTCCCAGACTTCGATCGTACCTGCGTCGCCGTTGACGCGCACCCAGTCGCCGGTCTTGATCAGGTCGAGCGGGTCCTGATCGCACTCGGTGACGGTCGGCGTGCGCATCACCACGGCACCGAGCGCGGCCTTGGTTGTCATGATGTTGAACACCATCGCGACGGGCGCCATGCCGCGCAGCTTGGCCATGTGGAAGATGCCCGACCAGCCCGACGAGCCCTTGGCGCCGGGGAAGACCAGCACCTTGTTGGCGAAGCTCACGCCCTTGAGCTCGTGCCGGCTCTCGATCACGGTGCCGGTCATCAGGTTGACGCCGCCCCAACCCGAGATTGTCTGGCGCGTGACCAGCGCCTCGCCCTCGGCCACGCCGGGGACGACCTTGCGGCCGTGAATGACGACGCGGGGTTTGTCGAGAACGGTGCTCATGCCAGCTTTCCTTTCCACTTGCCGGTACAGGCGGCGTCGATGCACTCGGCGGTCGTGCCATACCAGCCTTCGATGCCCATCATTGCCGGGAGATAATGAACCTGCTTGGCGCTATCGAGCGCCGCGACCCGGGTGCCCTTGGGCACGGCCTGGCTGATCGCCGAGCAGGTGTCGGTCATCAGATAGGCGCCGGCATCGCGCAGGATCTTGGTGTAGCCGTTCGCGTCCGCCGTCGCCTTCACCGCGCGGCTGGTGAACACCCAGAGCGCGCTGTTGGCGCTCACCTTGCGGCCCTCGATCAGCGCGGCCGCCTGGGCGATCTGCTCGATCGAATAATGCGGGCAGCCGAGCATGACATAGTCGACATCCTCGTTCTCGCCGACGCTGTTCAGCATCTCGTAGATGCGCCTGCGCTGGCCGGCGTCGTAGAAGAAGCGCTCGCCCTTGGGCGCGCCGCCAAAGGCATGCTCGACCGTGGGCGCCTCCGGCGTGATGCCCACCATATGATACATTTCGACGCCGCCGGACGAGGCCGCCGCCGCGCCGAAATGCTTGTGGCGGATGAGGCTGGCGTCGCTGACCGACCCGGTGATGACGGGGATCGTGTCCTGCACCGCGTCGCCCACGAAATAGCCGAGCATGCCCCATTCGAAAATGGAGTCGACGGGCACCTCGACCGCGACGCCATGATGGCCCTTGCGGAAGTCGTCGGTGTGGAAGCCCCAGTCCGGGATGCGCTTGGCGAGCATCGCGGCGCTGGTCGATTCGCGGCCCTCGCAATTGGTGCGCGCGCCGATCACGCTGTTGGCGAAGACCACCGCGCTCGATTCCATCCAGGCGCAATGCTCGCCCATCACCGGCACGTTGCCGGCGAGATAGGGCGTGCAGGTCTTGAGGATCTGGATGCCATGATCGGCGACGCTGGCCTCGTCGGAGACGAAATTGTCGTGGGCCGCCTCGGTCATGCCCTGTTCCTGCCAGAGCGTCGGGTCCATGCCGCCCTGCAGATGGCAGGAGAAGGCGTTCATGCGCGGCACGTCGACCGCCTCGTCCGAGTCAAGGTCGAAGCGCGAGAAGACGGCGCGATAGTCGCCGCCATCCTCCTTGTAATAATCCTTCACCCATTGCGGGGCGGAGCCGGGCACGCCCGCGACATTGTTGGTCTCGACGAAGCGTTCCGCGCCGAGCGCGTCGGCATAGCGGATCAGCAACTCCATGGCCTTTTGAGTCGCGGCGCCGGAGTCTCCCTGAAGCATTGCCTGTTCGGCATCCGTCAGCATCACCATCGCGCGCTCTCCTTCTGTTTCGTCATCGTTTCAAACCAGCAATTTACGATATGTTGTGACGCGCTCCGCGTCAAAATCGACGAGACTATCTATCGCGATAGGCATCATCACAGTAAATGGTCTTTTCACACTGAGCCGTTATCGGCATAGTCTTTCTTGAGTGAGTCCATGGCCGCCGGCCCCCAGGAGACGATGTGAGCGCAGCGTTCCGGTTTCCGCGTTTCTTCATGACGAATGCGGGTCCGTGTCCCTATCTTCCGGGACGGACGGAGCGCAAGGTGTTCACCGAGCTTGCCGGCGAACATGCCTCCGAACTGAATGACGCGCTCGGCCGCATCGGCTTCCGCCGCAGCCAGAACGTCGCCTACCGCCCGAGCTGCACCGATTGCACCGCCTGCGTCTCGGTCCGCATCGTCGCCGAGGCGTTCAAGCCCAATGCGACCCAGCGCAAGCTGGTCCGCCGCAACAGCGATCTCGTCGTGCGCGCCTGCAAGCCCTGGTCGACCGATGAGCAATTTTCACTGCTCCAGCGTTATCTCTCCGCGCGCCATCCCAATGGCGGCATGACCGAGATGGACGAGATCGACTTCGCCGACATGGTCGAGCAGACGCCGGTCGACACCTATGTCATCGAATATCGCGAGCCAATGGTCGACGGCCGGCAGGGCGCCTTGGTCGGCGCCTGCCTGACCGACAAGCAGGGCGACGGGCTGTCGATGATCTACAGCTTCTTCGATCCGGACAAGATCGAGCGCAGCGGCCTCGGCAGCTATATCATCGTCGACCATGTGCTGCGTGCCCAGAAGGCGGGCCTGCCCTATGTCTATCTCGGCTACTGGGTCGAGGGTTCGGACCGGATGAGCTACAAGGTGCGCTATCAGCCGATCGAACGGCTCGGCCGCTCCGGCTGGGAGCGGTTCGATCCGCCGCCGCCCTCGACGAGCGAGACCAGCAATCCGGCCGAAGGCGGCCTGCCGCGCGATTCTGGCGGGCGTCTGCTGAAGTAAGCGCGGTCGCGGTCGTTTCCGCGCCGTGCATCTCACGAATTACCGCCCTTCCGTTCGTGTCGAGCGAAGTCGAGACACGTTTAGCGCCGTGCCAACGTGTCTCGACTTCGCTCGACACGAACGGAAAGCGGCGACCGGCATCCCTGAATAGCTGAGAGCCCGGCAGCCTCCTCGCGGATGCTGCCGGGCTCTTGCTGGACGCCCCCCGGGTCGCCCCTCGTCGTCTCAGTTGCAGGTGCAGCGCACGACCTTGCGCTTCAGGATCTTGGTCCTCGGCTTGACGGTCACGCGGCGCGTGGTCGTCACATAGCTGGTCTTGGTGGTGGTGACGGTGCTCGGCGCGATCGTCACCGTCGTGATCGTCTCGCCCGGGAAATAATAGCCATTGGCGACATAGCCGGGCAGAACCTGCGTCTCGATGCGCGGTGCGCCGGCGATATGGCCTCCCGGGGCCGCGTGCCCTTCGGCGCCGCCGCGCATGGCCCAGTGCGGCGCACCGGCCATTGGCCTGGCCACCATGGGAAGGCGCTCCTGCCGGCGCAGATAGTCGTCATAATTGGCATAGCCGGCCTGGCGCGCGAGCTTGTCGAGGCGGACGCGCTCCTTGGCCCAGGCCTTGCGCTCGCGCGCTTCGGCCCTCAGGCGCTCGGCATCGCTGGCCCAGCGGCGCTCGCCGCCATAATAATGGCCGTCGCGATCCCCGCTTGAAGACGACGCGATGGCGCCACCGGCAATGGCGCCGAGACCCGCGCCCAGGATCGCGCCGCCGGTGCGGTTGCCGGGGCCCGCGACGGCACTGCCGAGCAGGCCGCCGGTGACACCGCCGATCACCGCGCCGCCGAGCACGCGGCCGTCATCGCCGCGCGGGGCGGGGCCATCGTCATAGCCGCCGTAACGGTCCCAGTCGTAGCCGATGCGGCTGTCGTAGACCCGGCCATAGCGGTCGGTCATCACGGCATCGTCATAGTAGCGCGACCAGCCATAGCCGGCGGCGGGCGCGGGCAGGCCGTAGGCGCCATAGTCGGAGATATAATAAGTCGGCTGCAGCCAGTAGCCGGGCAGGACGAAGCCGGTGATCGGCCGGCGATAGGAGGCCCAGCCGCCCGGTGCCTGCGAGCCGCCCCACCAGCGCCCGTCGACGCGATGGCCCCAGCTGCGACGCATCATGGTCGTGCCGATGCCCGGATTGCCGACGCCGGGCCGGCTCATCATCGGCCCACCGGCGGAAACCTGCGGCCCGCTCGTGACGATAGTCTGCTGTGCGCCAGCTGGCGAGATCGCGAGGCTGGCAGCGCCGGCCATCATGCCGGCGAAAAAGAGCATTCGCATATTCTTTCGTCCCACTCTCCGCGCCGCCCGACTCCCTGACGGATCGCCGCTCATCCGAGGATGGAACCTAGCAGGCGCGGGAAATGCTTACCATGGCATTAGCCATGAGGTCCTGTGCCAAACTGGAGCAAAATGGCTGATTTGCGGGATTTTTTACAGGTGAAGGACGTCGTTTCCACCCGTGAGCGCCGGTGCAAGGGCGATGCAGAGCGTCTCGAGGGCGACGGAATCTTCGCTGTCGAAGCGCGCAACACGCGGACTGTCGAGATCGAGCACGCCGACCAGGCGGCCTTCGTGCAGGATGGGCACGACCAGTTCGGACGCCGAGGCCGCATCGCAGGCGATGTGGCCGGGGAAAGCGTGGACATCTTCGACGAGTTGCGTCTCGCGGGTCGCCGCCGCCCTGCCGCAGACGCCCTTGCCGATCGGGATGCGGATGCAGGCAGCCTTGCCCTGGAACGGGCCGAGCACCAGTTCGTCCCCGACCAGCCGGTAGAAGCCCGCCCAGTTGAGATCGGGCAGGAACTGCCAGATCAGCGCCGCGACATTGGCCATGTTGGCGATGGCGTCCGGCTCGTCCGCCACGATGGCGAGCGCAGCGGCGCGCAGATCGGCATGGAGGGCAGTCTTGTCGGCGGTGTCGGTGGGCGCGAAGTCATACATGGCGCGAATGTAGAGGGCGTACCGGCGTGGCGCCAGCCCTGTTGGCTCTTGCGGAGGGCGCGCAGCCATGGTCTTGCGTGAACCGGTTGCGCAGCAAGGCGGAGCAAGGTGGCATGAGCGAGGAAGAGGCGACGCGGGCGCTGGTGCGCGAGGTCGGGCGACGGAGCGTCGAGCGGCTTGGCGATGGGCTGACGCGCGTCGCCGGGGAGGCGACCGCGCTCTATCGCTGGCTGCTGACGATGCTGCTGCTGATGAACGGCGCTGGCATCTATCTGTCTATCGCCGCGCGCGGCGCGATCGGCCCGGCCTTGTTCGGTCAGGTGACGCTGATCTTCTTCGGGGGTGCCATGGCGGCAATCCTGGCGGCTTTGGTCAGCATGGTCCTGACGCTCCCGGCCGCCGCGGCGCTGCGCAAGGCGATTACCCATTGGACGGATGTCTCCGTCTCCGGCGAGCTGTCGCCCGAAGCCTTGGTGTCGGCCAGACAGGTCAAGTGGACCGGAACGATCTGGCTGGCGCTGACGTCGCTGGCAGTGCTCGTATCGCTCACGCTGTTCGTGGTCGGCGCGGATCGGCTCGCGACCCATTTCGGCGTGTTGAAGGAAGAGGCGGAAGAGGCAGTCGCACCGCTACCGGCCCCTGAACCCCCCTTCCCCAACGCTGCTCATTCGACGGCTCAATCGAACGAGGCGGCCGGCGCTTTGGCGACGCCCGCGCCCACCCCAACCGGGATGCCGTCGCCGACACCAACGGCCAGGGCACGGTCCCAGCATGCCGCACCGAAGCTGCAGCCGCAGCCGCCGGCCCAGCCCACGCCCCCCGCCCGGCCCACGCCGACCGTCAGGTCCACGCCGACGCCCGCGTCCCGGCCGAACATGCCATCGGCTCCGGTATCGACGCCGTCGCCCGCCGCATCACAGCCCGCCGCGCCCACGACCCCCTGACGTCGCTGCTCAGTCCAGCGAGACGCGCCCGCGCCCGGCCTTGACCGAGCTGCGCGCCTTCTTGCTGTCGACGCGCTTGGCCTTGGCCGCCTTGCTCGGCTTGGTGGGCTTGCGCTTCTTGGGCACGAACGTCGCCTCGACGATCATCGCGATCAGCCGCTCGCGCACCTCGCGCTTGTTCTCGAACTGCGAGCGCGAGCCCTCGCTGCGCAGGATCAGCACGCCTTCGCTGGTCATCCGCGAGCCGGCCAGCTTGGCGAGGCGCAGCTTCACCGCCTCGGGCAGCGAGGGCGAGGCCGCGACGTCGAACCGCAGGATTACGGCACTGTCGGTCGTGTTGACATGCTGCCCGCCTGCCCCGGAGGCGCGCGTCGTGCTTTCCTCGAGCTCGTCCTCATCGATGCTGATGGCATGGGTGACCTGGATGCGGGGCATCGACCGAGCCGCCTATTGTCCGGCGTCCAGCGCCTCGGCATCGGCGAAGCCTGCCTCCGCGAAGCTCGCCGGCACCGGTGCGACCGCGGCGACCGGCGGCTTGTTCGGGCGCGGAAGGGAGAGGCTGCGCGCATGGAGCAGCATGCCGCCCGTCCAGCGCGGATCAGGGGCGTCGCCATGATAGATGGGGTCGCCCAATATGCCGATGCCCAGCCCGTGCAGCGCATGGGCACGCAGCTGGTGCGTCCGGCCGGTTTCCGGCGTGAAGCGGATCAGGGCGCGGCCATCGCGAGCGGCCAGCAATTCCCAATGCGTGATCGCTGCCTTGGCGCCCTTCTTGCCGGCTTCCCCCGGTCCCATGCGCCAGCCCGTCTCGGCCGTGCTGGTCTTGAGCAGCGCCATGTCGATCGTGCCCGATGCCGCGTCGGGTACGCCGGCAAGGACGGCGAGATAGGTCTTGGCCACCTCCCGCCCCTCGAACGCCTCGGTGAAGCGCTTGGCCGACTTCGGATTGCGGGCGAGCAGCAGGCAGCCGCTGGTGTCGCGATCCAGGCGATGCACCGCCACTGGCCAGCGCTCGAAGCCGAAGGTGAGGCTGGAGAGATGGTTCTCGAGGCTCAGGCTGCCATCGCGCGGCGGATCGACCGGCAGGCCGGCGGGCTTGTCGAGGATGATCGCCTCGCCGTCGATGAAGAGGACGCGATCGGTGAGCGGCGAGAGGCCGGCCGTCTGCGGACGGCGAGTGGATCGATGGTTGACGGGCATGGGCCAGCCTATAGGGCTTGGCCATGACCGGGGAAAGCGGCATCCGTCCTGAAAGCTGCGCGGCGCCGCGCACGCCGGCCGCCCGTGCCCGGCTGGAGTGGGTCGACGCGCTCAAGGGCGTCGGCATCGTGGCGGTCGTCGCCGGCCATGTCTGGACGCGCGGGCCGGTGCGCGACGCGATCTATGTCGTCCATATGCCGCTCTTCTTCATGCTCTCCGGCTACACGTCGCGCCACGCGCCATGGCCGCTCTTCTTGCGCGCCGGCCTGCGCGGCCTGGCTCTGCCGTTCCTCTGCTTCTCGATCCTCCTGCTGGGTGCCGACTTCCTGATCGAGGGGCTGCGCGGTGTGCGCCCCATCTTCGCGACCTGGGGTGAGGGCGCTACGACCATCCTGTTCGCGACGGAGAAATTGCGTGGCCCGTTCACGATCCTCTGGTTCGTGCCCTGCCTGTTCCTGGCCCGGCTGATCTGGAACGCGCTGATCGCCGATGGACGCCGCGCCGATGCCGCGCCGGTGCTGGCCGCGATGCTGATCGTCGGATTGCTCTCGGTCATCGCGCATCATCCGGGTCACTCGCCCTTCGGTCTGCTCGCTGTACCGGGCGCCCTGATCATGATCTGGGCGGGCGCGCTGTGGCGGCAATGGGGACAGCCGCCGGCGGGCATTCTCGCCGGTCTTGCCCTTCTGACCGTCGCCGCCTTGGTCTGGTTTCCGCCGATGAACATGAAATTTGGCGATTTTGGCTGGCCCATCCTGTCGCTCGCCGCCGCCGCCGCGATCACGCTGACGCTCGCGCGAGTCGTCCAGAGCCTGCCGCTCGTCCTGATCGCTGTGCTGGCCGCGCTCGGCCGGGCCTCCCTCGTGATCATGTATGCCCATGTGGCTTTTATCCACTATCTTGCGCCTTATGCGCCGCGACCGGCGCTATTCGTTGTGGCGCTGGGCTTTTCTTTCCTGATCGACCGGCTGGTCAGGCGCTTCGAGATCACGCGCAGATTGCTGCTCGGCCAGCCGAAAACGCCCCGTTAAGCTTCCCGTTAAGTCTATTGACTCATAATCGGCCTTCGACTCGCGCCGGGTTCCCGGTCGGAACCAGAAGACCACGACTCGTGGATTCCAGCGGCTTTACGCAAAATTAACCTTTTGCGTTCATTCCTCATATGGTTAATAGTTACGGGCAGGCCTGCCGACTGGGAAGGCGCGCCGGAACGATCGAAACAGAGGGCAACCATATGCGCGTGCTGCTGATTGAAGACGAGCCGACGACCGCCAAGGCGATCGAGCTGATGCTCACGACCGAGGGGTTCAATGTTTACACGACGGACCTCGGCGAAGAGGGCCTCGATCTCGGCAAGCTCTATGACTACGACATCATCTGCCTGGACCTGAACCTGCCGGACATGCACGGCTACGACGTGCTCAAGAAGCTCCGCAGCGCCCGCGTCCAGACGCCGGTCCTCATTCTCTCGGGTATTTCGGAGATGGACAGCAAGGTCCGCTCCTTCGGCTTCGGTGCCGACGATTATGTGACCAAGCCCTTCCACAAGGATGAGCTGGTCGCCCGCATCCATGCCGTGGTGCGCCGCTCCAAGGGCCATTCGCAGTCGGTCATCCGCACCGGCAAGCTCGCCGTTAATCTCGATGCCAAGACCGTCGAAGTCGATGGCAACCGCGTTCACCTCACCGGCAAGGAATATGCCATGCTGGAGCTGCTCTCGCTCCGCAAGGGCACGACCCTCACCAAGGAAATGTTCCTCAACCACCTTTATGGCGGCATGGACGAGCCGGAACTCAAGATCATCGACGTGTTCATCTGCAAGCTGCGCAAGAAGCTCAGCCTGGCCTGCAATGGCGAGAATTACATCGAGACCGTCTGGGGCCGCGGCTATGTGCTGCGCGATCCGGAAGATGCGATCGAGGGTCTGGACGAAGTGCAGGTCGCCTGACCGCCCGCCCGGCAATACCGATTATCGACGACTTGAGGCCGGCGGAGCAATTCGCCGGCCTTCCTGTTCCCTGACGACCCGTCCCGGCGCGGCCGCTGCCTCACCTGGTCCGGCGTCAGGAGCGCGGCGGGCGCCGCCCGCTCAATCCTCGTAGTTGGATGTGCTCAGGAACCATTGCTCGGTCCCTTGCAGTCCCACGGCGGTCAGCACACCGGTCGCATAAGCACCCGTGTCGATGCCCATCCGGTTGCCCTTCTGCTCCACGCCCGCCGTGATCGAATGGCCGTGCACCACATAATGTGGGTGCGGAGACTCGAAGCTTAGAAACTCGTCGCGGATCCAGCGCAGGTCGCGCCCCTCCTGCTCATCCATCGGGACGCGCGGGCGGATGCCGGCATGAACGAACAGATAGTCGCCGATCAATACCCGGTCCGCCATGCCTTCGATGAAGGTGAGGTGCGCCTCGGGCACGGTGGACATCAGCCAGTCGCGCAACTGGCCGAGCGTCATCTCGTCGAGATCCGCCTCGGTCGCGCCATAGCTCAGCATCGTCTCGCGTCCGCCGATCCGGGTCATGAAGCGTAGCGCGCTCTCGTCTCCCCGCGCCGCCATGAGGAAGACTTCCTCATGATTGCCCTGCAGGCAGGTGATCGCCGGCCACCAGTCGCGCAGCCGCATGACGAAGTCGAGCACTCCCGCGGACTCGGGGCCCCGGTCGACGAAATCGCCGAGCATCACCAGCTCCGTCGTGCCGCCGGGGCCGCGCGCGAGATCGTCGTCGGCGATCTTGTCGACGAGACGAGTCAGCAGATCGAGCCGGCCGTGAATGTCGCCGATCGCATAGACGCGGCGATCCTCGCCAATGTTCGGCGCGTCCAGCAGGACGTTGGGTTCGGGCTTGGATCGGAACAAGCGGAACATTTGCAGATCAGTATAAAACGAGGCGGGGCATAAGAGCCAGCCTTATCGTTGCAACTGCGAACAAAGCGTTGAAGCGTTTGCGATGAACGTGCGGGCGCAGCCCTGCTGCCGTGTTGATTGGTGATGATGAGAAGCTCTGGTCTGCATGAAAGTCCGTGAAATCGGTCCCACGATCGATAAGCGCGATCGCCGGGACACGACGACGTTGCGGTCACCGTTAGCCCCTCCTCTTCAGAGGAGGGGTAGGGGGTGGTGGCGATGCGCAGCATCGCTTGCGAAGCGAATAACCCCAACGTCAAACACCACCCCAACCCCTCCTCTGAAGAGGGGCTAAGGGTTGGAATCCGCCCGCTTTCGCCATCCGAGCTATGTCGTCCGGCATCTGAAAGCAGACGGCCGGGCTGCGCCGTCCATGCGCTCGTGCTCTACAGCTTCGGCAGGGTGACGCCGCGCTGGCCCATATATTTGCCGGCCCGGTCGGCATAGCTGGTCTCGCACGGCTCATTGCCTTCCAGGAACAGGAACTGGCAGGCGCCTTCATTGGCGTAGATCTTGGCGGGCAGCGGCGTGGTGTTGGAGAATTCCAGCGTCACATGGCCTTCCCATTCCGGCTCCAGCGGCGTCACGTTCACGATGATGCCGCAGCGGGCATAGGTGGATTTGCCGAGGCAGATCACCAGCACGTCGCGCGGGATGCGAAAATATTCGACCGTGCGGGCGAGCGCGAAGCTGTTGGGCGGGATGATGCACACGTCGGTCTTGCGGTCGACGAAGCTGTTGGCCGCGAAATCCTTGGGGTCGACGACCGCGCTGTCGACATTGGTGAAGATCTTGAACTCGTCCGCCACCCGCGCGTCATAGCCATAGGAGGAGAGGCCATAGCTGATGCAGCCCTCCCGCCGCTGGCTTTCGACGAAGGGCTCGATCATGCCCATTTCCTGCGTTTTTGCGCGAATCCATTTGTCGGAGAGTATGGCCATGCTCAGCCTGCTAATGGGTCCGCGGCGCTCTGGCCAGCCTCCGTGCGCAGTGTCGCGATCAGCGCCTCCGCATCGCGCGGATGGCGCAGGTGGTGGACGGTGACCTCGGCCGCCAGCGCCTGCCCCATCTCGGCATATTGCGTGCGCCGTCGCGCATGAGTCGACCAGGCCCATCTGATCGGGTGATCAGGCGAGAGCCAGTTGCGAAACTGCTCGACATTGCCGGTGCCGGGCCACAGCTCGGTCTTCCAGATCGCCCGGCTGAACGAACGCCGGATCACGCGCGCCATCACCAGCGGTCGATCATAATCCAGCCAGACGACTTCCGTCGCGCGCGCCAGGATCAGCGGTCGGACCAGAGCGTAATTGCCGTCGCTCACCCAGCTTTCGGGGGCGGTCGCCGCCGCGACCCGCCGCTTGAATTCCTCCGGCTCGTTTTGGTTGAGATCGTGCCAGCCCGCCTGCCAGTTGATCGCGTCCAGCTCGATGACCGGCAGGCCGATCGCGGCACCGATCCGGCGCGAGAGGGTGGTCTTGCCCGAGCCGGACGTGCCGACGACAGCGATCCGCCGGGCCACCATCATTCACGCGCTGATGCCGAGATTGGCCGGACCGAATGCCTCGGGCAGAAGATCGTCGAGATCGAAGCGCTTCACCGCGTCGCCGCCCGGCGTCGCGCACAGGATCGGGAGCGCGCGCCCCGCCATGTCCTGGGCTTCCTTGATGATCTGCCGGCAGCGGCCGCAGGGCGTGATGACGTCCGTGCCCGCGCCGTCCATCGGCCCGCCGGTGACGGCGATGGCCGCGATGTCGCGCAGGCGCCCCTGCGCATTGGCCGCCGCGATCGCCACTGTCTCTGCGCAGAGCGACAGGCCGTAGCTCGCATTCTCGAAATTGCTGCCGGTGAGGATCGTCCCATCGATCAGGCGCAGCGCGGCGCCGACCGCGAACCGGCTGTAGGGCGCATGGGCGTGCGCCATCGCCCCGCGCGCCGCCGCGACCAGTTCCGCCTCCGCTTCCGAAAGATCGTTCATGGCCGCACCACATCCCACTCGAGCGGCCCATCAATGCCCTCGACGCGCTTCCATGTCGAGGCGGTCCACATCACCCAGGGGCGCGTCGCATAATCGGGCGGGAAGAAGTCGCCTTCCAGCCAGAGCGTGCGGTTGATGCCGCTCGCCACGTCATATTCCGCCTCGAAATCATGGCTGACGCGCAGCAGCGCCGGTTTGGCGCTGTGCGTCTCGATCTGGTTGAGGAAGGTGTTGAGCTCGGCCAGCAACGTGTCGCGGCTGGGCCGCTTGGCGCAGTTGGGGAAGAAATCGAGCTGGACGACCGGCGGCAGCATCGCCGGGTCGCGCGGCACAGTGGCGATGAAGCGTGTCGCCTGCTCGGAGGCGAGGCGGCAGAGATTGTAGCGATGGATCGGACCATAACGCAGGCCCTGCGCCTTCGCCCCGGCGAGATAGTCGTCGAACGAGGGATCGCGCGTCTCGGCGCCGCTGGTCGCCAGCAGATAGGCGAAGTCGGCGCCCGCCGCGTGCGCCATCCGCCAGTTCACCTCGCCGCTCTCGGCGGTGAGCGAGATGCCCTGCATCGGGTAGCGGCTGTGCGAGGGCGTCCAGCCGCGCACGAACAGGAACAGCACGGTCAGGATCAGCGCGCTGCCCAGCAGCACGGCGAGGAGGATGCGCAACGGCGTCAGCTTGACACGGCGGCGGGGGGTGGGGTGGACGCGGCTGGCCATCATCATCCCCGGATATGCAGCACGCAGATCAATGTGAAGAGCCGCCGCGCCGTGTCGAAGTCGACGTCGATCTTGCCCTCGAGCCGATTGCGCAGCAACTCCGCCGCTTCGTTGTGGATCGCGCGCCGCGCCATGTCGACCGTCTCGATCTGCTGCGGCGTCGCCTGCTGGATCGCTTGCTGATAGCTCTCGAACATCGCGAAATAGTCGCGGATCGGGCGGCGGAAGCTGGCGAGGCCGAGGATGACGGCCTCCAGCGGGCTGTCGTCGGTGCGCCGCACCTCGATCACCAGCCGCCCGTCGGCGACGCGCATGAACACCTTATATGGTCCCGCATAGCCATCGGGATGGGTCCGCAACGGCGCGAAGTGATTTTCCTCCAGCAGGTCGAAAATCGCGATCCGCCGCTCCTGCGCGACATCCGCGCTGCGCCACAGGATGGTCTTCTCATCCAGTGTGATGTCGATGATGCGGGGGTCGGCCATGGTCCGCTGCTTCCCTAGGCCCGGGCGCGGGGAGGGGCAAGGGGAGGCCTTGAGCACATGTTAGCCCCTCCCTTTCAAGGGAGGGGTCGGGGGTGGTGTCGCGAAGCGATCTGCGAGGTGGCGAGCCCCACCCCACCCCTTCAAACGAGTCACGTGCCTCGTTTGAACCTGAAGGGGAGGGGCTTAATTCATGCCCACTCTTATCCACACGCCTTCCACATCGATCTGTGGCGATCCGGCAGCGGTTGCACGAAAGTCGCTTGCAGTCGTGACTCGGGAGGATCAATGCTCCTATCCCCATGGCCGATCCCACTCCTCTCGCGCTGGTGCCCGGCACCGCCGCCGAAGCCCGCCTGCCGCGCAATGTCGAGGCGGAAGCCGCGCTGCTCGGCGCGCTGATGGTCGACAATCGCATCGTCGAGGATGTGCAGATGGACCTCAAGCCCCTGCATTTCTTCGAGCCGCTGCACGGGCGCATCTACGAGCAGATCCTGAAGCTGGTCGATCGCAACATGGTCGCCAATCCGGTGACGCTGAAGCCGCTGCTGGATGCCGATCCGGCGCTCAAGGAGCTGGGCGGCCCCGGCTATCTCGCGCAGCTCACCGGCAGCGGCGCGGCCGTCATCGGCGCGCGCGACTTCGCCCGGCAGATCTACGACCTCGCCTTGCTGCGCGAGCTGGTCGGCGTGGGCCGCGAGCTGGTCGACAAGGCGCTCGACACGTCCGAGTCGATCGACCCGAAGGGTCAGATCGAGGCTGCCGAAATGGCGCTGTACACGGTCGCCGAGGCGGGTGGCGACACCGGCAGCATGAAGACCTTCGCGCAGGCGACGCGCCTCGCGGTCGAGATGGCGGAGAAGGCGCTGAACTCTGGCGGCCATGTCTCCGGCATCACCACCGGCCTTGACGGGCTCAACAACCGCACCGGCGGCGTCCATCCGTCCGATCTCATCATCGTCGCCGGCCGTCCCGGCATGGGCAAGAGCTCGCTCGCCACCAACATCGCCTATAATGCCGCGCGCCGCTGGGTGCGCGACTTGGGCGACGGCATTCCGCCTGAAAAGTCGATCGGCGCGCCCGTCGCCATCTTCAACCTGGAAATGTCGGCCGATCAGCTCGCCACGCGTATCCTTGCCGAGAATAGCGGCATCAGCGGCGAGTCGCTGCGCATGGGCAAGATCAGCCATGCCGATTTCCAGAATCTGGTCCGCGCCTCGCGCGAGTTGCAGGACCTGCCCCTGTTCATCGACGACACCGCCGGCCTGACGATCGCCGCGCTGCGCACCCGCGCGCGGCGGCTCAAGCGCCGGCACAATATCGGCATGATCGTGGTCGATTATCTCCAGCTCCTCCAGGGCTCGGGCAAGACCGGCGATAATCGCGTCAACGAGATTTCGGAGATCAGCCGCGGACTCAAGCAGCTCGCCAAGGAGTTGAGCCTGCCCGTCATCGCGCTATCCCAGCTCAGTCGTGCGGTCGAAAGCCGCGAGGACAAGCGGCCACAACTCTCGGATCTGCGCGAATCCGGCTCGATCGAGCAGGACGCCGACATGGTCTGGTTCCTCTATCGCGAAGATTATTACGAGATGAGCAAGGAGCCGAACATCGAGCAGGACCCGGCCGCCTATGCGCAGTGGGCCGAGAAGATGGACCGCATCAAGGGCCACTCCGAGCTGATCGTCGCCAAGCAGCGCCACGGCGCCACCGGCAAGGTGCGGCTGTTCTTCGACGCCAGGATCACGCGCTTCACCGATCTGGCGGATGACGGGCGATTTGGCGGCGGGGACGACTGACCTTTCTTCCCCCCTCCCGCTTGCGGGAGGGGTCGGGGGGTGGGCAGTCAACGGAGCAGCGTGGGACGGATCTTGAGGTGTTGCCGGCCCACCCCTAGCCCCTCCCGCGCGCGGGAGGGGGACGAGCTCATCCCTTCATCGCCGCCTTCGTCCGGGCCTCGATCCGCGCTTCCAGGATCGTCAGCGGCATCGCGCCGTCTTTCAGCACCTCGTGGAAGGCCTTCAGGTCGAATTTCGTCCCAAGCGTCGCCTGCGCCTTCGCCCGTGCCCGGGTCCAGGCGGCGTGGCCGACCTTGTAGCTGCAGGCCTGGCCCGGCTGGGTGCAGTAGCGCTCGACCTCGCGCTGGCTGCGCGGCTGGGCGAAGCCGGTGATGTCGACCATATATTGGGTCGCCTGCTCGCGGCTCCAGCGCTTGGCGTGGATGCCGGTGTCGACCACCAGCCGCGCTGCGCGGAACAGGAAGGACTGGAGATAGCCGGCCCGGTCGAGCGGCGTGCGATAGGCGCCCAGCTCGTCCGCAAGCTGCTCGGCATAGAGCGCCCAGCCTTCGCTATAGGCGCTGTAGCCGCCGACTCGGCGCAGGATCGGCAGGGCGCCGGCCTCCTGCATCGTCGAGATCTGCAGATGGTGACCCGGCGAGCCCTCGTGATAGGTCAGCGAGGGCAGGCCATATTTCGGCCAGTCGCCGACATCCTTGAGGTTGATGAAATAGATGGCCGGGCGCGAACCGTCGAGCGCGGCGCGGCGATAATAGCCGTTGGAGGCGCCATCCTGGATCTCGACCGGGACCGCGCGAATCTCCAGCGGCGCATTGCTCGGATTGGCGAAGGCGCGCGGCAGCAGCGCCTTGACCCTGAGATAGTCGTCATTGAGGCTCTTGATCAGCGCCGCGCGCCCCTCCGCGCTGTCCGGATAAAGCTGGTCAGGCCGTTTGTTGAGCGCGGTCAGCCGGGCGCCGACCGAGCCTTGCGTCAGCCCGTTGGCCTTGAGGATGGCGTCAAGCTGCGCGCTGATGTCGCGAACCTGATCGAGGCCCATCTGATGGACTTCCTCCGGCGTCATCGTCGTGGTGGTGCCGAGCGCCAGCGCATCGGCATAGAGCGCATCGCCCTTGGGCAGGCGCCAGACGCCATCGCCCGCGAGCGTGGTCGGCTTGAGTTGCTCGATCAGCGCGATCTGCCGGTCGAGCGCGGGATAGACCTTGTCCGCGATGATCTTGCTCGCCTGCGCCGCCCAGTCGCCGGCGATGCCGGCCTTGGCGGCGCGCTCGGCGAGCGAGGTCGTCATCGAGCAGCCGGCCGCCGGCTGCCCGCGCAGCGCGCGCATCTGGCCGAGCGTCAGGTCGAGCGACCAGCCCGGCGCCAGTACGCCGCGCGCCGCATAGGCCTTCTGCACGGCGCTGTCATTGTCGAGCACGGTGGCGAGTGCCTCGAGCCGCGCCAGATAGGCGTCACAATCTTCCTTCGTCGCGATCGGATGCGAACTGTTGAGGAAGTCAGGCAGTTCAAAATAGGCGCCGCCCTGCTGGAAGATGCGGTAAGGCCGCGCGATTGAGGCGAGGTCGTATTTCTCCGGTGCGATCAGGTCGCGCTCTTGCGAATAGCGAATGCAGGCCAGGTTGAGCTGGTCCTTGTCGGTCAGCGGCTGGTCCTTGAAAGCGTCGAGAATGGCCAGCGATCTCCGGGTGAGGGCCAGATTGTCCTGAACGGCGGCGAGGCTGTTGTCGTCGAGCTTTGCCTTCATCGCCGCGCGCGGGCCCTTGTCGAGGCCGAGCGCGGTCGCGGATTCCGGCGAGCTGTCGATCTGCAGGTTGAAGACCTGGTCGAAGGCGGCGTTGAGCGCGGGCGTCGTGTCCCCGGCCGGGGCGCCTTGCGCGAGGACACGGGTCGAGAGCGCGGCCAGCGTCGTGGCGGCCGTGCTGAGCAGGAAATCGCGGCGATCCATGCGGAAACTCCATCGGATGGGATGGAACGCCAGCCTAGGGCATGGAGCGACGCTGTCCAGCGGGAACGACGGAGCGGGGACAAGTTCCTCCCCATCGTAGATGGGGAGGGGGACCAGCGCAGCTGGTGGAGGGGAAATGGCGCGGCCCCGATCGCTTACGCGACTTCCCCTCCACCGCTTCGCGGTCCCCCTCCCCAAGCAAGCTTGGGGAGGAATGAGTCCTCAGAACACCGGCAGGTTGGCCGGGTCTTCCGGATCGGCAAGCGGCGTCGAGATGGTGTGGATGCCGCACTCGACCTTGTCCCAGCCGCGCCAGCGGCCCGCGCGCGGATCTTCGCCGGGCATCACCTTGCTCGTGCAGGGCTCGCACCCGATCGAGAGATAGCCCTGCGATTCCAGCGGATGGCGGGGCAGGTCGTGCGCGTCGAAATAGGCTTCGAGCGCGGCCTTGTCCCAGTCGCCGAGCGGATTGATCTTGAGGCGCCCGTCCTCGATCTCGAAGCGGGGCAGGTTCTGGCGGGTCTGCGACTGGAAGGCCTTGCGCCCGCTGATCCAGGCGTCGAGCCCGTTCTTGGCGCGCGCCAGCGGCTCGACCTTGCGGATCTCGCAGCAGCCGTCGGGGTCGTAGGACCAGCGCAGGCCCTTTTCGTCCTTGGCGGCGATCACGTCCGGCAGCGGCGTCACCACCTGGCTGTCGGTGAAGCCGAGCCGCCCGATCAGCGTGTCGCGATAGTCGAGCGTCTCGGGGAACATCTTGAGCGTGTCGACGAAGATGACCGGGATATTCCTGTCCGCCTCCGCGACCAGATGCAGCAGCACCGCGCTCTCCGTCCCGAAGGAGGAGACGACGGCGACGCGACCGAGCGACCCTTCCGCGAACAGGGTCTTGAGCATCGTGCCGGCGTCGACGCCCGCGAAGCGCGCATTGAGCGCGTCCGCCTCCGCCTGCGTCCAGCGCGGCCGGGCATCGATCCGGTCGACGATGCGCGCGGCCTCAGCCATGCCGCAACGCCCAGATCGGAACGGTGGGGTCGACCGTCTTCTGATAACGGTTGGGGAAGATCGTGAAGGCCTGCTCGATCAGCGCCGGATCGAGCGGCTTGTCGGGCGCGAAGCTGTCGAAGCCGCAGCGGACCATGTGGCTGATCTGGTCGACCAGCACATCGCCGACCGCACGCAGCTCGCCCGTATAGCCTGCCTCGCGCAGGATGCGTGCCGCCGAATAGCCGCGCCCGTCGCCGAACACCGGGAAATTGACCTCGACCAGAGCGACCTGATCGAGATGGGGCAACAGCGCGCGCGCATCCTCGCCCGGCTCGATGCGCACCGCCGTCGCATTGCTCTGGCCGGCAAAGGCCTCCAGCGTCACTGCGGGCAGCTCGGCCGCCTCGCCGCCTTCGCGCAGGGTGTAAAACTCAAGCATAGAGAGCTTCCTTGAACGGGGCCATGCCGATCCGGCGGTAGGTGTCGACGAAGCGCTCGCCCTCGGTGCGGTTGGCGAGATAGACCTCCGTGGCTTTCTCGACCGCGTCGACGATGCCATTCTCATCGAAGCCGGGGCCGGTGATCTGGCCGAGGCTGACATCCTCCGCGCCCGATCCGCCGAGCAGCAGCTGGTAATTCTCCACGCCTTTCCGGTCGACACCCAGGATGCCGATGTTGCCGGCATGGTGATGACCGCAGGCGTTGATGCAGCCGCTGATCTTGAGCTTCAATTCGCCCAGCTCCTTCTGCCGGCCGATGTCGCTGAACCGCTGCGCGATCTTCTGCGCCACCGGGATCGAGCGGGCATTGGCGAGGCTGCAATAATCGAGGCCCGGGCAGGCGATGATGTCGCTGATCAGGTCGAGATTGGCGGTGCCGAGATCGGCCGCCTCCAGCGCCTTCCACAGCGCGTAGAGATCGGCCTTCTTCACATGCGCCAGCACGATGTTCTGCGCGTGGGTCACGCGCAGCTCGTCGAAGCTGTATTGCGCGGCGAGCTCGGCGATCAGGTCGATCTGCGCGGAACTCGCATCACCCGGAATGCCGCCGATCGGCTTCAGGCTGATGTTGACGATCGCATAGCCGGGCTGCTTGTGCGGCGCGACCTGGCTGTCGACCCAGACGGCAAAGTCACGGTCGGACAGGTCGATCTCGTCGGAGAGCCCGATCTCGTAGGGCGGCGGCGCGAAATGCGCGGCGATCCGCTCCAGCTCGGCCACCGGCGGATCGAGTCCGAGCGTCTTCATGTGCGCGAACTCTTCCTCGACCTGGCGGGTATATTCCTCCTTGCCCATCTCGTGGACGAGGATCTTGATGCGCGCCTTGTACTTGTTGTCGCGCCGGCCGTGGCGGTTGTACACGCGCAGGCACGCCTCCAGATAGGAGACGACCTCGCTGAACGGCACGAAGTCGCGGATTTCCGGCGCGATCATCGGGGTGCGCCCCATGCCGCCGCCAACGAATATCTTCGCACCGACGACCCCGTCCTTCTCGACCAGCTCGATGCCGATGTCGTGCAGGCGCATCGCCGCGCGATCCTGCTTGCTCGAAATCACCGCGATCTTGAACTTGCGCGGCAGATAGGTGAACTCGGGGTGGAAGCTCGACCATTGCCGCAGCAGCTCGGCGAGCGGCCGCGGATCGGCGATCTCGTCGGCAGCGACGCCGGCATATTGGTCGGACGAGATGTTGCGGATGCAATTGCCCGAGGTCTGGATGGCATGCATCTCGACCCTGGCGAGATCGGCGAGAATGTCCGGCGCGTCGGAGAGCTTGATCCAGTTATACTGGATGTTTTGCCGCGTCGTGAAATGCCCATAGTCGCGGTCATATTTGCGCGCGATGTGGGCGAGCATCTTCATCTGCTTCGAGGAGAGCGTGCCATAGGGCACCGCGACGCGCAGCATGTAAGCGTGGAGCTGCAGGTAGAGGCCGTTCATCAGCCGCAGCGGGCGGAACTGCGCCTCGGTCAGCTGGCCGGCGAGGCGGCGCTGCGTCTGGTCGCGAAACTCGGCGACGCGGGCGTCGACCATGGCCTGATCATATTTGTCGTACTGATACATGTCAGATCACCCAGTTGCCGGCGCTTGGGTCGGCCGGTTTCAAGCTCAGGTCGAGGCGCACGGTCGGGCCGAGCGCGCGGATGCGGTCCTTGATGTGGGCCGGGCGGATGCCGTCGGCGCCGGCTGTGGCCTCGATCACATAGGCCTCGTTGACGCGGCGCGCGGCGAGTTCGGCCTGGGCAATTTCCTCGCCCTTGTCGCCGACGTCGACGGCGTCGTTCACATGGATCGACCAGCCCTCGCCGGTCCACCAGGTGACGTCGCCCGTCGCGAGATCATTGCCGGTCAGGATATTCATTTACTGGGGCGCTCCAATGGCTGCGAGAGGATGTCGGGGCAGGCAGTCGAGTGCATCGGCATGCTGCACGACGTCACCGACGACGATGAGGCCGGGGCTTTTCACCTCATGGCGCGTCACGAGATCGCCAAGATCGGCGAGCAGCGAGCGCAACACGCGCTGGTCGGCGCGCGTCGCATTCTCGATCACCGCGACCGGCGTCTGCGGCGACAGGCCGTCGCGCATCAGCTTCTCGGCAATGTCATGCGCCGTGGCGAGGCCCATATAGATGACCAATGTGCGACCGGCGCCGGCAAGCCCGGCCCAGTTCTGCGCCGAAAGCCCCTTGCACTGGCCCGCGACGAAGCTGACGATGCTGGCATGGTCGCGATGGGTGAGGGGGAGCCGCGCGCTCGCCCCGCCGCCGATCGCCGCGCTGATGCCGGGCACCACCTCCACCGGGACACCGGCCTCGCGGCAGGCATCGACTTCCTCGCCGCCGCGCCCGAAGATGAAGGGATCGCCGCCCTTGAGGCGCACGACGTCGCGCCCGCACAGCGCTTCGCTCACCAGCAGGCTATTGATCGCGTCCTGGCTCATCGAATGGCGCGAGCGCTGCTTGGCGACCGAGACCAGTTCCGCATCATCGCGCGCCAGCGCGAGAATCGCCGGATCGACCAGCCCGTCATGCACGATCAGCCGCGCCGCGCCGATCAGCCGCGCGGCGCGCAAGGTCAGCAACTCCGGATCACCCGGACCCGCACCGACAAGATAGACCGTTCCCGGCATGAAGGACTCAGGGTTCGCCATGGAGCGCTAGATGCTTATCCTGTCGTCAAGCCGCAACCGACGCTTGCTTTAGCTGGCCGTAGGGAAACTTTTGTGGCGGCGGCGATTGTCCGGATGATAGGAAAAATCAGGGAGGGAGGCCAGTCATGGTGCGCGTCGTCGGCATCGATCATCTTGCCATCCGCGTCAGCGATCTCGCGCGCTCGAAGCGCTTCTACGACCATCTGCTCGGCTTCATGGGCTTCGAGCGCGAATGGGAGTTCGGCGAGGTGGTCGGCTGGAACAATTGGGAGACCATGTTCTGGATCACCCAGGCCGATCCCGAAGGGATGAAGCACCCGCATCATGAGGGCGGCATCGGCTATCATCATTACGCCTTCGAGCTCGGTGCCCGCGAGGAAGTGGATGCGCTGTACCGCTATCTTCTGACCCAGAATGTCGAGATCGTCGATCCGCCCGCAGCCTATCCGAGCTATGGCGAGGGCTACTACGCGGTCTTCTTCCGCGATCCCGACGGGCTCAAGCTGGAAGCGATGCATTTCGTCGAGAAGGAGAAAAGGCGCGCGCGGCTGAAGAAGGATCGGGAGGGGCAATAATTCCCTCTCCCGCAAGCCGGAGAGGGCGGGGCCCATCGCGAAGCGATGGGAGGGTGAGGGTCTTGTGGGCCTCGCGTTTTAAAGAAAGACCCTCATCCAACTTCGCCTAGCCGCCTCCGGCGTCAAGGCTCCGTATCCTTCTCCCGCTTGCGGGAGAAGGAGCTAGCGATCCGCCACGATCTCGATCTGCTTCAGCCCGATGCCGATGTTCGCCCGTGGCGTGTCCATCTCCGCCGACACCACCGGATAGGCGCAGAAGTCCGCCGCATAATGGCCGCTGGCGCGATGATTGCCGGAGAGGCCGATGCCGCCGACCGGGGCATTGGGCGCGACGGTGAAGGAGGGGCGGTTCCAGTTGACGATGCCGGCCTGGCTGTTCGACCAGAAGCGATCATATTGCTCCGGGCTGCCGCCGATCAAGGTCGCGCACAGGCCGTAGCGCGTGTTGTTGGCCTCGGCGATCGCCGCCTCGAAGCTCTCGACGCTGACGACCTGCAGCAGTGGGCCGAACAGCTCGACATCGGGTCGCTCGCGCATCGCCGTCACGTCGATGATCGCCGGCGTCACGAAGGGCAGGTCGCCCATCGGTCGCTGCATATGCTTGATCGGCCTGCCGCCATTGCTCATCAGATAGAGGAAGCTCTCGGTGAGACCGTCGGCCGTCTCCATGTCGATCACCGGCCCCATGAAGGGCGTGGGATCGGCGAAGGGGGCGTCGATGATCAGGCGATCGGCGAGCGCCTTGACCTCCTCGACCAGCGGATCGCGCAGCATATCGCGCACGATCAGGCGCCGTCCCGCGAGGCAATGCTGCCCGCTGGCGCTGAAGGCCGATTGCACGATCAGCGCCGCCGCGCCGGCAATGTCCGGCGTGTCCCAGGCGATGATCGGGTTGTTGCCGCCCATTTCCAGAGCCAGCAGCTTGCCCGGCTTTCCCGCGCTGCTGCGCGCGATGCCAAGGCCGGTGTGGGTGGCGCCAGTGAACAGCACGCCGCGCACCCGCTCGTCCGCGACCAGCGCCTTGCCGGCGTCCGCGCCGCCGATCACGCACTGGACGAGATCGTCGAGAATGCCCGCCTCGCGCATCAGTGACACCAGCATCTCGCCGGTCGCAGGCGCCTTTTCGGAAGGCTTGAAGACCACGCCGTTCCCGGCGAGCAGGGCAGGTACGATATGGTCGGCCGGAATGCGGACGGGCATGACGTGCGGGCCGATCACCGCCATGACGCCGTGCGGCTTGTGACGCAGCGCCATGCGGGCGCCGAGCGCGCCTTCCAGCCGGCGCTGGCCGGCGCGCTCGGAAAAGGCGCCGATCGCCCTGTCGATCCGCTCGACCAGCTCGATCACCTCGCTGCGGGCATGCCAGAGCGGCCGCCCCGTCTCGCGCGCGATCAGCTCGGCGAGGGAGTCTTCTGCCGCGCGTACCCCGTTCGCGAAACGCCGGATCGTCTCGATGCGGTAGGAGGAGGGCATCGCCGCCCAGGCCGGCTGGCAGCGCTCGACCAGCGCCACCTGCGCCGCGACATCGCTGGGCTGCGCTTCCCAGAGCAGCGCGCCCGTCGCCGGCTCGAAGGATTGGATGGGGTCGGACATGAGCCGTTTATGCGCGCCAATTGGTTGATAGCGGATTTACGGTGCGGTGGGATGCGGTGAAGTGACGCCGACCTTCTCCTCGCCCCGGAAGGGGGAGAGGATACGAAGCCTTGGCGCTGGAAGCGCCTAGGCGCAGTTGGAGAGGGGGCTGTGACGTCACGCCAATACCCCTCTCCAAGCTCCGCTAGCCTCCTTCGTCGGCAAGCTTCCCTATCCTCTCCCCTTTCAGGGGCGAGGAAAACCCGCGTGCGCCTCGCCCATCGCCCGCACCGCCGCCACCTTTTCCGCCAGCGGCGTCCAGTCGTCCCGCTCGGCGATCGCCGCCCAGATCGCCTCCACCTCGTCGATATGCATCGAGCAGGGCGCCTCGCCGCGCCAATAGGCGTGGTCGGTTGCGCCGGGCCGCAGGGTCAGCCCGTCAAGCGCAGCCCGTGACTTGTCCCAGGCCGCGCCTTCATAGTCGGCCGCATCATGATCCCCGCGCCGCCAGTCGAAGAAGAAGCGGTCGATCAGCACCTCGCTCCCCATCAGCGCCTCCACGGCCGCGACCACGAACGCCCGCGCCGCCGCCGGATCGTCCGCCGTGAAGCCGATGCGCCAAAGAAAGCGCGCGATCAGCCGCTCCTCATAGAGCGCGGGATAACGCCGCAATATCTCGATCAGCGCCTCGGTTTCCGCCATGTCCGTCAGCGACTGCGCCAGCTGCGCCAGGTTCCAGTGGATCGCCTCGGCTTGCCGCGCGAAGGCGTAGAGGCCGTTCTGGTCGAAATAGGCGGCGGTAAAGCCCGGCATCCATCGCGGCGTGAAGCGCCACGGCCCATAGTCGAAGCTCTCCGCGGTGATCGCGATATTGTCGCTGTTGAGCACGCCGTGCACGAATCCCGCCACCATGTAGCTCGCGGCGAGATCGGCGGCACGGGACATCACCGCCTCGAGCAGAGTCAGCGCCGGATTGTCGCCGGGCTCCAGCACCAGCAGATGCTTGAGCGAATAGGCCACCAGCCGCCGCGTCTCGTCGGCCAGGCCCAGCGTCGCCAGCCGCTGGAAACTGCCGATGCGGATGTGGCCGTGGCTCAGGCGCACCAGCACGGCCGAGCGCGTCGGCGAGGGCTCGTCGCCGCGCACCAGCTGCTCGCCGGTCTCGATCAGCGAGAAGGTCCGCGACGTCGTCACGCCCAGCGCCTCCAGCATCTCCGTCGCGAGGATCTCGCGCACGCCGCCCTTGAGCGTCAGGCGCCCGTCGGCCGTGCGGCTCCACGGCGTCAGGCCCGATCCCTTGGTGCCGAGGTCGAGCAGCCGTCCGCCGGCGTCCATGCTCTCGCGCAACTGCGCGAAGAGAAAGCCGCGCCCGTCTCCCAGGTCCGGATTATAGACGCGGAACTGATGGCCGTGATAGCGCAGCGCCAGCGGCTCCGGCTGGGCATCGGGCAGCGGCTCGAACCGTCCGTAATGCGCGATCCATGCCGCATCGTCGGATCCATCCAGCCCCACGCTCGCCGCCGCGCGGTCGTTGCGGAACCTCAGGATATGCGCCGGGAAGTCCGCCGGCTTCACCCGATCGGCGATGAAGTCGACGATTTCGTCGATCGCGCGTTCTGGGTGGTAATTATCTGTTGGCATTGCGTCGTCCATGGCCTGATATGGGCTTCAGGCGGGGAAAGGATCAAGCTTGGCGGGCTATGAGGACAAATATTGGTGGTCGCAGGATGGTCTGCGCCTCCATTATCGGGACTATCCCGGGCGCGATGACCGCCCGCCGATCCTCTGCCTCCCCGGCCTGACCCGCAACGCGCGCGATTTCGAGGCGGTGGCCGATCGGCTCGCCGGCGACTGGCGGATCATCTGCGTCGAGCTGCGCGGCAGGGGCGAGAGCGCCTATGCCAAGGATCCGATGAGCTACGTCCCGCTCGTCTATCTGCAGGATATCGGCGCGCTGCTGGAGGAACTGGCGGTGCCGAAGATCATCGGCTTTGGCACCTCGCTTGGCGGCATCATGCTGATGCTGATCGCGGCGACACGGCGCGGCTGTCTCGCCGGCGCCCTGCTCAACGACATCGGTCCGGACCTGGCGCCCGAGGGCCTCGCGCGCATCCAGAAGTTCGTCGGCACCGGCAGCGCGCAGCCGACCTGGGTCCATGCCGCGCGCGCCGTGGCCGAGCTGCAGGGGATGATCTATCCCAAATATCGCCTCGCCGACTGGCTGCGCTATGCCAAGCGGCTCTATCGGCTGACCAGCCAGGGCCGCATCGTGCTCGATTACGACCAGCGCATCGCCGAGCCGTTTCGCGTGCCGGGCGGCGCGGCCGGGGTCGATCTCTGGCCGGCCTACAAGGCGTTCGGCGACCTGCCGCTCACCCTGCTGCGCGGCGAATTGAGCGATCTGCTCGCACCCGAAACGGCGCGGGCGATGGAAGCCAGCCTGCCGCAGCTCGACCTCGTCACCGTGCCCGGCGTCGGGCATACGCCCACGCTGGAGGAGCCGGATTCGGTGGCGGCGATCGATCGCCTGCTTGCCCGGATCGAGGCGGTTCCAGGCGAGACCGCGCTGAGCGAGCCTGGTCGGATCGAGACCGGGCCGGGTCCCGGGCCATGAGCGCCAAGCGCTCGCGCCGGAAGGATGCGGAGGGCCCGCTTCGTATCCTCCAGCTCCACGGCACCTTCCTGCAAGGCGGCAAGGAAGCGCGCGTCGTGCGCCTGATGAACCATTGGGGCGAGCGCCTGAGCCACGATATATTGCTCGGCGATCCGGCCGCGACCGCCGCCGCGGCCGGCATCGACCCCGCTGTGTCCTATCGGTTCCTCGACGGTCCACGCCTCGGCGGTCCGCCCTCGTTCGCCAAGTTGCATGCCCTCGCGCGCCTCATGCGCCGCTACGATCTGGTGGTGAGCTTCAACTGGGGTGCGATGGACGGCGTCATGGCCCATCGCCTGTTCCGCCGGATCAAGGGTCTGCCGCCGCTGGTCCATCACGAGGACGGCTTCAACGCGGACGAAGCGGTGGCGCGCGACCCGGTTCGCAACCGTTATCGCCGCATCGCCCTGGCCGGGGCCCGGGCGCTGGTCGTGCCGTCCAACGAGCTGGCGCATATCGCGCAGAAGGAGTGGGGCCAGCGGCCGGAGAAGGTCCACCAGATTCCCAACGGCATCGACGTCGCCGCCTATGCCGGCCGCCGTCCGGCCAGCGCCATTCCCGGCCTGGAGCCGGACGGGCGCCTGATCGTGGGCACGCTTGCGGGGCTGCGCCCGGTCAAGAATCTCCGCCGGCTGGTGCGCGCCGTTGCCCCGCTCAAGGATCGCCTGCGCCTCGTCATCGTCGGCGATGGCGAGGAGCGTGAGGCGATCCTGGCCGAGGCCGCCTCGTTCGGCATGACCGACATCGTCATGCCCGGCTTCCTCCCGCGCCCGCAGGACTATGTCGGCGTTTTCGATATTTTCGCCTTGTCGTCGGACAGCGAGCAATTCCCCATCTCGCTGGTCGAGGCGATGGCGGCGGGGCTGCCGGTCGTCTCGACCAATGTCGGCGACGTCTCGGCGATGGTCGCGGCGAGCAACCGGCCGTTCGTGGTCGAGGCCGATGCACTGTCCGATTTCCGCGCCGGGCTCGAGAAGCTGGCCGCCGATGCCGATCTGCGCGCGCGGATCGGCGAGGCAAATCGCCGGCGCGCGCTGCAATGCTTCGACGAGAGCGTGATGTTCACGCTCTACGAGCGCCTCTATGCCAGCGTGATCGGCGTGGAACCGGCGGAGAGTTCCGCCGGAGAAGGCCGGTGACCGATTTTACGCGCCGTTCCGCCAAAATGCTGCTAAAGGGCGCAATTCGCGCCGACCCGGACGGCGGCGCGAAGGGGCGACTGAGGAGTGACAATTGTTCAAGGGCTTGAAGCCGATCGTCTATGGCGGTCGCGAGGTGTGGCCGATTATCGAAGGCGGCAAGGGCGTTGCGGTCTCGAATCACATGAGTTCAGGGGCCTGGGCCGCCGCCGGCGGTATCGGCACGGTCTCCGCGGTCAATGCCGACAGCTATGACGAGAACGGCAACCTCATTCCGCAGATCTACCATGGCCGCACCCGTGCGCTGCGCCATGAAGAGCTGATTGCTTACGCCATCGAGGGCGCCGTGCAGCAGGTCAAGAAGGCCTTCGAGATTGCCGGCGGCAAGGGCGCGATCAACATCAATGTGCTCTGGGAGATGGGCGGCGCGCAGCGTGTGCTGCAGGGCGTGCTGGAGCGCACCAGGGGCATGGTGGCGGGCGTCACTTGCGGCGCCGGCATGCCCTACAAGCTGAGCGAGATCGCTGCCGAGCACAACGTCAACTATCTCCCTATCGTCAGCTCCGGCCGCGCCTTCCGCGCGCTGTGGAAGCGCGCCTATCACAAGGCGGCGGAGTGGCTGGCGGCCGTGGTCTATGAGGATCCCTGGCTGGCCGGCGGCCATAACGGCCTGTCGAATGCCGAGGATCCGGCCAAGCCGGAAGATCCCTATCCCCGCGTCAAGGCGCTGCGCGACACGATGCGCGAGGGCGGCATCAGCGACGACGTGCCCATCGTGATGGCCGGCGGCGTCTGGCATCTGCGCGAATGGGATCACTGGATCGACAATCCCGAGCTCGGCGCGATCGCCTTCCAGTTCGGCACGCGCCCGCTGCTGACGCAGGAGAGCCCGATCCCGCAGGCGTGGAAGGAGAAGCTCACCACGCTCGACGAGGGCGACATCCTGCTCCACCGCTTCTCGCCGACCGGCTTCTATTCCTCTGCGATCCGCAACCCCTTCCTGCGCGATCTCGAGGCGCGCTCGGAGCGGCAGATCGCCTTCTCCATGGAGGAAGCGGGCGACCATACCCACCAGCTCGACGTCGGCGTCAAAGGCCGCAACTTCTGGGTGACGCGCAACGATCTGCTGCGCGCGCGCGAATGGGTGCTGCAGGGCTATACCAGCGCGCTCAAGACGCCGGACAATACGCTGGTCTTCGTCACCGACGAGGATCGCGCGATCATCCGCAAGGACCAGGCCGATTGCATGGGCTGCCTCTCCCATTGCGGCTTCTCGTCGTGGAAGGATCATGACGATTTCTCGACCGGCCGCCTCGCCGATCCGCGCAGCTTCTGTATCCAGAAGACGCTGCAGGACGCCGTGCATGCCGGCGACATGGACCGCAATCTCGTCTTCGCCGGTCATGCCGCCTACCGGTTCAAGCAGGATCCGTTCTATTCGAACGGTTTCGTGCCGACCGTGAAGCAGCTCGTCGACCGCATCCTGACCGGAGATTGAGCATGATGCGCGCGCCCGACATGCCCGGCCTCGCGATCCTGCGCTATCGGGCGGCTGACTATCAGGTCATCCGCCCCGGCCGCTTCGTCATCTGCGCGGTGAGCGGCGTCGAGATCCCCCTCAGCGAACTCGCTTACTGGAGCGAGGCGCGGCAGGAGGCCTATCGCAGCGCGGTCGAAGCGACCAGGGCGCTGGCCGGGGTCTGACGACGGCCTGATCAAAACTTCCGTTCGGTTCGAGCGGCCGTCGAGCGAAGTCGAGACGGCTGTCGAGAACGGCACCGCAGCGCCATCCTTCTCGACTACGGGTCTCGACAAGCTCGACCCTGCGCTCGAAGCGAACGGATTGCTTAAGGTGGAGGGGGGCGTCTTTCGCCAATCCGCGTTCCCCGAAAAGCCTGTCCTACAACCCGCGCGCCATGCCAGGACGGACAAGCTCTTTCTCATCCGTGAAATCACTTTTCTCGATCAGGCATCCCTCCAGGCGCCGCAATTCGGCAAATTCGGAGAAAAATAATTTCGGCGCCACCGTGACCTTCGTGACCTTCGTGACCTTCGGAAGATTGCTGCGCGGGATTGATCGACCCACTCGATCGATTCCGGCGCGGCGTTTCGCTCAAAACGCATAGTCCAGCTGCGCCCAGAACTTCCGGGTGTCGGCATCGCCCGTGAAGCTGGCGATCCCCTTGCGCCGATAGTCGGCATATTTGACGAGCGCGGTCAGGCGCTTGTCGAGCTTGAGTGAGAGCTGGGCATCATATTCGTCGCCATAATGGATCTTGTCACGGTCGCTGTCATAGCGGTGGACCGCGACGCTCGCGGCGAGCGGTCCCGTCTTGCCGAGCTTCGGCAGCGTGTAGGTGATGCCGGCATAATAATCCTGGAGGCCGGTCGCGGGCGTGGTCAGGAACTTGTCGGCCCAGCCGTTGAACTTGTGCAGGGTCGCGAACGGCGTCTGGAAGGCATAGCCGCCTGCGATGCCGGTCGCGCCCGCGTCCGATCCGAGCAGCTCGTAACCCGCGGTCAGCCTGATCTTGCTGACGTCCAGCCCCAGCTCGGCGGCGGCATAGTCGGCCGCGTAGCGCACCGGATTGTCGGTCGCGTCGGTCTGGCGCGCATAGCTTGCCGCATAGCTCAGCTTCACTGTCTTGCTGAACGGCCGGGCACCGGCGAAGCGCAGGCCGAATGTCTGGCTAGAGTTGCGCTGCAGGGCCACCACCGGTTCGTCCTCGTCGACCAGATAGGCGAAGCCGGTCAGCGTGCCGGCCTTGGTCGCATAGGCGACGGTCGCGAAGAGATTGCTGCCCTCGATCCGGGTCGGCCGGTTGGTCGCGCCGAACCTGCCGCCGTCAATGCCCCAGATCGTCTGCGCGGCGATCGCATAAGTGAAGTCGATCTTCAGGTTCCTGATGCCCATATATTCGATGCGGGCGGCGTCGAAGCTCTGCTCGTTCTGCCGCCAGCCGACCGCACCGACGAAGCGCTGGTCGTCCAGGTTGATGCGCTGCCGGCCGATCGTCACGACCAGCGGCTTGGTGCGGTACTGGATCTGGAGGCGGTTGAGCTCGACCGTCTCGGGGTCGGCGATGATCGGCAGGCTGGTCTTGCCGTTGACGCCGCTGTTGTAATGCTCGTCGAGCGCCAGCGTGCCCTCGCTCTCGGCGAGCAGAGCGAACGGCCCGCTCGACACCTCGCCGCCCGCGCGCAGGCGGATGGTCGTGGCGGTGGCGTCGTTGTCCTCGCTGATCGGCGCCGGGCCGTCCTGCTCCACCGTCTCGACGCGCAGCCGCGCCTCAACGATCGGCTTGAATAGGATGTCCTGGGCGATGGCCGGCGCGGCAAGCGCGATGACCGACGCACCCAGCGCCATGGAAATGATCCGCATACATACCCCTCTTCGCTCGGCGGGCGTGCGCGGCGACGACTCCGCGCGAGGCGCGGATCATCACCGCGAAAACCGCACTCCCGCGCCGTTTCGCCCGAAAAAGCCATAGAAAAAGCCGCCAAAACGAAGGTCCATCGGACCCGTCTGGGCGGCGTCGTTGCCAGGTTGGCTCCCGTTCGGGGAACCGGACCGGTCCTCACCGTCGTTGGGGAGGATCGATCATGCGGCCCACGCGCCTGTCGCTTGAGCCGAGGGGGAAGCTGTCATCGATCGGAGCGCCGCGCAAGCGAAATTTTTGCACTGCACCATTGTCGATCGACGCCTGCCTGATTCTCTCACTTGCCGTCGAGCGTCTTGGTCTCCTGATATTGCGTCGCCAGCGACGGGTCGCAGTCATAGGGGAAGACATATTCGCCGGGTTTCTTCTTCCACTGGATGAAGCGGGCGCCATTATTGTCGAGCACGTCCTTGTCCTCGAACCACTGCGTCGCCATCAGCGTCTTGCCGTCCGGCGTGAGCTTGTAGCGCTCGACCATATGGATCTTGTCGTCGTGATCGAGGCCGTTGTTGGTGATCGTCGCCGGCTCGAAATGGGTGGTGTCGATCACCAGCTCGTCGCCCTCCCAATGGCCGATCGAGTGGCCGGTCCTGCTGTGCGGCGCATCCTCGGGCGGATGCTTGCGCCCGTCCATGAACACGATGCGCACCTGATCGAAATACTCGTACTTGAAGACGATCAGTTCCTTGGTCTGGTAGAGCTCGAACGGGAATGGCCCCTGGATGGCGTAGATGAGCGACGGCGCTGCGCAGACGCGCGACAGGGTCATCTCGTCCTGGGGTTTCCACTGCTTCGCCTTCGCCAGCGCCTCCGGCTTGGGCTTGAGGCCGCCATACTCGCCGGTGGGGAACTCGGTGATGCCGGTGTCGGCGAGCACGACCGTATTGGGCGGCAGCTTGGCGATCATCGCGGGATCGCCGGCCTTGGGCGGGCCGGGCTCAAGCGTCCAGAAGCCGGAGAGATCGGGCGGATCGGCGAGGGCAGGGGAGGCGCACATCGCCAGAATCAGGATTGTCCGCCGTATCACGCGCATCTGCCTCTCCGGTTCCTGGCGGGCATTGTCAGCTATCCGTCTGGCCGAACTGCGCGCCGATCGCCTTGCCGCTGGCATCGAAGGCCTGCTTCAGCCGCAGATAGGGCTTGCCGTCGCGCGAGCTCCAGCCCTCGATGGTGATGACATCGCCCGGCTTGACGCTGGTCCGCGTCCAGCCGCGCCGCATCAGCACCACCGGCGCGTTGGTCTCCGCGCGCCACTTCTGCACCTTGCCGTCCGATCCCCGGACGTCGAGGCCGATCGTGCCGTGGGGATTGGTGAAGTGGAAATCGGTGACGGTGCCCTTGATCCTGATGAGCCGGTCAGGATCGAAGAAGGCTGCGAAGCTGTGATGTGCCCGCGCCGGTCCCGTGCACAACAGGGTCATCGCGCAGACGGCCAGGGCCGTTCGTCCGATCATGGCATCTCTCTCCTCGCCGCTCTGTCCTACAGCATGCGCGCCATGGCATGGAGAGTCGATGCTCATAATGGCTCCCCCTCCGTCAAGCGCCGCACCCGGTGGCACGGGGCGAAAGCGGGGACGCGCGGATTATTTTGAAAACGCCGTGACCTTCGTGACCTTCGCAAGAAATTACGCCGATCGATCGAATGTCTCGATCAGTGCGCGGATCGGACGAAGAGCCCCCGCGTCAGGCCAGCCCATCCGCGCGCAGCTTCAAGCCGGCGGTAAAGAGCGGCGTCGTCGCCTTCTCGAACTGACCGGGGGTCAGCTGGAAGAAGTGGCGAAACTCGCGATTGCGGTGGCTCTGGTCGAAATAGCGCAAGGCTGCGAGATGCTCCGCGCTCGGCTCGGAAAAGCCGCGCATCGCCTGCGCCATGTCCAGGAAGCGGCTGCGGCGCAGGACGACCTTGGGGCTGTGGCCGAAACTCGCATAGCAATGCCGCTCGAACTGGCGGACGGACAGGCCGACCTGCCGGGCGGCCTCAGCCACATGGATCGTGCTGTCGTTGCGCGCGATGTCCTCGAACCGGGCCATGGCGACGGAGGGCGGCGGTCCTCGCATCACGTCGAGCCGCTCGCGCAGGATTTCCTCAATCACCTTGACGATGCGGTCGTCGTCATTGGCGGCGGCGACCTCCCGGTAGAGGCGCTCGGCCAGTTCACCCCAGAATGTCTGCATGGGCGCGGCATTGTCGGCGATCGCGCGCGCCGGCTCGGCGAACAGCCCGGCCCAGCCGCACGGGCGGAAGGCCAGGCCCACGACCACGAACGGACCACGAACCCGCACGCGCCACGGAATGCCGTTTGGTCCCATGAGCAGGATCGGGCCGAACGTGGACCATTCGCCCGACGGCATTTCAGCGGCCCAGTCGCCCTGCAGGAGCACGCGCAGGATCGCGGTCTCGGAGAGCAGCTTGTCGATCAGGACGAAGTCGTGGGGCAGCTGTGCTTCGAAGACATAGTGGCGGCGAACATAAGCTGCGAGGTCTTCGGACGGCGCATAGCTGCGAGACAATAGCAAACCGCGTCACCCCCCGAACCCACCAAGGCGAACTGCTCTCTTTGCATCTGCCGGCCCAGGGAGCAAGCAGCAAAAGCGCGGAAAACAGCCGCGATCGGTCGATTCGACCCTAATCTTGCGTTAGTCGGTCGCGCCCCAGAGCGACTTGGCCGCGACATAGCCGCGCTTGCCGTCGACATCGAGCGAGCACCAGCCATTGGCGCACCCCGCCAGCCGGCCGACCACCCCGGGCTCGAGGCGGAAGAGCAGCCGGGCGTCCGGGGCAGGGCTCTCGCGCATTTCGGCGATGCCGCCCTTCACGATGCCGGTCGGTTCGTCCTTGAGCAGGCGCACATGCATCCAGCCCTGTGTGCCGTCCGGATCCTCGACCTTGCGCCAGTTGGAATAGACCTCGACGACCTTAACCGGCAGGTCGCGCCGCTGGTAGATCCAGCTCGCGGGGTAATCCATGCTGGGGCCGACCCGCATGCGGGCGTCGCCCTTGGCGAGTGAGGCCCAGTAGGGCACCGTCTTCCCTGATTGCGCGCCCGCATTGTTCGCCGTCGCGCCCGCGACCAGAAGCGCCGCTGTCAGGAGCGCCAGGCGCTGCATCATGTGTCGTACCCCGTTGATCTGCACGCAGCCGCTTGTGCCACGCCCTCCCCGCGCCTTCAACCGCGCGCCGCGTGCTATCCACAACAATTGCCGCTTGACCTTTACGCGCCGCTCCGGGCATTCGCGGGCCATGCCAAGGCGTCCCAGGCCAGCCCGCCCCCGTGTCCTCGTCACGCGGCGCCTTCCGCAGGCGGTCGAAACACGCATGGCAGAGCTGTTCGACGCCAGCTTCAATGCCGACGATCATCCGATGACCCGCGAAGAATTGCGCACGGCGATCCGCGATTGCGACGTCTTCGTGCCCACCGTCACCGATGACATCGACGCGACCTTGATCGATGAGGCGGGGGAGAGGCTGCAACTCATCGCCAATTATGGCGCGGGCGTGAACCATATCGCCCTCCAGGCGGCGCGGGCGAAGGACATCATCGTCACCAACACGCCCGGGGTGCTGACCGAAGACACGGCCGACATGACCATGGCGCTGATCGTCTCGGTGCCCCGGCGCCTCGCCGAGGGCGAGAAGCTGGTCCGCTCGGGCCATTGGGCCGGCTGGAGTCCGAGCAACATGCTCGGCCATCGCATCGGTGGCAAGGCGCTCGGCATCATCGGCATGGGGCGGATCGGCCAGGCCGTCGCCCGCCGCGCCCGAGCCTTCGGACTTTCCATCCACTATCACAACCGCCACCGCCTGCCCGAAGTGCTGGAGGCGCAACTCGCCGCGACCTGGCACGCCGACCTCGACGAGATGCTGGCGAAGATCGACATCCTGACGATCCACACGCCGCGCAATGCCGACAGCGAGAATCTGATAGACCGCCGCCGCATCGGCCTGCTGCGCCCCCATGTCTATCTGATCAATGCTTCGCGCGGCGGCATCGTCGACGAGGAAGCACTGGTCGAGGCGCTGGAGACGGGGAAGCTCGCCGGCGCCGGACTCGACGTCTGGCAATATGAGCCGCGGATCGATCCGCGGCTTCTCGCCTTGCCCAACGTCGTGATGACGCCGCACATGGGGTCGGCGACGTTCGAGGGGCGCATCGCGACCGGCGAGCGCGTCATTGCCAATATCCGCATCTGGGTCGGCGGAGACCGGCCGCCTGATCAGATATTGGAAGGCTGGGTGTAAGGAAAACAGAAAGCCGCACCGGTTAAGGACCGGACCAGAGCGGCGCTTCACGGGGAGCGAGGGGCAATGATGATGGTGATCAAGGCGGCGCGACGGATCGCCGCGGCGATGGTTCTGGGCGCGATGTCGGCGCCTGCCTTCGCGCAGGACGCCATGACCGACAGCGGCGACACCGCCTGGATCCTCACCGCCTCGGCGCTCGTCCTCATGATGACCCTGCCCGGCCTCGCCCTCTTCTATGCCGGGCTGGTCCGCGCGCGCAACGTGCTCTCGGTGTTCATGCACTGCTTCGCGATCGCCTCGATCGCCTCCATCCTCTGGGCAATCTGCGGCTACAGCCTCGCCTTCGGGCCCGGATCGCCCTTCCTGGGCGGCCTCGCCCATGTCGGCCTCGCCAATCTCGCGCAGGTGCGCGATGGCACCGCCATCTCCGAACCCACCTTCGCGCTGTTCCAGATGACCTTCGCGATCATCACGCCCGCCCTCATCGTCGGCGCCTTCGTCGAGCGGGTGCGGTTCGGCTGGCTGGTGCCGTTCATGCTGCTCTGGTCGCTGTTCGTCTATGTCCCGGCGGCACGCTGGGTCTGGGGCGGCGGCTGGCTGGCGCATCTCGGCACGCTCGACTATGCGGGCGGCATCGTCGTGCACACCACGGCGGGCGTTTCGGCACTGATCCTGGCGCTGCTGATCGGCAAGCGGCAGGGCTTCGGCCACACGCTCATCCTGCCCCACAGTCCGGCGCTGACGCTCATCGGCGCGGGCATGCTCTGGGTGGGTTGGTTCGGCTTCAACGGCGGTTCCGCGCTCAGCGCCTCGACGGACGCAGCGCTCGCCATCCTCAACACCCATCTGTCCGCCGCCACCGCCTCGCTATGCTGGATCGGCCTCGAGCGGATCAAGCTCGGCAAGCCGACGACGATCGGCCTCGCGACGGGCGCCGTCGCCGGACTCGCCACCATCACTCCCGCTGCTGGACAAGTCGGCGCGATGGGCGCGATCGTCCTCGGCCTTATCGCGGGCCTGGTCTGCTTCTATGCCGTCCAGCTGATCCGCAACCGCATCGGCATCGACGATTCGCTTGACGTTTTCGCGGTTCATGGCGTCGGCGGCATCATCGGCTCGATCCTGCTCGCCCCCCTGGCCATGACGAGCTTCGGCGGCGTCGGCTATGCCGAGGCCAACGGCATGATCACCCAGCTCATCGCGCAGATCGTCGGTGTCGGAGCGGTCGCCCTGTGGTCGGCGATCTGGACGGTGGTGCTGGCGCTGGTTGTTTCCCTGTTCCTGCCCATGCGGGTGAATGCCGATGCCGAGCGCGAGGGACTCGACCTCGCCAGTCACGCCGAGCGCGGCTGGGAACTCGACTGACATGGCGACGGCGCCTTCCACGACGGCGCCGGCGATGGCAGTCGCCATCTTCGCCCATAACGAGGCGCGGCGCATTGCCGCCTGCCTTGCCAGCCTGCCGCTCGACCGGGGCGACATCGCCTTCCATCTGCTGATCAACGGGTCGACCGACGGGACGGCGCGGATCGCCCGGGCGACGACGGCGCGGCACGGCAATCTCACGATCCATGAGCTGACCCTGGGCGGCAAGGCCCGGACCTGGAACCGCTTCGTCTACGACATATTGCCTGAGGCGATCCCCCCAACGGTCGTGTTCATGGATGGCGACGCCGAGATTGCGGCGGGCTCGTTGGATGCACTCGCGCAGGCGCTGATCGACCAGCCCCGCGCTCTCGCTATTGCCGGCCTGCCGCTCAACGGCCGCGGCCGCCTTGCCTATCAGGCGATGATCCGGCGCGAGGGCGGCCTGTTCGGCGATCTTTATGCGCTGCGTGGCAGCTTCCTCCAGCGGATCCGCGATGCGGGCTACCGTCTACCGCTGGACCTGATCGGCGATGACGGGCTGGTCGCGGCCTGGGCCGCGACGGACCTCTGCAAGGACGAGAATTGGGACCGGGGGCGCCTGGGCCATGCCGATGCCGCGGGTTTCCTCTGCGAGCCGGTGAGTCCGCACCATCCCAGTAGCTGGCGGCTGCAATTCAAGCGCATGATCGCTTATTCCGTGCGCCATTTTCAGGGCAGGATCATCAGCCATATCATGGGCGAGACCGGCCCCGCCGGCCTGCCCGAGCGGCTGAGCAGCCTGTATGCCGACTGGCTGCCACGGTTCCGGCCACGGCGAGGACCAGTCAACGCGCTGTTCGACCGGCTGGCGTTGGCCCGGATGCGCAGGGCGATGGAAGCGACCGGCAGCGCGTAGTTTTCTTGCGAAGTTCACGAAGGTCACGGCCTGGACAGAAAGACAAAAGGTCGAGATCGCGACGGTCCGAGGCCCGTGCTCGAAAAAAACGATGAACGACGCTGAGAAAGAACGCCCGTCGGTATGCGATGACGACGGCTCTGTAGGACAGCCTCTTTCTCAGTCCGACCCCGAGGCTAACGAGCGAGCCCCGCCGCGTCCCGCGCCAGCGCTTCCACCCTCGCTGGATCGAGCGGTCCTTTCGGAACCACCCAGCTTCCGCCGACGCAGCCGATGAAGGGCTGGGCGAGCCATTCGGGCGCGGTCTCCGTCGTGATTCCGCCGGTCGGGCAGAACCGGACCATGCCGAACGGCGCGGCCAGAGCCTTGAGAGCCGGCAGCCCGCCGCTGGTCGATGCCGGGAAGAACTTGAATCGATCGAGGCCGAGGTCGAGCCCGCGCATGATGTCGCCCGCCGTGGCGACGCCGGGCAGGAAGGCCGTCCCGCTGGCGATGGCTGCCTTGCCGAGCGGCTCGGTGAGGCCGGGGGAGACGATGAACTGCGCGCCGGCCGCCAGCGCCTCGTCGAGCATCCCGGGGTTGAGCACCGTGCCGGCGCCGACCACCGCGCCCGGCACCGTCGCCATGGCACGCATGACGTCGAGCGCGGCCGGTGTGCGCAGCGTCACCTCGAGCGCGCGCAGGCCACCGGCGACCAGCGCCTGCGCCAGCGGCACCGCGTCGTCCACATTCTCGACGACGAGCACCGGGATCACCGGCGCCAGCGCCATCACGTCGTCGACCGTCATCGTCATTATCTCGTCTCCCGATAGGCGGCCGCCGCGCCAAAAAGCCCGATGTTCGGATGGATCGCCATGCGGATCGGAATCGTCCGCATCAGCGCCTCATAGCGCCCCTTGGCGATGAAGCGGCTGTGGAAGCCGCTCTCCTCGACGAGGAAATCGCGCAGGCGGTGAATGAGGTCGCCGGCCAGGACGACGCCGTGCGGGCCGTGCGCCACAGCGAGATCGCCGGCCACCGAGCCCAGCGACAGGCAGAAGCGCTCCAGCGCGGTGCGGGCGAGCGCATTGCTGCCGTCGAGCGCCGCGGCCCAGAGATCGGCGTCGGACAACAGCTCGACCTTCTCGTGGGTGATGGTCGCCAGCGCCTTGTAGAGATTGTTGAGGCCGGGGCCGGCGCAGATGCGCTCGGTCGAGACGCGGCGATACTCGCGGCGGAGCTGATCGAGAATCTGGCTTTCGAGCCCGTCGAGGGGCGCGAAATCGGTGTGGCCGCCCTCGGTGGCGAGGATATGCGGCACACCCTCGTCGAAGGCGATGAGGGCAACGCCGAGCCCGGTGCCCGGCCCGAGCACGGTGACGCCACCATCATGCGGAAAGGGCGCGTCCGGGCCGAACAGCAGTTGCAGGCTGTCTTCCGGCAAGCGCGCGACGGCATGGGCGACCGCCTCGAAATCATTGACCAGCCGGACGTTGGCGAGGCCGAGATCCTGCGCCAGATGCGCCGGACGGATCGACCAGCTCGAATTGGTGAGCTTGATCGTCTCCTGCGCGATCGGCGCGGCGAAAGCGATCGAGGCGGCGTCGGGCAGGTCGCCGCCCCCCTTTGCCAGTTCGTCCGCCTTGAAATGCTGCCAGCAGGCGGCGAGGCTGGGATAATCGGCGACCTTGTACTTGCGGCCCTCACCGAGTGTGGGGACGCCGCTCGCATCGAGGGTCGCACGGGCGAAGCGGGCGTTGGTTCCGCCGATGTCGGCGGCGATGAGATCGGTCACGCCTCGGCGTCCATGGCCGCCAGGATGGGGGAGGCGCCTGCCTCCGCAAGGTCGCTGTGCTGGCGGAAGAGGGCGAACAGCTCGCGCCCCGTGTCGAACGGCGGCGGCGGCGCGAGGGCCTGCTCGCGCGCGTCCCAGTCCGCGGGATCGACCAGCGCTTCGAGTGTGCCCGTCACTGCGCAGACGCGCACGAGATCGCCGTCGCGCAGCTTGCCGATCGGGCCGCCGCCCAGCGCTTCCGGGGAGAGGTGGATGGCGGCGGGCACCTTGCCGCTCGCGCCGGACATGCGGCCGTCCGTCACCAGAGCGACCTTGAAGCCCTTGTCCTGCAGCACGCCGAGCGGCGGGGTCAGCTTGTGCAACTCGGGCATGCCGTTGGCGCGCGGACCCTGGAAGCGGACCACGACGATGACGTCGCGATCGAGTTCGCCGGCCTTGAACGCGGCCATGACCTGATCCTGGTCCGAGAAGACGCGCGCGGGCGCCTCGATCGTATGACGAGACGCATCGACGGCGCTGGTCTTCATGATGCAGCGGCCGAGATTGCCGGCGAGCAGGGTCATGCCGCCGTCCGGGCTGAACGGGTTGGAGACGGGACGCAGGATGGCGTCGTCGCCGGGCGCGGTCGGCGGCTCGTCCCACATCAGCGCATCGTTCTCCAGTCGCGGCATGCGGCCATAATCGATGAGGTCAGCGCGCGCGACGGTCAGGACATCCCGGTGGAGCAGGCCGTTGCCCAGCAGCTCGGTGATGATCCACGCCATGCCGCCGGCTGCATGAAAGGCGTTCACGTCGTCCGCGCCGTTGGGATAGACACGCGCCAGCAGCGGCACGACGCGGGACAGCTCGGCAAGATCGGTCCAGTCGATGATGATTCCCGCCGCGCGGGCGATGGCGGGCAGGTGGATCGCGTGATTGGTGGAGCCGCCCGTCGCGAGCAGGCCGACGGCGGCGTTGACGATGGCTTTCTCATCGACGCAATGGCCCAAGGGGCGATAATCGTCGCCGTCCCAGCCGATGGCGGCGACGCGATGCACCGCCGCGCGGGTCAACTCGCTGCGCAGCTTGGTGCCCGGATTGACGAACGCCGCGCCCGGCATGTGCAGGCCCATCACTTCCATCATCATCTGGTTGGTGTTGGCCGTGCCGTAGAAGGTGCAGGTGCCCGCGCCATGATAGGATGCGCTTTCGCTCTCCAGCAGCTCCTCGCGCCCGACCTTGCCCTGCGCATAGAGCTGGCGGATGCGCTGCTTCTCCTTGTTGGCGAGGCCCGAGGGCATCGGGCCGGAGGGCACGAAGATGGTCGGCAGGTGCCCGAAGCGCAGCGCGCCCATCAACAGGCCGGGCACGATCTTGTCGCAGATGCCGAGCATCAGCGCACCCTCGAACATGGCATGGCTGAGCGCGACGGCGGTGGAGAGCGCGATCGTGTCGCGCGAGAAGAGCGAGAGCTCCATGCCCGCCAGCCCTTGCGTGACGCCATCGCACATGGCCGGCACGCCGCCGGCGACCTGCGCCGTCGCGCCGACCTCGCGCGCGGCGAGCTTGATCGCCTCGGGATAGCGGCCATAGGGCTGATGGGCCGAGAGCATGTCGTTGTAAGCGGTGACGATGCCGATGTTCATCGCCGCGCCGGTGCGGATCACCGGCTTGTCCTCGCCGCTCGCCGCGAAGCCATGGGCGAGATTGCCGCAGGCGAGATTCTGCCGGTTGGTGCCCGCGTCGCGCCCGCGCTCGATCAGGTCGAGATAGCGGCGGCGGCCCGCCGCGCTGCGCAGGGCGATGCGCTGCGTGACCTTGGCGATCATGGGGTGCAGCTCAGTCATACCAGCTCGCCCCGTCCCGCTCGATGAGTGCGATGCCGGCGGACGGGCCCCAGGTGCCGGCGGCATATTGCACGACCTTCTGGCCGCTTGCCCGCCAGCCGGCCGCGATGCTGTCGATCCAGGTCCATTGCGCCTCGACCTCGTCGCGGCGGACGAACAGGGTCGTGTCGCCCTCGATCAGGTCGAGCAGCAGCCGCTCATAGGCGATGCGGCGCCGCTCGCCCTCGAAGGCATGGGCGAGGCTGACGTCCAGCCCGACTTCCTGCAGCTTGACGCCGTCGCGATCCAGTCCCGGCTGCTTGGCCATGATGCACAGGCGGATATTCTCGTCCGGCTGCAGGCGGATGATGAGCTGGTTGGGCTCCAGCGGCTTGTGATAGCCGTTGCGGCGGAAGATGCTGTGGGTCACCGGCTTGAACTGGATCAGGATCTCCGACTGGCGATTGGGCATCGCCTTGCCGGTGCGCAGATAGAAAGGCACGCCGGTCCAGCGCCAATTGTCGAGATGAGCCTTCAGCGCCACGAAGGTCTCGGTGTCGGACGGCTTGCCCAGCTCCTCGGCATAGCCGGCGACCAGCTTGCCCTTGACCGCGCCGTCGCGATACTGGCCGCGCACGCTGTGGGTGTGGACCGTGTCCGCGTTCATCGGCCGCAGCGAGCGCAGCGCCTTCACCTTCTCGTCGCGCACGGACGTCGAATCCATCCTGGCCGGCGGCTCCATCGCGATGATCGAGAGGATCTGCAGCATGTGGTTCTGCACCATGTCCTTCAGCGCGCCGACGCCGTCATAATAAGAGACGCGGCCCTCCAGGCCGACCGTCTCGGCGACGGTGATCTGCACATGGTCGATCGCGCTGGAGTTCCACAGCGGCTCGAACAGCCGGTTGCCGAACCGCAGCGCCATCAGGTTCTGCACCGTCTCCTTGCCGAGATAATGATCGACCCGGAAAATCTGTTCCTCGTGGAAGAGGGCGCCGACCGCATCATTCACCTCCCTGGACGAGGCGAGGTCCTTGCCGATCGGCTTCTCCATCGCGATGCGCGTGGTCGGCGCGACGAGACCCGCCTTAGCGAGGCCTTCCGCGGTGGGCGCGAACAACGAAGGGGGCGTGGAGAGATAGACCGCGACCGGGCCGTCGCCGAGCGCCTTGGCGCGCTCGGCGAGCGCGGCGAACTGCGCGTCATCGCCCGCCGCGACCGGGCAGTAGATCACCGTATCGAGGAAGGCGGCGACCCTGGCGTCGTCGAACAACTCGGCCGCCGCATAGGTCTTAAGCGCCTCGGCGATGGTCGCGCGGAACGCCGCATCGTCCATCTCCGTCCGGCCCGACGCGAGGATGTGAAAGGGCCTGGGCAGCAGCCCGTCGCATTGAAGATGATAAAGCGAGGGAAACACCATCCGATGCGCAAGGTCACCCGTGGCTCCGAACAGGATCAGCGTCGCGGATTTGTCGGGCAAGGGCCGGCCCTTTCAATGCTGATGGATGACGCACCCGCGCCTGTCGCCAAGCTTACAGCCGTCGCGCACTTGTGCAACCGCACAAAATCGGCGCGGGGCTTTTCGTTCGGGTCGGGCGGGCTTTGCACATCGGTCCACCCGGTCCGCGCCGGCGGACGACCTGCAAAGCATTTCCATTGGCGACAGGGAAAATGCCGCTTATAGGCGACCGCGCGCGGGCGTGGCGAAATGGTAGACGCAGCGGACTCAAAATCCGCCGTAGCAATACATGTCGGTTCGAGTCCGACCGCCCGCACCACTCGCTTTCCCCTCGGCCCCAGGCTGGTGCGCGCATGCTGGCGCTGATCGGCCTTGGTTTCACGGCATCTGGGCGAGCCATCACTATAGCGACGGGCGGTTCGACGACGACAGAGCGCCCTACTCGGTCCGTCGGACGGGATATGGAGCCGCGTGCCGCTGGTCGCCCGTGTTGAAGGCTGGCGACCGCACTATTCTTTCTTTTGAAAATTTTACCGGCACCAAAGTGCGGGTCAGCCGTTGCCTCGACAGGGAGCACGAGCCATGGCTGAGCGTATTGTCTCGATAGGATTATTGACCCGATCTGACTTGCAGCTACTCGGGCAGGGCTTCCAGCGTCATTTTCCGATCACGCAGGATGACAGCTTCTCCGATCTGCTCGCCAAGCTGGACACGCTTGCGGCCGACACGTTCGTGGGCGAAGAAAAGCGCGTTGCGGAGAAGGAGTAGGCGTCGGGCCCATTGGCATCCCCCGGGGAACGAGCTCATAGCGCCGGGCCTTTTTCAGCGCAATCCGAAGCATTCAAGGGGGCGGTTCGGCGCCGGCCCAATCAAAGATTTGCCGTAGCAGGCATGAGAGAGTGCCGCCGGAGGACTGCGCGCCGGGCGCTGGCATGCGACTATTCGGGAACGGGCCCGTGCGATCTTCGAAGCGAATGGCCTACAAGGACATCAGGCAGGGGCTTGGGAGAGCGATATGGCGATTGAATCGGCGCGTTTCGAATTGGTTCCTGACTGGGAAAAATGCCCGGCCGGCGAGGAATATAGCCATGAGGACGTGGCCGCCGTCGCCTGCGACGACCAAGACCGCGTCTATCTCCACACCCGCCGCGGCGACCGCGTCATGGTCTATCATGAAGACGGCAAATATATCGACAAGTGGGGCGACGGCGTCTTCAACAATGCCCATGGCATCGCGATCGCCCACAACAATTGCTATTGCACCGACAATGCCGATCACGTGATCCGCATTTTCGACCTCGAAGGCAACTTCAAGCAGATGCTCGGCACGCCCGGCGTCAAGTCGGACACCGGCTATCTCTCGCGTCGGGGGCCATACGAGTTCGGCCACAACGAGACGGTCGTGCGCGACATGGGGCCGTTCAACGGCGTGTGCAACACGGCCATCGCCGCCAATGGCGACATGTTCGTGTGCGACGGCTACGGCAACGCCCGCATTCATCACTTCGACAAGGACGGGAAGCTGCTCAACAGCTGGGGCGGCGTCGGCACCGGCCCAGGGCAGTTTCACCTGCCGCACGGCATCGCGCTCGACAATGACGAGAATGTCATCGTCTGCGACCGCGAGAATGACCGCCTGCAATTCTTCAGCCGCAGCGGTAAGTTTCTCTACGAGTGGACCGACGTGCTGCGCCCGACCCACGCCGCGGTGGACAAGGACGGCCTCATCTACGTCACCGAGCTGTGGCGCCCGGTCGAGCCGGGACAGGTCTCGTTCCGCTATGGTCCGGTGGATCACGATCTGCCGGGCCGCGTCAGCGTCCATCGGCCGGACGGCAAGGTCCTGGCGCGTTGGGGCGACGACAGCGAGAACCGCTCGGCGCCGGGCAACTTCATCGCGCCGCACGGCATTGCGCTCGACTCGCGCGGCAATCTCTATGTGAGCGAAGTTTCCGGCACCTTCGGCGGGCGCACCAAGCGCATGCCGATGGAAGAGACCACCAATCACCAGATCCAGAAGTTCGCACGGGTTGGCTGACAGCCCGGAGGAAAGAAGGGAGAGGGCGGCCCTCGGGACCGTCCTCTCCCTCGACCGCCGCGATCTGTGTCTTTCGCTTGCCTCGGTGGCCGCGGCGCTCGGCGCGGCGCCGGCGCTCGCCCAGTCGAAAGCCCTGGCCATGTCCACGCCGCAGATCGCCGCGCTCATCACCGGCAGCCCCAACCGCAATCACGACTATGACTTCTTCCGCATCCGCCTCAACCAGGCGCTCTATGACGCCTATGGGATCAAGGCGGATTGTTACAACGACTATGAGGATGCGGCGGCGATCCTGGGCTGCGACATGCTTGTGACGTACACCTCGCAAGTCGTCGTCTCGGAGACGGCCAGTTCGGCGCTACGGCATTATCTGGAGCAGGGCGGCCGCTGGTTCGCGCTGCATTCGACCAATTCGGTGGCGGGCAATCAGGTGCTTCCGCAGATCCTGGGCACGCGCTTCCTCTCGCACCCGCCCTATCAGCGCTTCCCGGTCAAGGTGACGAAGCCGTCCGATCCGCTGCTCGAGGGGATCGCGGATTTCGAGGTCGAGGACGAGCTCTATTGCATGGAGACTGTCACCAGCGACATCGAGGTGCTGCTGCACACGCGCTGGGGCGGCGAAGGGTTCGGAAACATGCATTTCGACATCGCCGACCGGCCGCTGATGTATAAGCGCAAGGTGGGCGACGGCGGCATTCTGTATCTCGCTCTCGGCCATGCCAACCGGCCCTATGACAAGCCGCGCCCCGAATATCCCGACCAGCCCGATCACCGCGGACCCTGGGAGCTTCCCGTGTACAAGATGCTGATCCAGCGCGGCATCGAATGGGTGGCCAAGCGCCGGCCGTTCTGAGGTCGCAGACCAAATGATTGGCTTGTCCATTTGTGAGATGGTGGCATTTCCCAATCATTGGCGCGCTCGATCAATTGCCAAACCTACTGCCGATATAATCAAGTTGCGATCTGCCCGGCTGCATAACTGAAGCTGCTTCTCCCGCGCGTCGGGAGGGACTTCAGGCGTGGAGCGTGGCGATGCCGATCGCGCCTCCGCAGCCGCATTTTGGGGAGGTCATGATGAAAACAATCACGAAGCTATCCGCGTCCTTGCTGTGCCTGGCGATCGCTCAGGCGGTCAGCGCTCAGACACAGGGGCCACAGGGCGCCGACACGGCCGATCAGACCGGGCTCGCCGACATCGTCGTCACCGCGACGCGCCAGTCGACCAATTTGCAGGACACGCCGATCGCGATCACGGCGGTCACATCCGAGGCGTTGGAGGAGCGTGGTCTCAAATCCGTCGCCGATCTGACAACCACCGTTCCGAACGCCTATTTCCGCCGCACGCAGGGCGCCTTCGGCCCGGGTGTCTCGGCCTTCATACGCGGCATCGGCCAGGGCGATACCAATATCGGCCTCGATCCTGCGGTCTCCTTCTATGTCGACGACGTCTATTATCCGATCCTGCTCGGCTCCAACTTCGACCTGCTCGATCTCGACCATGTCGAGGTGCTGCGCGGGCCGCAGGGCACGCTCTTCGGCCGCAACTCGCTGGCCGGCGCGGTCAATATCGTCTCCAAGCAGCCGCGCTTCGACGAGGCGAGCGCCTATGGCGAGGTCACGGTCGGCAATTATAACCGCGTCGATCTGCGCGCCGGCTTCAACATGCCGCTCGGCGAGAATGTGGCGCTGATGGTTTCGGGCGTCTCCAAGAAACGCACTGGCTATCAGAAGATGCTCGACTTCACCTGCGAGATGACTCGGCTGGGCAAGACCAGCCTCATCGGCAACGTGCCGCCCGCCGACTCGCTGCTGCAGAACACGCCGGGCTTTACGGCAGGCGATTGCACCATCGGCCATCTCGGCGGCGAAGATGTCCGCGCCGTGCGGGGCAGCATCGCCTTCAAGCCGGCCGACAACATCAAGCTGACGATCACCGGCGATTATACGCAGGACAATAGCGAGAATGCCGCTGACTCTACGCTTGAGATCGATCCCGCTCGTGTGAGCGCGCAGATCAACACGACGTTCAACTATTTCGGTGTGCTCTACGACAAGCGCTTCGAGACCGGCGACCCGTTCACCACCTACGAGAATTACAACGACCCGATCACCGCCGGCACTGTCATCGGCAAGACCGCCAATTTCCCGGCCAGCCTCTATTATAACGGCCAGAAGGTGAATGGCGTCTCGACGCGTGGCGGCTATCGCCTCAATCCCTATGGCGATCTGCAGAACTGGGGCGTCTCGGGCAAGCTGGAGGTCGGCCTCACCGACCAGATCGACCTGACCGGTATCGTCGCCTACCGGCATCTCCATGAGATCCACACATATGCGCAGGACGGCACGCCGATCCTGACCGAGATGACGGTCAACGACGTCACCAACAATTATACGACCGCGGAACTGCGTCTCGCCGGCAAGATGGACTGGATCGACTGGACCGCCGGCGGCTTCTATTTCGACGCCGACGGCATCCAGCACGCCAAGGTCATCTCGCCGCGCAGTTCCGTGCAGCGCACACTCTACAACACCTTCAATCCGGTCAGCAAAGCCGTCTATGCCAATGCCACGGTGCATCCGTTCGGCGACAAGCTCGGCATCGTGCTGGGCGCGCGCTACTCCGACGACAAGCGCGCGGTCAGCCTGACCAACCTGGTCGACATCACGCCCAATGTGGCGGACATCAAGTTCGCCGTCACGCCAGCCGCGACCAAGTTCAACTGGAAGGTCGGGCTGAACTATGAAGTGAGCAGCAATATCCTGCTCTATGCCTCCGCCGCGACCGGCTATACGCCGCCGAGCTACAATCCGCGTCCGCTCCAGCCGACGCAGGTGCAGCAGTTCGCGGGCAACGACGATATCGCTTATGAAGTGGGCTACAAGGTCGACCTGTTCGACCGGCGCCTGCGCGTCAACAGCGCCCTGTTCTATACGGATTTCAAGACCCGGCCGACGTCGATCGGCGGACAGGAGCTCAGCCTCAGCGTCACGCAGGATGGTACCGGCCCGAGCACGCTCATCCCGCTGGCTGGCGGGCCGGCTGGCTCGACCAATTGCCGCGCCTATAATGCAGCGACCGACGGGCCGCGCAACGGCACGACCACCGGCGTGACCTGCATCGGCCGCACTTATTACCAGAACACGCCGGCCAAGGTGTGGGGCTTCGAGAGCGAAGTGACCGCCGAGCCGGTCGAGGGCCTGCTCATCAACGGTAGCGTGGGCTACAACAAGGTGACCTCACCCGATCTCTACAGGCGCGCCGTCAACCGCCGTCAGGCCAATCCGCGCTGGCAGGCGAGCGGCGGCATCCAATACGAGATTCAGGGCGCTCCGCTCGGCGGCACGATCACGCCGCGTCTCGACTGGTCCTACCAGAGCAGCAGCACCAGCGGCAGCACGCTGCAGACGCGCTGGAACCAGAGTGCCTATTCCCTGTTCAACGGCCGCATCACCTACAAGATGAAGGATGAGGGCTTCAGCCTGGCGGTTGGCGCGACCAACCTCTTCGACAAGCTCTATTATCTCAATTATTTCGTCTACCAGGATAGCGCCGGTGACGGCCAGGTCGAGGCCCAGCCGGGCGCGCCGCGTCAATGGTACCTGACGCTCAGCAAGAGCTTCTGAATCGACGGTTCGGTTGCGCGAAAGGCGGCGCCTGCCCAGCATGGGCCGGCGCCGCTTTTTTCGAGAGTTGGCGACGGCACCCATATAAGTTCCGCGGTGGGCAAGCCGTCGACGCGGCGCTCGGGCAATCAGTCCAGACAGCGCGACCGGCAATCGCCGGCGCGGTCGGGAGAGGAAGGCGAGCATGGCGGGCAAGACCATCATATCCTGTGCCGTGACAGGCAACCAGACGACGCGGGCGCAGCATCCGGGCCTTCCGGTCACGCCGCAGGAGATTGCGCAGGCGGCGATCGACGCGAGGAAAGCCGGCGCGGCGATCGCCCATATCCATGTGCGCGATCCCGAGACCGGCAAAGGCTCGATGCGCATCGAGCTGTATCGGGAGGTGATGGAGCGCATCCGCGACTCCGGCAGCGACGTGCTGATCAACCTCACAACCGGCGAAGGCGGCCGGTTCGAGCCCTCCGAGGACGAACCGCGCGTCGCGGGCCCGAGCACGACCTTGACGCATCCGCTCAAGCGCGTCGAGCATATCGCGCAGCTCAAGCCGGACATCTGCTCGCTCGACTTCAACACGATGAACTCGCGCAGCACGATCGTGGTCAACACGCCGGCCAATCTGCGCAAGATGGCGCAGGTGATCGTCGCAGCGGGCGTGAAGCCCGAGCTGGAAGTGTTCGATAGCGGCGACATCCATCTCGCCAAAGCGCTGATCGAGGAGGGGCTGCTGCCTGGCAAGCCCTTCTTCCAGGTTGTCACGGGCGTCAAATGGGGCTGCGACGCCTCTGTCGAGACGCTCGCCTACATGAAGTCGTTGTTGCCGCGCGAGGCGATCTGGTCGGCCTTCGGCATCGGGCGGATGGAATTTCCGCAAGTGGCGCTGGCCCATCTGCTGGGCGGCAATGTCCGCGTCGGCATGGAGGATAATATCTATATCCGCCACGGCCGCCTGGTCCGCGACAACGCCGAGCTGGTCGAGCAGGCGGTGACGCTGCTCGACATTTTCGGCGCCGAGCCGGCCACGCCTGCCGAGGCGCGGGCGATGCTGGAGATCTGACGCGGCCGCTCAGCCCATGCCGCTGACGGCATGGGGCACATAGGGCGCTTCCAGCCGCGCCGTCTCCTCGGCGGTCAGCACGATGTCGAGCGCGGCGACGGCGTCGTCGAGATGCTCGGACCGGGACGCGCCGACGATCGGCGAGGTAATCACCGACTTGTTGAGCAGCCAGGCGAGCGCGATCTGCGCGCGGGGCACGCCCCGCTCGGCCGCCACGGCGGCGACCGCCTCGACCACCTGCCGGTCCGGATCGCCGGCATTGGCATAGAGCATCTTGCCGAACGCGTCGTTCTCCGAGCGGAAAGTGGTCTCCGCCCAGTCGCGGGTCAGCTTGCCGCGCGCGAGCGGGCTCCACGGCATCACGCCGATCCCTTCCGCTGCGCAGAGCGGCAGCATCTCGCGCTCTTCTTCCCGATAGATGAGATTCACATAGTTCTGCATCGAGACGAAGCGCGTCCAGCCATGCTTGTCGGCCAGATGCAGCATGGTCGCGAATTCCCACGCATACATGGAGGAAGCGCCGATATAGCGGACTTTGCCGGCCTTCACGAGATCGTACAGCGCTTCGAGAATCTCCTCCATCGGCGTTTCATGGTCCAGCCGGTGGATCTGGTAGAGATCGACATAGTCCATGCCGAGGCGGAGCAGGCTCTGGTCGATCTCGTGCAGGATCGCCTTGCGGCTGAGGCCGGCGCCGTTCGGGCCGGGGCGCATGCGGCCATAGACCTTGGTGGCGACGACCACCTCGTCGCGCGGTGCCATCTCCCTGAGCAGCTTGCCGACGATCTCCTCGGACGAGCCGGCCGAATACATGTTGGCGGTGTCGAAGAAATTGATGCCGCTCTCGATCGCCTTGCGGATGATCGGACGGGTCTTCTCCTCGTCGAGCGTCCATTCGTGCGGCCCGCGCAGCGGCTCGCCGAAGGTCATGCAGCCGAGGCACAGGCGCGAGACCTGCATGCCGGTTTTGCCCAATCGTCTATAGTGCATCGGCTGTTCCTCTCAGTGCAGGTCGAACTCATAGTCCGCGAGCGTCTGGGCGAGATCGCGGCGATAGGTGCCGGCATAGCTGCGCCCGCCGCAAGCGCCGGTCTGCGACACGGTCGCGGAGAGGGACGAAAGCGCGATGCGCAGGGCGCAGGTATCCTTCGGCTTGGGGAAAGGCAGGCCATTGCCGTCACCCATCCGGGTGACGAGGGTCGACTGGCCGTCCCACATCGTCGCGCCCGGATCGTCCTGCGAGGCGATATGCGCGTCGGGCAAGCCGGCGGGCTGAAAGAGGCGCAGCGCATAATCATTGGCGCGGCGAGGGGTGAGCAGCAGCTTGCGGCCGTCCGGCGCGAGATAGACGCCGCTGTTGGCATAGGCACCGCTCTCGATCGCGTCGACGCGCGAGTGCATCTCGTCGCGGATGCAGGCTTTGTCGTCCAGAGTGCACCCCCCGCTGGAATCGGCGGTGCCGATCGCGCGGAACTGCTGAAGCCAAGCGGCCTGATCGCGCCGCACATAGGCGGCGATCGCGCCCTTCCAGACGGTCAGCGCATTGGCATAGGCGGCCGCGATGCGCCCGTCATAGTCGAGCAGGGTCGGATCGGCGCAGATGATCTTCTCGAGCTTGGTCGATGCCCTGGCGCAATCGATGCCGCGCGCCTGCGCAGGCGAGCCCATGGCCAGCAGGGCGGGTGTCGCGATCAACCAGAACGTTCCGATCTTCACGTCGCGTACCTCCCGTCCGGCCGGCAATGGGCAAGATGATTACAGCTTGGCGGTCAGCTCCGGCACGATCTGGAAGAGATCGCCGACCAGGCCGATGTCGGCGACCTGGAAGATCGGCGCGTCCTCGTCCTTGTTGATCGCGATGATCGTCTTGCTGTCCTTCATGCCGGCGAGGTGCTGGATCGCGCCTGAGATGCCGACCGCGATATAGACGTCCGGCGCGACGATCTTGCCGGTCTGGCCGACCTGATAGTCATTGGGGACGAAGCCCGCGTCCACCGCCGCGCGCGAGGCGCCGGTGGCGGCGCCCAGCTTGTCGGCCAGCGGATCGATGATCTTGTGGTAATTCTCGCCGCTGCCGACACCGCGACCGCCCGAGACGATGACGCGCGCGCTGGTGAGTTCGGGCCGCTCGGAGGCCGCGATCTCGGCGCCGACGAAGCTGGCGATGCCGCTGTCGCCCGTGCCGGGGACGGTTTCGACGGTGCCCGATCCGCCGCTCGCCGCTGCCTTGTCGAAGGCGGTGCCGCGCACGGTGATGACCAGCTTCTTGTCCGAGGTCTTGACCTTGGCGATGGCATTGCCGGCATAGATCGGCCGGGTGAAGCTGTCCGGCCCGTCGACCGCGATGATGTCGCTGATCTGCATGACGTCGAGCAGGGCGGCGACGCGCGGGGCGATGTTCTTGCCGGTGGTGGTGGCGCTGGCGAGGAAGGCCTCATGATCGGCCATCAGCGCGACGACCAGCGGCGCGACATTCTCGGGCAACTGATGCGCATATGCGGCATCGTCGGCGAGATGGACCTTGGCGACGCCGGCAATCTTCGCGGCCTCGTCCGCCACCGCCGCGCAGCCTTGCCCCGCGACCAGCAGATGGACCTCGCCGAGCGCCGCGGCGGCGGTCACGGTGTGGAGCGTCGCGTCCTTGACGCATGCATTGTCATGCTCGACCAGAACCAACGTCTTCATGCGGCCACTCCCAGCGCCTTGAGTTTCGTGACAAGCTCATCGACCGACGCGACCTTGATGCCGGCCTGCCGCTTGGGCGGCTCTGAGACATTGAGAGTGGTGAGGCGCGGGGTCATGTCGACGCCATAGTCGCCGGGCGCCTTGGTCGCGAGCGGCTTGGACTTGGCCTTCATGATGTTGGGGAGCGAAGCGTAGCGCGGCTCGTTGAGGCGCAGATCCGTGGTGACGATCGCGGGGAGCTTGAGCGCCACGGTTTCCAGGCCACCATCGACCTCGCGAGTAACGTTGACGGTCTCGCCGGAGACTTCGACCTTGCTGGCGAAAGTGCCCTGCGCCCAGCCGAGCAAAGCGGCGAGCATCTGGCCGGTCTGGTTGCTGTCGTCGTCGATCGCCTGCTTGCCCAGGATGATCAGGCCCGGCTGCTCCTCGTCGGCGATCGCCTTCAGCAGCTTGGCGACGGCGAGCGGCTCGGCCACGCCGTCATGCGTCACCAGGATGGCGCGGTCGGCACCCATGGCGAGTGCGGTGCGCAGCGTTTCCTGCGACTTGGCCTCGCCGATCGACACGGCGATCACCTCGGTCGCGATGCCCTTTTCCTTGAGGCGGATCGCTTCCTCGACGGCGATCTCGTCGAACGGGTTCATGCTCTGCTTGACGTTGGCGAGATCGATCCCGCTGCCGTCCGCCTTGACGCGCGGCTTGAGATTATAGTCGAGCACCCGCTTCACGGGGACCAGGATCTTCATGACGCTCTCCTTCTGAATGGGCGCGCTCTTAGTTGACGTTCACGTCAACGTCAATTTGTCGGCCATGTCCGTGCAAACTCGACGATCAACTGCCGATAGTGCTCGACCGGCGGGAAGGTTTCGAAGCTGTGCGTGGCACCGGTTTTGACCCATGACAATGCCGTTGACGTGTAGGTTTCGAGAAACGGCTTATCCTGGGGCGGTTCGTCCAGCATGGTCGTGCGCAGATTGACAATCTCGTCCATGCCTTCGGGCCGGGTGAACATCCAGCTGAAGCAATGCGGGCAGAAATAATGCCGCGTCGGACCATGCAAGCCGCCGATCGCCGGTTCGCCTGAGAGAATTTCGACCTGGTCCGACATGTAGCAACTGGATAGCGAAAAGGCGCTCGCCGACATGCGCTGGCAGCCACGGCAATGGCATGCCGCGGTGAACAGCGGCGCACCGCTCACGCGCAGGCGCACCTGGCCGCATCGGCATCCGCCTTGCGCGGTCGATGCGGCCAGCGCATTCATCACCCCAGCGCCTTCACCTCGGCCACGATCTTCTTGGCCGCATCGCCCAGATCATCGGCCGGCACGATGGCGAGGCCGGAGGAGGCGAGGATGTCCTTGCCCTGCTGCACATTGGTGCCCTCAAGGCGGACGACCAGCGGGACTGAGAGATTCACTTCCTTGGCGGCCGCGACGATGCCCTCGGCAATGATGTCGCAACGCATGATGCCGCCGAAGATATTGACGAGGATGCCCTTCACAGCCGGATCCGAGAGGATGATCTTGAAGGCCGCCGTCACCTTCTCCTTCGACGCGCCGCCGCCGACATCAAGGAAGTTGGCGGGGAACATGCCGTTCAACTTGATGATGTCCATCGTCGCCATGGCGAGGCCGGCGCCGTTGACCATGCAGCCGATATCGCCGTCGAGCTTGATGTAAGCGAGGTCGTACTTGGAGGCTTCGAGCTCGGCCGGGTCTTCCTCGGTCTCGTCGCGCAGTTCCATGAGGTCCGGGTGGCGGAACAGCGCATTGCCGTCGAAGCCGACCTTGGCGTCGAGCACCTGGATCTTGCCGCCGGCGATGGCGAGCGGGTTGATCTCGATCTGGCTGGCATCGGTGCCGAGGAACGCCTTGTAGAGCGCGCCGGTGACCTGCGCCGCCTGCTTGGCGAGATCGCCCGACAGGCCCAACGCGGCGGCGACGCGGCGCCCGTGATGCGGCTGGATGCCGGTCGCCGGATCGATGGTGATGGTGTGGATCTTCTCGGGCGTGTCGTGCGCGACCGTTTCGATGTCCATCCCGCCCTCGGTGGAAGCAACGATGGCGATGCGGCCGGTGCCGCGATCGACCAGTAGCGCGAGGTAGAACTCCTTGTCGATGTCGACGCCGTCGGTCACGTAGAGGCGGTTGACCTGCTTGCCGGCCGGGCCGGTCTGCACCGTGACGAGCGTGTTGCCGAGCATGTCCTTCGCGGCGGCCTCGACCTCATCGAGCGTCCGGGCGAGGCGCACGCCCCCCCTCGCGTCGGGGCCGAGCTCCTTGAACTTGCCCTTGCCGCGGCCGCCGGCATGGATCTGCGCCTTCACGACATAGAGTGGCCCCGGCAGCTTCCTGGCAGCCTCCACCGCTTCCTCGACACTGAGCGCGGCGAAGCCGGCGGGGACGGGGGCGCCGAACTTGGCGAGCAGTTCCTTGGCCTGATACTCGTGGATGTTCATGATGCGTGATGCCTTCCGTCTCTATGCCAGCTCTATGCCGGGGCGCGCATAGCCCAGGACGGTGTCGAAAGCGTTTGCGAAGTTGCGAAGTCAGCCGAGGGCGCAGCCCAGGGCGGCGGAGGCGGTGACGCGGAGGATCTGGGGATCCTGCAGGGCGCGGATGCGGTGCATGAACCGGTTGTAGCTCGTCTCGCGCGGGTCGAGCTGGCCGACCTTCGACAGGGAGCGCAGCTTGAGGAGCTGGTTGAGGCTCAGCTCCTGCGCCATGGGACGGGCCATGCAGCCGGCCATCGGCTTGCTGAGGCCGGCATTGACGAGGCCGGTGCGCAGCTGCGCCTCCGGCGTGGCGCAGCCGGCGAGCAGGAGGGCGGGGAGGAGAGCGAGGGGGGCGAGCGGGGCGAGGGTGCGGAGCGACATGGCTGCTCCTATAGTCGCCCCCGCCGGCGCTGCCAATCCGTCGGCCACCGATCCGGGCTCGCCGGACCGGCGGCGCAGATCAGCTCTTCTCGGGCATCGCCTGCAGGTCGACCGGCCAGGGATGCGCCCTGGCGGGCTTGGAGACCTCGTCCGTCGGGCTCGGCCGCGCCTTGCGGGAGGCCTTGGGCGGCGGCGGCAGGTTGCGGACCGGGGCGGTGGCCGGGACGAGCGCATCCTCGCCGCGCGACAGGCGATCGCGCAGGCGATCATAGCCGTCGCGGGCGCGCTCCTTGAGGCCGTCCAGCTTGCCCTCCTCGTTCGCCTTGATGAGCCTGGACCCGGCGAATGCGGCGATGGCGCCAACGATCAAAGTTCTCAGCATTGTCCTATCCTTCCAGTCCTGATTCGACCGTGCAAACGTGCGGCGGCGCGAGCGGTTCCGGCGCTTGCGGCGGGGTGAGGCCGGGTCAGCGGCAGCGCACCTCGCCCTTGTCGATGGCCGTGCCCGCGATGGCGCCGCCGGCCGCGCCGATGATCGTGCCCAGCGTCTTGCTGCCGCGCGGGGCGATGACGTTGCCGAGCACGCCGCCCGCCACGCCGCCGATGATGGCGCCCCTGGTACCGTCCGGCTTCTGGCAGTAGTAATTGTCGTTCTCGTCGCGATAGACAGTGTCGTTGCGCGACAGGACATACTCGTCGCCCTGGCGCCAGCGGCGGTGGTGACGGCCATAATAGCCGTCGCGGTCCGAGGCGTAGCCGGGGCGGTCGCCGCCATAGCCGGTGTCCGAGCAGGCCGCGATCGGCAGGCTGGCGAGCGTCGCGAGGCCGAGCAGGGCGGCGCGGGGGAAGGCGATCGTCTTCATGGGTCTGGCCTTTCTGTTTTCATGCCTTCCCTCAACGTGCGGCGGGGCGGGATGTTCCGATGCCCCCCAAACCCGTTCGCTTCGAGCAGGGTCGAGCGAAGTCGAGACCCGTCGTCGAGAAGGGCGTCCATGCGCCGCCTTCTCGACAACCGTCTCGACAAGCTCGACGGCCGCTCGAAGCGAACGGGGAGGGAGGGGAGGGCGCTCGCGCACGGGCTTCTCGACAACCGTCTCGACAAGCTCGACGGCCGCTCGAAGCGAACGGGGAGGGAGGCGGCGATGGCGCTCACTTGAGGTGATGCTCCAGCGTGATCTCCGCGTTGAGCAGCTTGGACACCGGGCAGTTGGCCTTGGCGCCCGCCGCGATCTCCGCGAACTGATCCGGGCTGATGCCGGGGACGGAGGCGTCCAGCACCAGATCCGAGCGGGTGATGGTGAAGCCGCCGTCCGACTGCTCCAGCTTGACCGCCGCCTTGGTCTCCAGGGTGCCGTCCCTGAAGCCGGCGCGCTCGAGGGCGAAGGAGAGGGCCATGGTGAAGCAGGCGGCGTGGGCAGCGGCGATCAGCTCCTCCGGATTGGTGCCGGGCTCGTCCTCGAAGCGGGTGTTGAAGCCGTAATATTGATCGGTGAGGATGCCGGACTGGGTGGTGATGTGGCCCTTGCCGGTGCGGCCCATGCCGTCATAGCGGGCGGAGGCGGTGCGGGTGGTCATGCGGGGGACTCCTTGGTGCGGTGACTGAGGAGAGCCGATATGGGGGCGGACTGTTGCGGTGGGAAGGCGCGAGCGGGATCATTCCTCCCCGGCACGGGGAGGGGGACCGCGACGCGAAGCGGCGGGGTGGTGGGGCATGGCGCAACGCTTCCGCCGCGTGCGCGGCGGCCCCTCCACCAGCTTTCGCTGATCCCCCTCCCCGTGCCGGGGAGGAATGGGAGGTGCGTCGCCCTTGCTCGTTGTGACATGTGAGGAGTGGGCGTCACGGAGGGGCGACCGCGCCGAAGGTCACGAAGGTCACTGTATGGCGTAAATTTTCTCCGGGGCGCGCGGGGCGAAGGGGAGGGGCGTGGTGAAGGCGGCATCCGGGCCCCCCTCCGGCAGGACGTCCGGGTGCGCGTCCGTCCGGCTGGACGCTCCGGCCGGCATGCGCGGCGTGGCGGGCCGGGGCGCGGCCATGGCGGCGGCGATGGCGATGGCCGAGGCGGCGGGCGGCGGGGCGGCGCGCGCGGGCTCGGCGGGCAGGCTGGCCCCGGCGGGTGGAGCGGCGAGCGGACTCTCCGCCTGTTGCGGCGTCTCCGGGCCGGTCATCTCCGCCCCGTGCGGCGCGGGCGTCTCCGCATCCGTGTCCGTCTCCGGAGTCGTCGGCTGCGCGGCGGCCTGCGCCAGCCAGGCGTCGGCATCCTCGGGCGCATAGGCGCGGACGGGCGCCAGGCCGAAGAAGCGGCGGCGCGCCTCGTCCTGCCAGGGGCTGACCTGCGGCGCCTGCTCCGCGCGGGCCAGCGCCGCCTGCTCCTCGGGCTGGAGCAGGCGGGCGAAATGCGCATCGCCGGGGCGGCCGCGGCACCAGCCCTCATAGCCCGGCTGGGGCGGCGCATCGGTGAGCCAGGCCTTTTGCGCCGCGTCGACCCAGGTGCGATAGGGGCGCTGCGGCTCGGGCGCGCGGCTCTCCGCCAGCCCGACGCCCTCCAGCGCCGCGTCCCAATCGCCACGCATCGCCTGCCGCGCGCGGCTGTTGCCCAGCATCGCCGCGCCCTTCTCCAGCAGCCAGAGCAGCAGCCGCTCGCTATGGACATGCTCCTGCGCGATCAGCTCGCCATGATAATAACGCGGCTTGAGCCAGCCATGCAGCGCCCGCTCGATCGCCACCGGCAGCAGCCGCTCCATCGACCGCTCCAGCGCGGCATCCCAGGCGGCATCGAAGGCGCGCGCATCGGTGCGGCGGCGCAGGCGATAGGCGCTCGCCGGGCTCATGCCGACATGCTGCGCGGCGGTGGCGACGCAGCCGGTATCGGCGAGCGTCTCGATGAAGCTGCGCTGGCGCTCCGGGGTCCAGCCATCCTGGCGGGGGGCGACGGGGACGAGGGCTTCGTCGGGGAGGGTGTGGGGGTGGGGCTGCGCGTCGGTGGGCGCGGGGGTGATGGGGGTGTGCTTGGTCATGGCGTCCTCCTGAGGGAAAGGGGGACTCGCTCATGCTAAGCTTTTTGCGATGTAGGACAGCTATTTTTGGGTGGCGTCGCTGCGGCGCTTACCAGGTGCCGTCTGCCTGCTCTAAGGATATTGCTGGCGTGCATGGAGCACGGCCAATATTTCGATCGCCTCCGCCACGCGATAGACGATCAGATAATTGGGATGGACAATCGCCTCGCGCGTGCCGGGGACGCGCCCGCTACGATGCATATAGGGATGATCCGCAAGGCGTTCGCTGGTCTGGCGGATCGCCCCGCCGAGGCGCTCCGCCGCCGATGGGTTGCGCGCCTCGATAAAGTCGATGATGCATTCGAGATCGTCCAGCGCCTCGGGGCGCCAGATCACCGGCAGCACTAGGCCGTCTTGCGCCTGTCGAGAATGGCCTGCATCCTCGCCATGGCCTCATCGTGCGGAATGCCCGGCTCCTTCGACGCCATGGCGGCCTCGACCTTGGCACGGAACCAGACGTCGTAGGCCGCTTCCTGTTCCGGCGTCTCGAATTCGGACTCTATGGGGGAGTATTTAGCCATAGAGGGAATGTAGCGCGTCTTTGGCGGGATCGGAAGGGGCATGCCGCAGGCGATAGCCGCTCGACGGCCTCATGCCGACATGCTGCGCGGCGGTGGCGACGCAGCCGGTATCGGCGAGGGTCTCGATGAAGCTGCGCTGCCGCTCCGGCATCCAGCCGCAGTGGCGCTCGCGGACGAGGGCGGTGTCGGGGAGGATGGGAGTGTGCGCTTCGGTGGAAGCGGGGGTGATGGGGGTGTGAATGGTCTTGGCGTCCTCCTGAAGGAAAGGGGACCGACCAGATATAATGAATTGGGCCGTGTAGGACGGAGGGAAATCTTATTCCAAAATACGACCTTGCTTATCAATGGCTCGATCTGGCGCTCCAAACCTTAATGCCAAGTACGCCTTCTCACCTCGAAAATAGGGAGCCAATTTTTTTGCAACTATCTCCCAGTTGGGATCTAGAACATCATAATCATAGTCAGAGGGCGCAATGGTCTTAGTAAAAGAATCCGGAATGTTGTCCGATCCAAAAGATTTATGTAGATAGAATGGCAATATATATATTAACATATACTTTCTAAAAGAATAAGAATTCCAAAATATTAAATTATCTTCAAAAAAAAGTTCAAAGTATCTTATAACTCTATTTCTTCTTGTTCTAGACATTGGATGCGTGAGTGACTTTTTTTCGCGCAAGGCAAAAATCAAAAAAGAAATTTCAAAGCTTAATAACGATACGATGATATTGAATGAAAATTGGTTCAAATTCATTACTCTGGAGTCGATAACTTTTTTTGTTATATTTTCGACTTCAGCTAATGGATATTCGTTCATCACATGAGCTATTGTTGCTCTGTCGTCGCAAAAAACCTCAACAGCAAAATTTTCTTCATCACTTAATTCGTCAAAGTCTTTGCCATCTCTTTTGTTAGCGAGATACTCAGCATGTCCGCACCAAATATGGGAGAATTCATGCTGAAAAATCCAATGTAAAGTGCTCTTAAAAAAGATTTTGATCAAATCAAAATCAAAATCGCTAAGATCTTCAGACAATTCGGACAGACCGAATTCGTTCTGCGAATGAATATCAACAATTACATCACTATACACATCGTTAATTCGAGGTTGGTCGGCTTCTCCCATAAAGATTGACATAAAACCATTCTCAACGATAGCGGCGATCATTTTCCAAGTGGATGCAGCTAAACTAATGTATATACCAACATAATCTATTCCTTCTTGATATCGCGCGTGGGCGTTTATCAGTTTCCTCTTTGGATCACCCGGCCTGCCCAATAAATATCCAGCCATGATATTAACGCCGCGATGACCGTCTGATCGGTAACTTTCATTTAGATCATTTGAGAAATCTAGAAATTCTTCAACAACCTCTATAGAGGATATACAAAATAACCTAGCATGCTTTGAGGTGTACAAAGCAGGGTCTGGCACGAATTCTCCGCCATAGTCATTTGCAAAAGTGGAAAATGGCATCGATCAACTATCTCAACCTACTTTTCGCGAGGCTTGCTCACTCCGCCGCCACCTTCGCGCTCGCCCCCTTCGCCAGCAGCGGCGCCAGATACCGCCCGGTATAGCTGCGCTTCTCCTTCACCACCTCTTCCGGTGTGCCGGTCGCGACGATCTCGCCGCCTTTGACGCCGCCTTCCGGGCCGAGATCGATGATGTAATCCGCGGTCTTGATGACGTCGAGGTTGTGCTCGATGACCACCACGCTGTTGCCCTGCTCGACCAGGGCGTGGAGCACTTCGAGCAGCTTGCGGACATCCTCGAAGTGGAGGCCGGTGGTGGGCTCGTCGAGGATGTAGAGCGTGTTGCCGGTGGCGCGGCGGCTGAGCTCCTTGGCGAGTTTTACGCGCTGGGCTTCGCCGCCGCTCAGGGTGGTGGCCTGCTGGCCGACCTTGACATAGCCCAGGCCGACCTCGGCGAGCATGGCCATCTTCTCGCGGATGGGCGGCACGGCCTTGAAGAACTCGACCGCGTCCTCGACGGTCATGTCCAGCACGTCGGCGATGCTGTGGCCCTTGAACTTCACCTCCAGCGTCTCGCGATTGTAGCGCTTGCCGTGGCATTCCTCGCAGGTGACGTAGACGTCCGGCAGGAAGTGCATCTCGATCTTGATGAGGCCGTCGCCCGAGCAGACCTCGCAGCGGCCGCCCTTCACGTTGAACGAGAAGCGGCCGGGCTTGTAGCCGCGCGCCTGCGATTCCGGCAGGCCGGCGAACCAGTCGCGGATGTTGGTGAAGGCGCCGGTGTAGGTCGCGGGATTGGAGCGCGGGGTGCGGCCGATCGGCGACTGGTCGATGTCGATCACCTTGTCGAGATGCTGCAGCCCGTCGATCCGGTCATGCGCGCCGGCGATGACGCGGGCGCCGTTCAGCGTGCGGGCGGAGGCGGCATAGAGCGTGTCGATCGTGAAGCTCGACTTGCCCGAGCCGGAGACGCCGGTGATGCAGGTGAAGGTGCCGAGCGGGATGGACGCGGTGACGCCCTTGAGATTGTTGGCGCGGGCATTGGTGACGGTGAGCTTCTTGCCGCTGCCCTTGCGGCGTTTGGCCGGCACCTCGATCTCGCGGGTGCCGTTGAGATAGTCGGCGGTGAGCGAGCCGTGGGTGGCGAGGATGTCGTCCAGGCTGCCCTGCGCCACGATATGGCCGCCATGGACGCCGGCGCCCGGCCCCATGTCGACGATATGGTCGGCGGCGCGGATCGCGTCCTCGTCATGCTCGACGACGATGACGGTGTTGCCCAGGTCGCGCAGGCGCTTGAGGGTGATGAGCAGCATGTCGTTGTCGCGCTGATGAAGGCCGATGCTGGGCTCGTCGAGCACATAGAGCACGCCGGAGAGGCCGGAGCCGATCTGGGACGCGAGGCGGATGCGCTGGCTCTCGCCGCCCGAGAGGGTGCCGCTGGTGCGATCGAGGTTCAGATAGTCGAGGCCGACATTGTTGAGGAAGCCGAGCCGCTCGATGATCTCCTTGAGGATGGCCTTGGCGATCTGGTTCTGCTGGTCGCCGAGCTGGGCGGGGAGCGCGGTGAACCAGGCGAGGCAGTCCTCCACGGACATGCGCGTGGGCGTGGCGATGTCGGTCATCGCGACCTTGACCGCCAGCGCCTCCGGCTTGAGGCGGGCGCCGTGGCAGGTCTCGCAGGGCTGGGCGGTCTGGAACTTGCTGAGCTCCTCGCGCATCCAGGCGCTGTCGGTCTGCAGCAGGCGGCGGTTGAGATTGCCGATCACGCCCTCGAACGCCTTGTTGACGCTGTAGGTCTTGCGCCCGTCCTGGAAGGTCAGGGTGACGGGCTTGCCGCCGGTGCCGTGGAGGATGATCAGCCGCACCTCGCTGGGCAGATCCTGCCAGGGCGTGTCGAGGCTGAAGCCGTAGGCGGTGGCGAGGGAGGCGAGCACCTGCATATAATAGGGGCTGGGCGGATTGGACTTGGCCCAGGGGACGATCGCGCCCTTCTTGAGGCTGAGCGCCTCATTGGGGACGACGAGCTGCTCGTCGAACAGCATCTTCTCGCCCAGGCCGTCGCAGGCCGGGCAGGCGCCCTGCGGGGCGTTGAAGGAGAAGAGGCGCGGCTCGATCTCGGCGATGGTGAAGCCCGAGACGGGGCAGGCGAATTTTTCCGAGAAGATGATGCGGTTGGCGGGAATGCCGGCATTCTTCATCGCCCCGGCGGACTGGTCCTCGCCCTCGCGGCCGGGCACGACGCCGTCCGCCAGATCGACATAGGCCAGCCCCTCGGCGAGCTTCAGCGCCTGCTCGAAGCTCTCGGCGAGCCGCTGGGCCATGTCCGCGCGGACGACGATGCGGTCGACCACCACCTCGATGTCATGCTTGTACTTCTTGTCGAGCGCGGGGGCTTCCTCGATCGGGTAATAGTCCCCGTCGATGCGCACGCGGGTGAAGCCGGCGCGCTGCCACTCGGCCAGCTCCTTGCGATACTCGCCCTTGCGGCCGCGCACCACGGGCGCGAGCAGATAGGCGCGCGTCCCCTCCGGCAGCGCCAGCACGCGGTCGACCATCTGGCTGACGGTCTGCGCGGCGATCGGCAGGCCGGTCGCCGGCGAATAGGGAATGCCGACGCGCGCCCACAGCAGACGCATATAGTCGTAGATCTCGGTGACGGTGGCGACGGTCGAGCGCGGGTTGCGGCTGGTCGTCTTCTGCTCGATCGAGATGGCGGGCGACAGGCCGTCGATATGCTCGACGTCCGGCTTCTGCATCATCTCCAGGAACTGGCGCGCATAAGCGGAGAGCGACTCCACATAGCGGCGCTGCCCCTCGGCATAGATGGTGTCGAAAGCGAGGCTCGACTTGCCGGACCCGGAAAGGCCGGTGATGACGATGAGCTTGTCCCGCGGCAGATCGACGTCGATCCCCTTGAGATTATGCTCGCGCGCGCCGCGCACGGATAGCGTTGTGAGACTCATGCGCTCCGTTCTATCTCTGTTCTATTTGGGAATCCAGACAGGAAGATAGGAGCGGGCGGCGCGAAATGCGAGGGGGACGTGGTCGGCGGCCCCGACCTGCTGACAGCATTATGTCAGCAGTCGACCGGCGGCGCTGAAGACGGCTGTCGGCGCGAGCATGCCCGCGCCATCAGCGTGACGAGCAGGTGCGCCAGCACAGGTCGAGCGCCAGCCGGATGCCGGCGACGGTCGCTTCCGCAGCGAACCGGCCGGGATCGAGCGCGATCGTCATGGCGAAGCTGGTCGCACGACTGGCGTGGACCATCATCTGATGAAACGCTGCGCCGGCCAGAGCGGACGACAGGGCCAGCGCGGTGACGAGGGCGGGCTTGGGCATGACGGTTGACCTCGGTGTGACGTGACTTGCGCGCAGACGGCATGCCGGCGGGCGGTGCGGCTCCTCTACGGCCGGCCTGGCACCTGGGATTGAACGCAACGGCTATTCGCGCGGATGCCGCTGGCTGCCAGCTGCCTGCCCGCAGCGAGACGGGCCGGACCGAGGGGCTTTCAATTGCGCCGGGAGTCGCTAGAAAAATCCCATGGCAAGGGGGCGGGCCAAACTCGCAATATCGCAGGGCGTGAGCGTCTGGGTGCTGGAGGCTCTGGACGGCTTCGGCGATGCCGAGGTGCATGCGCATCACGCGATCCAGATTTCGCTCTGCCTCTCCGGCGCGCTGGCGCTTGTCGGCGCGGGAAAGACCGTTCGTGCCTCAGGCATCGCGGTCGCGGCCGATTTCCCGCACCGGCTGGAGGCGCAGGGGCTCATGGCCTTCATCTTCGTCGAGCCGGAAAGCCGCGTCGGCCGGGCGCTGCGTCAGGGCCTGCTCGGGCAGGACAGCATGCGGGCGTTCGATACCACGGCCATGGAGACGCATCTGGAGAGGCTGCGCGCGACGTTCGTGGCGGGACTGGACGTCGAGACACTGCTGGATGCGGCCCGCGAGGCGGTAAACGTGCTGGCTCCGGGCGCGCCGGCGCTCCTGCCCGATCCGCGCATCCAGAAGATCATCGACTATGCCAATGCACATCTCGACGAGCCGCTCAGTCTCGCCGAGGCATCGGCGGGCGTCCACCTCTCGCCAAGCCGCCTGCGCCACCTGTTCGTCGAGCAGACCGGCCTCGCCTTCAAGACCTATATGCTGTGGCTGCGGCTGGTGCGGGCGGTGCAGGTCTATTCGGAAGGCCAGTCGCTGACCGAGGCGGCGCATGCGGCGGGATTTTCGGACTCGGCGCACTTCAGCCGCGTGTTCCGGCGCACCTTCGGTACGCCGGCGACCCACCTGACGCGACTTTAGCCCTTGCGTTCAATCGGGCGGTTCGGATCGGGACTAGGACGGCCTCCTCACCAAAGGAGCCTCATCATGACCATCTACACGATCAACGACCAGAACCGTTCCGCCGGGTGCGCCTGCATCGTCTGCACTTGCGAAGCCTGCGCCTGCGCACTGGCCGCCACCGAGAAATGCGGGCGCCCGGACTGCACGTGCGGTCCCGACTGCCGCTGCAACCGCCGCGACTAGAAGCTCTCCGTCGCGACACGACGCCATCGGGACGTCCATTTAGCCCTCTCCCGCAAGCGGGAGAGGGTTGGGTGAGGGTCTTTTTTTGTAAGTCCCACACGGTAAGCCCGAAACAGACCCTCACCCTCCCACCGCTGCGCGATGGGCCCCTCCCTCTCCCGCGAAGGCGGGAGAGGGGCTAAGCACCGCGTCACGCCGACATAGACCGTTCCGGTGAGCGGGCGCGACGAGATGCAAGTGGATCGACATCGCGCCGCATGGTGCGGCGCTGCCAGGTTCCGCCCTCGCAAGAATGCCTGACAAACAAAACGCCCTGTCGCCATCCCGTGCCTTCTTTGATCTCCGCAGCAGTTCCGCTATGATCTGCGGCAGACTCCGGGACGCCTTACAGCAACAATCGCATTGCCTGACCAAGACCCCCTTATCGGGAGCCTGTCCCCATGCGCTTCAGTTCACAGACAGTCGGCGGCTACCGCGTTCATGCGGTGAGCGGCGTCAACACGGTGTCGTTCGGGATCGCGTTCGCCGCGGCGGATACGACCGGGCTGCTCGGCTTCGCGGTCGAGCGGGAGGATCCGACCGAGAACGAGAAATATTATATGTACGGCTTCAAGGTGTTCGAATCCGTCTATGGCGAATTCGGCCCGGATCAGGCGGCGAGCACGTTCGACCAGCCGGTGCAGAGCTTCGTGTGGGACGATTTCACCGCCAAGCCGGATCGCGACTATATCTACCGCTTCTATCCGCTGAAGGGGGCGCCCAAGAATCTCGATCGCAGCGCGCCGCCGATCCCGATCAGGAGCCACACCGAGCCGCTCTTCTCGACCGGGCCGCACGACGTCTTCTTCAATCGCGGCGTGGCGAGCAGCCAGGCCTATGTCCGCAAGTTCGGCTATGAGAAGCCGGACGAGATCGCCGATCCGGCCAAGCGGCTGGCGGCGCTGCAATGGCTGAGCCGCGACCTCGACGAAGCGATCTACAGGTTCATCGACACGGCGCAGGCGGGCGACTCTATTCTGGGCTGCTTCTACGAATTTCATTACAAGCCGGTGCTGACCGCGCTCAAGGCGGCGATCGACCGCGGCGTGATCGTGAAGCTGATTATCGACAGCAAGGACAACAGCTATACCGACAAGAAGGGCCTGTTCCACGAGGCCTTCCCGCGCAAGGCCAACCGGGACGCGGTGGCCGAGGCCGGCATCCCGGCCAGCGCCATCGCGCTGTGGCGCGAGGCCAATCCCAACGACATCCAGCACAACAAGTTCATGGTGCTGCTGCAGGGCGCGGCGGGGACGCCCAAGCAGGTGTGGACCGGATCGACCAACATCTCGCTGGGCGGCATCCACGGCCAGACCAATGTCGGCCACTGGGTGCGCGACGCGGCCGTGGCCGAGCGGTTCAAGGCCTATTGGGACCTGCTCTCGGGCGATCCGGGCGCGCCGGACGGGGCGAGCGCGGCGGATGCGCGGCGGCTGCGCGCGGCCTATCGCGATGCGGTCGCGGGGCTGGAGGCGGTGCCGCACGACTGGCATGCGCTGCAGCCCGGCACGGTGCCGGTGTTCAGCCCGCGCACCGGGCTCGACATTCTCGACATGTATTTCGCGATGGTCGACGATGCCGAGCGCCTCTCCTGCATCACGCTGGCCTTCGGCGTGAACGGGCTGCTGAAGGACAAGCTGCTCGACAATCCCTTCCATGACGAGCGGCTGACCTTCCTGCTGCTCGAGAAGGAGGACAAGGCCAATCCCAAGTCGACCAAGCCGTTCGTGCCGCTGCGCGCCTCCAACAATGTCTATTCGGCCTGGGGCGCCTATATCACCGACCCGATCTATCGCTGGACGCGCGAGACGAGCCCATTGAAGCTCGGTCTCAACACGCATGTTCTCTATATCCACAGCAAGTTCCTGCTGATGGACCCGCTCGGCGCGGCGCCGGTCATCGTCACGGGATCGGCCAATTTCTCGGAAGCGTCGACCAACGCCAATGACGAGAATATGCTGATCGTGAAGGGTGACCAGCGCGCGGCGGACATCTATTTCACCGAGTTCAACCGGCTGTTCTTCCATTATTATTTCCGCTCGATGTACGAGAAGCTGGATGGCGGGGCGGACACCGGCGGCGGCGCCGGCAAGGCGAGCAAGTTCCTGAGCGAGGATGATCGCTGGCTGGCGAAGTACAAGACGGCCGGGAGCCTCAAGGCCAAGCGGGTGGCGGTGTTCACGCATATGGCGAATGCGCAGCCGGGGTGAGGGGCGGCTCTTGGCCCTCTCCCGCCTTTCGCGGGAGAGGGTTGGGTGAGGGTCTTCTTTTTCCGGCCCGTGAAGAAGAAGACCCTCACCCTCCCGTTTCGCGGGTCCCTCCCTCTCCCGCGAAGGCGGGAGAGGGTTTGAGCACGCCGCGCCATCTCATCTCTTGCGTATCGCGCCCGGCCGCGTCATGATACCGTTGACAAAACAACGGAGGGGGCATGACGCATCGTCGGTCTTGGACAATTTCGGCCGGCATGGCGCTTGCCCTGCTCGCATCCCCGCTTGTCGCGCAGCGCGGTCCCGGGCCGCTGACGCCCGATCAGCTCGACAAGCTGGTGCCCAAGCATCCGGGCTATCTGGGCGCGCTGGCGCCGGAGAACCTCCGGAAGAAGCGGCCCGCGCCGGGCTTCGACCTGACCGGAACCTGGTTCGTCGACCTCTCCGAGGGCTTCAACAAGTTCATGTTCGGGCCGCCTTATCCCGACTTCCTGCCCGATGCGGCCAAGGCGCTGGCGGAAGGGCAGGCGGCGGCCAAGGCGGGCAGAACCTATCGCGACGCGATCGGCCAATGCTACCCGCCCGGCATGCCGATGATCATGACGCGGGTCTGGCCGATCGCGATGATCCAGCTGCCGACGGTGATCTACATGGTGGCCGGTTTCGAGAACAGCTTCCGCGCGATCTATCTCGACGGGCGCGCGTTCAGCGATCCGGACACGGTGGTCCACAGCTATAACGGCGAATCCATCGGCCATTGGGAAGGCAAGACGCTCGTCGTCGAGACGCGCTACATCGAGCCGGACAATCATTATATCGACAGCGGCATCCCGGTCTCCGACGACTTCGCGATGACCGAGCGGATGACGATGCTCGACGGCGGCAGGACGCTGCAGATCGAGTATATCATGACCGACCCGCAGAACTGGAAAGGCGAGTGGCGCAACACCAAGCGCTGGACGCGGCAGGACCATACCGACATTGGCGAGGTCGAGTGCATCCTCGCCAACAACGCGCACCTGCCCGGCACCGATCTGGGCAACAGCAAGGTCGGCGATGCGGGCGACACGGAGCCCAGGCCATGAGCCGGGCGAGACTGGCGGCGCTGCTTGTGGCGATCGCCGCGCCGGCGGCCGGGCATCACAGCTTCGCGATGTTCGACCAGACCAGGAAGCTGGTGCTCAAGGGCACCGTCGCGGCGTTCCAATGGACCAACCCGCACGCCTTCCTGGAGCTGGACGTGCCGGGCGCGGGCGGGGCGAGCACGCACTGGAGCATCGAGCTCAACAGCCCGAACAACCTGACCCGGCAGGGCTGGCGGCGCACCTCGATCAAGCCGGGCGACATCGTCTCGGTGACGATCAACCCGCTGCGCAACGGCAAGCCGGGCGGACTGTTCAATGCGGTGGTGCTGGCCGACGGCAAGGTGCTGACCGAGAAGGCCTTCGAGACCGGCAAGCCGATCAACGTGCCCGGTGCGAATTGAGGAGCGGAGAATGATGCGGAAGACTCTCCTGTGCGCCGGCCTCGCGCTGGCGACGCTATCGGGCGCGGCGGACGCGCACCACAGCTATGCGATGTTCGACATGACCCGCAGCGCCGACCTCAGGGGGACGGTGGTGCAGTTCAAATGGACCAATCCGCATGCCTGGATCGTGATCGGGGTGAAGGATGCGGCGGGCAATGTGGTCAACTGGAACATCGAGATGAACAGCCCCAACAATCTGGCGCTGCTCGGCTGGAAGCGATCGAGCCTCAAGACGGGCGATCAGGTGACCATCACGGTGCATCCGCTCAAGGGCGACAAGGCGGGCGGATCGTTCATGTCCGCCGTGCTGGCCGACGGATCGACACTGAAGGGATGAGCGGCATGGCATGGAGTGGCAAGGCGGCGCTGATCGCGCTGCTGATGGCGGGTGCGGGCGCGGCGAGCGCGCAGCCGGGGGCGGTGGTGACCTCCGATCCGATCAAGGGACTGGCGCAAGGCACCGGCGCGCCCTTCCCCAAGGGGCACCAGGCCGCGCTGGATGCGCTGCCCGACTGGGGCGGCATCTGGTTCGTGGTCTTCCCGCGCGGGCCGGGCGCAGGCGCGCCGCCGCCACCGCCCAGGCTCAAGGGCAAATATAAGGACGACTATGAGGCGTGGCGAAAGGCGCTCGCGGCCAGCAACGGCGTCGAGAAGAAGACTTCCTCCAACTGCAGCCCGCCGGGTATGCCGGGGATCATGCAGATCCCGCAATATCCCTTCGAGTTCCTGTTCACGCCGGGGCGGGTGACGATCAACCAGGAAGCCTGGATGCAGACGCGCAAGATCTGGACCGACGGGCGCCCGCATCAGGAGGATCCCGACCCCAGCTTCATGGGCGACAGCATCGGCCATTGGGAGGGCGGCACGCTGGTGGTCGACACGATCGGCATCAATGCGGGCCTGCAGCTGCAGGCCGGCATGGCGCATTCGGACAAGCTGAAGATCACCGAGCGCATCCACCTCTCGACCAGCGATCCGGACGTGCTGATCAACGAGATGACCTACACCGACCCGGACGCGCTGGAGGAGCCCTACACCAAGACCGTGACCTATCATCGCGACCGCTACGGGGCGCTGCTCGAGTTCGAATGCTCGGAGAATGACCGCAACCCGGTGGACGAGAAGGGGGATACGCAGTTCAATTGAGGGGGTGATTGGGGGCGAGGAGGGCTGCCGGGAGGCGGGATACGGGGTATCCCGATGCAACGGATATCCCAATGGATTGAGGGGCCGCTCCCCGCGCCCTTCGTGCCGTCCGCTAAACCGGCCGCTCATCCCGATAGCTGCCTGTTCGGATACGACGACATAGCGGACATATAGCGCGGCGGCAGCGCACCGACGGGTGCGCTGCTACCAACTTTCAGGCCTTGGCCGGTTTCATCCGATCAATCAGTTTCCGGGACATGTCGATGCGATTGAGCAAGTCTCGGAGAGGCGCGCAATCCGGGTAAACGGCCTGCAGCTTCTGCTTCAGGTGCCCGAGGATCGCAATCAATCCTTCGCGCGATACCGCTTGGTTCAAGAGGGCATCCTCTCTTTCGAGTTCGTGATAATAGACATCAAAGAACTCGGGGCCTTCCAACTGTCCGCGGCCGATTTCTTTTGCCATCCAGTCTTCGAGCGTCGAGCGCACGCCATTCATTCGGCGATAGACTGAATAAGGGCGTTCCTGCGACGAGAGCACCGCTTTGATCATGCGGCCCGCCTCAATATGGCCCTCGATGCCCAACTCGCCTTTGGGACGCCGCCGCGTCGAGCCCATATTATAGCTGTATGGCACAGTCGTTGCGCTATCAGTCGGATAGATCGTTCCGCGGCAACGCGCGCGTCGAATGTCCTGCTGCGTCTTAGCGCTCGGGCTAGCAAACGTCTCCCACGACGAGACAGACTCGCCTGCCCAATCTTCCGCCAGAAGTGGTGCCGGCATGGCGTTGATCTTCGCCACCAGTACGTCGAGATCGTATTCGGTAGCTCCGTCGGTCGCAACGTAGAGGTCGCAGCTGTAGGGATAGTACATGCCCGGCCAGGAGGTTTTGGCAATGCGCCATTCGTGTCGTGCCGCCCACGCTGCACGCTCGTCTTCGTCGGGAACCCCGCTATAGGGTTCGTCGACAACGATCACCTGTCCCGTTACCACATCGACCCAGTCGGTCGGATGATCAGTGTAAGGCAACCTATTGTCCGGCGAACCTTTCGGAAAACCCTTGCGATGCTCTCGTGACGGACGCAGCCCCGTCCTTTCCATAAAACGCAGCGACCGTTCGGCGGTCGAGAGGCGCTCGCGGGCGTAAACTTGAGTTTGCGCGATGGAGTCGCAGACGAAATGATCGTCAGCAACCATTCGCAAGTTTCCAAAACCGCGAACCTCTTTGAGTAGGGGCTTGCTGCAAGTCTCGAGAATAGGGCGTACTAGGTCAATCCGCAGCGTTTCGCGCCCGACTTGGTAGCGCTTGTCCTTGTCACACCAATAAATGGTCAACAGGACATAAGGCCGCTCATGGGGCGAGCCTTGTGCCGGGAGCACCTTTTGGGCGTTGCGGAAGTTCGTGCAGTTTGCAGCGCGCGCCGCGATATCCAGTGCTTCGGAATGTTTGATGCCCTGATCTTTGCGGAGCTGCGTGGCGAGAGATTTCACACCATCCAGCGTCGTCGGACGCACATCACCAATCAACATAGCCATTCTCCTGGCCTGGATAAGCAAGCGTCACTCGCCAACCGCCTTTCCAGACCCGAATGTCCGTTGAAAGGTTTGTGATGGTTTTCAGAGCAGTGCTGCCAGCAGCTTCGGAACGGCGAGTGCCATGCTCATGCCAAGAGCTCGGTCCATATAGATTGTAGCTTTCAGGTTTTCAATGGCACCTTGCGAGATTTATGTTGATCGCTGGACGGCATCTCGTGGCTGAGATGGAGTGATTAGCGGATTGGCAACCGTCAAAATTGATATCTCTAATGACAACAATGCCGTCATTCTTTTGGAGTGCATTGTCCGTTCTCCACGACTTCCCAGCCATCCGGCGTCGATTGTCAGGGCGGAGCAGCGGACAATCATTGAAGCGGGAATTGGTCCGCGCGGACTAGGCTGGCAGCCACTCCTTATCGATCGCGCTGTTCGCGGTCCGGGACCAGTCCCTCATCCCAGGAAATTGCTCAGCACATCCGGGTGGAAGCCCCACTTCGCGAAGCCGCAGACGCCCAGGAACATGCCGAAGGCGCCGAACGCCCAGCTTGCGTGGAGCAGGCGCTTGCTCTCGGTCAGCGCGGCGACCGCGGCGAGGGAGATGGCGGTGGAGATCAGCGCCTCGCTGGCGTCGAACTGGTCGTCATGGACGTTGAGCGCGTCATATTGCGCGGAATAAGCCTGCGCCTGCTGCTGGAGGCTGGGAACCTCGCCGCGATATTTGTCTATCGATGCGGTGAGCGCCTTGAGCGGGGCGGCGGCGCGTGCCCTGGCGGCGTCATCGTCGGCCAGCAGGAGGATCTGGCGGCGCGATTCTTCGCTGATGTGAAGTTTGGTCTTGGTGGCCTGATACTCATTCCAGCTGTCGACCGAGTTGGATTGCGCCTGTTGCATCGCCTGGACGATGTTGCCGTCCTTGATGTTGCACAGGCCGGTGAAGACCGAGAGGATCACCACGGTGACGGCGACCATCCGGTTGAGGCGCTTGTCCTTGGCCTCGGCGCTGACTTCGACTTCCATCGTTCGTTTCTCCGCCCCCGCGCGCGCCTGATAGCCGATCCGGCGCGCCGGGAGCAAAGCGAATTGGTTATGGCGGGGTGCTCGTCGCGTCATTTTCAGCGAGGGCGGACGCGGTGTGAGGGGCGTTTCGCGTGCCATTGTCCGATTAGTGCACATGATAAGCAGTTGGTTCGCACAAAAGGCTAGGCAGAGGCCGCTTCGTCATGTCAGGACGGCACATGACATCTTGACATTGGCAACTTGTGCAGGCAGATACCTATCAAGATAGGAGAGTTCGCGATGACGATTACCGCTACACCCATCTCGCCCCGCTTCGGCGCCGAAATTTCGGGCGTGGACATCAGCAAGCCGCTCGATGCCGAGACCGTGCAGGCGCTGATCGCGCTGCAGGACAAATGGGGCGTCACCATGTATCGCAACACCGGCCTCGACGATGAGGGCCAGATCGCCTTCGCGCGCAATTTCGGCCATCTCGAGAGCCTGCCGCCGCGCGAGGGGCGCCCGCGCATCTATCTGTTCAACGCCGGCAACCTGACCGCCGAGGGCGAGATCAACCGCAGCCCCTCGGCGATGACCTATCGCAAGGGCGACCAGATCTGGCACACCGACTCCTCGTTCATGGACCTGCGCACCAGCTACTCGATGCTGCGCGCGGTCGAGGTGCCGGCATCGGGCGGCCCGACCGAGTTCTGCGACGCGCGCTCGGCCTATGACGACCTGCCGCAGGAGATGAAGGACAAGATCGCGAACCTGCAATGCGAGCACAGCCTGCTCTGGTCGCGCAAGCAGGGCGGCGCGGACATCACGCACGAGATGATCATGGAGCGGCACCGGCCGGTCCATCCGCTGGTCAGCCCGCACAAGGGATCGGGCCGCAACATGATCTATGCCGGCGCGCATTGCTATCGCGTGGTCGGCTGGGGCTGGGACGAGAGCCGCGCGCTGATCGACTATCTCAACGCGCACGTCACGCAGGAGAAATATCAGATCAAGGTCGACTATGCGGTCGGCGACATGGTGATCTGGGACAATCTCGCCGTGTTTCATCGCGGTGGCCAGTTCAACTGGGACGAGCGCCGCGACATGCGCCGCGCGACCGTGCGCGAGCTGCCGGCACCGCCGGAAGGCGATGATCCGTTCGGCGAGCTGTTCAAGACCATGCCCAAGATCGAGCCGGTCAAAGCCTGAGCCTGGGCCTGGGCTGAACGGACGGGCGCCGCGCGGCGCCGGTCCGTTCCGGGACAAAGGCGGCGTTCGGCGGGAAAACCTAACGGCCATTGTCATTGGCCCGGCGCAGGCGCGCCATGTTAGCTCCCCGGGACCGGCGCGGATGCCGGCAGTGGGAGATTGATCATGATATCTGGGAAGACTCGGCTGGCCTGCCTGTGCGTGGCCGCGCTGGCGATGGCGGGCGCGCGGGCCGACGCGGCCAATCTGCTGAGCAACGGCAGCTTCGAAAGCCCCGACGTGACCTTGCTGTTCCTCAATCCGGGCAGCACCACGATCACCGGATGGACGGTCGCGGCGCAGGCGGGCAGCGCGCCGGGGACGCAGGTATCGCCGGTCGACAATGCCGCGTTCGGCGCGCTCGGTGTCGTCGCCTCGCACGGCAGCCAGTTCGTCGACCTGACCGGCAATGTCGGGCGCGGCGGCGGCGTGGTGAGCAATGCCTTCGCGACCGGCAGCGGCGCGTCCTATCGCGCGAGCTTCGATGTCGGGGCGTTTTTCGTCGGCGGACAAGGCTCCTACGGCAATGTGACCGTCGACCTGTTCGTGAACAACAGCTTCGTGCAGAGCTTCACCAACATCATGAGCCTGCAGTCGGCCGGATCGGACTGGCAGCGCTTCTCCTGGGACTTCGCGGGCACGGGCAGCCCCATGACGATCGGCCTGTTCAGCAGCCTCTCAACGGCCTCCAGCAATCTGGGCGTGGGGCTCGACAACGTCTCGGTCGACCTGCTGTCGTCCGCCGTTCCGGAACCGGCCACCTGGGCCCTCATGGTCGGCGGGCTCGGCCTGGCCGGCGGCATGATGCGGCGGCGCAAGATGAGCGCCGTTCTCGCCTGACGGGCGACCGTCTCGCTCGCCGTGGCGATCGCGCGGCGGGCGGGAACCTTTCATCGCGCTCTCGGTTACTTGCCGAACAGGTCAGCGGGAAAGAATTGATATGAGCCGGAAGGCGACAGGGCACATCATCTTCGCACCGCATCACGCCAGTCGCATCCTCCCCTAATGTCGCTCGCTATTTCCGTTCCCGGACAGCGCCGGCCGGACAGCAGCGCCATGGGCGCTGCCAAGGGCACCGCCTTCGCCGCTCGGCTGCGCGCGGCGACGCGGGCGTGCCATGACGAGGTCGACACGCTGTTCGGCCGCTTCGACCTTTCCGATCGGTCATCCTACGCCCGTTTCCTGACGGCGCATGCGGCCGCGCTCGTGCCGGTCGAGGATTGGGTGGGCGCGACACGGCTGATGCCGGACTGGCGGGGCCGCAAGGAAGCGCTCTGGGCCGATCTCGCCGCGCTGGGCCGCTCGCTGCCGCATTTCGAACCGCTCGACTGGCCGCGCCACGAGGCGGCGCGGTGGGGGGCTTTCTATGTGCTGGAGGGATCGCGGCTCGGCGGTGCGATGCTGAGCCGCGCGGTGCCGGAGGATCTGCCGCGCGCCTATCTCTCCTCGGTCCATGCCCCCGGCGCGTGGCGCGGTTTCCTGGCGGCACTCGACGAGCATGCGCAGGCCGGCGGGCCGGACTGGGAAGCGGCGGCGATCGCGAGTGCCGGGCGGGTGTTCGCTCTCTATGCGCAGGCGGCGCGGCTGGCCGGCGCGCGATGACGCCCGACAGCCTCGACTTCAAGGTCAACCTCACCAATTGCGACCGCGAGCCGATCCACATCCTCGGCAACATCCAGCCCTTCGGCTTCCTGGTGACGGTGGGCGCGGACTGGCTGATCTCGCGCGTCTCGGCCAATGTCGAGCAGTTCACCGGCCGGAGTGTCGCCGACCTGCTGGGGACGCCGCTCGCCGACCTGTTCATGCCGCAGGCCCTGCACAATATCCGCAACAGGCTGCTCATGCTGCGCGGCCCGGACGCGGTCGAGCGCCTGTTCGCGCAGGACCTGATCCACGACCGCCCGCCATTCGACCTCGCCGTCCATTTCGCGGGGGACGCGATCGTCATCGAGGCCGAGCCATGCGCGGAAGAGGCGGCGGAAGCGGCGAGCCTGGTGCGCACGCTGATCGCGCGGCTCGGGCAGGCGGATTCGATAAATGGCTTCATCCGCGAGGGTGCGCGGCAGGTGCGGGCGATCACCGGCTTCGACCGGGTGATGGTCTACAAGTTCGACAATGAAGGATCGGGCGAGGTGGTGGCCGAGGCGCTGAGCGGCGGGGTCGAGAGCTTCCTGGGGCTGCATTATCCCGCCTCGGATATTCCCGTGCAGGCGCGCCAGCTTTATGTGCGCAACATTTTCCGCATCATCGCCGACGTGAAGGCGGTGCCCGCGCCGATCGTGCCGCAGGTCGCGCCGGACGGGACGGTGCTGGACCAGTCGCTCTGCGTGCTGCGCGCGGTCTCGCCGATCCACATCGAATATCTCAGCAATATGGGCGTCTCCGCTTCGCTCTCCATCTCGATCATCGTCGACGGCAAGCTTTGGGGCCTGTTCGCCTGCCACCATCATTCGCCGCGCCTGCCGAGCCTGGCGACGCGGACGGCGGCGGAGCTGTTCGGCCAGATGTTCTCGCTGATGCTGGAGAGCCGCGAGCGCAGCGAGACCGCCGACTATGAGAGCCGCGCCCGCGCGGTGACCGACCGGCTGATGGCGACGATCGCCAAGGACGCCGATCTGCTGACCAATGCGGAGTGGCTGGGCGAAGTGATCTTCGACACGATCCCGGCCGACGGCGTTGCGGTGTTCGTCGACGGCGCGATGTCCTCGAGCGGCCTCACGCCGAGCAAGGACCAGCTGCGCGCGATCGTCTCGATGCTCAACCGGGCGGCGGCGAGCGAGGTGTTCGCCTCCGACAGCCTGCAGACGCTGCTGCCCGAAGCGGCGGATTATTCGGACATTGCCGCGGGGATGATCGCCATCCCCATCTCGCGGCGGCCGCGCGACTATGTCGTGCTGTTCCGCAGCGAGCAGCTGCGCTCGGTGCGCTGGGCGGGCAATCCGGAAAAGGCCATCGACTATGGCCCCAACGGCGCCCGCCTCACGCCGCGCAAGAGCTTCGAGGCCTGGTCGCAGCTGGTGAAGGGGCGCAGCCTGCCGTTCACGCATAGCGAACGGCGAGTGGCCGAGGCGCTGCGCGTCGCCATGCTGGAAGTGCTGGTGCGGCTGGCCGACAATGCCGGCGAGGAGCGGCAGCGCGCCACCGAGCGGCAGGAGTTGCTCATCGCCGAGCTCAATCACCGGGTACGCAACATCCTGGCGCTGATTCGCGGCCTCATCTCGCAGACGCGCGACGGGGCGCAGAGCGTCGAGAGCTTCATCGGCAACCTCGAGAGCCGGGTACAGGCGCTGGCGCGCGCGCATGATCTGGTGACGCGCGACAGCTGGGGGCCGGCGCGGATCCGGGACCTGATCGAGGTGGAGGCCAAGGCTTTTCTCGGCCAGAAAGTCGCCCATCTGAAGATCGAGGGCGAGAATGTCCTCCTCCACCCGGCAGCCTTCACGACGCTGGCGCTGCTGTTCCACGAGCTGATGACCAATGCCGTCAAATATGGCGCGCTGTCCGACAGCGGCACGGTGGAGCTGAGCTGGCGGCAGGACGAGGAGGGCAGCCTGCTCATCGACTGGGAGGAAAGCGGCGGTCCGCCGGTGACGCCGCCGCAGCGGCGCGGCTTCGGCACGACGATCATCGAGAAGACGGTGCCGCACGATCTGGGCGGTCAGGCCGAGATCCGTTACCGGCTCGGCGGCGTCTGCGCGCATTTCTGCGTGCCCTCGCGCCATGTCGCCGGCGTCGCCGCGGAGGAGGCGCGCGATATCTCCGGTTTGCCGGTGCCGGAAGCGCGCCGGCCTTTGCTCGGCAAGACCGTGCTGCTGGTCGAGGATGCGATGATCATCGCGTTGGATGCGGAGGATGCGCTGATCGGCATGGGCGCGCAGGAGGTGCTGATTGCCGCCAATGCCCGCAACGCGATCGATCTGATCAATCAGAAGCGCATCGACGTCGCGCTGCTCGACTTCAACCTTGGCGCGGAGAATAGCGGGAGCGTCGCGGCGGTTCTGACCGAGCGCGGCGTGCCGTTTCTCTTCGTCACCGGCTATGGCAGCGGACTGGATACGCGCCGCTTCCCCGAGGTGCCGGTCGTCACCAAACCCTACGGCGCGCCGCAAATCGCGGCCGGGCTGTCGCGGTTGCCGGGCTGGGCGGACCAGGACTGACGAGGGCCGGAACCCGGAGCAGCCTTCTCGCGTTTTCTGCCCATCTCAACACCGACGAGAGGTATTCGCCATGGGCGACACATCCCCAGTACAGGGCGACGGCAAAGTGCAGGGCGAGGGCAATTACGACGCCGCCCGCCAATATGACCGCGAGACCAGCCGGCATGCCAAGGACGAAGCCGCCGTCCGCAAGGAGGCCGAGGCGGCGAAGAAAGCGCTTGATGGCGCCGAGGGCGACGAGCTGAAAGCGGCCGAGAAGGAAGGCGCTTCGCACGCCAAGGCGTGAGGGACGGGCGGCGTCCCCGCGATGCCACCCTGGGACTCGGGACGGGAGCGACGCGAGCCGCTTTGTGCGGCTCGTCGCAAATCGGCTTGCGCGCGAGTCCCGCGTGATTAATCTCTGAGGAGCGGTCGTCCGTTTCCGGGCGCTGATTTGGTTTTTGCGCGGCGCGGTAGCGTTAGCGTGCGCCGAGCGATTTGCGAAATCGATATTTCATTGTGACTTTTCCACAACTTATCTGCTCCGCTGTTTCATTGCGATGCAGGCGGCGGCAATTTCCTGTTGCGACGCACAAGATTATCTGATTCCATGTGAATACGGGACAACGGACGCTTAAGCCCTCGGTAACCAAGGGGGGAGCATGATCCGAAGTGCCACGAATGGATGGAGGCAGCTATGGGTCAGCAGCATTCGAAGCCGACGGACGGAGCAGTCACTCTTGCGGAACTGCGCGAGTTCGCCTCGTTCCCGGCCGCCACGCAGCGTTATATCCGCCGGTCGCTCGACGTCGCCTTTCATCGCGGCGATGCCATGGAGACCTGGGGTCGCGACGTGGTCGAGGAAGCCAGCATCCGTGCGCAGGCGCGCATCTACGGCCGCCTCGACGAGATCAAGCATCTGGTGCCCGACGACAGCGGCCTCGACCAGATCGAGCCGTTCATGGCGCCGCTGGTGACGGTCTCCGCCTTCGATCTCGGCCAGAATCGGCTGAGCAGCTTCTCGGCCTATCGCTTCCTCTACGAACGGCTGATCGGCGCGGGATCGCGCCCCTGGCTGCCGGGCGCCTTCTGCGCGGCCGCCAGCCTGCCGCACCTCCACCCCGAGCGCCGCCGCGCCCTGCTCCAGTCGATCAGCGAAGCGGCCGCGACCGCCGCCGGCTGGTCCTCGCGCGAGCCGAGCTTCTTCCCGGAGTGGGTCGAGAAGGTGGACATCAGCAAGGCGCACTGAGCGCGACGCTGAGTTAAGAAAGAGGGCGGTGCCGAGGGGCGCCGCCTTTTTTGTTGTGGCTTATGAGTTCGGTGCGGGGGGGGAGCCACCTTTAGCCCCTCTCCTTTAGGGGAGGGGTTGGGGTGGGGCTACAACGTTGCGATGATCGCTTCGCGACACCCACCCCCTACCCCTCCCTTGAAAGGGAGGGGTGAGAGTAAGTCACTCCGCTGCAAGCAATTCTTCCGCGCCCTGCAGGTCGACCGAGACGAGGCGGCTGACGCCCTGCTCGATCATGGTGACGCCGAACAGGCGGTGCATGCGGCTCATCGTGACCGCGTTGTGCGTGACGATGAGGTAGCGCGTCGCGGTGTCCTGCACCATCGCGTCGAGCAGGCCGCAGAAGCGCTCGATATTGGCGTCGTCGAGCGGGGCGTCGACCTCGTCGAGCACGCAGATCGGCGCGGGGTTCGTCAGGAAAAGCCCGAAGATGAGGGCGACAGCGGTGAGCGCCTGTTCGCCGCCCGAGAGCAAAGTGAGCGTGGTCAGGCGCTTGCCCGGCGGCTGGGCCATGATCTCTAGGCCTGCTTCCAGCGGATCGTCGCTCTCGATCAGCTCCAGATGGGCCTGGCCGCCCTGGAACAGTGTCGTGAACAGGCGCTGGAAATGACCGTTCACCGCCTCGAACGCGGCGAGCAGGCGCTGGCGGCCCTCGCGATTGAGATGGCCGATCGAGCCGCGCAGCTGGTTGATCGCGGTGGTCAGCTCCTCGCTTTCGGCCCGGCTCTTCGCTTGCGTCTCCTCCAGCTCGGCGAGCTCGGCGGCGGCGACGAGATTGACCGGGCCGAGCCGCTCGCGGTCCAGCACGAGCTTGTCGTGGCGGGCCTGTTCTTCCTGCGCTGGCGCGAGATCCTCGCTGTCGAAGCCGAGCTTGGCGGGCAGAAGCGGCGGCGGGCAGGAGAAGCGCTCGCCGCAGCTCTGGCCGATATCCTTGCGGCGGGCGACGGCGTTGTCGGCGCGGGCGAGAGCACCGGCGCGGGCCTCGCGCGCGGTGCTGAGCGCTTCGCCGGCGGCGGCGAGCGCCTTTTCGGCGGTGGCGAGCGCGGCCTCGGCACTGGCCTCGTCGGTACGGGCCTGCTCGGCGCGGGCGGCGCCATCGAGCGCGGCCTCGGCAAGGGCGTCGAGCTCGGCGGAGAGGGCGGCGGGGCGATCGCGCATGCCGGCGAGATCGTCGGTGAGGGCCTCGCTGCGGCCCTTCATCTCGGCGATGCGGCGAGCGGCGTCACCGGCGCGGGCGCGCCAGCCGCCGATCTCGCCGCGTATGGCCTTCACCCGGTCCTCGTCGGTCGCGAGGGCGCGCTGGATCATCGCCTGCTCGGTCTGCACCTGGCCGATGGCGGTGCGGCAATGCTCGGCGGCGGTCTTGAACAGCTCGACCTCGGCGGCGGTCTCGTTCCCCTGCGCGAGGGCGTCGAACGCGGCCTGCGCGCTCGCCATCTCGGCCTGGGCGGCGGCGAGATCGGTCGCGGTCTCGGCGGCGCGGCGGTCTAGATCGGCGCGGCGGCCGGCGACGCGCTCGATCATGGTCGCGACTTCGCCCAGGATGCGCTCGGCGGCGCGCAGGGACTCCTCGGCCATCTGCGCGGCGCCCCGGGCGCTGCGCTCCTCGGCATTGGCATCGCGCAGGGCATTCTCGGCATCGGCGAGCGCGGCCTCGGCGGCGGCGACGGCGGCGAGGACGGCGGGGCGCTCCTTGCTGATCGCTTCCAGCCGATTGAGGCGGATCAGCCGCTCGGCGGCCGCGACGCCGCCCTCCTCGACGATGAAGCCGTCCCAGCGGCGCATCTTGCCGTCCAGCGTCACCATGCGCTGGCCGACATGGAGCGACTGTCCGGTGTCCGCCTCGGCGACCGCGATCTGGGCGAGGCGGCGGGCGAGGACATGCGGCGCCTTGACGTGGTCCGCGAGGGAGTCGCAACCGTCCGGCAATGGCGGATCGAGCGCCATGATGATCGCGCCCGCCCAGCGGGCGAGGCCTTGCTCGCCGATGCCGGCGCTGAGATCATCGCCGAGCGCGGCGGCGAGGGCGCGCTCATAGCCGGGCTCGACGCTGATCTTGTCGATCGCGCGATAGCCGTCGCCGAGGCTCTCGATGCCCTTGGCGAGTGCTTTTGCCTCGCTGTCCAGCGCGGCGGCGGTGGCGCGGGCGGCGGCCATCTCGCGCTGCTGGGCGGCGACCGTTTCGGTCTGTCTGTCGCGCGCGAGCGCGGCGGCGGCGATGCGCTGATCGGCCGTAGCGCGGTCGGTGAGGGCCTGCGCCTTGGCCGCTTCGGCGATCGTCTGGCGCTCGGCGAGGGGGGCGGGGTCCGGCAGAGCGGCGAGCGACTGGGCGACGCGATCGACCTCGCCGGTGGCGCGGGCGAGCTTCTGACGGGCGCTGGCAAGGCCGGCCTCGGCGACGCGGCGCTCGGCCTGTTCGCCGGCGAGGCGGGCCATGGCCTGGGCCAGGCTGACCTCGGTATCGCGGCTGGCGCGCTCCGCTTCGGCGAGGCGGGCGACGAAGGCGGGCAGGGCGGCGCGGGAGTCCTTGATCCGGCTCGTCAGGCCGGCTTCCTCGTCCTGCAGTTTCTCGATCGCGCTGGCGGCGTCGATGGCGAGGGCGCCTTCGCGCTCCTGATCCTGCGCCATGCGGGCGAGCTGGCCTTCCAGCTCGGCGATGCGGCGGACGAGGCCGTCGCGCTCGGCGGTGAGGCGCTCCAGCCGGAAGCGGGATTCGGCGGCCGCCTCGCGCGCGCTGTTGGCGGCGGCGCGATTGCGGGCCAGCACTTCCACGGCACTCTGGGCCTGCGCGGCGGCGCCCATCTGCGCTTCCTGCGCGGTGCGCACGAGCGCCTCGGCGACCTCGGCCTCCTTGCCGGCGCGCTCGGCCGCCTCGGCCGCCTCGCGATAGCGGGCGAAAAGGGCGCGGCCCTCGGCGAGCAGGATCTTCTCGCTGAGCTCGCTATAGCGCTCGGCGGCGCGGGCCTGACGGCGCAGCGCGTGGGCGCGCACGTCCATCTCGGCCAGGATGTCGTCCAGCCGGGCGAGGTTCTGGGCGCTGGCCTTGAGCTTCTGCTCGGCATCCTTGCGGCGCACGTGGAGCCCGGCGATCCCGGCCGCTTCCTCCAGCATGGCGCGGCGCTCGGCCGGCTTGGCCGCGATGACGGCGGCGATCTTGCCCTGGCTGACCAGCGCGGGGCTGTGCGGGCCAGTGGCCGCGTCGGCGAAGACCAGCGAGATGTCCTTGGCGCGCACGTCGCGGCCATTGGCGCGATAGGCGCTGCCGGCGCCGCGCTCGATGCGGCGGACGACTTCCATCTCGCCGTCCGCGCCCAGCTCGACCGCCGGGATGACCGCGCCGGGCGGCTGCACCGCGAACAGGCTGACCTCGGCGAAATCGCGCGCGGGCCGGGTGGCGGTGCCGGCGAAGATGACGTCGTCCATGCCGCCGCCGCGCATCGACTTGGGGCTGGATTCGCCCATCACCCAGCGAATGGCTTCGAGCAGGTTGGACTTGCCGCAGCCATTGGGGCCGACGATGCCGGTGAGGCCCGGCTCGATGCGCAGGTCGGTCGGCTCGACGAAGCTCTTGAAGCCGGTCAGCTTCAGGCGGCGGATCTGCATGCCCGCGCCGCGCGCGCGGTGCAGCTCGGGCAGCGGCCCGTCCGTCTCGTCCTGCTCTGGTCCGCCCCCGTCCGTCAATGTCAGCCCATCAGAGGCCAGCGGCCTTGAGGCGCTCTTGCAGGGCCGACCAGGCCGCGACATTGTCGAGCTTGGTACCGTTCATGACGATCGTCGGCGTTCCCTCGATCTGGTACTGATTGGTGTATTTCTCGACGTTTGCGGCGATGGTCTCCGCATTCTTGCTGTCGGCGAGGCAGGCGCGCAGCTTGTCGTCCGGAATGCCGCGCTGCTTGGCGAAGTCCATCAGGCCGGCGAGTTCGGCGAGCTTGCCGAAGCGGGCGTCGGCCGGCGCCTGCATCGCCGCCGTATAGGACGCCTCGCCATAGCTCTGGATCTTCTTGATCATATCCTCCTGGTTCATGAAGAACTGGAGGGAGAGCGGGAAGAAGGCATCCTTGCCGCCGCAGCGGGCGATGAGCGCGACGGTGAGATCGAGCGGATCGCGGATGAAGTTGCGATATTCGAAGCTGACCTTGCCGCTGTTCACATAATCGCGCTCCATCACCTCGTGCGATTCCTCGGTGAAGTCGCGGCAGTGCGGGCAGGTGTAGGAGCCGAACTCGATCAGCTTGATCGGCGCGTCGGGATTGCCCATGCGATAGCCGCCCTCGGGCGTCTCGACGATCGTCTGCGCCCAGGTCGTGCCGGCGGGTGCCGCCTTGCCGACCACCTTGCCGCCGGCGGGCGCTGCGCTGCTGCTGTTGCCGCTGCCCGAGGTGCCGCAGGCGGCGAGGGTGGCGAGAGCGAGCGCGAGGGGAGCGAAGGCGAGACGATTCATGTGGGGCGGCCTCATCGGTGGGGCGTTTTCGAAGACGGGTCGGGTTTAGGGTCTGAACTCAGTTGGAACGGGGTCGAGACGGAGCGGATTTTGGCGCCAGGCCAGGAGCAAGGAGGGAGCGATGGTTTCCATCGTGACCGACGCGCGACGCCGCCTGGCGCCAAAAGACGCCCGCCGCGGCGCGCTTGCCCATGGAAGGCCGCCGAGCGGCGTCGCTTGCTTGCGCGTAGCTTTAGCTACGCGACTGCGCAGCGCTCCTTGTCGGCGGCCTTCCATGGGCAATCTCGATCCCCGTTCCAACTGAGTTCAGACCCTAACTCACTTGCCAGCGGCGGGCAATGGCGGGAGCAGGGGCCTGAGCGCTGCCCAGGTGTGGACATCGGGGAGCGATTTGCCGTTCAGCACGAAATAGGGCGTGCCGTCGAACCCCTTCACGTCCCAGGAGCCGGCGGTCATGGCGAGGACGTTGGCCAGCGCCTGCTTGTCGGCGAGGCAGGCGCGCTGCGCGGCGGGCGTCAGGCCCTGTCTGGCGAGCAATGCGAACAGGCCGGTCTTGTCCGCGATCAGGGTCATCGCGGCGACCTGATCGGCCGGCAGCTTGGCGCCTTCGGCTTCGGAGAAGGGCTGCAGCACCTTGAACCAGGCTTCCTGATTGTTGAACAGGGCCTCGTGATTGGCGGCGAAGCGCGCCGGGCCGCCGCAGCGCGCCAGCATGGCGGCGGTGAGATCGAAGGGATCGCGCACGAAGTTGCGCACTTCGAGCGAGACCAGGCCACGGCGCAGCCATTGCGTCCTGAGGCCGCCGGGGCCGACCAGCCCCTCCTTGTGGAAGGCGCCGCAGTGCGGGCAGGTGTAGGAGAGATATTCGATCAGGCGCTGGGCTTTGGGATTGCCGATGACATAGGCGCCGTTGGCCCCGGGCGTGACGGTGGCGGCCCAGTTGGGCGTGGCCGCCTTCTTCTGGGCGGTCGCGGGCGCGGTGAGGACCGTGAGGGCGGCGAGGGCAAAGAGGATGCGGCGGATCATGCTATGTCTTCCGTTTCAGCACAAAATTCCCGTTCGGTTCGAGCGGCCATCGAGCTTGTCGAGATGGCTGTCGAGAAACGCTTTCTCGACCCCGGTTCTCGACAAGCTCGAACCTCAGCTCGAAACGAACGGCTTGTTCATTGGCAATGGCATCAGCTGATCTTGGGCAGGTTGAGGCCGTTGCCGAGGCCGCGGGCCATCGACTCGAGCACGGTGCGCAGTTCCGGATCGCTGACTTCGCGCAGGCCCTCGCCCAGCTCCTGCGGGATCGGGCGCAGCATCGGCGAGGGCGGGCGGCTGACCGGCTCGACGGGGATCACCTGGCCCTGCTTCATGGCGATGCGCGCGACGGCCTCATAGCCGAAGAAGCGGTTCACCCGCTCGATGATCTCCGGAATGATATGCTGCACCATCGGCGCGTGGCCGCTGGCGACGGTGAGCTGCAGGGTGCCGCCAGACCGCTTGCCCTGCGGGAAGCGGATCGATTCGGGCGCGGTGAGCTGGGCATAGCGCTGACCGACAATCTCGGCCCAGCGGGTGACGACGCTCGACTGGATGAAGCCGAACTTGCGGAAGGCGGCGCGGCCGATGTCCGGCATCAGGTCCGCGATCGCGCGGGCCGAGCCGACGCGCGGGCGCTCTGCGGCGGGCGCGGGCGCCGCCCTCGCGCGCTTCGGCTTCGTCTTGCTTTCCGTGGGTTCTGTCATGCTCCGGTCCATGCCATAGGCGCCCCATGGCCGTCGATGGATTAATCACTGCGGAACGCACGGTGGCGGAGGCGCTGCTGGCGCATTATCGCGTCCACGCGCGGCGATTGCCGTGGCGCAGTCCGCCGGGCGCGGCGCCGCCTGATCCATACGCCGTGTGGCTGAGCGAGATCATGCTGCAGCAGACGACGGTGGCGGCGGTCATTCCCTATTATGAGCGCTTCCTCGCGCGCTGGCCGACCGTCGAAGCGCTGGCGGCGGCGCAGGATGGCGACCTGATGGCCGCCTGGGCGGGGCTGGGCTATTATGCGCGGGCGCGCAATCTGCTGGCCTGTGCGCGCTTTGTGGCGGGCGAGCTGGGCGGGCGGTTTCCGGATACCGAGGAGGGGCTGCGCGCGCTGCCGGGCATCGGTGCCTATACGGCGGCGGCGATCGCGGCGATCGCGTTCGGGCGGCGCGCGGTGGTGGTCGACGGCAATGTCGAGCGGGTGGTGAGCCGGCTGTTCGCGGTCGAGACTCCGCTTCCCGCCGGCAAGGCCGAACTGCGGGTGCTGGCGGATGGCATCACTCCGGAGCGCCAGGCCGGAGACTTCGCTCAGGCGATGATGGACCTGGGCGCGACGATCTGCACGCCGACGCGGCCGGCCTGCCTCACCTGCCCGCTCGCGGCGATGTGCGTGGCGCGGGCGCGGGGCACGCCGGAGCGCTATCCGGTCAAGGCGCCGAAGAAGGCCAAGCCGACCCGCACCGGCACGGCCTGGTGGATCGAGCATGACGGCGCCGTCTGGCTGGTGCGCCGGCCGGACAAGGGCCTGCTCGGCGGCATGCTCGGCCTGCCGACCAGCGACTGGCGCGAGGGGGCGGCGGCGATGGCGCTGCCCGACATTGCCGGCGACTGGACGCCGCTCAACAGCGGGGTGCGGCATGTCTTCACCCATTTCGCGCTGGAGCTCGGCATCGCCCGTCTCGCGCCCGGCCCGGCCGGCGCGGAACGCATTGCCAAGGCGCTCGGGCCGGGCCAATGGTGGCCGCGCGCGGCACTGGCCGAGGCCGGGTTGCCGACCGTCTTCGCGCGGGTCGTGCAGGCGGTGATGGCGCTGGGAGAGGATTGAGGACGCATGACGCAGACGACGCTGGCCTATCCCCGCCCGATCACCTTCACCGGCGGGACGATCGACCGCGCAGACCATTTGCGCATCGATCCGGAGCGGCTGGCGGCCGCCTGGGCCGATCCGCGCGCGCGGATCGTCCTGCTCGACGGGCTCGATCCCCGGCCAACGGCGGACAGCCTGCTGGCGACCAGCCCGGTGCCACCGGAGGCCGCGCTCGGCGACCATGCCCTGCTCGGCCTGCGCGACGACGGCACGCCGGTGTTCGTCTCGCTCATCGTCATCAAGAGCGACGAGCCGCCGGTCTTTCCGCCCAAGGTCTGGCAGGTCATTCCGCAGCTCAGTCTCGACGAGGCCGCGCTCTACGGCGCCGCGCGCAGTCTGGTCGACTGGCATGACCGGCATCAATATTGCGCGCGCTGCGGCGGCAAGTCCCACCCGATCCGCGCCGGCTGGGTGCGCCAGTGCGAGATCTGCTCGACCGAGCATTTTCCGCGCACCGATCCGGTCGTGATCATGCTGGCCGAATATGAGGGCAAGGTGCTGATCGGCCGCAATGCGCGCTTCCCGCCCCGGCGCTTCTCGGCGCTGGCCGGCTTCGTCGAGCCGGGCGAGACGATCGAGGAAGCGGTGCGGCGCGAGATCATGGAGGAAGCGGGCGTGCGCTGCGGACGGGTGGACTATCTGTTCAGCCAGCCCTGGCCCTTCCCCTCGCAGCTCATGATCGCCTGCGTCGCGCAGGCGCTGGACGACAGGATCGTCCTCGACGAGAATGAGCTGGCCGAGGCTGTGTGGGTGAGCAAGGACGATGTCCGCGCCGCGCTGGCGGAAGACGAGAACGCGCTGTTCCTGCCGCCCTCACCCGTGGCGGTGGCACATCATATGCTGAGGTGGTGGCTGGGCGACTAGGGAGACGTACCGTGACCGAACCGAGCAATGCCGACACTATCGCGCGCTCGCCGATCACGGCTCGCATCACCCGTGTCGCTGATCTCGCGGCGACCCTGCTGTTCGCGCTGGAAGGCGGACTGGTCGCCATCGCGGTCGGGCTCGATCCGGTCGGCGTGCTGGTGGTCTGCTTCGTCTCGGCGCTGGGCGGGGGCCTCGTCCGCGACATATTGACGGGCGCGCTGCCGCCGGCGGCGGTGTCGGACTGGCACTATGCGGTGATCGTGATCGTCGCGGCGGCGGCGGTCTGGACGCTGCACGGCGTGCTTGCGGGGTTGCCGGGCAGCCTCGTCGTCGCGCTCGATGCGGCGGGGCTCTCGATGGCGGCCATCGCCGGCACGGAAAAATCGCTGGATCGCGACATCCATCCGCTCGTCGCTTTGTTTCTCGGCACGGTCAGCGGCGTCGGCGGCGGCGCGATCCGCGACGTCATCATCAATCAGGTGCCGCGTGTGCTGCGCGTCGACATCTATGCGAGCGCCGCCTGCCTCGCGGCGCTGATCATCGTGATCTGGCGGCTGGCGGGCCTGCCGGCGCGCCCGACGGCGATCGTCGCCGGGCTGGCCTGCTTCGGCCTGCGGATGGCGGCCGCGACCTTCGGCTGGGCGCTGCCCCACGCCATGGCCTGAGCCACGCGCGGGGCCTCCCCGTCAGGCCGCGACCAGATTGACCGCCTTGGGCTGTGCCGGGGGCAATCCGCTTGCCTTGGCCTGCGCCAGCAATTCCTGCTTGCGGGCGAGCATCTGGTCGCGCAGCGCGACGAGGTCGGCGTCGGCCTTGCGGCATTGCGCGAACATGCCTTCCGACGGCATTTCCTCCTCATGGACATGATGCTTGATCTCTTCGGACAGCACCTTGACCTTGGCATCGTAGAAATCATCGTCCGGGCTGCCCGCTTCGATGTCGTTGATCAGCACCTTGGCGCCGTCATGCTCGACATAGGCCTCGTCGAGCGTGTCATCCTCGATCTTGCCGCGAAAGGCCGGATAGAAAATCTCTTCCTCGATCATCGTGTGGATCTTGAGCTCGGTGCAAATCTCGCGGGCGAGACTCTGCTTCTTCGACGATGAAGTGGCGCTCTCGAACTGCTCGAACAGACCTTCCACCTTGCGGTGGTCGGCCTTCAAGAGGGCAATCGCATCGGTATAGGTTTCGGTGGCCATGATGTCCTCCTGTTGGATTGGTACGCCCTAAGCGACCGACGGGTCGCATCGGTTCCATGCGAACGACTCGCAATAAGGTGAAGCGATCGGCGACGTCTGAGCGGATCGATGGATGACGCTGGTCCTCGAACGATCGACCTAGTGCCGCTGGAGCAGGCGCGCGACCGATTGATGCGAGGGCGCCCTCGTTTCATCCTGCGTGGAGCATTGCCGCTCCAGCTCATCGCGGATCTTCTCGATCTCGACGTCGGTCAGATGCTCGATGCCGATGAATTGCTCGCGCGCCTCGACCACCGCCCGCAGCAATTCATCGAGCTTGGCCTGCATGGCGGACGCATCCCGGTTCTGCGTATTCTGGACGAGGAAGACCATGAGGAAGGTGACGATCGTCGTGCCGGTGTTGATGACGAGCTGCCAGACCTCCGAGAACGCGAAGAGCGGTCCGGTCACGGCCCAGAGGATCACCGTGATCAGGGCGAGGACGAAGGTCATCGGCTTGCCGGCGAGTGCGGCGATCCGGCCGGCGATTTTCGTGAAGAGCTTGTTCATGGCGTCCCTTCCGGATGCGTGGTGTCGCGATGACAACGCGCGGAGAGGGGCAGAGGTTCAGAACATGCCGTTGGCGTTGTTCGGCTCGGTGCTGACTGGTTGCGCCACGTCCCAATGCTCGGCGATGAGGCCGTTTTCGATGCGGAAGATGTCGACCGCCGCGATGCCGGGGGTGCCGGGCTCGAAGATGATGTGGACATGCGCCATGACGAGATCGCCCTCGGCGATCATGCGCTTCACGATGTGGACGGCGTGGGGATATTTGGCCTTGGCGCGGTCGAGCATGGCCTTGAGCGAGTCCGCGCCGGTCGGGATGCCCGGATTGTGCTGGATATAGCCGGGATCGAACAGGCCATCGACGGCGCCGCTGTCGATCGGGCCGAGCACTTCCTCGTAGATGCGCTCGACGAGGCGGACATTGGCTTGTTCCTGTTCGGTGCGCATTTTCTCACTCCTTTTCTCGACTTCCGTTCATCCTGAGTAGCCATTGAGCCTGCCGAAATGGCATATCGAAGGACCAGTGCGCGGCCCTTCGATACGGGTCTTCGACAAGCTCAGTCCCTACTCAGGGCGAACGGAAATTGTTTAAGTCGCGTCACTCCCCCTCCGGCATGATCGGTTCGCCCGTCACCGGATGGGCATAATGGAAGGGCAGGAGCCAGGTCTCGGGCCAGGGCGGATAGCGCGTGTCGACGATCGCGTCCGGGCCGTTGGGATCTTCCGGATAGAGGGTCTGCACGGTGAAGGCGCCCATGTCCGGGCTGTTGGCCCAGCCCTTGTCATATTCGGCGACCCAGGTGAGCTCGTAGCCGAGGCGCTTGAACTTCCAGACGCCGTTCTCGCGGACATAGTCGTTCTCGTAGACGCCGGCCTCCCACCATTGCTGGTAGGGCAGCCTGGGCGCATCGGCGACGCTGGCGTGCGTACCGCCGATCAGCAGGGCGCGGAAGCGGGCCTTCGCCGTGCTGCGATCCTCGGACACGGTGACGACATCCTGCATCTGCATGACATCGCAGAGCAGGCCGCGCACCGGCCCGTTGCGGCCTTTGGTGAAGCGGGTGCGAATGCGATTGAGATAGACGCGCTTGATGCTCTCCTTGCCGCGATACAGGCCGCCGAAGAAGGTCATCTCGGCATCGTCGGCGAAGAGATCGACAATCTCCTGATAGAGGCCCTTCTCCATCAGATAGCCGTAGCTGTGCTGGAGAGTGCGAACCGCCTGCACGTCCTTGAGCCGATCGAGCTCGTGGCGCAGCGCGGCGACTTCGGCGGCGAGCGCGTCCGTCGAGATTTCGGTCATGCCTCGATGTCCTTCAGCGCCTCGTCCAGATCGTCGTACATCTCGAAATAGCGCCCGGTGAGGGCATCGTAGCGGCCACTCATCAGATCGACCACGCGCTGCCCGCAGGCGGCGAGATCGCCCGAGAAATCGCGGGACGAGGCTTCGCCGAGCCGCTCGACCATGCCGGAGAGATAGATCTTGGCCTCGGGCGAGGTCATGGTCTCGCGGGCAAGATCGGTGACGACGAAGCCGGGATCGATCGCGAAGAGCGAGACGCCGGCATCCTTCACCTCCAGCGCGGCGACGTTGACGATGCGGACCTGCGCGGTCTTGCCCGTGATATAGGCGGACATGTTCGCCGCGCTGACATGGCTGGCCTTGGCCGAGACGATGACGACGCGGCCCTTGCCAGCCGCGCGCATCGCCGGGAGCAGGCGCGAGAGGTAGAGCATCGGCGCGAGCTGGTGGAGGTGCTGCGCCTGCCACCAGCGCGCCACGTCCATGCCGCCCACCGGGCCATAGGGCCAGCCGACGCCGGCATTGTTGACGAATTGCGTGACGGCGCCGAGCTGCGCGCGCGTCTCGCGGATCGAACGCTCGACATCGGCTTCCTGCGTCACGTCGGCGGCGATGGCGAGTGCCTTGCCGCCCGCGGCCTCGATCTCGGCCGCGACTGCCTCGACATCGCTCGCGGTGCGCGCGACCAAAGCGACCGCCGATCCCTGCTTCGCGAGCGCCAGCGCGATCGCCCGGCCGAACCCCTTGCCCGCGCCCGTGACGAGCGCAATCTCTCCCTCGAAACTCATGCTGTCCTCGCTTTTGTTTGGGTGGTTCTGCGCGGGCGGGCGGGCGAAAGCAAGGCGCTTCGGCTCCAGTTGGGAGCGGTCGCCGTCCTGCCCTCGGGCGGAGGGAACTGGTCATCACGCTGGGCCATTGGATTGTAATGGCGGCCGGGAGACCCAACATTGCGTGGTCCACCCGGCGTCGCTAAAGCGCGGCGTCTGTTTACGAGTCCTGGATCGCACCCTCTATGCTCAGCCTCAACGAAGCTCTCGATCGCGCCCAGTCGCTTGTCGCCGCCGCGCGCAGGGCCGGGGCGGATGCAGCGGACGCCGTTTATGGCTGCGACGCTTCCTCGGGCGTTTCGGTGCGGCTGGGCGAGCTGGAGGATGTCGAGCGCTCCGAGTCCGAGCATATCGGGCTGCGCGCCTTCGTCGGCCACCGCTCGGCGACCGTTTCCTCGTCCGATCTCGCGCCGCGCACGCTGGAGACTCTGGTCGAGCGCGTCATCGCCATGGCCAAGGAAGCGCCCGAGGACAGCTATGCCGGTCTCGCGCCCGAAGACCGGCTGATGAAGAAGAAGCAGCCTTCGCTCGACATCGAGGATGCGGACGAGCCCGATCCCGCCCTGTTGCGCGCACGGGCGCTGGAGGCGGAGGAGTCGGCGCGCAGCGTCACCGGCGTCACCAACAGCGAGGGTGCCGGCGCGAGCTTCGGGCGGGCGCAGATCGCGCTCGCGACCAGCCATGGCTTCGCGGGCGCCTATGCCGGGACGAGCCACTCGATCTGGGCGAGCGTCATCGCGGGGCAGGACGCGGCGATGCAGCGCGACTATGCCAGCCACAATGCCCGCCACCTGCGCGACATCGAGGATCCCGAGGCGGTCGGCGCGCGGGCCGGTGCGCGCGCGGTGGCGCGGCTCAACCCCAGCCGCATCCCGAGCGGCCCGCTGCCGATCATCTTCGATCCGCGCATCGGCAACAGCCTGATCGGCCATCTGCTCGGCGCGATCGCCGGGCCGACGGTCGCGCGCAAGGCAAGCTTCCTGCTCGACCGCAAGGGCGAGCTGGTGCTGCCGCGGGAACTGAGCGTGATCGATGACCCGCATCGTCAGCGTGGCCTGCGCTCGCGCCCGTTCGACGGCGAGGGCCTGCCGACCGCGCAGTCGCGGCTGATCGATGAGGGCGTGCTCGTCGACTGGCTGCTCGACAGCGCCTCGGCCCGCCAGCTCGGCCTCGCGCCCACCGGCCATGCCACGCGCGGCGGCGGATCGCCGGGTGTCGGCGCGACCAATGTCCATCTTGAGGGCGGCACGGCCAGTCCGCGCGAGCTGATGAGCGACGTCAAGCGCGGCCTCTACGTGACCGAGCTGATCGGCCATGGCGTCAATCCGGTGACGGGCGACTATAGCCGCGGTGCCTCGGGCTTCCTGATCGAGGATGGCGCGATCTGCTGCGCGGTCGCCGAAGTGACGATCGCGGGCAATCTCAAGGACATGTTCGCGAACCTCGTCGCGGCCAACGACCTCCAGTTCCGCTATGCCATCAACGTGCCCACGCTGCGCATCGACGGGATGACCCTTGCCGGCGAGTGATCATCTGAGTCCTGAAATATTGGCCGACATACTGGCCATTGCCGACGCCGCCGGCGCGCGGGCGATGGACTCCTGGGCCATGGGCGAGCCCAGCGGCAATCATTGGGAGAAGACACCCGGTCAGCCGGTGAGCGAGGCCGACCTCGCCTGCGACGCGATGCTGCGCGAGCGGCTCGGCGCGCTGCTGCCGGAGGCGGCCTGGCTGAGCGAGGAGAGCGCGGCCTCGCCGGGGCGCAGCGATGCGCGCCTGGCCTGGGTGATCGATCCGATCGACGGGACGCGTGACTATGTGCGCGGGCGCCCGGGCTGGGCGGTCTCGGTCGCGTTGGTCGAGGATGGCGCCGTGCGGATCGCCGCGCTGATTGCGCCGGCGCGGGGCGAGCGCTGGTGGGCGGTCGCGGGCGGCGGGGCTTTCCGCAACGACGTGCGGCTGGAAGTCGGGACGCAGGAGACGCTCTCCGGGGCGCGGGTGCCGATCGACAATCTGCGCGGTATCGATGTCGACTATACCGTGGTCCACAAGCCCAACAGCATCGCGCTGCGCATGGCGATGGTCGCGGCCAACGAGGCGGACCTCGTCGCGGGCCTGCGCTGGGGGGCGGAATGGGACATTGCCGCCTCCAGCCTGATCGCGCAGGAAGCAGGCGCCTGCGTGACCGATGCGCTGGGCGCGCCGATCCGCTTCAACAAGCCTGACCCGCGCATCCTCGGCATGATCTGCGGCGTGCCCGGCGTCTATGACGCAGCGTTGCCGCGCGTCCGCGAGCGGGTGCGCAAGTTCGTCGGCGAGGACTGATTTCGGGCGTTCTACAACCGGAGTCGCGCGTCAGCAGGTCGGGGCGGCACCGCCCGACGCGTCGAGCGTCTTGACGCAGGCGACCTCCTTGGGGCCTGCGCCACCAATCAGCTTCTGGACGCCGCCCACCTTGATGACCGCCATGACCTTCTTCCTGTCGGGCAGGAGGAAGACGTTCGCCTGATCGGTGTCGCAGGCATGCGCCTTGCAGCCGAACATATATTGCACGCTCGTCGCGCCCATCTTGAGCGGGCGGGCCGGGCTGGCGACCTGGTTCAGCCGCGTCAGCCAGGTCAGTTTGCGGTCGGCCGGCGAGAGAGCAGTCAGATAGGCTGCATAGGCCGCCTCATAGCCTTTGGGGAAAGGCGAAGCCGGGCCAGCGGCGGTTGCCGACATGGACAAGGCGGCGAGGCTTAGCCAGGCGAACGCACGAAATTTCCTCATCGATACTCTCCCCACAGATATCCGAATCGTACCGGAATACTGCCTCGTTTCGTGCCGAGCCACCAGCGCTTCCCGCTCATCGATTGGGAGGCTAAGCATGTCGTACAACAGACTCAGGAGAGAGAGATGCGCAAGGCGTGGCTGATCGGATTGTTCGCGTCGACGCTTGCGGCCGGGCTGGCTGCCGCGCCGGCATCGGCGCAGCAAAGCGGGGACGAGGAGCGCTGCAAGGCCGCGGCGGCCGGGACGGTCTTTGGCGATGCGAAGGCCGACGCGCGCTGGGTTGGCCCTGATGCGGCGGCGGGCCTGCCGGGCTATTGCGAGGTCAAGGGCACGCTCTCGCCGGTCGCCGGCTCGAACATCGGTGTCGTGTTCCGCCTGCCGGCCGACTGGAACGGCAAGCTGCTCGGCATCGGCGGCGGCGGATGGGCTGGCAACGTGACGCTTGCGGCGGCGGCGCAGGGCCTCAAGGCCGGCTATGCGACCGCACAGACTGACGGCGGCCATCCCTCGCCCGAGCCCTGGACCAACGACTGGGTGACCAACAGCGAGGCGGCGACCGACTTCGCCTGGCGCGCGATCAGCCGCATGACCGTCGCCGGCAAGGCGCTGGTCAGGAGCTATTACGGCCGCGCGCAGAGCCGCGCTTACTTCAACGGCTGCTCGACCGGCGGGCGGATGGCGCTGATGGAAGCGCAGCGCTTCCCCGCCGACTATGACGGCATCATCGCGGGAGCGCCGGTCTATTCGCTGCAGGTGCAATCGAGCGCGATCCTGCGCAACAACGGCTTCGCCAGGGCCGGCTTCACGGAGGCACAGCTCAAGCTGGTCAACGCCAGCGTGCTCAAGGCCTGCGACGGCAAGGACGGCGCGCTCGACGGGATCATCGCCCAGCCGCGCGCCTGCGCCTGGCAGCCCACCGTGCTGGCGTGCAAGCCCGGCAGGGCCGGCGCCAACTGCCTCTCTGCAGCACAGGTCGCCACGCTCAGGACCATGTATGCCGGCATCCGCGCGCCGGACGGCAGCTATGCGCAGCTGCCGCTCAGCAAGGGCGGCGAGCTGGGCTGGAGCCGGTTCATCAACGTCGCGGGCACCGGCAACAACCAGGCCAATGGCGGCGGCATGCCGGGCCTTGCGCCGGTGCTGTTCGGCACGCGCGCGGTCGACTTCAACAAGCTCGACCCGATGACCGACGTGCCGGAGGCGCGCGCCAGCACCTTCGCCAAGGCCTATGAGGCGACCGACCCCGACCTGACCGCCTTCTTCGCCCATGGCGGCAAGCTGCTGCTCTGGCACGGCGAGTCCGATCCCGGCCCGAGCCCGGTCGGCACGCTCGACTATGCCAGGGCGGTGCAGAAGGGTGACGCGGCCGGGGCAGCCGCCAATATGCGGACCTACATGCTGCCCGGCGTCGAGCATTGCCGGGGCGGGCCGGGCGCCGACACGGTGGACTGGCTCGCCACGCTCGACCAGTGGGTCGACAAGGGACAGGCGCCGGCGACGCTCACCGCGACCAAGGCCGACAGCCCGATGACCCGGCCGGTCTGCGCCTGGCCGCAGGTCGCGCAGCGGACTGGCAAGGGCGACGTCAATGATCCCAAATCCTGGCGCTGCGTGGCCGGCGCGAAGCAGTAGGAACAGGTTCCTCCCTGAGCGGGTGCGGGGAGGAATTTGACCGTCGATCACGGCTCGCGCCGCAGGTCTCCGTCTTAAGGCTCGGGTGGCACGAGACCCAATCGACGGAGTATCTATGAAGACCAACATCCTGCTCGCCGCGGCACTTGCCGCCACCGCGACCACGGCCCATGCGCAGACCGGCCTTCGCGCCGACGTGCACACCGGCTGGGACAGCGCGAGCATCCACCAGCGCACCGACGTCGGCATCAACGGCGCGACGACGACGCAGAGCGAAGATGGGGTCATCTATGGCGCCGAGATCGGCTATGACCTCTCCCTCGCCGCCTTCAAGCTCGGCGTCTATGGCGGCATCGACGGCGCCTCGACCCGCAAGTGCGCCGAGGTCTTCACCGAGATCGAGACCTGCGCGCGGGCCGGCCGCAACTGGACGCTCGGCGCGCGCGCGGGCGTCAACGTGACGCCGGGCATCCTGCTCTATGCCAAGGGCGGCTATTCCAACGGTGCGCTCAAGTTCGAATATATCGACCATGTGACCGCCGCGAACAGCTTCACGCTCTCCGAGAACATGGACGGCTATCATGTCGGCGGCGGGGTGCAGGTCGACCTGCTCTCCAACTTCTATGCCAAGCTCGAATATGTCCACACCGACTATGAGGACTATTCGATGAAGGACGGCACCGCGACGATCAGCGGGGGCGTCAATCGCGACAATGTCGTGCTGGGCGTCGGCGTCAAGTTCTGAGCTGAACGGGCGCGACCGGTCAGCCGGTCGGGTCCGTTCCTCCCTTCCTGCGAAGGCAGCCGCTCCGGGCCGCATATATGCTGCGGCGTGCCCGGGGTATCTGCCTTCGCAGATCGGGCGCGGCGGCGCGCCCCATTTGCATTTTCGCGCGAACCCGGCGACATGACGGCCATGGTCCGCCAGTTCCTCCTGCCGCTCGTCCTTGCGACCGCGATCTGCGTTGCGGTCTTGCTCGCCGTCCATCGCCCGCCGCTCGAGACGGTGGATGATGCGCGACTGCTGGCGATGCTGGCGGGGATGACGCTGGCCTTCGTCGCGGCGGTGATGCTCCTGCTCGTGCCGGCGGCGATGCTCCTGCGGGCGGCGGCGCTGCCCTATGCGCTGGCGGGGCTGGGGCTCGCAGTGGCGGGCGGTGTCATCGGCAAGGCGCTGCTGTGGCTGGTCCTGGCCGGGTTGCCGATCGCCGCGATGCTGCCGGGCGCCGGGGTGGCGCTGATCTGGCTGTCGTTCAATCACGAGCGACTGGCGCGCTGAGCTGAGTGGCGGCGTTGGGCGGTGATCGAGTGAGGCGATCAAAGGCGTCATAATCTGGCGAAGTTCACGAAGGTCACGGGGGAAATATATTTATTCTCTTCCGGCAAGGCGGAGCGGTCCGGTCGCAGGATGCCCCCTGATCGAGAAAAGCAATTTTGCACGGCTGAGAAAGAGCGGGTCCGGCCTGGCATGGAGGGGGAGCTGTAGGACAGTCCTTTCGCGTGGAAGCGGCCTGTCGGGATGTGAGAACCCTGGAGACATTCCGCAGTCCCCGATCCGGATTGGAGGCGGCAGCGCCGGGTCGCCCTGCGGATGCGACCAGACGCTTCTTTTCGTCGCAAACAGATTGCCTTGCATGCGCCGTCGCACGGATACCCGCTCAGGATCTGGAGGGGTCGAATGCTCAGGAAGTTTGCTTCGTTTGTTGGCGCACTGACAATGAGTGCGACGCTGCTCCCCACCGTGTCGTTCGCGGACGATCCGCGTGATCCCGCTATGCGCAATCCAGCAGCACGCGCTCGCGATCGCGCGATGACCAAGCGACTGAACCAGGGCCAACTCGCCTATGTTCGCCAACGCGACGCCAAGACCCTTCGGACTTACCGCGAAGCCCAAAAAGAACATGAGGGCGGATATGCTGACGCCCATGCCGACTATCTGCGCAAAATGGCAGCCTGGCGCCACGCTGTCTCCGCCTGCAAGGCAGGCCAGTGGGAATATTGCGATAATTGACCGGCAATCAGGGCTGGCCCGCTCGGATGATCGGCATGCATGATGTGCAACCGCTTTCCGAACCGGGCCTTCCAGGAGCGGTAAGCGACCGCCGAGACGTCGCCTCCCGCTGGTCAGCTCTCCACCCCATCTCCCTCACTTGCTCTTATGCGCCGGTGGATGCCGGTCGCTGCCAGAGCGCCGGGTCGCGCGGCGTATCGGGATAGAGCCGGTGGCGGCTGGCGGATTGACCGGCCGCCTGCATCAGCCAGCCGAGCTTCTCCCACTTGCTGGTATGGACGCGCGCGGTGAGTGCGGCGGCGGGATCGGCGGCGACGTGGCGCGCGATGCCGCCATAGATGCCGGCAGCCGCGAGCACGGCCCAGGCGCAGCGAAACGGGAGGGCGGGGGTGCCGCGCCGGGCGCTCTCCTCGTAGCGCGCGGCGAGGCCGGCGACGCGGCCGGCGAGGACTGCCAGGGCGGGGCGGGTCGCGGGTGCCATCGGGTCCGCCGCGTCGATGCCGGCTTCGGCGAGCCAGTCGGAAGGCAGGTAGCAGCGTCCGGCCGCGGCATCCTCGGCGATGTCGCGCGCGATGTTGGCGAGCTGGAAGGCGAGGCCGAGATCGCAGGCGCGGGTGAGCGTGGCCTCGTCGTCCGGCGCGACGCCCATGACGATCGCCATCATGCAGCCGACCGCGCCGGCGACATGATAGCAATAGCGCATGAGGTCGCCCTGCGTGCGTGGGCGCCAGCCGGCCGCATCAAGCGCGAAGCCGCCGATGAGATCGTCCATGTAGCGACGCGGCAGGGCGACTTCCGCCGCGACCAAAGCGACGCCGGCGAAGGCGGGATCGTCGAGGCCCGCTTTGCCGGCCAGGGCCCGCTCGGTGCGGTCCTGAATGTCGGCCAGGCGGACACGGCTGTCGTCGGTCGCATGCATCGTGCCGCCATGGTCCTGCCCGTCGGCAATGTCGTCGCAGGCGCGACACCAGGCATAGAGCAGCCAGGCCCGCTCGCGGGTGGTGCGATCGAACAGGCGCGAGGCGGTGCGGAAGCTCTTCGACCCCCGCGCGATGCTGTCGCGGGCGTGGAGGACGAGGGCGGGGCGGAGGGTTTCGTCCGGCATCATAGCCCCTCCCCGTCAGGGAATCGGTGCACAATTCGGACCGACCTCCAACCTCTCGTCACCCCGGACTTGATCCGGGGTCCAGCTGCTCTCTGATAGATCGGCTCGAAAATCCATCGGTTGCGAAGAAAGCTGGACCCCGGATCAAGTCCGGGGTGACGAGGGCAATGACGCAACGATCTCCTGAGGGGGACGGACTCAGGAAAATTGCTTTTCAAAGCCGCTCCGCCTTCATCGCGAAGATGGTCTCGTGCGGCTCATAGGCTGCCATGGCGTCGAGCAGGTCGGGGAGGGTGTCGCGGGCGATCAGGATGCCGGCGTGGGGCGGGCGGATGAAGCCCACCTCGATCATCTGTCGGTTGAAGGCGATGAGCTGGTCGTAGAAGCCGGCGGTGTTGAGCAGGCCAACGGGCTTCCTGTGATAGCCGAGCTGGGCCCAGCTGATCGCTTCCCACAGCTCGTCCATCGTGCCGACGCCGCCGGGCAGGGTCAGGAAGCCGTCCGACAGGGAGGTGAACAGCGCCTTGCGCGCATGCATGTCCGGCACGACGTGCAGCTCGGTGAGGCCGCGATGGGCGACTTCGGCGCCAACCAGCGCCTCGGGAATGACGCCGATCACCTCGCCGCCCGCCGCCATCGCGGAATCCGCGACCATGCCCATCAGCCCGACCTTGCCGCCGCCATAGACGACGGTGATGCCGCGCTGCGCCAGCAGCGTGCCGGTCTGGCGCGCTGTCTCCATGTAGATGGGGTCGGCGGGGGTCGCCGAGCCGCAATAGACGGCGAGGCGCTTGAACGCGGTCATGCAAAATCCTCCAGCATCAGCGTGGCGGTCGCGCGGGCGGAGCCGACCACGCCGGGGATGCCCGCGCCCGGATGGGTGCCGGCGCCGACTACATAGAGATTGGAGATGACATCGTCACGATTGTGCGCCCGGAAATAGGCGCTCTGGGTCAGCAGGGGCTCCAGGCTGAAGGCGCTGCCGAGATGGGCGTTGAGATCGTGCGCGAAATCGGGCGGCGCGTAGGAGAATTTGACCTTGATGCGCGACTTGATGTCCGGGATCAGCCGGCGCTCGATCTCGGCGAGGATGCGTTCCTCCATGATCGGGCCGACCTGGCTCCAGTCGACCGGCAGCTTGCCGAGATGCGGCACCGGCGCCAACGCATAGAAGGTCGAGTGGCCGGGCGGGGCGAGGTCCGGATCGGTGACGGTCGGGTGGTGCAGGTAGAGCGAGAAATCCTCGGCGAGCACGCCATGGTCGTAGATGTCGGTCAGGAGCTCCCTGTAGCGCGGGCCGAACAGGATCATGTGGTGCGGGATGCCGGGCCAGGTGCCCTCGATGCCGAAATGAACGAGGAACAGGCTGGGGCTCCAGCGCTTGCGGGCGAGCGCATCGCCGCGGCGGCCGCCGCGGGGGTGGCCGGCGAGCAGATCGGCATAGCTGTGCATGAGATCGGCATTGGTCGCCACCGCGTCCGCCTCGAAGCGCAGGCCGGCGCGGGTGGTGACGCCGGTCGCGCGATCGCCGACCGTCTCGATCGCGGTGACCGGATCGCCCAGATGCAGCGTGCCGCCGAGCCGCTCGAAATGGGTGACCATGGCATTGACCAGCGCATTGGTGCCGCCCCTGGCGAACCAGACGCCGCCATCCTTCTCCAGCTTGTGGATCAGCGCATAGATGGCGCTGGTCGAGAAGGGATTGCCGCCGACCAGCAGGGTGTGGAAGCTGAGCGCCTGGCGCAGCTTCTCGTTGCGCACGAAGCTCGCCACCATCGAATAGACCGAGCGCCAGGCCTGGTTCTGGACCATGGCGGGCGCCGCCTTGAGCATCGACTTGAAGTCGAGGAAGGGGACGTGGCCGAGCTCGACATAGCCCTCGCGATAGACCTCGGCGCTGTAGGCGAGGAACTTCTGGTAGCCGGCGACGTCGGCGGGGTCGAGCTTCGCGATCTCGGCATTGAGGGCGACGTCGTCGTTGGAATAATCGAAGCTGGTGCCGTCCGGCCAGTTGAGCCGGTAGAAAGGCATGACCGGAAGCAGGGTGACGTCGTCCGCCATGTCGTGACCCGACAGGCGCCAGAGCTGGGCAAGGCAATCGGGATCGGTGATGACGGTCGGCCCGGCATCGAAGGTGAACCCCTCCTTCTTCCAGACATAGGCACGGCCGCCCGGCCGGTCGCGGCCCTCGACGATGGTCGTGGCGATGCCGGCCGATTGCAGGCGCAGCGCCAGCGCGAGGCCGCCAAATCCCGCGCCAATGACGACGGCTCTCTTCATGTGCGGATAGCTCCAAGGGCGTGAATCGCGCGTCCGATCGGCACCGGCGGCTTGCCGATGAGGATACGCAGTTTGTCGGCGAAGGTCGATTGGCCCGCATAAAAGCGGCTGATGAGCGCCGGGTCAAGCCGGTAGAAGCGCGCCAGCACGCGCCAGCGCTCGGCCGGCCCGGCGGCGCGGAAGAGGAGCGTGGAGAGCATCCGGTAGAAGGCCTGGCCGCGCCAGTGATCGATCGCGCGAGTGCGGAGCGCCTCGTGCAGCGCCGGGCCGGAAAGGTCGTCCATGGCGGCGGTGGCGAGAGCGGTGCGCACCGCGTCGGGCAGCGAATAGCCGGTCAGCGCATGGAAGAAGCCGCCGCGCAGGCCGATCTTCGCGACGCCGGGAGACTCCGCTGCCCAGAGCCGCGCGATGTCGCCGCCCATGCAGACGGGAAGGATGCCGGTCTCCTCATCGCCCGACGGCGCGCCCGCCCAGCCCTGCGCCTGCGCATAAGCGGCGATGCGGACGCGCAGGCCGGGCGCGTCGAGTTCCGGGCCGGTGGTGTAATAGGTGTCCTCGATGAACAGGTCGCGCGCCGAGAGCGGCAGCACATAGACGAAGCGATAGCCCTCGCTCTGCTCGACGGTCGCGTCCATGATGATCGGCGTGGCGAGGCCGTGCGGCGCGTCGCAGGCCCAGCGCTGGCCGAGGAATTTCTGGTAGCCGAGATCGAGCGCCGACATGTCGCCTGGCCCGCGCGCGTCGACGACGGCCCCGGCGTGGAGCGTGCTGCCATCCGCCAGGGCGACGGTGGTCGGCGTCAGGGCCGTCGCGCCCTGCCCGAAGCGGAGCGCGTCCGGCGGCAGGGTCTGGCGCAGGACGGCGTCGAGGCGAGCGCTGGTGAGGCTGGCATAGCCCGCGTCCAGACTGCGCTCGAAGCCGGGGAAGCGCACGTGATGCCCGCCCCAGCCATGCACGATCAGCGGCTCGATCAGCCAGCGGTCCTTCGCCGCGACGTCTCCGGCGAAGCAGGACCAGAGGTGATTGCCACCTGCCTGCATCGCTTCCTCGATCAGCACCACCCGCAGCTCTGGCCGCCGGGCGCGCAGGGCGAGCGCGAGGAGTCCGCCCGCGAGGCCGCCGCCGACGATGGCGAGATCAATCTGGGGGGATCGGGCGCTCACGCGGGATGACTAGCCGAGCGGCGCGCGCTTGGCTATCGTGACGCTGATGAGCCGTCCGACCTTTCCGCAAAACGCAATCCTGGCGGCTGTGGCGCTCCTCGTCGCCGGGTGCGAGCAATCGCGCGCGCCGGACCCGCCGCTCAACACCAGCAGGATCAGCGCCAAGATCGTACCGGCCAGCAGCACGGGCCCGATCAGCGCGGGTGGGGTGGATATTCCCCTCAACCTGCCGCAGCCGGGCATCTATGGCGACGTGACCGACGATAAAGCCAGCGGCACGCGCATCGGGTTCGAGGTCGAGATTCACCGGGGACCGGCCCAGACGGTCGATTTCACCTCCTGCGAAGGGGAATGCATCGACGTCAATCACGCGGAATATCGGATCGAGGGCAATGCGCTCAGAGTGGCTTATCCGGAAGCGCGGGTGGATGGATTTGGTCAGACGCTCCCGCCCGTCATGCATAATTTCCGGCTGGCGCGCTCCGGCGACGATGTCGAGATTCAGGCGGCGTGGGTGCCGGGTGGATCGACGATCCTGAAACGCCTGAACGAACGCTTTGGCCTTCGGCTGGCGGAAGACTATCAGCGCAAAGCGCTGGTCGCGCAGAAATAACGGGCCGCGCCGTCTGGCAGCGGCCGTCACATCGGTTATCAACCGCAAAAGGGGAGCGTGCCGGCCATGTCAGCGAAGATCGATCCGCGAGGTTGCACCATTCTTGCCGCCGCGCTCCTGCTCGCCGGCTGCAACGACGGGGCGGCGCCGGCCCCCTCGACCAACACCGCCGAAGCCAAGAGCAACGGCCCGGTTCGCCCCGGCGTCTATGGCAATGTGCATCGCGGGCCGGACGGCGGGCTCGCCGGCATGGAGGTCGAGGTCCATGAAGCGCATGGCCAGATGATCGAGATCACCCTGTGCGATGGCGCGTGCGGCGCCATTCATCGCATACCGTACGAGATCGAGGGCGGCGCGATCCGCTTCAACGATCATGATGCGGCCGGGAAGCCGCTTTCGTTCAAGCTGATGCCCAAGGGATCCGGGGTTGCCGCCGAGGGCGACTGGATCGGCAAGGAACCGGCCCTGCTCGCGCATCTGCCCGCGCGCAACGGCCTGACGATCGCCGAAGAAACGCAGCGACGCAAGGCGGGCATCAGATAGGCCGGTTCGAGGGGCGCCTCATCGGCTCCCGCCGAGGCCCTCGGCTATTTCAGCGGATGCAGCCAAGCGGCTGGCGGCGAGCGGCGCGGGCCCCTATAAGCCGGCCATGTCGCCGCTTGCGCTCATCCTCGTCTCGATGCTCGCAATGACGGGTATCATCGCGCTGCGCTATCTGCTGTCGAGCGGTGGGTTCGCGCTGGCGACGCGGCTGACGCGGCCGGGACTCTACAAGGGGCTGGACCGGCAGATCGGCGCCGAAATCCGCTGGTCGCTGTGGAGCGCCCTGATCTTCGGCGTCCCCGCCGGTCTCGTCGCCTGGGGCTGGCAGAACCGGGGCTGGACCCTGATCTACACGGACCTGCGCGACTATCCGCTCTGGTACCTGCCGGTGTCGGTGGCCCTTTATCTCTTCGCGCACGACACGTGGTTCTACTGGACGCATCGCGCGATGCACCGCCCGGCTTTGTTCCGCGTCGCGCATGCCGTCCATCATGCCAGCCGCCCGCCGACGGCGTGGGCGGCGATGAGCTTCCACCCGTGGGAGGCGCTGACCGGCGCGGTGGTCATCCCGGCGCTTGTGTTCGTCATCCCGATCCATGTCGCCGCGCTCGGCCTCGTGCTGACGATCATGACGGTGATGGGCGTCACCAATCATATGGGCTGGGAGATGTTTCCGCGTTGGCTGGTCCACGGGCGGGCGGGGCGCTGGCTGATCACCGCCTCCCACCATCAGCGGCATCACGACAATTATCGCTGCAACTACGGACTTTATTTCCGGTTCTGGGATAGGATCTGCGGGACGGACAAGGGGCTGGCGCCGGATTTCGCCACGGCGTCGGCGAGGGCGAGCGGGGCTGCGAAAGGATGAGGATGCGGGGCGGTATCGGAGCGCGGACGATCACGTGCCTGGGGCTGTGCATAGCGGCGCTGTCGGCGGGACCGCGCGCGCAGGCCGCGCCTGTCGTGGCGACCGTGGCGGTCGCGCCGACCGTGCCAGCGTCGACCCTCGGCGCGCTGGGCGTCCATTTCGAGGGGCTGCGCTCGTCCAAGGGCATGTTGCGCGCCTGCCTGACGCGCAACCGCGCCTTCTTCCCGAAATGCGAGAAGGACCCGGCGGCATTCAAGCTCAGTGTCGCTGCGGGCCGCGATGCGCGTCTGGCGTTCGGCGATGTGCCGCCGGGCGACTATGCGCTGCTGGTGCTGCATGACGAGAACAGCAACAACAAGGTCGACACGATGCTCGGCATCCCGCGCGAGGGCGTCGGCTTCTCACGCAACCCCAAGCTGATGTTCGGGCCGCCGAGCTTCGATGCCGTGCGCATCCACGTGCCCGCCGGGGCGAGCGAGACGGACGTGAAGCTGCAATATTTTCTGTAGGTTCTGTGCTCGCCCCAGAAGGGGAAATGGATAGCGTCTGTCCTGTTCGCATGAAGAAGTCCGTTCGTGTCGAGCGTAGTCGAGACACGATCAGCGCTGTGCCAACGTGTCTCGACTACGCTCGACACGAACGGAGGGGGTTTTGCTGACGGGCTTTGGGTTCGGTTGGCGAGGGGGCGGCGTAGCGCCAATACCCCTCTCCAAGGTCCGCTAGCCGAAATTGTCGGCAAGCTTCGCTATCCTCTCCCCTTTCAGGGGCGAGGATTTAGGGGGTGGTCGTCGTCGCCGGAGCCTGCTGGGCCTGCTGGGTCTGCTGCTTCTGCTGGGCGGCCTTGCGGGCGGCTTCGGCTTCGTCGGCCTTGGCTTCCTTCTCGATCGCCTCGGATTCTGCATCGAGATTTTTCAGGCGCTCCTCGCGGGCCTTCTGAACCGCGTCGGACCAGCTGGCGCTGCCGAGCGTGGTCTTGCGCTCTTCGCGGGCGGCCTTGGCGAGTTGCTGGAAGCAGCCGGTGAAGCCGCCGGCGCCGGTCGGCGAGCAGCTGTTGATGCCCTCGGCGCCGATCGTCTCGAGCGAACGGGCGCGATTCGCCCAGCTCTGCACCTTGGGATCATTGGGATCGGTGCGCAGTTCCTTGGGGATGCGGTAACGGTCATTGTCCGGCATCCGCGCGCACACGACGATCTCGTCGGCATCGCCCTTGGGGCAGGGATCATCGCCATAGACGAAGACCTGCTTCACCTTCTCGGTATCGGTCGGGCCGACGCCGGACGTGGGCGCGCCCGGCTGTGCCTGCGCGAAGGCGGGTGCGCCGATCAGCGTGGCGGCGAGGGCGAAGGCAAGGAAGGGCGCGCGCATGAATGGTCCTTTTCAGATGCGTTGTGATAGGGCGATCGCCGTGCGACAGCCCAGCCGGATCAGCCCCGACAACAAGGGATAGGCCGGCGCATTTTCAGCACCCGCCGCGATGGCCGTCTCGCGATGCTCGACTTCCTCGGCGCGGAATTCCGCGATGGCGCCGGACAGGGCCGGGTCTTCCGGGCCGAGCGCGTCGAGTTGCTTGCCGTAATGATCGTCGATCTCGGTCTCGATCGCGGCGGTGCAGGCCATGGCGGCCGACGGGCCGAGCAGCGCCGTCGCGGCGCCCAGCGCGAAGCCCGCGACATGCCAGAAGGGCTGCAGGAGCGTGGGGCGGACGCCGCGCTGCGCCATCATCGCGTCGAAATGCTGGCGGTGGCGCTCTTCCTGCGTCGCCATGCGGGCGATTTCGCGGCTCATCGGGTGCCGGTCGCCGAGCACCGCGAGTTGCCCTGCATAGATGCGGATCGCGCCATATTCGCCGGCCTGGTCGACGCGCAGCATCGCCGCGCGGTCGGCCCCGCGTTGGCCGGGCCGCGGAGAGGCAGGGGTGGGAGCGGTCATGTCTGGCTCCAGCGGCGCACGAGCAGATAGATGCCGAGGGCGCCGGTGAGCGAGAAGATCGCGTTGAAGCCCGCCAGCGAGACGCCGAACAGGGTCCATTGCGCAACGTCGCAGCGGATGAGGCGCGCCTTCATGATGGTATCGAGCATCGACTCGCCCGCCGGGCGGGCATTGGTGGAGCAGGTCGTGAAGCCTTCCCACCAATGATATTCGACACCGGCGTGGAAGACGCCGATCGCTCCGCTGGTGGCGATGAAGAAGGCGGCGAGCAGGGTGAAGACCGCGCTGGCGAAATGATTGCGGCGCAGGAAGATCGCGGCAAGCGCCGCGCCGATGGCGGCCAGATGCGGCCAGCGCTGCCACATGCACATCTCGCACGGGAAAAGCCCGCCGAGATATTGCGAGCCGATGGCGCCGCCGAGGAGCGCGGTCGGCAGCAGGATCGCCACCAGCCGGGCACGGGACAGATGGATGTCGCGGCGCATCGTTATTTTTTCTTCGGCGCCTTCGCGGGTTCGGCGGCGGCAACCTGCGTCGGCGCGGCGAGGCGCCCGATCGTCTTGAGCGCGTAGCTCAGCTGGAAGTCATCGATGCCCTGCTTCTTGAGCTCCTCGGCGCTGGCCGTGAACTTGGGATCGATGTTGGTATCCGCTTCCAGCTCGGCGCGGTCGAGCTTGGCCTCGTTGATGAGGTGCTTGCGCAGGTCGCTCTCGCGATAGCGCGGCCGCTTGGCGAAATCGGGATCGGAAAGCTGCGGCACGAGGATGTCCGGCTCGATGCCGCCTTCCTGCACCGAGCGGCCCGACGGCGTGTAGTAGCGCGCGGTGGTGAGGCGCAGCGCCGTGTCCGGCGAGAGCGGCAGCAGGGTCTGGACGCTGCCCTTGCCGAAGCTGCGCTCGCCCATGATGAGAGCGCGGTGCTGATCCTGCAGGGCGCCCGCCACGATCTCGGAAGCGGAGGCCGAGCCGGCGTCGATCAGCACGACCACCGGCAGACCCTGGGCATCGTCGCCGGGGCGCGCATAATAAGGCCGGTTGTCGCCCTTGGCGCGGCCGCGCTGCGAGACGATCTCGCCCTTGTCGAGGAAGGCGTCGGAGACGTTGACCGCTTCGTCGAGCAGGCCGCCGGGGTTGGAGCGCAGATCGACGATATAGCCGGTCGGCTTGTGGCCGAGCGACTTGTCGATGCTGCGGATCGCCATCTGCACGTCGGCGCCGGTGTCGGCCGAGAAGCTGACGATCTTGATGACGCCGACATTGTCCTTCACCTGCCACTTGACCGGCTTGATGTCGATGATGGCGCGGGTGAGCGTCACATCCAGCGGCTCGTCACGGCCGGCGCGGGCGATGGTGAGCTTGACGGTCGAGCCCGGCGCGCCGCGCATCTTGTCGACCGCCTCGTCGAGCGAGCTGCCGTAGATCAGCTTGCCGTCGATATGGGTGATATAGTCGCCGGCCTTGATGCCGGCGCGCGCGGCGGGCGTGTCGTCGGTCGGCGCGATCACCTTCACCACGCCCTCGTCGAGCGTGACCGAGAGGCCGAGGCCGCCGTAATTGCCCTCCGTCTGGGTGCGCAGATTGCTGAAGTCGCGCGCGTCCAGATAGGAGCTGTGCGGATCGAGGCTGGCGAGCATCCCGTCGATCGCGCCCTTGATCAGCGTCTTGTCGTCGACCTTCTCGACATAGGAGGAGCGGACCCGCTGGAACACGTCCATGAACAGGTCGAGCTGCTTGTAGGTCTCGCTCTCCGCATCGGTGACGGCCGCGGTCGACGCCGGGATCAGGGCGATTGCGCCGAGGATGGCGGCGGAGCGGAGCAGGAAGTTGCTGCGGGCGCTGGGCATGGAACGAGCTTTCGAAAGAGACGTTTGATCCAACTATAGGCGCGATTGCAGGGTCTGCCTAGCGCGGGCGCATAGTGCAATATGAAGGTTACGCTCGGCTGAACGGGTGGATCGGATCGACATTCCGCCCATGCGGGCCTGCAAAGCACGATTTGCTGCGCTTCGGTGCTCACGTGCCAAAAGTACGCTGCGCTCCGATGCTCGCAAATCACACTTTTCGGCGCCACCTGGACGAAATGTCGATCCGATCCACGGCGGCTTTGACCTGTGGCCGGAACCGGGGCGGGATGACATCTCCCGCTCCTACCGTTCGTTTCGAGCTGAGGTTCGAGCCTGTCGAGAACCGGAGTCGAGAAAGGCGTCCGAGCGCGATGTTCTCGACAACCGTCTCGACTTCGCTCGACGGCCGCTCGAACCGAACGGTTTTTTGCGATGCGCCGGTTATCGGATCAGCGCGCCGATGTCGACCGGGCGTTCCTGGCGGCGCAGCTCGACGATCAGGCGGGGCTTGCCGGGGCCGGTCGAGCCGATGGGATCGCCCTGGCGGAGCTGATCGCCGATCTGGGCGGAGAGCCTGCCGAGCTGGGCGATGAGGGTGGTCCAGCCGCCGCCATGCTCGATGATCACGATGTTGCCATAGCCGCGGAACGGCCCGGCGAAGGCGACGCGGCCGGCGGCGGGCGCGACGACGGTGGCGGCCGGCGCGGTGGCGATGGTGAGGCCGCGGGCGCGCACGCCGCTCTCGCTGATCTCGCCGAAGCCGGTGATGACGTCGCCGATGACCGGCAGGCGATAGGCCGGGGCTGCGCTGCTTTGCGCGGCGGCGGCGCGATCGACCGGCAGCGGGGCGTCGCCCGGCGCGGCGGGGCGGGGAACCGGGCCGGGCAGGCGGATGAGCGCATCGCGGATGACGGCGGCATCCTCGATCTGGGCCATGAGATCGGTGATGTCGCGCGCTTCCTCGCCCATGGCGAGCGAGCGCTCGGTCTCCAGGCTGGCGCTTTCGCGCAGGGAGCGGGAGGTGACGCGCTGGCGCTGCTCGAGATTGGCGAGGGTGCGCTGATAGGTGGCGAGGCCGTCGCGGCTCTTGGCGAGGGCGAGGCGGGCCGCGTCGGCGCTCTGGCGCAGCTCGCCGCTCTGCTCGATCTCCTTCCGCAGGCCGCGCGTGTTCGCCATGACGATCGGCATGACGCGGGCAAGGACGATGCGGCGATGGACCGCGTCGCTCACCGATCCCGGCTCGACGAGTGTGAGCACCGGCGAGCGGCGGGCGATCTGCTGGAGCGCCGCGGTCAGCCGCACGATCGGCTTCTGGCGCAGCGCGAGCCGCCGGGCCTGCTCGCGCTGCAGGGCGGCGATGATGCCGATGCGGGCCTCGCCCGCGCGCAGGTCCGCCTCGCTCTGCTGGATGCGGGCGGCGAGGGCGGCGATCTGGTTGCGGGTCTTGTCGGCGGCGGCGGCGGACTGGCGCGCGCGGGCCTCCAGCGCTTCGCTGCGCTTGCGCGCGTCCTCGGCCTGCGCCTTGGCGCGGACCAGGGCGGCGCGCTGCTCGGCGAGGCTGGTGCCGGGGATGGGGGACGTGGCGCTCTGGGCGAGGAGGGCGACGGGGGCGAGGACGAGGGCGGCGAGGAGGGGGAGGCGGGGGATCATATCATTCCCCCTGTCCAACTTATTTCCGTTCGGTTCGAGCGGCCGTCGAGCGAAGTCGAGACGGCTGTCGAGAATGTCCGGCGTTGCGCTGTTCTCGACACGCGTCTCGACAGGCTCGACGCGCGCTCCAACCGAACGGAGGTTATTTCGGTCGCAGGCCCCATCCCCTAACCCTCGCGATGGTACGGATGATTGGCAAGGATGCTCGTCGCGCGCCACAGCTGTTCGGCGAGCATGGCGCGGGCCATCATGTGCGGCCAGGTCATCGCGCCGAAGGCGATGCGCAGGCTGGCAGCGTCGCGTTCGGCCTGGGAGAAGCCGTCGGCCGCGCCGATCAGAAAGCGGCATTCGCGCATGCCCTCGTCGCGCCAGCGGCCGAGGCGATCGGCAAAGGCGAGCGAGCCCATCTGCGTGCCGGTCTCGTCGAGCATCACGGTGACGGCGGGAGCCTGTGGCGGCGTGGGTTCCTTGCCACCCTTGTCGGGCAGTTCGGTGATCTTCGTCGGCCAGGCGATGCGCTTCATGTAGCGCTCGACCAGCTCGGCCTCAGGCGAGCGGCCGATGCGGCCGCGCGCGACGATGTGCAGCAGCATGGCGCTGCCCTAACCGACGTCATGCTGAACGTGGGTGTGCTTACGCACGCCTGTCGGCTCCAGCATCCATTTCGCCCCCATCACCATCAGTCAAATCCGCAGAATGGACCCTGAAACAAGTTCAGGGTGACGGCAAGGTCGCAGGGCCGGCGCCGGGCCAACCCAAAATGACAGGGTTGGCGCTCAGGCTTCGCCGGCGGCGGAGAGGGGTGCGTCGGTGAAGCCCCACATGCGCTCGAGATTGTAGAAGCTGCGCACTTCCGGGCGGAAGACATGGACGACGACATCGCCCGCGTCGATCAGCACCCAGTCGGCGACCGGCAGGCCCTCGACGCGAACCGGACGGCCCGTCGCCTGCTTGATTCGCTCGGCCAGCTTCTGCGCGATCGCCGCAACCTGTCGCGACGAGCGGCCGGAAGCGATCACGATATGGTCGGCGATGCTGCTTTTGCCGGCCAGCGGGATGCTGACCACGTCCAGCGCCTGATCATCATCCAGGGACTGGAGGACGAGTTCGTGCAGGCGATCGATCGAGGCGTCGATGGCGGCGGAGGCAGGGAAACCCGCGTCATTGGCGGGATTGGCGAGCCGGGTCGGTAAAGGGTCGGGCAATGTCACTCCTTGGTGGTGATGAGGCGACCAGTCACGCCGTCGCGGACAGCGACATGGGCATAGCGATGGTGCCAAAGGGGGGCCTGCTGCCGCAGCAGCGTGGCTGATCGGGGATCGGGGCGAAAGCGCAGATGCACGAGCGCCGGCAGTCTCCATAACGTCCAGCTTTTGCTCTGGCTTGCGGGTCGGACGAAGCGCCGCAACCAGGCCATGGCAGGTGAGCCGAAAGCATCCGTCATATAGCCTGGTCTGGCGATTTCGGCAATGGCCGTCTCGCGCGCTATGTCGCGCCACTGCTTCCATTGATGGAATTGGGCGAGATTGTCGCCGCCCATCAGCCAGATGAAGCGGATGCGCGGGTAGCGGCGACGCAGCCCGCGCAGGGTGTCGACGGTGAAGCGCGTGGCCATTTGCTGCTCGATGGCGGTGACGCGGATCGGCGCGCGGCGCGCAACCGCGCGGGCGCTCGCCATGCGCGCGGCGAGCGGCGCCATGCCGGTCGCGGGCTTGAGCGGATTGCCGGGCGAGACCAGCCACCAGACCTCATCGAGGCCGAGCGCTTCCATTGCGAACAGGGAAATGGCGCGGTGGCCACCATGGGCCGGGTTGAACGACCCGCCGAGCAGGCCGACCGTGCGGGCGCGGTTCACGCGTACACGTCGCCATCAGCGGCGATCTCGCCGGCCTGCGCCTGCTGGATGCTGTCATGATCGCGATGGAGGGGGGTCAGGCGCAGGAGGAGAAAGCCGGCCATCGCGGAGAGGATCGAGCCGGCGAAGATGCCCGCCTTCGCTTCTTCGGCAAGCTGTGGCGCGCCGGGGAAAGCGAGGCCGCCGATAAACAGGCTCATCGTGAAGCCGATGCCGCAGAGCAGAGCAAGGCCATATAGCTGCATCCAGGTCGCGCCGCGCGGCATGCCCGCGATGCCAAGCCGCACGCTGATCCAGATCGCGCCAAAAATGCCGAGCTGCTTGCCAAGAAACAGCCCGAGCGCGATGGCGGCGGGAAGCGGCGCGGCGAGCTGCGCGAGAAGGTCCGGCTCGATGGCGACACCGGCATTGGCGAAGCCGAACACCGGCACGATGAGATACGCGCTCCAGGGGTGGAGCATATTCTCCAGCCGGTGCAGCGGGCTGTCGGCGGCGTCGGGCGCGCCGGGCGTCGCGCGGATCGGGACGGCGGTGGCGGCGAGGACGCCGGCGATGGTCGCGTGGACGCCCGACAGCAGCACACAGTACCAGAGCAGGAGGCTCAGCAGCAGATAAGGCCAGAGCGCAGTGACGCCGCGCTTGTTGAGCAGCAGCATGACCGCATAGACCAGCGCCGCTGCGAGCAGGGCGGCGACGCTGATTCCGGCCGTATAGACGAACGCGATGATGGCGACGGCGCCCATATCGTCGACGATCGCGATGGTGGTGAGCAGGAGCTTGAGCGAGAGCGGCGCGCGACGACCGAGCAGCGCGAGCACGCCGATGGCGAAGGCGATGTCGGTCGCGGCGGGAATGGCCCAGCCGCTGCGCAGGTCCGGCGCGCCCCGCGTGACCGCCAGATAGACCAGAGCCGGGACGATCATGCCGGCGGCCGCCGCGATGATCGGCAGGCCCCGGCGGCTCCAGTCGGAGAGGCGCCCGTCCAGCCACTCGCGCTTTATCTCGAGGCCCACGACGAAGAAGAAGACCGCCATCAGCCCGTCATTGATCCACAGATGCGGCGTCATCTCGCCGAGTTTGGCGGAGAGCGTGTGGCCGAGCGGGGCATGCAGCAGATGATGATAGGCCGCAGCCGTGCCGGGCGAGAGATTCGCCAGCAGGATCGCCAGCGCCGAGGCCGCGATCAGCAGGGCGCCGCCTCCGGCTTCCCCGGCAAGGAAAGCCAGCAGCGCCGACCGGGCAGGAGAGGAGCGCGCAGCCATGATGGTCGCATCGCTAGAGACGGGATGGCGGAGCGTCAAATGCTACCGGCGCCGCGCGGAATGCGGATCGTCGCTTTGCGCAAAATACCGGTTGCGTGGGGCCGCGGCTTCGGTGAAGTGTCGCATGTCGGCATTTGGGGATGGCGGCCAGGGGGGATATGGGTCCGGCACTTGCGGCGCTCGAGCTGCTGCGCAACGAATTGCTGCTCTTCGCGGCGATCGGCCTGCTGATCGGTGGGCTCGACGATCTTTTGATCGATCTCGTTTATGCGGCGCGGCGCCTGTGGCGTTCGCTCACCGTCTATTCCCGCATCCGGCGCATGACCGCGCGGGACCTCCCGCCCGCCGGCGCTGCCGGGCCGATCGCCGTCTTCGTGCCCGCCTGGGACGAGGCCGACGTAATCGTGCCGATGCTGCGCGGCTGCCTGGAGAAGTGGCGCGACGACGATGTGCAGATCTTCGTCGGCGTCTATGCGAACGACCGGCCGACCATCGATGCGGTCGTCGATCTGATCGCCCGGCACGGCGGGGACCGCGTCCTTCCTGTGGTCAATCATCGCGACGGGCCGACGACCAAGGCGGATTGCCTGAACCAGCTCTGGCACGCGATGCGACGCTGGGAGAGGCGAGAGGGCCGCGACGTGCTCGCCGTCGTGCTGCACGATGCCGAGGACGTGGTGCACAAGGACGCGCTGCGCGTCATCGGCCTGCTGGCGCCGCGCTTCGCGCTGGTCCAGCTGCCGGTGCTGCCGCTGACCTCGGCGCGATCGCGCTGGGTGGCCGGCCATTATTGCGACGAGTTCGCCGAGGCGCATGGCAAGTCGCTGGCCGTACGTGAAGCAGTGGGCGCAGCGCTGCCGTCCGCAGGGGTCGGCTGTGGCTTCAATCGGGCGGCGCTTGGCCGGATCGCGGCGGCGCGGGGCGACCTGCCGTTCGACGCGAGCAGCCTGACCGAGGATTATGAGCTGGGCCTGTTGCTCGGGGACGAGGGCGGACGCGGCGTCATGGTGCGGATGCGCGACGCGGATGGCCAGGTCATCGCCACGCGCGAATATTTTCCGGACACGCTGAGCGCGGCTATCCGCCAGAAGGCACGCTGGACGGTGGGCATCGCGCTGGCCGGGTGGGACCGGCTTGGCTGGACCGGCGGCTGGCGCGAGCGCTGGATGCGATTGCGCGATCGGCGCGCGGCGCTGGCGGCGCTGATTCTCCTAACGGCCTATGTGGGGTTGATCCTCTCGGCGAGTGTCAATGCCGGCGCATGGCTCATCGGCCGGCCGCTCTCGCCCTTGCCGCCGCCGTTGCCGGCGCTGCTCGCGATGACCGGCGTCATTCTCGTCTGGCGCCTGCTGGTGCGGATGATCTTCGTGTGGAGCGCCTATGGGCCGGTCGAAGCGCTACGCTCGGTGCCGCGCACGTTCATCGCCAATTTCATCGCGATGCTGGCGGCGCGACGGGCGGTGGGCATCTATGTGCGCCATCTGCGGGGCGAGGCGCTGGCGTGGGACAAGACGGCGCATCGCTTTCCGGAGCCGGTTCTCGCGACAGCGACGGCGCGATGACCACCGCCGGACGCCCTCTGCGCTTTCTGGGCTATATGGTCGGCGGCTGGGTCGGTCTGCGCGCGGTCTCGCTCCTTGCGCCGGCGCTATGGAGCATGGCCATGCCGACCGTGCCGGCAAACCAGATCACGGAGCGGCCATTGAGCGACGATGGCGGGCCGGCGGCCGACCCGTCCTCCAAATCGGTGGCGCCCCTTGCCCCCGTCCAAGCGGCGGCGCGTCCGGCGGCCGTTCGGGCGCTGGCGAAGCCGAAGCGCGCAGGCGCCTTCGGACCTGTCACGATCGCAGGGATGGGCTGGCATGAAGGCACGATGGACCTCTTGATCGGCGCTGCCCTTGGCTTCCAGCGGCCGCGCATTGCGAACGGCCTGATCGACCGGCTCGGTCGCGTGGTCGCGGGCAATGAGGGGCGGAGCGGCGCGATCGGCGCGGGCAGCGGCGTCGCGGTGGCGCCACGCGCCGGCGGGCCGGGGCGCTGGTCCGGTGCGGCCTGGCTGCTCTGGCGCCCCGAGATGGGCAATGGCTTTGCCAATGCGCCGCTGCTCGGCGGATCGCAGGCGGGTGCGCGGCTCGATTATCGTCTCTCCAGCGGCGGGGCGAACCAGCTCAGCCTTTACGGCCGCGTCAGCCGTGCCTTCACCGGTCCGTCATCGGAGGAAGGCGCGCTCGGGCTCGCCTGGCGCCCCGGCAAGCTCCCGGTCTCGCTGCTCGCGGAGCGGCGGGTGCGGTTGGGGCCGGGTGGGCGCAATGCCTTCGCCGTGCTCGCAGCCGGCGGCATCGGCCCGCGCGAGGTCACCCGGCGGGTCGAAGTCGAGGGCTATGCGCAGGCCGGGTTCGTCGGCGAGCGGCTGGAGGATGGTTTCGCGGACGGCAAGGCGAGCCTTGGCTATCGCCTCACGCCGCCGGCGGAGCGACGCAGCGTCACGCTGGGCGCGAGCCTCTCGGGCAGTGTGCAGCCGGGGGCGGGCCGCGTCGATATCGGGCCGGAACTGCGCTTTCGCCTGCCGGTCGGAAGCGCGGGCGTGCGTCTCTCTACCGAGTGGCGCGCGCGTGTCGCCGGCGACGCTCGCCCCAGCAGCGGCCCGGCGATCACGCTCGTCGCCGATTTTTAGCGGACCCGGCGTCCTCGCCTCTTTTGGCGCGGTCGCTTTGCGACTACCGAGGGGCGTATGGATATTTATCTGCCGATCGCCAATCTGTCGGTGAATGCGCTCGTCATCATCGGGCTCGGCGGGCTGGTCGGGCTCCTGTCCGGCATGTTCGGCGTCGGCGGCGGCTTCCTCACGACGCCCTTGCTGATCTTCTACGGCATTCCGCCGACGGTCGCTGCGGCCTCGTCCGCGACGCAGGTCATGGGCGCGAGCGTCTCCAGCGTGGTCGGCCATGTCGGGCGCAAGACTATCGACTTCCAGATGGGCGGCGTGATGGTGGTCGGCGGCGTGATCGGCGCAGGCATCGGCGCGGTCATCTTCCGTGTGCTGGAGCGGATCGGCCAGATCGATACGGTGATCGGTATCCTCTATGTGGTGATGCTCGGCTCGATCGGCATGCTGATGGCGCGGGAATCCATCCACGCGCTGATCATGGCGCGGCGCGGCGAACGGCTGGAGGCGCGCAAGCGTCGGCACCATCCTCTGGTCTCGGCCTTGCCGCTGCGCTGGCGCTTCTATGCCTCGGGCCTCTATATTTCGCCTTTCGCGCCGCTGTTGCTCGGCATCTTCTCGGGCATCATCACCATGCTGATGGGCATTGGCGGCGGCTTCGTGCTGGTGCCGGCGATGATCTACATCCTGGGCATGTCGACCCAGCTGGTGATTGGCACGTCTTTGTTTCAGATCCTGTTCGTGACCATGGTGACGACGATGGTCCACGCGACGACCACCCACGCGGTCGACCTGGTCCTCGCCTTCCTGCTGCTGATCGGCAGCGTGATCGGCGCGCAAATCGGCGGGCGCATTTCGATGAAGGCGCGGCCCGAATATCTGCGCGTGGCGCTGGCCTTCATCGTGCTGATCGTCGCGATCCGCATGGCGCTCGGCCTGGGCTGGCGGCCCGACGAGATCTACACGGTGACGCTCCAGTGAGGCGGCTCGCGGCCCTGCTTTGCGCACTGGTCCTGCTCGTCACGGGGCAGGCGGCCCTCGCGCAGAAGGAAGCGCCGCAGCTGGTGCCGGACGTGTCGCAGCGCACGGTGGAGATCAAGTTCAGCTTCACCGGCGCCGAGCTGCTGCTGTTCGGGGCGATCCTCTATCCCGGCGGGCGGGTGCCGGAGAAGCCGGCCGACATCATCGTCGTGCTCAAGGGGCCGAGCCAGGCCATCAAGATGCGCGAGAAGCAGAAGGTCGCGGGCATCTGGGTCAATGCCGACAGCATCGATTTCCGCTCAGCGCCGAGCTTCTATGCGGTCGGCTCATCGCGGCCGATCGACAAGCTGGTCGATGAGCGGACGGCCGCCATTTACGAGCTGGGCCTCGCGAAGCTCCAGCTCTCGCCGTCCTCGCTCAACGACACCACGGAGATCGATCGCTTCTCCGATGGTCTCAAGGAGCTGCAGGCACGCAAGGGCCTGTATCTGGAGGAACCCGGCTCGGTCGAGATCACCGACGGCGTTCTGTACCGGGCGCGGCTGCCGCTCTCGGCGCGGGTGGTCACCGGCACCTACACAGCGGAGACCTTCCTCGTCCAGAACGGCCGCGTGCTCGCCGCCGCGACGCGCGAGATCGAGGTGCGAAAGACCGGATTCGAGCGGCTGATCGGCCTCTTCGCGCGGGAGCATGACCTGGTCTATGGCCTCGCCGCGGTGGCACTGGCGCTCGGCATGGGGCTGCTCGCGGGCGTGATTGCCGGCCGCGTGGGCAGCGCGTTCGGCTGAGCCGAAATGACACGCAATCAGGCTTTGAGAGGCGCGGATTTCCGCGCGGCTTTACCTTTTGGCAGGATTTTGTTTACGCCTTGCTGGTAGCGCTCGTGCGGATCACGCGAAGCTGGGAGCGTTGCACTCGTGAATTTTGTCGACGGCATGAACGGCGGTAAGCGCTTCGAAGACAGGATCGCGCAGGCTCGCGCCGCCGCCGCCACGGATCCGGCAGCTCCGCTCCGCCGTCGCCAGTCCGATTTCGTCATCGGTGTCGTTTCGGCCATTGCCGGCGGCTCGGCCAAGATCATGCTCGACATTGCCGCGATGGAAACGCTCGCCGGCAATAGCGATCCCAGCGTGGCGATGGCCGGCCAGGTTGGCAGCCAGATCAAGATGATGGTCGGCCAGAACTGGCTTGTCGCGACGGTGCGCACCCTCGCGCTCGATGCACGCGTCGCGGCCCATGTGGTCGCCGAGATCGATTTCATCGGCGAGGGCGATCAGGAGCAGCTCACCGGCCGGATCTTCCGCTTCCGCCGCGGCGTCACGCGCTTCCCGGTTCCCGGCACGCAGGTCTATCCGGTGTCCAACAGCGACATGGTGGAAATCTATTCGGCCCACGACCAGAAATGCATCGAGATCGGCACGGTCTATCCGACGGCGGCAACGCGGGCGGCCCTGCTCGTCGACAGTCTGCTCGGCAAGCATTTCGCGCTGCTCGGCTCGACCGGTACGGGCAAGTCGACCGCTGCCGCGCTCATCCTGCACCGCATCTGCGATCTCTCGCCCCAGGGCCATATCGTGATGATCGACCCCCATGGCGAATATGGCGCGGCCTTCGCGACCAATGGTGCGGTCTATGGTGCGAACAATCTCGAGCTGCCCTACTGGCTGATGAACTTCGAGGAGCATTGCGAGATCCTCGTGACCTCCAAGGGGCCAGAGCGCGCCATGGACTGCGACATCCTCGCCAAATGCCTGCTCGCCGCGCGCGCGCGCAATCGCGCCGCCGAGGGCATTGGCCGGCTCACCGTGGATTCGCCGGTGCCCTATCTGCTCTCGGATCTGGGGACGATCCTGCAGAACGAGATGGGCAAGCTGGAAAAGACCACCAACACGCTGCCTTACGTCCGGCTGCGTGCCCGGCTGGACGAGATCAAGGCCGATCCGCGCTTCAGCTTCATGTTCTCCGGCATGCTGGTGGCGGACTCGATGCAGACGTTCCTGTCGAAAGTGTTCCGCCTGCCTGCGCAGGGCAAGCCGATTTCGATCATCGACACCTCCTCCATGCCGTCCGAGATCATCCATGTCGTCGTTTCGGTGCTGGCGCGGCTGATCTTCGACTTCGCCCTCTGGGCGCGCGATGAGGAGCAGAAGCCGATCCTCCTCGTCTGCGAGGAAGCGCATCGCTACATCCCGTCGAGCAGCATCGGCGAGGGGCAGAGCGTCCGCAAGATCCTGGAGCGCATCGCCAAGGAGGGCCGCAAATATGGCGTGTCGCTGGGGCTTATCACCCAGCGTCCGTCGGACCTGGCCGAAGGCGTGCTCTCCCAGTGCGGCACGCTCATCGCCATGCGCCTCAACAATGACCGCGACCAGCATTTCGTGAAGGCGGCGATGCCCGAAGGGTCGCGAGGTTTCCTCGATGCGATCCCGGCGCTGCGCAATCGCGAATGCATCGTCTGCGGCGAGGGTGTCTCGGTGCCGATCCGCGTCGCGTTCGACGATCTGGAGCCAAATCGCCGTCCCGCATCGGCCGATCCGGTGTTCTCCGAGCTGTGGCGCCAGACGGGCGGCGAGGACGAGATCCTCGAACGCACGGTCAATCGCTGGCGCAACCAGGGGCGCTGATCCGGGAAGCTTCTGCGACGCTCGGGCTTACGCGCGTTCAACCGACATTTTTTGTCGACGAGTGGAACTTCGGCTCGCTTCACTCATTTTACGGTTACTGGCCTTCGCGCTGGTGATGCAACCCCGATCCTGGCGGCGGTCCTTGCGCAAGCGGGCCGCCGTTTTTTTGTGCGGAATCCGAACGGGGGCCTGCGACCGGCGTCCGCAATCGGGTCCCGGTCTGGCTGGTAGTTCGACTTGAGAGGGGTTGGGAAGCGGAGCTTAGCCCCTCCTCTTCAGAGGAGGGGTGATAAAGTCCGCAATGGCGTCGGATCCTGACTGTCGGCTTCCGGGCGATATCCCTGGATAGCCGCCATCCCGGATTGTCCAGGCGTCCTAGCCCTGCTGCCCCAGCCCATCTTCGATGGCGTGCATGTCCTCGTCCGAGAAGCCGAAATGATGGCCGACTTCGTGGATCAGCACATGGGTGATGAGATCCTCCAAAGTCACGCCGGTCTCGGCCCATTCGTCGAGCAGGGGGCGGCGGAAGAGGCGGATGCGCGGGGGCATATCGCCGGACGACCAGATGCTCTGTTCGGTGAGCGGGCGGCCTTCGTAGAGGCCGCTCAGCTCCCAGGGATCCTCGATGCCGAGATCGGCGAGCGCCCCCTCGTCGGCAAACTCCTCGACGAGGATGGCGACATCGCCGAGATGGTCCCGGAACAGGGCCGGCATCGCCGCCACGGCCTGACGCGCGAGCCGCTCGATGCGCTCTGCGTCCGGCGCCGTCTGGCCGCGTTCAGCCATGCTGGAGATCGCAATCGATGGGCAGTGCCGCGCCGGAGATGGAGCGGCCGGCCGGCGTCGTCAGGAACAGCGCGAGATCGGCGACATGCTCGGGCGCAGTGATCCGCTTGAGCGATTGCGTCGCGAGGCCGAGCGCCGTCTCCTCCTCGATCGAGCGGCCGCTGATCTGGGCGCGCCCGGCGATCACCCGGTCGAAGCGCTCGCCGCCGACCGCGCCCGGCAGGATCGCATTGACGCTGATGTCGTGCGCGCCCAGTTCCATCGAGAGCGTCTTGGTGAAGCCGATCAGGCCCCATTTGCTGGTCGCATAGGCGATGCGGTTCGGGTAGCCGTAGCGCCCCGCCGCCGAGGACATGACGATGATCGTGCCAGCGCTCTCCTTGAGCAGGGGGATGGCGCGGCGGGTGACTTCGAACGTGCCGGTGAGGTTGATGCCGAGCACGCGCCGCCAGTCGTCGCTGGGGAGCTGGTCGGCGGGAAGTGTGGGTCCGCCGATGCCGACATTGTTGACCAGCACGTCCAGCCCGCCCAGCTCGCGGTCGAGCGCGACGAACAGCGCGTCGATATCGGCGACGTCCGCGCAGTCGCATGTGACGGTGCGCAGGCCGGGGAGGGTAGCTCGTGCCGTGTCGAGCGCCGTATCGTCGACATCGCAGACCAGCACGCGCGCGCCATCGGCGAGAAAACGCCGCGCGACCGCGAGGCCGATTCCGCCCGCGCCGCCTGTCACCAATACCCGCTTCATGTGCCGCGCTCCGCTCGCATAGATCGCGCGATCCATACCGGGCTGGCTTTCAAAAGCCAGTCTCTTCGCGGCGCGCCGCCACTCACCGCATTTTCAACGCCTTGCGGTTGCGTTGGGCAGGCAAGTGCGGGTATCTGCTCATTTTCAACTGCATAGTGCCGTGGAGCACTGCAGGAGGGGGACCGGCAGTGATTCAGAGCATGCAGTCGCGCAGGCCTGTCATCATGCTCGCCTTTGGCTTTCTGGTGCTCGCGGTCAGCGTCCTCATCGCCTATCGCGCCATGGTCCTGCAGGACAAGGCGCGGATCCTCGTCCGACACACGCTGCAGGTGGAGAATGAGCTCACCGACATCGGCCGTTTCGTCACGCTGGCGGAGGCATCGCAGCGCGGCTATCTGATCACCGTGCAGCCCGCCTATCTGCAATCCTATCGTGCGGCGCAGGGGCGTTTGCCCGGCATCATGGCAACGCTCACGAAGCTGGTCAGAGACAATCCCCCGCAGGTCTCGCGCGCGACCGAGCTGGGCGTCCTGATCGAGCGACGCATGGCGATCCTGCACGAGGGCATCGACCTCGTCTCGGCGGGCAAGGGCGAGGAGGCTTTCGCGCTGGTGAAGTCCGGCAAGGGCCATGATGTGACGATCCGGTTCAGCACGGTGCTGGCGGACATGCGGGCCGAGGAGGACAAGCTGCTGCAGGGCCGGGCGGCGCTGGCCGCACTGCGCACCGACTATGCCCGGGTGGTGCTGGTGGTGAGCTTCTTCCTCGCGCTCATCCTCGCCTTTTTCGCCTTGCGCGGCGCGATGGCGCGGATCGTCGCGCTGGACGCGACCATCGCGAAGCTCAACGAGGAAAGCCACGCGCGGGGGCAGGCGCAAAGTCAGGTGCAGCAGCTCCAGAAGATGGAGGCGGTGGGCCAGCTGACCGGCGGCATCGCGCATGATTTCAACAATATGCTGGCGATCATCGTGGGCAGTCTCGATCTGGCGCGGCGCCGGCTGCGGGATGGCGACACGGAGAAGGCGGTGGCGATCCTCGACCACGCGCAGGACGGGGCCGATCGCGCCGCCGCGCTGACCGCGCAGCTGCTGGCCTTCGCGCGCCGGCAGCCGCTGGAGCCCAAGACGCTGGAGCCCAACAGGCTGGTCGGCGGTATTTCCGAGTTGCTGCGCCGCACCCTCGGCGAGCAGATCCAGATCGAGACCGTGCTGGCAGGTGGCTTGTGGCGCGTCCATGCCGACCCCGAGCAGCTCGAAAGCGCGCTGGTCAATCTGGCGGTCAATGGGCGCGACGCGATGCCCGGTGGCGGCAAGCTGACCATCGAGACGGCCAACAGCGAGCTGGACGAACGCTACGCCGCCTCGCACGAGGAAGTGACGCCGGGGCAATATGTCATGATCTCGGTGACCGATACCGGCGTCGGCATGACGCCGGACGTGATCGAGCAGGCGTTCGAGCCCTTCTTCACCACGAAAGAGGTGGGGCGCGGCACCGGGCTCGGCCTCAGCCAGGTGTTCGGCTTCGTCAAGCAGTCGGATGGACATGTGAAGATCTATTCCGAGCCGGGGCAGGGCACGACGGTGAAGATCTACCTGCCGCGCGAGGCAGGCGTCGCGGTCTCGGTCGGGCGGATTGCCTCGGCGGATGTGCCGGTCGGCCGGCCCGACGAGCTGGTGCTGGTGGTCGAGGACGAAGCGCGGGTGCGGCGGGTCTCGGTCGATGCGCTGGTCGAGCTGGGCTATGGCGTGATCGAGGCGGCCAATGGCCAGGAAGCACTGACGATCCTGGCCGACAATCCGGGCATCCGCCTGCTCTTCACCGACATTGTGATGCCGGGCATGTCGGGTCGCCTGCTGGTCGACAAGGCGCACGAGACGCGGCCCGACCTCAAGGTGCTCTACACGACGGGCTACACGCGCAACGCGATCGTCCATAACGGCGTGGTCGATTATGGCGTGGCATTCATCCAGAAGCCGTTCACCATCCAGGCGCTCGCGCGCAAGGTCAGGGAAGTGCTGGACGACGACTGACCGGGGGCTTTCCAGGGAGAAAGGCGGCGCTATCGGTCCGTTTCAGAGAAGATGTGGCATGAGGTGTAAACCTGAAAACGGCGCAAAACCGTGCCTTTCGAACGAAACTTCATGAAGCTCGCACATATCGTGCATGGCGTTTTGGCAAAAGTCCGCCGCGCGCCCGAGCAAGGCACGGATTTTGAAGGGTTTTACGGAGTCAAAGAGCGACGCGTGATCGCGCGGGCAGTGTGATCTTGTGCCATGAGCGCGACGATGTAGGACAGAGGGGCGTTGGGCGCTGGCGCCGCGCGCCTCAATGTCCCGGCATCTCCACTGGCCCCATCGCCATGTCGATCTTCACCTCGCGCCATTTGCCGTAGCGATAATAGAGCCAGGCAAGGACCAGCACGACCATTGTGCTGACCGTGAAGCTCGCCCAGAGACCGTTCGCGCCGATCAGCGGATAGCTCACATAATAGAAGCCGATGCGCACGAAGAAGAGCGAGGCGGTGAGGATGATGAGTGGGGCGAGCACGATGCCGTTGGCGCGCATGGTGCCGAACATGACCATGGCGATGCTGAACGGCAGATAGCTCCAGCTCACGATCTGGATGATGTGCCGGCCGATCTCGATCGCCTCACCGCCGCGATCGAGGAACAGCCCCAGGATCGGCCGGTCGAAGATCAGCAGCAGGGTGATGAGGCCGCCGGTCATCGCGACGTTGATGAGCGTCGCCATCCCGGTCGTGCGCTCGACGCGGTCCCAGCGATTGGCGCCGATATTCTGCGCCGCCATCGAGCTGACCGCGCCGCCGACCGCCATGGCCGGCATCTGGATATAGCCCCAGAGCTGCTGCGAGGCGGCATAGGCGGCCGCGGTGATCGTGCCCTCGCGGTTGACGAAGCCGATGATGACCAGGGTCGAGAGCGACATGATGACCATCTGCACGCCCATGGGGATGCCGCGCCCGGCGATGATGCGCAGCAGGTGCCAGTTGGGCTTGAGATAGGCGAACTCATGGCCGCGCAGGCGCAGCGGCAAATCGCGCACATAGATATAGGTGACGATCGCCGCGAGGCTGACATAGCCGGCGATCGCGCTGGCGAACGCCGAGCCGCCGATGCCCATCGCATGGATCGGCCCGAAGCCGCCGATGAAGACGGGATTGAGGCCAACGTCCAGCACCACCGACAGCATCATGAACCAGAGCGGCGTCATCGCATCGCCGCCGCCGCGCAGGCCCATCATCACCACGATGAACATCATCAGGCCGGGCAGGCCGAAGAAAGTGTAGTGCAGATAGGCCTTGGCGAGCTTGAAGACCTCCGGCGGCGTCGAGAGCGTGCCGAGGATCCCGTCCGACCAGAGATAGCCGGCGAAGGCGATGAGGATCGAGAGGCCGAGGCAGAAGCCGATCGCCGAGCCGAAGCCGCGCCGCGCCGTGTCGAGATCGCCGCGGCCGAAGCTCTGGCCGATGACGACGTTGGACGCCATGCCGAAGCCGAAGATCAGGGAGAACATCAGCATCATGATGATGTTCGCGTTCGCCGTGCCGGCCAACGCCGTCTCGCCGAGGAAATGCGAGACCCAGATCGAGTTGATCGAGCCGTTCATCGACTGGAGGATGTTCGAGATCAGGGTCGGCAGGGTGAAGAGGACGAGCGTGCCGAAGATCGGGCCTGTCGTGAGATCGCGCCCGCCGCGGAACTGGCGCGGCGCGGCGGCCACCGCCAGCTCCTCGCTGGTGATGTCCGCGCCCTCGGGCACCTCCTCATGCAGGGACGTCTGATTCTCGCTCATCGGCCTTCGTTCAGTTCTTCATCCCAGCCGCGCCAGCGCAGCCGCAAGCCGCTCGGATTCGGCGACTTTTTCGGCATGATCGGCGCGCGCTTTCTCGACCGCCTCCGGCTTCGCCTTTTCGACAAAAGCCGGATTGGCGAGGCGTCCTTCGAGCGACTGGGCCTCCTTCTGCGCGGCAGAAAGTGACTTTGTCAACCTCGCGCGCTCGGCGTCGAGGTCTATCGCGCCCTCCAGCGAGAGCGCATAGAGAATGCCATCGACCACCAGCTGCGCGGTCGCGCCTGCACTGTTGAAATCGGCCTCGCCCACCTGTTGCACGCGCGCCATTCTCAGCAGGGTCGCCGCGTGGCGCTTGACCAGGTCGGCAGATTTCGCGGCCTCAGCAGGATCGTCGACGATCGCGCGCATCGGCACGCGCGCGCCGGGCGGCACGTTGAGCTCGGTGCGGGCGGAGCGGATCTCGCTGACCAGCCGGATCAGCCAGTCGATCTCGTTGCTCGCCTGCGCATCGACCTGCGCGGCGGGCTCCGGCCATTTCGCAACGATCAGGTCATAGGGGCGCTCGCCTTGCGCATGCCACAGCTCCTCGGTGATGAAGGGCATGAACGGGTGAAGCATGACGAGGATCTGGTCGATCACCCAGCCGGCGACGGCGCGGGTTTCGTCTCTTTCTAGCCCCTCCCCTTCAGGGGAGGGGTTGGGGTGGGGATCTTCCGCTATGAAGGAACTTGAGGGTACGCTCTCAGCCCCACCCCTGTCCCCTCCCCTGAAGGGGAGGGGCGATAAAATGGGCTTGATCAGCTCCAGATACCAGTCGCAGAACTGATCCCAGACGAAATGATAGATGGCGTTGGCGGCGGCGTCGAAGCGCAGCTCGGCCATCGCCTTGTCCAGCTCGGCAAGGGTGGCGACAACCTCGCCGACGATCCACTTGTTGACCGGGAGCGTGGCGAGCGGCGCGGCGACCGAATTGCTGGCGCCGATGCCGTTGGCCTGGGCGAAGCGGACCGCGTTCCACAGCTTTGTCGCGAAGTTGCGATAGCCCTCGACGCGCTTCTCATCCATCTTCACGTCGCGGCCCTGGCTCTCCATGGCCGCCATGAAGAAGCGCAGCGCGTCCGCGCCATATTGGTCGATGAGCCCGAGCGGATCGACGACATTGCCCTTGGACTTGGACATTTTCTGGCCATCGGCGGCGCGGACGAGGCCGTGGAGGTAGAGCCGGCGCCAGGGGACATCCTTCATGAAGTGGATGCCCTGCATCGCCATGCGCGCATCCCAGAAGAACAGGATGTCGAAGCCCGAGATGAGCAGGTCGTTGGGGTAGTGCTTGGCCAGAAGATCCTCCCCGGCACGGGGAGGGGGACCGCCCGAAGGGTGGTGGAGGGGGCTTTCGGCGCTGGCGTCGGAGGGGCCCCCTCCGTCAGTCGCTGGCGCGCCTGCCACCTCCCCGTTCCGGGGAGGATTTGCGTCCTCCGGCCAGCCGAGCGTGGCGAAGGGCCAGAGGGCGGAGGAGAACCAGGTGTCGAGGACGTCAGTGTCGCGCCAGACCAGAACTTTGCGTTGGTCGATGTTGCTAGCGTAGGCAGCAGCTTCGTCGCGAGTAGCTACCACGATCTGACGATCGCCATAGGCCTCGCGCGCTTTTTCCAGCATTTCCGTTTCATTGTTGGCGACAATACAGTGTGTATCGAAAGACGGTATAAGAGCGCCGTTGTTGGTATGTGGCCCAAACCACGCCGGAATCCGATGCCCCCACCAGAGCTGGCGGCTCACGCACCAGGGCTGGATATTCTCCATCCAGTTGAAATAGGTCTTTTCCCACGTCTTCGGCACGATCTCGATCGCGCCGGAGCGGACCGCTTCCATGGCGGGCTTCGCCAGCGTCGCGGCGTCGACATACCATTGATCGGTCAGCCAGGGCTCGATGACGACGCCGCCGCGATCGCCATAGGGGGTCTGGATCGTGCGCGGCTCGGCGTCGTGGAGGGTCTCGTTGCCTTCCTTGTCCTTCGTCACGTGCGGGATAAGGAAGCCGAGCGCCTTCATGTCCTCAACGATCCACTGGCGCACGACGAAGCGATCCTGGCCGAGATATTTGTCCGGGATGAGGCCGTCCGCCGTCTGCACGACCAGCGCTTCGGCGTCGAACATGTTGAGCATGTCGCCGGCCTTGATGCCCGCGCGCTTGCCGACCTCGAAGTCGTTGAAGTCATGACCCGGCGTGATCTTGACCGCGCCCGAGCCGAGCTCGGGGTCGGCATGCTCGTCCGCCACGATCCTGAAGCGCCGCCCGGTGATCGGCTGCAGGATCTCCTTGCCGATCACGCTCGCGTAGCGCGGGTCCTGCGGGTTCACGGCGACGGCCATGTCTGCGAGCATCGTCTCGGGGCGCGTCGTGGCGACCTCGATATAGTCCCGGCCATCGTCGAGCGTGACGCCGTCGGCGAGCGGATATTTGAAGTGCCAGAAGCCGCCCTGCACCTCGCGCGTCTCGACCTCCAGATCGCTGATGGCGGTCTTGAGCTTGGGGTCCCAGTTCACCAGCCGCTTGTCGCGATAGATGAGGCCCTCCCTATAGAGGTCGACGAACACCTTCACGACCGCGCGGGTGAAGTGCGGGTCCATGGTGAACTGCTCGCGGCTCCAGTCCATCGAGCAGCCCAGGCGGCGGAGCTGGCCGGTGATCGTGCCGCCGCTCTCCGCCTTCCATTCCCACACCTTCTCGACGAACTGCTCGCGCGTGTAGTTGGTGCGCTTGTCCTGCCGCTCCTCCATCTGGCGCTCGACGACCATCTGGGTGGCGATGCCGGCATGATCGGTGCCGACCACCCAGAGCGCATCCTTGCCGCGCAGCCGCTCGTAGCGGATCACGATGTCCTGCAGCGTATTGTCCAGCGCGTGGCCGATGTGGAGCGAGCCGGTGACGTTGGGCGGCGGGTTGACGATGGTGAAGGGCGCGGCGTTCGGGCGTTCGGGGCGGAACTGGCCCGTCTTCTCCCAGTGCTGGTACCATTTCGCCTCGATGGCGGCGGGGTCGAATGTCTTGGCAAGCTCGGTCATGGGGCAGGCCCTTAGTGAGTCTTCGGCGCGCGCGCCACCCTCGGGGCGCGCGCGGCGGCGGTTGATTTCGATGTGAAACGGGGGCGGAGGAAGCCGATCGCGCCGGGCCGATCGGCCCGCGGATCAGAACTGCCGGACTGCCTGGCTCAGCGCAGCCCGGCCGTCATACTCGTCCGGTGATCCGGTCGATCTCGCGCTTGACCATGGACTCGACCATCTCGGGCAGATTGGCGTCGAGCCAGTCCTTGAGCATCGGGCGCAGCATCTCGCGTACCAGACCTTCCAACGTATTGGACGCGCCATCCTCGGGCGAGACCAGCAGCTTGGAGAGATTGACGAGAGACTCGCGAGCGGCCTTCGCACTGTCGTCGGACATGACGACGCTCGGCGGCGTGGGCGCCGGCGCAGCTGCGGGCGCGGCGCGGGGCCTGGGCGCCTTCGTCTCGGTGGCTTTGGTGTCCGTCTTGGCGGGCTTGCTCTCGGGCCTGGCTGGCGCGGTCATCACCGGCTCCTCTTGCTCGGTTGCGGTGTCCGTCTGCGGCGGGGCGTCCTCCCCGGCCGCCGCCTGTGCGCCGCTCTCGCCGGGCAGCGCATCGGTCAGCTCGAGAATCTGGTCGTCGGCCTGGTCACTATCATCCTCCACGCTCGCCGGCGCGGCGCGGCGTGGGGCACGCGGCGACTGCGTGGTGGCCACGTCTTCCTCGGCGATGATTCGCTTGATGGACGAGAGGATCTCTTCCATCGACGGTTCGTTCGGCATGGCCCCCATAGCGATCCCCGGCGACAAAGTGACTGCAGTCTGGTTTACTGCGCCTTTACTGTGGCCGTTTGGGCAGTCGAGTCAACCGTGCGCGACGAAATCGGCTTCGGTGTGCCGTCGTCGTCCCAGTCGTTCCACTTGCCCTTCACGCGCTGGTAATTGGCCCTGGGGTCGTAAACCGCGTTGGCGGGCACGCCGAATTCGGTGACGTCGAGCTTGCCCATGACCGCCAGCAGGGAGAAGGCCGCGACATAGGCATTGCGCTGCGCGGTGACGAGCTGGACGCGCGCGATGAAGCTTTCCTGCTCGGCATTGAGGATGTCGAGAATGGTGCGGGTGCCGACGCTGTTCTCGGCGCGCACGCCCTGCAGCGAGAGCGCGCTCGCGTCGACGGCGGTGCGGCTCGCGGCGATCACCTCGTTGCTCGACTGCCAGCTCGAATAGAGCGAGCGGGCCTGCGCCACGATCGAGCGCTCGACCGCCGTTTCCTGCTCCATTGCCTGCTGCTCGAGGGCCTGGCTCTGGCGCACGCGGGCGCCGGGGCCGCCGCCCTGATAGAGCGGCACGGAGAGGCGGGCGCCGACCGTGGCCGAGACGGGCTCATAGCCCGAGGCGCCGGGAAGAGAGCCCAGATTGGTGTCGTGCTGGCCGGTCGCGAAAGTCGAGATGGTCGGCAGGCGGGCGCCCCTGGCGACGCGCACGTCATAGACCGTCGCCTCGCGCACCTTGCGCGCGGCGGCGAGATCGGGATTGTTGGCGAGGGATGTGTCGACCGCCTCGTCGGCGGTCGCGGGCAGGCCGGGGAGCACCGGCGGCGTCTCCAGGTCGACCGGCTCGTGGCCGACCAGATTGATGAAACGCTCGCGCGCCTCGATCAGCGAGGCTTCGGCGGTCTTCAGGTCGCCGCGGGCGAGGGCGAGGCGCGAATCGGACTGGGCCACGTCGGTCCGCGTGAGGTCGCCGACCTGGAAGCGATTGTTGGTGGCGCGCAGATTGACTTCGAGCACCTGGACATTGTTCTGGCTGAGCTGGACCAGCGACTGGCCCCGGATCACGTCCATATAGGCCGCGACCACCTGACTGAAGATCGACAGCTCGCTCGCGCGCACGTCGAACTGGCCGGCCTCGATCCGGCGATTGGCCCCGGTCATGGCATTGCGCACGCGTCCGCCGGAATAGATCGGCACGCTCAGGCTGAGCGCAGTCGACAGGTCGCGGCCGGGCGCCAGCGGATTGAGCGGCCGGTTGAAGGCGAACTCGGAATAGGTCGAGGTCAGCGACGCATTGGGCAGGCCGGCGGCCTTCTGGATGTTGAAGCTCTCGTCCGTCGCGCGCTGGCCGGCGCGGGTGGCGGTCAGCGTCGGGTTGTCGCGATAAGCGGCCGCCAGCGCTTCCTGCAATGTCTCGGCATGGAGCGGGACGGTGGCGCCGCCGAGCAGGGCCGCGAGAAGGACAAGGCGCGGAATCGGGCGAAGAGGCATAAGTGTTTCGGGCCTTACGGTCAGAAAGTGAAGGACTTGGGCTTGGCGAAGCCGGGCAGGGGGACGGCCTCGCTGTCGACGAAGGCGCGCGCGCCGAAGCCGCCGGCCGTTCTCGTGCCCACGCACAGGCGCGTGACGCCCCGGTCGGCGCGGGCGAAAACGGCGCGGCCATCGACCTTGAGCTGATCGATCAGCGTATCGCCCAGCTCCTCGACGGCGCCATCGACGAACAGGATGTCATAGGGGCCGTCCTTCTTCGCGCCCTGGGCGAGCGGCCCGGTGACGAGAGTGATGCCCGCCCAGTCCGCCAGTTGCGCCTTGGCATGCGCGGCAAGGCTCGCTTCCTCCTCGACCGCGACGACGTCGCAGCCCAGGCGCGCGAGCAGCGCGGCGGCATAGCCGGTCGCCGATCCGATCAGCAGGACGCGCTCGCCGGCGCGCGGCGCGGCGGCGGCGATCAGCCGGGCGGTCGCGAGTGGCGGATTGAGCGCGCGGCCAGCGATCAGCGGCACGGCGCGGTCGATATAGGCCGCGTCGCGGCGCTCGGGCGGCAGATAATTCTCGCGCGGCTCGGCGAGGATCGCCTCGATGATCTCGGGATCGTTGACGTCGTTGGTCCGCAGCTGGCTTTCCACCATCGCGCGGCGCATCGCCCGGAAATTCTGCTCGGTCATGCTGTCCCTGATGACATAACTGTATTGCTCTGGCAATACAGCAATTGGTGTTGCTTGCATCTCTAGTCTTTTTGCAATGCACAGTGAAAGCCTTTTCCGCGCGGAAATGCCGGTGTGGCGCGCCGCAGCCGGTGATCCGCCAAAGCCGATTGCGTCCCCGCGCGATTTCGGCTAGCCGCCCCCTCTCACCGCGCTCCGAGGCCCGATGGCGGAGTGGTTACGCAGAGGACTGCAAATCCTTGCACGCCGGTTCGATTCCGGCTCGGGCCTCCACTCTTTCTTAATAAGTAATTGATTTACTTAAAATAAATTGTCGAGAGACAGATCTTTTCCCACATTTTTTCCCACATTCAGGTGCGGGGGTGTTTCTCCCTGATGTTGCGCAACCTTTGGGTCGCGCTCTATTTAGCTGAAATGAAATAGGACAGCGGACGGTCGTCCTCAGCGGCCTCGAAAACGCTTCATCTCTGACTGGCTGTCAAAGAGCAGTATTGGCAGTTTCGACAGATTAACGTGATTGGCCACAAGCCTCGACCGACGTTAGAAGATAATTGTGTTGCGTGATGCCTCCCACAAGGCGTCTTTGGCGTCTGGCGATTCCACCGCCTCGCAGCGGGTCGATAGCGCGTCGGCACCTTACGTCGGCCGGAGCAACTCATATCTTGTAGCGAGGCGTATCGGCTCTTGCGGGCGCGTACGGCGCGCTTCGAAATTCGCCAGCTATTCTGGCGCGACATACTCCCATTGCATTAAAGGGATGCGTTAATGGATGGGGGAAGGGCGCCTTCTCGTGATGAAGATTTGGCAGCTGCGGAGTTGGGGGAGCGCATAGCAGCGCCCTCCCATGGTTCTGGCGATGGTATTGAAGCGCTCGAGCCTCTTAGAAAAAGCCTCGTCGCAGATTATCAGTCGTTATTAAAGCGCCTCACCCGGTCGCTTCGATCGCCAGATGCCGCACAGGAGGCTTTGCACGACACCTATCTCAAGCTCGAAACAGCAGTTGTCGTGGCACCTGTTAGAAGGCCATTCGCCTATCTTTACCGAATGGCTCTCAACCTTGCGAAGAACCGCCGCCGACACGAAACACGATTTGTGCAAGTGGAAGTGGCCAAACTGGCCAACGTCCCTGATCATGATATCGACGTCGAAGCTGTAGTTGCCGATCGACAGGCGGTTGAGCTGGCCCACAGTCTGTTGGCGGGATTCACAGCTCGGCAGCGAACGATATTTCTCGCGCGATGGCGCGATGGCAAAACCCAGGTTGAAATCGCAACGCTTGTCGGGCTTCACAAGCGGACGGTTCAGAAGGAGTTGAAGCTCATCGAGCTTTTTCTTCACGCGACCGTATCCAAGACAGGCAAAATCTCAAAGTAACAGTTGGTGTTCTGAGCAGCATACTCGCCGCTAAGTCTGACCGAAGCGAGCTTCGAAAACCGATTTGGCCGCCTTTTTATCTTTCGAAGTGTCCTATCGGTGGGAGTCATACGATCGGATCCTATTGTGCGGCACGCTACTGTCTTCGGTAGCCGCGCATTCGTTCCGATCATGGTTGGTTTTCAAGCGCATCTTGCGGTCTTGGCCTTCCACGTCCCGAGGGGGTCGCGATGGCGGCATTGCACGTTTGACGACGGGCGGAGGGGCGCGTGTGCCAAGTGGGCGCGTTGCTGCGCCTGAACAGCTAGGCGTATTGGCGCGAAGAACGTCAGTTAGTTCCCGGTCGACCCGCGATCGTCCTGTGCTTGCGCCATGGCAAGAAAGAAGAGCCAAAGACCAAATGATCGAGCAGCTTGGCCGACCAGTGACTATTCCGGAGATCGCCCGTGCATGCCGACTGTCTGTCAGCCATTTCAAGCGCGCGTTTTCCAATACGGTCGGAGTGTCTCCCTACAACTGGTTCTTGCTGGCGCGAGTGGAACGGGCAAAGTTCTTGCTTAGCGAGACGGCAATGTCTCTAGCTGAAATCGCGCTTGAGTGCGGTTTCGTTGACCAGAGTCACTTTACCAACACGTTCGTTCGGAAAACTGGAAACACACCATATCGCTGGCGGCGAAATGCGTGCGGTTCGATGATGTTCGGTGGCGGTCGCTATATCGCATGAAACTGAGCTTTTCAGGCACGAGATCTCAAGCCGGCAGAGTTAATTTCGGCGTTGCAGTTTAGGATCGGCCGTTTGGACTCGGAAGGCTAGCGATGATGCCAAGCGCCACACACCCGTCTCATCCAAACTCTGCCCAGGCCAAGCCAGACATACACTTAGCGGTTCCGTAAGTGCCTGCCGGCAAAGGGCGCCAATCCAAAACACAATGTCGCCCCTAGGCAAAACCGGCCATCGCAGATTCTCTAGAACAGCCTTCCAGAACCGACACCTTCTTGAGGAAGGGCGGACACAACGGGAGGGGCCTGTGAAGAATATATCGATCCATCGTAACGCGACGTCGGCTGGCGCTATAGCCGCCGTTTTATTCCTCTGCGCCACATCGCCCGCAAGAGCACAAGAGGCCTCCTCTACAAACTCTTCCGAGCAGAAAAGCGATGAGGGAGAAAACGAAGCGATCGTCATTACCGGATCGCGGATTGTCCGTCGTGACTATGACTCGTCGATGTTGATTGCCGCTGAGAAGTGACCCGGGGAGGTCGGTAATTTCCACCGAGAAGTGACCCATGTTTGAACACGTACCTTGCTTTGAGCGGGGGACCATGGAGTGTTGGACATGGCATTATTGAGCGTCATCCGGCGCTGGCATTACTGCGATCATCTATCGATCCGGGAGATCGCCAAGCGCACCGGTCTATCTCGCAACGCCCGGTGGCGATAGGGAGATGGTCGAGATCCTGGCCCTGATCCTGCATCATGACGAACAGGCAGTGCTGAGCGCGGTTACCATGGCGCTGGAAGCCGGCGTTCCGACCAAGACTCACATCCTCAACCTGCTGCACCGTCTGCTCGACGGCAAGCCACTGACGACGCCTCCCGTGACCGCACCCCAGGCGCTGAGGTTGATCAGTGAGCCGATGGCCAACGTCGAGCGCTATGACGTCCTGCGTCGGGAGAACCGCCATGCGTCATGATCCCGCCAGCGGTGCCATCATCGTCATGCTGCGCAGCCTCAAGATACACCGCATGGCCCAGGCCGTCATCGATCTCATGGAGCAAGGCGCCCCGGCGTTCGATGCGGCGGTCCCGATCCTGTCCCAGCTCCTGAAGGCAGAGACCGCCGAGCGAGAAGTGCGATCGGTATCCTATCAGCTCAAGGCCGCCCGGTTCCCGGCCTATCGCGACCTGGCCGGCTTCGACTTCGCCAGCAGTGAGATCAACGAGGCGCTGGTACGCCAGCTGCATCGGTGTGAGTTTATGGATGTTGCCGACAATATCGTTCTGGTCGGCGGTCCGGGCACCGGCAAAACCCACATCGCCACGGCCCTTGGCGTTCAGGCGATCGAGGCGAGCACCTTCGGGAAATTGGCGAGTGCGCCTGAATGACGCGTGTGGCCTCTCTCCCAAGCGCCACCATGAACATAAAGAACAAGCGGATGTGGTCCCGGTGTTTTGGGCACTTAAATGTCTACAATCTGCGGTCGGTAGTCGACGTTGGTCTGATAGACGACATCGCGGTGGGCCATGACCCCATTTCGAAAAGCTGTGGGCGGGTTAGGGAATTTGTCATCCAGAACCGGCTCTGCGGCGACCGGAAACACGCGATGCCCAGGCGCGGCGACGAGCCCAGCAGGCAAGCAACATAGTAAGATAGCGACAACGTTTTTCGTTACGGCCAAGCAGTCCATGCTCTTCTCCATGATCGGAATAGCGCCTAATCGTGTGCGGCGCTCTGCGCGCGTCCGGTAGACGATCGTCCTGTTGCAAGGTGGGGAACGACGACAAGCCCAGTCAGTTCATTCGTGACGTCGTCCAAACCCAGACACCGGGCCATCACCGAACATTGAATCCTGTATCAGCGTTCCATGTGATCACCGATATCTTCCAACGTTTGCGTCCTTCGGCAGATCAGCTGCTGAGTCTAATCGAGCGGCGGATCTACTAATGGATTGACACTTTCGGCCGCTAGGAAAGAATTCCGGCGATACCGACATATTTGATCTCAAGATAATCATCGATGCCGTACTTTGAGCCTTCGCGGCCAAGTCCGGATGACTTGACGCCACCGAATGGGGCGACCTCGGTCGAAATCAGCCCTTCGTTAATGCCGACGATCCCAGTTTCCAAAGCCTCGGCAACGCGAAATGCTCGGGCCAAATCGGCCGTATAGAAATAAGCTGCGAGACCAAATTCGCTGTCATTTGCGAGGCTGATCGCGTCCTCCTCCGTTTCAAACTTGAACAGCGGTGCAACAGGGCCGAAAGTTTCCTCGCGGAAACAAAGTGCCTCGCGCGGAACGTCGACAAGCACCGTAGGTTCGAAGAAATGTCCCCCCAATCGGTGCGGTTTGCCACCAATTTTAAGGGTGGCCCCCCGCTCCAAGGCGTCGGCGATATGGGCCTGCGTTTTCTCCACGGCTTTATGATCGATCATTGGGCCAACTTGGACACCCTCGTTCACTCCAGGACCGATTTTTAGCGCGGCGGCCTTTTCCGCGAGACGCTGAGCAAACTGATCGTAGATCCCGGCCTGCACGAGCAACCTGTTCGCACAAACACATGTTTGCCCAGCATTTCGATATTTTGCGGCGATGGCCCCATCAACGGCTTTCTCGATATCTGCATCGTCGAAGACGATAAAGGGCGCGTTGCCACCGAGTTCCATCGATGTTTTTTTGATCGTTGGGGCACATTGTTTGAGCAAGAGCGCGCCAACCCGCGTTGATCCCGTGAAGCTGATCTTGCGAACAATTGGATTCTCGCACAACTCGGCTGCAATCTCTTCCGGTGGGCCTGTCACGATATTGCAGACGCCGGCTGGCAATCCTGCGCGCTCGGCTAGAACGCCCAGGGCCAATGCGGAAAATGGCGTGTTGGACGCCGGGCGTACAACGCCGGTGCAGCCTGCCGCCCAAGCTGGCCCCGCCTTGCGCGTGATCATCGCTGAAGGAAAATTCCACGGCGTTATGGCTCCAAATACGCCTATCGGCTGTTTGAATACCAAAATTCGGCGATTGACGTTATTCGTTGGAATAACATCGCCATAAACGCGCTTTCCCTCCTCAGCGTACCACTCAAGGAAGCTGGCGGCGTAATTGATCTCGCCCGCTGCCTCAGTAAGGGGCTTGCCTTGTTCGGCTGTGAGGATCTTCGCAAGGTCGCTTCGATTCTCGAGCATGAGCTCGAACAGCCTCCGCAGCGGTTTTGCCCTTTCTGCCGCCGTGAGTGCGGACCAGGCCTTGAACGCCTTTTCTGCAGACGCGATCGCGCGGCTCGTCTCCGCTGCTCCGAGCGCTGGAACGCGTCCTATTATTTCGCCGGTTGCGGGATTGGTGACTGTCTCGGTGCTTCCATCATCCGCTTGAATCCATTCGCCTCCGATGAGGGCGGCCTCTCGGAATAGGCTTGGATCATCAAGTTTCAACGAATTGACGGTGTTCAAAGGACGTCTCCTATCTTGTTCAAGGATCATGAGGATTAGCGAACCCAAACCGCGTTCCGGTCCGAAATTTCCAAAGCTTTAGCCGTTGGGCCCATGCCAAGCGTCCGCTGCTTCGGTCTCGTCGTTTCCAAGCGTCGGCACTGCGGTTGTGCTGTGAAGTTTCGCGCCCGAAAAAACGATAGGAAGCCGCAGGCCGGGTACTTGTGAAGGATCGTCTTGTGGCGCGGGAATGACCATTGCTCGAGCTTGGATTTGCGGATCGGAGAGTGCCTGCGAGACCGTGTTAATGGGCCCGGCGGGCACGCCGACTTTCTCGAAAGCGTCGAGCAAATCGTCACGACGCCATATCTGCGTCGCTGCACTGATAATGTCCCGTACTTCGTCCCGATGATGTACGCGACCCTCGTTCCGCACGAACCGTGGATCGGCAGCGATCTGCAAAACTTGGGTTACACGCTCATATTGGGCGTCGTTGCCACACGCTAGGATGAGCCAACCATCGCGTGTCGGATAGACCTCATAAGGCACGATGTTTGGATGGGCATTTCCGAGCCGCGTCGGGTTAACCTCGGACGCAAGATAGTTCAGCGCCTGATTTGCCAACGTTCCCACCATGACGTCGAACAAGGCCATGTCGATATGCTGTCCGACCCCCGTTTGATCTCGCTGCAAGAGTGCTGCTTGAATGCCGATGACGGAGTAGAGGCCAGTAAGAATATCCGCATAGGCGACGCCGATCTTCTGCGGCTGACCTCCCGGCGAACCTGTAAGATCCATGATTCCGCTCATCCCTTGAACGATGAAATCATAGCCAGATCGACTGGAGTAAGGCCCGAATTGACCAAATCCGGTGATAGAACAATAGATCAGACGCGGATTGGTCTTTGACAGACTCTCATAATCTAATCCGTATTTTGCGAGGCCTCCAACCTTGAAATTCTCGATCAGAACGTCTGCGCCGGCTATTATTTCTTGAAGCTCTGCATTCTCTCTTGCGTCTCTGAAATCGATCACACGGGATTTTTTTCCGCGATTTGTTGAGTGGAAGTATGCAGCATCGCGAGTGCCATCGCCATTGTCGATGAACGGCGGACCCCATTGCCGAGTGTCATCGCCCGATGGGCATTCGATCTTAACGACCTCTGCGCCCAGGTCTGACAAAACCTGTCCAGCCCAAGGTCCCGCCAAGATGCGGGCCAGTTCAACAACCCGTACACCGGCGAGCGGACCATTTTTCATCAGAAAGCTGCAATTCCGGTGATCGCTCGCCCCAAAATAAGGGCGTGCACATCATGCGTGCCCTCATAGGTGTTCACCGTTTCAAGGTTCAGCATGTGCCGGATCACCTGATATTCTTCTGAGATGCCGTTGCCGCCATGCATGTCACGTGCCCAGCGCGCGACATCGAGCGCCTTGCCAACATTGTTACGCTTCACGATCGAGATCATCTCGGGCGCAAACCGATGTTCGTCCATCAGCCGGCCGACGCGCAACGACGCCTGCAGACCAAGTCCGATATCGGTCATCATGTCTGCTAGCTTCTTTTGATACAATTGGGTCCCTGCCAAAGGGCGGCCAAATTGCTTGCGATCAAGGCCATAAAGTCGAGCGGCGTGGAAGCAGGACTCTGCAGCGCCTAGACTGCCCCAGGAGATGCCATATCTGGCCCGGTTGAGGCATCCAAATGGGCCTTTCAATCCTTCGACATTAGGAAGGAGCGCGTCTTCGTCGACCTCGACACCATCCAGATTAATCATGCCTGTGACTGAAGTTCGAAGGCTAAGCTTTCCTGAAATTTTTGGCGCGGAGAGCCCGGCCAACCCCTTATCCAAGATGAAGCCACGGATTCTCCCGCCGTGACTGTCCGATTTAGCCCAAATCACGAAAACGTCGGCAATTGGGGAATTGGAGATCCAAGTTTTGTTGCCTGTAAGTCGGAAGCCACCGGACGTTTTTTCCGCGCGTGTCCGCATTCCGCCGGGATCTGAACCGGCATCAGGTTCCGTTAGGCCAAAGCAGCCAATCCATTCGCCGGTCGCGAGGCGCGGCAGATATTTGCGCCGCTGCCCTTCAGATCCATAGGCAAAGATGGGGTACATTACGAGCGACGACTGAACCGACATCATGGATCTGTAGCCGCTGTCGACACGTTCAATCTCACGCGCGATCAGGCCGTACGCGACATATGAGGCGCCAACTCCGCCATATTCTTCAGGAAGTGTCGGGCCGAGCAGTCCCAGCTCCCCCATTTCACGGAAAATCTCTGGATCCGTGCGCTCGCTTTCGTAGGCTTCGATTACGCGGGGCTGGAGTTTGCTGCCTGCGTAGGCGGCCGCCGTGTCTCGGATCATTCGCTCGTCATCGGTGAGCTGATCGTCGAGGTTGAAGGGGTCCTCCCAGTTGAATGGCTGCATATCCCCTAAGTTCCTTCACTTTGTTGGGCGGAGGGCCAAGAAGCTAGCTGAACCGCCGTGCCGAATTGTTTCTTCTTGCGGCTCGACCTAGACGTTTGAACTTCATCAAAGGTGCCAAAGCTGATCGAATACTCATAAATTCACCAGCTTCGAGCGCGTGAGTCGATCTCCTGGGACTTCATCAACTGGGAGTTTTGTTCGCGACGACTTCGAGAGAGGCCTCAAGGATATCAAGAGCCTCGCTAAGGTGTTCATCCGGAATGGTCAGCGCGGGAAGAAGCCTAATGACGTTGAATCGAGTGCCGCAAGACAACAGAATGAGGCCGCGACGTTCTGCTTCCGCTACAACTGCTGAAGTAAGTTCCGCAGCAGGCGCGCGCGAAGTCCGGTCCGTCACAAGTTCGAAGGCAACCATTGCACCGGGTCCCCTGATCTCGCCGATCATCTCCATGCCCTGTCGCCGTGCGATCTCTTCCAGTCGACTAGTAATTTTCGCGCCGATCTCCGCTGCCCGACCGCACAAGTCTTCATCTTCAATCACGTCCAGAACGGCATTTGCCGCTGCGATCGCGAGCGGATTACCAGCATATGTGCCACCCAGGCCGCCCGCGTGAGCAGCGTCCATCAGGTCAGCCCGCCCTGTCACTGCAGAAAGCGGGAAGCCGCCGGCGAGCCCCTTAGCCATCGTCACCAAGTCGGGCTTCACTCCGCTGTGCTCAAATCCGAACATCTTACCGGTTCGGGCCATTCCCGCTTGAACTTCATCAGCGATGAGGAGGATGCCATGTTCGTCGGCGAGTTCACGAAGTCCGCGGAGAAATTCCGCTGGGGCAGGGACGAAACCGCCTTCGCCTTGGACCGGTTCGACGATGAATGCAGCAACCCGTTTGGGATCGACATCTGCGGCGAGAAGGGATCTCAAGGCCGACAAGGACTGTTCCACAGAGATGCCATGAAACATGTTCGGAAACGGCGCATGAAAAATGTCAGCGGGGAATGGGCCAAATCCGCGTTTGTACGGAACTATTTTACCCGTGAGCGCCATCCCCATCAGCGTCCGGCCATGAAATCCGCCAGCGAACGCGATGATCGCTGGTCGTCCAGTGGAGATCCGAGCGATCTTCACTGCGTTCTCGACCGCTTCGGCGCCAGTCGTCACGAACATTGTCTTGGCTGGGCCTTCAACCGGAGCCATCGCGTTAAGCCTCTCGGCGAGCACAATGTATCCCTCATAGGGCGCTACGTGAAAACATGTGTGCGTGAATGATTTTGCCTGCTTTTCCACCGCAGCCATAACCTTGGGATGACGGTGTCCAGTGTTTGTTACCGCGATGCCAGACGAAAAATCGATAAACCGTCGACCATCAACATCCCATAGTTCTGCATTTTCCGCGTGAGCCGCAAAGATCTGGCGAGTGCCAACCCCGCTAGCCACGGCCGCGCGCTGCCTCAGAGCCAATTTTTCAGTGTTGTCCATATTACGGCCTCCGAAATCTAGGTTGGGCACATATCATCGCTCATAATAGTGAGCAAGTGCATAAAATATGCTGTTTTAGCGCCCGTAAAAAATGAGGTGAACTATTGTTATTAAACGAAATTCTGAAGATGTTGCCCTCGGACGGCGTGTCGTTCGGTGCTAAAAAAATTGCGGCTCGGTCGCGACGGCACTGCCCGCAACTGACTGTCAGCTTGGGGCCCCGCGAGCGGCTTGAATTTGAGCAGGCATAATGGAATATGTGCATTTAGAAAGCAAATGCTCATTTTTCTATGCGATTCTTGTCGGGTGGACGTCCCTAATGGTTCGCAATGGCCTGCAATCTGGCGCCATTGCGTCATTGGTCAGAGATAGGGCGGGGTTCCTGCCGAAATGAGGATGACCTCCTCTTTTCCCGTGTTGCGGAAGCGATGCGGGATACGGCTTTCGAACAGGTAGGTGTCGCCAGGCCCCAGAACTTTACGCTGGGATCCAACCGTTACCTCTAGACGGCCTGCGATTACAACGCCTCCCTCATGGCCGGCGTGCTCAAGCATTGAGGCCCCGGTATCGGATCCGGGTGAATAACGCTCGTAGAGGATTTGCAGGTTGTGGAGACGGGCGTCGCCCGCTTGCTTGATGGAGATCGGCGCCGAATCTTTGGACATGCGCGCCGTGAGCTCGATTAGATCTTCATGCCCAAAAAAGACGCTGTCGTTTTCCGTTCGATCGGGTTCGAAGAAGTCCGACATAGTGATGGGAATTCCTCCAAGTATCTTGCGCAGCGAGGCGACGGAAGGGCTGTTCCTATTTGTCTCTACGAGCGAAATTTGGCCGTGGGGCACCCCAGCGCGCTCCGCGAGGGCGCGTTGACTGAGTCCCGCCTCGACGCGCACTTCGCGAAGGCGAACTCCTACATCAAAATCTTCTACCATCGGAATCGCCACTCAAACCCTCCTGCCTCTCGGTCGGTCATGACTGCCCAAACTCAACTATTGTGATGGTATAAGGCACTTAATTTATTCAGTTTTTCTGTCGGCCAAAATGCGTTCAGGCCTGATCCGCCTGACGGTTCCGGCCGATTTTGTCCCCCGCCATCGCCCTTGAAGCGCTCTACTACAAAAAAATGCAAAACGGCAAATACAAAGCAATTGCTCAGAACGGCATGATGATATAGCTACGTCGAATTGCTCGGACGGAGCGCAATGGCTGCGCCAGCTTCGAGGTCGAAGGTAATAACATTACCTCAACACAAGATAAGCGGGGGACGCAATGAGCAGCGACGACGACGCACTGATAGCCCTTGGGGTCACATCAGAGTTTGATCGATCCATGTCAACGGTCGAGAATTTCGCGCTCGGCTTCACCTATCTTTCTCCCGTTGTGGGAGCTTACTCGCTGTTTGACATCTGCTTGCATCTCGGCGGGGCGCCGATGATTTGGTCGTATGTCATCGCTGGTTTCGGGCAATTTCTCGTTGCGCTGATCTTCGGCGAAGTCGTGTCGCAGTTCCCTATCTCCGGAGGGGTATATCCCTGGTCGCGTCGCCTCGTGGGGCGAAAGTGGGCGTGGGTTGCTGCTTGGATGTATGTGTGGGCACTCTTCTCAACGATCGCTGCCGTCGCGACCGGGGCTGCGCCATTCCTTTCGATGCTGATCGGCTCGCCAACAACGCCGATGTTCGGGACGATGATTGCGTTGGCGCTCATCGCTTTTTCGACCATTTGCAATCTTGCTGGGACAAAGTTCCTGGCGAGAGTTGCGATGTTTGGTTTCATCGCTGAATTGGTGGGTGCGCTTGTTGTTGGTGGCTATTTGCTGATGTTCCATCGAGTTCAGCCCGTGACGGTGATTTTTGATCCGATGGGAGCAGGTCAAGGCAGTCACTACATCTTCGCATTTTTAGCTGCTGCGCAACTCGGACTGTTTTCATGTTACGGTTTCGAGGCCTGCGGTGACGTGGCCGAGGAAATTTCGGAGCCCGGAGTACGCATACCCAAGGCGATGCGGATGACAATCTACGTGGGTGTCGGCGCGTCGATGTTTGCGTGCATCGCGCTCCTCCTTGCGGTGCCTGACATCCGCGCGGTCATTTCTGGCCGTTCTTCGACTCCCCTGGCTGACGTGCTTTTGTCGGCTTTTGGGCCCGTCGGAGCTAAAGGTGTTGCGGCGGTCGTGATGGTGTCGTTCATGTCGTGCGTCTTGAGTTTGCAGGCTGCAGTCAGCCGTTTGATCTACTCTTTTGCCCGTGACGATATGATCGCGGGAGCAGGGCGACTGTCCAAAATTTCGCCGAAAACTCGCGTTCCCACTGCAGCACTGTGCCTTGCCGGCGTTGTACCGGCCGCTATCGCGCTCATTGGACTCGTGATGCAGGACGCCCTAGTTACGATTGTCAGCTTCGCGGTCGCGGGCATTTACATCGCCTTCCAGATGGTCGTGGCAGCCGCCCTGTTCGCGCGCTTGCGTGGCTGGCAGCCGAGCGGTGAATTCACTCTCGGCCGCTGGGGCTTTCTGGTCAATATTGCTGCCCTTGCTTACGGGATTGGGGCGATCTGCAACATCCTTTGGCCGCGGGCGCCAGACGCTCCGTGGTACGCCAACTATTCGATGTCACTCGGGGTTGGCGCCGTACTGCTTACTGCCGCGATCTACATGATCCTCGGTCGCCCTTATGCGAAGGGCTCTGCGCCTTACGGCGATGCGTGGCTGATCGGAAAAAATTAGAGACGAAGGCATCCGCGCACCGGTGTCAACGTCCTGACCCGACCATTTCTAGTTACAAGTGAGAGACAAATGACTGACATTGCTAACGTCGTGGGGAACAATAATATTTGGCATCAGCGCGCCTCGGAGATTCGTCCCGAAACGCGGCTGTTCATCGATGGCCAATTCGTTGCTGCCGAGGGCGGCGCCACCTTCGACACCGTCAACCCTACCAACGGCACTGTCATCGCCGCAATTGCGCAAGGTACACGTGCCGATGTTGACCTCGCTGTCAGTGCGGCACGAAAAGCGTTCGCATCTGGTGTTTGGTCTAGGATGGCGCCTCGCGACCGGATGGCGGTTCTTTATCGCCTGGCTGATCTAATCGAGCAGAATGCGGAGACATTTGCGCTGCTTGATTCCTTGGACATGGGCAAGCCGGTCGCAGATATGCTCGGCTATGATGTTCCGCAGTCCGTGTTGACGTTCCGCTATCTGGCCGAAGCGATCGACAAGATTGAAGGCGCCGTGACCAACACCGCGCACGACGCGCTCCACATGATCGTGCGTGAGCCAATTGGCGTCGTGGCATGCATTGTTCCTTGGAATTTCCCGTTGATGATGGCGGCGTGGAAAGTCGCGCCGGCGCTCGCGACGGGCAACAGCGTCGTTCTAAAGCCGGCCGAGCAATCTCCGCTCTCCGCACTCCTGCTCGCACAGTTGTTCAAGGATGCTGGCGGGCCGGACGGAGTCTTCAACGTCGTCAACGGCTACGGCGAGGAAGTGGGAGCGGCCCTGGGCCTTCACATGGGCATCGATAAGATTGCCTTCACCGGCTCTACCGAGGTGGGCAAGCTGATGATGGTTTACTCCGGCCAATCCAACATGAAGCGCGTGTCGACAGAATGTGGCGGCAAAAGCCCGCAGATCATCATGCCAGATGCTGACCTCGACGCCGTCATTCCATATGCCGTAGGCGGTATCTTCTATAACCAGGGCGAAGTGTGCAGCGCGGGTTCGCGGCTGCTCGTACATAAGACCTTGGTTGCTGAGTTTACCGAGCGCTTCCAGGACTATGCTCGCGCGAACGTACAGGTCGGCGATCCCCTTGTTGAGGGCGTAACGATGGGCCCGCTTGTGACGGCGACACAGGCACAACAGGTTCGCAATTATATCAAGCGTGGGGCTGAGGAGGGCGCCAAGACCGCATTCACGTTGGAGGTCCCTGGCGAGCTCGAGGGCGGAAATTTTGTGTCTCCTACGCTGTTCGGGGCCGTCACTCCAGACATGACGATCGCGCGCGAGGAGGTGTTCGGCCCCGTGGCAGCTCTCTTGTCCTTTGAGACCCCAGAGCAGGCGATTCAGATCGCAAACGATACGCAATATGGTCTGGCGGCGAGCATATGGACGCGGGATCTAAATACTGCTCATTCGATGTCCCGGGCGGTCGAGGCCGGTATCGTTTGGGTTAACTGCTACGACCATGGTGACATGACGCAACCATGGGGTGGATACAAGCAGTCCGGGCAGGGGCGCGATAAGTGCATCGAGGGAATGCTCGCCCACACTCAGACGAAATCAGTCTGGATCAATCTCGGTTAAAGGCACTTTGCGAGTGGGGCCGGGCGGCGACCAGCCCCCTTTTCATTTTCTACATGGAGGGTTTCTTATGTGCCTTCGTTACTCGCTTGCTCCGATTCTTCTGGTCGCGGCCGTGCAGCCCGCGGTCGCAAAGGAAACGGTCGAAGATCCCGTTCTTGCGCCGGTAATGCGCTTCCAAAAGGCTTTTAATGCTGCTCAAGAGGCGATGCCGACGGACGTGTTTCTTCCGAACACCGTCGTCGCGGATGGTTTTGCGCCGTTTCTGTGGAACAGTAAGGAAGGTCTCGGAGCTTGGTACGGGATTCTTCGCGGGACCAACGATGCCGAGCGCAAGACGTTCGTCTCAAACAAATATAATCTCACGATCAAGGCGGCTGTCGCGAGACGGATCGATGGTGATACGGCTTATCTGGTTTTTCCTGCAATCAATCGGTGGACGGAAGCAGGAAAGCCTCGTTTTGAGCGTGCTTATTGGCTGATCACGGAACAACGGACGAGTGATGGCTGGCGGATTTCTTCGCACAGTTGGGCAATCGTGAGCGCTAAGTAGCGACCTAGGTCAGTGTTGGCATGTACACCCGTCGCTATGGGAGCATGCCCGACGTCGAAAAGGCGGATCGCAGCACGTCGATGAGCATTCGAACTTTCGGCAGAATATGTCGCTGTTGGGGGTACACGGCCCACACCGGCTCTTCGTCGTCACGGAATTCATCCAACACTGGCTGAAGCTGACCGGTTTCGAGCGCTGCCAGGAAATAAAATTCCGGCAATTGGCAAATTCCCAAGCCAGCAATCGCTGCATCAGCAACTGCCGCCCCATTGTTGCAGCGCCAGGATGCGCGGGGACGATATCTCTCAATCGCTCCGTTGACCCTGAAATGCCAAGTGTCTGCAGATGCTTGCAGGCAGCGGTGATTGGCCAGATCGTCAATTGTTTGTGGAATACCGTAAGTCGCCAAATACTCAGGATCTGCGCAAGTGCGCAGTCTGCGGGTCCCGATCTGGACACGGGCAAGCCGGCTGTCGCCGAGCGCGCCGGTTCGGATCGCAAGATCAAAACCTTCTGCGACGAGGTCAACGACCCGATTTGAGAGGTCGAGGTCGATCGAAACCTTAGGGTAGCGTTTCACGAACTCTTGCAGAATTGGAGCAACGTAACGCTCGCCGAGTGTGGCTGAACAGGTAACCCGCAACATCCCTTGCGGTTCGCCGTCGGTGCGCACCATCGACATAACCTCGTCGCGCTCACCGACCAGGCGGCGGAACTGTTCTAGTAGCCTTAGTCCCGTATTTGTCGGCCGAACGGCACGTGTTGTCCGGACAAACAACTGAACATTCAACCTATATTCCAGATCAGCGATTGCGCGACTGACATGCGACGTCGACACAGACAGTCGCTTCGATGCTCCAACAAAACTCCCGGCATCTGCGACTGCCACAGCCTCATCGATGCCATCCCACTGGCGCCCCATTGTCCCTCCTGTGCAATTATTGATTGCGAAAAAGCTGTATTGTCCCGACTGTAACAAAACTTAAAACATATGCAAATGGAGACGAGGGGATTGCGCAATCTGCAATCGCCGCCGCTTGATCAATTCGACTTGAGTGGGCGCGGAGGCTAGAATCTGGCTCGTGTTCAGTTCGTGCAAGGAGTAATCATACGTGGTTGAGCTTGGCATTTTCGCCGTTCCGTTCCGACTTCCAGAGACGGAGATCGCCGCTGGATTGAATTGGGACATCGGTCTCATCGAGCTGGCGGATCAAATCGGCATCCATGAAGCTTGGTGCGCAGAGCACTATACGCTCGGATGGGAAAATGTTTGCGCGCCTGAACTGGTTCTTGCCGCAGCATCGCGTACCACCAAGAAGATACGCCTCGCGACGGGCGCTAATCTCCTCCCCTATCACAACCCGATTGCCCTGGCGCATCGCTTGATGCAGCTCGATCATATGACGGGTGGTCGCCTGATCGCTGGATTTGGAGCGGGCGGTTACGAAACTGATGCGCAGCTGTTCGGACTTCCGGATTTGGCTGAGCGCCGCGAAATCACGCAAGATGCGCGCGAGCTCATCATCGACATTTGGACGCGTGAGAGACCGTTCCGCCGCGAAGGCAAGCATTTCAAGGTCGATTACCCAGCCTTCGATTCCTTCTGGGGCGGGCCTAATTGGCGACCGATGCAATTGCCGCATCCGCCGGTCGCGATCGCGGGCATCAGCGCAAGCTCTTCGAGCCTGAAGGATGCCGGACGCCACGGTTACATCCCGATGAGTTTTGACTTGGCGCCGGAATATCTGATTGGGCATTGGGACGCCTATGCTGCGGGTGCGGCCGAGAGTGGCCTGACGCCTGACCGCGCGAAATGGCGGTTGTTCAAGAACGCCTTTACCGGTCGAACGGATGAGGAGGCTCTGGAGCTCGCTTTGTCCGAGCCGGTCCAGCGCGTCTATGATGAGTTCGTGTTGCGGGTTTATGAGCGGTTCGGCTTGCTCGGAGCCTTTGCGCCTGGGGTTCCAGAGGATCAGATTACCGCGGAGTTTCTTGCGCGGAATGTCTGGCTCGTCGGCGCGCCAAAGACGCTCGTTGAGCGCATTCGCGCATTTCACGAGGAGATCGGCGGTTTCGGAGTCCTTGTAACGCCGACGTTCGACTTCATCGGGAACCCCGAGCCTTTCAAGCGTCATCTGAAAATTCTCGGTGAGCAGGTTGGGCCTGAACTCGCGCGGATCAGCTGACACTCGCAGTTATTTTGTTGCCAAGAGGATGCAATGACAGATTCAGATCTCTTTAAGTTTGAGCGCGTCTTGAATGAGCCGTCGGTGGGCGCGCCTGCCGGATGGACCATTGTCGAGGGAAGTCCGGTCGCCAGCGCCTGGCGCCAGCACCTGACAGAGGGAAACCGCACTATTTCAGGTGTCTGGAGCTGCACGCGCGGCGCTTTCTCGGTGTCGTACGACAAGCATGAATTTTGCCACATCCTGTCCGGTGCATGCCGCATCACGAGGGACGGTGGCGAGCCGGTGACCCTGGGGACCGGGGACAGCTTTATAGTCGAAGCAGGTTTCAAAGGCCGGTGGGAAGTACTCACCGACATGACAAAGCATTTCATGTTTGTTGAGCCGTAATTGTTAGAAGAAAATACAATAATTCGGCTTAATTGTAAAAATTTTTATCGAGATTGTTTGATTTTAATCAATAACGATGCTCACCTTGACTAGACGGCGCCGAAAAGTTGGCGCGACACGAGAGATGGGTGGCAAGGCGAAGGGGACGAGAGATGATTGACATTAGCCGTGGTTGTTCAACGCGTCGTGTTGGTGTTCGTCTGTTGTCAACGACGCTTTTGTCGCTCTGGTCCTTGCCAGCTTTTGCGCAGGCCAGCGGGCCTGCTGCCGGCGCTCCTGATGAGCAGGCTGCCACCGAAAGCGCTCCGGGCAGCGACATCGTCGTGACCGCGCAGCGTCGCGCGCAATCGGTGCTGTCAGTTCCGTATAATATTTCGGCCGTTGACGGCGATGCGCTCCGCAAGACCGGAGCGCTCACGATCAGCGACCTCGCTCGTGCAATTCCGGGTGTTGTGACTGTCGATGGCGGACTGGCGGCGCGCGGCAACAAGAATAACATGACGCTGCGTGGTCTAAGGACTGATGCAGTCGAGCCCGGCGGCGGCCAGGGCGGCGCAGCTATGACGGCTTCGCAAGTCGCCACTTATTTCGGCGAGACACAATTCACTTTCCCGCTGATGTTGACTGATATTGAACGGGTAGAGGTCTTGCGTGGCCCGCAGGGCACGCTTTACGGAGCGAGTTCTCAGGCCGGTACGATCCGGTTCGTTCCGAACCGCCCGAAGTTCGACAGCTTTTCCGGTTATCTGAACGCCGGCGGCAGCATGACGGAACATTCGTCAGATCCGAGCTTCAATGTTGAAGGCGCGCTCAATCTCCCGATTGCGTCCAATTTCGCGGCTCGCCTCATCGGCGGCTACATCCGCGCCGGCGGCTTCATCGATGCCGTTAACCACGTGCAAATTGATGGCACCGATCAATTCGCGTCGCCATCGACACGAAGCGTTCCGAATGATCCGCGCAGCGGATTGGTCCTGAAGCCGGTCGACTATGACTCGAACCGGGCTGATCAATGGCTTTTGCGGGGTGAGCTGCGTTATCAACCAGTCGAAAATCTGGACATCCAACTCGGCTATCTCCACCAGAAAACGACCGCACGCGACATGCAGGTTGCGCAGCCAGACTGGGCAGGCGGCGTTTACGACGTGAATGCCGGTGCGCCCGGCTACCGTCCAGCGTCCTTTCCCAATGGGGCATATACGACGCGTGCAGCGGGCCCTTATCGGTCGACCAGTCAAGATTTGAGACCGTATAGGAACAATGTAGACCTCGCGAGCCTCGACATCACGTTGGATCTGGGTCTCGCATCCGTCACCTCTGCAACGTCCTATGTAGAAACTGAAACGCGTGCGAATGGCGATGCTTTGGCATCGTTCAATACTGCAGGCCAAAACTTCCTGCACTATTATTCTTATTTTCCGCGTCTCCGGCCGACCACCAAATATACGGCAACGTCAAAGACATTCACGCAGGAAGTTCGGGTTGTTTCGTCTTGGGATAAGCCAATAAATTATACCATCGGTGCTTATTATCAGCAAGAAGACTTCGCTTGGATCTTTCGCCTGAACGCGCCTGGCTATAACCAATATCTGATTGATATCGGCGCGACGCCGGTCGGCACCGACGCCATCAACAATATCAATCGCACGACGAGATTTCTCGATCGGGCGGTCTTTGGTGAGTTGACGTACAATATTACGCCTGCTTGGCAGGTGACCGGTGGCGTTCGCTTTTTCTGGCAGAAATTCGACACGACGACGACGACGGAGCTTCCTCCATCCGCGTTTGCTGCGACAGCTTCCGGTACGGACGTCACAAACGATCGTGTGGTTAAGATCAACACGTCCTATGACGTGACGCCGACGGTCAAGCTTTACGCCACCTATTCAGAAGGCTTTCGCCGGGGTGGTGCATCTGGCGTGCCGATCGCTGGCGTCTATGCATCGCTGCCGATTTTTGCGACATTTAAGCCGGATATCGCGACCAATTATGAGATCGGCATTAAGGGATCGCTGCTGGATCGAGCAATCAGATTCAGTGCAGATATTTTCCAGATCGATCTGAACAATTTCCAGTTTCAAGCGACCTCGCCGTCCGGAAATTACGTGGCAACCAACGGGAAGCGCGCACAGTCCCGTGGCATTGAATTCGATACTAGCCTCCGGTTGAGCCGGCAGTTGGACGTCACTTTTGCTTATAACTACACCGACGCGAAGGTTGCCGAGACTATTACCATCGGCGACTTGGCGCCAGCCGCGCTTTTTTCACCTCCACCTGGTCCGCCGCTTGTCATGACGACCTATCTGGCGGGAACGCCGTTACCGGGTGTGCCGAAACATGCGGTTTCTGCCAGCTTCGATTACACGATCGATTTGGGCGGCGAGAAGCGCATCGTGCTTCATGGCGATGGCGTCTATCGAACCAGCGCGCCCTCGGGTCTCGATTCTCCGACCGTGAAGTACACCGTACAACCGGCGGCCTTCATCGGGAATCTTCGCGTGAGTTATGAGAGCTCGCAAGGATGGGCCCTGGACGCATTCGTCAACAATGTGTCGAACGATCTAGCGATCGGCAGTGGTTATGTGGCGCGACGGTCGCCCATGCCGTTGTCAGGTGTCGTCGTTGCACGGCCACGGAGCTTTGGGATCTTGGCTCGATATAAATTCTGACCTTGGGGCGCGCAAATCGCGTTCGAAGGTCCTGAGAAACTTACCATTGCCGAAAAGAAGGGGACGCAAAATGATTGAAGTTGGTCGTGGGTCTGCGGCGCGTCGCATGAGCGTTCGGTTGTTGTCGACAACGCTTCTGTCGCTTTGGTCCCTCCCTGTGCTTGCGCAAATGGGAGCGCCGGCCGCGGACGCCCCGGAGGAACAGGCTTCCTCCGAGGGTGCCCCTGGCGGAGACATCGTTGTCACCGCGCAACGTCGCGCGCAATCGGTCCTGTCAGTTCCTTACAATATTTCAGCTGTGGACGGCGACACTCTACGAAGGTCAGGATCACTCAGTCTAAACGATCTTGCGCGTGCAGTGCCGGGCGTAGTGACGGTTGACGGCGGACTGGGATCGCGCGGCAATAAGAATAACATGACGTTGCGTGGACTCCGCACCGATGCCGTCGAGCCAGGGGGCGGGCAGGGTGGCGCCGGCCTCGCGACCTCGCAGGTCGCGACTTATTTTGGCGAGACCCAGTTCACCTTTCCGCTCATGCTTGCTGATATCGAGCGCGTTGAGGTGCTTCGCGGACCGCAGGGCACGCTTTATGGCGCGAGTTCGCAGGCAGGAACCATCAGGTTTGTTCCAAACCGACCTAAATTCGATGCGTTCTCGGGCTACGTTAATGTCGGCGGTAGTTTGACCGAACATTCGTCCGATCCGAGCTTCAATCTTGAGGGCGCGCTCAATCTTCCGATGGCGCCTAATCTCGCGTTGCGGGTGGTCGGAGGATATGTCCGCGCCGGCGGCTTCATCGACGCGGTCAACCACATCGAAGTGGCTGGTGACCCATTCACCACAGCACCAACACGCCGGATACCAAGCGACCCGCGCAGCGGTGTGATCCTCAAACCCGTAGAGCGCGACACAAACCGTGCAGACCAATGGATGGCGCGCGGTGAGCTTCGGTATCAGCCAGTCGATGCTTTGGATATTCAGCTAAACTATCTGCACCAGGAAACCACAGCCCGCGATCAGCAAGTGTCACAACCGGACTATCCGGGCGGGACCTTCGCGGTCGGCATTGGCGCTGCGGGATACAATCCAGCCGCATTTCCCAACGGATCCTACACCGCCCGGCCTGGCGGACCTTACGAAAGTACGAGTTTCTATAACCGCCCGTTCGAGAACAATGTGGATTTGGTCAGCCTCGACGTGACGGTGGACGTGGGCCTCGCATCGATCACATCTGCCACCTCCTATGTTGATACGCGAACCGCGACGGGAGCAGATACTCTTGGTCCGTTCATCACGCCGCAATTCAACTACACGAATTATTACGGCTATTTCCCGCGGATGATGCCTTATGCGAAATCGTCGACACATTACCGAATTTTCACGCAGGAAGTTCGTCTGGTTTCATCATGGGATAAGCCAATCAACTATACCATTGGTGGCTACTACCAGCGAGAGAAGTTTGACTGGGCGTTCCGGATGAATATTCCCGGCTATAACCAGTATCTGATTGATATCGGTTCGCCACCCGTGGGTACTGACCAGAATGATAATATCGATCGCGCCACTGTCTTCGTTGATCGCGCCGTTTTCGGTGAATTGACCTATAATCTAACAAAAGCTTGGCAGGTGACTGGTGGCATTCGGTTTTTCTGGCAGGATTTCGACACGACCCAAACCACGGCCTTCCCGCAGTCGAACTTTCTGCGCACCGATGTTGGCAATTCTGTCAAAAATGATCGTGTCGTCAAAATCAACACGTCCTATGACGTGACGCCGACCGTCAAACTGTACGCGACTTATTCGGAAGGCTTCCGGCGCGGTGGCGCGACTGGTATTCCACTAAGCGGCGTCTATGCATCTTTGCCCAAATATGCGACGTTTCAGCCTGATGTGGCGACCAATTACGAAGTCGGCGTGAAGGGGACGCTGTTCAATCGCGCGCTCCGGTTCAGCGCTGACCTATTCCTGATCGACCTGGAGAACTTCCAGTTCCAGACAAGCACCCCAACGGGCAACTTCACTGTGGTGAACGGGAGTCGGGCTCGCTCTAAAGGCCTGGAGTTCGAGAGTAGCCTTCGCTTGAGCCGGTCTCTCGATGTCGCGTTCGCCTATAATTTTACCGACGCGAAAGTCGCGGAAACTTTTACTATTTCCGATCTCGCTCCAGGCGCGTTGTTCTCGACGCAGCCGCTAGTCACATCGACATTTCTTGCAGGCAAGGCGCTGCCCGGTGTCCCGCGGCACACCTTCTCCGCTGCGCTGGACTATACGATCCCTCTAGATAACGGTGCGAACGTCGCTGTTCATGCCGACGGACTGTATCGATCGAGCGCTCCCGCGGGTCTGAACTCGACGCGGATTGAGTGGACAAGGCAGCAGGACGCATTTCTTGGTAATGTGCGCCTTACATATGACAGTGCCCGCAGTTGGGCCATAGATCTATTCGTGAACAACATCACGAACACGCTTGGCTCCACAGGTGGTTATATCGTGCGAAAGTCGCAGCAACCGCTTGTCGGCACAATTCCAATGCGCCCTAGAAGCTTCGGCTTCCTGGCGCGTTATAAGTTTTGATCGGTTGCAGGGGCGGGCCCGAGCACGGTCCGTCCCTGCTGTCGGCAAAGGTACGAAACAGTGATCTGATTTCGTCCAACAGCAGCGGAGCGGCGGAAAGCAAATTGATGATTGCGAGCGCAACAAGCTCTGAACTGCGGCATGTCAAGGATATGGTCGCGCACGGGCAAATCCAAGATGGGCTCGCCTTCTGCATGACTCTGGCTCAACGCTATCCTGCAGATCCCGAGCCTATCTTACTCGAGGGGCAGGTGTCTTTGGACGCTGGATTGATCGATCGGGCGCGCAGTGCCTTCGAGCGAGTTCTCGCACTGAAGCCAGAGAGCATTGATGCCGTAATCCTGCTTGTCACAGCATTGGTTCGATCTGGTGATCGGCAGCAAGCGCTAAGTATAGCAGCCCCGCTGCTCGTTGCTATTGACAAACTTACGTCTGATCAACTCGACTCTCTCGGCACAATCCTCGCATTTTGCGACGAAGCCGATCATGCCCTGCACCTTTTTCGGCGCGCTGTTGAGAGTGATGATGAAAATCCGCACAAATTATTCAATCTTGCTACTGTGGAACGCATGCATGGTCAGCTTAAGGCTGCAGAAGAACGTCTAGATAAAGTCATTGCCCTGACCCCTGACGACGCCCAAGCTTACTATGTGCGAGCTGAGTTGCGACGGCAGACCAGGGAAAGAAACCACGTCCCGGAATTGGAGCATCACGCGGCAAAGTTTGCTGGGCGTTCAGCAACATTGGTGAATTTCGCTTTGGCGAAGGAGCTGGAAGACATCGGAGAATATGCGCGGTCGTTCACGGCGCTGAGGAGAGCATGTGACAGCGAACGAAGCAGGATGCGTTACGATGTCGATGATGATGTTCGGACGATTGATCAGCTCATTCGAGAGCATGATGAACTGTCCATTCGGGGGGCAGAGCCGGGATACCCTACCCGTGAGCCGATATTCGTCATCGGCCTTCCGCGGAGTGGAACAACGCTTGTGGAGCGCATCATCGGGAGTCACAGTCGAGTGTTTGATGCTGGGGAATTGAACGCGTTTCCAGCTTCCGCCATTCGGATGGCTGGCAAACTAATGAACAAATCTAGTTTCGTGACCCAGTCGCTCCGGATTGCCCCGGCAGAGCTCGGCAGCGCTTATATCGCCGCTACGCGCCCGCAAACCGGCGGCACAGAAAGATTCACTGACAAGCTGCCGTTGAACTATCTTTACGCCGGCCTGATCGCGCGGGCGCTTCCGTTCGCGAAGATTGTCGCGCTGGACAGAAGTCCGCTCGACGTGTGTTACGCGATGTACAAGACATTTTTCACAGGTGCCTATCCGTTCACCTATGATTTGAGGGATGTCGCTCGCTACTATGCCGCCTGGACGAGATTGATGGCTCATTGGCGCCTGGTGTTGGGCGATCGGCTGATCACAGTCTCGTACGAACACCTTGTCGCGGAGCCTGAGTTCACGACGCGACGCCTGATCGCTTCTTTGGACCTTAAATGGGAAGATCAGTGTCTCGAAAGTCATACACGCCGGGACGCGGTTACCACGGCCAGTGCGACTCAAGTTCGGCGTCCAATCAACACCTCTTCAGTGAATCGCTGGCAGGTTTACCGTGATGAGTTGAAGCCATTAATGGATGAATTGAGAAAGCTGAATGTCGATTGTGGCGATTGATGGACGTAATTTTTCTATATTGAAGCGGGAGTGAAGTAATATTTTGTAGTTTCTCTGATATTGCTCAATAAAAATTACATAAATATTTATCTAATGCCCTGTACACTCAGAATAGTGTATAAATATTCGCGTCGATATTGTATTGTAAATGCACGCGCGCGAAAATTGTGCATAGGAATGACTCCGCTCCCGCGAAAAAATCGCAGATTATAGCACAATATTTAAAGCGAATGCTTTACATTACCGCCATCGCGGGTGTATTCGTTAACTCGAATCGAGGAGTGTGTTTCATGTACGATGTGGTCGTGATCGGCGGTGGCTTCGCTGGGGTTAGGGCGGCGCGGGATCTGGGAAAATCCGGGCGTGCGGTATTGCTGCTTGAGGCTCATGATCGCCTCGGCGGAAGGACTTGGACGGGCCAATTTCCTCAAACTGATGTTCAAATTGAGATAGGTGCGAATGTCGTGGTACCGGAGTACCAGCCCGAATGGCGAAACGAGATCGACAGATACGGTCTGGAGCTGATTTCGCCTCCGCCTCCAAATCCGGCCGATCCGGTTGAATATCGGACCTTGGTGCAGGGTGAGTATAAGGATCACTTTCCGCTCCCCCTCTATGAAGTCGGCGAAGCGGAGCGGGCTCTCTATGTGCTTCGGGACGCGGCGGCACGTATCGACCCCACCAAGCCTCTCGAAGATCAGGATCTCGCAGATCTGGATGTCAGTCTCGCAGCTTTTTTTGAAGCCAACAAAATCGCGCCGGCCACGGGCGAGTTGTTGGGGGCCTACGCGACAGGCCTTGCTGGGGCCAGGCCAGATGAAATTTCCACCTTGCATGTCCTCGAGTGGATTCGGGGATATGGCACGAACCCGGCCTTTTTTTTCTACGGCCTTCGCAACTCGCTAGCGCGCGGCACGGGTGGCGCGATCGAGAAAATGGTCGAAGATGGCGGGTTTGAAGTACGTCTCGAAGCCCCTGTGGCCGCGGTCACCGAGGCCGACGACGCCGTGACTGTCACCGTGATGAGTGGCGAGGCAATTACTGCGCGCACCGCCATCGTCGCAGTGCCGACGAACGTGCTCGACCGCATCGCGTTCACGCCGCCGCTGTCAGCAGAACAACAGGAGGCCTTAGCGCAAAAGCACCCTGGCCGTGAGTTCAAGGGATGGATGTTGGTTAAGCCGCTCTCGCGGCCGGTCTCGTGCTTCGGCATGAGCACCTTCCAGATATTGCGCACAACGCGACGTTTGCCGGAAGGAGATCTTCTCCTCGGTTTTGGCTGCAACGGCGTTGTCGATGACGTCGATCTGACAGACCACGCATCCGTGCAGAACGCAATCCGCAGACATGTCCCTGAAGCTGAACTGATCCGGTATGTCGCCCACGACTGGGTGGCTGATGAATGGATCAATGGCAGCCCGCGAGTCCATCCGCCTGGCACCGGGCAATCTTTCGCCGGGATCATGGAAAAGCATCACGGCAGAGTGTCGTTCGCAGGCAGCGATCTGTCCCGGCATTTCAATGCCTGGATTGAGGGCGCGCTGTGGACTGGACGCGTTGCTGCCGAGCGAGCCGAGCAAATCTTGGCAGGCAACGATTAGAGCGAAGAGCCTAAATTTTGAAACCTTTCAAGGAGTGAACGACGTGAGTGACAGTGTATTTCAGGCAGAGGGTGAGCACGGAATTTGGGTCATCAAGAAGGCCGCGACCCTACCAATCAGCGCGTATGAACCAGAGATCTTCGAGGGCGGAAAGCTTGGCGAACTTCTGATCATTAGAAGGGACGCACATTTTGCCGGGATCTGGGCTTGCACCCGCGAGCAAGCGGACGATCGTTTCAACGATGGCCCGATCGAATATACTCTGTCGGGGAACGAGACCCAGACCATCCTGGAAGGAAGTGTGACAATTGAGGCAGCGGACGCTGAACCCGTCACGCTCGTCGCTGGTGACATGATCGACTTCAAAGCTGGCACGGTCACAAAATGGTATATTCACGACTTCGTGAAAGCGGCCTTCACGATTTCCAGATTGCCGAAGTGAGGCAGGCGGGCAGGTTTACGCATCCAAGGCCTTTGGATGCAGTCAGCTTGCCCGTTTTTTGCGCGCAACGACAGCTGTTTGCGGCGCCGCTGCAGACAATAGTGACGAGGAATTAATATGCCTTACGCACCCGGTTCGCTCGGTCGGATCAATATCGTTTCGGATAACCCGCCCGATCACGAATATATTGAGGATCGTATGGGCGAATATAGCGTCGCACTAGAAAATGGTGAGCCACGATTTAGTGGTCGCCAATATTGGACGGGCGGAGTTTGGCGTATTCCAACGCCACATGGCTTGGCGCGTTATACGGCGCCGGGTGATGAGACGCATGCCATCATCGACGGAGAGATGCTGTGGGAATTTACTGACGGCGAGTCTCTCATGTTACGTGCGGGAGACGTCGTTCACGTCGGTCGAGGCATCGCTGCTCGGCTTGACGTTTCGAAATATGCTCTGACTGCGTGGATGATCAATGAGCAGGGTGCATCCGAAGATGGCCTCGTTCCCGAACTCGTCCGTGGCGCGCGGGTATATTCACTTCCTTTTGCTGAAGAGAGCTTTGAGCCATGCGCGCATGGACGCTGGGCTATCGGCGCTGAATGGCGCCTGGGCACGTCGACAAGCATCAGCGGTGTTTGGCAAAGCGAAGGAGCCGAGGAATTTCCGTTCCGTACAAATGGTGACGAAACGCACCACGTGCTGGAAGGAAGTCTAACGGTAACGGTCGCTGGCGAAGCGCCTCGTGTGGCTCGGAAGGGCGATATCCTGGCGATCCGGAAAGATGTCGAAGGGACGTGGAATGTGTCGGCAGACCTATCTTCTCGGTTCGTCGTCGCAAATCTCGTTGCGGCATTCAATGTGGGAACATCCAATGCTTGAGACGTCGATTGTAAATGTGTTTCGTTGGTGTGAGCCAAACGACAATTTCCAAGCTGCCGGTGCTGCGTTTGGATCGACTGGGCGCATATTCACCGCTTTTGAAGGAGCGCGGGGTGAGGTGGTCGAGCCGAGTTATGGTATTTGGGCCATCGATGAAGCGAGCGAAGTGCGCCTGACACTTGGTGGTACGCTCGTTCTGTTGTTGGCCAAAGGCCGCGCCACGGTGCGGGTTGAAGGCAAGGATACCGTCGAACTTGAGACTGGCGGCGTTGTCACCCTCCGTGATGGCTTGACAGTGCATATCGCCATCGTTGAGCCGGCAGAATTCTTGTGGGGCTGGAACGATGCTCTCCAATCAGAGGGCGGTGAGAACGAGCTGCGTCCAGGAACTTGGGAAGGCACACCTGACATGTTCCGGCTCGACATTCTTCATGGGCGTCGGATTGGTATGATCCGGTCGACAGATGTCGCGCTTGATGCGGGCAAATTTGTGTTCGTTGCCGGAGAGTGGGTCACCCAGCCATGGGCAAAGATCATCGATTACGTGAATCCGGGGGTGGAGATGCATGTTGTCCTCGCCGGGTCGGTGACGGTTGCGTCGCCCGACTTGTCTGAGGCGGTACATGTTCCGGCTGGAAGCGCCGTCATTCTCAAGAGGGCGCAGACGTCTACGTGGATCATCAATGAAGATGATAGTCGCACGTTCTTCATGTTGTCTGGGATGAATGCAGCCGATGCCCCCAGTCAGGAACTGAACGAGGACGAAGAAGAATAATGGTTTTGCCCTCCCACGATCACGCTCCAGTGGGACGGCATTCGTCTGCAAGTCCAGCGGTTACCGTCGATAGCAGCTGTTGGCGCTCAACGATCATGGCGGAGCGGAAATGACTTAGGTGTCTGGTCCGGTTTTCGTGTCGCTGACCGGATCCTTGTATGATCGAGGACGATCCGCAGAAATTGAAAGAAACAACAACCATGACAACCAACACAGCCGTCTCGACTTTTGACACACAAAGTCAACATGTGACTCTGCTCCAGTCAGGAGGGTTGATTGGTTTTGGCGTTCTCGCATTGTTGCCTAACGGAGTGATTTCCACATTGCTCGGTGCGCTAGTGGACGAGGGGCGTTTGACCGAAGCCGGCGTTGGCGTGACGGCAATGTTTGAAGCGGTCCTGATGGCGGCGACGTTGATCGGCTGCAGCATGTTCATGGCGCCACGCAGGCTTCGGGCCACGGCCTTCGGCGTCACCGTCGCTCTGACGGCAGCAAATTTGGCGACGAGAGGAGCATCCGGCGAGATGCTCAATGTCGTTCGCGGCGTGGCCGGCGTGGCGGAAGGTTTGATGATGTGGCTCGGCGCCAGCATGATCGTGCGGACGCGAAATCCCGCTCGGACTTCTGCCCTCAAGTTTCTCGTCCTCAGTCTCAGTCAATTGGCCGTTTCGGGCCTTCTCACGGGCATTGTCCTGCCGCAATTTGGCGCTGATGGGGCGTATGTGCTGATCGGTGCCATCACTATGACCGGTTGTATTTTGGCGTTCTTCGCTGCGGACTCACTTGGCGAATTGCCTGGAGCAAAGGGCAGGGTGAGAGGAAATCCAACCCCGCTTGGATGGGTCGCATTGTTCGCGGTACTCGTCTACACCGGCGCCCTATCGGCCGTGATCATCTACACCGTGCCCCTCGCGCAGAGTTTCGGCCTGTCAGTGACCAGCGCACGCACGGCAGTTTCGGTCTATCTCGGCGCGTCTATTCTGGGATCATTCCTTGCCGCGATAATCGCAGGTCGGGTGAGTTACGTCCTTGTTCTGTCATGCACGACCCTCTGTTTCCTGGGCATCTGGTCGGTTTACGCGCTGTCGTTGGGGACTGTTTCCTTCATTCTTGCGACTGGAATGAGCGGCGTCGTCGCGATGTTTGTGGCGCCATTCGTCACGCCAATGTTGATCGATATTGACCCGTCCCGACGCACGGCCCTTCAAGGTGGTGGCGCTCAATTACTGAGTGGCGGTTTGGGCCCATTCATCGCTGCGACCGTTATCCCATTCGGCGGAACGCATATGGTTCTTGTGGCGAGCAGCACGATGCTCCTCACCGGCATCGCGATGATTATGTTGATCATCAAGTATAACCGAACACTCATTCGCGATCGCGCGGTCCTGCAGACAGCGATCAGTGCGGAGGCCTAAACGGGCGCGTCGAGTGAAGAGGTGAAGCTGCTTGTAGCCGGGTCTCTGCGTCATGCGGAGAGCTGCCAGGAAAAGTCCTCAACCGTGCGATAGCGGTCACGAAAATCAGGGAGGTTAATGATGAACGCCGATACTGCTTGCGACGTCGTGGAAATCCAAATGTTGATCGCCGCCTATGCTGCGGCACTTGACGAGAAGGACTATGACGCGCTCGATGACATTTTTCAGCCGTCGGCGTTATTTGTCTATCATGGGACGGACGGCAGCCAAAAGCAGGGCAGTTTCAAGGAGATGAAGCCCTGGATAAAAGAAGTAGTGGATGAGTTTCCTGTAACCCAACACCTGATGGGGCTGCCGGTCATTCGCGTCGATGGTCACAGCGCGACAGCCCGCTCGACGCTTTTCAATCCTCTGATGGTGCAAGAGGGTGACGCTCCATCCACCATGCTGTTGGTCGGCGCTTACTATCGGGACGTCTTGGCAAAAATAGATGGACGTTGGTGGATCACCGAGCGTTACGACACGGGCACGTGGGATCTTAGCTGTGCTAGCAAGGGCAGCTGATCTATCGTCACGCAGAGCGGCAAGACGTTGATCGGCTGAGCAGCCTCTTTCGTTCGCGCTAATCATGGGGGACCAGCCGGTCCACCTCGAGCTCGCCGATCCGCTATGATCTGCCGGTCTTTGCGGAACTCGCGCATCTCTATTGCCCCATCGGCGGTTCTGAGGTGGTGGACGGTGTGGAGAGCCACCCGCTCATCCGGATCAACAAACAAAATTTCTGCTGTTGCAAAACTGAATCATCAAGGATCCGATTCCGAGCATGAATTGGCTTGCGACTAGGGGGCGGTGAGTCAACTTATGCTAACATGCAAATTCCATCAGATTGATGTTATCCAAATTGGAATGAAGAAATGATAGGGCAAGAATGACTTACTTGGTGTTGGCCTTTGCTATCGTTGTCGAAGTTATCGCGACAACGGCGCTTAAGGAAGCTGATGGATTTACAAAACCAGGTTGGATCATCGTCACGATTTCTGGATATTTGGTGGCGTTCTACTTCCTGTCTATTACGTTAAGGACCATTCCAACGGGTGTTGCATATGCAATTTGGTCTGGCGCGGGAATCGTGTTGATTTCCGCGGCAGCTTGGATTTTTCAGGGGCAGAAACTCGATGCGCCTGCAATTATTGGTATGGCGCTGATTATCAGTGGCGTTGCCGTAATGAATATCTTTTCGACAGTCAGTCCGCACTAAAGAAAGTGCATCGACAACTGTGACGGCCGGGATGACCGGTTGCGGGATGACATGAAGCCACGGTCTGTGTGTACTGCGGCTTTGTTTTTTCCCGCTTGTCAGGTGGAGAAAATCGACCCGTTACCGCCACGCTGACGCAGGGCGCAATCACACTGTCCATTCCAGGAATGGCGATCAAGTCGAACTAAATGGAGATCACATGAAGACGCGCGCAGCTGTGGCTTTCGAGGCTAAAAAGCCTCTGGAGATTGTCGAGTTGGACCTTGAAGGGCCGAAGGCTGGCGAAGTGCTGGTCGAGATCATGGCGACGGGCATCTGCCATACCGATGCCTACACGCTGGACGGTCTGGACAGCGAGGGCCTGTTCCCGAGCGTGCTGGGTCATGAGGGCGCGGGCATCGTGCGCGAGGTCGGGCCGGGCGTGACCTCGGTGAAGCCCGGCGACCATGTGATCCCGCTCTACACGCCGGAATGTCGCCAGTGTAAGTCCTGCCTCTCGGGCAAGACGAACCTGTGCACGGCGATCCGGGCGACGCAGGGCAAGGGGCTGATGCCGGACGGCACGAGCCGCTTCAGCTACAAGGGCCAGACCATCTTCCATTATATGGGCTGCTCGACCTTCTCCAACTTCACGGTGCTGCCCGAGATCGCGGTGGCGAAGATCCGCGAGGACGCACCGTTCAAGACGAGCTGCTATATTGGCTGTGGTGTCACCACCGGCGTCGGCGCAGTCATCAACACCGCCAAGGTGCAGGTCGGCGACAATGTCGTTATCTTCGGCCTGGGCGGCATCGGCCTTAACGTGCTGCAGGGCGCGCGGCTGGCGGGCGCCAACAAGATCATCGGCGTCGACATCAATCCGGACCGCGAGGAATGGGGCCGCAAGTTCGGCATGACCGACTTCCTCAACTCCAAGGGCATGAGCCGCGAGGAAGTGGTCGCCGCGATCGTGCAGATGACCGATGGCGGCGCGGACTATACGTTCGACGCGACCGGCAATACCGAAGTGATGCGCACGGCGCTCGAAGCCTGCCATCGCGGCTGGGGCACCTCGATCATCATCGGCGTGGCCGAGGCGGGCAAGGAGATCGCGACGCGGCCGTTCCAGCTGGTCACCGGCCGCAACTGGCGCGGCACCGCGTTCGGCGGCGCCAAGGGCCGCACGGACGTGCCCAAGATCGTCGACATGTACATGACCGGCAAGATCGAGATCGACCCCATGATCACCCATGTGATGGGCCTCGAGGAGATCAACACCGCGTTCGACCTCATGCATGCCGGCAAGAGCATTCGCAGCGTCGTCATTTTCTAGCGTCACCGCTCCTACTGATCGGTGACCATCCAACCTGTCGACCCAGCGCTAGGGGACGTCGAAGAGGAAGCCTCCCGGGGCGAGCTTCCCTCCGGCACCTCTGTTGTCATCGACTGGCATCGCTGAAAAACTGGTCCAGCCGAACTCGCCCAGCATTGCGTCCTTATTGAAATTTCGGCCGCAGCATGTGGATGGACGGACACGGAGTACGGGCTCGCCCGGAATTCTGGTCGCCGCTTGTATCTGAGCTCACGACACAGACGGAGATATCTCTCTCATTGTCGCCGGCTGAAGTGAGAGCTGAAGCCAAAGTAATGGGATCAACAAAAATCAAGAAATATGCGCGCGCAACACCATATCCATCCGCGGGCGCCGGCGAAGCAGAAAAGGCTCGCTACCGCACCATGCAGGGCCTTTTCGGATCGAACGTCCAATTATTGATCAGATAGCGCATGCCAATAGCATCGTCTCGTCCGGCCAGATCGTTGGACAGATAGGTCTGATGGGCGCGGCTTAGAGCGTCCTCATCCAGCGTAATCCCTAGACCAGGCGCGGCGGGTAACTGAATGAAGCCGTCGGCAATTTCCGGCGGGTTGAGGGTGAGGAACTGCCCGTCCTGCCATATCCAGTGCGTATCAATGGCAGTCACTCGTCCGGGCACAGCCGCCGCCACATGGGTGAACATGGCCAGCGAAATGTCGAAATGATTGTTAGAGTGAGATCCCCAGGTGAGGCCCCAGCTTTCGCACAGCTGGCCCACACGCACCGAGCCCTGCATCGTCCAGAAATGCGGATCAGCAAGGGGAATGTCGACCGACTGGAGCGACAGCGCATGTACCATCTGGCGCCAGTCCGTCGCGATCATATTCGTCGCGGTCGGTAACCCGGTTGCGCGCCGAAACTCCGCCATGACCTCGCGGCCGGAAAAGCCGCCTTCGGCCCCGCAGGGGTCTTCGACATAGCTCAGTATATCGCCCCGGCCGCTGCACAAGCGGATCGCCTCGGCAAGGCTCCAGGCGCCGTTGGGATCGAGCGTGATCCGGGCGTCGGGGAAACGCTCCTTTATCGCCTCGATCGCAGCAATTTCTTCGTCACCGGAAAAGGCGCCGCCCTTGAGCTTGAAGTTGCGGAAACCATATCGCTGCTCGGCAGCCTGGGCCTGGGCAACGATGGCTTCCGCCGTTGTCGCAGGCTCGTTGCGGTTCCGAAACCAAGCGTCGGCGCTGTCATTTTCATCGCGATAGGGCAGATCGGTCAGGCGCCGATCGGCGACATAGAAAAGATAACCCAGCACTTCGACGCGATCGCGCTGCTTGCCGCTGCCCAGAAGAGCCGCAACAGGCAAGTCCAGTAGCTGCCCGAGCAAGTCCAGCATGGCGCTTTCGATTGCCGTAATGACATGGACTGTGACCCGCAGATCGAAAGTCTGCAGCCCGCGCCCGCCGACATCGCGCCCGGAGAAACGGCGCTCCACCTGCTGCAGCAGAGCATTGTGATCACCGACACGGGTTCCCTCGACGATCGTCCGCGCATCTTCCAGCGTTGCACGGATTTCCTCGCCGCCGGGAACCTCGCCCAGTCCAATCCGCCCATCTTCGTCACGCAGAACCACAATGTTGCGGGTGAAGAAGGGGGCATGGGCGCCGCTTAAATTGAGAAGCATGCTGTCCTGCCCGGCGACGGGCACGACCTGCATGGAGACAATCTTCGGAACGCGAGCTGTCATGCTTTTCCTCTTACGCGGCGACCGTCTGACGAGAAACTGCCGACACCAGCGCCGCCAGTTGTTGCTTTTCCTCGTCCGTCAGGTTGGTCAATGGCGGGCGAACCGATCCCGCGGGCCGGCCGATCACCTCCATACCGGCCTTGACGATCGACACGGCATAACCCTGATTTCGATTACGCAGCGCGATGTAAGGCAGGACGAACTGATTCAGCTGTTCACGCACAGTCATGAGGTCGCGCGCGCGCACAGATTTATAGAAGGCAAGCGCCCACTCTGGCATGAAGTTGAAGATCGCTGATGAGTATGTCGTCACGCCCATCTCCAGATACGGCGCCGCGAAGGTTTCCGCGGTCGGCAAGCCACCAATATAGGTAAGGCGATCACCCATACGGCCGTAGATGCGCATCATGAGTTCGATGTCGCCGACGCCGTCCTTGAAACCGACAAGATTGGGGTTGCGATCGCACAGTCGCTCCAAGGCATCCTCCTTGATAACACCATTGTCGCGATTATAGACGATCACGCCCATTTTCGTGGCGCGGCAGACGGCCTCGATATGCTCGGACAGTCCTTCCTGATTGGCCGTCATTAGATAGGGAGGCAGCAACAGCAGGCCATCGGCGCCCGACGTCTCGGCGGCTTTCGCCTGCTCGACCGCAATGGCCGTACCGTAGCCACAACCCGCAATCACCGGTACGCGACCGGCCGTTTCGGCGACGGCCGCGCTAACGACGGAGGCAACCTCGGCGGGTGTGAGCGAGAAGAACTCGCCGGTGCCGCCGGCGGAAAAAAGGCCGGCGACATCGTGCTCGAGCATCCAGGCACAATGCTCGCGGTAGGGACCTTCATCGAACTGAAGTTGTGCATCGAAATGCGTCACCGGGAACGACAGTAGACCACTGCCAATCCGCTTCGCCATTTCCGAGGGAGACAACATAGCTTTTCTTCACCTTCCGCTGTGGTCGAGTTGCGCTACGAACATTCGTCGAAGCTGGGTAACGAGATGGGGTGGTGGGGGCTAAGACAATTGCGGACTTGAGCGATGCTATGTCCGCATCGAAGCGCTAGGCGGCGCCCCCACACGCTGGATTTTTCCAACGAGAAATAGAAAACTGAACGCTGCCAGCGCAGCGCTGCCCGCTACATAGACAAGCACCAGGTCGAAAGAGCCGGTTTCCCTGACGATCAGGCCTATTGCGATCGGTGTGAGGATAGAGGAGAGATTACCAAACATATTGAATATGCCACCACTCAGGCCTGCCGCACTGCGTGGAGCGACGTCCGAAAACACCGCCCAACCGAGCGCGCCGACGCCCTTCCCGAAAAAGGCGAGACTCATGAACACGAGCAGCAGGGCTTCCGATTGGGAGTAGTTGCAACCGACGATGGCAAGAGAGAGCAGCATGCCGGCAATAATGGGTATCTTCCGAGCGGACGTGAGGCTGTTTCCACTCCGCAGCAGCCAGTCTGACCAGACCCCGCCGAGCAATCCCCCGAGGAAGCCACAGATTGCGGGAACCGTTGCGAACAAGCCCGCTTTCACGATCGAGAGGCCGCGATCCTCTACGAGATAGATGGGGAACCAGGTAATGAAGAAATAGGTCAAGGTGCTGATCGAAAACTGTCCGAGGTATAGCCCAAGGAGCGTGCGATTTGTGAGCAGCATCTTCAGTGTCTCGCCGATCGGCGGGCGAGTGGGCGCGCTGTCGGATTTCGACGGCACGTCAACAATTGCACCTCCAGCGATGATCATGCGCAGTTCGGCATCTTGGAGTTGCGGATGCTCCCGTGGCTCATGCATTTTGCGCGTCCAAACCGCCGCTGCCGCTATGCCCACCGCGCCCATGAACAGGAAGACCTCGGGCCATCCAAACACGCCGATGATCCAACCCATCACTGGCGCGAACAATACTGTGGCAAAATACTGGGCCGAGTTGAAGATCGCGGACGCCGTTCCACGCTCGCTCGCCGGAAACCAACTCGCCACGATGCGGGCGTTGCCAGGGAAAGAGGGCCCCTCACAAAGGCCGACGAGAAAACGGAACACGAAAAGGGCGATGATTGCGACGGTGCCCGTGAGCAAAGCGACCGTGCTTTGAAGCGCCGTGAAGCCAGACCAAAGTAAAATAGCGCCAAGATAGACCCGTTTGGCGCCAAAGCGATCAAGGAGCCACCCGCCGGGCAACTGAGCGATCACATAAGCCCAACCGAAAGCTGAAAATACAATGCCCATCTCGAACGGATCGATTTGCAGATCGCGGGAAAGAAGCGGAGCGGCGAGGGACAGCACGGCGCGGTCGGCGTAATTTATCATCGTCACGAAGAAGAGGATGGCCACAATAGACCACCTCACCTTGCCTGTTGCCGGACCGTTCGACACTCGTTCACTCTCCAGGCTCGGCGGGCTGTTGGATTATTATCCGAGATGTCCCCGCGCTCATTCTCGTGATTGCGCGTGGCAAAGCGTGCCTGAAGTTGACCCCGCAGATCAATGCGTTCCACAGCATCGTACGATGATGTTTCGGCATTGATGGTGGCCTCGCTCTATCTCGGTCTGCAGATAGCGTCGGCCGCTGATCCCTCTGGCGATAGGACGCGTAGAATGACCGCAGGTGGGGCACTGCTCTCAGGATCGGCAGCCGCGATCAGGCCGTGCAGATGTGTGATTTTTTGCTGACTACCGCTCAAGCAAGCATCTATTTTCCGACTTCGAGCCGGACGGTTGCAAGTCGGGGATGAAAAGAGATATCAGGTTCTGTGTTTGAACTCATTCAATTGCGATGTTTCGTCGCGGTGGCAGAGGAGCTTCATTTCGGCCGGGCCGCGACGCGGCTCAACATGACACAGCCGCCGCTCAGTCGACAAATTCAAGTTCTTGAACGAATCTTGAAAGTTTCTCTCCTCAATCGAAACAGCCGTTCCGTCACCTTGACGTCGGCTGGCCAAGCGTTTCTTGTCGAGGCACGTCGGATTGTTCAACTGACGGACAGTGCTGCTGCGATTGCGCGCAGTGCGGCCGAAGGGCGAACAGGCATAATCCGTCTCGGGTTCACTGCAGCCTCAGGCTACGGCTATGTGCCGCGGCTACTTTCCCATGCCAACACGGTTCTCCCAAACGCCCATCTCCTTTTGCGTGAGATGGTCAGTGGGGAGCAGATTGAGGCGCTGATCACCAACAGGATCGATGTAGCGCTTCTGAGGCCGCCACTGCGCCGCGTTGAGTTCGGTTCACAACTGGTTCTGAAGGAACGCTTCGTCGTTTGCTCGCCGGCAAAGATATCGACACCAGATCGGCCAAAGAGGCTGACGGATTTCAACGACCTTCCCTTTATTATGTATGCGCCGGACGCTGCCAGATATTTTCATGACCTGGTCGCTGGGTTGTTTGCGACAGCGGGGGCGGCGCCGAAACATGTGCAATATGTGACGCAGATTCATTCGATTATGATGCTCGTAGGTGCCGGGTTGGGTTACGCGCTTGTTCCGGAAGTCGCGAGCCGCCTCCGTCCGGAAGGCGTCGTTTTCAGTGCGTTGGAAGGGGTCGAACCGCTTGTCGAATTGCACGTCGCGTGGATGAAAGCAGTGAATAATCCCACGATCGAACGCTTTTTGCGGGCGCTCGAGGAACTTCCGGACATTGACCCGCTCTGACTTAGCTACGCCGAGGTCGGGATACTGTTGGGTCACCGCTATTGCCGCTGGAAAGCTTCAACAGCAATTTCACGCGTCGAGGTTTGGTTGCCGGGTTGGCCGAGCGAGGTGTAAAGATTGATCATACGCAGGTCTGACGCTTTGCTTACGCCGCAGGCTGACCAAAAAGAACAAGGCGTTCTTGCCGTTCAGCAACGGCGCCCCAGATTTGTTGCGTAGCGACGTCAGTAGAAGCCGTTCCCGGGCCGGCCCGATCTTGTGCGCCTCGTCCTAGCCGATGAGAGCTGAATCTTGACCAAAACCGCAATTCTGCGCGGCTGGACGTCGGTCGCCGAGCGAGACCATTCCAAGCTGCCCATCGGTCACTGGGTGACGATGACTGTCATCACAGCGCGGTACGATCATTGGACCGAGGCGCGCCAAGTTCGGGCTCCGGCTCGGTCATGCGGCGGAGTGGCATCTCCGAGCCCTTGCCGCAGAATGAAGGCGCGGCCTATCTCGAGAGCCGCAGATTTCGTGCTGTCTAATTGTCCGTTGAGATATTGACTCGAAGCTCGCGCAATTTTTTGATCAATGAAAGCAGATGATGCTCGTAACGTTTCCATCGTTTGATCGAGGAACGATAAAGCGGTTGCCTTACTTGGCTTGCACTTGCTGTCGTTACCGACCGCTGGCTTTCGTGAAATGTCAAACAACGCTCGTCCCATGATAGCGAGCAGTGATCCAAGATCTTTCGAACATTCTCTTCAATGTCGTCCACAAGATTCTCGTAGGAAATAGTTAAAAGCGCATCGCCGCAGACGCTCTGCCAGTGCATCATAAGCTTATGCCAAGCAGCATAATAGCGTGCCAATTCGTCGAGGTCGTAGCTGAAAGGATAGGCACCCTCAAACTTCACCCTGAACATCGCTAGGCAACTGTCGATTGGGTCTCTGGTCAATAGAATCAGGCGAGCCTTCGGTAGCGCCCGTCTGATCATGCCAGCATACAGATAATTCATCGGTAGTTTGTCAGTGAAGCGCTTCTGTAAATCCAGTTGGCCGCCAACTTCCTTGAGGTAGTCGGTCCCGATGACGAATGGATCGACCTTCAGGCTGCGCTCGACAAATTCGTTCTTTGACAATCTGCGACCGACAGACCTGTGCACGGCATTCACCGTCGCCTGTGGGAAGGCATTTATCTCTCCGCCGGCTTGCGCATCGGGATGTCTGGCTATGATACTTTCGACCAGCGTCGTGCCGCTGCGCGGTAGGCCAAAAACAAATATCGGAGCCGCAGCCGAAGTCCCTTCAACGCCATCGTAAATTGCACTTTTATCGTGCTGCACGCAAAGCTCTTCCATGACATCGACGTCACCTTGCACGTCATAGTTCAGTGCCTGACGTCGCATCCTATTTGCGGCAGCGAAGTGGTAGAAAGCTTCGTCGTATCGTCCGATGTCATCCAGTTCCTTACCTGCCGCGAAGTGAAGTGTAATTTCGGCAGAACTACCGCGTGGCGCGCGCAGAATTGCGGCTTCGAGCTCTTCAACATGATTAGTGTCCACGGTTTGGGTTCGTAAGTCAGAGCGCAAGGCGTGGGCGTCTGCATCGTCGGTCCGCAGGCTAAGCACTCTATCGAGAGTGATTTCCGCCTCTGCCAATTGCCCATTCATTCGCTGTGCAGCGGAAAGGTTGAACAAAAAATGGGCTTCGTCGGGTGCGAGCGACACTGCACGTTCGAACAAGGGTAAGGCGCGGTCGGCCGCTTCACAATAGGTGAAAAGTGTACCGAGCATATCCAAGGTGGCAGGGTCATTATTTGCCGGGGAGATAGCCTTGGCGAGCGACAGTGCGCTCGCCCGCTGACCTGATCGTGCTATGGCAATGCCGTGGCGAATAGCACTTCCAATATCAGTTTGATCGCATTTATGCGCCTCGCCAAACGCTCTTGCAGCAATGTCGTGCCGCTGTACGTTCTCTCCGATTTCCCCCATCATGAACCAGGCGCCATGGCATTTCGGATCGTGCGATGTGACCTCGTTCAGGATAGTCAGCGCCTCAGACACCCGCCCGCTCATAATGAGCGATCGCGCTTCCGACAGCTTAACCTCGGCAGGCGTGGGGTATGTCCGCTTCATTGTCTTCGACCTTCCAAATTCGGTTCGACGATCGCCTCAGTGCCCCTCTGCTCCCAGCCTACTGGCGCGCAACATCCGCCACCGATCCGCCTCAGGGGACGCAAAAGCCGCAGATGTACGACGGCAGGGCCTGAAAAGGCTGGTCATTGATTCTCGCTACTGACACTAGAGTTGTTCTGCGCGGGGTTTTCCAAAGATCGATGTTAGATGCCACTGGCTACGCCTGATAACATTGCCTGTCGCCGTTGATTATCGGGGGAGAGGTGGTCGCTTGTCGATAAAAGCCATTCACGCCCCAATCGCGAGGTGAGGTCAGTAATCGTCTCAGACACTTCGACGACATCCTTGCCCAGCCTCCGGGCAAGCTCAACAGTTCCCACGGAACCAGCCATTCTTTCGAGACGGGCGATGGCATTGGCTACGGCGTGGGAAGCGTCAGCGGGAAGGGCCAAATCGGAGTGAAGCCCAAACTCGAGCAGCGCATCGACGCCTGGCTTGAGTGCCGCGATAGCCTCGCTTGGCGAAAGGCTTCCTGCCATGAGGCGGCAAATTTCCCGGACAAGGTTGGTGACAGTACGGGTGAGCCGGCGAAAGCTAGCGATCCGCACCGTTTCGCTCGCCTTCATGTTGTCGATGAGGCGCCACACCTCTGGCAGATCAAATAGCGTTTCCGCAACAAGGAAGGCTGAGGCGGCGTCCGCCAGTGAAAATCCTTCCTCTTCGGCCAGGCTGAGTGGAAGGACTGGACCTAGGCGGTTCACAATACGGTTGGCGATCGCAGTAGCCACGATCTCCGGCCGCAGTTGATGCTCGGCGATGTTTTTAGCGAAGTCTTCGCGCATATTTTCGGGAAATGCTTGAAACAGATCCGAGGTCGCGATCGGATCGTTCAGCAAGGAGCTGTTCGCGACAGCATCTTGGAGAGTGAGTTTGGCAGTTGCGAGAAGCACTGCCAACTCCGGTCGCGTCAGCCCTTTCCCATCTTGCGCCCGCAGCATCAATGCTTGGCATTCGGGCAATTCTTCGACCTTGCTGTCGAGGCGACCCAATTTGGTAAGGCCCTCAATCAGGCGAATATATCCCGGCGTGTCCCCGGCGCCTCCCGCTTCGGCGATTGAAATGCCCAATGCCTGCAGGCGATTGTCTTCGAGCACGAGTTGCGTGACGCTTTCGGTCATTTGGGCGAGTATCGCGTTGCGCACCTCAAGGGAGATGTGGCCGTCGACGACCGACGGGCTGAGAGCGATCTTGATGTTTACTTCTTTGTCTGAGCAATCGACACCGGCACTGTTGTCGACAAAGTCGGCGTTGATCCGACCGCCCGCAAGGGCGTAAGCGATGCGTCCAGCTTGAGTGATACCCAGATTTGCTCCTTCGCCTATGACCTTGGCGCGGACCGATTCCGCATCGACCCGAACCTGGTCGTTGGCGGCGTCGCCAGCGTCTAAATGGGATTGGCTACAGGCCTTGATATAGGTTCCGATCCCGCCAAACCAAAGGAGATCTACTTGCGCAGTCAGTAAGGCCGAGATCAACTCAGTCGGATCCATAACGGGTTTGTCGGTACCGAGCAGTGCGCAAATTTCGTTGCTCAGGACGATTGCTTTGCGATCACGCGAAAAGACACCGCCTCCCTTGGATATCAGGCTCGCGTCATAGTCCGCCCAACTTGATCGAGGCATGTCGAACAGACGCTTTCGCTCCATCCAACTTTGCGTGGCGTCGGGATCTGGGTCGATAAAAATATGTCGGTGATCGAAAGCAGCCACCAACTTGATCTCTTTCGACATGAGCATGCCATTGCCAAACACATCTCCGGACATATCACCTACGCCGACGACGGCGATCGGCTGACTTTGCACGTCAATGCCTTGTTCAAGAAAGTGACGTTGAACTGAAATCCACGCGCCGCGCGCAGTGATGCCCATCACCTTGTGATCGTAGCCACTTGAGCCGCCGCTGGCAAAAGCATCAGCGAGCCAAAATCCCTCGCTCACGGCAATGTCATTAGCGAAGTCGGAAAAGCTTGAGGTCCCTTTATCTGCGGCGACCACTAAATAGGGATCGCTGCTGTCTCGGACGATGATTCCCTCCGGATGGCGAATCTCATCACCTACCACGTTATCGGTGACTGATAGCAAAGCGCGAATGAATACGCGGTAGCTCTCGACGCCTTCTGCCAGCCAGTCGTTTCGATCTTGTATGGGGTCGGGGAGCTGCTTCGGGAAAAAGCCGCCCTTGGCGCCCGTTGGAACAATAACAGCGTTCTTTATGCGCTGCGCCTTCATCAGGCCTAGGATTTCGGTACGGAAATCATCTCGCCGATCGGACCAGCGCAATCCGCCTCGGGCGATCGGGCCAGCGCGCAGGTGGACGCCCTCCACTCGGGGGCTGTGAACCCAGATCTCTCTCCAAGGGACGGGAGACGGCATGTCTGGCATTTTGCTGCTGTCGATTTTGAACGCCAAAGCCTCCGCGCCCGACTGCGAGAAGGCGTTGGTACGCAGGATGGCCTGGATGAAAGAGCGGTAGAGCCGCAGGATACGGTCATCTTCAAGGCCTGAGACATCGATCAACGCCTGTTCAATGTCGTGGATGATATTTTTCGCATTGGCTCCACTGCTCTGTTGGGGATCGTGCAAGCCATGGAACAATCGAATGAGCAACGATGTGATCGTCGACGCACGGCGTAAAGTCCCGACGACAGTCGACAGACCATATGCGCTTCCAATCTGGCGCAAGTAGCGAAAGATCGACCGCAACATGGCGACGGCGTTAAGATCGAGCTGCACCGCGATCACCAGTTCGTTGAAGCGATCGTTTTCTGCGTGCCCCTGTATGACTGCCGTAATCGCATGTTCTATGGTGGTCGTGTGCTCCAACGCGCCAGCGGCGAGAGCCGGGTTATCAAGCGACAGTATCAGTTGTTGAATGTGACCCTGGCGGCCATTTTCGCCAACGAGTACGCTCTTTTCCCCAATGACACGAAAACCGAAATTCTCCAGGATCGGAACCGCGTCGGATAGCGTCAAAGGTGTTAGGCTATAGACCTTCAGGCGAAGTTGCCCGGGCGTGTCTCTATCGCCATGATACAGGCGCACGTCACGGACTTCAGCTCGGTCGAGCCCATGAATGCGCAGGATATCAACAGCTGTTTCTGCGGCCCCCTCGCTTTCGCAAAAAGCAGGGGGGAAACTGTTTGCGTAGCGCCGAGCCAAAACCGCAGCCCGTCTTGCCCCGACGTGATCGGCAAGTGCATCCTCTACCGCCGGTAGCCACCCGCGAACCAGATCGCTTAACATCATGTTGAGCGCCGCCAAGTCGAACTGCCGCTCCTCGCCTTGTAGATCGAGTACGAGGCGGAGGAGCGCCAACCCACTTTCGTCCAGTGTCATTTGCCAGTTAAGAACAGGGGCACCGAGGACTTCGGACAATAGAGCCGCTAAAGTCATGCGGCGGGACGTGGTCAGGTGATCGCGCTGGAGCCAGATGAAAGCGAACAAATGGCGGTTTAATGGTCCGCGCGCGAGTTCGAGCCGGGCGCGCGGCATGTCGCCGAGTGACACAGCGGTCATGGCCAGCACTTCGCGTTGCTCTGCAGACAGAGCGATCATGACGTCATGCGGCAAATAGGTCAGTGCGTGAACAAGAGCTTTGCCTGCAGGTCCTCGTGGATCAAGCGCGAAGCGGTCAACGTAATGCGCCAGCGTCTCGCGCAATATGGGCACGTCGCGGGGTGCGGCTGCCAACGCTGAACTCGTCCAAAGACCCGCGTGGATCGACATGCCCGTAATCTCGCCTGCCACCCTGATCGGTGTCGCGAAAATGTCGACGGGTACGTTGCGATGAACGCGGGACGGGCGATTGGACTTTAGAATTAATGGGCCATCGTTTCCGTTCTCAAACCAAGTGAGTGCCGCTTGCACAGTGTGCGATGAAAGCAGCGGCTCGTCTGTGGTTCGGCAGATGCCTAAAATATCGTGTGCCGCCCCAAGGCGATCTCGCTTTTCGTGTCCTAGATGCGTAAAATTTCCTTGGAGCAGCCACGGCAGCAGTGCCCATCGATCTATTTGGTCGCGATCCTCATAGTTGCTAATGTCGGCGCGTACCGCTGAAACCATGTCGCGCCAATCTTCTACCGCGATTCCGACTTGGCCAAGAGTCCGCCGCAGAGCGTCTTCGACGGCAATTCGACCGCGCGCACCAACATCGTCTGTCTCGATATAGATTACGGATTCTGGTTCGCTCTCGAAGATTTCTCCAACGGCAATCAGCGATCCCGCTCGATCCCTTGCAACAGATACAACGGGGTGAAGCATCAGATTGATAGCTAAATCTTGCTGGACGAGGCATCCGGAAATGCTGTCAACAAGAAATGGCATATCTTGGTTGATCACTGCGATCCTTGTCCGCCGTGAACTGACCTGTTTGTCACGCCTTCGTTTTGACGCGGCGCCATCTACCAAGATTGTGACTTCGTTTTGCCTGCGCACCGAGAGTGCACCGGCCAAAAATTCTGCGATTTCGTCCAAATCTTCCTTGACGAGCATGGCCGGCTCACACGTCAATTGCGACGCGTCGATCGCGAGCGCCAAAGCGGCGCGTATTGTCTCATCAAAGGTTGGAAGAGATTTCATGGGGTTCCACTACTGTTGACGTGGGTTGCCCGCCTCAAATCGAGAGACATCAAGCTGAGCATCTGCACGCAAGGCCGACAGTCATCTGGCTAAGCCGATATTCAAACGAACTTCATGCAGCCGCGTGCAGATCGAAAATTGCCTCTTTGCGGAGGTCCACAACCAGGCGGACACGGAGCTCAGATTTCACAGAAGGACCAGCTGAGTTGTGTCCAGACCTAATAAAAATCTTTGCGCCGAATAAGTTAGTGCCAGCGAGACGGTTAAAGTAATCTCCTGTTACGAGATGTTCCTAAATCGCAAAGCGGCATGTATCAAGAGCATATGCTTAGAAAGGCATTACACCTCGTCAAAGTGGCAAAGTTTCGGTAAGGCCTGCTCAAACAGCCGAACCACGGGGGACTAATGGACGAACAGTTTGACGTAGGGGCCCGCTTGAGAGAAATCCGATCAAGCGTTGGCCTGTCGCAGCGCGCATTGGCTGAGCGCGCCGGGGTTCCGCATGGGCAAATCTCCCTGATAGAAACCAATCGCAACAGCCCGTCTGTCGCCACTTTAAGAAAGATTCTTGGCGGCGTCCCAATAACGATGTCGGACTTTTTCGAGCCGGATCATCTCAAGTCTGGCGAGGTCTTTTTCGACGGTGAGGAGCTGTTGGATCTCACCTCACGGCTTCCAGCACCAAGTCGCAAGGGAAAGGCGCGGATCTGGCTGCGGCAGGTAGGTGATGCCCATGCTCACAATCTGCAAATCATGCACGAACGTTACAGTCCCGGCGCAGACACTGGTGCGTCGATGCTGGACCACAACGCCCATGAAGGTGGCATCGTCGTAGAGGGCGAAATTGAGGTTACGGTTGGATCGCAGAGGCGGGTGCTCAAAAGTGGGGACGCGTATTTGTTCGATAGTCGTGTGCCGCACCGTTTCCGCAATCTCAGCAAAACCCAAGACGCCATCGTGATATCGGCATGTACCCCGCCTTACCTCTGACTGCGCATTTGTAGGTCTTCCGCAAACGTCAGAAATTGTTCTACGAGGTGCGCGCCGATTGGGATGGCAGACGTCGCTGCCGGCGACGGAGCATTGCAGACATGAAGGCAATGTTTCGACTGACGGATCAGAAAGTCTTGGACCATGCTCCCGTCGCGCATTACCGCTTGTGCACGAACGCCGGCGGGGTAGGAAAGTAAGTCATCCAACTGCAGGCCGGGGCAATATTTGCGGCACAGGTTGAGATAGCCGTGCCGCCAAACTGAGTTCACGCCTTCCTGAAAGCCTGCCCGAGCGTGGCTGCGCAGCATCTTCCAGAAGCCGGGAAAGGCTGCCATTTCCATGAGGTCGTGCATATTTACATCGCGCCAGCGGTAACCTTGTCGAGCCATTGCCAACACGGCATTGGGACCGACCGTGACGTAACCATCGATCATGCGAGTGAGGTGAACGCCCAAAAAGGGTAGGCTGGGGTCGGGCACTGGATAGATCAGGTGATTGACGATCTGATCTTTGCTGGCCGGAAGGCGAAAATATTCGCCCCGAAATGGGATGATGCGAAAATCAATTTCCATCCCGCAGGTAGCGGCCAAGCGATCAGCCATGAGCCCGCCGCAGACGATCCCGTATCGGGTGCGGATGTCCCCAGTGGTTGTGGAAGCCACAAGATGGTCGTGCTCTTCCCGCAAACTCAAAATCTCGCACGAGAGGCGGATGTCGGCGCCATTCAACGTCGCCAGCTCAGCCATCTTGCGAACAATGGCAGGATAATCAGCGATCCCGCTAGATTCTACGCGTACTGCGGCAATGCCGGTAATGTTTGGCTCGATACGGCGCAGCGCCGCGCCATCGAGCATTTCGGGGTGCAAGCCATTCTGTTGACAGCGCACAAACAGGTCTTTGAGTCGTGCCCGCTCAATATCGTTCGTTGCGACGATCAGCTTACCGCAACGCTCGGTTCTCAATCCATGTTCGGCGGAGAAGGCATATGTCGCATCAGCGCCACGGCGGCAAAACTCAGCCTTGAGGCTTCCAGGCGCATAATAGACGCCGGCGTGGATCACGCCGCTGTTATGGCCCGACTGATGCATCGCTAGCGCCTTCTCCTTCTCCGCGAGAATGATCGAGAGACCCGGATTGCGGGTCAGGAGTTGCATTGCGGTCGAAACGCCAACGATCCCGCCTCCGACAATGAGGACGTCTGCGTCAAGAGCGGGCCGGCGCTCCGGCGCAGTTGTCATGCGAAAAAGCCTCGCTGCCGCATGAGCTCGCGATGAAGCTTGTCGTGCTTTTGAAAAGCAGCTCGGCCATGCAGCCAGAAGAAATTATTGAGTACGACGAGGTCGCCGACGGGCAGGGGCACTTCTCGCGTGCCCGCAGCTGCCTCCATCGACGCTGAAAGATCGTTCAGGAAAACGGCCTCCTGCATCGATTGTGGTTGAACGAACTGGTCGATAAACGACATCGACAAGCCGAATTTGCTTTCGAAGAAGAGCGGCCGCCTCACAGTTGTGTCGACGTTCTTGGACCCTGGCGACTTATACAGAAAATCATGAGACGCGTAGGGCGATGCCCGAAAGCGCTCCAGCTCGTCCCAGTCATCGAGATGCAGAAAGCGCGACTCGCCACCCGTTGCGTTCTGTTCGGCGAACTTCATCATCAAGAGCCAGTCAGTTGCGTCCTCGACAAATGTCCCGTCGGTATGGAGTGTGAACAAGCGGTACGCTTGGCGAAGATAAGAATCGCTCTTGTCAGTGTCCTGGACGATGAAGCGAGCATAGTATGTGCCGGACATAGCATCGTGATTTGCCGGGCCTAGCAAGTGGCCGATTGCGGTCCCGAACTTTACGAAAGAGTCGGGATCGTCGCGGAGTCCGCCGAGACCAGTCGTGAATCCCCCAATGGATCGGTCGTTCGTCAGTTGAGCGAGCAATTCGGCAAATCCGTCACCAACCCACGCCGCGAGCGCTGAGCCCAGGACGAAGCGCATGAACGGGACATATTCGAGATTCTGCACATCGATTTGATCGGTGTGCGTGAAGAATTCCTCCAGAGCTGTCCGGTCAATTTCGATATGCCGAAGCCGTGGATGGGTCGGGTGAGGAACGATGGTGTAACGCGGCTTGCAATCGTCGACCGTTCGAAACCCTCCTTGCATTTGCTTCGTCATGCTCATCTCCGCCCTTTGGATTGAAGCATGGTGGACTTTTCGATTGAGCTGATCCAATATATTAAACAGAAAATATTATCGAAAAATCGGATTAAAGTGCGTGTTCAGCATTCGGCAGTTGCGGAGTTTTTCGACGTTGGCTGAATGCCGCAACTTTGGTCGAGCGGCGGAAAAACTGCACGTTGCCCAGTCGGCTTTGAGCTTGCAGGTCAAGCAGCTGGAGGAAGAATTGGGCGTCCGCCTCCTCAACCGGTACAAACGTGCGGCAGTGACTTTGACAGACGCTGGCGAACTGTTTTTGGTTGAGGCACATGCTGTACTGCGTCAAGCCGAGCGCGCTCACCGGATCGCGCAACTTGTGGGGCGAGGCGAAATTGGGCGCGTCGACCTTGGCTATGTGGCTTCGGCGGCGATCTGCGGTGTCCTCCCTAACGCCCTTAGAAAATTCCGAGACTTGTTTCCTCGGGCTGACGTCAAGGTCTATGCGATGGACACGCCATCACAGCTAAAGGCAGTTGTCGACGGCCTAATCGACGTCGCAATAATTCGGCCGAGACCGGATTATCCGGATGACGTCCTCACCCGCGTGATCCATCAAGAGCCGCTGCGGGTCGCCCTTGCGGCGTCCAACTCGCTTGCCCGGCAAAAATTCATTCCGCCCGAAGCGCTAGTCAATGAACATTTCATTGCTCCTCAGTTCGACGAGGAGGCGGGCTTCGCTGATTTGCTCCGTCAGCTCGGTTCTCTGGCCGGCACGGATATGAAGCCATTCCACAAGGTGGCTGACTTCATCACAGCAATGAGCATGGCCGCCGCGGGATATGGTGTCGTCTTGATCCCGGAGTCGTTCCAACGAGTCACCGTAGACGGGTTGGTTTTTCGCGAAGTCGAAGGCTATAACGAGCGTGCATCGCTCGTCGTAGCCTATCGACGCTTTGAACCGTCACCAAGTGTCAAGGCGTTCGTGTCGGCGTTGGACGAAATCAAAAGTTGAGGATTAGCGACGGACTTCACCTCGGCCCGTGGACACACTACGGGCGAGCGTAGGCGTGCTGTAGGTGAAAGACTCGCGCACCTCAATTTGGCCCCGCATCGTCGCCCAGGGACCGGTGCCGCCCGTGAAAGTATAACGGGCCACGGGATCAGCTGTCTTCATCTCAGCGTAGAGCTTGTTGCCGTCCTTGTCGCTGAAGATACATGAAGCGCTGCCATCGACTATGTCGGTTGGAGAAATTGTTTCCGTCCCGATGCATCGAACGTCGAAGGGGGTCGCTTCTTTGCCAAAACGGATCAGCATCGAACCCGACAGGTCAAAAATATACACCGACTTCACTTTGCTTCCGTCGCCATCGATTGTGGCTAAGGTCGCGCTCCACCCGCCGATCATTTCAACTGGTTCAGCCAGCGCGACAGCAGGCATCATAAGACCTGCGATCGCAAGCGGCACCGCCTTCAAATATTGCATCAGATGATCTTTCTTCATGGATGTAGCTCTTGAGGATTTGGCCCGTCGACCGCGTGGGTCGGCGTCGGAGCGGATGCGGCTGGTTGGCCGTTATGCAGCCGATGGAGCAGCACTAGCAGCGCCAACGCGCAGCCCCACATGGCTGCTGGTAAAAGCAACATTATCGACAAGCCCGAGGTTTCGAGCAGCCGCCCAGCGAGGGGTGGGCCGATCACGGCTCCGGCAGAAAAGCAGGCTGAAGCGAACGGCAGGAAAAGCCCTTTTTTGTCCACGGCAGCTACTGTCGCGATAATGTACAGGGAGGTCAGATTGTTAACGAGGCAAAACGTCAGCGCAGCTACAACATAGGCATTTGGGCTTGCGGTCATAGCGATCACGACTAGGCTTGCCGTGCTAATTGCCAGCGTTACCGTGATTGGGAGGAGCCGGCCGAACTTGTTGCCCATTGCAACGCCTACCAGCGAACCTGCGCCATTTAGCATGGATCCCAGCGATAGCACCACACCCAAAGTACTGAGCGACAAACCTTTTTCTTCGCCGATCTGACCGAGAAACGCCCAAAGGGCCATGATGCCGGTCGTGTTGATCAAGCAAACAAGGCATGCGAGCAAAGGCAAGCCAGCACCTTTCGACCGCAAGGGATTACTGACATGGTCGACCTGGCGATCGGTCCGTGCTGGAATTAGCAGCGCGGCCAACAAGCTGATTGCGCAACAGGCGCTCATGGCAAATGCTACCGCGTCGAAACCGCCAGCCGCGAAGATCATCGGCAACAGGAAATTCATCGCCATGCCTGGCATGACGTCACAGAAGAATTTTATTCCGAATGCGCGATCCGGGTTTTTGCTGTCGCCGAACAGCGTCAATGTCAGTGCATAGTTTGCGCCCATGCCCAGACCGGCCAGGAACATCGCGGCCATGATCGTGGCATATGTGTGCGCCAGGGTCAGCGCCAGAAACGATACGACTCCCAGTGCCGATGCGGTCGTGGCTAGGAGGCGCCAACTTATCTTGCGGACCCAAAACACCATGCTGACGGCAATGAGGGTGTAACTTGTAAAAAACGCTGCTGTGAAATCTCCTTGGTTCGCTTCACCAAAGCCATATGTCTGACCCAGCATGTAAGTGAACTGGGAAGCGACCTCGTACATCAAAGCACCAAAGCCGGACATTATGCCGCCCGCGACGAAAACAGAAAGCCGATCGACCGAGCTTCCGCGCGCCAGCATCGCAGCGGTATTCATCGAATGAATTCCGATTTTTTCAGCCCGCGCGCTACAGTGGCGCCATCATCTTGCATAACCGCCTCCAAAATGCAGACTCACCGTCATATGGGTTAAGTGCTAACGCCGATGTTTCGGTATGCCAATCCATCGCTTAAAAAAGATGGCAAAAGGTGACGCTCGCCGCGGGGAGTCCATATTTCAAGCGCCGTTTTCGGTCGTTATCAAAGAAGATGTATTCAAAGCACTTGCCGTGAATTAAATGAAGCGCTAGCAGCGTCTGCCAGTCTTTGCCAGGCAAATGGCGCTCTAAGGGAGCTGCCGTGTTTCAAAGGCCGGGCTAACTAAGGGTGCGTGCGGCGCGGGCGTGCTCTCCTCCGCCAGATTGTTGCGCTGATTTAGGAGATAAGAATGGAAAAGCTTAGCAACGAGCAGTTTAGAGCTATCGTGGATAAAATGAATCAGCGGTATGACGATTGCTTGAACAATAAGAACCCTGCCGGTTATCGCGACCTTGTCACTGACAAGTATACGTGGGTGGACGAACTCAACCCCATCACTGTGCGTGGCAAGGATGCAGTGGTCGAGCTCGGGACTTCTTGGGTTGAGGCTGGAGCCAAGAACGAGAGGATCGTTGCTGAGGAAGTCGAAAACTACGGCAACGTTGGCTGGCAGATCGCCAAGATAAATATCGATTGGCCTAACGGAAATGGCGGTCATGATCCGCTGGAGGGCCGATTTGTCGAGATATTCGAGCGCCAGGAAGACGGTGAATGGAAAACCCGACTGCAATTCTATTTGGCGAGTCACTGATTAATGTTTGCCGTGTGTCTGGTGTCTTCGCCAGGCGCACGGCAATTGGGTTCTGGCGTTTAGAACGTTCGCTGCACTAATCTCTCAGGATTATAATAATTATGAAGCGCCAGCGCGTTGGGCCGCTGGCGTCCTATTCGCGAAAAAGGGGGGGGGCGACGTTTTGTGTTGACCGGCCCCGAGTTCGATTGGTCGGTTTGTCCGAGAATGTGGACAGGTTGCCTAGCATCCATTTCCAGGTGTGCCTTCACTACGAACGGTTGGCGGCAATTCCCCGCCGATTTGTCGACGATGATACAAGGCATGCAGTGCCATGAGGTCGGGCCGTCAACGAACAGTCCCGGTTCTAGCCGAAGTCCCAGCGTGGCGATGGTTCACGAGTTGCTCAAACGCGTGACCGTGCAACTGTCGCAGCGAGTTGATTTTCCGTAAAAAAGTTCAGCGGATGTCCGGCTTTCTATCGTGCGGACGATGATCATATGGTGCCGTGAATATAAAGCTCTTGACGTGAATTTCATGCGTATTTATGACAGCTTTTGAAAGCCGGTTTGCTGAGAATGTTCTTCGTTGAACTCGGGATGAGGGCGCGCAGTGCGTCCCCATGCCGCCCCGGCGCATGCCGCTAGGCTAGTTTGAAATGACTAAATTTCACCAGCACCCAATTAATTTCTAAAATATCGAAATATCCATTGAGATCAAATTGGGTGGTTTCGCAATAAAAAGGGGAATCTTATGAGAACTCAATCTCGACTCACCAAGCGAAATCTATTAGCCGGAACGGCTATTTTTTGTAGTGGTCTTGCGTTCATGTCAGCGACTGCGGTCGCGCAGGAGTTGCCAGATGGCGGCTCCGGTTCGGCCGGTGTCTCTCAGACCGCTCCTCAAGACGGCCGTGAGGACGAGATTGTCGTTACGGCTCAGCGTCGTGAGCAGCGAGTTCAGGACATTCCATACAATATCACGGCAGTGTCCGGCGAAGAGCTCGACAAGCGGGGCGCTCTCAATCTCAATGACCTTCCGCGAGCTGTCCCGGGTTTGGTGACGATTGACGCTGGCGCGGCGACCCAGGGTTTCAAGAACAACTTCGTTATGAGAGGCTTGAGGACCGAAGATATCAGTTCCACACTTTATGGTGCGACACTCCTGTCTCCGACGGCCGCTCCGGTGGCGACGTATTTCGGCGAAACCTTCTTCACATCACCGATTCTCCTGATGGATCTCGCGCGCGTCGAGGCTCTCCGCGGGCCTCAGGGGACTTTGTACGGTGCGAGTTCCCAAGGCGGCACGCTGCGCTTTCTTCCCCGCAGGCCGGAATTTGGCAGGGCGGAAGGATGGGCGGAGGTGGGCGCCGGCTTGACGCAGGAATCGAGTGACCCGAATTGGAACTTCAAGGGCGCTGTCAATTTTCCGCTCGGCGATAAAGTCGCCGTTCGGTTGGTTGGTGGGATCGTACGGTCCGGCGGCTATATCGACTCGGCTAACCTGTTCGCGCGCGCAAGTTTTGCCAAAGACGCGCTGGTTGTTCGTAGCGTGACCTCCGACCCGCTCAGTGGCCCGGTTCTTCAGCCGGTCGCTCGCGATGTGAATCGCTCAACACAATGGCAAGTTCGGGGGGCCATTAGGTTCGCGCCTACTGACAATATCGATCTGCAGCTGGGATATATTCACCAAGACACGAAGGTGAATGATTCTCCCATGGCCAATCCTGGCTTCCCTGGCGGGCCCTTCGCCCTCTCGGATGGATCGCCGGGGTACAACCCGGCACAATATCCAAACGCAGACTTTGTCCTGCGTCCAGGCGGCACTTACACGAGCACATCATTCAGCCGCAGCCCTTACCGTGCAAAACTTGATCTTGCGAGCGCGGACGCGACAATCGATTTCGGTTTCGCTACCCTGACGTCCGCGACGTCTTACACAGAGACATCGGTGGATTCGGTCCAGGATTTGACCGGTGGGTTCCTGACGCCTGAATTGAATTATCTATTTTATTACAACTATTATCCAAGGCTGCTCGCTTACAACGACACATCTATTCGTAGCAAAACCTTCCAACAGGAAGTTCGGTTTGTCTCGGATTTCGATGGGCCGTTAAATTTCGTCGTCGGAGCATTCTATCAAAATGAAAAAATTGATGCTGGATATAATTAGGTCTTGCCGGGGTACCGGCAATATTTGATCGATATCGGGCTCCCTCCCACCAAGAACGACATTGCCTTCATTCGATCGAGAAACTCACGGTTTACCGATAAGGCGGTGTTTACAGAAATCACCTACAAGGTGACGCCGGCTTGGCAGGTGACCGGCGGCATAAGGTTCTTCCAGCAACGTTATAATGCGGTTTCCGACACCGCCCTACCATTCTACGATAATTTCGAACGAAACATCGACAGTCAAAAAGCGAATGATCGTGTCGTCAAGCTGAACACGTCTTACGATTTTAGCCGTGATCTGAAATTCTACGCGACTTATGCGGAAGGCTTCAGGCGCGGAGGGTCGACCGGTGTTACGTTGATCGGCAATTTTGCCTCCTTGCCGCAATTCGGCGTTTATCGGCCCGACATCGCTAAAAACTACGAGGCCGGTTTCAAGGGCGCCCTGTTTGATCGGCGCGTTAATTTCACGCTGGCTGCCTACTGGATCAATCTCAAGGACTTCCAGTTCCTGGCGCGATCACCTTCAGGCAGTTCGATTGTTCTGAACGGTGATGAGGCAAGATCGCGCGGCATCGAATTCGACAGCCAGATCAGAGTAACGAGAAAGTTCGACGTATCAATAGCTTACAACTACACGGACGCCATGGTCTCCAAGCAAGTTGTCTATGTCGATCTCGAGCCTGGCGGGTTGATTTCGGGCAGGAAGAGGACGACCACATTCCCCGCCGGCGCCAGGCTGCCTGGTACACCAAAGCATATCATTACCGTCGGCGCGGACTATGCGGTTGATCTACCAAATTCTGCCACGCTGCGCCTACATGGCGATGCTGTATACAAGACCTCCGCACCATCGACGCTTTTGTCTAGTGGTATCGGGACCACAGAAATACCCTCGTCGTTCATCGCTAATGCGCGTGTGACGTATGAAACCAGCAGAAATCTGACTTTTGAAGTGTTCGTCAACAATTTGACCAATGAAACCGCTTTTGTCGGTGGAAAACCTGAAATCGCCCCAACGCCGGTGTTCGGATTGATCCCCGTTCGCCCGCGGACGGTCGGCGTGTTGGGGCGCATAAGCTTTTGATCTGTTTGACCCCGCTTTCATCCTTCACAGCTTGGATGCGGGGTCAAATCTCCCAGTCGACGGTGACTGGTAGAAAGCATTGCGAATTGCGCGCCTGAAAAGTCGCAGATGACGCGCGACCGACTACTCTTGGCGGTCGCGGACGACCAATTCAGCAGTGGCGCTCTCGGTTTGCAATGAATGGCACCGAGGTGATCCTCCGGTTGAGGCAAGCCTCCTTAATCAAAACGACGATTTTGCGCAGGAGCTATGACAATGCAAATCTTCGACCGGTACAAGTTCATCGTTGGCTTTGCTTCCGTGGTGGGCTTCATGTCGTCGGCCATCGCGGGGGATGTTGACGCATTCTTTGGTGATGGCGGAACGTCCGATTTCTATCGTTGGCACGAGGCTTTAAAGGAGCCTGGCCAGATGTTGCGCCAAGAAGCCGTTGGAGACGGTTATTTCGCGGACAATGCGAGCCTCGCGCGGCGCATCCTCTACAGCTCAACCGATGGCCGGTTCGGTCGCGGCGTCGTGGAAGCGTCCGGACTATTGTACCTTCCCAAAGGATCCCCGCCGCCTGGCGGCTGGCCGCTCGTCGTGTGGGGGCATGGCACGCTCGGTGTTGCAGACGTATGTGCTCCTTCATGGAAGAAGCCGACGGATCGCGATGGGGCCTTTGCTGATGCCTGGCTTCAGGCGGGCTTCGCGGTCGTCGCGCCGGATTATCAGGGGCTCGGTACGCGCGGAGTGCACCCATACTTGCAAAGGCGGCCAGAGGGCTATTCTGTGCTGGACGCAGCAAGGGCGGCGCTGCGTGCCTATCCGCAGGAGATTGCGAATGCCGTGGTGCTGGTTGGCCAGTCGCAAGGATCGGGCGCGGTTCTCAATGCCGCTGCTGTTGCTCAAGCTTATGCGCCTGAACTAGGCCTGCGCGGCGTGGTCGCGACCGCGCTCGTGTGGAGCGCGCCTGGGCCTATCAAAGTTAGAGACTTTTCCGGTCCATATGCAGCCATGTATCCCATCATGTACGCTGCAAGTGGTGCCCTGAAGCCCGGGAGCCCCTCGGTGGAGGCGCTGGTGACGGCTAAGGGCAAACTGGTGGTCGAGGCGGCTCGGACAATCTGTTCGGATGACGTGGCCAATGTAACAGAGAAAAATGGTGTCACGGGGACGAACGGGTTCACCGTTCCCCTCACGAAATTGGCGGCCATGTTTCCGGATGCTTCAGCCGCTCCGCAAAACTTGCGGGTGCCATTGTTTATTGCGACGGGCCTCGCCGATTCAACAATCCCGCCAGATAGCCAATTCAAAGCCGTCAAATATATGTGCGGGTTCGGCAATCGGATCAGCTGGAAAAAATACGCAGGAATAACGCATTACGCGACTCCCAACTATGCGTTGCGGGATGCACTCCCCTTCGCGAAGGCCGTTCTGAACGGAGGTTCGCCTCGGTCGGATTGTGGCGATCTCTTGCCTCCGGGACCGCTGCAGCAGCCAACCCCTGGAATTCCTTTTCAAGATTAGGGGCATTTAGCTCGATTACCGTCGTGTCACTGTTTCGTGCGGAAAGTCCGGCGTTCGGTGCCCGGCGCCCCGCCAACTTATCGACCTGATCTTGCCTCTGTCGCCGCAATTTGGGGCGTTAGAATGCCACCAATATCGATGCTCATCGGAGTGGCACGAAAAATCATCAACACATCGGATGTGTGCAATTATTGAGCGCTTGTTAAAAATATACATCCAAGGTAGATTTCGAAACTGTCACCTTCAGCGGCGTATTTCGATCGGGATTAGGAGCCACTAAATGCAAAGACGAGACTTCATCCGCAGCGGTTTCCAACTTGCCGCAGTGACCGCACTTGCGGCGCCCTCTGATATTCTCAAGGCTGAAGCCGATCTGACGAAGGATATGTCTTTCGATCCGTCGCTTTGGATGGGCGACCTCGCAATCGTGAACGCGAACGTCTACACGCTGGATCCGCGCAAGCCGAAAGCGCAAGCCGTTCTGGTGCGCAACGGCCGAATCCTTTTGGTCGGAAGCACGAGCGAGATCCGATCGCAGGCCCGGGGGATAAAGGTCTTGGACGCCGGTGGGAGCGCGCTGGTTCCAGGTTTCGTCGACACCCACTGTCATCTCGATACGACTGCGAACGGCCTTGCGGGACTGACGTACGACGAATGGTTCGACAATCCACCTCAGAGCGTCCCCGCAATGATCGCCAAACTTCGGGAGATTGGCGCGAAGACGCCCCCGGGCAAATGGATCGTCGCTAATGGTGTGATCGCTTCCGCTGTTCCCGAAAAACGCCTTCCTACAATGGCTGAGCTGGATTCGCTCGGTATCCCGAACCCGATCATCATCCGCGACAACGGTCACAACTGCACTTTCAATTCCATGGGAGCCAAGCTCAAGGGGCTGCTCACATCGGAAGACCAAGCCAACATGCGCTGGAAGACCAACGGGTGGCCAGTTCGGGGTGGTTTCGTCACTCGTGACGATCAGGGCCGACCGATAACTGCGTATGATTATTGCGGGGTGACCGAGGATCTCTTTACACCGGCCGAGCAGGCGGACGCTGTGTCCAAGATGATCAACAAGCATTTCGTGTCGGGCGGCATTACTACCCTTTGTCAATTACCGGCGATGGGCGGGCGCAATCATTATTACGGGTTGCAGATGCTTCAACAGCAGGCGCAGCTCCCCATGCGGATCAGAGCTTATTTTACCTGCCCTTACCAAAACTCGGTCGAGCAGATTCTTTCGCTCGGTCTGGCTCGCGGGTTCGGAAACGACATGTTCCGTATGGGTGGGATTAAGATTTTTGTCGATCAAGCCCGCTTTGGCGGTGGCGAGATCACTCTGGACGAAGACACGGAGAATCCGTCGGCCTTTAATGCGTCGGCCGGCCAGAGGATGATGCATCAATTTGACGAGGACGAACTCGCTAACCTTCTCGTGCAGATCCAGTCGAGAGGATTTCCTGTTCTGATGCACGTGCTTAGCGAGGCCGGAACCGAGCTGTGCATGAACGCCGTCAAGCAGCTTCGGGAGCGGCGAGCCGGCCTGTTGCAGCTGCCTCATCGCGTCGAACACTGGCGTCCCACCTTGGAGAATGCGAAGAAGATGAAGGACCTTAATATGTTCTTCTCGATAATCGCAACGGCGCCAAATTATCCCGCTGACTGGGCTCAGTCGCCCGGCACGACATATAGGGACTATGTGGCCGCCGGCTGCCGTCCGGTTCTCGCTTCCGATTTCGCTGGCGGTTACCACCAGCTGAACCATCCGATTTACAGCATTGCAAAAGCGTGCAACGAGCAGTCCGGTGGAGGCGACGCCGCTGCCGGCCAGGCGATCGATTTCGAAACCGCGCTGAAAACGTGGACGCTATGGGCCGCGGAAAGTACCATGCAAGCTGGTGATCGCGGGACCATCACTCCGGGCAAGCTTGGTGACTTCTCCTTGTTGTCTGGTAATCCCGGCAGCATGAAGCAGGATGCGCTCATGACACTTAAGAACGACGTGACGATCCTCGGCGGTAAGGTGGTTTACGAGCGTTAAGGCTTTGATATAGAGCTAGATTATCATGAATGTTCCAGCGATCGACTGGTCGCTGGAATTTTTTTTGAACCAGAGTGAGATGAGCTACCGAGCGAGAGTTCCTCTCGCACGATTGCCACGCCCACGCCCACGCCCACGCCCAACCAGGGCGCCATGCAACAATTGGTCGAGAGGGGCTACATAGGCGGGGTGATGGACGACGTGCAGCATGGAGGAAATATAGAGGCGGATCGCCCGTTTCCGCCCCGCCAATGAGTGAACGAAAAATTGGCAGAGCGAGGCTGACGTTGTCGAAAGAGGGAGTTATGGCGCACGCCAGTTTGGAAGAAGGAGTTTCGAATGAATAATGCAGATCTCGCCGACAAGCTTACTGGCGATCACGGCGTCTCGAAGGCCGATGCGCGCAAGCTCGTCGATGGTGTCTTCGCCGCGATCGCCGATGCTGCAGCCTCGGGCGAAGAAATCAGCCTGTCCGGTTTCGGCAAGTTCAAAGTGAAGGCGAGCCCCGCTCGCGAGGGTCGCAATCCATCGACCGGCGAGACCATCAAAATCGCCGCTTCGAAGAAGCTGACTTTCGCGCCTGCCAAGGCTGTGAAGGACAAGCTCAACGCTTGATAAAACGGCTGGCGCATTCCAGGTGCACCGGCCATCTTTAGGCGTGGGAGCCGAAGTCCCGGTGACCAATCGCTACCCGATGCCGGTGCAACGTAGGTCAGGATCACCGTTTAGGTGGGCTGATGTGAGGAAAATGCCGGCCTCAGCCGTTCACCGAAGGCTGAAGTGAGAGTGCGCTTTTTCGCTGCGTGCCACATCTCTGCTGACCGGGGTACCGCGGCGCATGCCTCCCGGGCCGACGCGCGAGCGCCCGATTGCCGACCAACGAAATAAATTTGTTCGCCTGTGCAGATGTAGGTCGTTCCGAAATCGAGAAGATGGCCTGATCTGAAGAAGGGCATGGACTCGATGAAGCTGCGGGCGCAACTGATCTTGTGGTCTTCGATCGCGATCCTGAGCGGGTGCGACGCTGTTCCGTCATCCAGGCAGGAGGGCGCGGTCACTGAAGCGCGTCTGGTGGCAGCGGGATCGGACACCGACAACTGGTTGACCACCGGGCGGACATATAACGAGCAGCGGCACAGTCCGCTGACCAAGATTAATTCTGAGAACGTCGGCAGGCTCGGCCTGGCTTGGTCCGCCGACCTAGATACGGCGCGCGGTCAGGAAGCAACACCTTTGGCCATCGATGGGACCATCTACATCTCGACCGCGTGGAGCATGGTGAAAGCCTACGACGGAAAGTCAGGCAAGCTGCTTTGGTCGTATGATCCCAAGGTGCCGCGCGACAGTTTGGTGAAGGCCTGCTGCGACGCGGTGAATCGTGGCGTCGCCGCGTGGGGCGATCGAATCTTTGTGGGGACACTGGACGGTCGCCTTGTGGCGCTAGATCGCCGCACGGGGAAGCTCGACTGGGAGGTCGTAACGGTCGATCAGAGTCAGAACTACACGATCACCGGTGCGCCACGCGTCATCAAAGGCAAGGTGATCATCGGCAACGGCGGAGCCGAGTTCGGCGTACGTGGCTACATTACAGCTTATGACGTCGATAACGGAAAGCCGCTTTGGCGGTTCTACACTGTCCCGGGCGATCCCGCGAAGGGCTTTGAGGGAGCGCATCTCGAAGCTGCGGCGAAGACCTGGAAGGGGACGTGGTGGACGCTGGGTGGCGGAGGCACCGTCTGGGATTCTATGGCTTATGATCCGGATCTTGATCTCCTCTACATCGGTGTCGGAAACGGGTCGCCCTGGAACCAAGCCTATCGTTCGCCTGGCGGCGGCGACAACCTGTACCTGTCCTCCATCGTCGCCCTGCATCCTGAGAACGGGAAATATGCTTGGCACTATCAGACGACGCCGGGCGAGACGTGGGACTACACCGCGACCCAGCACATGATCCTCGCCGACCTCAAATGGGGAGGAAAGCCACGCAAGGTGATCATGCAGGCCCCGAAGAACGGCTATTTTTATGTGCTCGACCGAACGAATGGCAAGCTTCTGTCCGCGAAGGCGTACGCGCCTATGAACTGGTCGACCGAGGTGGACATGACCACCGGCCGTCCCATCGAAAATCCTAACGCGCGTTACGACAAAACCGGGAAGCCCTGGGTATCCGTCCCTGGTGCAACCGGCGCGCATGGCTGGCCGCCGATGTCGTTCTCTCCGGAGACCGGCTTCGTCTACATTCCGGTCCAGGACACCGCGTTCCCCTACGCGCCGGAGAAGGGCTGGGTAGCTGAGAAGATGGGCTACAATGTCGGCAACGACCTAGCCTCCGGTTCGATGCCGGCGGACCCTGCGGTTCGCAAGGCAGCGATCGCAGCCACGACCGGCGCCCTGATCGCCTGGGATCCTGTCGGTCAACGAGAAGTCTGGCGGGTGAAAAGGTCTGGTCCGTCGAACGGTGGCGTCCTCAGTACAGCGGGCGATCTAGTTTTCCAAGGTACTGCGGCGGGTCGGTTCGAAGCCTTCAAGTCGAAGGACGGCGTGCGGCTGTGGTCGACTGATGTGCAGACTGGGGTTCTGGCGGCCCCCATCACCTATGCCATTGATGGGGAGCAGTATGTCGCCGTTCTGGTGGGCTGGGGCGGGATCTGGGGTGTCGCGCCGGGCGTACTCTCGCAGAGCATCCCCAATGTCAGCCGGCTTCTGGTCTACAAGCTCGGTGGCAAGGCGACGCTACCGGCGCTCGTTCCCGTCAACAAGGCCCCGCTCGATCCACCGGCATCAAAGGCCTCGAGCGAGCAGATCGCTAAGGGGAAGTATCTGTTCGCGCGATTCTGCGGCGCTTGTCACGGCGACGCGGCTGTCGGCGGCACCATCAATCCGGATCTGCGGCGCAGCGGAGTGCTGGGAGACCAGAACACCTGGCAGCAAGTGGTACGTGATGGCCTGCTCAAGGACAACGGCATGGTCAGCTTCAAGTCTGTTCTTAATGTGGAACAGGTCGAGAGCATCCGCCAATTCGTCATCCGGCGAGCAAATGAGGATCGCGCGATCGAGGTCGGTCAGAGATAGGTCCCGATCACCGACGGTCCCGTCTGTTAAGATCAGCTATGGAGCTGCTCCGGAATTTCCTCGTCTCCCTGTTCGAACCGCGAATGTCGCCACTCCCGCGGAGACATGCCGAATGTCCGTTTGAATTCGGTGGAGAAGTGGGAGGAGCTGTTGAAGCCGTTGCCGAATGCGATCTCCGTGATGTTACGGCGCCCTGAACGCTTGTCGCCAAGTTCGCGTGCGCTGGCTTCAATTCGGCGTTTGCGTAAATATTCGGATGGAGTCACATCGTCGTTCTGAAACGCGAGCTGCAGGTATCGTGCGCTCAGGTGGAGCCGCTTAGCGATTTCCGTGATCGTGAGGTCCGCATCGCGGAAGTTTCGGTCAATGTACGATTTCACCTGAGCCCGGCGGATATCGAGGCTGGTTGACCGTTGCATGCGATCGTCTTCGAGCGTCTCCGCAGTGAGAACGGACAGTAGCTCTAGGAAAGTACGCGCGAAGCGCGGTCCAAGCACCTCGAAGCGACCCGCCTCAGACATCGCCACCAGGCTGTCCAGAGAGTTGGCCAGCAGATCATGGAGTCCGAAAGACGAGCCGAGCCGCTGCGCCACGAACCGTTCGCAGTGGGGGACGAACTGGTGGAGGAGGTCCTGTGGAACCACCAAGCCGATCGTCGTGTACGACCTGCGAGTCTCGACGTGGCAGGAGATGTCCGACCGCAGCACGAAGAGCTCGCGTGGTTGGATCAGCATTGGCGCGCGGTTGGAAACGGTCACCAGCGACGGCTGGTCGCTCATGTAGATGGAATATTTGAGGTCGCCGGGGTGTTGATCCGCGCGGCTGTCGAGGTGCATCGGGGACATCCTGGCATGGGACAGCGAGACGTCTGCAGCCGTCGACAGGATAATCTTCGCCTCAGCGTCAACATTTCCGATCTGCTGCGCATTCCATCGCGTGGCGAATATCTCGGAAATGGTCGTGCTGATCATCCCCATCAACCGACCAGGATCCGACACATCTGCATTCGAAATGCTCAGAGCTTGCATAGCTGGTCCTCTCCGCCGAGCCCGATTTTCGGGTCTATGGGACTTTCACTCTGATTTCATCTGTTCATCAGTCCGCATGCGAGTCAAGAGATGCCCCCGTTGGGATCAGGGCTCAGCTGTCCCATTCTACATCAGCGATGTCGCGCTTCTGGAACGGGCGAATCTTTCCCGTCTCGCCATGCTGAAGCTTGCGGACCCAGTCGGGGTCTCCGATCAGGCTTCGACCGATGGCCAAAAGGTCGAATTGGTCCGTGGCGACCGCATCCTTGAGCTGCCTGACGGTCTCAGGGACCGTGCCAACTGCCTCTCCCTCGTCGGTAAAGCTTGCCATGACATCTCTGTCGAGACCGACGCTGCCGACCGCAACGGTGGGCTTGCCCGACAAGGCTCGCGTCCAACCGGCGAGCGTCCGCTCGCTTCCTTCCCAGGCCGGCTCCCAGAAGCGCCGGGTCGAAGCGTGGAAGATGTCGGCGCCTGCTTCGCTCATCAGTTTGAGAAAAAGGCCGAGTTCCTCGGGCGTGTTGGCGATCGTGGCGGTGAAGTCATGCTCCTTCCACTGGGAGAAGCGCAGGGAGATAACGAAACTTTCCCCGCAGGCGAGCCGGATCGCCTTGAGGATGCGCAGATGAAGTTGCGCGCGGGCGACGAGGTCGTTTCCGCCAAAGTCGTCGTTGCGTAGGTTCGTCTTCGCCCAGAGGAACTGGTCCAGGAAGTATCCGTGGGCGCAGTGGATCTCGACGCCATTGGCGCCGGCCAGCTGCGCCAGCCACGCACTCTCAGCATAGCCGTCAATAATTTCTTGAAGCTGTTCGGCAGTGGCGGCCTGCCCGCTTTCAAGGCCGGGATAGGCAAGCCCGGAAGCGGAGACCGTCTGACCGTCCTCGTCGTTGCGGAAGGCCCCCTCGTGCCAAAGCTGAACGAAGAACAGGCCGCCGGCATCGTGGATCTCGCCGATGCACGCGCGCCAGGAGGAAGCGGTCTTGCTCGTCATGCTGCATGCGAGGGGCTGCTTGGTCGCGGTGGGATGCGCGATCGCGCAGGATTCGCTTATGACGAGCGACACCCCGCCCTCGACCCGTCGACGGTAGTAGTTGGTCAGCTGCTGCAATGGCGCGCCGTCCGCGCACCAGCCCCGCTGCATCGCCGGCATGATGAACCGGTTCGGCAGTACCAGATCCTTGATCTGGAACGGCTCGAACAGTTTGCCGATGCCGTTCTCGACGGCATAATCAGTAGTCATTTGGTGGGGACCTCGAGAGGGCGCTGGTAGGAGATGTCGAGGCGGTCGCGCCGAGGCGGATAGGCCTCCCATTCGGTGCCGAGCCAAGAGCTGGCCGGCACTTCAAAGGACCAGTCCAGGATGAACCGGCGCACGGTCAGCGCCCAGATGCCGTCCCGCCGCTCGAGGCGGTCGAGATAGCGCCCGCCGCCCGCGCCGATCGTGTCGGCGTTCGGCATTTTAACGAAGAAGTGGATGTAGCTTTCGGCATGGGCGGTATCGCCGTCTATCTCGCAGTTGTGGCTGCTGACGCCGTGATGGGTGACGTCGAAGGTGGACTCGACCTCGATCGCCCAAGGCACGAACTCGTCGACGGTGCCGATGAACGGGCCGTGGTTGTCGATCCCGTCCGCATGGAAAGTCCTACGCAGAATCCCCTCGTCCAGACGATCCAGGCCGCGCCCATAGAGATTTACGCAGTCCAGTACATCCTGTCTGTCACGTAGATACCTGACTTCTTCGACCAGTTTGGCGATTGTCTCTTCAGAGTTCGTCATCCGTGCCTCTTCACCTCGAAAAAATACGCCCTCGCCCGGGCAGGAAGTCTGCCCGACGCTCGGAGGTCGGTATTGCGGAAACGCGAATGGGGCGGTTGCAGGTTTGCGAACGTCCCGAAGATCACGGACCAGAGCCGCGGTGCTTAGAATCCTGCTTCGCCGCCGCCTGCTGCCGGATGTAGTTGCGGATCTGGAGCAGTTGTTGATCGGACAGCGTGTCGAAGCCCGGCATGCCGTTCGGCTTGAGCATCCCGCCATGGACCACCGTCTTGAAGGATTCCGCGTCTAGCACGACGGGCGACGCGCGCAGATCCGGCGCACCGCCGGCCGCAACTGCGCCGGCGCCGTGACATCCCATGCAGTAGTTGGTAAACTCCACCCCGCCCGTGAGGGCTGCCTTCTCGTCGACCTTGAAAGTCGTGTCCTTCAGTGGTTCGGCGCGCTCGGGAGCAGCTCCGGCCGGCAGCTTCGCAGTACCGCCGAGCTTAAAGACCAGCAGGCGTTTCGGGCTTTCCCGATACTTCCAACCATATTTCGCCTGCACGGTGAGCGTTGCTCCGGGTGAGCCCGACGGCGGTGCCGCGAGGACCGCGACATATTGCACGCCGTTGGCCAGGAAGGAGATCGGCGCACCCAGGACCGAGACGCCGGCCTCAAAGCGCCAGAGCTTCTTCCCGTTGTCGGCCTGATAGGCGTTGAACGACCCGTCGACGTGCCCCTGGAATACCAGCTTGCCAGCGGTCGCCATGGTGCCACCATTGACTACCCCGGGCGTCGAGACCTTCCACTTCGCCTGCTGCTTGACCGGGTCCCATGCTTGCAAGGTGCTCGAGAACTTGTTGGCGTCGATCGACAGACCGCCAACGTCGCCGCTCATGCCGGTGTTCCAGCTATCTGGCGTGCGCTTCCAGTCCTTCGGTGCCAGCCCCTTGGCCGAGTAGATGTCGGCCTGGTGGATCGTCGGGATGTACGCCAACGATGTCTGGGGGCTGAAGGACATCGGCTGCCAGTTATGCGTGCCATAGGTGCCCGGCCATTGTGCGATTGGCCCGTTTTCGTAGCGGTTTCCAGGAACGTCGATTGGTCGCCCAGTTTTGAGGTCGATGCCAGACGCCCACGTCACCTTGCCGATCTTCTCGGCAGAGATCAGCTTTCCGGACGCCCGATCAACAAGGTAGAAGAAGCCGTTCTTGGGCGCATGCATTAACACCTTGCGCGGCTTGCCGTCGATCGACAGCGTGGCCAACTCGATATCCATTGTCGAGTTGTAGTCCCACGCTTCGTTTGGATTCTCCTGATAGTGCCAGACATATTTTCCCGTGTCGGCATCTAGTGCCACGATCGAGGCGAGGAAAAGCGCGTCGCCTCCCTTCGGATTGCGCACCTTCCAGTTCCAGGGGCCGCCGTTGCCCGTGCCGATATAGATGCGGTTGAACGCCGGATCGTAGGTCATGGCGTTCCAGACGGTGCCGCCACCGCCATACTTCCACCATTCACCCGACCAGGTTTTCGCGATCTTCTCCTGCGTCTCGTCCTCGAAGCCGTCGGCCGGGTTGCCGGGCACGGTGAAGAACCGCCAAAGGAACTTCCCAGTGTCCGCGTCGAATGCGCTCACTGCGCCGCGCGCCCACCGCTCCGCCCCTGCGAAACCGATGATGACCTTGCCGTGGAAGACGCGTGGCGCGCCGGTGATCGTCACCTCGCCGAGCTTGTCGCTCTTGGCGTCGAGCGTCTGGACGCTCCATGCAAGCTTGCCGCTGGCGCGATTGATGCCAACGAGGCGGCCATCCTGCAGGCCAACGATGACCTTGTCCTTCCAGATGGCGAGACCACGGATGCCCCAGGAGGGCAGTGCCTTGCGCGTGCCGATCGTCTCGACGAGCTTCGGATCGTAGCGCCAAAGCACCTTGCCCGTGTCCGCTTTGACCGCCTGCACGACGCTCAAACCAGTCGCGATGTAGATAACGCCGTTGACCGCGAGCGGCTGGGAATCGGCACGCAGGGGCGTGTCGATGTCGAGGGACCAAGCGAGACCAAGCTGGGCGACGTTCCCGTCGCTGATCTGGGTCAGCGGACTGAAGTGGTTTTCGTTGAAGGTGCGGCCATAACTGGCCCAATTCCCGCCATCCGTTTCGTTCGCGAGCATTGCGTTGTCGACGCTGTCCGGCGTGGCCGTCGGGCCGTCCGACTTTGAAGTGCAGGCGCCGAGGGCAGTGACCATCGCCACAGCCACGAGGATGGGGCTCTGAAGGGCGCGCGCGCGGAATGATTGGATCACGATGATCAAGCGCTCACTTCATTGCCGATGATGTAACCAAAGGTGAGGCCGGGGCCGATCGTGCAGCCGCCCGAGATGTAATCGCCTCCTGTCACGCTGAGCATGTCGTTGCCGCCGGAATAAAGGCCAGGGATCGGCGAGCGGTCAGGCGTCAGCACCTGCCCCTTTCCATTGGTCCGCAGACCGGGGAACGTGCCGACGCAGCCGGCGAAGACCCGGACCGCGTAAAAGGGTACTTTGTCGAGCGGTCCGACGCAGGGGTTGGGGCCATGCTCCGGATCACCATTCGCGATGTCGAAGGCGTTGGTGCCCCGATTGAATTCTGGGTCGACGCCGTTGCGGGCATGTTTGTTGTAGGATTCGACCGTTGCGACCAGGCCTTCGGGATTGATGCCCGTCTTCTCGGCCAGCTCAGCGATGGTCTTTCCGCATTTAAGGAAGCCGTTCTTGATGAAGTGCTTGTAGGGCATGGGGCCAGGGTGAATCGGCCCGAGACCGTAGCGCCTCAACATCCTGTGGTCGAAGACGAGCCAGGCGACCGGCTCCTCCTCTTCGGGTGTAACCGCGATGAGGTTGACGCAGAAGTCGTGGTAGGAGCGGCCTTCGTTGCAGAAGCGACGGCCGTTGCGCGTTACCGCGATGATGCCCGGCATGCCGCGGTTGAAGAAGGCCGGCATTGCCTCGAGGCCACCCTCAACATTCGGCAGTCTATAAGTAGGGGCGAACGCCACCGGGGACTTGGTGTCGGTCTCGAATTGCCCGCCCACCTTCTGGGCCATGTTGATGCCGTCGCCGGTGTTCCCGTACGGGTAGAGGCCCCATACCTCCGGTGCTCGACCCCCATGTGGGAAAAGTTTGGCTCGAACCGCCGAATCGTGTGGAAAGCCTCCAGTCGCGACCATGACGCCTCGCTTCGCTCGGATCTCAACGGTTCCGTCCGGTGTGTCCAGGAGTGCGCCCGTGACGCGGCCGCCGGTGGATATGAGCTGTTTGGCAGGAGACGACGTCCAGAGTTGGCCGCCGAGCTTGAAGTATGCCGATGCGAGTCCGCCGATCAGCGCGTTCCCCGATGCCAGGCGGAGGGTTCGGCCAGCGCGGAACTGGTCACGCAGGCGCTGGAGCATGCACTTGAAAACATAGAAAGCCGAGCCAAGCTTGCGGCCGGCGGTCATGTAGTAACCCACCTCGCTGACGCCGATCTGCATTCCCATGAAGGTGCCGGACTGCAACGGCGGCCTCAGGCGTTTGATCTCATCCCCAAGGTCTGCCGCGTCCCAGTTCAATGGATAGTGCGCACGGCCGGTCTGCGAACCGCCGGGACTGTCGCAGTGATAGTCTGGGAAGCCGCCCAGGAAGCCGAAGCGCACGGGACTATTCTTCTGGACGAAATCGATCATCTCCGGCCCGATGTCGACGAAGGCGCTGACAGTGTCCTCGTCGAACCGGTGACCAGTTTCGTGACGGAAGAAGCGCATCGCCTCCTCCCTGCTGTCCGTATAGCCCATGGCCTTGGCGATCGGGCTGTTCGGAATCCAAGGACAGCCTCCCGAGCGGGCCGACGCGCCGCCGAACTTCTCATCTTTCTCGACGACCAGAACTTTCAGGCCTTTGACGGATGCTGTAAGCGCTGCGCACATCGCGGCGGCGCCGCTCCCAATAACCAGGAAATCGCAGTCGTGGGTCCGGACGACGTCCCGACCGACCTGCGAGGCAAGCGCCTTCGACATACTCAACTCTCCTAGATTCCTTCAGCACACCATGCGACGCATCGCGTCGACGGACTTTCGTGTGCGCGAAGTCCCTATTTTTTTATCCGCGAACTCCAAATCCCATTAGGGCCTTCGCAAATCCGGAATAAATTTGTTCGGACAGACCATATCCACCCTTCGGCAAACCTGTTTCCTTGCCCCGCATGATCAAAGGGAGAGGACCTATGGGAATGTTTCGACCGCTATTAGCGATCTGCATTGCGACGTTCGGGGGGATCGCCTCAATGCCCGCCTACGCGGCGGACGACGACGCAAAGCCGGCATGTGATCGTGCCTGCCTGGAGAAGTTCGTAAAGACCTATCTGACGGCGCTGACCAGTCACGACCCGTCACGCGCTCCACTGAAGGACAATCTCAAATACACGGAAAACCAGTCGCGGCTCCCGATCGGCGAGGGCTTGTGGAAGACTGCTGAGCGGCTTGGCGACTACCAAATCTACATCTCCGACATGCGGACCAGTCAGGCAGTCTACATGGGTAACATCAAGACGAGCGAAGGCTGGTCGATGCTGACGGTTCGCCTCAGGATTGTCGGCGACAAGATTTCCGAAGTCGAGACAATCTATCCAGGCCCTGCGATTGGCGGGTCATACGACCTAGGCAACGCGCCCGCTACGCTCGGCAAATCCCGCGCCGCTCTTTCGGCGCCGTTGAAGGCGATCGAACGACGTGATCGGTGGCAGCTCATCCAGGCGGCGGACCTGCATTACGAAGGCATCGAGCGCGGCAGTGGAGACCTCGTTCCGTTTGGCGAGCGGTGCATCAAGATCGAGAACGGCGTCCAGCTCATCAAGAACCCGAACTTCGAATCGCCTGTCCGTTCGCCAATGGGCACGAAGCTCCCGAACTTCCAATCAATGGGTTGCACCGAGCAATTCAACACCCATGTCTGGGACACGGACACCATCACTGATCGCCGCTACTCCGTGGTGGACGAGGAGCGTGGCATCGTCGTCGCGTTCGCTATGTACAATCAGTACGCCAAAGGACCGTGCTCGATGGTCGTCGACTACGGCCCCGCCTGTCCAAACAGCATAGTCCCGCCATATTCGCTGGCGATCGCCGAGGCCTTCCGGGTGCGTTCAGGCTTCATCGAGGAGGTCGAGTCGATCTTTAAGGTCCTGCCTGAGCAGCGGCTGCGCGGCATCTGGTGAGCAGCGTGGCCAACCCCGTGCTGTTTCAATCGCCGCGGTTAAGCCTGGCAGGCGCAGATATCTTGGTCCGCGAGGCCTTGTTACAGGCGGAAGCCGCCGGCGTGCGGGTGGCCATAAGCGCCACGGACGATGCTGGTCAGCTCATCTGCTCCGCCAGGATGGACGGGGCGCCCGGTGTGAGCACCGAGATCTCCGCCCGCAAGGCGTTGACCGCCGCGCAGTTGAAGGTCGAGACATACCGTCTTCAACAGCTCGTCGACCAACACCATCCCTCCTATCTCGCTGCGACGTCCCTCTGCCCGATCGCCGGCGGCGTGCCTATCACAATGGAGGGGCGGACGATCGGCGCGCTCGGAGTGAGTGGCGCAGACGAGGGCAGCGATCGCCGGATCGCCGAGGAGGCCGTTCGCAAATTCATGTCTCAGTTGGGGGACGATAGATGATCAAGGAATCCTTCCACGCCGACTTGGAAACTCGTCCTTGGGCCGAACATTGGGCCAGCGATCCCGGCATCCGTCTGCAACTGCTCATGGCGGACATCGAGGGTCAGCGCTTCGCGGTGCGGATGCAGTTTGAACCCGGCCTCCTCGCTATTCCCCACAAGCATACAGGGGAGGTCCACGCCATCACACGAGCAGGGAAGTGGAGCTATCTCGAATATCCCCATAGTCCCTACAATATGGCAGGATCCTACCTGTTCGAACCCCCGGGGACCGCGCACACGCTCAAGGTCGCGGACGATGCCGGCGAAGTCACCGATGTCATCTTCATCATCTATGGCGCGATGCTGCATCTCGACGAGGGCGGCAATGTCGTTGCGGTTACCGATGCTCACAGCGTGATCAGCGAGTATTCCGCGTTCCTTCAGACGGCTGGCTTTTCGGGCATCGAGAAGATCCCGATCGGTGGGCAGATGAACTACCGTGATGTCAGCGATATCGCGAGCTTCTGACCTCTAAACCGCTTTACTGGATAGGGTGTTGCGTCAATGAGCGCCATTTGCCTCGGCACTTCCCAGCCCCGAGGTTAACTGCAGGGCGTGGGTCGATGACCGAGCACGGTCGGAAACCTGGCTGGTATTGTCGGGCCGATTGCGACGGGTCTCATCATCGATCGGACCGGAAACTTCGAAAGCGCCTTCCTTTTCACCGCGCTCGTGGGCTCTCTTGGAGCGTTGGGGCGATACATCGCTGTTCCGGCTGTGGGACCGGTTTCTTTTCCTGCAGACAAGGCGCGGCGATGACAGGTGACGGCCGCATCGGAATGTCAATCCATTGGCAGCGGCGAGGTCGGGCATGCGCATTCTTGCACTGAAGAGTTTCCACGCGGACGGAGGCTGGCGCCCGTTCAGCTTCCTCAAAATCACAACAGACGAGGGCCTCGTCGGGTGGTCGGAATATTCGCTCGGGATCTGGGCGCCTGCCCTCCCGGAGGTGATCGAGGCCTTGGAATCGCTGGTCGTCGGCTCGGATCCTAGGTCATTCCGGAAGATCACGGCAGCCCTGCAGGCAAACACACGGTTCGCCGCCGGCGGTCTCAACCAGCAGGCGATCTCAGCGATTGAGAATGCGTGCATCGACATCGCGGCCAAGGCGGCGAACGTTCCCGTCCATGCGCTGTTCGGCGGCCCCATCCGCGAAGAGGTGGATCTCTACTGGTCCCATTGCGGAAGCTTCAGGGCACGCGACCGCGACTATTTCGAGAAGACGCTCGGTCTCCCGCCATTAATGGATCTCAAGGACGTGGCTCCGCTCGCGGAGGAGGTCGTTGCGCGGGGCTACAAGGCGGCTAAGATAAATCCGATCCACTTCACGGCGGCGGGCCCTCGGCTGCTAAATCCCGGCTTCGCACCGGGAGTCGATCTCGCGCGTCGCCTCGACGGCGCCTCCCTTGCCGCCATCGAAGCGCAGTTGGCGACCTTCACCGAAGCGCTTGCCGGGCGGTCGGAGGCAATGCTCGATCTGAACTTTGGCTTCTCGACCAACGGCTTCATCCAGATATGCCGCCACGTCGCACACCTTCCGCTCCGATGGCTCGAGATCGACAGCCATGATCCCGCCGATCTTGCGCAGATACGGCGCAACACGCAGACGCCGTTGGCGTCGCTAGAGGCTGTCTATGGCCGGAGCGCCTTTGCACCCTTCCTTCGATACAAGGCGGCGGATGTCGCGATCATCGATCTGCTGTGGAACGGCATGGGCGAGGCGGTCAGGATGGCGGATCTGGCTGATCTCCACGGCGTCAATGTCGCGCCGCATAACTTCTACGGTCCCTTGGCTGATCTCATGGCGGCGAACTTCGGCGCGTCGGTTCCGAACTTCGAGATCATGGAGTTCGAGGGAGACGACGTGCCCTGGAAGTACGAGCTCCTCAGCCAGCCCATAGGCGTTAGACGGGGCGTGATGCCCGTGCCGAAGGGCGTTGGATGGGGTGCGGATATCGACGAGCACGCTATCGCAGAGTATCCGTGGCCACGACGGTGACCGGTGGCCGCGTAAAGTGGCGGGAGTCGGATGGATATCTTCTTGGGCGCAATCCTCCCGGTCGCTTTCGACGGTCGGTGGGTTCAACAACACTAGGATGCATTCCGCTCGGCAGCCATCAGTTCGCGCCTTCGTGTGCTCTTCAATGTCTGCATCCACGCCGGATACTCCGACGGCAGTGCGCTCACCTCGCCGAGGCGCTCCAGCTCTTGGGAGGTCAGGTCGATCTCAGCCGAGGCGAGATTGTCCTTCAGTTGACGCTCCGAGGTCGCGCCAATCAGCACGCTGTCAACAATGGGCTGATGCAGCAGCCAAGAGATGGCAAGCTGAGCGTGAGTCACGCCCCGTTCTGCGACGATCTCGTCCATGACGGTGAGAATGCGCTCGCACCGGCCGTCATCGATCGGGGGAAAATCGAAACGGCTGCGCCGACCATTGCTCGCGTCCCGATACTTCCCCGTGAGGCTCCCGCCAGCGAGCGGTCCCCACACGAGCATGCCCATCCCTTCGTGCGCCATGAACGGAACGACCTCCCGTTCGACATCGCGGCTTACGAGGCTGTAGTACGCTTGATGCGATTGATATCTGGCGAGGCCCATTCGATCAGCGTGGCCGCGTGCTTTAGCGAGTTGCCATGCCGTCCAGTTCGAAACGCCGACGTAGCGAATGAGACCGCGGCGGACCAAGGAGTCCAGTGCTTCAACCGTCTCTTCAATAGGCGTCGCGAAGTCAAAGTCGTGCAGCTGGTACAGGTCGATATGCTCGACCTGGAGCCGGCGCAGACTTGCCTCCACCGACGCGCAAATGTGATAGCGGGAGGTGCCCATGTCATTCGGGCCGTCGCCCACGACGTCGCTGACCTTGGTGGCGAGGACGACATCGCTTCGTGCAATCCCAAGATTTCGGAGTGCTTGTCCAACCAGTTGCTCGGAGATGCCTTCGGCGTAGACATCCGCGGTGTCGATGAGGTTCACCCCTGCGTCGATCGCGACCCGAACGAGCGCGTCGACTTCAGCCTGCTGTAGATTGCCGACCTGGGTGTACATTTTGGTGCCGCCACCAAAAGTGGCGGTGCCGAGGGCGAGCTCGGACACATACAATCCGGTCTTTCCCAAACGATTGTAGCGCATACCGCTGTCTCTCCTGAAATCGCTAGTTCGATTGGACGCTATGCCGTGCGCATTGGGCCCAGAGACGTGGCCGCGAACAGGTTGTAATGCTCGTCGAATGCAGGGCTCATGAAGATCTCGCCGTCGTCCACTCGGCGATACATCTCCGTCATCAGGCCATCGAGATCGTCGGTTTCGACATCGTAAATTGCGAGGTAGCGCCAGCCTTCACCCAGCACGACCTTGTAGCGCTCGGCGGTCTTCATGCCGGGCAGACTTAGGAGATCGCTCAGGTGACGCTCGTCATACCATTGGTTGAACTCGTCATCCCGGTGATCCCGAGGATTTGTGAACACAACCATCTTATATGTCGGCATGTTAAATCTCCTGCTTGATCAATCACATGCCCGAAGGCTTAGGGCCAATTCGCGATGGGCCGCGAGCCTGCTGACGAACGTAGTGGCGCAGCGCGTCCAGTTCCGCGTCGCCGATTTCCGGAAAGTCCGGCATGCCGGCCGACTTGAGCGCGCCGGTCCGAACGATCATAGCGAAGCTCTCACGGCTCAAAACCAGAGGAGAGGCCCGCAAATCCGGTGCGGCTCCGGAAGCGACCGCCCCGACGCCGTGACACGTCATGCAGTTCTTGTTGAACGAGGTCGCACCGGTTTTGGCCAGCTTGGGATCGGGGATCAGCTCGTCCGAGACAAGCGGCTTCTCCGGGCCGGGAGCCGCGGTCGCGGGCAGCTTGCCGGTCCCATCCAGCACGAAGGTCAGAAGCCGCCGCGGATGGTCGCGATAACGCCATCCAAACTGCGACTGTTGAGGAAGTATTGCCGCCGGTGAGCCGCTCGGCGGTCCGGCCATGACCGTGATGTACTGCTTGCCTCCGACGGAGAAACTGATCGGAGCCCCGAGCACCGACACGCCTGCCGGGAAACTCCACAGCTTTTTCCCCGTGGCTGCGGCGAAGGCGTTGAAGGTGCCGTCGATATGGCCCTGAAAGACGAGACCGCCAGCGGTCGCCATGGTGCCGCCGTTGACGATGCCGGGCGTCTCAACGCGCCACGCACGCTTCTGAAGGCCCGGATCCCATGCCTGTAGGTAGGAGTGAAACTCCTCCTCCGGAACATGCACGGAGCTCGAACCAACGACGGACCAGCCCAGGCCAGTGTTCCAGTTGTTCGGATCGGCTTTCCAGGTCGTCGGATCGATCCCTTCTGCGGCATAGGCATCGGCCTGATGGATCGACGGGATGAAGGCGAGTTTCGCCACCGGACTGTAGGACATCGGCTGCCAGTTGTGCACACCGAACGTCCCAGGCCAGATCAGCAGCGGCTTGTTCTGGTAGCGGATGTCGGGAGCCTCGATCGGCCGACCAGTGTTCAGATCATAGCCGGTGGCCCAAGTGACTTTCCCGATCTTCTCCGCTGAGATCAGCTTGCCTGTCTCGCGATCGAGGACAAAGTAGAAGCCGCTCTTCGGTGCCTGCATCAGGACCTTGCGGGGGCGGCCGTCGATATCGATGGTCGCCATCGCGATGTCCATCGTGGAGTTATAATCCCAGGCCTCGTTCGGGTTTTGCTGGTGATGCCAGACATAGGCCCCCGTCTTGGCGTCCAATGCTACGATTGATGCCAGGAACAGTGCATCGCCACCCTTGGGATTGCGAATCTTCCAGTTCCACGGGCCGCCGTTTCCGGTGCCGATGTAAAGGCGGTCAAGTTCGGGGTCGTATGTCATCCCGTTCCAGACGGTCCCCCCGCCGCCATGCTTCCACCACTCTCCCGACCAAGTCTTTGCTGCCATCTCCATGGCTGGATCTTCGAAGCCCTTCGCCGGGTCGCCGGGAACGGTGTAAAAGCGCCAGAGGAATTTACCGGTGGCGGCATCGAATGCGGCGACCGCGCCGCGGATGTTGGCGCGCTCCGCGCCGGCGTACCCAATGACGACCCGGTCACCGAACACCCTGGGAGCGCCGGTGATGGTCGCCTCATTGTCGCGATCAAGGGTTTGAGTGGACCAGATTTGTTCGCCGGTTTTCGCGTTGAGCGCGATGAGGCGACCATCCTGCGTTCCGACGATGACCGTACCCTTCCAGAGCGCGAGTCCACGCACGCCCCATGAAGGACGGAGTTTGGTGCCGGCGACTTCGGCGACGTTCGGATCATGCGTCCATAGAAGCTTGCCGGTCGTCGCTTCGAATGCGTGCACGATGCTCAAGCCTGCGGTCGCATAGATCACGCCTCCGGCTTCGAGCGGCTGCGTGTCCGATCTCTGCATCGGAGAGAGTTCCTGGCTCCAGGCGAGCTTGAGACGACCGACCGTTTGCTCGTTAACCTGCGTCAGCGGACTGAAATGGTTCTCGCTGTAGGTCCGCCCATAGCTCGGCCAATCCGTGCCATCGCCCTCGTTCGCGACCAGCTTCTGATCGACGACCGAAGCACCAGGCCAGACCGTCTGGGCGCCAGCGAACGACGTTGAGACAACCATCGCGATGCTCGCCGCGTAGAGCGAGACCTGCGCGGCCCTACGCACGGGAGTTCACCAGCTTCGGTGCTGCGATCTCGCTCGCAGCGAGACCAGCAATATGGTTCGCAGCGATGTAACCGAACGTCATCGCCGGTCCGAGCGTACATCCGCCGGAGATGTAGTCGCCACCGGTGATGCTCGCCATGTCATTTCCGATGGCGTACAGGCCGGCGATCGGAGCACCGTCGGTTCCAATCACTTGTGCATTCTGGTCGCCTTCGATGCCGGCGAAGGTTGCGACGCAACCTGCAAACACCCGGATTGCGTAGTAGGGCGCCTGCGACAGCGGGCCGATGCACGGGTTGCCGCCATATTCGGCGTCTCCTCCGGCTCTCTCGTAATCCGTCGAACCACGATGGAATGCAGGATCCTCGTCACGATCCGCATTGCGGTTGAACTCGGCGAAGGTCCGCTCCAGTCCATCCGGATCGATGCCGGCGCTGATCGCTAGCTCTCTCGGCGTGCGTCCCGTCTTGAGGTACCCGCTCTTGAGGAAGGATTTGATCGGGAATGGCGCCGGCTTGATGATGCCGAGCCCGTATTTGCGCAGAGCGCGATGGTCGCACACGATCCAGGCCTCCGCCTCCTGATCGTCACCATATTCCTTGAGGAGCGCGACGCCCCAGTCATGATAGGATCTGGCTTCGTTCACGAACCGCTTCCCCTGGCGTGTCACCGAAATGACGCCCGGGGCACCGCGATTGAAGAAGACGGGGATCGTCTCAAGACGGCCTTCACCGGTCCGCAGCGTCGTGATCGGGGTGAGCGCGATCGGCATAGTCATGTCACTGTTGAATTTGCCGCCGACCGCCTCAATCATCCGAATGCCTTCGCCGGCGTTGCCATAGGGTAGCATGGCCCACACTTCGGGAGCGGACGCGCCCTGAGGGAACAGCTGAGCCCGCCGGACGGAATCGTGCGGGAAGCCACCGGTCGAGACGATCACCGCGCGCCGGGCTTCGACGCGGACCTTCTCGCCAAATCTCTCGACGATCGCGCCAGTCACCCGGTCACCCTCCCGGATAAGGGACCGTGCCGGCGCGGACGTCCAAAGCTCCAGGCCTCGGCGGAAGGCCGCGGCGGCGAGGCCACCCACCACTGCGTTTCCGGAGGTCAGCCGCATGGTTCGGCCAGCGCGGACCTGATCGACCACGCGGCGTGCCATGCACTTCGCCACATGGGCGAACGAACTAAGCTTGCGGGACGCGGTGAGGTAGGTCGGGACTTCCGAGACGCCGATCTGCATACTCATAAAGCTGGCGGCCATGAGGACCGGGCGGAGGCGGTGGATTTCCTTGCCGAGCTCGGCCGCATCCCATGCGTAGGGGAAGAGCGAGCGGCCGTGGCCGCCACCGGGGCTTTCGCAGTGATAATCCGGAAATTCGGCCAGCACATGGAACCGCAGCGAGCTCGCGCTCTCCACGAATTCGAGCATCGCCGGCCCGTTGTCCAGGAAAGCGCCGACCTTGCTCTCGTTATAGCGGTTACCGGTCTCGTGACGGAAATAGGTGATTGCCTTCTCGCGGCTGTCTGGGACGCCAGCCTTCGCAGCATGGGGGGTGTTCGGAATCCAGAGGCCACCGCCCGCTCTTGCGGACGCGCCTCCGAATTTCTCCTCCTTCTCCACCATTAGGACCTTCAGCCCTTGGCTCAGGGCGGTGAGGGCGGCGCATTGAGCGCCTGCACCCGATCCGATGATCAGCAGGTCGCAAGTCTTGGTTTCCATGGCACCTCTCCGGCGCACAGCGCTCCCTCCTTGCATGCGGCCGGGGAAGGCGCATGCGCTGGAGTTGCTGGCGTTAATTGTGGTTTCTTGGTCTACGGGGAGTTCGCCCGTCAGTCCCGAAGGATCGGTTCCGGGATTTCTAAGGGGCGGAGGTAGGACAGGTCGGCTTTGTCACGGCCCGGGGGAAGTTCTTCCCATGCCGGCCCGAGCCAGCTCGACTGGTCGAGTTCGTAGGAGCAGTCCATTACCTCGACCCGCTTGCTGAGCGCCCACGTGCCGTCCCGGCGCTCGAGCTCGTCAATATATCTCGCGGCGCCGGCGCCCAGCTTCGTTCCACCGGGCATGACAACGAAGAACACGCAGTAGCTTTCCGCATTGGCTATGTCGCCGTTGATCTCGCAGAGATGGGTCGTCACGCTGTGGTGCGTCGCGGGGAAACCCGCTTCGAGCTCAATCGCCCAGGGAACGAAGGTCTCGCGATCACCCATAAACGGTCCGTGCCGATCGATCGCATCAACATGGTAGGTCTGGCGGAGCACATCCGCGTCGAGGCGATCAAGGCCGCGGCAGTAGGCAGCGATCACATCGGAGATCTCCAGCCTGTCCTTCAGGTAGCGCACCTCCCGAATGAGGTCAGCTAGTTCGTCGGAAGCGCCCATTTTGTCCGTTCCTCTCGCTATGTTTCTTACAATGATTTCTACGGGCTGAGTGCGGGTCGCATCTTGCCCAAAGGCGAAGAAACCGGTTGCAGGGTGGCGAATGAGGCGTGATCGAAACGGGTGGGAGTTCTGTTTTATGCAAGTCTGCGGTTCCGAAAAATGCAGGACTCAAGGCTGATCGATCAATAAATCCGAGGAAAACGCGACCGCGCACGGGCAAATCGAGTGTTGGTCGGGACATGGAGAGGAAGAAGGGTCCGGACTTTGCATTCGTGAGCGATCCTGACCGCAGGCCGCAATGCGGACGCGTCAGGAATGATGCTCATAGACAGGCCGTCCTGGCACCATAACGTGAGCGAGGCTCGATCCCGCGATCAGTCGAAGCCCGCTCCTTTCTCTCCTTTGAAATACCTGGCGACGCCGAACTCGGCGCGCTAGCGATGCAAGGAGAGGTCCCATGGAGACGATGCAGGTCACGTCATCGACAGTCCCCGATCCCAAACAGCGGATCGGCGTCATCAGTGAGATGATCTCGGAGACGTTCTTTTCCCACTGGCACGCGGGCTCGATTGACGGAAATGAACCGCAGGCGGATATTCAGGCTTCCCACGCCTTGGGCATGCGCCTGTCCCATGCGCGCATGTCGGCCTTGACGCTGCGCAATCGCGCGGACGTGTCGTCCGAGAACCTCAAATTCTACGCCTACGTCACCAACCAGTCACAGTCGGTCAAGCTAACCGACACAGCGGCTCTGCACTTGCCGCCGCAGGAATTGCTCATTCTCAGTTCCGACATGCCGTGCGAGATTGTCAATCCGAAGGCTTACACTACGACGAGCCTCGTTATCGATGCGGAGCTTTTCAAGGAATTCGTGCCGGATCATCAAGGTTTGATCGCACAGCGTCTCTCCTATCCGTTCGGCCTGCGAGAGCTCCTGCACAGCACCTTGGACACGTGCATTGCAATCTCAGCGGCCGGAAAGTTCGCGGAGGTCGGGCCACAGATCGTCCGCTCGTTCCTTGAGATGCTTTCAGTCGTCGCGGTGCAGAAGCCCGAGCTTCCGATTTCGCCGGCGAGCACCAGTCTCGATATCCGCCGCGGGCAGGTGAAGGCGTTCATCGAACGCTATTACACGCAACCCGATCTTACGATCGCCGAGATCGCGCATCGCCTCCAGCTGACGCCGCGCTACGTCCAGCTGGCGTTCGAAGGGCAAGGCACAACTCCATCGGAGTATCTGCGGCAGTGCAGGCTGGAGGGCTCGGCACGCCAGCTGCGCGATCCGAGATGCAGCCATCGCAGCGTCACCGACATTGCCTTCAGCAACGGCTTCAACAGCTCTTCCCACTTTTCGACCGAGTTCCGGCGCTCGTTCGGTATGACACCCAGGACCTGGCGGACAGAGTCCGCCGCAATGCTGCCCAGTGATTTGTCGCGTTATTTCGTGGACTGCGGCCAAGCGGCATAACGAGGAAGCGCCGCCGTTCAAGAAAGTTGGTCGATGACGTCCATATCGTCCCGAGCACGATCCGAACTCGTCGCCCTGTAGGCCTACGCCCACCAAGCTCCAAAACGGAAATACCCCCGTCCCGCTCATTGCGAGACGGGGTGTTCGTAGGTTCGGCCTCTCCGGGCATGCGGCCTCCAGCTTTCGTCAGAAACAAAAGGGGCCAAGTCTCCGATTGGAGACTTGGCCCAGCTCGCGCCACGGAGAGGGTCTAAAAATTCGCGCTGGCGCGAACACCGTAGGTGCGAGGAGGATAGGGGGTCGCAAGATTGTAGGGGCCCAGGCCGGAATTCGACACCAGAAGGGTGTCGTCGTTCGTGATGTTTCGGATGAAGGCGCCGACGGACCAATTCCGATCGGGTGCGGTGTAGGTGATGTCTGCACCTAGCCGCCATGTGGGGCCAGTCAGCGACCCCGGGGACTGACGAAAATCGACATACTGCCTTCCCTCATGCTGCAATTCGGCGTGTGCCACCACGTCGGCCCCGCTTTTGAATCTGAAGGTGTGGTAATAGTTGCCGTAGAGGGTGAAGTGCGGAGCGTTCTGGAGATCCTTACCGCTTAAAAGCAGGCCTGCAGCCGGGACATCGAACACTTTGTGCTTGGCGCTGAGCACGGTCATTGCGAGATCGAAACGATCATCGCTCGTGAGACGTAGCGTCGCTTCAACTTCGCCGCCATAGAGGCGAGCTGATTGGGAGTTCGTGGTCAGCCCAAGGAGGATCCCATTGACCACAGGAAGGGCGCTCGTTTGATATCCGGTATAATCATAGTGGAACGCCTCGGCGTTGATCTGAACCTTGCCGTCCATGAAGCGGCTCTTAATACCGCCCTGCACAGCCTTGATTTCTTCAGGAGCGAAGGTCGGCGACAGGTTCGTTCCAGGTGGTAATCCGTTTACACCACCCGCCTTGTATCCAGTGCTGTAATTCGCGTAGATCATGACGTCGGGATTGACGTCGAATTCAGCGCCAATCTTGTAGTTCCAGTTGCTAGTGCTGAGGCTGCCTTTGACGTCGACCGAGTTCAAAACCGGCGCACCAGTGATCGGGGCGGCTGTCACGATGCCCGTATTGCCCGATTGCCGCTTCGTGTCCTCCGTGTAGCGAAGGCCGCCCACCACGCGGAAGCTCTGTCCGAGGGGAACAGTGACCTGGCCGAACAGCGACTGCGAGCGATAATAGTAATCGTAGATGTCATTCTTGAAATAGACGTGGCCGATGCTCGGATAGCCTGGACGATTGACGGTGATCGAGGGCCCGCGGGCCGTTAGGAAGTAGTTCTGCTCGTCAGCCCGCTCCTCGGCCCAATAGGCGCCGAACACCCAAGTGAACGGCGAGCCAGGATTCGATGCAAGACGGAGTTCCTGAGAGTGGGTCTCGTTGTGGACCGCCGGCGCGTAGCCGAAGGCTTCGGAGAGCGTCTGGTTGTTCTTGTAGTAGAACTTACGATAGTTCGGGACCCAGGTCAGCGTTGCGAAATCGAGGTCGTAGTTGACCTCAGCGTACACGGCTTGGCTCTTCGACTCGAGCGTGTTGGGCTCGGCCTGGTTCAGGATGTCGCTGGTTCCCTGTCCCGGCGTTCCAGCCCACGGGTCCCATGTCACTCCAGCACAACCTTGAGCCGCGGTGCTGCCGGGGGGACAAGGGGAATAGGTCGATCCGAGTTCCTTGCGGCGAGTATACTCGCCGGTGACGAGGATTTCGAGCCGTTCGGTTGGCGTGATCAGCAATCGCGCGCGCGCACCGGATACATTCTTGTCGCCATAACCGTTGCGGAAATAGGGTCCGTGTTCCGCAGACGCGGCCGACAGACGGAGGGCTACGTTGTCGCCAATTGGAAGATTGACCATCCCTTCGAGGGTCACCTCATCATAGTTGCCATACGATCCGGCAACCCGCGCCTCGAAGTCGTGCGTCGGTCGATTCGAGACGAAGTTTAACGAGCCGGCGGTAGCATTGCGACCTTGCAGAGTGCCTTGCGGACCACGAGCCAGCTCCAAGCGGGCTTGATCGAACAGGATCGTCGGCATGCCATAGGGCTTCGAGACGTAGATGCCGTCAACGTTGTAGGCCGTAGTCTGATCCACGCCGGGTTGAGACGAGTAGTTTCCGAGACCACGGATGTACGTTAGCAGGATGAAGCTGGGCTGGATACTGACACCGGGAGCGATGCCTGCGAGCTGACCGGGATCGGTGATGCCCCGACTCTGAATGGCAAGGCTGCTCACAGCGGTGATCGAAGTTGCCGTGTCTTGCAAATTCTCCTCGCGCTTGTTTGCGGTGACGACAATCTCTTCAGTGTCCGAACTGGCTTCTTGAGAATGCTTCTGCTGAGGCTGCTCCTGCGCGGACGCAGGACCAGCAACCGACAGCGCAACGCCCAACGCCAACCACGACGTCGCGGTGGTTGTGGAACCACCAAAAAATTTGAGAACCCCGGTCATGCAACCTCCCTTACTAATCTTTTTAGGTCCGGCAGGTGTGCCAGAGCTCGCAGCCTCGTTCTTCCGGATTTGCGAATTTCAGAATGGTCCGGATGCGAAACGAAGTTGCCTCCACGCGAAGAACGAGGTGGTAACTTCCGATCCGGAGTAAAATGACTTCGCGTCTCGCCAAGTCAGCACTTGCGATGCCTTGTAGTTGGCCGGTCAACATGGTCTCGGACCCGATCGGCCTTTCGATCTGAAGGGCCATCGCTGGATGCAGATGGTCGCCGTCGGCGGCGCTGCGATTGTTGGAGAGCGCAGATGAAAATCCTCGTGCCCATCAAGCGGGTGCTCGACTATAATCTCAAGCCGCGCGTGAAGGCGGATGGCAGCGGGATCGATCTCGCCAACGTCAAGCAGAGCATGAACCCTTTCGACGAGATTGCCGTCGAGGAAGCGATCCGCCTCAAGGAAAAGGGCGTCGCGACTGAGGTCATCGCCGTCTCCATCGGCGAGCCCAAGGCGCAGGAGACGCTGCGCACCGCGCTGGCCATGGGTGCTGACCGCGCCATTCTCGTGACGCATGACGGCGTCGCCGAACCGCTCGCGGTCGCCAAGCTGCTCAAGGCCATTGCCGACGAGGAACAGCCGGGCCTGATCGTGCTGGGCAAGCAGGCGATCGACGATGACAGCAACCAGACGGGCCAGATGCTCGCGGCGCTGCTGGGCTGGGCGCAGGGCACCTTTGCCAGCAAGGTCGAGGTGGCGGGCGAGACCGTGAACGTGACGCGCGAAGTCGATGGCGGCCTCGAGACGGTGGCGCTGAAGCTCCCCGCGATCGTCACGACCGACCTGCGCCTCAACGAGCCGCGCTACGCCTCGCTGCCCAACATCATGAAGGCCAAGTCCAAGCCGCTCGCGAACAAGACGCCGGCCGACTATGGCGTCGACATGACGCCGCGCATCGAGACGCTCAACGTCTCCGAGCCGCCCAAGCGGCAGGCGGGCATCAAGGTCGCATCGGTCGATGAGCTGGTCGCGAAACTCAAGGCACTGGGAGTGGCCGCATGAAGACGCTGGTTCTGGTCGAGCATGACAATGCAAGCGTCAAGGACGCGACCCTCCACACAGTGACCGCAGCCGCCGCGCTCGGTGAGGTCCATCTGCTCGTCGTGGGCCAAGGCTGCGCCGCCGTGGCAGATGAGGCCGCCAAGATCTCCGGCGTCGCCAAGGTCCACCTCGCCGACGATGCCGCCTTCGCGCATCAGCTGCCCGAGAATGTGGCGCCGCTGGTCGTCGCGCTAATGGCCGATCATGACGCCTTCCTCGCGCCGGCCACCACCACCGGCAAGAATATCGCGCCGCGCGTCGCGGCCCTGCTCGACGTCATGCAGATCAGCGACATTATCGCCGTGGATGGCCCGGACAGCTTCACGCGGCCCATCTATGCCGGCAATGCCATCGCCAAGGTCAAGACCAGCGACAAGAAGCTGGTCATCACCGTGCGCGGCACCGCCTTCGACAAGGCGGAGACGAGCGGCGGTGCGGGCACGGTCGAGGCCGTCTCGGGCAGCGGCGATGCCGGCCTCGCCAGCTTCGTCGGCGCCGAGATCGCCGCCTCCGAGCGCCCCGAGCTGACCAGCGCGCGCATCATCGTCTCGGGCGGCCGGGGCGTGGGCAGCGGCGAGAATTATCACAAGATCATCGATCCGCTGGCCGACAAGCTCGGTGCGGCCACCGGCGCCACGCGCGCGGCGGTCGATGCGGGCTTTGTCCCCAATGACTATCAGGTCGGCCAGACCGGCAAGATCGTCGCGCCGGAAGTCTATATTGCGGTCGGCATCTCGGGCGCGATCCAGCATCTCGCCGGCATGAAGGACAGCAAGACCATCGTCGCGATCAACAAGGATGAGGATGCCCCCATCTTCCAGGTCGCCGATATCGGCCTGGTCGGCGATCTCTTCCAGATCGTCCCGGAGTTGATGGCGAAGCTGTAGCGCCAAGGATCCTCTTGGACGCACTCGCAAAGTACAAATTTCTTTTCATTTATTGATTTGTGAGAAGGCGCCGTTGCGGCGAACTTCACGTTGGAATGGTGGTCGCTCGATGGCGTTCGTCCGCTTCCGATTTAAGCAAGTTCGCATTCAGATGTAGCCAACCCACATCCGGGCTTCGCCGCTCCCGTCGAGCCTGAGTTCCACATCCAGGGCGATCTCATATGATGACATTTCCACGCCAGCCTGAATCGATCCAATCGCACCTCAAAATCTCTCCAGAAGTGCAGCGCCTTCTCGAGCTTGGGAACGACAGCTTGGACGGCGAAATGGTGGAAGCCATCCTTGATCAAGCCGTGCGCTTCTCTAGCGAGATTTTGACGCCGTTTGATGCGGTCAGCGACAAGGTTGGTGCGTCGTTCGAAGGCGGGCGTGTGACGCTGGCACCGGGACACGACGCCGCATGGTTAATGTTTCGCGAGGCCGGTTGGCTTGGGCTCGAAATGGATCCCGACTTCGGGGGGCAGGGTCTCGCGAAGCCTCTGGCGGCCGGGGTGACCGAGATCATGGAGCGCGGAAGCGTGGCATTCGGCATGCTTGCAGGATCGATCCGCGGCGCCTCGCGGCTGCTTGCGCTGCATGCCCCGGAAACGACGAAGGAGGAGTGGCTTCCGAGGCTGTTGAGCGGCGAATGGGGCGCGACGATCTGCATATCCGAGCCTGACGCGGGGTCGGACGTCGGCCGCATCCGCACGCGCGCTGTCGCTCGCGGTGCATCCTGGGAAATCACGGGCGAGAAAATCTGGATCTCCTACGGCGACAATCCGCTGGTCACGCGCAATGGCCATCTCGTCCTTGCGCGTATCGAAGGAGCGCTGCCCGGTACCCGCGGTTTAAGCCTTTTCCTCGTCCCCAGCGGATCCGCCCCTAGGGAGGAAAACGGTGTCACCTGCCGCCGCATCGAGGAGAAGATGGGTCTGCACGGCTCTCCGACATGCTCGATTGGCTTTGAGAAATCTCTCGGCACATTGATTGGGCAAGAGGGTCGAGGTCTTCCAACTTTGTTCGCAATGATCACGGGTATGCGTTTGCAGGTTGGCGCTCAGGGTCTCGGCCTGGCATCGGCCATGCTGGAGACCGCCGTCGGCTACGCCGCGGAGCGTAAGCAGGGTGGTCCCGCCGACAAGCCACCCGTTCCGATCAATCAGCACGCCGATGTCCGGTTGATGTTGCTCAACATGGCCACGAACGTCGAGACGTTTCGAGGTGTGGTAACGGCGGCTGCCTCTTTCGCGGAGCTAGCCGAGAAGGAAGATAGCGAGGAAGCGCGCGCTCGCGCTGCGGCACTGGTGAGGTTCTTGCTCCCGGTGGTGAAGAACGGCGGCGCAGAACTCGCCTGGAACGTCGGATCTCTTGCATTGCTCGTGCTTGGCGGCGCCGGCTACACACAGGAATGGCCGGTCGAACGTTGGCTGCGCGATTGCCGCGTGCTGGCGGTGTTCGAAGGTACGACTGGGATGCAGGGGCAGGATCTCACCCTGCGCCGGATGCTCGCCGACGATGAGGGACTCAAGCACTTCTGCGCGCTTTTCGAGAGCGAGCTATCTTCGGGCCAGGCGCCGGCCCCGCCCTGGGCCGAGGAGGCGCTACAGCTCATGCGCGAGGCGTCCCGCTGGGTCAGGGAGTCGAGCCGGACGCAGTGCGAGCTTGAGGCGGCAGCCACAATTTTTCTCCGTTTCACGACGATTGTGCTGCAGACTTGGTCAGCCGCGCGGTTGGTGAACAGCGGCAGCGAGCAACTGGCCGCCATAGGAGCGGCATGGGGCCAGGATGTGATCCACGATGCGCGAGCGTTGCTTGAGCGCGCCATGGTGAGCGCAGGAAGGCTGATCGCTTTGGCGAAAGATTAAAGTCCCGCGCCCGACCAGCACCTTCCGGTGGGGGGCCTGATATGACCCAAATGGCCGCTTTTGTCAGATTGCGACGTTCGCTTTTGGCGGCTCTAACGTCGCAACCTAGTCGGAATTGGTTACCTGCAGAAGGCGCGACAGTTGTCGCCCCGAAATCTGACGTTCAATGGCTGAGTGATAGTACCTGAAAGCAGCCGCTCGTTCATGTAAGGCCAAGTACGATACTTTCCGCATAGGTCAGCCTTCCGAGTTTGTATCGAGATTGCCCGCTTTCATTCATGCGTCAATGCGAAACGATGTCGTACAGTCTGCGGCCATTTTGATTGATCGTTGGAGGAATAATGCCAGTATCAAGCGCTTTCTCGTCGATATGAGAGATCATGGGTATGATAGAAGTCGAACCCTACGGATCCGATTTATCGCCGAAGATACTGGCTAATTCGCTTCAGGTGCGGCGGCTGATAGAAGTCAATTTCGCCGCTTCGCGCGCCAACGCTTCCACCTGGTCCGGATCGAGCGGGCCCTTGGGCACCACCCAACTGCCGCCGACGCAGCCGATGAAGGGCTGCGCGAGCCATTCCGGGGCGTTCTCGGCGGTGATGCCGCCGGTCGGGCAGAAGCGCGCCATCCCGAACACGGCGGCGAACCCCTTGAGCGCGGGCAGTCCGCCGCTGGTCGAGGCGGGGAAGAATTTGAAGCGATCGAACCCCATGTCGAGCCCGCGCATAATGTCGCCTGCCGTCGCGATGCCGGGGAGGAAGGCTGCGCCGCTCGCGATCACGGCCTTGCCGAGCGGCTCGGTGAGGCCGGGCGACACGATGAATTTTGCACCGGCTTCCAGCGCCTGATCGAGCTGCGCGGGATTGAGTACCGTCCCGGCGCCGACAACTGCGCCGGGCACCTGCGCCATCTCGCGCATCACCTCCAGCGCCGCGGGCGTGCGCATCGTGACTTCGAGCGCGGGCAGGCCGCCGGCCACCAGCGCCTGGGCAAGTGGCACCGCATCGGCGACATTCTCGACGATCAGCACCGGTACCACCGGCGCAAGCGCCATCACATCATCGACGGTCATTCATAGTCTCCCGATAAGCTGCGGCGGCACCGTAAAGGCCAATTTCCGGATGGTTGGCGAGCCGGATGGGGATGGTCCGCATCAGCGCCTCATAGCGACCCTTGGCGGTGAAGCGGCTGTGAAAACCGCTTTCGTTCACGAGATAATCCTGCAACCGCTGCGTCAGCCCGCCGACTAGCACGACATGGCGCGGCCCATGCACCAGCGCGATGTCGCCGGTGACCGATCCATAGGTGAGGCAGAGCCGATCCAGCGCGGTGCGGGCAAGGCTGTTGCTGCCGTCGATGGCCACAGTCCACAGATCAGCATCGGAGAGAAGCTCGATCTTCTCATGGGTGATTGCCGCCAGCGCCTTGTAGAGATTGTTGAGGCCGGGGCCGCAGACGATCCGCTCGGTCGAGACGCGGCGAAACTCGCCGCGCAGATGATCGAGGATCTGGCCCTCCAGCCGGTCGAGCGGGGCGAAGTCGGTATGGCCGCCCTCGGTCGCGACGATGTGGGGCATGCCATTGTCGAAGGCGACCAGCCCGACGCCAAGGCCCGTGCCGATGCCGACGACGGTGACGGCGCCATCCCGCGGGAAGGGATCGTCCGGCCCGAACAACAGGCTGAGATTATCCTTGGGCAGGCGCGCGACGGCATGGGCGACCGCCTCGAAATCATTCACCAGCCCGAGCTGCGCGACGCCAAGCTCTGCCGCGAGATGGGCCGGGCGGAGCACCCAGTGCGAATTGGTGAACTTGATGACCTCATCGCGCACCGGCCCGGCAACTGCGAGCACAGCCTTGTCCGGCAAGGCGCCGGCCTCATCACGTGCGAAGACGCGCCAGCAATCGGCGAGGCCGGCATGATCGGCGACCAGATATTTGCGCACCGTACCCAGTGTCGGGACACCGGCGGCGTCCAGCGTCGCGCGGCAGAAGCGGGCATTGGTCCCGCCGATGTCGGCGGCGATCAGTTCGGTCACGCCTCGGTGTCCATGGCGGCGAGGATGGGCGAGGCGCCGGCTTCGGCGAGATCGCTATGATGGCGAAACAGCGCGAACAGCTCGCGGCCCGTGTCGAACGGCGGTGGCGGCGCGACCGCCTGTTCGCGGGCGTCCCACTCGGCGGCATCGACCAGCGCGTCGAGCGTGCCGGTGACCGCGCAGACCCGCACCAAGTCGCCATCGCGCAGCTTGCCGATCGGCCCGCCGCCCAGCGCCTCGGGCGAGAGATGGATCGCGGCCGGCACCTTGCCGCTGGCGCCAGACATGCGCCCGTCGGTCACCAGCGCGACCTCATAGCCCTTGTCCTGCAGGACGCCGAGCGGCGGTGTCAGCTTGTGCAGCTCGGGCATGCCATTGGCGCGCGGCCCCTGGAACCGCACCACGGCCACCACGTCGCGGTCCAGCTCGCCCGCCTTGAACGCGGCCATCACTTCGTCCTGATCGGCGAACACGCGGGCTGGCGCCTCGATCGTCCAGCGCGCCGGATCGACCGCGCTGGTCTTCATGATGCAGCGGCCCAGATTGCCCGCGAGCAGCTTCATGCCCCCGTCAGCGCTGAACGGATTGGAGACCGGGCGCAGGATGCTGTCGTTGGCGGGTTGGGTCGGCGGCTCGTCCCAGATCAAGGCGTCGTCGATCAGCGTAGGGGTGCGGCCATAATCGGTGAGATCGGCGCGAGCGACGGTCAGGATGTCGCGATGCATCAGGCCGGTGCCGAGCAGTTCGGTAATGATCCAGCTCATGCCGCCGGCCGCCTGGAAGTGGTTCACATCGTCCGGCCCGTTGGGATAGACGCGCGCCAGCAGCGGCACCACGGACGATAGCTCGGCGAGATCGGTCCAGTCGATCACGATCCCCGCCGCCCGTGCAATGGCGGGCAGGTGGATGGCATGATTGGTCGAGCCGCCCGTGGCGAGCAGGCCGATCGCCGCATTCACGATCGCCTTCTCATCGACGCAATGGCCGAGCGGACGATAATCCTCATTGGGTTTACCGTCTTTGGCCCATCCGATGGCCGCGACCCGATGCACCGCGGCGCGGGTCAGCTCGGAGCGCAGCTTGGTGCCCGGATTGATGAACGCGGCGCCCGGCATGTGCAGGCCCATCACTTCCATCATCATCTGGTTGGTGTTGGCCGTGCCATAGAAGGTGCAGGTGCCCGCGCCATGATAGCTGGCGCTCTCGCTCTCCAGCAGCTCCTCGCGCCCGACCTTGCCCTGCGCATAGAGCTGGCGGATGCGCACCTTCTCCTTGTTGGCGAGGCCCGAGGGCATGGGGCCGGACGGCACGAAGATGGTCGGCAAATGGCCGAAGCGTAGCGCGCCCATGAGCAGCCCCGGCACGATCTTATCGCAAATGCCCAGCATCAGCGCGCCCTCGAACATGGCGTGGCTGAGCGCGACCGCGGTCGCGAGCGCGATCGTGTCGCGCGAGAAGAGCGACAGCTCCATGCCCGCCAGCCCCTGCGTCACGCCGTCGCACATCGCCGGGACGCCGCCCGCCACCTGCGCCGTCGCGCCAACTTCCCGCGCGGCGATCTTGATCGCCTCGGGATAGCGGCCATAGGGCTGATGGGCCGAGAGCATGTCATTATAGGAGGTGACAATGCCGATGTTCATCGCCGTGCCGGTGCGGATGACCGGCTTGTCCTCGCCGCTCGCCGCGAAGCCATGCGCCAGATTGCCACAGGAGAGATTGTCGCGATTGGTGCCCGCGTCGCGGCCGCGCTCGATCAGGTCGAGATATTTGAGCCGGCTGTGCGCGCTGCGCTCGACAATGCGATCGGTGACCCTGGCGACGGTCGAATGAAGCTCAGTCATACCAGCTTGCTCCGTCCCGCTCGATGAGCGCGATGCCCGCCGATGGCCCCCAGGTGCCGGCGGCATATTGCACGGCTTTCTGCCCGGATTCCTGCCAGCCCGCTGCGATGCTGTCGATCCATGTCCATTGCGCCTCGACCTCGTCGCGGCGCACGAACAGGGTGGTGTCGCCCTCGATCAGGTCGAGCAGCAGCCGCTCATAGGCGACGCGGCGGCGTTCGCCGGCGAACGCATTGGCCAGGCTGACGTCGAGGCCGACTTCCTGCAGCTTGACCCCGTCGCGATCCAGCCCGGGCTGTTTGGCCATGATGCACAGGCGGATATTCTCGTCCGGCTGCAGGCGGATGATCAGCTGATTGGGCTCGAGCGAATTGCCATAGCCGTTGCGGCGGAAGATGCTGTGCGTTACCGGCTTGAACTGGATCAGGATCTCCGACTGGCGATTGGGCATCGCCTTGCCGGTGCGCAGATAGAAGGGCACACCGGTCCAGCGCCAATTGTCGAGATGGGCCTTGAGCGCGACGAACGTCTCGGTGTCGCTCGGCTTGCCCAGTTCCTCGGCATAGCCGGCGATGAGCTTGCCCTTCACCGCGCCATCCCGATATTGCCCGCGCACGCTGTGCGTATGGACCGTCTCTGGCGTCATGGGCCGGAGGGAGCGAAGGGCCTTCACCTTCTCGTCGCGCACCGAGGTCGAGTCCATCCGCGCGGGCGGCTCCATGGCGATGATCGAGAGGATCTGAAGCATATGGTTCTGCACCATGTCCTTGAGCGCGCCCACGCCGTCATAATAGGAGACGCGCCCCTCCAGCCCGACCGTCTCGGCGACGGTGATCTGGACATGATCGATCGCGCTCGAATTCCACAGCGGCTCGAACAGGCGGTTGCCGAAGCGCAGCGCCATCAGGTTCTGGACCGTCTCCTTGCCGAGATAATGATCGACGCGGAAAATCTGTTCCTCGGCGAACAGTGCGCCGATCGCGTCGTTGACCTCTTTCGACGAGGCGAGATCCTTGCCGATCGGCTTTTCCATGGCGATGCGGGTGGTCGGCGCGACCAGTCCCGCCTTGGCCAGTCCCTGCGCAGTCGGCGCGAACAGCGACGGCGGGGTCGAGAGATAGACTGCGATCGGGCCATCACCCAGGGTCCTGGCCCGCTTGGCGAGATCGGCAAACTGCGCGTCATTGCCCGCCGCGACTGGCGCATAGATCACTGTCTCCAGGAAAGCCGCGACCTTGCCATCGTCCAGCAACTCCGCCTGCGCATAGGTCTTGAGTGCCTCGGCGATCGTCGCCCGGAACGCCGCATCGTCCATTTCGGTCCGGCCTGAGGCGAGGATGTGAAACCGCTCCGGCAGCAGCCCGTCGCACTGCAAATGATAGAGCGACGGAAACAACATCCGATGCGCTAGGTCTCCTGTTGCGCCAAACAGGATGAGAGTGGTGGAGTGGCTCAAGTCACAGGCCTATTCATGGCGAAGCCGATCCGACCGGATCGACCTGGCGCGTCTAACGCTCTCATTGTGCGGACGAACGGCGCGCATCGAACGGCCCCGCTCCCGCGCTTCACGACGGCTATTCTCGCCAGCTGCGTGCGTGCAGGCGCACCGTCACCGTCGGCCCGAGATCCTCGGCATTGTCGCCCAGCGCGAACTGATAGTCCCCCGCCGGCATGACCCATTGACCGTCCTTCCAGTCGGCCATCAGGCGCGGATCGATCTTCAGCGAGACCGTCTGCGTCGCGCCGGGCGCCAGATCGAGCCGCTGATAGCCGAGGAGGCGCCGCTTCTTCTCGCCGCCCCGGCTGACCAGATAGAGCTGCGACACGACGGCGCCGTCCCGATCGCCGACATTCTTCACCGAGAAGTTCGCGACATCGCCATTGGTGCGCAGCTCGGAATTGGCGAAGCGGGTGTAGGACAGGCCGAAGCCGAACGGGAAGAGCGGCTTGCGGCCCTTCTGCGCGAACCAGCGATAGCCGACGTCCGATCCCTCAATGTCATAATCGGCGGCGAGATCGCCCGAATAGCCGACCGCCTCGCCCGTGAAGCTCGGCTCCACCGTTTCGAACCCGTCGACCTTGGGCCGGGGAAGCTGATCCTCGTTGGCGGGGAAGGTAACGGGCAGGCGGCCGGACGGATTGGCCTTGCCGAACAGCAGGGCTGCCAGCGCCTCGCCGCCGCGCGCGCCGGGATACCAGGCTTCCAGAACCGCGGCGGTCTTGTCGAGCCAGGGCATGGCGACCGGCCCGCCGGTCTCTAGGATCACGATGGTGTTCGGATTGGCGCGGGCGACGGCCTCGATGAGCGCATCCTGTCCGTTCGGTAGCGACAGGTCGGGCTGATCGAAGCCTTCGCTCGACCATTGCGTCGCGAAGACGATCGCGACATCGGCGCGCTTCGCCTGAGCGACGGCTTCCGAGATATAGCGCCCGTCGCGGAACTTCACCTCGGCCGAGGGCGCCATCGCTTTGATCGCGTCGAGCGGCACGGACCGATGATAGGCCTGGTTGACGAAGGCCGCCCATGGGCTGTTACCGCCCAAGGGCAGGGCCAGCGAGGGACCGCCTTCGCCCTGCACCTGGCTCGATCCTGCGCCCGACAGGACGCCGGTGTCGGCATATCCGCCGATCACGGCGATCCGCTTGGCGGACGCCGCCAGCGGCAGCACGTTGCGCTCGTTGCGCAGGAGGACGATGCCTTGTTCGGCGGCGGTCTGAACGACGCGGCCGTTCGCCGCGAAGTCGATCTTGCCGCCGGCGACCGCGGGGTGCAGGTCGAGGCCGTTGGAATAGATCGCCCATAGAACCCGCTTGTTCATGTCGTCGATGCGCTTGGCATAGGCGGGATCGGACTTTCCGGCGTCGGCTAGTGGCTTGCCGAAAAAGACGGCGGCGTCGAGCTGTGCGCCGGATTGCTGGTCCAGCCCTTTGACCGCCGCGTCCAGCCCCGGCACGGCGCCCCAGTCGGACATGACGAACCCCTTGTAGCGCCAGTCCTGCTTGAGCACCTTGTTCAACAGCCAGTCATTGGCGCAGGCGGCATGGCCGTTCACGCGATTATAGGCGCACATGACGGAGCCTGGATTGCCGACTTCGATGCCGATCTGGAAGGCCAGCAGGTCGCTCTCGCGCGCGGCGCTCTCCGAGATACGGGAGTCGACGACCTTGCGGCCGGTCTCTTGGCCGTTGAGGGCGAAATGCTTGATGGTCGAGATGATGTTGTTGGACTGGATGCCGCGAATGGAGTGGCCCGCTATCAGGCCGCTCAGTAGCGGATCTTCGCCGAAATATTCGAAATTGCGGCCGTTGCGCGGATCACGCGCGAGGTTCGCGCCGCCGGCGAGCATGACGTTGAAGCCTTTGGCCCGCGCCTCCTGGCCGATCATCCGGCCAGCTTGTTCGGCCAGATCATTGTTCCAGGTGGAGGCGAGCGCGAGGCCGGAGGGCAGGGCGGTTGCGCCATCCTTGCGGATGCCGAACACATAGGCAACGCCAAGACTGGCGTCCGTCTCCTTGAGCGCGGGGACGCCGAGCCGCGCAATGCCCGGCACATAGCCCGCGCCGGCGATGGCATCCGCGGGAATCGCGGGCGGATTGGGACCGAGCGGTAGCGGCATGATGCCATGCGTCAGGACGGTACGCTCCTCCGGCCGCAGCTTGGCCGCGATCGCGGTGGCAAGTTCCTCGGCCTGCTTGGGCGTGCGCAGCGGCTTTTCAGGGGCGGCGAGCGCCTGGACAGCGATGGCCGAGAGGCTCAGCGCGAGGAGATGCTTCTTGATGTGCGTCATGCCCGTTTACCCCATGAGTGGACGGGCGCCGCAAGAGGGCCACCCGGAAAACCGCCAATTGGTTCTGGATCAGAGGAAGGCCGGGGAGAGGGCTGCTCTCCCGGCCGAATCCTCAGAAGGAATAGCCGATCGATGCGCCGAAATAGCGCAGCGCCGACTTGGGCATGAAGCCGAGAATGTTGTTCGGCGTCACGGTGTTGGAGGTCAAAGTTGTGAAACGTCCGAGCGAGCTGTAATAATTCTGGTCGAAGGCATTCTTGACCCAGATCGATGCGCGCAGGCCCTTGTCCGCCGGGCGGATGCCGATGGTGGCATCGAGCGTAGCATAGGCCTTCTGGATGGCCAGTTGGTCCTGCTCGAGCGCAAAATTGACCTTGCTCTGCCAGGCGAAATTGAGGTCGACATAAGCGATCATATTGCTGCTGACCGGCTTCTCGTAGCGAGGGTTGATCGAGAAGCGCCACTCGGGCGTGACGGGTAGGATGCCGTTGCGGACATTCTGCTGATTGCCGGAGAGGGTGCCGGTGGACGAGGCCTGACGGAAGCAGGTGTTGTTCGGCTGTACGCCGCCGAAGGGGACGGTGACGGCGGCGGCCTGGAGATTGAGCGGGCACGCGAGGCCGTTGGCATCGAAGCGACCATGGACATAAGCAAACGAGCTCTGGATCGACAGTTCCTCGGTCGGGCGCAGCGTCGTTTCGATCTCGATGCCCTTGGTCTGCGAGGTGCCTGCATTGGTCACCACGAAGAGAAACGTGCCCGTCGAATTGTCCGACTTGTTGGCCTGCACCTGCAGGTTCTTATAGTCCGCAAGGAAAGCTGCAATCGCGACCGTCAGGACACGGTTGGACGTGCTACCTTTGAAGCCGATTTCATAGGCATTCACCGTCTCGGGCTCGACGATCGCATTATTGTTGAACGTCTGGTTGAACTCGGTGCCGAGGCTCTGGCCCTTATAGCCGTGCGAGAAGGTCGCATAGGCTTGGGCGTGGCGATTAAACTCGTACTGCAAGCCGGCGCGGCCGGTCACGGCGTCGTCGCTCGCGTCCGTGCGGCCGCTGGTCAGCGTAGCGCCCGAGAACATGGGCGTGTCGCCCACCACCAGCGGTGCGACATCCTGTGCGCCATAGACCCACAGGCTCTGATGCTGCACACGGATGCCGGCGATCGCCTTGAGACCGCCGACGAGGCGATAGTCGATCTGGCCGAACGCGGCATATTGTGTGGCTTCCAGATGCGAATTTGCGCTGCCCGAGGAGCCGCGCGGCGAGGGGCAGGTGGCGCCCAGCGCCAGGCCCTGATTGGCCGCAATGCTGGTCGGGCAGGTCACGATGCGGCGGCCAAAGGAGCGGTTGCCGGTCAACTGGTCGTAGTAGAGCCCGACCACATAGTTGAAGCGATTGCTGCCCGACGAGGCGAGGCGCAGCTCTTGCGAGAATTGCTTGAGGTCGAATGGTCCGGCATTGACGTCATAATTGGCATAATAGGGCGCTAGGCCGTTGCCGCCCGTATAGATGGGCGTGGCATTGTTGATGCCGTCCACGTCGAAGCCGGCGTAGAAATTATATTTCTGATACGCCGTCAACGAGGTGATGGTCGCCGCGCCCAGATCATAGCTGCCTTCGAGCGAGAAGATGGCTTGGTTCGTCCTGCTTACATTATCGCCATTGCTCACCACTTCGCGGTTAAACGGGCGCGCGACGACCGGGCCGATCAGCGTGCTGAGATTGGCATTGTCGGAGCGGATCAGGGCGCTCTGGCAGCAGGTGCCGTTATTCTCGGAATAGCTCGCCATGCCGAGCAGGTTGAGATCGCCAAGGTCGAACTCGAGCTTGCCGCGAACGCCCCAGGATTCGAAGCCGTTGATCTTCTTCTTCTGGGCGACGTTATAATAATAGCCGTCGTCATTATTGTAGAAGCCCGAGAGGCGGACGCCCACGACATCCGAGATCGGCGCCGAGACGGTCCCGTTCACGCGATACTCGCCCATTTCGGCGACGCTGGCATTCACGCTGCCGCTCAGGGTCTTCGACGGGCGGGCGGTCACGACGCTGATCACGCCGGCCGTGGCGTTCTTGCCAAACAGGGTGCCCTGCGGGCCGCGCAGAACTTCGATGCGCTCGATGTCGGCGAGATCGGCGAAGCCCTGTGCGCCGCGCGCCATCACGACGCCGTCCATGACGACCGAGACCGACGCTTCGCTGCCGATGCCGAACACGGATGTGCCGATGCCGCGCACGCGGAAGCTGGAATTGTTGGGGTTGTTGCCCTGGCCGAAGGTCAGCGAGGGTGCGACCTGCGTCAGGTTCTTGGTGTCTGCGATGCCGCGGTTCAGCAGGGCGTCGCCGGTCACGGCGGTGATGGCCACGGGCACGTCCTGCAGGCGCTCGGAGCGCTTCTGCGCAGTCACGATGATTTCGCCGACATCCTCTTCCGCGGCGACCGCCTCGGCTGCATCAGCCGTCTGAGCGTGGATGGGTGCTGCCAGACAGAGCTGCGCGATGACAGCGACGGAGCTCAGATAAATGGATGCGGATCGGCGCATGATAACACTCCCCTATAACTCAATAGAAATCTTTTTAGTCGTGCGGCGACTCAATGACTCAGATTGACAGCGATGTCAAAGCCTCTCATACAAATTGAATGAGGCTTGCCTGTAACCGTGGCCTTGGCGCAACGACGCGAGTGGCGATCAGCCGGAGGAAGGAGAGGAAATGGGCGACCGGACGAGGCGAATGAGCGCATGCACGGCATTGATTCTCGTCGCGGCGAGCGTCCAGCTGGCGACTCCGGCGAGCGCGAAGGCGGCGCCGCAGGGGCAGGCTCCCAAAAGCATTCCCAGAAACATCGTTGTCATCGTGCTCGACGATGTGGGCTATTCCGACCTCGGCCCGTTCGGTTCGGAGATCCGTACACCCAATATCGATGCGCTCGCCGCGCGGGGCCTGCGCTATAATCGCTTCGATTCGAAGGCGGTCTGTTCGCCGACCCGCGCCGCACTGTTGACCGCCCGCAATCCGCAAACAGTGCGCATGGCCGACCTGCCGGCCGACAAGGTCGACCCGGCCGATCTCACGCGCGATCGCGGGGAGATTCCGGCCAATGCCCAGACGATCGCGCAGGTGCTGCACGGGGCGGGCTACCAGACCTATGGCTTTGGCAAATGGCATCTCGCGCCGCAGGATCAGGACGGCACGGCAGGCCATAACGCCTCATGGCCGCTGCAGCGCGGGTTCGACAGTTTTTACGGCTTCTTCCTGGGTTGGACCGATCAATATCACCCCAACCTGATCGAGGGGAATCGCCAGATTCCTGCGCCCGAGACGCCCGGCTATCATTTTTCGGTCGATATTACCGATCGCGCGATCCACACGCTCGATCCCGCGGCCGGCAAGGGAGGGAAGGGCAAGTTCGTCTATCTAGCCTATGGCGCCGGCCACGCGCCCATCCAGGTGCCGCGCGCCTATACCGATGCTTATGCCGGTATCTATGACAAGGGCTGGGACAAGCTGCGCGAAGAGCGGCTCGCGCGTCAGAAGGCCATGGGGCTGATGCCGGCCAACACGGTGCTGCCGGCCCGCAATCCGGGCGATCGCGCCTGGGATTCCCTCACGCCGACCGAGCAGAGCGTGTTCGCGCGTTTCATGCAGGTCTATGCCGGTTTCCTTACGCATACGGACGAGCAGATCGGCCGGCTGATCGACTATCTCAAGCAGACTGGCCAATATGACGACACGCTCATCGTGCTGATGTCGGACAATGGCGCTGCATCGGAAGCGGGCCAGATGGGCTCCTTCGAGCAGCTTTATCGGCCCAACAAGCTGACCCCGGAGCAGATGCTGGCCCGGATCGACGAACTGGGCACGGACAAGACCCAGTCGGAATATCAGCGCCCCTGGGCAATGCTCGGCGCGACGCCGTTCCGGCGCTACAAGCTCTGGCCCAATCTGGGCGGCGTGCGCGTGCCGATGCTTCTCTCCTGGCCGCGCGTGGTCAAGGACGGCGGGGCGATCCGCGGGCAATATGTCGACGTGGTCGATGTCGCGCCAACGCTGGCCGAGGCGGCGGGCACGGCCTTTGCCAAGCGCGTGGGCGGGCAGGCGCAGATCCCGGTCGCCGGCACATCCTTCCTGCGCTCTGTCCGCTCGGCTGCGGCGCCGGAGACGCGCCCGGTGCAATATTTCGAACTGCGCGGCAATCGCGCCATCACGGCAGGCCATTGGCGTGCCGTGGCGATTCACCGTCAGGGCAGCGATTTCGACACCGACCCTTGGCAGCTCTTCAATGTCGCGACCGATCCGTCCGAGACTCATGATCTCGCCGCCGAACAGCCGAAGAAGCTGGCGGAGATGAAGACGCTCTGGTGGCGGGAGGCCCGCAAATATAGCAGCCCCGCTCTGGCCGAGCCGCCAGCTCGTTTCGGAGCTCGAGAGAAATTCGATGACAGCGCTGACAGGCCGGCGCAAAATGAGTGAGCGCTGCCGTCCGATCGTCGTTGCCATTCCAGACCAGAGCAGAGGTTAAAACGTGCAGAGAGGAACAGCATTTCGACAGATCGGGCGCCGCGCATCGTCGCGCCTGGCACTCATGGCATCCGCTTTCGCGCTGGGGGCGTTCCTCTTCCCTCCGACCCCCGGCGCGGCGCAGGTGACGCCTCGAGCCACATCGGCGTCACCTGCGCCTTCGGCGCGGACGGAAGGGCCGCCCAATGTCATCCTGATCCTTGCCGACGATCTCGGCGTGGAGGGCATCAACGCCTATGGCGGCGAATATTTCACGCCGAACGTCGACCGGCTCGCGCGCGAAGGCGTCCGCTTCGACAATGCGCATGCGACGCCGCTTTGCTCGCCCTCGCGCACCCGGATCATGACCGGGCTCGAAAATCATCGCAACTATCAGGCGTTCGGCTTTCTTGCGCCGGGCCAGCGCACCTTCGGCAACATGCTCAAGGAAGCCGGCTACACGACCGGGATGGTCGGCAAATGGCAGCTCATGGGCAACGGATTCGACGGCCGCGTCGGCATCACGCCGGAGGCGGCGGGGTTCGATGAAAGCTATCTCTGGCAGCTGCGTGCGCTGGACGCGAAGGGCTCCCGCTACTGGGGGCCGACACGCGGGCAGAATGGCGTGGTGCGGATCAACGAGGAGGGCTTCGGCCCGGACAATGACGGCGATTTCGCGCTCGACTTCATCAAGCGCCACAAGGCCAAGCCCTTCTTCCTCTATTATTCGATGGTGCTGGTTCACAGCCCGTTCGTGCCCACCCCGGACTCGATGACCGCCAAGGGGCAGAAGGAACGCTTCGCCGGCATGGTCACGTATATGGACCGCAAGGTCGGTGAACTGATGGCCAAGCTCGAGGCGGAGGGGCTGGACCGCAACACGGTCATCATCTTCACCGGCGACAATGGCACGGCCCGCGCGATCACCAGCATCCGCGACGGGCATATCGTGCCGGGCGGCAAGGGCACGCCGACGGTGAGCGGCACCCATGTACCGATGATCGCTTGGGGGCCGGGCCGCGTGCCGGCAGGCAAGGTGACGCCGGCGCTGTTTGACTTTGCCGACATGATGCCGACCTTCGCGGACATTGCCGGGGCGCCGGCGAGCGCGGGCCAGGTCGATGGGGTCAGCCAGTGGCCGGTGATCGAGGGCAAGGCCACCGCCGCCCGCGACTCCATCTTCATTCATTATGCGCCGATGTGGCAGTTCGAGCCGACGCGCTTTGCGTTCGATGCGCATTGGAAGGTCTATGGCGACGGGCGCTTCGTGTCGGTCGATTCCATTGCAGGCACGGAAACGCCGGTCGCAGCGAACAATATGAAGGGCGAGGCGGCCAAGCGCTTCGCGGCGCTCTCGAAGATCCTCAAAGACACGAAGGACGGTCCGCTCGATCAGACCCGTTTCCCATGGTGCGAGGGCAAGCCATCCAAGGATGCCGCGCAGCCCTCGGTCATTGCGGGCTGTGACTTCTCGCCGGGCGGCGCGGAATGATCCGGGCGACGCGCATGTGCCGCCTGCTCGGGCGCGCCGGTCTCGCCGCGCTGCTCGCCGGCGGGAGCCTCGGCCTCGTCGCCACGGCCGACTTCGCCAATCCGGCGCAGGCCCGCGCCGCGACGAAACCGCCGGTGCAGCAGGCGCAGCCCAATGTCGTGGTCATCCTCGTCGATGATCTCGGCTGGCCGGACGTGTCCAGCTATGGCCGCAGTGACGTGCCCACACCCAACATCGATCGCATCGCCAAGTCCGGCGTTGCGTTCAGCAGCGGTTATGTCGCGGCCTCGGTCTGTGCCGTTTCGCGCGCCGGCCTGCTGACAGGCCGCATGCCGGCGAGCTTCGGCTTCACCTACAATATCAACGACGAAGGCAATGAGGGCGCGGGCCTGCCGCTTGCCGAGAAGACCCTCGCCGAACGCCTCAAGCCGCTCGGTTATCGCAGCGCCGCGATCGGCAAATGGCATCAGGGCTCGGCGCGCCAATTCTACCCCACCAATCGCGGGTTCGACGAGTTTTTCGGCTTCCTCGCCGGCGAGACGGTCTATGTCGACCCCGCCACGCCGGGCATCGTCACCACGCCGACCAAGGCCGATGCGAACAAACCGCCCTTCACGCAGCGCCGTGGCAATGGCGTGATTGTCGAGGGCCCGGATGCCCGGTCGGTCGCCAATTTCGACAAATATCTCACGACCGAAATCACCGACCGCGCCGTCGATTTCATCGACCGGTCGGCGGGCAAGCCCTTCTTCGCCTATGTTGCCTATAATGCGCCGCACTGGCCACTGCAGGTGCCGCAGGCCTATTATGATCGCTTCGCGCACATCAAGGATCCGGTCCGTCGCACCTATGTCGCGATGATCGCGGCGATGGACGATGGTGTCGGCAAGATCCTCGACACGCTGGAGCGCAAGGGCGTGCGCGACGATACCATTATCGTCTTCCTGTCAGACAATGGTTGCCCGGAGCAGTTCGGCTTCTGCAATCCCGATCATCCCTGGTCGTGGGGCAAGTTCACCTATCTGGAGGGTGGCATCCGCGTGCCGTTCCTCTTCTCCTGGCCGCGCCGCCTCAAGCCGGGCGGGATCGTCGACACGCCGGTGTCCTCGATGGACATCGTGCCGACCGTGCTGAAGGCCGCGCAGCCCAAGGCGCCGCTGCCCAAGGGGCTGGACGGGCAGGATCTGCTCGCCAGCGCGCAGCATCCGCCGCGCACGCCGCGCATGCTGATCTGGGGGCAGGAGCCGGTCTTTGCGGTGCGGCAGGGACCGCTCAAATTGTGGCGCTCGCAGGACTGGAACCAGACGCATCTGTACGACCTCGATAACGATCCGGCCGAGCGCACGGACCTGTCGGGAACGCAGGCCGAAGCACGCGAGCGCCTCGAGCGCGTGATGGAAGATTGGCGGGCAAAGCTGCCCAAGCCGCTCTGGCCCCTCCACACGACCCGCAAGGTGGTGGTCGACGGGCGCGAGACGGAATGGGTCTATTGACCCGATGAAGGAGACGAGAATGTCCAGACTGCGCCGGGCCTTCCGCGCCGCTACCCTTGCTGCTGTCGCGCTGGGGGCTACGATCAGCCCGGCGCCGGCCTGGACGAGGGACGCACCGCGCGCCGCGGCGCCTGCGGCTCCGGCCCAGCGCGCCCATCCGCGCAACATCATCTTCGTGCTGGTCGACGATCTTCGCTATGACGGGATGGGCTTCGTCCAGCAGGGCATCCGCACGCCGAACATCGATCGCATGGCGCGCGAGGGCAGCTATTTCCCCAATGCCGTCGTCACCTCCTCGCTCTGCTCGCCCAGCCGGGCAACGATCCTCACCGGCATGACCGCGCGCAATCATGGCGTGGTCGACAATAATCACAGCTCTGAAGAAGGGCTGACCTATTTCCCCCGCTATCTGCAGCAGGCGGGTTACCAGACCGCCTTCTTCGGCAAATGGCACATGGGCAGCGACAGCGATATGCCGCGCCCGGGCTTCAACAAATGGGTGAGCTTCAAGGGGCAGGGCTCCTACTGGCCGACGACCGGCGTGCCCGATGCCGCCAAGGCGGCCGGCACGGTCAATCAGCTCAATGTCGACGGCAAGGAGGTGGGCCAGACCGGCTATATCACCGACGAACTGACCGACTATGCGATGAGCTGGCTGGAGAAGGAGCGCAACCCCTCCAAGCCCTTCTTCCTCTATCTCAGCCACAAGGCGGTCCATTCCGATCCGCTGCCGCCGCCGCGCTATGCGCATCAATATGATGATGCGAAGTTCGTGCTGCCGGCGAGCGCCGCCAACACGCCGGAAAATTATGCCGGCAAACCGATGTGGGTCTATAACCAGCGCAACAGCTGGCACGGCATCAATTTCTTCTATCATGCCGACGTCAAGATGACCGACTATCTCAAATATTATTACGGCACGCTTTCTGCGGTCGACGACAGCCTCGGCCGCATCATGGCCTATCTGCGCAAGCATGGGCTGGAGAAGGACACGCTGGTCGTCTTCACCTCGGACAATGGTTTCCAGATCGGCGAGCATGGCCTCATCGACAAGCGCAATGCCTATCAGGCGTCGGTGCGCGTGCCGCTGGTGATGTGGGAGCCGGGCACGGTGCCGGCCGGCGCGGTAAACAAGGGCCGCGTGCGCAATCTGGATTTCGCGCCGACCTTCCTCGATATGGCGGGCGTCCAGAAGCCGGCCCAGTTCGAAGGGCAAAGCGCCTGGTCGCTCATCAACGGCGCGCTGCCGGCGCAGGAGTGGAAGCCGCAGGATTTCATCTATGAATATTATTGGGAGTATAATTTCCCGATGACGCCGGGCACCTTCGCGATCCAGCAGGGCGATCTCAAATATATTCAATATTATGGCGTCTATGATCTGGACGAGCTGTACGACCTCGCCAAGGATCCGGACGAGATGCGCAATCTCGTCAATGATCCGGCCTATGTGGACCGCAAGATCGCAATGCGCGACGCGCTCTATGCGCAGCTGGCCGACCGCAACGGACGGCATGTCATTCCGTATGGCGAGCGTCAGTCGATCGGCGCGGTGCGGCGGCTGCGCGGTGGCCCCGGCGCCGCCCAATTCCCGGACGAATGGCTGATCGCGCCGAACCCAACCGACCGGTTCGACGACATCATGCCGGATAGTCCTGCCAAGGCGAAGGCGCATGCCGCCGGCCAGCCGCTCGTGCCGACCAAGCCGCTTGGCGAGGAACTCAAGCGTCAGGTCAACGGGCAATGACGCGCGGGACGACGCTCTCGCGCCGGGCGATGCTGGGCAATATGGGCGCGCTTGCTGCCGCGGCGGCGGCCGCGCGCGCGACGGCGGCGCCAGCCGCGCGCCCGAATATCCTCTGGATCGTGAGCGAGGATAATAATCCCTATGTCGGCGCCTATGGCGACAAGCTCGCCCATACGCCGACGATCGACGGGCTCGCGGCCAAGGGGCTGCTGTACCGCCATGTCTATTCCAATGCGCCGGTCTGCGCGCCGTCGCGCTTCGGCATCCTGACCGGCGTGTATCCGGAGAGCTGTGCACCGGCGAACCAGATGCGCGCGGTCGGCAAATTGCCCAAGGCGTTCCGCACCTATCCCGAGCTGCTGCGCGCGGCCGGCTATTTCTGCACCAACAACAGCAAGACCGATTATAATTGCGATGTCGATCCCAAGGCGATCTGGGACGAGCAGGGGGGCGAGAGCCATTGGCGCGGGCGTCGCGCCGGTCAGCCCTTCATGGCGGTCTTCAACTATGAGACCACGCACGAGTCCCGCCTGTTCCAGCCGACCGCCGGCCGGGTGAAGCCGGAGATGGTGCGTATCCCTGCCTATCTGCCCGACACGCCAGGCATCCGGCGGGATTATGCCAGCTATCATAATCTGATGGAGAAGATGGACGGGCAGCTCGCCGAGCGGCTGGCCGAGCTGGCGGCGGACGGGCTCGCCGAGGACACGATCGTCTTCCACTATTCCGACAATGGCGGCGTGCTGCCGCGCTCGAAGCGCTATTGCTACGAGGAGGGATTGCGCTGCGAGATGGTGGTCTATGTGCCGCCGAAATGGCAGCATCTCATGCCAGCGCGGCCCGGCAGCGAGATCGCGACGCCGGTCTCGTTCATCGATCTTGCGCCTACGCTCCTGTCGCTCGCCGGTATCGCCCAGCCCGCGCAGATGGTGGGCAAGCCCTTCCTTGGCGCGCGCCGCGCCAAGCCGCAGCGCTATGCCTTTGGCATGCGCAACCGCATGGACGAGCGGGTCGATTTCAGCCGCACGGTCACGGACGGCCGCTGGCGCTACATTCGCAACTATATGCCGCATCGTCCCTGGGGCCAGCATCAGGCGTTCGAATGGCTGGCGAAAGGCTATCAGGACTGGGAAGCGGCCCACCGCGCCGGCACGCTGAACCCGGTGCAGGATCGCTTCTTCCAGACCAAGCCCTACGAGGAGCTGTACGATCTCGCCGCCGATCCGGACGAGATCCGCAATCTCGCCGGGGACGCTGCTGCTGCCCCGATGCTCGCGACGCTGCGCAAGGCGCTCGATGCGCATATGCTCGCCATCAACGATAATGGTTTCTTGCCCGAGGGCATGGCCGGCGAGGGTTATGTCGAGAGTCGCGACCGGCGGGTCTATCCGCTCGCGGATGTGATGGCGCTGGGCGCCGTCGCGGCGCGGGGCGATGCCGCCGATCTGCCGCGCCTCGTCGCCGGCCTGTCCCATGCAACGTCGGTGATGCGCTATTGGGCAGCGACCGGCCTGCTGATCCTCGGCGCCAAGGCTGCCGCCGCGCGCCCGGCATTGGCGCAGGCGATGCAGAGCGACACCTCGCCCCATGTCCGCATCGTCGCGGCTGAGGCGCTGTGCCGGCTGGGCGACGCGCCCGATGCCGTCGCGGCGCTGATCGCGCTCTCCGGCGATCAGGCACCGAGCTGGCAAGTGCAACTCCACGCGCTCAATGCGCTCTGCTTCATCGGCGACGCGGCGCAGCCGGCGCTGCCGGTTGCGCGGCAAGTCGCGCAGGGCGACCAGGAATATCTGCGCAGCCTCGGCCGCTATCTGATCGCGACCCTGACCGGCAGCTATACCCCCGCCAGCCCGATCTTCGATTATGAGCATATGATGGAGCAGGTGCGCAAAGGGAAGTTCGGTTGACGCTGATCGACTGCTGGCGATCCGTCGCGCAAGGCCATAGGATGGCGGCATGACAGTGCAGCAACGGACCAGTCCTGCCTCCACGCACGATGGAATGCGCTTCATTCCGCGCGGCACCTTCACCATGGGCTCGGAGCGCTTCTATCCCGAGGAAGCGCCGCTGCGCCGGGTGAAGATCGAGGCCTATTGGATCGACGAAACGCCGGTCACCAATGCCCAGTTCGCCTGTTTCGTGGCGGAGACCGGGCATGTTACGCTCGCGGAGATCGCGCCCGATCCCAAGGACTATCCCGGCATGCTTCCCGGCATGGACCAGCCCGGATCGTTGGTCTTCCACCAGCCTTCGGTGCCGGTCGGCACTGGCGATCCTGGCGCCTGGTGGCATTTCGTCTTCGGGGCGGACTGGCGCCACCCACTCGGGCCAGACAGTGATCTGGATGGCTTGGCCGATCATCCGGTCGTGCATGTCGCCTATGCCGATGCGCTGGCCTATGCCAAATGGGCGGGCAAGGCGCTGCCGACCGAGGCGGAATTCGAATATGCCGCGCGCGGCGGCCATGACGAGTGGGACTATGCCTGGGGCGACGAACTCGCGCCCGAGGGACGCATGCTCGCCAATTACTGGCAGGGCATCTTCCCCAACACGAATGATTTGCTGGACGGCTGGGCACGGACGTCGCCGGTGCGCAGCTTCCCGGCAAACGACCATGGCCTGTACGACATGATCGGCAATGTCTGGGAATGGACACAGGACTGGTGGGCGCAACCGGCCGTGCTCAAGAAGAAGGGCGACAAGCAGAACTGCTGCTCGCTCAACAATCCGCGCGGCGGCACTCTGCGTGAGAGTTTCGACCCCGATCAGCCGCAGGTCCGCATCGGCCGTAAGGTGTTGAAGGGCGGCTCGCATCTCTGCGCCGAGAATTATTGCCAGCGCTATCGCCCGGCGGCGCGCCATCCCGAGATGATCGACACCTCGACAACGCATATCGGCTTTCGCTGCGTCATCCGGGGCCAGTGAAGCCCCGGGTCAGTGCGGGGCCGCGCCGCCGCCCTTGAGCCAGGGCGCGAAGATGGTGGTCGGCCCCTGCCGCATCGGATCGAAGGTGGCGCGTGCCCGGCCCATCCGCGCCTGCATCGCCGCCAAGATGTCGGGATGGCGGCTCGCCACCGAATAGCGCTCGGATCGGTCGACGCGCATGTCGTAGAGCTGCGGATAGCCGCGCCCCTCCAGACCGAACAGCATGCCGCGATAATAGGCCGCGACGCTATATTTCCAGTCTTGCGTGCGCACCGCCACGACATCCTCGTCGTTGAACAGCAGCAATTCACTGTGCGGCGTCGCGCCGCCGCGCGTCAGCATGTCCGATATGTCGAGCCCGTCCAGCGTCACGCCCTGTGGCGCGGGCAGGCCCGCCATGGCGCAGAAGGTCGGCAGGAAGTCGATGCTCATCCCGATCGCGTTGGATTTGCGGCCGGCCGGCACGGTGCCGGGCTGCCAAGCGAGCATCGGCACGCGATAGCCGCCATCATAGCCGCCGCCGCCCTTGCGCTGACGCAGGTCGCCGGCCGATCCCTCGAACCAGGGGCCATTGTCCGACGTGAACAGCACCAGCGTGTCATTCTCGATCTTCAATTCCCGCAACAGGGCGAGAAGCCGGCCAACGATTGCATCAATCTCCTCGACGACATCGCCATAATCGCCAGCCGCGCTGCGCCCCTTATAGTCGGCGCTCGGCTCGCTCGGCAGATGCGGTCCGCTGAGCGCCAGATCGAGGAAGAAGGGGCGTTGCGCATTGGCGCGGATGAAGCGCTCGGCCTGGCCGTAAAATTGCTGCTGGAGATCGGCGATGTCGGGCTTCTCGATCACCGTCTTGACCGCGTCCGGGCTGCTGCTCTCATATACGGAGAGCGGCACCATATCGTGGCTGTAGGGCAGGCCGTAGAAATAGTCGAAGCCATGCTTGGTCGGCGGCCAGTAGGGCGCGGTGTGGCCCAGATGCCATTTGCCGATGAGCGCGCTCTTGTGGGTCTGCTTGAGCGCCTCGGGGATGGTCACTTCGGAGAGCGGCAGGCCGCGTGCCTCATCCTGCATGATGACGCCCTTGGCGAGGCCGGTGCGGATCGGATAGCGGCCGGTCAGCAGGCCGGCGCGCGAGGGTGTGCAGAGGTTCGCGCTGGCATAGAAGTCGGTAAAAACTGTGCCCTCCGCCGCCATCCGGTCGAGATTGGGCGTCTTGACCAGATCCGCGCCATTGGCGCCGATATCGCCAAAGCCGAGATCGTCGCAGAAGACGACGATGAAATTGGGCACGCGCTTGGGCACGGAGCGGGCGAGGGCCGGCCCGGCCAGCGGGAGGACCGCGCCTGCCAGCAGGCTTTTGAGAAGCCGACGCCGGCTCGTCTGCGCATTGCTCATCCCATCTCTCCCTTGTCGCCGCGGGCAGCCGGGTCGCGTCGCGGGATGCACGCGCTAGGATGCTCTCATCATGCGGACTATGCAAAAAGTGACATCGCTGTCAATTGATCTGGCCGCCTTTGTCGATTATGCGATGGGCACGGGACATCGGCATGCACCTTTTCCAGGAGGGAGGAGCGGTGCATTACCGATCGCGGGCCATCCTGCAACAAGGGTGGCCCGGCTACTGGAGAGACGATGAGAAAAGCCAATATTGCCGATGTCGCGCTGCGAGCGGGGGTTTCGACCAAGAGCGTTTCGCGCGTTTTGAACGACGAGCCCAATGTGCGCCCGCAGATGCGCGCCAAGATCGAGGAAGCGATCGAGGCGCTGGGCTACAAGCCCGATCTTGCCGCGCGCTCGCTCTCGTCGGGGCGGTCCTTCATCATCGGCCTGCTGTTCGACAATCCCAGCCCCAATTACACCATGAAGGTGCTGCAAGGCACGCTCGATGCCTGCCATCAGGCCGGCTATCAGCTCGTGATCGAGAATGTCGATACCGCCAGCCCCACTATCGGCCAGGCGATGGAGGCGATGCTGCAGCATCGGCGGATGGACGGCATGGTGGTGACGCCGCCGGCGACGGACAGCCCGGCCGTGCTGGATGCGCTGGAGCGCGCCAACCTGCCCTATGTGCGGATCGCGCCCAATAAATTTCCCGGCCGCTCGATGACCGTCTCGGCCGACGATCAGGCGGCCGTTTCGGATGTCGTGCGGCATTTGTGGAATCTGGGGCATCGTCGGTTCGGCTTCGTCGGTGGTCCCGCGTCTCACGGCGCGAGCATGTGGCGGCACGACGGCTTCTTTGCCGCGCTGGCCGAGCGTGGTGTCGAGCCGGGCGAGATCCAGGAGGCGGAAGGGGACTTCACCTTCACTTCCGGCATCGGGGCGGGGCGCCAATTGCTGCGAGCAGAGCCGCGCCTGACCGCGATCTTCGCCGCCAATGACGATATGGCGGCCGGCATCTTCACCGCCGCCGCACAACTCGGCATCAAGATACCGGACATGCTCTCCGTCGTCGGCTTCGACGATAGCTGGATCGCCAAGAGCGTCTGGCCGGAACTGACGACCATGCACCAGCCGATCGCGGAAATGGCACATATCGCGGTGCGCACCCTGATCGCCTCGCGCAACGGCAAGGCCGTGAAAGAGCCGGCGCCGCAGAATTGCCATCTCATCGTGCGTGGCTCGGCGGGGCCGGTCGGGCAATAGCGGATCGGCCTCCGTCGCGGCTTTGGAGGCCGCGCGCGGGGCGGGGCCGCGCTCTATCTCGGACAGGCGCCGAGGCGGATCATGTTGATCCCAGTCGGATGAAGGCCTTCAAGCCGGGGCAATCTATCAGCAACGCCCCGATAGACAGCGCTGTCAATTTCGGGCATCAGAGTTGCCAGACCATAATCAGGGGAGGCATGACGACATGGCCGCAGGATATGTCCCGGGTGGACAGGCAGGGGTGAATGGGCGGCCGGCGCGCGGCGCAGGGCTGGCATTCGGGATCGTCACCTGCCTCTTTTTCGCATGGGGCTTCATCACCGCGCTGAACGATCCGCTCGTCGCGGCGGTGAAGGGCATCTTCACGCTCTCCCGGCTCGAGGCGCAGCTCGTCGCCTTCGCTTTCTTCCTCGCCTATGGGCTCATTTCCTTCCCGGCGGCGGGGTTGATTACGCGCCTGCGGCCGATGGGCGCGATCCTCTGCGCGCTGGCCATGATGGTCGCCGGCTGTCTCACCATGTTGCTCGCGGCCAATGTCGAGATTTTCCCGCTCGTGCTGGTCGGCTTGTTCATCCTGGCGAGCGGCATCACCATTCTCCAGGTCGCCGCCAATCCGCTGGTCGCGGCGCTGGGTGACCCAAAGCTCAGCCATTTCCGCCTCACGCTGAGCCAGACCTTCAATTCCTTCGCGACCTTCCTCGCGCCGATCCTGGGTGCGCATCTCTTCCTCAAGGGGCTGGAGGTGCAGGAGGGCACGGTCGTCACCAATCTTGTCCGGGCCAAGGCGCTGGGCGGCATCGATACCGCCTATCTCATGCTCTGCGGGCTGCTCGTCGCGCTCGCCGTCTTCATGTTTCTCTGCCGGGGCGTCGTGAATGCGGCCCTGCCGCCGCCAAAGGCGGACCGAGTCGGGCCGGCGGGGCTGCTGCGCGAGGCGCTGGCGTCGCGCTGGGCACTGTTCGGTGCGTTCACCATGTTCCTCTATGTGGGGGCGGAAGTCGCGATCGGTACGCAGATGACCGCCTTCCTCAACGATCCGGCAATCTGGGGCCGATCGGACGCCGCCTTCTCCGTGCCCCTGCTCGGGCAGGTCATGGCAAGCGACGGCATTCTCGGCGTGTCGGTTGAGGAAGCCGGCAAGGCGGTCGGCTTCTATTGGGGCGGCGCCATGGTCGGCCGTGCGATCGGCTCGCTGCTGCTCTCGCGCTTCCGGGCTGAGCAGTTGCTCGCCATCTTTGCCAGTCTGGCGGCGCTCGCTTGCGTCTATGTCGCCTGTGTTGGCGGCGTGAGCAGCGGCTTCGTCGCGCTTGCGATCGGCCTGTTCAACTCCATCATGTTTCCGGTGATCTTCACCCTCACACTCGCCCGCTCCGACGCGCGCGAAGAGGCGATTTCCGGCCTGCTTTGTACCGCGATCGTCGGTGGCGCTTTCGTTCCCCTGCTGGTAGGGCAGGTCTCCGAATGGACAAGCTATCATGCCGCATTGGCTGTCCCTGCGGTCTGCTATCTTTTGATCTGCTTCTTCGCCCTGCGCGCCGGGCAGGCGGCTCGCAGCGGATCATGACGGGCACTTTTCCCATGACCGGCACGGCCACGCGCAGAGAAAGACTGTGTTCGTCGAGGTCGACACGGCTTCCATCCAACGGGTTCGAAATGCGCATCGTCTCTTTGGCACTCATGGGCTGCCTCGCGTCGCAGGCTCTCCCCGCCACGGCTCAAGCAGAGGCTGAGACCAAGACGTTCCGCGACCTCAATCATAATGGGCGCCTCGATCCCTATGAGGATAAGCGGCTGACTGACGAAGTGCGCGTCGATGATCTGCTCAAGCGCATGACGATTGAAGAGAAGGTCGGCACGATGATGCATGCCACGCTGCCCTCGCGCGATCCGCTAGGGCATGACGGCGATCATTATGATGCCAAGGAAAGCGCCCGGCTGATTGGTGAGGCAAAGGTGACGAGCTTCATCACGCGCCTTGCGGTCGCACCCGATCAAATGGCGCGAGAGAATAATGCCGTGCAGCGCATCGCCGAGGGCACGCGCTTGGGCATCCCGCTTACGCTCAGCAGCGACCCGCGCAATCATTTCCAGGCAGTTTTCGGCGCGAGCACGAAGGGTGGCGGCTTCTCTCTCTGGCCCGAGACACTGGGGCTTGCGGCGATTGGCGACCTGTCGCTGGTGCGACGCTTCGGTGAGATCGCACGCCGGGAGTATCGGGCAACGGGCATCCACATGGCGCTCTCGCCGCAGGCGGATCTCGCCACCGAACCGCGCTGGCCGCGCACCACGGCGACCTTCGGCTCCGATCCAAAGGCGGTCTCTCGTCTCGTCGGTGCCTATATCGAAGGCTTTCAAGGGAGCAGGACGGGCCTGACTCGGAATGGCGTCGCGGCGGTCGTCAAACACTGGGTTGGCTATGGTGCTCAGCCGGAAGGATTTGACGGGCATAACTATTATGGCCGCGTCGCCCGGCTCGACAATGCGAGCTTCGCCCAGCATGTCTCGGCCTTTGACGATGCGCTGGCCTTCCGCACAGCCGGCGTGATGCCGACCTATCCAGTCATCGAGGGCGTGACCCTCGATGGCAGGCCGCTCGAGCCAGTCGGCGCGGGTTTCAACCATCAGTTGCTGACCGATCTCCTGCGCGACAAGAAAGGCTATCGCGGACTCATCCTCTCCGATTGGGCCATCACCAACGACTGTCCGACCAGTTGCAGCGCGCCGGCCAGGGGGAAACCGCAAGGCATTGACGCGATCGCGATGCCATGGGGCGTCGAGGCGATGTCCAAGGAGGATCGGTTCGCGAAGGGCGTGAACGCGGGCATCGACCAATTCGGCGGCGTGGCGGACAGCGCGATCCTGCTCGCCGCGTACAGGGCAGGCAAGATATCGCTCACCCACATCAACGCTTCGGTGCGGCGTGTGCTGATGATCAAATTCCAGCTTGGACTGTTCGACAATCCCTATGTCGACGAAGCAGCTGCGCTGAAGATTGTGAATGATCCGGATACGCACGCTGAAGCTGCCAAGGCCCAGCGGCGGGCGCAGATAGTACTCGAGAATAAGGGCGGCTTTCTACCCGTAGCGGCCGGCCGCAAGGTCTGGCTTTACAAAGTCGATCCGGCCGATGCCCGTGCGCATGGCTTCACCGTGGTTGAGGATTTAGCACTGGCCGATCTCGCGATTTTGCGCGTCGATGCGCCGTTCGAGATGCTGCACCCCTATCATTTTTTCGGTAGCCGACAGAATGAGGGCCGACTGGACTTCCAGGACGGGCAGGCGGACTATGAGGCGATAAAGCGGGCTTCCGCAGCAGTTCCGACTGCTGTCGCGATAAACCTGGACCGCCCGGCGATCCTCACCAACATCCGCGACAAGGTGCAGCTTTTGATTGCGACCTTCGGCGCCAGTGATGCTGCGATACTTGATGTCATCGTCGGTAACACGCGGGCGGAGGGCAAGCTTCCGTTCGAGCTGCCTTCCGGCATGGCCGCACTGGAGAAGCAGGACCCGGCAGTGCCTGACGATAGCGAAGCGCCGCTCTATTCGAAGGGGCACTGATCAGGAACTCCCGCCCTGATGTCGGACATTAGTGATCGAATTGAGCCCGCCCGATAGCGGCCGTTCATTCAGGTGAAGTTGGAAGGCCGGCGTCGGCCTAATTTTGGATACTCATCCTGTCGAGGCGAGGCCTGTCACCAGTCATGCGTTTATAAGGCACATTAAGAAGCGACTTCCGTCGACGGGCAAATGTGTCTTTGATGGCGACGTTAAGAAATTTTACCGCGTCGCTTTGGGTGAGTGCCCTTCAACCAGAGGCGCGCTGACCTAGCCTGCTACAAAAGCTGGCGCAGAAAGACGCAAAATTACACCCACCCATTGCTCTTGGCTCGCCATAGCCAAGGATGAATCCGAATTAAGCTCTCGATCGAAATTACGGCCGATTTTCAGTGGGCATCAACACCCTTAGGCCTCTTGGCGCCGTAATGGTCTGCCGTATTCGAGGCGTCATATCCGCTTGTCGCGGACCTAGAATCGATGGGCAACATCTGCCTGTCCCACGCGTCATAGGCGGCTTTCACTTGCGCCATCTTTTCGGGCAGGCGATCCTTCATATTAGCGCGTTCCAGCGGATCATCGACCACGTTGAACAGGAAGCTGTTCTCCAGGATCTTGAGATATTTCCAGTCGCCAACGCGGCAGGCCTGCTGGTCCAGATGCTTGTAGCGCCAGCAGAGCGTGCGCTCAGCCTGGCTTGACGGATCGGCGAGGTGCGGCAGCAAATTGATGGCGTCGCTCGGATAGGCGGGATCCGGCGCGCCTCCTGCGGCGGCCAGAAGCGTGGGCAGCCAGTCCATCGAGATCATCACCTGATCGCTGACCGTTCCGACTTTCACGAAGGCCGGCCAGCGCACGATCGCCGGAACGCGCAGACCGCCTTCCAGCAGCTCGGTCTTGCGCCCCGTAAACGGCCAGGTGTCCGAATAGCGCTCGCCGCCATTGTCGCTGGTGAAGACGACGATCGTGTCGTCGGCAATGCCCAGATCGTCGAGCCGCGCGAGGATGCGCCCCACCTGCATGTCGAGCCGCGTCACCATCTGCGCGTAGATGCGCTGCGAGCCGCCGTCATAATGCATGAGCGCGGCCGGCTTGCCGTTCGCGTCGAGCCGGGTCGCCTCGGCTTCGTCGGCCGGCCCTTCCCATGGCCAGTGCGGCGCATTGACGTGCAGTGAGAGGAAGAAGGGCTGCTCGCCTTTGGCATAATCGGTGATCGCATCGAGCGCGCGCTCGGCCAGCAGGTCGGTCAGATAGCCCTTCTGATGGACTTCCCGATCATCGTCCCACAGGTCGTGCCGGCCGGCAAATTCGTGGGTGAAATAATCGACGCCACCGCCGCGAAAGCCCCAGAAGTGATCGTAGCCGCTCTTGAGCGGGCCATAGTTTGGAAGTTGGCCCAGATGCCACTTGCCGATGAGCGTCGTGCCATAACCGAGCTTGCGGAGAAGCGAGGGCATGGTGGGGTGAGCGGGTGGCAAACCGATGTCGCGCGCGCCAAGCGGCTCCTCGAGACCGATGGGCAGGCGATTCTGATATCGGCCGGTGATGAGGCCGGTACGTGTCGCCGAGCAGACGGCGGAGTTTGCATAGCCCTGAAGAAAGCGCAGGCCATCGCGCGCGAGGCTGTCGATCGCGGGCGTCTCATAGTCGCGGCGACCATAGCAGGAAAGATCAGCATACCCCATGTCATCGGCCATGATGAACAGGATGTTAGGTTGCTTGCGCGTCCGCCCTGCAGGCCTCTTCGTAGCCGGCCTGGCGGCGGCTGCCCTTCCGAGGAGACTGGTGCCGGCAAGGCCGATCGACTGGCCGAGCAGTCGGCGACGGGAAACGACATTTTCAGACATAAATCTCTCCAATTCTATGGCGCCGTCGCATCGACGTCTTCATACTTGACCTCGGGAACGTCGCCTGAGACCCTGCTCATAAGATAGATCAATCGGTTCCGTCAGCGGCGCATCTGAAGCCGATGTGAGACGTCGACGTGTCGATGGTCTGCGGGTAGCGGGCGGCCGGACGATATCGCTGGCAACAATTCTCTGCGCACAGATGGGAACCACCCTTCAGGACTTTTCGGCCGAAATTGACGGCCGGCCCGTCGGCTTCGCGGCTCTCTTCCTCTTTCACGCCGCGAGGATTGCTGACCACGCAACAGCTATTGGGCAGATCATCGCACCGGGGCACAGGTGATAGTATTTTAGAGATCGCTACCTCAAACTTTCTTGGGTTCACACCGTACGGCCGGACCGACAAGATGGTGATCGTCCCCATCGCTTGATCAGCAACGAGAAGCGTGTGGGACTGTCAGGAGAGGATTTGATGGACAGCTTTGACGCGCTCGCCCATCCGTTGATCGCGGATGTTCAATGGGCCGCATGATCCTTGCTCTGCCGTTCAGGCAGCTAGCTACGATGTCAGTCGCCTGTCTCGGGCTGTTCATCCAGTCAGGTTGTGCCCCCGAAAACAAAAGTTCCGGCGCTGCAAGCGCGGACTGGAACCGTCCCAGTGGGGCGGGGCGATCGCCAAAGAACTCGGCCTTGAAGGAAAGGTCGACGCCGAAACATTCGAGGCGCTGCTCGCCGGCCAAGTGGGTGACCAGCAGCTCGGGCGTCACCGCAGGGATGGTCGCATCGAGCATCATCCCGGCTGGGACTTTGCCGTGAATGCGCCCAAGTCGGTGTCGATCATGGCATTGGTGGCGGGCGATGACCGTATCCTCGTCGCCCATGAAAAGGCGGTCGGGATTGCGCTCGATTATCTCGAGGAGCATGCCACGTTGCGGCACCGGATGGACGGCGAGGTCCGGTACGAGACGACAGCCAGGCTTCTTTTCGCGCGCTTTACGGAGCATGCCTCCCGCGAGCTCGACCCCCATCTTCACACCCATGTGGTCGTCATGAACATGACCAACCGCATGGACGGTGATCCCATGGCCAGCCTTGAGACCCGCGCCATGTTTGCCGAACAGATGGTCGCCGGCCAGGTCTACCGGAACGAACTCGCCCATCAGCTGCGGGAAGTTGGCTATGAGATCGCGTTCGACCCCCGCTCAGGGTTGTTCGAGATCGAAGGCGTGCCTCGCGCGCTCATCATGGCCATGTCGCAGCGCGCCGAGCAGATCGAGGCCCATGCGAAAGACCATGGGCTTACCGGACAGGCAGCGCGCCGCGTTTCTTTCTACGAGACACGCGGCCCCAAACGGAAGGCGAGCCTCGAGACGCTCCACCACCAATGGGAGCAACGCCTGGGTGCGCATCGGGAAGCCGTCGCGGCCGTCAGGGCCGGTGCGGGCGAGCGCGGTGAAGAGACCCTCCATGCTGACGCCGCGACATCGGCCCGCGCCATGCTGTTCGGCGTGCGCCAGGAGGAGGGGCGCGAGGCAGTCAACAATCTTGGTCGGCTGCTGGCCCGAGCACTGGCCTCCCATGTGGGTGAGGTTCGGCTGGAGGATGTGATACCTCTGGCGCAGGTGCATGAAGCGCAGCGAAAGCTGCTCGAGACGAGGCATCCAACCGGTGAGGGCACGCACATCAGGGGGCGGACATCGCGGCGGACCGCGCGGCTCGAACTGGCGCTATCAGATCATCTGTCTCTTGCCCTGGGAGACGCTGCGCCAATCGCGACGGCCGAGCACCTCAAGGCGGTAAGCGCTGCCCATGGTCTGAACTCTGCGCAGGAGGCGGCACTCCTTCATATCGGTACGACCGACAATCGGGTGGTGGCTGTGCACGGCGTCGCCGGCGCGGGGAAATCGACCTTGGTCCGTGCTCTCAATGAGGCGGCTGACCAGAATACGGTCCTGATCGCGCTCGCCCCGACCTCGTCGGCCGCCACCAATCTCGGGGCAAGCGCGAAGATCGAATCCCGCACGGTCGCCTCCCTCGTCGCGAGTGGTGGTCGGACCCTCGACGATCGCCATGTGCTGGTGCTCGATGAAGCCGGCCAGCTCGGCAATCGCCAGGCGCTGCGCGTGCTGGAAATCAGCCGGACTACTGGCGCGCGGCTCATTCTCCTGGGCGATAATCGTCAGACAGGCGCGATCGAGCAGGGCAAAGCCTTCTGGCTGATGCAGCGCCTCGGTCTTTCACGTGCGGAGCTCACCGAGTCCGTCCGGCAAGAGACCCGCGCAATGAAGGCGGCCGTCACGCAGGCGCGCCTTCACAACTATGCCGGCTCTCTGGAAAATCTGGACAAGGTGACGAGCGGGGAGGGTGCGGACAAGCTCGCCGAGAGCCTGGTCGCCGAGTGGACTCGCCTCAAGCCGGAGAACCGGGCGAACACCAACATCCTCGTCCTGGAGAATGCGACACGCCTCATTGTGAACATGAAGGTGCGTGAGGCGCTGAAGACCGAGGGCGCGGTTGCGGCAGAGGAGGCGCGGCTGACTGTGTTGACCCCGACGGGCATGAGCGACCAGGAGAAGCAGATCGCGCGCTTCTACTCGGGCGGTCAGGTCCTGGTCTTCGCCCGCGACAATGTCGGTCTTGGTATCGCGCGCGACAGCGAATATCGCGTGCTCGGGGTCACCGTAAACGAGCGAGGCCGGCAGATGGTCCGCATCGTCGATGAGCATGGCCGACGGATCGACTGGGATCCGCGGCTCGGTCGCGCGTCCCGGGTCAATGTCTTCCGTAGCGAGGAACGCGACCTTGCCGCCGGCGACCGTGTCCAGTGGCGCCTCGTCAATCATGATCTCGACATCCGCAATGCCGATCGCGGCACCGTCGAGGCGCTCGAAGGCGCGAACGCGACCATCCGGTGGGACCGGGACGGACGGATACAGAAGGTCGACCTGTCGACCTACAAGAACTGGGATCACGGCTATGCCGAGACCGTCTTCTCGGCCCAGTCCAAGACCTATGACCGCGTCTATGTACTGGCGCCGACCAATTCGCCCCTGGTGACCGGCCAGAACTACTACACTGCGATTACAAGGGCGCGCTTTGGGGTCAAGCTCTGGACCGAGGACGAGAAGCGGCTTGTCGACCGGCTGGAACGCCGGTCTGGCGAGAAAAGCTCGGCGCTCGAAGGGCTGGGGCGCCTTGATCGGGAGTCTGTTCGATCGCGCGGTGACCGTCTGCGAGGGCCGTTGGACAGGTTGCGCGAGCAGCAGCGCAGCGATCGTGCCGAGCGACGGGCGCTGACAGCGCGAAAACCTGATGGCATCGCCGCGCATCTCGCTGGTCGGGCATACTCGCTTGTGCACGCAACCGATCGCTGGATCGCTTCGCTGACCCGTGGGCCCGGCGCAGTTGAACCTGAAACAGCCCTGACAGCTCACGGAGATGCGCCGACACACGCTGCCCGGAATGAAGGAGCGCCGGGTCAAGGCGACGGTCATGATCGCTAGACGCTGCATCCCATGCGCCGCATTTGCGCTGGTCGCTCAGCCGGTCGGAGCCGTCGCTCCTGGCCGACCGGCATCCGGCGAGGCAGAGATCGCCGCCTGCATTCGCCAGGCGGCTTCGAGACGGCCCTGGCTGGAAAAGACCCTTTGGGGTTTGCGGGATCAGGAAGGCGGCTGGGTTGGGGCGCAGATCCTCAACAGCAACGGCACGCACGATCTGGGACCCATGCAGGTCAACAGCTGGTGGGTTGGACGGATAGCTGCGCGGACGGGGCGCGAGCCCGCTCATATTCGCTACTGGCTGACCCATCACCCCTGCTTCAATGTCGACGCAGCGCGCTGGATCTTCCTCTCAGCACTCGCCGCGACCGGCGACTATTGGCAGGCCGTTGGCCTTTACCACAGTCCGACTGCCTGGCGTCAACGACGGTATGTTCTCGCTGTCGTCACCAAATTGAAGGGCAGGTTTGGGGCTCGGCTTTTCGCGCAAGATAATGGGCCGGGCAAATGAGCGCCCCGTCCGATCACGTTCCGGAGGCCCCGTCCCCCGTCACCGCGAAACTGGATCGTGCCCGTATGCTTGAGGAGGCCGGCTCTTTTTCGATGCCGGATGTGCCGGCATTATGCGTCCGCGTTTCCAAGGCGTGCGCCATGCTCGGCATCGGCAAGACCATGTTCTACGAGCTTGTCGACGCGGGCGAGATTGAGACGCTCAAGATCGGCCGAGCCACGCTCGTGACGGTATCGAGCCTGGAGCGGCTGGTGACCAGTCGGCTCGGCAAATGAGGCTTGGACCCGTTGGGGCAAAGACAGTCCGCCTGGGCAACCCATGCCGACCCTCAGGCCGCCCTTTCCGCAGCCGGCGGTGTGAGCAGATAGGCTCCCCATTTATCGAGGAGGTTCCTGCGCATTTCGAGAAAGGTCGTCCTCTTGTAGGCCGCGACGACCTTGTCCGGCACCCCATGGGCGAGCGCCGCCTCGGCGACAGGATCGGGAATCTCCGGGACCTTTTCAGCCGCCCAGTCCCGGAAGCTCGATCGGAAGCCGTGGGGCACGAACGGCAGCTTGGCGTCACGCAGGACTTTCAGGACAGTCATATCCGAGATCACTTTTCGTGCCGCCGACGGAAACACGAGCGGGTCGTTTTCGCCCTCTTTGCGATAGGCTTCAGCTCGTTCGAGGACTCCAAGCGCCGCATCGTTCAGCGTGATACTGTGAGCGACATCACCTTTCATGATTTCGGCTGGCCGGTTCCAAAGCCGCTTCTTCAGATCGATCTGGCTCCACCGAGCGTTTCTTACCTCTCCGCCTCTCGCCGCCGTCGCGATAACAAACATGAGCGCAAGGCGCCCCATGGTCTCATTGTTGCTGCCGAGACGCTGATAGTAGGCCGGAGTGTCGACGTAGGGCATTGCAGGAAAGTTCGTGTTCTTCGTGCGATGTTTGCCGAGCAGGATCGAAAGCTCTTCGTTGGGAGCTTCGCTCGAGCGCCACTTCTTGGCCCGGGCATAGTTGAGAACCTTCGCGATGCGACGCCGGACCTTGCGACCCATGAACGGCTTTGCCGTCCAAATAGGCTTGAGAGCCTCGGCGACGTCGCTCGCTTCGATATGGTCGACCCGCTTCTTGCCGAGCGTCGGATTTGCGTGTTCCTTCAAGGACGCCAGAAACGCGTCGGCTTCCTTCTCGGACCAACCGTCCTTAAACTCTGCGTGGGCCTTTATGACCGCCTCGGCGAACGAGGGTCGGACAATCCTCTCCTTGTCGCGTTCGGCGACGGGGTCGCGTCCTGCCTTGGCCAGCTTGCGGAGCAAAGCAGCTTTCTCTCTCGCCTCGGCGAGGGTCAGCAGGCGCTGTTCGAGAAGCGGGACGCTCTCTTCTGTCTCACCATCACGCCGCCGCTCCTGCTTGCTGCTGACATCTGCGGTGCCCAGACCGATGTCGCGGCGGCGCCCGGCCACTTGGACGCGCAGGACCCACGAGCGTCCACCGGTCGGGGCGACAAACAAAGAGAGTCCCTTCCCGTCGACATGCCGTCCGGGCTTGGCGGTGCGTACAGAGATCGCAGTGAGCTTGCTCATTTCTTTCCCACAATCTTTCCCACATTTTTATCAGGCTGTGGGCGATTGTCAACGAACCACAGCGAACTTCAGGTGCGGTTTCAGGAAGAAATTATATTGAAAAAACATAAGGATAAAGGTCTATAGTGAACGTCAGCGAACGTCGAAAAAAGAGTGGTTCGATTTTGGCTCGGGCCTCCAGAGCGGTATCCAGAGCCCCGCGAGAGAGAGGCGCGTCGACTTCTCGCCAAGGGAATAGATCCGGTAGAAAAGTCCAAACTCGACAAAATCGCAAAATCGCTCGCTGCGAAGAATGATTTCCAATCGATCGCTAACGAGTGGCTCGAGAAAATCGAGCGCGAAGGCGTCGCGCCTATGACCTTCAAGAAGGCGCGATGGTTGATCGGCAAGACTTTCCCAGCCCTTGGGCGGCGACCAATCACCGAGATCTCGGCTCACGAGCTCCTGGCAGTGTTGAAGAAGGTCGAAGCTTCAAAGCGCTATGACACGGCCAACCGTATCCTCGTCGATTTCGGTCAGACCTCAGGCGATCCCGGCTATTTCAACAGCGACATGGGCGGCCCGGAAAACATGTGGCACCAGGATTGCGCCGCGATGAAGGCCGGTCATTGGAGCGGCATCATCAGGCGCGGCAATGCCTATGAGGATTTCGTGGTGCAGGAGAACATGGGGGCCATCGTCGATCGCTCCAGAAATATCTCGGCACCTGCGACCGCGTCATCTATCGCGCCCGCCGCCTGCTCCTCGAAGCGGTCGAGCGCTATCAGGCCACGGGCGAGATCAGCTTTGCAGGCGACGCCATCGACTTCGGCCGCCATCCGCGCGGTCAGCTGCGCTTATCCCAGGGACAGGGACTGGCGCGACATTGAGACGTATGTCGCGCAGGCATTGGCGGCGGAATGAAAAAGGGGCGGCAACGCGCCGCCCCTCCGTCCGTTTCGTTCAGACTGCTCAGTCCAGGTCGTAGCGGTCGGCATTCATGACCTTGGTCCAGGCGGCAACAAAGTCTCTGACGAATTTCGTCTCGTTGCCATTCTCGGCATAGACTTCGGCGACCGCGCGCAGCTCCGAATTCGAGCCGAAGACGAGGTCGGCACGGCTCGCACGCCATGTTTCGCCACCGCTCGTGCGGTCGGTCGCGATATACTCTTCGTCGCCCGACCCATCGACAGCCTTCCAGACATTGGTCATGTCCAGCAGGTTGACGAAATAGTCGTTGGTGAGCTGGCCCGAACGCGTGGTGAAGTGGCCGTGGCCGCGCTCGCCATGGTTGGCGCCGAGCACACGCAAGCCGCCGATCAGGACTGTCATCTCCGGCACCGAAAGGCCGAGCAGCGACGCGCGGTCGAGCATCATGTCCTCGGTCTTCACGGCCAGCTTCTTCTTGCCGACATAGTTGCGGAAGGCGTCGGCCTCGGGCTCCAGCCAGTGGAAGCTCTCGATGTCGGTCTGCTCCTGGCTGGCATCGCCGCGGCCGCCGGTGAACGGCACCGCCACGTTGTAGCCTGCATCCGCGATCGCCTTTTCAAGGCCGACCACGCCGCCGAGCACGATCGCGTCGGCCATCGACATCGTACCGCGCAGGCCGTCGAGCGTGTCGAGAACCTTGGCCAGCATCTCGGGTTCGTTAACCTCCCAGTCCTTCTGCGGCGCCAGGCGGATACGCGCGCCATTGGCGCCGCCGCGATAGTCCGACTTCCGAAAGGTGCTGGCCGAAGCCCAGGCGGTCTTGATCAGCTGGCTGGCGGTCAGGCCGCTATGGGCGATCCGCTCCTTCACCGCCGCGATCTCGGCCTCCGAAGGCACGGTGCCGGCCGGGATCGGATCCTGCCAGATCAGGTCTTCCGCAGGCACGTCCGGGCCGAGGTAGCGGATCTTCGGGCCCATGTCGCGATGCGTGAGTTTGAACCAGGCCCGCGCGAAGGCATCCTTGAACGCTTCGTGATCGCGCCGGAACCGCTCGCTGATCGCCCGGAACTCGGGGTCGCGCTTCAGCGCCATGTCGGCGGTGGTCATCATGGTCGGGACCTTGATGGTCGGGTCCCAGGCCGCCGGGGTCATATCCTCTTCCTTCTGGCCGATCGGCTGCCACTGGTGCGCGCCTGCCGGGCTCGTCACCAGCGCATAGTCATAGTCGAACAGCAGGCGGAAATAGTTCTCGGTCCATTCCCGCGGGGTGTTGGTCCATGCGCCTTCGATGCCGCTGGTGACGGTGTGCTCGCCGATTCCGCCGCTCTCGTGGCTGCTGACCCAGCCAAAGCCCTGCGCGGCGAGATCGGCGCCGGCGGGCGCAACGCCCAGCAGCGACGCATCGCCGTTGCCGTGCGCCTTGCCGAAGGTGTGGCCGCCGGCAGTGAGTGCGACGATTTCCTCGGCATTCATCGCCATGCGCCGGAAGGTTTCTTTCATGTCGCGCGCCATGCCCACGTCGTCGTGCGGATTGCCGCCCGGCCCTTCGGGATTCACATAGATGAGGCCCATCTGGATCGCGGCGAGCGGCCCTTCGATGTCTTCAAGGCCATTGGCAGGATCGATCCGGGTCTGGACGCCCTGGTTGACCCATTTGTCTTCCGAGCCCCAGTAGATGTCGCGCTCCGGTTCGTACACGTCGGCACGGCCGCCGCCGAAGCCGAATACCGGCCCGCCCATGCTCTCGATCGCGACATTGCCGGCGAGAATGAACAGGTCGGCCCAGCTGATCTTGCTGCCGTATTTCTGCTTGATCGGCCACAGCAAGCGGCGCGCCTTGTCGAGATTGCCGTTGTCCGGCCAACTGTTGAGCGGGGCGAAGCGCTGCTGCCCGCTATTGGCGCCGCCGCGGCCGTCGGCCGTGCGATAGGTGCCTGCGGCATGCCAGGCCATGCGGATGAAGAAGGGGCCGTAATGTCCATAGTCCGCCGGCCACCAGGGCTGGCTGTCGGTCATCAGCGCGTGGAGGTCGGCCTTGAGGGCGGCGTAGTCCAGCGTCTTGAAGGCCTCGGCATAGTCGAAATCCGCGCCCATCGGGTTCGAGGGGCCGTTGGGGCTGAGGATCTCAGTCGCCAGCTGGTCGGGCCACCAGTCCTTGTTGGTGCGGCCGAGCAGCGCGCGGACACCGCCAGCGCCGTGCATGGGGCAACCGCTGCCCTTCATCTCTCCGGTCTTCGCGTTCATTGTTCTGCTCCTGAGTCGGTCTTGAGGGGAAGGACTGCAGGATATGCCTACCCTCCGAGACAGGGAAACGAACAAGCTCGGCCACATTGATCGATCAAAGCGATCAAAACCGACTCATTGATCGATAGAGACTGAAATTCGAGCGAGAGGTTCTGAAAATGAGAAAGGCGCCTCACGAGGAGGCGCCCTAGTGTGGTGCCCCTAGACGGAGCAGCCGAAACCTTATTGCTGAAACGCGCCTTGCCCGCGATCGTTCCGGCTTGTCTGCGCTGATGCGACGAAGCGTGCGAGCCTTGGATAGATCGCCTCGAAACCGCCGGCAGCGACGCAGTCGGCTCGGCCAAGTGGGCGAGTTCTCGCGCCAGTCGCGCCTCTTGGCGCTCAATCTCCCGAGCCGCATCACGGAGCGAGGGAGCTCGTCATCCTCCATCCGCTTCACAAGCCTGGCCATGCGGGGTCGCCTCGTTCATCCTGTCGAACACATCAGGGCGGCGGGGAGCATGGCCAAACGCAACCTCCGTAAAATTGCGGAATGCGAGAGCCGGTGCCGGAGCCTAGAAATGCGAGCGATTTCTGAAGGGATAGAGAATGGCTGCGGGCACGAAACATACGGTTATCGTTAGCCACCCCTCCCCGGACAGCTTCAATCTTTCCGTCGCGCGGCGCTATGCCGCCGTTGCGCAAGAGCTCGGAGACGAGGTCGTCATTCGAGATCTGTATCGATTGAACTTTGACCCGATTCTCAAGGCCGAAGAGCAGCCTGGTGGCGGAGAGGCGACTCTCGCGCAGGACGTGAAGGCAGAGCTAAAAGCCCTGTCGGGAACCGATGTCTTCGTCATCGTCTATCCCATCTGGTTTGGCGGCCCGCCAGCGATGCTAAAAGGCTATATTGATCGCGTTCTGGGTGCGGGAATTAGGCATCTGGAAGTGCGTGGCCGTCATTCGCCCGCCCTGACGGGAGGCAAGCAACTCGTCTCCTTCACCTCATCCGGCAACAGTCGATATTGGTTCGAGGAACAGGGAGCGTGGATGGCGCTGCGTAACATTTTCGATACCTATCTCACCAACGCCTTTGCTTTGGCGAGCAACGATCATTTCCACTTCGATTGCATCACCAAGGCGATGAAGGAAGATGCAGTCCATGCCCGTCTGCGAGAAGTGGAAGATGTGGCACGAGCCACCTGTGCGAGATACGTGGCAGGAAAACCTGTTCAAGAATATCCTGTTCGGGACTGACCCCAAGCTGCCGTAACTTGTTGCCCGAACCAGATGGCTGCGGCTTCGACCGAGCCACCCTGTCTTGATCGGCGTGTACAACACCTGACCTGATGCGGCTTTTGCCAAGGCGGCGATCGTGACCGGAGCCGGCCATGAGACCCGCTCGCGGCGCGAGAAGGTGACCAATTCGGCGATAGACGGATCAGGGAATACTTGCGCAACCGGTGGCGCCGGTCCACCCGATCATCGCAGATAGGCCTCCGTCGCGTAGCGGCGCATCATGCGTTGGCTGTTGAAGTAGGAGGCCAGCTTGCTGATCGATTGCTTCATCATCCAGATCCAACGCGCGCGATCCTCGTAGAAGAGCGGCAGGACGGTTCCTTCGAGCTTGTCGTAGAGGTCGCTCGCATGATGCTCGCCCTGATGCCCGAGGTCCGTACCGATCGACCAGCCGGTCACGCCCTCGATCCAGCCCTCGACCCACCAGCCGTCAAGTATGCTCAGATTGAGCACGCCGTTGACTGACGCCTTCATTCCGCTCGTGCCGGACGCTTCGAGCGGCGGCAACGGCGTGTTGAGCCAGATGTCCGCGCCGCCGACGAGGGTCCTGGCAATATCGAGATCATAATTGGGAAGGAAAGCCATCTCGATCTTGCCGCGCATTGCGGCAATGTGGTCATTGATTTCGGCTATCAGCTGCTTTCCCTCAAGGTCATCGGGATGCGCCTTGCCTGCCCAGACGATCTGGAATGGATGGCGGGTGTGAATGGCCTCGAGCCGCTCCAGGTCGCTGAAGATCAGTTCCGGCCGCTTGTATCCGGTCATGCGGCGCGCGAAGCCGATGATCGGCCGGTCCGGGTCGAGCCGGACGCCCGTCTTCTGCGCGGTCATGTCGATGAGCTCGGCCTTGGCCTGCATATGCGCCTGCCAGATGGCATCGTCGGGAAGCTGATCCGCGCGGAAGAGGACTTCGGGCTCATGTGACCAGTGCGGAAAATGAGCCGTGAAGAGGTGGGCGAAGGCATTGTGAGCCCAGCTCGCGACATGAACGCCATTCGTGATGGCCCTCACATGATAACCGGGAAACATGCGCTCCGTCGTCTCGGCGTGGCGCTGGGCGACGCCGTTGACATAACCGCTCAGGGCCAGGGCGAGCTTGGTCATATTGCAGTCGTCGGACCCCGCATAGCGCTTGAGTTCCTCGATTGCGATGAAGCTACCGAGCTCGTGTTCGACGAGATCGTAGGGGAAACGGTCATGCCCGGCCTCCACGGGCGTATGCGTCGTGAAGATGCAGCGCTCCACGACATGCTCGGGGTCGTACAGAAGTGGAGGGCTGTCGATATGATTTGTGGGCCGGGGATGATGACGCAGCAACTCGGTGGTCAGGAAGGCGGAATGGCCTTCGTTCATGTGATAGCTGCGAATGATGAAGCCGAGCGCCTGCAAGATGCGCACGCCGCCAATGCCCAGCACAGCTTCCTGCCGCAGCCGATTTGTCAGATCCCCGCCATAGAGCCGGTCGGTGATCGTGCGATCGGCCGGATCGTTCTGGTCGAGATCCGTGTCGAGGAGAATGACGGGTACGCGGCTGCCAAGCGGGCTGGTGAGGACGTGAAGCCAGGGCCTGATCCAGACCTGCCGGCCTGCCAGCTCGATGGCGATCATGGCGTCAAGTGGTTCGGTCCATGCGCCAGGATCCCAGGGATCAGGACGGTCAATCTGATTGCCGTGATCATCCAGCTCCTGACGCAGATAGCCCGAGCGGCTCGCCAGCGACAGAAAGACGACCGGAAGCTGCAGGTCCGCGCAGGATCGCGCTGTATCGCCCGCCAATATGCCGAGGCCGCCGCTGTAGGTGTGTATCTCGGACCTTAACGCGATCTCCATCGTGAAATAGGCGATGTGCGTATTGTGGAGGAAGGCGTTGATAGGGTCTGCCATGAGCCTTTTTGTCCGGGGAACAGGTCGATATGCTGGCTGCCGGCCGGCGCGGCGCTTTACGCGGCAGACCGCACGTCATCCCGCATGGAAAGCCGGTCGATCATCTGCTGGGTGACGAGGCAGACGCCTCCCGCAGTACGGCGGAAGCGCTGCGCGTCGAAGTCCGGGTCTTCGCCCACGACCAGCCCTGCCGGAACCGTGACGCCGGCGTCGACGATGACGCGCTTGAGACGCGCGCCGGAACCGATGTGGCAATTGGGCAGGAGGAGCACTTCCTCCAGATTTGCATGATCGGCAATGTTCGTGCCGTCTGAAAGCAGAGAGCGCCTGACCCGTGAACCGGCGAGGACGCCGTCATGCACGATCAGGGGGGAGGTCATGTCCCGCCGCTGCGGAGCCCTCGCCGTCTGCAGCCGCTGAGTCCAGAGCGGCCATCGCTCGTCCTCCATATCGAAGCGCGGTCTGCGCGCCATCACGTCAAGATGAGCGGCGAAATAGGCGTCCAGTGTGCCGACATCGCGCCAATAGGCATTCACCTCCTCCGCGCTACGAACGCAGGAGTCGGCGAAGCGATGCGCGAATGCCCGGCCATGCTGGACGATATGGGGAATGATGTCGGCGCCGAAGTCATGGGACGATCCCAAATCGGCATCGTCGCGGTGAAGCGCATCCAGCAGGAATGCCGTGTCGAACACATAGATGCCCATGGAGGCCAGCGATGCGTCGGGATTGCCAGGCACAGCGGGCGGATCATGCGGCTTTTCGACAAAGGCCGTGATGCGATCGGCGACGTCGACATGCATGACGCCGAAGCCTCGCGCTTCCTCACGCGGCACCGTGATGCAGCCGACCGTCACATCGGCGCCGGTCGCGACATGCTGACGCAGCATCCGCCCATAATCCATCTTGTAGACATGGTCGCCGGCGAGAATGACGACGTGGCGGGGCGCACGGCGCTCGATGACGTCGATATTCTGGAAGACCGCGCCCGCCGTGCCCTCATAATATATTCCGCCGCTGCCTTCGGAGCCCGGCAAGATGTCGAGGCTGCCGTTGCGTCGGGTGGACAGAAAAGGCGATAGGCGCTCAATATGGCGGATGAGGGCGCGCTGTTTGTACTGCGTGGCGACGCCGATGCGAGGAATGCCGGAATTGAGCGCATTCGAAAGCGCGAAATCGATGATACGGGACCGGCCGCCGAAGGGGATGGCGGGCTTGGCGCAATCGTCGGTCAACTCCTTCAGTCGGCTGCCGCGCCCGCCGGCAAGCACGAAGGCCATGGAGTCGCAGGCAAGCTGTCCTTCTTTCGTCACGCGGAAACCTCCCTTCACATCATATCGTGAACCTTCGCCGGATCCCGGAAACGGCGGCAATCATCGTCGACAGTCGAGATTAGATTGCAGGAACAAATCCTTGGCTTGTTTGCCGGCCGGCGAGTGCGGCGGCCATTAGGGTTGTTACTTAACTGTGGTCGCAGCGAAGGGCGCAGCGTCTTGGACGATAAGGACGGCATCGGCAGGATGAGGATCAGCGCGGTGACGGTATTCGAGCGGTTGCAGCAAGTTCGCTGACGCGGGAGGCACGAGACGAATGACATCGTGAGGGCGGTTGCCGATCACGCGCGGCGTGCATTGTTGCTCATAGTGTGGCCCTGGTGACCTTTGGGCAATCCAGGCGGACCGGTTCGGCAGGATGAGACGACCGCCCGAATCTGTCCACGCAGCCTAGACGGCCGGAGAGGAAGGCGGGGGCTGCTGCTCCGTGCGAGCAGCACCGGCGAGCAGCTGCTTCACCTCCTCGTCGCTAGTCTGGCGGAAGTCGGCATAATGGACGCCGACAGCGTAGAATGGATAGGGCGACAGCAGGCAGATGATCTCGTCGCACTCATTGGCGAGCGACCTCAGCGCATCAGGCGGTGCCACCGGCACGGCGAGCAGGATCTTTCCGGCCCGCGCCCTGCGCAGGCCCTTGAGTGCGGCGCGCACCGTGCCACCGGTCGCGATTCCGTCATCCACCAGGATGACGTTGCGGCCTGTAAGATCGATCGGTTTCCTGTCGCCGAGATATTCCCGTCGGCGCCGATCGATTTCCCGAAGCTGTCGCGCCGTCTCGTTCCGGATATAGTCGCTGCCGGGGGAAAGTTCGCGGACGATCTCATCGTTCAGGACGGTCTGGGGATGGGCGCCATCGATAACCGCGCCGATGCCGAATTCCTCATGGCCGGGTGCCCCCAGCTTACGGACAAACAGGAGGTCGAGATCAGCGCCCAGCGCCTGCGCGATCTCATGCGCAACGGGCACGCCGCCACGCGGCAGCGCAAGGACGACGGGACGATCCGGGCAATGCCCCGCGATAGCCCGCGCGAGCCTGCGGCCGGCCTCCTCGCGATCCCTGAATGCCGGACGGGCGGAGGACATCACGGCCTCTCCTCAAGATGAAGAAGGAACCATCGCGCGGCATGCTCGATGACCATGTCCAGCGTGCCAGGCTCCTCGAACAGATGGTGCGCGCCGGGAACGATCACAAGCTCGGTCTGCGCCTGCATGTGCCGCATGGCTGTGCGATTGAGCTCGATCACGGGCACGTCGCGGCTGCCGACGATGAGCAGCGTGGGAGCGCGCACATGGGCGAGTGCGCGCGATCCGGCCAGATCGGGCCGTCCGCCGCGCGAGACGATGGCGCGGATGTCGCTTTTTTCCGCCGAGGCCGCCAGAAGGGCAGCGCCCGCGCCGGTGCTGGCGCCGAAATAGCCGATCGGCAGGCGCGCGAGCGCCGGCTGCAGCCTGGCCCAATCCGCCGCGCCCGAGAGTCGCCCGGCCAGGAGCGGAATGTCGAAGACATTGGCGCGGTCCTGCTCTTCCAGCGACGTCAGCAGGTCGATCAGCAGAGTTGCGAAGCCGGCGCGATGCAGGCCGTGCGCGACGTGCTTGTTGCGCGGACTGAGGCGCCCACTGCCGCTGCCATGCGCGAAGATGACGAGACCTTTTGGTCGATCCGGCAACCCCAACAGCCCCTTGAGGCCGTGGGGCTGAACCGTGACGGGCACGGGAGCGGCATCGACTGGCGTAGCCATCGTCACAGCCCGAACGGCCAGGTTTCCGGCGCGCCGTGCGGACGCTCGTCGGCGAGCGGCGTGACGGCACTGCTCTGCTCGAACCAGACCCAGGCGTCGAACTGTTCGGAGAGCACGGCCTGGAAATAATGGCTCAGCAATTCGGTCTCCGGTCGGTAGACGACGCCGATCGCGCGCTCCAGCAAGGGCGTGCGCAATATGTTCGCCAGCGCGTGCCGGTCGGCGCGACGCCAGTCCGTCAGCGTGCGCGCGAGGCCGGTGCGCCGGAAGGCATGCTCGTAACTGTCGGCCCGCGCCGGGAGGACGGTCTTGATGCGCATCGGCGTACCCCAATCGTCCGCGGCCGCGACTGTCCCCGTGTCGGTGCCGAAGCCGATGAGGACCGCATCGTCGCCATAGGCCGTGCGGCACAGCTCACCGATGTTGAACTCGCCGCGCCAGCCCATCGCGGTCGCGGCCGCGTTGCCGATATGGCTGTTATGGGCCCAGACCACGGCCTTGGCGCCGCCGCCGCGATGCCCGACCAACGCCTGGAGCGTGTTGAACATGTGTCGATCGCGCAGATTCCAGCTTTCAGCCGAGCTGCGGTACATCGCGCGATAATATTGCTCCGCGGCGCGCACGATGCGCGCGTTCTGCGTCGCATCGAACCAGCGCTCCCCATCCTGGCCGAGATAGTCGAGGCGCTTGGAAAGCAGGTCGCGCAGCTGGGCAACGGCGTTGTCCTCGCAGGTTGGCCGGCCTTTCCGCGCCACTGCCAAGCCATAATGGGCAGGGTCATCTTGCCATGGCGTGAGGCATCCATAGCGTTTCCGCGCCAGGGCGGCCTCGTCCGGATCGACCGTGTCGAGATAGGCCAGCACGGCGTGAATCGACTCGCTCAGGCTGTAAACATCGAGCCCATGAAAGGAGGCTCGCTGCGCCTCCGGCAGCCCGGCATTGTGGCCGCGAAGCCAGTCGGCGAACTCGAGCACTTCGACATTGCGCCACATCCAGGTGGGAAAGCGCGCGAACACGTCGCCCCGGCGAGGACGCGGCGCCTGATGCCGGACATAGTCGTCGATGCGGGCGGCGTCTGGCCAGTCCGCCTCCACGGCAACGATGCTGAATCCATGGTGGCGAATCAGATGGCGCGTGATGGCGGCGCGCGCGCGATAGAATTCGGAGGTGCCGTGCGTTGCCTCGCCGAGCAAAACGATCTGCGCGTCGCCGAAACGATCGAAGCAGGCGCCGAATTCCTCGGCGAGCGCAGGCGAAGGCAGCGGCTCGGCATGGCGTCGCAGCGCCTCGATCATCTCAGCGGGAGCTTCGCGCTCGATGCGATCATGAATCATGGCATTGCCTCCGGAACCGGGGCGGCCCTTTGCGACAATGGCCGGCACATGCGTCTGCGCCCAGATTCAACGATGGAATGCGCGTTTCTGGGCTGCGGCGATATCCGGACTCTCCCTTAAGGGGTCCGGGCGAACTGGCGACGGATCGGAATTGGTTTCAGTCATGGCGTGGGCCTGCACCATCGTCTCGGATCCCGGTTTTCCGAACCGGATGCAGGCCCCACCTCAAATTATCCTGTTCCAGCTGGCCGGCGACGAGCTTGCCTGCCTGGCAGCATGCTGAAAGCGTCGTTCAGACCCGCCCGCAAAAACCGGAATCGCGCCGGATCCACCGGGAAATTCCGAAGTAAGCCGTTGGTGACATGACTCGCAGACGGGCCCGTACAGGATCGTCCGCCATTCCATGTATTTCGGTGCACTCTTCTGCCTCGCCGGCACATCGCTCGTGCTCGGCGCGTAGTCGGGACCTGCGTAACCGCATTGCCGACGCGAAAACGATCGGCTCTGTTATTGCCGACACAACACTGCCGATCGCGCGATCCTTGGAGCCGATTTGCTCGGCACATTCTGCCACGCCCACGGGACTGTTTTGAATCCCGTCAACGAGGTCACGCTTCGCTGGAGTGGCATGACCATGACCAGGATCAAGGGGCCATCTTCCGAAGTGCGCTAACTGTCTGCGGACATTCTTCGCGAGGCGATATGGACAGGAGAACAATGCTCATTGGCGCCGGCGCCGCGTTCGTCACAGCCGGAAGCGGCATGATCGGCTGGCATGCGGCCGCCGGTTCGATGGCCGATTATGATCGCTATGCCGCCCGGCTGCGCGGCAGCCTGGCACCGCCCGATCTGCAGGCCATCGTGCGATATGCTACGCTGGCGGCCAGCGGCCACAACACGCAGCCCTGGCGATTTCGCCTCGACCGGGAGGCCATCGAAATTCGACCGGACTTCGGGAGGCGGACGCCCGTCGTAGATCCCGACGATCATCATCTGTACGTCAGCCTGGGATGCGCGGCGGCCAACCTCGCACTTGCCGCAGCCGCAACTGGTCGTTCCGGGGAATTGTCGATCGCTGCCGACGGTCGTGCGGTCCGTTACGATTATGCCTCGGGCGTCCCCAGGTGGGATGCCCTCTTCGACGCCATACCCAAACGCCAGTGCACGCGCGCCGAATATGACGGTCGCGCGGTGCCGGCCGCCGATCTTGCCGAAATCGAGCGAGCGGTGGCAACGCCGGGCGTGAGCCTCGCGCTCATCACCGATCGCGCGAGGATGAACCGAGTGCGCGATCTTGTCCTCGCCGGCAATGAAGATCAGATGCGCGATCCTGCTTTCATGCGTGAACTGGTTCAATGGATCAGGTTCAATCCGCGCAGCGCGATGGCGACGGGCGACGGGCTCTTTTCCGCGGCGAGCGGCAACCCTGTCCTGCCTTCCGGGCTCGGCCGGTTCGCATTCGACCGGCTGTTCAATGTCGGACAGGAAAATCGCAAATATGCGCGCCAGATCGACTCGTCCGCCGGGATCGCGATCTTTTTCGGCGAACGGGCAGACCCCGGTCACTGGATCAGGATCGGCCAGGCATGCCAGCGCTTCGCTCTGGCCGCGACGCATCTGGGACTCAAGATCGCCTTCATCAACCAACCTGTCGAAGTGAACCGCCTGCGCGCCGACCTCGCCGCGGTGGTCGGGGAAACCAGGAGGCCCGACCTGGTGATGCGCTTCGGCTATGGCCCCGCACTACCATTGTCGCCGAGGAGACCGGCGGCGTCGGTGATGCAGCCATGAATGGAGGAGTGGCGCACGCCGACCGCCCGGGCCTGCGCCGTCACCCTGGCGTTCTGGCCGCAATTTGATGCAGCGGAACGAGCCACGCTCCTTTTCGACCGCCGGTGCCGCACCGTTTCCGATCCGCAACGCCGCGTTCCCGAAGCACTGCGACCCCGTTTGCAGGCCTGACACAAAGCTTCTTCGTTCGCCTGCGAACACAACAATGTTCGCAATGAGATAAGCATGATCGATCGAGCGCGCCTATCCATCATGGGCAAGCCACGGCCGGACAGAAGCGGCTGGGCCGCGACCGGGCGGTGGATGGGAGGAAGTGGCGTGCTTGTCGCTTGCAGAAGAAACGCGATCGCACTCCTGGTTAGCTCCACGTTCGCAATTTCGTCTTTTACACCGGCGGTAGCCCTTCGCGTCCGGGCGCACGGGCGCGCGCATGAGTGAGCTTCTTTGATGACGGCCTCTTGCTGGGTCCGTCCGGGACGTTGCCGGCCTACCGCCCCCGGCCGGCTATCGCGGCGGCGGCGCCCGGCAGGCGCTGACGGACGAGGATTGGCGCAGACTTCATCCCTTCAATTGGCGCTGGAACGCCCGACACCGCTTCACGGAGATTACCCATGGTCCACAAGTTCGACGGTCCGGCAGCGACAGGCTTTTTCACCCCGCAGCGGTTCGATGCCGAAGTGCTCGATTGCGAGGTCGACGGGGTGATTCCTGCCGACATCGACGGCACGTTCTTCCGCGTCGGGGGGGAATGGTTCTATCCGCCAAAGTTCGCGGACGACGCCTTCCTTCATACCGATGGCTATGTCAGCAGTTTCCGGATCAGAAATGGCCGCGTGTCTTACAAGGGACGCTTCGTGCGCACCCCGCGTTTCAAATCCAATCTCGAAGCCGGCCGCCAGCAATTCGGCTATTACCGCAATCGCTTCACGGATGATCCGGCTGTCGCCGGGCTCGACGCGACCGTCTCGAACACGGCACCCCTCGTCCATGCCGGCAAGCTCTTCACGCTCAAGGAAGACGCGCTGCCCTATCAGATCGATCCGGTGACGCTCGAAACCATCGGACCATGGAATTTTGGCGGCGCATACAAAAGCCAGACCTTCACCGCGCATCCCAAGATCGACCCGCTGACGGGCGAGATGATCACGTTCGGCTATGAGGCGACTGGTCCCGCGAGCGACGACCTATTCCTCTATTACGTCGACAAGGCGGGCAAGGTCGGCCGGGAAGTTCGCCTCAAGGTTCCCTATGTCTCCATCATCCATGATTTCGCGGTGACGCAGAAGCATGTGATCTTTCCCTTCGCCTGCTACACGACCAGTCTCGAGCGACTGAAGGCCGGCAAGATCCACTGGGGCTGGGACAAGCAGCTGCCAAGCATGATTGGCATTCTGCGCCGCGATGGCGACGGGTCCGACATCCGCTGGTTCAAGGGCCCGGAGCGCTGCATGATGCATGTGTTCAATGCCCACAGCCTCGGCGACAAGGTGATCCTCTACGCGCCCTTCTACGAGTCCAACTTCTTCCCCTTCTTCCCCAATGTGGACGGCTCGCCCTGGGACCCATCCAAGGCGGTCTCCCATGTTCGTAAACTCACCTTCGACCTGAGCAAGCCCGGCGACGGCTGGGAAGAAGAGATCCTGTTTCACACACCGATCAGCGACCTCGGCAAGGTCGATCAGCGCTTCACCACACTGCCGCAGCGCTATGCCTTCACCAACTTCTCCGACCCCACGCGGCCGTTCGACGAAGCGCGGGCCGGCAATATGCGTGGGCGCGTTTCAAACAGCTATGGCCGCTTCGATCTGCACACCGGCGCGCTCGATCGCTATTTCGTGGGCGAGACCCATACGCTGCAGGAATGCAGCTTCGTGCCGCGGCGGGGCAGCACGGCGGAGGGCGATGGCTATCTGATCGGCACGGCGTCGAACCTTGCCGAAATGCGCACCGAGCTCATCATCGCCGACGCGCAGCGACTGAGCGAGGGCGATATTGCGCGCGTCTACCTGCCGTTCCGAGCCGGAACGCAAGTGCATGGCTATTGGTGGGACGCAGAGGAAATCGGCACGCCAACATCGCAAGGAGGGCACTCGTCATGATCGATCGTCGAGAATTGTTGGCCGGCATGTCCGCCGCCGGAGTCCTGGCTAATTTCAGCGAGCCCTCGGAGGCGGCCGAACCGGCCCGGGCGGCATTGCCCCCCATCAAGGAAATGGCCGGCGTCCGCTATCGCTGGGCCTTTTCGGTCAGCGTGTTCTTCAAGGAACGCATCGCGATCGACGCACCGTTTCGCCGTACCTTTGTTCCGGCAATCGGCGGCGACATCTGGGGTCCGCGACTTCAGGGCAAGGTCGTCCCCTATGGCGGTGCCGATTTCGGTGGCGGCGGCGGTCCGCTGGACGCGCACTACATCTTTCAGGCATCGGACGGACATTATATCTACATCAACAATCGCGGCTACATGCGACGTGTGGACTGGGACCCGATCACGGCGCTGGACCGGCCGCTTCCGCCGCTCAAGCCCGGCGAACGGATCAAGCAGGATTTCGTCGCGCCGCCCGATTCCCAGGTGCCGCTGCGTATGCGCACCTCGCCCTTCTTCGAGGCGCCAAGGAACAGTCCACACGACTGGATGAACCATACGCTGTTCATCGGCCACGGGCTGCGTCGAACGGATCCTGACCGAACCATCTTCACATATTACGAGGTGCTGTGATGGAGCAGTTTTCGATTCCCGCCGACCGCTCACCGGATCTCGTCGCGGACATCGGCTTCAAGCCGGCCTTCGAGGTGACGCTGAGCTATGCCCCCACGCATCAGGAAGCGACGCCGCACGGAGAGCGGATCTTCAAGCTGATCACCGGCGGTACCGTGACCGGACGGATCGAAGGCGCCGTCTATCCGCATGGTGCAGGCGAATATTCGCTGCGGCGGGCTGACGGCGTCACCGATGTGAACGGCCATGTCCTCATACAGGATCAGAAGGGCGAATGGCTCTATGTCCGCAACATCGGCTTTGCCCGCATGGACGGCTATTATCGCGTCACCAGCTGGGTCGATGCCGATGTGCGCAGTGAACATAGCTGGGTCTTGGGCCTGTTCTTCATCGGTATCGCCAAGCCAGCTGCCGAGGGCGTGCTGACGATTAGCTATTACGAGGTCCTGTGACGTCGAACGCAGAACAAGGGCAAACAGAGGAACGGCGGGACATGAAGCGCTACTTATTCGCCATGGCGGGACTAATGATGGCGGCCTCCACGCCGACCATGGCCGCGGGAAAAGGGCAGTCGCAGTCCTGTGACAAGGCTTGTCTCGAAGGCATCGGCAACCAGTACCGCGCCGCCTATCTCAAGCACGATGCCTCGGCCGCGCCCTTTGCCAAGCATGTCCGCTACAGCGAGAACAATGTCGAGATGCCGTTCCCCGACGGGACCTGGGACACGGTGACCGAAGATGTCGGGCCATCGCTTCTGCTTTCGGACCCGACAATGGGCACGGTCGGCCTCTACATGGGCATTCGCCAGCGCGCGGTACCCGGCTTTCTGGCCGTTCGGCTGAAAATCGAAGGGCGCCGGATCACCGAGGTGGAACATATCATTTCGACCCGGCGCAACCTGTCGAGCCCGCCGACGCCAATTGGCGAGGTGGGCAGCTTCACTTATGATCCGATCATCGAGCAGACCATACCGCCCGCTCAGCGGGCAAGCCGTGCGTCTCTGACCAAACATGCTCATGGCTATTTTGACACCCTGCAGCACAATGACGGCGAAATTCGCGGCACCTGCTTTCACGAGGACGCGACCCGGCGCGAGAACGGGATGCTGTTTTCCGACATCAAGGGCGGCTTCAAGTCCGGACGCTATGCATTCAACAACCGGGTAAGGCGCGAGATCGTGCTGGTCGACGAGGCGCGCCAGGTGGTGATGGCGCGCGGCTTCATCGACCACAAGGGCGTGCTCGACGAGTATCGGCTGAGCGATGGAACCATGACCAAGTCGGTTTTTCAGGAACCCCAGAGCTGGGGCCTGCTGGAGATGTTCAAAGTGACGGAGGGATGCATCGCGGCCGTCGTCGCGACCTTCTATCAGGCGCCCTATTACACCGTGTCGCCCTGGACATCGGCCGGCCGGCGCTAGCAGTCATGTGCGGGCGGGGCGGTACAGCTCCGTCGCAAAAGGCAGAGTGTCCGTTCGAATTGACCTCTGCCTGATTGACGGCATAATGGCATGCAAACGGGCCGACGAAGCCGCAGGGTTCGGGAGGGCGCATGGGGCGGGTGCATTCCGTTTCGACTGTCGGCATTGCCGCGGCCGAGCGGGTCTTTTTCTGGAACTCGGGCTCCAGCGCAATCGGCGGCGTGAGGGCGACGCCATTGGCCGACATATTCGACGCCGAGGCTTCAACCCGCATCCTGGGACGCCTCCTCGTCTTCGGCTTGAAGGCCGGTCCCCATCATGTCGCGAGCCCGGCCCATTGCCGGATGCCCGGATGTGAGGAGGATTTCCTGCGCGTTCGATTTCAGCGAAGCGGCGAAAGTCTGGTCGAGCAGAGCGGCGTGCGCCACACCATCCGGGCCGGCGAATGGCTCGTGATCGATGGTGCTCGTCCGCATAGTGTCGTCAATGAACGCGATGCGAGCCAAATTTCCCTGCAACTGCCAAAGTCGCTCCTGTCGGAGCGTGATTATCGGCTGGCAACGACGCTGAGCGCACCCATTGAGACGCGCGGGCGTATCAGCAAGCTCCTGTTCGAATGCCTGCGCATGACGATCGAGGACCTGGACGATTTGAGCGATCCGGCGGAACAGGAGCTGGGCCTTTCGCTTCTCGAGATGCTGCGGATCATCATCAACGACGCGAGCTCGGCGCACGAGCGCGCCAGCAGCCGCGATGCGCTGGAACGGCGCGTGCACGACTATGTTAGGTGCAATTTGAGCAATCCCGCTCTCTCGGTCGAGACGATCGCCACAGCCATGGGTTGCTCGCCGCGTTACATTCACAAGGTCTTCGAAGGCCAGGAATCGGTTTCCCGGATGATATGGTCGCTTCGGCTGCAGCGTTGTAAAGAGGCGCTGATGGCGACGAGCGGCACGAGCGCGACGCTGACCGAGTTGGCCTATAATTTCGGCTTCAGCAACTCGGCTCATTTCAGCCGCGCCTTCAAGGAGCGTTTCGGAACCACACCCAGTGCATTTCGCTCCAAGGTCCTCGAAAATCGAGCGAACAAGTCGTGGATGATTTGAGAGACCGAGGGACGAAATGACGGAATAGAGGGCGAGGCCAGGGCTATCCTTCCGAAACCGGCGACTGACCGTGCCGATGACTCCTAAGTCTGATTTCGAACAACAGCGCTGCGCAGCCGCTATACACGATCGTCGCCGCCATCAGGATCGCAGCCTTGCGCCCGTCTGGCTCGCGGATGAGCGAGATCGTGATCAGCGTGATGAAGGCAGCGGGGAAGATGGTGTAGGTCACCAGCTTCAGCGCGCCGTTATGGATCGACCCAGGGCAGAAGGAGAAGAAGTTCGGCGGTGTGATCGGTTTCGACGTCTAACTGAGGCCCACGGTTAGACATTCCTGCCGCGGCAGCCTTTGCTAGATCTCGACCTGACTTCCCAGTTCGATCACCCGGTTGGTCGGCAGTTTGAAGAACTCCATGGCGCTCGCCGCGTTGCGGACCATCCAGGCGAAAAGCTTCTCGCGCCACAGCGGCATGCCGGGCCGTGCCGAGGGGAGCAGGGTCTGGCGCGCCAGGAAATAACTCGTGTCCATGCTCCTGAAGGGTTCGCCAGCATTTTTGATCCGCGCCAGTTCTGCCGGAATATCGGCCTCGTCCATGAAGCCGAATTTCAACACGATCTGGTAGTATCCCTGCCCAAAGGCGGTGACCTCGGCGCGATCCTTCATCGCGACGTGGGGCACCTGCTGCGTCGACACGTTCAGCACGACGACGCGCTCGTGCAGCACCTTGTTGTGCTTGAGATTGTGCAGCAGCGCCGGCGGGATCGTATCGGTCGTGGAGTTGAGGAAAATCGCCGTGCCCGGGACTCGCTTGACCGATTGAGCGGCGGACTTGATGAACACCTCGACGGGCATTGCGCCTTCCGCGAGCCGCTCCCGCATCAATCTCCGCCCGGTAGCCCAGGTCGTCAGCAGCAGGAAGACCACGGCGGCGACCAGTAACGGGAACCAGCCGCCGTCAGGGACTTTCGTGACGTTGGACGCGAAGTAGAGCCCGTCGATGAGCAGGAAGATGCCGGTGACGAGACCCGCGATAACCGGCGGCCACTTCCACACCGCGAACGTCAGCACGCCCAGCATGCAGGCGGTGATGAACATCGTGCCGGTAACGGCGATGCCATAGGCCGCCGCCAGATTGCTCGAACTCCCGAAGCCGATTGCCAGCAGGATGACCAGGACGAGCAGGCCCCAGTTGACCAGCGGTACGTAGATTTGCCCGGCCGCTTTCGCGCTGGTGTGCAAAATCCGCAGTCTCGGCAGGAAGCCAAGCTGGACGGCCTGCTGCGAGACCGAAAAGGCGCCGGAAATGACAGCCTGACTGGCGATGATGGTGGCCATTGTGGCAAGAATTACCAGCGGAAGGCGCGCCCAGTCCGGCGCCATCAGAAAGAAGGGATTCTCGACCGCCGCTGGATTGCGCAGGATCATCGCCGACTGGCCGAGATAGTTGAGCATCAGGCATGGAAAGGCGACATAGAGCCACGAGACCATGATTGCCTTGCGCCCGAAGTGGCCCATATCGGCATAGAGTGCTTCGGCGCCCGTAACCGCCAGCACGACCGATCCCAAAGCCAGGAAGGCCAGTGTCGGATCAAGCAGGAAGAAATGGAGCGCATGCCAAGGGTTGAGCGCCCAAAGCACTTCGGGCGCCTGGGCGATCCAGGTGATGCCGAGAACGGCCAGCACGGCGAAATAGACGATGATGACGGGGCCGAACAGGCGGCCGACGCTGGCCGTGCCGCGGGACTGGATGGCGAAGAGAAAGACGAGGATGGCGATCGTGATCGGCAGGACCAGCTGCGTCAGCTCTGCCCTGACGGTCGTCAACCCCTCGACCGCTGACAGTACCGAAATGGCCGGGGTGATGATCGCGTCGCCATAGAAGAGCGCTGTCGCCACGACCCCCAGCATGATGATTGCCGTGCTGCCCCGCGCTGTCGTGAGTTTGCGCGTGATGAGGGCAAGGAGCGCAAGACTGCCGCCTTCACCCTTGTTGTCCGCCCGAAGGATCAGGAAGACATATTTCAGCGTCACGATCAGCATCATCGTCCAGAAGATCAGCGACAGGACGCCGTAGATGTGCGCCTGGTCCACCGCCAGCGGATGATGGCCGATGAAGCTCTCCTTGAGGGCGTAAAGCGGCGAGGTGCCGATATCGCCGAACACCACGCCGATAGCGCCGAGCGCCAGCGCACTGAGCTTTTCCGAATGGGCGTGAGCGTGATCGGCCTCCGCCGGCTGCACAGCTTGCAAGCAATCCGACCTTTCGATTGATGTCGACCTCCCCGGGGCCGGCGCCAATGCGCTCTATTCCCCGCCTCACGTTTGCACCACGAACTTTATGGAATCTTTATGCGGCGGGCCAAATTCCCCGTGGAACCTTAATCGCCCCCTGTACCACATGGGCATCCGTAATGTCCCTCATTGGATGCGACCCGAGAAGTGCGATCCTGCATTTCGACGGCGCAGCGGAGTGCCTCGATCATGAGCACGATCTTGCGTCGGCTCGAAACCAGACAAGGCCGGTGGATGGCGGAAATGGTCCTGCGTGCACTCGGCCTGGCGTTGCTGGGTCTGTGCGTGGCGGCGAGCCTGTGGCTATACCATTCGGTCCACCGATCGCCGATGCATGAGCATGTTCTGGAGTGGGCCGGTGCGATGGTCATCGTCATGAGCTGGAGTGCCGGCGGCGCGCTGCTGACGGTCGGTCCTGGCCTCTTCGAGCAAATCGAACTGCCTGCGCGATACGTCCGTTTCCCCGTTACCAAAGGACCGGAATGATGAACGATTTGATCTGGCTCGGCGTGCTCGCCGGGCTGTTCTTGCTCACGCTCGCATTTGCGCGCCTGTGCGACGATGCATGAGGAGAGAACGACCGTGACACTGCAACTCACCCTGGCTGGCGCGACCGCGCTCGGCCTTCTGCTTTATCTCGTGGCCGTGCTCCTGCGGCCCGAGCGTTTCTGAAGGAGGTTGGCCATGACCGCGCAAGGCTGGACGCTGATCCTCGTTTTCACCGTCCTCATCGTCGCCCTCGCCAAGCCCATGGGCATGTGGCTGTTCGCGCTCTACGAAGGGCGGCGCACGCCGTTCCACGCCGTCCTCGGCCCGGTCGAGCGCGGCTTCTACAAACTTGCCGGCATCGATCCGAACGCCGAGCAGAACTGGCGGCGCTACGCTCTCCATATGCTGCTCTTCCAGCTGGCGGCACTACTGTTCACCTATGCGATCCTGCGCTTGCAGGGCGTGCTCCCGATGAACCCGCGCGGCCTCGCTGGCATTGGTGCGGACGGCGCGATGAACACCGCGATCAGCTTCACCACCAACACCAACTGGCAATGGTACTCCGGCGAGGTCGCACTGTCGAACCTTAGCCAGATGGTGGGCCTCACCATCCACAATTTCCTGTCGGCCGCGACCGGCATCGCCATCGCCTTTGCCATGTTCCGCGGGTTCGCGCGGCGACAGACAAGTGGGATCGGCAACTTCTGGGCCGATATGACGCGCGTGACGCTCTATCTGCTGCTGCCGCTCTGCCTCGTCTATGCGATCTTCCTGATCGCCAGCGGCGTGCCCCAAACCTTCGCCAGCCTCGTCGATGCGACGACGCTCGAAGGCGTGAAGCAGCATATCGTCGTCGGTCCCGTTGCGTCGCAGGAAGCGATCAAGATGCTCGGCACCAATGGCGGTGGCTTCTTCAATGCCAACAGCGCACATCCGTTCGAGAATCCGACGGCGCTCACCAACCTTGTCCAGATGCTGTCGATCTTCTCGATTGGCGTTGGCCTCAGCTGGTGCTTCGGCAAGGCGGTGGGCAATCCACGTCAGGGCTGGGCGATCCTCGGCGCGATGATGGTCCTGTTCCTCGCCGGCGTCAGCATCGTCTATTGGCAGGAAGCGGCGGGCAATCCGATGCTGCATCAACTGGGCCTCCCCGGCGGCAACATGGAAGGCAAGGAAGTCCGCTTCGGCCTTGCCGCCTCGGCCCTCTTCTCGGTCATCACCACGGCCGCCTCGTGCGGCGCGGTCAATGCGATGCACGACAGCTTCACGGCGCTCGGCGGCCTTGTGCCCATGTTCAACATCCAGCTCGGCGAGATTGTGGTCGGCGGGGTTGGCGCGGGTATCTACGGCTTCCTGCTGTTCGCCGTCCTGGCCGTGTTCGTCGCGGGCCTCATGGTCGGGCGTACACCGGAATATGTCGGCAAGAAGATCGAGAGTCGGGAGGTCAAGCTGGCCGTGCTCGCCATTGCCGTGCTGCCGCTCTGTATCCTGGGCTTCACGGCACTCGCCTCAGTGCTGCCCCAGGGCCTCGCTGGTCCGCTCAACAAGGGGCCGCATGGCTTCTCCGAGATCCTCTACACCTTCAGCTCGGCGACCGGAAACAATGGTTCAGCCTTCGCTGGCATCACCTCCGGAACGCCTTTCTATAACGGCCTCATCGGCATCGCGATGTGGATCGGCCGCTTTTTCATGATCGTGCCGGTGCTGGCCATTGCCGGCAGCCTGGCCGCCAAAAAATACACGCCCGAGACCTCGGGGTCTTTCCCTACCACGGGCCCGCTTTGGGTAGGCCTGCTGGTCTCGATCATCCTGATCGTGGGCGGTCTCACTTTCCTTCCCAGCCTCGCGCTCGGTCCGATCGCCGATCATCTCGCGATGATCCACGGCCAGCTCTTCTGAGGGCATAGACATGACAACTGCATCCTCGATCTTTTCGGCAAAGCTCGTCGGTCCGGCGATCGGCAACGCCTTCAGGAAGCTCAATCCACGTGAACTGGTGAAGAACCCCGTGCTCTTCACCACCGCCGTGGTGGCGCTCCTCCTCACAGTCCTGCTCGTCGCAGGTGGCGAGAAGCTCGCGTTCGGCTTCCAGGTCCAACTCATCGTCTGGCTCTGGCTTACCGTTCTGTTCGGCACATTTGCCGAGGCGCTCGCCGAAGGGCGAGGGCGGGCTCAGGCGGCGTCGCTGCGCGCCGCCAAGTCCGAGCTGGTCGCCCGATTGCCGGACGGGAAGACGGTGCCCGCGTCACAACTGAAGCGCGGCGACATCGTTGTCGTCGGGACTGGCGACCTGATCCCGGCTGACGGCGAGGTCACCGAAGGCGTCGCCTCCGTCAATGAGGCGGCCATCACCGGCGAGAGTGCGCCCGTGATCCGTGAGGCCGGGGGCGATCGCTCCGCTGTCACCGCAGGCACGCGGGTTATCTCCGACCATATCAAGATGCGTGTGACGCAGGAGCCGGGCCAGGGCTTCCTCGACCGCATGATCGCGCTTGTCGAGGGCGCGGAGCGGCAGAAGACGCCGAACGAGATCGCGCTCACGATCCTGCTGGTGGGGCTCACAATCATCTTCCTGATCGCCGTGGCGACCATCCCAAGCTTTGCCAGCTATGCCGGGGGTCACATCCCTGTCGCGCTGCTGGCCGCACTGCTGATTACGCTTATCCCGACGACAATCGCCGCATTGCTTTCGGCCATTGGCATTGCCGGAATGGACAGGCTGGTGCGCTTCAACGTACTCGCCAAGTCCGGCCGTGCCGTCGAGGCGGCGGGTGACGTGGACGTGCTGCTGCTCGACAAGACCGGCACGATCACCATCGGCGACAGGCAGGCGAGCGAGTTTCGTCCGGTGACGGGTGTCGAAGTATCGGAGCTGGCGGATGCCGCGCTGCTGGCGAGCCTCGCCGACGAGACACCCGAGGGCCGTTCCATCGTGACACTCGCCCGCGAGAGGTTCGGTGTGAAACAGGCCGCGCTGCCGTCTGGGGCCGAAGTCATACCCTTCACGGCGCAAACCCGCATCTCCGGGGTCCGCGCCGAGGGCTCGCTGATCCAGAAGGGTGCCGTGGACTCGGTGTTCAAGGCTAATCCTGGTTCGGGCGACAGCGCGCAGGCCAACGAGTTGCGCCGCATTACTGACGAGATCGCCCGTGGCGGCATGACGCCGCTGGCTGTCGCGCGGGACGGTCGCATCTTGGGTGCGGTGGCGCTCAAGGATGTGATCAAGGCGGGCGTGCGCGAGCGCTTCTCCGAGTTGCGCCGCATGGGCATCCGCACCGTGATGATCACCGGCGACAATCCGCTCACCGCAGCGTCCATTGCGGCGGAGGCGGGCGTCGACGATTTCCTCGCCGAGGCAACGCCCGAGGACAAGCTGGACCTCATCCGCAAGGAGCAGCAGGGCGGACGCCTCGTCGCCATGTGTGGCGACGGCACCAACGACGCGCCGGCATTGGCCCAAGCCGACGTCGGCGTCGCCATGAACACCGGAACGCAGGCCGCGCGCGAGGCCGGCAACATGGTCGATCTCGACAGCGACCCGACCAAGCTCATCGAGATCGTTGGCCTGGGCAAGCAACTCCTCATGACCCGCGGCGCGCTCACCACCTTCTCGGTGGCGAACGATGTCGCCAAATATTTCGCGATCATCCCGGCGATGTTCGTCGTGCTCTATCCGGGGTTGGCTGTGCTCAACATCATGGGGCTTTCGTCGCCGAACAGCGCGATCCTCTCGGCCATCATCTTCAATGCGCTGATCATCCCGCTGCTCGTTCCGCTGGCGCTCAAGGGCGTCAAGTATCGCGCGATCGGCGCAGGCCCGCTGCTCGCGCGCAATCTGGCCGTTTACGGGCTGGGCGGCCTCATCGCTCCCTTCATCGGCATAAAGCTCATCGACCTGGCGGTCGCCGGGCTTGGCCTCGCCTGAGGACAAATATCATGCTCAAGGATTTGACTTCCGCCATCCGCCCGGCCGTGGTGCTGACGCTCCTGTTCGCGGCCCTGCTCGGCCTGGCCTATCCGGCCTTGCTCACCGGCATCGGCCAGCTTGCCTTTCCGCATCAGGCCAATGGCAGCTTGATCATGGATGGGGATCGCGTGGTCGGTTCCGAGATCATCGCACAAGGCTTTGCAGGAGAGCGCTATTTCCACCCGCGACCCTCCGCCGCCGGCAAGGGTTATGAGGCCGACAACAGCTATGGCTCCAACCTCGGCCCGACAAGCCAGGCGCTACACGACCGGGTGAAGGCCGACATCGAGAAACTGCGAGCTTCGCCAGACGCTCCAACCCTACCTGCCGATCTGGTGACGACCTCCGCCTCGGGGCTCGATCCCCATATCAGTCCCGAGGCGGCTTTGTTCCAGGTCGACAGGGTATCGAAGGCGCGGGCACTCGATCCGGCCCGGGTGCGTGCGCTGGTGACGAAGCAAATCGAAACACCGCTGTTCGGCTTTCTCGGCGAGCCACGTGTCAATGTGCTGATGCTCAATCGCGCGCTCGATACTTTGGGCGGGGAACGCGCTAAACAGACGCCGTGAATCCGCAGCCCCCTCTCGACAGCCGTCCGAATCCCGCGGCCCTTCTGCGCGCCGCCGCGCAGGAGGGCCGCGGCCGTCTCAAAGTATTCCTTGGCGCGGCACCCGGCGTCGGCAAGACCTTCGAGATGCTCACCCAGGCCATGGCCCGCAAGCAGGGTGGCACCGATGTCATCATTGGCGTGGTCGAGACGCATGGGCGCAGGGAAACCGAGGCGCTGGTTCACGGGCTCGAGATGGTCCCCCGGCGGGATGTGGAATATCAGGGCCGCACGCTCGGCGAGATGGACATTGATGCCATTCTCGCCAGGAGGCCCGAGCTGGTCGTGGTCGACGAACTCGCGCACACCAACGCACCAGGCAGCCGCCACGACAAACGCTATCAGGACGTCGAGGAGCTGCTCGCCACGGGCATTGACGTCTATTCGACGGTCAACGTCCAGCATCTCGAAAGTCTCAACGATGTCGTGGCCTCTTTCACGAAGGTGCGCGTCCGCGAGACGCTACCGGATCGGGTCATCGAAAATGCCGACATCGAAGTCGTCGATATTCCGCCCGACGAACTCATCGAGCGGTTAAGGCAGGGCAAGGTTTACATCCCGGCGGAAGCCACGCGGGCGCTCGGCAATTTCTTCTCCAAGTCCAACCTGACGGCGCTGCGTGAACTCGCCCTGCGCCGCGCCGCACAGGCGGTCGATGCCGAAATGCTCGACTATCTCCGCGCCCATGCGCTCGCCGGCAATTGGGCGGCGGGAGAGCGGATCGTTGTTGCCGTCAGCGAACAGCCCGGCGCCGCGGAACTGGTCCGCGCTGCCAAGCGCATTGCCGACGCGTTGCGCGGCCCCTGGACTGCGGTGCACATCGAGACGCCCCGTTCCAATTACTTCTCCGACGCGGATAACAGCCGGCTTGCCGCCACCCTTCATTTGGCGAGCCAACTGGGGGCGCAGGTCGCGACGGTTCCGGCCGAAACCGTCGTTAATGGGCTTATTCGCTTCGCCGGGGAGGCACGTGCGACCCAACTTGTCGTCGGCAAGTCCTCGCGCTCGCGCTGGTTCGAGCTGCGCCACGGGTCGGTGGTCGACCAATTGATCCGCGAGACCCCCGGCGTCACGGTGCACGTCGTTCCAATGGAGCAGGACAGACCAGCCTCCGCGCCGCGCAGCCGCCGTGCAAAAGGCCAATGGGGCACGGCTACCGACTATCTGATCGCCCTCGGCCTGGTCGCTCTCGTCACACTGCTCGGGGAACTCATTTTCTCGGCCGAGAGCATCACCAATGTCGGCCTGCTGTTCCTGCTGCCGGTCATGGCTGCCGCCTCGCGCTACGGCCTGCGCGTCGGCATCGTCACCAGTCTGATCTCCTCGCTTGCCTATAATTTCTTCTTCATCCCGCCGACGCACACGTTCACGATCCAGGACCCGCAGAACATCCTGACGGTGCTCGTGCTTCTCGGCGTGGCGGTGGTGAGCAGCCAGTTGGCGGCCCGGGTTCGCGACCAGGCTCTTCTTGCCCAGCGCAGCGCTGCACAGAACAGCTCGCTCGCGGGCTTTGCGCGGCAATTGACCGCGATCAGCAAGCCGGACGAACTGGCTCAGCTTCTCTGCGGCGAAGTAGGTCGTCTGCTTGGCGTTCACACTCTCCTTCTGCTTCCGGAGGATGGTCAGCTCGCATTGCGCGCCGCAGTGCCGCCCGATGCACGGCTGGAAGCGATCGAGCAGGCGGCCTCGCGCTGGGCGTTCGACCATAATCAGCCGGCCGGCCGGAACTCCGAGACGTTGACGGCATCGGAATGGCTTTTTCATCCGCTGGCTGCTGGGGGGCGCGTGCTCGGTGTCTTCGGCCTTGCACGGCCCGACGCCGGGACGCCGATCCGTTCTGATCAGCTCCCGCTTCTGCTAAGCCTGCTCGATCAGGCAGCGCTGGCCTTCGAACGCATATCCCTCGAGGCCGAAATGACGACCGTTACGCAACTCAAGGAGCGAGACAGGCTGAGGGCGGCGCTGCTTTCTTCGGTGAGCCATGATCTGCGCACGCCGCTCACGACCATTCTTGGCATGCTGGGCGAGATACGGCCTGCAACCGAGGAGCAAGCCGTGCAGCTTCGCGAAACGCGAGGTGAGGCGGAGCGCCTCAAACGGTTCGTCGCCAATCTGCTCGATATGGTGCGTATCGAGACCGGCGCGCTGCATCAGTCGATCGAACCGGTCGATCTGGCGGAAGCCGTCGCGACTGCCGTCCACGACCTGCGGCGCGTCCTGCAGAATCAAACCGTCCGGCTGGACGTGCCGCCGGATCTCCCGTTCGTGTCGGTGGATCCGCAGCTCTTTCATCACTGCCTCATCAACCTCATCGAAAATGCAGCGAAATATAGCAGTGCGGACGCGCCGATCACGATTGCGGCGAAGCGCGATGCAAGCGGCCTCACGCTTTCGGTCCTGGACGAAGGGCCCGGCTTTCCGGCTGGCGAGGAGCGTCGCATTTTCGAAACATTTGCCCGCATCGAAGGATCTGACCGCAAGGGCGGCACTGGCCTGGGCCTCGCGATCGTCAAGGGCTTTGCCGAAGCGATGGGCATCGGTGTAGAGGCGTCGAACCGTCGTGATCGCCCAGGTGCGTGCTTCGATCTGCGTTTCCCGCAATCCAAACTTGTGAAAGGCATGGCAGGCGAATGACGACCGGGCCGAAGCTTCTTGTGGTCGACGACGAGCCCGCCATTCGCAGGCTGCTTGGCGCCGGGCTGGCGCGTGCGGGCTATCGCATCGTCGAGGCCGCAACGGCGCGCGATGCTCTCGTTTCCGTCCAGATCGACAAGCCCGATGCCGTGCTGCTCGATCTTGGTTTACCGGACCGCGACGGCCTCGAGCTTGTGTCCCTGATCAAGGCGACTGGCGCCGCGCTCATCGTGGTCTCGGCGCGCGACGCGACGGATCAAAAGGTCGCCGCGCTGGACCTGGGTGCCGACGATTATGTGACCAAGCCCTTCGACACGGAGGAAGTGCTGGCGCGCGTGCGAACTGCATTGCGGCATCGCCTGTCAGCGGAAGTCGAGGCGCCGAGCGTGCAGATCGGCGATATCGAGATCGACCTGACGGCGCGCCTCGTCCGCAGGGCGGGCGAGGAGGTGCGCCTTACGCCCAAGGAATTCGGCTTCCTGGCCGAACTTGCCAAGCATCCCGGACGCGTGGTCACGCACCTGCAGTTGCTCCGGAATGTCTGGGGTCCCGGGCATGAGCAGGATGTTGAATATCTCCGCGTGGCCGCGCGCGGTGTTCGGAAGAAGCTCGAAGGCGAAGCGATCGAGACGTCCTTCATTCGCAACGAGCCCGGTGTGGGCTATCGCCTGACGCGCTGATCCCATGACGAGAAATGGCTCGCGGCCTTGATCATTCACTCTTTCTGCTTTGCCGTCGCCTTGCCGACCGCCTGGGCGAGAGCCTGGGCCAACAGGGTCTGCGCGAATGGCTTGCCGAGTTTGACCACGCTCGTTTCGAACCCTGCTGGCACCTCCCCATATCCGGTCGCCAGAATGATCGGCAGATCGGGACGAAGCTCCGAAACATGATGGACGAGCTGGGTGCCGGTCATGTTCGGCATTGCCTGATCCGTGATCAGCAGATCAATGTCGGGATATTTCCGAAGGAGGTCGAGAGCCTGGGTCCCCGAGCTTGCCTCAAGGACGGAATGTCCCAGATCCTCGAGCAGCGCGGACGTGTTCATCAGGATGAGCCCGTCATCATCCACGGCCAGCACTTTCAGCCGACCGACCATGTTGTTCTGGCTGGCCTGGTCGGAAGGCGCGATCATGTTGACGTCATCCGCCTGCGCGGCGGGCAGCCACAATGTTGCCGTTGTACCTTCCCCTGGGGCGCTCGTCAGCGTGAAGGTTCCGCCCAACTGGCGGGCCAGGCCATGGATCATCGGCAAGCCCAGGCCGGTCCCCTTTCCGATACCCTTTGTGGTGAAAAAGGGTTCGGTCGCGCGCTCGAGCGTTTCCGCGTCCATGCCGACGCCCGTATCGATCACCGATAGTCCTACATAACGACCGGCCCCGAGCCCCTCGATCTCCTGCGATGCGAAATGGCGCCGTTCCGCCGCAATGATGATCGCGCCGCCCTCGGGCATCGCGTCGCGCGCATTCACCGCCAAATTGAGCAACGCCATTTCCAGCTGGTTGGCATCGCCCACCACCCGCGGCAGATCATCGGGGATGCGTATGTCGAGAGACCAGGCCGGACCAATCGTGCGCTCGACCAATTCGGTGATGTCGCGGACCAGGCCGGCAAGGTCGATCTGAACCGACGAAAGATCCTGCCGGCGCGCGAAGGCGAGCATGCGCTGGGTCAATGCCGCTCCACGCTGGGCACCCTGCAAGGCATTGTCGATCAGGCGATGCAGAACGGGATCGTCCGGCACACGCTTCTGGAGCAGGGTGACGCTGCTCATGATCGCCATCAGCAGGTTGTTGAAGTCGTGCGCGACGCCGCCGGTCAGCTGGCCGATGGATTCGAGCTTCTGCGACTGCCGAAGCGCACCCTGCGCCTGCTCCAGGTCGCGGGTCCGCTCCATCACGCGCTCCTCGAGCGTCTCGTTGAGCCGTCGCAGGCGGTCTTCGTTGTCTCGCAGCGTCTGTTCCATGCGACGGCGCTCGGAAATGTCGTTGAACAACACGGCAACCTGGTTTTGATCCGGTGTCCCCGCGCGAAACGCATAGACGTCATACCAGATACCGCCGAGCGCGGCGGCATGTTCCTCGAAACGAACGCTCCGGCCCTCCAAAGCGACCTGGCCGTAGACATCGAACCAGCGCTGTTCGTGTCCCGGCACCAGTGATTTCATCGACCGGCCGATGACATGATCGAGGCCGGTCTGCCGCGCGAAGGCCGGATTCGCCTCCAGGAAGATATAGTCGATCGGCCGTCCGGCCTGATCGAAGACCATCTTGATGATGCAAAAGCCGACATCGATGGATTCGAACAGCGAGCGATATTTGTTGGCGACGCTATGGAGTTCCTCGAGCCGAGCGCGCCCTTCATATTGGCGCCGTCGGCCGCGGAGCGCCGCCTCCGCCAGGCTGAGCAGGGTTGTGGGATGGAAAGGGCGCTCCAGAAAAGTGACATTGCCGAGCAGGTTGAGGAAACGCCGAGCCGAGGGATTGCGCTCCAGTCCGCCGCCCTTGTGAGTCAGGAGGATGAAGGGGAAGTCCGACCATTCCGGCTGAGTCTTCAGCCAATGCGACAAAGGATGAAGATCGGCCGAAAGCAGGCTTTCCTCGGTGACGAGCGCAAATCCCGCTCCCCCCTCCAGCCCCTGCTGAAGCGCGCCCAGCGAAGCGCAGATATCCGTCAACACCCCCGCTTCGGAAAGGATGGAGGCGGCGATGCGCGCATCGCGGCCATGGGGTGCGAGGATGAGCGCGCGCTCCGAAAGGTGCGGGATCACGGAATATCTTCAAGCAGCGCGGGTTTTTCACCGGTGAACGTCGGAACCCCGCGCAGTACGCCCTGGAAGTCGACCAGCGGCGCGCCGAAGCGGAGGCCATCATGGCCGATCCGGAACTCACGAATGGTATCCTCGTGCGAGCCGGTGCGCTTCTTGATGACTGACATCGCGCGACGAACACGGCCGGACGCCTCGAAATAGCGCAACAATATCACGGTATCGGCCAGATAGGTGACGTCGACCGGCGCCTTCATGTCGCCAACCAGGCCATGCTGGGCCACAGTCAGGAACGTCGTGGCGCCTTGCCGGTTCAGATATTGCAGGAGTTCATGCATATGCAGCACGAGCGCATTCTCTTCCGGCATCGCGGCCTGATAGCCGTTGAGACTGTCTATCACGATCGTCCGTACCGCATGTCGCTCGACGCAGTTGCGGACACGTTCCGAAAACTCGCCGGGTGATAATTCGGCGGCATCGACCTGCTCGATGACCAGATTTCCATCGGCAACCATCTTTTGCAGGTCGATACCGAGCCCGATCGCCCTGGAGAAAAGCAGGCCGATTTCCTCGTCGAAGATGAACATGGCGGCGCGCTCTCCGCGCGCGACCGCAGCGACCACAAAGGTCAGCACGACCAACGACTTGCCGGTGCCCGCTGGCCCGAGGACCAACACGCTCGATCCGCGTTCGACGCCGCCGCCCAGAAGCGCGTCCAGTTCTTGCGAGTCACTCCGAAGCATTTCGCGTGAGAAATCGGTTTTATGCTCGGCCGAGACCAAACGGGGAAAGACCCGGACCCCACCGGTATCGATCACAAAATCATGATAGCCTCCGCGGAAGCGCCGGCCGCGAAATTTGACGATGCGAAGCCGGCGCCGATCCGGCCCATAGCCCGGCGACAATTCCTCAAGCCGGATCACGCCGTGGGCGACGCTGTGCACTGTCTTGTCGGCAACGTCGGCCGTGAGGTCGTCGAGCATCAGGATGGTCGCCTGCTGCGTCGAAAAAAAGTGCTTGAGCGCCAGAATTTGCCGTCGGTAGCGTAGCGAGCTTTGGGCAAGAAGCCGGATTTCGGACAGGCTGTCGAGGACGACCCGATCGGGCTTCAACGCGTCAAAAGCAGCGAAGATCCGCTTGGTGGTCTCGCCAAGTTCGAGATCCGAGGAATATAGAAGACTCTGCTGCTGCTCGTCGTCGAGCAAGCTCTCCGGAGGCAAGAGCTCGAACAGCTTGATATCCGAAAGATCCCAGCCATGGGACTGTGCACTCTCGCGCATCTCATCTTCGGTTTCGGATAGCGTGATGTGAAGGCAACGCTCGCCGTTCCGCGCACCCTCCAGCAGAAATTGCGTTGCTATGGTGGTTTTCCCGGTTCCCGGACTTCCCTCAAGCAGGAAGAGCCGACCGCGCGTCAGCCCTCCGCCAAGAATGTCATCGAGGCCCTGAACGCCTGTGCGTGCGCCAGATGAAAGATCGTCCCGCACGAAAATGCTCACACGCCGCCGTTGAGAACAAGCTGCCCGGCGGCGCGCGCCGAGTGAAGGTTGATCCGCGGGAGGCTGAGATGGAACAAGCCGGTGTCTCCTTCATGCGCCGGTATTCGCGCGGGAACTTGGGAACTCGGGAACCGAACGGTCGAACCGATAGAAATGTTCCTCGAAACAGAACAAAGTTGGTGGGGACGGCGGGCGGGACCGGTCGATGCGGAGCCGGCCGTCCCGCTCCCGACCGCCTGAGTGACTCCCGTTTTTGAGAGCGCGAATACCGGCCGGTCGACATCCGAAATCGAGGTAACAGGCGCCGTCGGCCTGATGATCCCGTTTGACCTCCTGCGGGTTCGATGATCTAAGCGCAATCAAACAGGAAAAAGGTCGCGTCCACCTCCTCTTCGTCGGGGATATAGATGGCGCAGGTTCGAGCAGGACGTCGATTTTCGTCCAATTCCCCAATCTATCCGGGCGAGCCGCCGTATCGGCGGCGCGGTGCGGCCTGCTTCCCCGGACGGCTGCTTGCTGATAATCGTGGATTTGCCGTGGAGACCGTCTGATGGCGGCATCCTCGGTTTCCATTGCGCCGCCGGTCCTGCGCGATCGCGGCGGCGTCGTGATGCAATGGCTGACGCAGGCCGGCATGGGGTTGCTGCCGCTCGTCTTCCGCGTCTTGCGTCGTGTCCGCCCGATCGCCCGCTTCGGCAACACCTATCTCGTCACGCGCGCCGAGGATGTTCGAGCGGTGTTCGAGACCGACGTCGTGTTCGGGGTGCCGTATCTGGCCAAGCTCGACATGGTCATGGATCATCAGCGCTTCATCCTGGGCATGGCGGACGGCCCGGACTACCGCGCCGATCTCGCCGCGCTGGAGCGCGTGGTGCGCCGGGACGACCTGCCTCGCCTTGCTGCCACGGTCAGCCGCATGGCGAGCGACATCGTCGAGCGGTCGAACGGCTGGATCGACGTGGTGAGCGAACTCTCCCGGCCCGTCGCCTTCGATTTCGTCGCCGACTATCTTGGCGTGCCCCGGACGGCAGACGACAGCCTCTATCGATGGGGCACGCGCCTCTTCGAATATGTCTTCGTGGCCGATGATAAGCCCTTGCAGGCCGAGGCGGAGCAGATCGCGCCCATCATCCGCGCTCATGTCCAGCGCGCGATCGAGCAGCGCCGCGCGCATCCGATCGATCGGGACGATGTGCTGTCGCGCTGCCTGGCGCTGCAGGCGGCGGGCGAGCCGGGCTATTCGGACGCGGTGATCCGCACCGCGCTGGTCGGCCTGGTTGTCGGCGGGCCGCCTCAGCCGCCGATGGTCCTGCCGCACGCGATCGAGCAATTGCTGCGCCGCCCGGCTGCGCTGGCGCAGGCGCAGGCGGCGGCCCGGGCCGATGAGGACGACAAGCTCTGGGCCTGCCTCATGGAAGCGATGCGGTTCGATCCGATCGCACCCTGGCTGGCGCGGACCGCGCTCTCGACGCATGAGCTGGCGGTGGGGACGCCTCGCGCCCGCACCATTCCGGCCGGCGCCCATGTGCTGGCCTGCATCGGTTCGGCGATGCGCGATCCCGCGCGCGTGCCCGAGCCCGGCGATTATCGGTCCGACCGGCCGGCCGATGCGTACATCCATTTCGGCCATGGCCTGCACGAATGCTTCGGCCGCCATATCAATCGCGCGACCTTGCACCTCATGCTCAAGCCGCTGCTGGCGCGGCCCAATCTGCGCCGCGCGAAGGGCGCGATGGGCAGGCTGCGCCGCAAGGGGCTGCTGGCCAGCTCGCTCGTCGTGGAATTCGACTGAATGCCGCGCCGGGACCGACCGCAATTTCCTCGCTTTCCGACAGAAAGGACGCGTCCATGACGCAATCGATGATCACCGTTGCCGTGCGGATCGACGCCGCGCAGGTCGAGGCCGCGCAGGCGCTCATCGACACGTCGCTCGGCAATCCGGCCCGCGAGGTCGGCCTCGCCATCGCCGGCGATCCGACGCTGGAGGAGGAGAAGTTCGTCCATTTCGGGAGCCTCCACGCCATTCGCTCGCATAGGCCGGGGCGGGGCTATCTGGTGCTGGAAATGTCGGCCGATGGCGAACCGCGACAGATTCTCGAACGGCTGGCGACACGGGCCGGGGACGCGTTCCTGCCGATCTTCCGGATCGCCAAGGAGAGCCTGCGGAAGGAGGATCTCGCGACATTCCTGATCGGCCATCTGGTGACGGTCGGGCATGGCCTGTTCCAGACCGCCGGACTCTGCTTCGCGGGTATTCCGGGGCGCACGGTCGGCGAGATCGAGAATGAGGCGGCACTGGCGCGGGAGATCGCGCGCCTGCTGGCAGGGCACGAGGAGCAGGCATCCGCGCTTGCGCATCTCGAGGCGGTGCGCGCCGCTTTGTCCGCGGATCCGCAATGGTCCTGGGCGAAGGCGCCGCCGCCGCCGGTGCCGCCGCATCCCCGCGCCGATCCGACGCCCGGCGAAACGCTCAAGGCGCTCATTCCGGGCTTCATCAAGACCTTCCTGTGGCCCGCGCTGCTGATCTTCCTGCCGCTCTCCGTCTGGTTGGCCTGGCCGGCCGGCGGCTGGCCCTGGCCGCCGGTGGACGGATCGTCCTGGCCGCATCTGGTCACGACCGGCGTGGCGTTCGCACTCTACGCCACGCTGTTGCTGGTGCTGGAAGTCGTCACCCTCCTGCTCATGGTCTATCTCGCTTTCTCCCGTGCGGAAGCGGCCGATGTCCCCTCCGACACGGCGCCGACCTTCGATGATGCCTGCGAGATGTTCGCGCACGAAAATGCGCCCGGCTACGCGCACAACCACATGCTCTCGCACACCATCCGCAAGCCCGGCCTGCTGCGCTATCTTACCACGCGGCTCGCTTTCTGGATCATTGCGGCGCGGACGGCGCTCAATCCGCGCGTCGGCCATCTCGGCGACATCGGCACCATCCATTTCGCGCGCTGGGTGACGATCCCGGGCACGCGCGATCTGCTCTTCTTCTCCAACTATGGCGGGAGCTGGGAAAGCTATCTGGAGGATTTCATCACCAAGGCGCATGAGGGGCTGACCGGCGCCTGGTCCAACACCATCGGCTTTCCGCGCACGACCAACCTGTTCTTCGACGGCGCGACGGATGGCGAGCGGTTCAAGCGTTTCGCCCGGCAGAGCATGCGCTACACGCCCTTCTGGTACAGCGCCTATCCGACGCTCACGACCGCCAACATCCGCGACCATGCGGCGATCCGCCGTGGCCTGCATGTCGAGACCGAGACGGAGGCGGCCGAGTGGTTGACCCTGTTCGGCTCCGCGCGGCGGCCGGCCGAGAAGCTCGATACGCCGCAGATCCAGAGCATCGTCTTTGGCGGCATGGGTTTCAAGCCGGAGGGACGGGTCGTTACGATCCGTCTGGGCGACGACATTGCCGCCAATCAGGCCGCGCTCGCCGAGATCTTCCCGGCGATGAGCTTCAACGACGGGCGCTATATCGCGCGCGAGGCGGTGGTGACGATCGGCGTCACCTGCAGCGGTCTTGCCAAGCTGGGCCTGCCCGAGGATGCGGTCGAGAGCTTCCCGGCCGCGTTTCTCCTCGGCATGCGCGGCGAGGGGCGTGCCCGCATCCTGGGCGACGATCCCAATGCGGACTGGTGGTGGGACAAGGACGCCGTCGACGGCGTCCTGCTGGTCTATGGCGACACGGTCGAAGCCGTCGCGGCGCTGACCGACATGATCGCCAGGGCGCTGCCGCCCGGCGCGCGCCTCGTCGACCAGATCGATCTCGTCCGGGTCGCCGGGGAGCTGACCGACCGCAAGGAGCCGTTCGGCTTCGTCGACGGCATCTCGCAGCCTGCCATTCGCGGCACCTATCGCGGGCTGCGCAATGCCGATCCGATCCATCTCGTCGAGCCGGGCGAGATCATCCTGGGCTATCCCGACAATCGCCGGAGCATTCCGACCGGCCCGATGCTCAGGGCGAAGGACGACCCCGCCATGATGCTGCCGATCGCGGGGGACGATCATGAATTCGAGGATCAGATCGGCGCGAACCCGCGCCTCGTCGGCATGAACGGCAGCTTCCTCGTCGTGCGCCAGCTCGAGCAGCATCACGAGCGCTTCTGGGACTATTGCACGGCGCAGGCGAAGAGCTTCTCCGCGCGCTTTCCGGAGCCGGTGATCTGCGACGCGGAGTTCATCGCCGCCAAGATGATCGGGCGCTGGACCGACGGCTCGTCGCTGGTGCGCAATCCCTATATGTCGGCGAGCCGGCTCAAGCAGCTCTCCGGCAAGGCCAGCGCCCCGCAGCTCAAGCGCGAGAAGACCCACCCCGCCAACATGGCTGCGACGCCGATCGAGGCGGCCGACCGGGAAGCGGCGGCGACGCCGGCGGTCAAGCCGGACAATGACTATCTGTTCGGCACCGAGGACCCGCAGGGGCTGCGCTGCCCCTATGGCGCGCATGTCCGCCGCGCCAACCCGCGCGACAGCCTCGATCCGGGGTCCATGGAGCAGGTCGAGATCACCAACCGCCACCGCATCCTGCGGATCGGGCGCGGCTTCGCGGCGCGCGAAGGGCGCTCGTCCGGCCTCATGTTCATGTGCCTCAATGCCGACATCGAGCGGCAGTTCGAATTCATCCAGCAGACCTGGATGGGGAGCGTGAAATTCCACGGGCTGGATGCGGAGACCGACCCGATCGCCGTCGCCGGCACGGCCGGGAGCAATGGCTTCACCGTCCCGGTGCGCACCGGCCCGGTCGCGCTGGCGCCGATGCCCAACTTCGTGACGTTGCGCGGCGGCGGCTACTTCTTCGTGCCCGGTCGCCATCTGCTGCGCTATCTCGCGAATGGCGGCCCGAGCGCGAAAGGCCGTGCCGCGCGCGTCTAGAGGTGTTCCGCACCCTTCCCGTTCGACGCGAACGGACGGTTGCTGCTCGGGCCGATCGGTTCCCTGCCGATAGCGCTTGGCAAGGCCGGGCTTCCCCGGCATCTGCGCCGGCATGACCGTGACCTTTCGTGAGAATGCCGCCGAGCTGGACGGCCTGCCAACGCCGCGCCGCACCTGGGCGGCGGCGGGCCTGTGGATCGGCATGGCGATGTCGGTCATCGATTCCTCGATCGTCAACATCGCGCTGCCGACCATCTCCCGCGACCTCTCGGTCAGCTCGGCGACGACGACCTGGATCGTCACCGCCTATCAGATCGCGATCGTGATGACGCTGCTGCCGATGGCGGCGCTGGGGGAGCGGCTGGGCTATCACCGCGTCTATCTCGGTGGGCTCGTGCTGTTCATCCTGATGTCGGTCTGCTGCGCGTTCGCGCCGGGACTCGAAGCGCTGGCCGCGTTCCGCTTCGTTCAGGGCCTCGGCGCGGCGGCGATGATGGGCGTGAACGGTGCGCAGCTCCGGTTCGTCTGGCCGCGCGCGCTGCTGGGCCGCGGCATTGCCTATAATGCGGTCGTCGTCTCGTGCACCGCTGCGGCCGGCCCCGGCCTTGCCGGCTTCCTGCTGACCATTGCGGACTGGCCCTGGCTCTTTCTGGTGAACGTGCCGATCGGCCTGCTCGCGCTCGCTCTGGTCCTGGGCTTCGGGCCGCGCACGCCGGCGGCAACCTCCACGTTCGACTATCCCGGTGCGGCGCTGAACGCGATCATGTTCTGCGCGCTCTTCCTCGCCGCCTCGGAAGCGGTGCATGGCGGGCCGTCGCTGTGGCTCGCCGGGTGCATGCTGACCGGGCTCGCCGCGGGCGCCGCGCTGGTGGCGCGGAGCCGGTCGAACACGCGGCCGATGATCCCCTTCGACCTCATCCGGATCAAGCGCATGCAGAAGGCCTATGGCGCGTCGATCTGCGCCTTCGCGGCGCAGATGTGCATGCTGGTCTCGCTGCCGTTCCTGCTCGAAGGCCAGCTGCATCTCGATGTCGCCACCGTCGGCTTCCTGCTGCTGTCCCTGCCGATCATGATCGCCTTGTCTTCCCCGGTCGCCGGGCACATGGCGGACAAGCACTGGGCCGGGCTGATGAGCGCGCTGGGGCTCTGTCTCAATGCCGCCGCGCTGGTGGCGCTGGCGGTCATGATCCGGCATCATGCGCCGCTCGCGGCGCTTGCTGCGGCTCTGGCCTGCTGCGGCCTCGGCTTCGGGCTGTTCCAGTCGCCCAACAACAATGTGATGCTGCGCACCGGGCCGCTCGATCGCGCCGGTGCCGCGTCCGGCATGCAATCGACCTGCCGGCTCACCGGCCAGACGATCGGCGCGCTGCTCGCTGCCCTGGCGCTGCGTTTCCCGCAGCTCGGCGCCGAGGCCGCGCTTTACCTCTCGGCCGGTCTCACCTTGTGCGCGGCGGCGTTCGCCCGGGCGCGATGACGCTCATTCGTGGCGCAGCGCGTCGATCGGGTTGAGACTGGCCGCGCGCCGCGCCGGGAAATAGCCGAAGACCACGCCGATCACGCCCGAAATCAGGAAGGCGAAGGCATTGATCTGCGGATCGAAGGTCCAGGGCACCTGCATGACGGGGGTGAGGACACCGATGACAAGCTGGGCGATCAGGAGTCCGATGACACCGCCAAGGCAGGACAGCACGACCGCCTCGACCAGGAACTGCATCAGCACCTCGCTCGCGACGGCCCCGATGGCCAGGCGGATGCCGATCTCGCGGGTGCGCTCGGTCACCGAGACGAGCATGATGTTCATGATGCCGATACCGCCGACGACGAGGCTGATGCCCGCCACCGCCGCGACGATCTGGGTCAACATGGTCGTGGTGCTGGTGAGCGTGTCGCTGATCTGCTTGGTGTCGAAGATGTTGAAGTCGTCCGGCTTGCCGCCGGTCAGGTGGCGACGGTCGCGCAGCAGGTCCGTCAGCGTCGAGGTGACCTGCGCCGTCGAATAGGCCTGATCAACGCCGACGAGGATCATCCGCACGTCGGTCGAGCCGGTGAAACGGCGCTGCACCGTCTTGAGCGGCATGATCACGACATCGTCCTGATCGCCGCCGAACCCTGCCTGGCCGCGCGTCGAGAGCAGGCCGATGACATCGCAGCTGATGTCACCGATGCGGAAGCGCTTGCCGATGGGCTCGACATTGCGGAACAGGTTCTTCGCGACGGTCGAGCCGATGATGCAGACGGCCTTGCCGGCGCCTTCCTCGGCCGGCGTGAACAGGCGCCCGGCGGTCAGCGGCCAGGGCTGCACGACGAAATAGGCCGAGGTCGTCCCGTTGATCGTCGTCGACCAGTTGGCGCCCTCATAGATCGCCGTCGCGGTCGACTGCGCCTGCGGGGCGACGGCGGTGACGCCCGTCACCTGTTGCTGGATCGCGGTGACGTCGGCCGGCTCGAAATCCGGCGGGCGTGGGCCGCCGCCGCCACGCCCGAAGCCTTGCCCCGGCCGCACCTGCAGGATGTTGGTGCCGAGCGCGGCGATCTGCTGCTGCACGGCGGCGGTCGTCGCCTTGCCCAGCGTCACCATTGTCACCACGGCCGCGACGCCGATGATGATGCCGAGCGTGGTCAGGAACGAGCGCAGCTTGTGGCGCAGGATCGAGCGCAGCGCGAGGAGGAAGGTCGTACCGAGCATCTTCTTAGCCCCTCCTCTTCAGAGGAGGCGCATCGGGCCGGTCATGCCCCCGGCATGACCTGAACAGCGCGGGGCGCTGTTCACCCCATGCGGGGGTGGTGCTGGAGGGTACCAATATGTTGCTGCGCAACCAATGCTGCGCACCACCACACTCGCCTCCTCCTCTGAAGAGGAGGGGAGATTGGATGGTCGCACTCATGGCGTCACCGCCTTCGCTCCGTTGCCCTGCTCGATCCGGTCGACCAGGCCATCCTTGAAATGGACGATCGTGCGCGCGAAGGACGCCATGTCAGGCTCGTGCGTCACCATGAGAACGGTGATGCCCGCCTCCCGGTTGAGGGCGGCGAGCAATTCCATGATCTCCACGGAACGCTCGCTGTCGAGATTGCCGGTTGGCTCATCGGCAAGCAGCACGTCGGGATTGGTCACCAGTGCGCGGGCGATCGCGACGCGCTGTTGCTGCCCGCCGGAGAGCTCGGCGGGGGTATGGTCCCACCATTCTTTCAGGCCGACCTTGTCGAGCGCGTTCATTGCCGTCTCGCGCCGCTCGGCCTTGGGATCGCCGCGATAGAGCAGGGGCAGTTCGACATTCTCCAGCGCGGAGGTGCGCGCGAGCAGATTGAAGCCCTGGAATACGAAGCCGAGATATTTGCGCCTCAGCAGCGCGCGCTGATCGCGGTCCAGCGTCTCGACGGGAAAGCCCTTGAACCGAAAGGTGCCTGAGGTGGGCACGTCGAGGCAGCCGATGATGTTCATGGCCGTGGACTTGCCGGAGCCCGATGGCCCCATGACCGCCACGAAATCACCTTGAGCAACGTCGAGATCGACGCCCTTGAGCGCCTGGAAGGCGGTCGCGCCTTCGCCATAGACCTTGGTGATGCCCCGCAGGGAGATGAAGCTGTCCTCAGCCACCATTGCCCCCTGCGCGGCCCTGCTGGCGTTGGCCGGAGCTGCCGCCCGCGCCGTTACCGGTGCTCTGGCGCGATGACCCGCTTTGTTTCGCCGATCCGCCTGAGGCGAGCTGGCTGGTGATGACTTCCATGCCCGGCTTGAGATCACCCGAGAGTATTTCGGTATGGAAGCCATCCGTATCGCCGGTGGTGATTTGAATCGCCCTGGGCTTGCCGTCCTCGTCCTTCACATAGACGGTCTGCGTCGCGCCGCGGCCGAGCGTGGCGGTGCGCTCGGCGCCTGCGCCCCGGCGGCCGGGCCGGATGGTGAGCGCACCGGTAATACCCCCGGACTGGCTGCTGGTCGTCGCCGCCGGCGTGAAGCGCAACGCCGCATTGGGCACCAGCAGCACATTCTTCTTGTCCGACGTGACGATGTCGGCCGTTGCGGTCATGCCCGGTCGGAGCGTGAGTCTGGCATTGTCGACGGTGAGATCCGCCGAATAGGAGACAACCTGATTGGCCGTCGTGCTGCTGCTCGTGGTCGACGAGGAGGAGCTGGCCGAGCTTGCCGAGAGGTTGGAGCCGATGTCGACGCGCGAGATCGTCGCGGGGAAGGTCTGGCCGGGGAAGGCATCCACGGTGAAGGTCGCGCGCTGCCCATTCTGGACCGAGCCGACATCCGCCTCGTCAATCGCGACCTCAAGCTTCATCTTGGAGAGATCCTCCGCGATCACGAATAAGGTCGGCGTGTTGAACGAGGCGGCGACGGTCTGACCGGGATCGACCTGCCGCGCGAGCACGACGCCGGAGACCGGCGAGCGGATGATCGCGCGGGCACGCTGGGTCTGGTTCTGCGAGAGGGAGGCCTGGCTGGCCAGGACGTTGGCCTGCGCGACATTGAGTGCGGCAACGGCACGCTGGACGTTGGCTTCCGCCGTCTGCATCTCCGTCTCGGCCGGCACGCGGCCGCCCGAGAGCTTCGCGACTTCCTTATAGCGCGCGAGCTGGGCCTGCGCCTCGGCGAGGGTTGCGCGGGCCTGCCCAACCTGCGCCTGGTTGGCGGCGAGCTGGGCCTTGCTCTGGCGGATCTGGTCCTCGATCTGCTCGGGGTCGATCTCGGCGAGGGCCTGGCCGGCCGTGACCTTGTCGTTGACGTCGACCAGAACCTTCACGACGAGGCCGGACAATTGCGAGCCGACCGTCACCTGATTGGTGGGAGCCAGCTTGCCGGTCGCGGCGACTGTGGTGACGAGATTGCCGCGCTCGACCGTCGCGGTCGCATAGTCGGGATTGCTCGATCCGCCGAAGCAGCGCGCCAGCAGCAGGACCAGCACGAGCATCACCACGGCGATGACGCCCCATTTGATATAGCGGCGCCAGGCCGGCTGCTGCTTCACGCCGAGAAAGTCATCGAGGGTCTGATCAGCCATGGCTTCGTCTTTTCCGGTCAGTTGGGCGCGGATGCGGAGGGGGGTGCGGCAGGTGCGGTCGGCGTGACGGCGGAATCCCATCCTCCACCCAGCGCGCCATAAAGCGCGATCAGCGCCGTCCCCTTGTCCGAGCGGGCCTGGACGAGCCCGTTGCGCGCGGAGATGAGCGCCGCTTCCTGCGTGTTGAGCGTGGTGAAATCGGTGAGGCCCGAGCGATACTGGCTGCGCGCCAGGATCGCCGAATTGCTGGCCGCGTCATAGGCGATGGCGAACTGCTGCTCGCGCTCGGTTGCCGAGCGCAGCGCCATGACGGCATTCTCGACATCCTCGAGCGCGGTCAGGACGCTCGACTTGTAGGCCGCGAAGGCACCGTCCGCCGCGGCGCGGCTGGCGCGGACCTGGGCGCTGAGCCGGCCGCCGTCGAAGATCACCTGGCTGAGGCTGGCGAAGAGCCCGCCGGTAATCGTGTCCAGCACGCTGCTGAAGTTGCCGGCGTTGGCGGACAGGCTGCCGGATAAATTGAGCGCGGGGAAAAGCTGTGCCTTGGCGACACCGATCTGCGCCGTCGCTGCGGCGAGGTTGCGCTCCGCCGCGCGCACGTCCGGCCGCTGGCGCAGGATGTTGGCGGGAATGCCGGCGGCGACATCGGCCGGGCCGACCGGGATTGGCTGCGGCGCGGCGAGCAAGGGCTTGAGCGCGCCCGGGGCCTGCCCGGTCAGCACGGCGATGCGCGAGACGGCGGCATTATATTGCTGCTCGATCGGCGCGATGGCGGCGGCGGTCTGCGCCCGGCTGGCGCGGGCCTGTTCGGCGTCCAGCGAGGAGACGAGGCCGGCCTGCACGCGAAAGCCGACAATCTCCAGATTGTCGTCCTGGATGGCGAGGCTGGCCTTCGCATTGTCGAGCTGAGCCTGATAGGCGCGCGCCAGCACATAGTTGCGCGCGACCTCGCTCTCGACCGAGAGAAGCACGGTCGCATAGTCGAAGCCGGCCGCCTCATAGTCCGCCCGGCTCGCCGCCACGCCGCTGCGCACGCCGCCGAACAGATCGACCTGGTAGCTCGCGTCGAGGCCGAGCGAAAAGCTGCTGCGTCCACCGCTGCCGGTGGTCGTCACCGTGCCGTTGGGCAGGGTGGTCGTCGTCACGCCGCCACGGATCGGCTCGGTGCGGCTGTAGCCGGCCGAACCGCTGAGGCTCGGGAACAGGGACGCCTGGCTGACTGCGAGCTGCTCGCGCGCCTGCCGCAGCCGCGCGATTGCCTGCGCCAGATCGAGGTTGGAGGCCGAGGCCTGATCGACCAGCCGGGTCAGTACCGGATCGTTGAACTTGCTCCACCAGCGCGTCAGATCCTCGGCAGCGGGCGCCGCGACCACCGACCAGCCATCGGGAACGCCAAGATCGGCCGCACTGCTCGGGCGATAGGTCGGGCCGACGCTGCACGCGGAGACGAGGAATGTGCAGAACAGCACGGAACTCACATGCTTCATGGCGATGGAATGCTCGCGAAGGCGGGACGGGTCCAGTCAGGATTTGTACTAATGTGTTTCGCCAGTGTTGCGACAATGTTTCGGGGTCGCCACCCGTTCAGGGAAAAGAGGGTCTCCTGTCAGCCAGCCCGGCATAAGAGGTTCCAAAGACAAAGAGGGACAGGTGAGCATGGCGACGATCGAGGCAGGCCTGCGTCCGGAGTTGCTTGGGGCGAGTGCGCGTCCGGAGCGATCGCCGCGCGGACAGCGATTACTGGACCGACCATGGCCGGTCCCGCGGGCATGAACCCCTTGAGCGGGCGGGAGAACTGGCATCATCTGCACCGCCCCGACGTCGCCGATCTCGATGTCTCGTAGCAGGACGGCGGCGGCGTTCCGCCGATCATAGTTGCATTTCGGCCACGCACGCGCCAACAGAGGCGGCTATGGCCTTGCCCCTTGCGTGGAACCAAAACGGCGGAGATTATTTCATCCCGCATCGCGTGCTGCTGCTGGCGCGTAAGATCGAACGGGAAACGGCGCGCGACCTGCAATCAGCGTTCAACATCTCGGTCGCCGAGTGGCGTGTGCTGAGCATCACCTGCACGCGGGGCTCGTCCAGCGCCGCCGAGATCTGCGCCGTTTTCGAGACGGACCGCGCCGAGGTCAGCCGTGCCGTCTCGCGCCTGCTCAAGGCGGATCTGATCCAGCGCGAGCCGGATGACAGCCACCGCCAAAAGATGAGGATCATCGCGACCCCTGCCGGACGGGTCGTATTCGACGGCGTCGTCGCCACGCGCGACGCCTATTTCTCTTACATCATGCAGGATATGACCCAGGAAGAGCGGCATAACTTCAACCGGGCGCTGGAAGGCATCGCGATCCGGGTGGACGAACGACGGAGTACGCGAATCCGGACGGCTGGAGCCCCGCGTTCCCGCCGGTCCAAGGATTGATCTGGCTGAACGGGTTGCGCCTCAGAAAGGCGCCGTGGTGAAGCCGATCCAGCGGCCGCAAGCGACGACCAGAATCCAGATGGAAAGGGACAACAGGCCCGCCAGCTTCGCCGCAGCAGGGATCGGTCCGCCCCGGTCCCACGCCGCGATGTTGCGCATCGTGAGATAGTGGAACACCAGCATATTGATCCCGGCGAGCAGCATCAGCGCCAGCTTGATGCGGAACGCCATATTGTCGAAATAGGTGACCGGCTGGGACGTGAAGAGCAATGTCCCCGTGATACCCGCGAGGATGAAGGCGATCCAGGTCGGCGGCAGCAGCGCGCGGCTCAGCCGGCTGATCGGATAGCTGACCCCGGCAAGGCCGATCAGCCGCAGGTCGACGATCGCGATGAGGCCGATGACCGTGGTGATGGCAATCACATGCACCGTCTCGACGGCCGGGAAGGCAGACGGATCGACCGCCATGAAATCGCCGATGGCGCTCGATCCGATGGCGTCCAGTAAGTCGTACATCAATATCCCCCGATCGTTCAGGTATAAGCGATCCAGCGCCCACAGATGATGATCGCGATCCAGACCGATACGAGCAGGATCGCCAGCAGACGGACACCGCCCGGCGTGCGCTGTTCCGGCTGGACGAGCCCCCGGACCGAGCGTGACAGCGCCAGGAACAGGGCGATAGCGACCAGCAGCAGGAGCATCTTCGTCTGGAACAGGAAATTGTTCAGGGATCGGGCGGGCTCGCCGCAGATCATCGTCACGCCGGACACAAGCAGCACCGCCAGTCCCCAGCCGATCCAGCCGTCCAGTCGCCGGCCCCATTGTGCCGGCGACCAGTCGCTCCCGGCGAGTTGCAGCGTGCGCAGCGACAGCGCGAGCGACGAGGCGAACACGGCGGCGATCGCCAGGATGTGGATGGTCTGGACGGCGGGCACGGCCCATTCGACGGTCTGCATCGTCTGATGAACGCTGGTGGTTTCGAGCCAGGTGACCAGCTCGTTGATCCATTGGGTCATGATCGATCCTCGAAGGAAGTCCGCGCCGGGCGCGCACTTCCGGGCAAGTTGGAAACCGGACTTTATCCAAAACTGTTGATCAGTCAACGGTTATGATTGGAGCGGCATGATGTCCAGAGCGCAAGGTTGCACCCGACACGAAGGATCGTCGTGACGGCGTGTGTCGCCGACGATCTTCGCTTCACGGTGCTGGACGGAGAGCTGTTGCCCGGTTGGCAGGAGAGGGACGCGTGGGCGCCCCTCTCCCTTCGATCAGAAGTTGAACTTCAGCGAGACGCCGATGTCGCTCGGGCGGCCGCGCACGACGCTGAGTGCATTGCGCGGAGGAGCAGCGATGCCGGTACCCGCGCCCGAATCCCAGAAGCCGCCGCCAAAGCGCTGCGCATAGGTCGCATAGACCTTGTCGAGCAGGTTGTTCGCATAGATGGTGAGGGTGATGGGCAGAGCGGTCGGCTGGATCTGCACCCGCGCATTGACCAGCCCGTAGGAGGGCAGGATATAGCCCGAATCCGCCGTATCGTCCGGATAGACGGATTGCTTGCCGACATAGGCATAATTGACGTTCAGCGTCGCCTTGCCCGCGCCCATGCGCGTCGTGTAGGTCGCGCCGATATTGTAGGTCGGCGTGGGAATGTCCGGATAGAGGTGGGTCGTCCCGGCCGGCGGATTCTTGAGCGTGTAGGCGGTAAGTCCCAGGCTGCCGTCGACCGTCAGGCCGGGCGCGACCACGAGCTGGCCGTCGACCTCGATGCCGCGGATCCAGGCGTCGCCCTGATCCTGCAGGGTCGGAATGAAGCCTACGGGACAGGCCGCGCTGCCGGGCACGATCTGCGCCAGCGGACCCGTGCCGCAATTGACGCGGATCACGGCCTGGCGATCGGTATAGTGCATCAGGAAAGCGGTCGGGTTGAGCCGCAGGCGACGATTGAACAGGGTCGTCCTGAAGCCGAACTCGTAATTGACCACCTCTTCGTTCGGGACGGGCTTGACCAGCGGGCTCTGGTTGGCTCCCGTTGCGTTGTTGGTCGCAGTCCAGCCAAGCACCGTGTAGCTGAACGAGCCGGCCTTATAGGCCTTGGAGATCGTGGCATAAGCCATGATGTCGTCGGTGAAGTGATAGTCGATCGTCGCGCGGTAATCGAGCGCGCGAAACGGCGCGCTGGCGTTGACGGTCGTCGAGGATGTCCCGGGCGCGACGGTGAAGTCGGGTGTCTGATAGGGTGTCGCGGGCGGCGGATAGCGCGTCTGCGTATAATCCTTGTGATCCCAGGCGTGGCGCAAGCCGGCGGTCAGGTTGAGCTTGTCGGTGACGTGCCAGGTGCCGCTCGCGAACAGCCCGACGGAGTCCGAGGTCTGGAAGACGTCGCTGATCGTGCGCGTATAAAGACCACCATCGGCGTTCGCTGGTGTGCCCGGCGTAGCCGGATAGTTGCTCGTACCACGACGATTCACGATATAGTTATAGGGCGCGCCGCTCTTCTCGTGGAAATAGGTGCCGCCCGCGACCAGATCGACCGCGCCGCCGAACAGCGCCGCATTGAGCTGCAATTCCTGGTAGAAGACGCGCGAGTTGAGGATGTCGTAGCGCATTTCCATGCCGATAAGTTCCCAGTCGGTCACGGCGCGGTGCTTGAGCTTCGAATAGCCGGTGATGGAGTGGAGGCTCACCGTATCGCTGAGCGACCAATTGACGTTGAGATCCGCCTGCCAATATTCGTCATTATTATACTGGTCGCAGGCCGCGTCATAGTCCGGGTTGAAATCATCCATCAGGCAGACGTCGGGCGCCTGATAGGGGCCTTTGACGAGACGCGGATCATTATAGGCGGCAAGCGGCGCTTGGCCGGCCGCCTTGAACGAGTCGTTTAGCCAGTCGCCATAATTGCCCTGGATGATACCGTCGATGCCGGGGCGCATGTCGAATTCCTGCATGACCCACGGCGTCGCGTTCTCCTTGGACTTGTTGTAGAGGAAGCCCCAAGTGGCGGTCAGGCCGGGCGCAAGTTCGCCGCGCAGCTGCACGCGCGCGACATAGTCTTCCTGCATGCCGAGCTTCTGCGTTCCACGGCTGACGAAGCCGTCCTGATAGAGATAGGCGCCCTGTGCGCGCAGCGCGAAACCGTTGCCGATGGGGATGTTCACCATCCCGATCACGTCGCTATGCTTGAAGGTGCCGACCACGCCTTCCAGCGAACCCTCGAACCGGTCGGTCGGCTGCTTGCTGAAGATGCGGATGGCGCCGCCGGTCGAGTTGCGGCCGAACAGCGTCCCCTGTGGCCCGCGCAGCACCTCGATCCGGTCGACGTCGAGCACGCGCAGGACGGCGCCGCTCGTGCGCGGCATATAGATGCCGTCGACATAGAGGCCGACACCGCGCTCGCCCGTCGCGCCGCCGCCACCCGAAATGCCGCGGATCACGAAACTGGCCGCGCTGCTGCCGCCGCCGCGGGTGGGGGAGATGCTGAGATTCGGCGTGAAATGGGAGAGATCCTGCAGATCCTGGATGCCCTTGGCCTCAAGAGTCTCCTGCGTCACCGCGATGATCGACAGCGGCGTATTCTGGAGGTTGGTCGCGCGGCGTTCCGCGGTGACGATGATGTCCTGAATGCCGACGTCATTGTCGCCGGAAGCCTGCGGCTGCGTTGCCTGTGCGTGCAGCGTTCCGCCCTGCAGCCCCATCATGGCAGTGCCCGCCAGCGCGGCGGCGCGAATCATATCGGCCCGAATCCTGGACCGAGTCCCGAATGTCTTCATCATCCTCTCCCCCTGTTCCGCCTGCAGTTTTGCGAGAAAACCCGCGGCTAACCGCAATCTGAAACGTTCCGTACGTTCATCGTTTTTCTGTAACGTCCGTCTCGCTATTGACTGATCAACGGTGACGGTTGATTTGTCAACTGTAACGAATCACGGGGCTCCAACTTGTCGAGGGTTTGGCGCGGCCAGCGTTGGCCGGGGACGTCCGTGCGCAAGGGAGCGGGAGAGAAATGAGCATGGCTGCGAAGTGCGCGTCCCGGTTCCGGACCGGATTATGCCGCGATGTGCTGGCGGTTGCGGCGAGCGCTCTGCTGCTGGCGGTCCCCCTGCATGCACAGACGACGGACCGCAATCGTCGCCTCAGTCCGGAGCAGCTGGAGATCATGCAGCAGCGTCACCCTGGCCTCGCCGGAGCGCTCGATCCGGACAATCTTGCGAAGAAGCGCCCCAAGCCCGGCTTCGACATGACCGGCACCTGGTTCGTCGACCTCTCCGAGGGGTTCAACAAGTTCATGTTCGGTCCGCCCTATCCCGAGTTTTTCGAGGAGGGGAAGAAGGCGCAGATCGAGGGCGCGGCGGCGCGGGCGCGGGGCGAGAATTATCGGGACAGCATCGGGCAATGCTATCCGGCCGGCATGCCGATGATCATGACGCGGGTCTGGCCGATCATGTTCGTGCAGGTGCCGACCGCCATCTACATGGTCGCGGGCTTCACCAACAGCTTCCGCACCATCTTCCTCGACGGCCGGCCGCATACCGATCCGGACATCTACGTGCCGACCTATAACGGCGAATCGATCGGCCATTGGGAGGGAGACACGCTGGTCGTCGACACCCAGGGATTCGAGACCGATCATCACTGGATCGATGTCGGCCTGCCGATCAGCGACGAATTCCACATGGTCGAGCGCATCCGGATGATCAACGGCGGCAACACGCTGGAGATCGAATATATCATGACCGATCCCAGGATGTGGAAGGGCGAGTGGCGCAACACCAAGCGGTGGGATCGCGTCACCCAGGCCGACATCGGCGAAGTCGAATGCACCGAGGCGCGCAACGCCAATCTCCCCGGCACCGATCGCGGCCAGCAGGAGCTGGACGAGCGCGAGAAGAAGAAATGATCAAAGGAACCGATGTGACGAAGAGCAAGTCTCTCCTGGCCGCAGCCGCGCTGGCGACGGCGATGATCGCGATGCCCACGGCAGCGCATCATAGTTTCGCGATGTTCGACCAGAACAAGACGGTGTCGCTCAAGGGGCAGGTCGTCGAATTCCAGTGGACCAATCCTCATGCCTTCATCGAGCTGGATGTCCCCAACGGGCAGGGCGCGAGCGATCGCTGGAGCATCGAGCTCAACAGCCCCAACAACCTCACTCGCCAGGGCTGGCGGCGCTCGTCGCTGAAGCCCGGCCAGACCGTGACCGTGACGCTCAATCCGCTGCGCAACGGCAAGAAGGGCGGCCTGTTCAACAAGGTCGTCCTGCCGGACGGCAGTGTCCTCGCCGATGTGCGGCCGTCCAGCGGCAAGCCCATCAACGTGCCGTCAGCCAATTGAGGAGGTCGCCAGAGATGCGCATCAAATCTGTCGCGATGCTGGCCGTGGCCGCACTCGCCGTCCCCGCGATCGCTCATCACAGCTTCGCGATGTTCGACATGAAGAAGGACGTGACGGCCGAAGGCGTCGTCACCGACTTCCGCTGGACCAATCCGCACGCCTGGATGCATGTCGACATGGCCGACAAGAGCGGCACCAGGGCCAACTGGGCGCTCGAGATGACCAGCCCAAACAATCTGGTGCTGAGCGGCTGGCGGCGCAGCTCGCTCAAGCCCGGCGACAAGGTCACCGTCACCTATCATCCGCTGCTCAACGGCAAGACCGGTGGGTCGCTCGTCAAGGTGGTGCTGCCCGACAGCAAGATCCTCGAGAATAAATAGGCCGGAGCGGATGAGCGGGATGAGAATGATGCGGCCTGGCTTCCTGCCGCTCGGCGTGATGCTGGCCGCGTTCGCCGCCCTGCCCGTGGCGGCCGAACAGGCGGCCCCGGTCGCGGCGCAGAGCGAGGCGGCGGGCAAGATCTGGCCCTCGGCGGCCGAGCAGGTGAGCTATGCCGCCCTGCAGAGCCTGCCAGACTGGCGCGGCATCTGGCTTCCTATGCCGGGCGCGCCGAAGCCCGAAATTCCCAGGCTGATCGGCAAATACAAGACGCTCTACGACGAGATCCAGGCGCTGATCAAAAGCGGCGATCCCGAAGCGCAACTCAAGGTCGAGCGGCGCGCCTCGGCCTGCGAGCCGCCGGGCATGCCGGGCGTCATGACGCAGCCCTATGACATCGAGTTCCTGTTCACGCCCGGCCGCGTCACCATGATCCAGGAGGCCTATATGCAGGTGCGCCGTATCTTCACCGACGGGCGGCCGCTGCCCGAAGATCCGGACCCGACCTATAACGGCTTCTCGGTCGGCCATTGGGAGGGAAGCACGCTGGTCGTCACCACGGTCGGCCTGCGCGAGGGCGGTATCATGGGCCGCTGGGGGATCAGCCACAGCGACAAGGTGAAGATCACCGAGCGCATCCATCTCGATCCGGCCAACAAGGACGTCCTCGTCGTCGAAAACACCTTCGAAGACCCGCTGGCGCTCGCGGCGCCCTGGCACTCGACCTATCTCTTCTCGCGCGAGCGGGCACAGGACCAGCTCGAATTCATCTGCGCGCAGAATGATCGCAATCCGATCAGCGACAAGGGCGAAGTCGGGTTCATCGACGCGGCGCATTAAGTCGAGCGCCCCCGCATATTCCCATCGTCATCCCCGCGAACGCGGGGATCCAGACTCCGACAGGGCGGCGCTCGTGATGCTGGATTCCCGCGTTCGCGGGAATGACAGGGAGTGGGTTAGATCACGGCCTCTCAGCGCTGACCAGTCGACAGCTGCGAATGCGAGCTGCCGATGATCGCGCCGCCGGTCGGGTCGATCGTGCGCCAGCGTGATGTCTCGCGCAGCGTGTCGCCGATCAGCCGGAAGGGATAGGCGAAGGTCGCCTTGCTCAGCTCCGGATCGGTCGCCAGCGCGCGGAAGCCTTCCAGGTCGGCCTGCCGCTCGGCCGGGTCGCTGCGCTCCTGCATCTTCTTGTTCTCGACCGCGCTCGCCGAGGCGATCTCCCAGAAGATGCGCAGCCGCTCGCGGGAGTAAGCATCGAGGATCACCTCGCTCTCCTCGCCCCGCGCCACCGCGCCCAGCACGTCCGAGAGGATCATGGCGTCCCAGATGCCACCCGTGAGCCCCATGCCGCCATTGGGATTGGTGACATGCGCCGCATCGCCGGCGAGCAGCACCCGGCCCTCGCGCAAGCTGCTGGCGGCGCGCTGGTTGAGGGCATAGGGGCTCGCCGTGTCGATCGTGTAGGCGGCGGCCTTCGGCAGGATATGGTCGAAGCGCTCGGGCAGGCGCTCCAGGAAGGTCTCCGCCGGCAGCGCCGCATCTTCCTGATAGGTGACGCGCCAGAGGCCGTCCTTGCTGAGCAGGGCGATCACGCCGCCATAGACCGGATCGCAGATGAAGTTGGCCGGGCCGTACCCATAGGAGGCGAAGTCGCAATAGATGTTGGTAGCAACGAAGCGGTTGCTCCAGGTGAAGCCGTCGAACGTGACGTTCATCGCATTGCGCACCGCGCTGCGCCCGCCATCGGCGCCGATCAGCCATTTGGCGCGTAATTGCTCGCGCCCGTTCGCCGTCTCCACCTCCGCCACCACATGATCGTCGGTCTGGCTGAAGCCGGTCAGCGCGGTGCCAAACCGCACGTCCACGCCCGCGCGGCGCGCATGCTCCAGGCCGATGCCGGTGAAGAGATGCTGGCCGACATGAAGCTGCCGGTCGATCGGCCAGCCGAACATCTCGGGATAGTGCAGGGTGAAGGATTCGCGGAAGCCCGGCACATGCAGGCCGAGCGTGGTGCAGGGAACGGCGAGCGCCTCGATCTCTGGCAGGATGCCCAGCTCCTGAAAAACCAGGATGGTCGAGGGCATCACCACCGCGTTGCGCGGCGAATCCATGATCTGCGCGCCCGCCTCGATCAGCGTAACCTTGACCCCCGTCTGCGCGAGCGCCAGCGCGCTGAACACGCCGACTGGCCCGGCGCCGACGATCAGCACCTCTCCGACATCCTCCATCATTCTCTCTCCCTGGCAGTGCGTCGAAACAGTCGCGCGCCGCCTGCGAAATCTGTAGCAAGGTAGCCAATCAGAGCAAGGAGAGAGGCCAAGTGATGCGCAGTTTGAAACCCGGCGACCTTCATGCCGCCGGAGAGCCGCTCAATCTCGCCGCGCACGGCTCCTTCTGGACCGGGATCGAACGCAAGGCGACGCCCGGCGGCACGATCGTCGCCGGCCAGGCCTATGTCGAATATTTCATCCCCTCCGCTCTGACCAGGCCGTGGCCGATCCTCATGCTGCATGGCGGGGGCGGGCAGGGGCTTGACTATCTCGGTACGCCCGACGGGCGGGAAGGCTGGGCCAAATATTTCGTGCGGCAGGGCTATGCCGTCTATGTGATGGACCGCCCCGGCCACGGCCGCGCACCCTTCCATCCCGATGCGCTTGGCGAGATGACGCCGCCCGGCACGTTCGAGCTGTTGAGCGCGCTCTTCACCAATCCCGGCGCCCGGCCGGAGGCCTATCCGCAGGCGCGTCTGCACAATCAATGGCCAGGCCCGGGCACCGTCGAGGATCCCCTGCTGGAAGCTTTCATCGCCGGCACCGGGCCGGCGCAGAAGGACATGGCCGCCAGTCATCTCGCCGCACAAAAAGCAGGGGCCGAGGCGCTCGACAAGATCGGCCCGGCGATCCTGATGACCCACTCGGCCGCCGGCCCTTGCGGCTGGATGATCGCGGATGCGCGCCCGCACCTCGTCAAGGCGTTGGTCGCGGTCGAGCCGTTCGGCCCGCCGTTCACCGGTATGTCGGCGGACCCGACCACCTTGCCTTATGGCCTCACCGCCGCGCCTTTGACCTTCGATCCGCCGCTGGCACAGGGCGAGGCGCTGTCTTCAGTCGAGCGTCCCGCGCCCGGTGCCGATCTCAAGGCCTGTCGGGTGCAGGCCGAACCAGCGCGGGCATTGCCCAACCTGCAAGGCTATCCGATTGTAGTGGTAACGGCGCAGGCGAGCTGGATGGCGGCCGACAATCACGGCACCGTCGATGTGCTGCGCCAGGCCGGCGCCGATGTCGAGCATGTGCGGCTGGAGGATCAAGGCGTGCTCGGCAATGGCCATGCCCTGATGCTGGAGCGCAACAGTGATGCCTGCGCTGCGGTCATCGAGCGCTGGATCGCGGGGAAACTGGAGACGCCCTAGCGACAAAATTGGCCCTGCCGGCTGGCCGCGCCTGCTTCGGTTAAAGCCTTCAGTGCACAAGGGAAAATTTTCACCGGGCGATGACGGGGCGCCTTGCCCCCGGCGTGGGAGCGGGCTCGGATTCCGGCAAGCCGTTTGACGTTCCATCGCGCGAGATGCATTCATGTTGCACGTGCGAAGGGGATTTGGGTGCGAATCGTCATCATCGACGACAGCGGTGCGCGGGCGACGGTCCTCGAGGAGGGTCTGCGCGATGCGGGCTATGAGGACATCCACGTGGTGCCGCCGCGCGGCGCGTTCGTCGCTCGCCTGGAGCGCATGGCGCCCGATGTCGTGCTGATGGATCTGGGCAATCCGAGCCGCGACACGCTGGAGGAAATGCTGGTCGTCAGCCGCGCGCTCGCCAAGCCGATCGCCATGTTCGTCGACCAGTCGGACGACAATATGATCGGCGCGGCGATCGATGCCGGCGTATCCGCCTATGTCGTCGACGGCCTGCGCAAGGAGCGGGTGAAGCCGATCCTCGATCTCGCCATCCGCCGCTTCAGCGCCTTCGCGCGCATGCAGGCGGAGCTGGACGAGGCCCGTACCCAGCTCGCCGATCGCAAGACCATCGACCGGGCCAAGGCGATCCTGATGAGCTCGCGCGGCCTGTCCGAGCCGGACGCCTATGCGCTGCTGCGGACCACTGCCATGAACCAGGGCAAGAAGCTGGTCGACGTCGCTGCGGCGCTGATCACCGCCAGCGATCTGTTGGGAGGGACATCGTGACGCCGATCCGCATCGCTTTCCTGGCGCTCACCGATGCCGCCGTGCTGATCGCCGCGCGCGAGAAGGGGTTTGCCGAGGCGCAGGGCATCGCGCTCGATCTCGTCCGCGACACAAGCTGGGCGACACTGCGCGACCGGCTGGTCTATGGGCAGGTGCAGGCCGCCCATATGTTGGCGCCGCTCGCCGTGGCGGTGACACTCGGCCTCAGCCAGCAGCCCTGCGCGCTCTCCGCGCCCTACAAGCTCAACGTCAACGGCAACCAGCTCGTCATGGCGCCCGATTTCGCCGCCGCGCTGGAGCGGGACGCGGCTGTGCGCCTCAATGATCCGCTGGCGACCGCGCATGACTTCGCCAATGCGATCGGCCTCCACCATCGCAAGCCGGTCATCGGCGTGGTGCATCGCTTCTCCAGCCATGCGCTGATCCTGCGCTACTGGCTGGCGAGCGCTGGCATCGATCCGGATCGCGACGTCGTCCTGCGCGTGCTGCCGCCCTCGCTGATGGTCGAGGCGATGCGCGCCGGCGAGATTGACGGCTTCACCGCCGGCGAGCCGTGGGGCAGCGCGGCCGTCGAGGTCGGCCTCGCCGAGGCGGTCGCGGCGGGCGAGCGCCTATGGCAGCGCGGCGTCGAGAAGGTGTTGACCTTCCGCACCGACTGGATGGAGCAACATCCCGATCTCGTCGATGGCTTGCTGCGGGCCATGGCCGGGGCAGCCGCCTGGTGCGATGATCCGGTGAACCGCGTCGAGCTGGCCGGATTGCTGGCGCAGCCGGCTTATGTCGATCAGCCCGCCGAACTGATCGAGCGCGCGCTCGCCGGGCGGATCGTCGTGCGGCAGGGTGAGGCGCCGGTCGACCTGCCCGATTTCATCCTGTTCGCGCGCGACGCGACGCCGTTTCCGTGGCGCAGCCAGGCGCTGTGGATCTACTCGCAGCTGGTCCGCTGGGGCATGGTCGAGCCCAGCGCGCAGGCGCAGGCGCGCGCCGCCGATGTGTTCCGCCCCGACATTTACCGCCGCGCGCTCGCGGACAGCGATGCGCCGATGCCCGGCGCCAGCATGAAGGTGGAAGGCGCGCTCCTCTCGCCATTGGCGATCGGCGCGCCGAAGGGGTCGATCACGCTCGGGCCGGATCGTTTTTTCGATGGCCGCGCCTTCGATCCGGATCGGATCGAGGAGTATGTCGCCGGCTTCCCGCCCCGCCGCTGAGCGATTGCAAATTTGTGCCTTGCAACATGAAACGAATCGCGAGATAAAGTTTCCGACGCGCAAAGATGTGCGCCCATCAGGATAGCGTGCTCCACAGACGGAGCCTGGGCCGTCCTAATCAGACAATTTCGCAGCAAAGCCGCTGACCGGATTTCGCACCACCGTGCGGACGTCCGTCGAGCGGCTTTTGTTTTTTCGTTTCATCGCGCATCCTCGGGAGCACGTGACATGGCAACAATCGTCAAGGACATTTCAGGCGCCGTTTCCGGCGAAACCGCCGACGCCAACAGCTTCTGGCGCGCCGGCCACCGGCCGACGCTGATCGCTGCCTTTCTCTATTTCGATCTCGCCTTCATGGTCTGGGTGCTGCTCGGGCCGCTCGCGCCGGAGATCGCCAAGACACTCTCGCTGACCCCGGCCGAGAAGGGCCTCATGGTCGCCACGCCGACGCTCATGGGCGCCATTCTGCGCGTCGTCAACGGCCTGCTGGTCGATCGCATCGGCCCCAAGCTCTCCGGGGCGATCGGGCAGGTCATCGTGATCGTCGGCCTGCTCTCGGCCTGGCTGCTGGGCGTCAACAGCTTCGGCGGCACGCTGGCGCTCGGCGTCATCCTCGGCTTCGCGGGGGCGAGCTTCGCCATCGCGCTGCCGCTGGCCAGCCGCTGGTATCCCGCCGAGCATCAGGGCAAGGCGATGGGCCTTGCCGGCATGGGCAATTCGGGCACGGTGCTCGCCTCCCTGTTCGCGCCGACGCTCGCCAAGCTGTTCGGCTGGAACGCGGTGCTGGGCCTTGCCTGCATTCCGCTCGCGATCGTCCTGGTCGCCTATCTGATCATGGCGAAGGATGCGCCTAACCAGCCGGCGCCCAAGAAGTTCACCGAATATTTCCATCCGCTCAAGACGGCCGACGCCTGGTGGCTGATGGCCTTCTATGCGGTGACGTTCGGCGGCTTTTCGGGGCTGGCGTCTTCGCTCACCATCTATTTCACCGATCAGTTCGGCCTGACCACGGTGCTCGCCGGCTATTGCACGGCGGCCTGCGTGTTCGCCGGCTCGCTGGTGCGGCCGATGGGCGGCGCGCTGGCCGATCGGATCGGCGGCATTGCGACGCTGACGATCGTGTTCATCGTCGCGGCCGTCGCGCTCGCCGGGGTCAGCATGGCGCCGACGATCGGCACGGCGTTAGCACTGTTCGTTGTCGCGATGTTAGCCCTCGGCACCGGCAACGGCGCCGTCTTCCAGCTCGTGCCCCAGCGTTTCCAGGCGGAGATCGGCATCATGACCGGCCTGGTCGGCATGGCCGGCGGCGTCGGCGGCTTCTATCTCGCCTCGTCGCTGGGCTTCGCCAAGCAGTTCACCGGCAGCTTCGCCTCGGGCTTCCTGATCTTCGCCGGACTGGCGGTCCTCGCGCTTGCCGGCATCCTTCTGGTCAAGGCCAAGTGGCGCGCCAACTGGAGCACCGGCGCCCGGATTTAAACCGGGATCCTCCCCGAGCTCGCTCGGGGAGGATCTGAAAGCAAGAGAATCACTTGCACCCTCAAGCATTTCCGATCATGTTGCAGTGCGAAGGGCAAGGCTGCCCGACTCTTTCATAGCCGCGATGGCCCGATGCCGGGTCGCCAAGGCGCATCGTGATGGCAAGGTCGCCATCCAGGTTTCGGTTTCAGAACCGGAGCCCGGATGGCGGCCTTTTTCGTTTTGGAGCTACGGACATGGACTTCCAGGACTATCAATCCCGCGATAGCGCGGGGGACGCGTCGGAGCGCGGCTCCGTCGACCGGCGCGAGCATCTCGTCGTGGTCGGCAACGGCATGGCCGGCTGCCGCGCCGTGGAGGAACTGCTGGCGCGCGACGCCGGCCGCTACCGCGTCACCATTTTCGGCGCCGAGCCACATGTGAATTATAACCGGATCATGCTCTCCCCGGTGCTCGCCGGCGAGAAGACGTTCGACGAGATCGTGATCAACGGCCCCGACTGGTATGCCGATAACGACATCACACTCGTGACCGACGATCCCGTCACCGCGATCGACCGCGCCGCCAGGAGCGTCACCAGCCGCTCGGGTCGCACGATGGGTTATGATCGCCTGCTGATCGCCACCGGGTCCGATCCCTTCATCATCCCGGTGCCGGGCAAGGATCTGCCCGGCGTGATCAGCTTTCGCGACATGAAGGATGTCGACTGTATGGTTGCGGCTGCGGAGGCCGGTGGCGACGCCGTTGTCATCGGCGGCGGCCTGCTCGGCCTCGAGGCCGCCCACGGCCTGACCCTGCGCGGCATGAAGGTGACAGTGCTTCACATCATGCCGACGCTGATGGAGCGCCAGCTCGACGAGGCGGCCGGATGGCTGCTCAAGACCGCGCTCGAAGCGCGCGGGCAGACGATCCTGACCGGCGCCGACACCGCCGAGATTTTCGGTGACGGCAAGGTCGAGGGCGTCCGCCTCAAGGACGGGCGCGAGATTCCCGCGAGCCTGGTCGTCATGGCCGTCGGCATCCGCCCCTCCGTCGCGTTGGCGCGCGAGGCCGGGCTGGATGTCGGCCGCGGCATCAAGGTCGATGATCATATGGTGACGAGCGACCCGGCTATCCTCGCGGTCGGCGAGTGTGTCGAGCATGACGGCAATGTCTATGGTCTCGTCGCGCCGCTGTGGGACATGTGCCGCAGCCTGGCGGACGGTCTGGTCGGCAAGGCCAATCCCTATCGCGGCTCGGTCACCTCGACCAAGCTCAAGGTCGCCGGGCTCGATGTCTTCTCGGCGGGCGATTTTTCCGGCACCGGCGGCGGCTGCGAGGACATCGTTCTGCGCGACGCCAGCCGGGGCATCTACAAGCGGCTGATCCTACAGGATGACCGCGTCGTGGGCGCCGTCCTGTTCGGCGACACGTCTGACGGAAGCTGGTATTTCGACCTGCTGCGCAAGGGCGAGAATGTCGCCGATCTGCGCGACCTGCTGATCTTCGGCCAGGCCTTCGCCTCGGGAGGAGGCGCGGCGGACCCTAAGGCGGCCGTTGCGGCGCTCTCGGACGACGCCGAGATTTGCGGCTGCAACGGCGTCTCCAAGGGCAAGGTGATCGCCTGCATCGAAGCGGGCGCCGGTACGCTCGACGCGGTCCGCGCTACCTGTAAGGCGTCGGCAAGCTGCGGCTCCTGCACCGGCCTCGTCGAGAGCCTGCTCGCGCTCACCCTGGGCGACGATTATTCTGGCGAGCGCGCCGTCAAGACGATGTGCAAATGCACCAGCTTTGGCCATGACGATGTCCGCAAGGCGATCGTCGAGCGCGGCTTCCGGGAAATGCCGCAGATCATGCAGGAGCTGAGCTGGTCGACGCCGGATGGCTGTTCCTCCTGTCGTCCCGCACTCAATTATTATCTGCTCTGCGCCTGGCCCGGGGAATATCGGGACGACCAGCAGAGCCGCTTCGTCAACGAACGGCTGCACGCCAACATCCAGAAGGACGGCACCTATTCGGTCGTGCCGCGCATGTGGGGCGGCCTCACCAACCCGCGCGAGCTGCGCGCCATCGCCGACGTGGTCGAGAAATATAACGCGCCGATGGTCAAGGTGACCGGCGGCCAACGGCTCGATATTTTCGGGATCAGGAAGGAGGATCTGCCCGCCGTCTGGGCCGATCTCAATGCCGCCGGCATGGTCTCGGGCCACGCCTATGGCAAGGCGCTGCGCACGGTGAAGACTTGCGTCGGATCGGAATGGTGCCGCTTCGGCACGCAGGATTCGACCGGGCTCGGCGTCAAGCTCGAGAAGATGAGCTGGGGCTCGTGGATGCCTCACAAGTTCAAGATCGCCGTCTCGGGCTGTCCGCGCAATTGCGCGGAAGCGACGATCAAGGACTTTGGTGTGGTCTGCGTGGATTCGGGCTATGAGCTGAGCGTCGGCGGCAATGGCGGTATCAAGGTCCGCGCCACCGACTTCCTGTGCAAGGTAGCGACCGAGCAGGAAGCGCTGGATTATTGCGCGGCCTATATCCAGCTCTACCGCGAGGAAGCCCGCTATCTGGAGCGCACGGCGCCCTGGATCGAGCGGGTCGGCATCGACTATGTCCGTGCCCGCATCGTCGAGGACGAGGTCGGCCGCGAGGCGCTGCGCTCGCGTTTCCTCTTCTCGCAGAGCTTCAGCCAGAACGATCCCTGGTCCGAGCGCGCGGCCGGCGCCGAGCGCGAGCAGCATGCGCACATGGCGCAGTTCAAACCCATCCGACAGGAGGAAATGGCATGATCGGCGAGTGGCTCGACATTGGCTGGCTGAACGAAATTCCGATGCGCGGCAGCCGCACCGTTCCGGTCGATGGCGGCGAGGAGATCGCCGTCTTCCGCACCGGCGACGACAAGGTCTTCGCCCTGGTCAATCGTTGCCCGCACAAGGGCGGGCCGCTGAGCCAGGGCATCATCCATGGGCACAGCGTCGCCTGCCCGCTGCACAACTGGAGCATCGCGCTGGCGACGGGCGAGGCGCAGGGCGAGGACAAGGGCTGCACGCCGACTATTCCGGTGAAGATCGACGGCGGCCGCGTGCTGATCTGCCGGGCGAGCACGCTCAAGGCGGCGGCGTGAGGGTGAACAACCATAAGCCCCTCTCCTTCAGGGGAGGGGTTGGGGTGGGGCGGCAACGCCGCAGTTTGTCGCTTCGCGAGCGATGCTGCGCATCGCCCCCACCCCTTTCCCTTCAAACGAGTCACGTGCCTCGTTTGAACCTGAAGGAGAGGGGTTAATGGATGCGATCCACACCACTTGCGCCTATTGTGGTGTCGGCTGCGGCATCCTCGCGACGCCGACCGGCGGTCGCGCCGTCGAGATCAAGGGCGACCCGGATCATCCCGCCAATGCCGGCCGGCTCTGCTCCAAGGGCACGCATCTGGGCGAGACGGTCGGCCTCGAAGGCCGGCTGCTCCACCCGATGATCGGCAATCGCCGCGCGAACTGGGACAAGGCGCTCGACCTAGTGGCGAAGCGCTTCCGCGAGACGATCGCGCGGCACGGGCCGGACAGCGTCGCTTTCTATGTCTCGGGCCAGCTGCTCACCGAGGATTATTATGTCGCCAACAAGCTGATGAAGGGCTTCATCGGCTCGGCGAATATCGACACCAATTCAAGACTCTGCATGTCGAGCGCGGTGGCCGGGCATCAGCGCGCGTTCGGCGAGGATGTCGTGCCGGCAAGCTATGACGATCTCGACGAGGCCGATCTCATCGTGCTGGTCGGCTCCAACACCGCCTGGTGCCATCCGATCGTCTATCAGCGGATCATGGCGGCGCGCGCCGCGCGCGGCACAAAGCTCGTCGTGATTGATCCGCGCCGCACCGAGACCTGCGAGGAAGCTGACCTGCATCTGCCGCTGCGGCCCGGCAGCGACGTCGCCCTGATGAACGGCCTGCTCGCCCATTGCCGGCGCGAGGGGCTGGTCGATGAGGCTTATCTCGCCGACCATGTCGATGTGCCTGCGGGCTTCTGGAACGCTCTCCATACCGATCATGACTTGTGGAGCGTCGCGCGCACCTGTGACGTGCCGCCGGCCGAGCTGCAGCGCTTTTATGAGCTGTTTGCCGCGACGCCGCGCACCGTCACCCTGTTCAGCCAAGGCATCAACCAGTCGATCCGCGGCACCGATCAGGTGAACGCGATCATCAATGTCCATCTCGCCACCGGCCGGATCGGCAAGCCGGGCGCCGCGCCGTTCTCGATCACCGGCCAGCCCAATGCCATGGGCGGGCGGGAAGTCGGCGGGCTCGCTTCTACGCTCGCGGCCCATCGCGGCTTCGGCGAGCAGGATGTCGCGGACGTCGGCCGCTTCTGGGCGGCCGAGCGCATGGCGACCAGGCCAGGCCTCAAGGCGGTCGACCTGTTCCGCGCGATGGGCGAGGGGCGGATCAAGGCGGTCTGGGTCATGGCGACCAATCCCGCCGTCTCCCTGCCCGACGCCGGCCGGGTGCGCGAGGCGCTGGCCGCCTGTCCGTTCGTCGTCGTGTCGGACGTGATCGCGGATACCGACACCGGCCGCTTCGCACATGTTCGCCTGCCCGCGGCCGGCTGGGGCGAGAAGGACGGCACGGTCACCAATTCGGACCGCACCGTCAGCCGCCAGCGCGCCGTCCTGCCGCTGCCGGGCGAAGCGAGACCGGACTGGTGGATCATCAAGGAAGTCGCCCGCCGCATGGGCTGGCGCACCGCCTTCGGCTATGACCGGCCGGCCGAGATCTGGCGCGAGCATGCGCGTCTCACCGCCTATCGCAACGATGGCGCACGGCTGCTCGACCTGCGCGACAGAGCCGCGATCGGCAATGAAGCCTATGATGCGATGGCGCCGTTCCAGTGGGGCGGCGCTCCCTTTGCCGATGGCCGCTTCTCGACGCCGGACGGCAAGGCGCGACTGATCGACCTGACCCAGCGTCAGGCCGAGGACCCGCTTGCCGACTGGCCGATGACGCTCAACACCGGCCGTTATCGCGACCAGTGGCACACGATGACGCGCACCGGCCTCAGTCCCAGGCTGGCACGCCACCGCGAGGAGCCTCTGGTCGAGATCCATCCCGACGATGCGGCGGCGCTCGGCATTGCCGATGGCAAGCTCGCCCGCGTGGCAACCCCGCAGGGCGAGAGCCTGTTCCGCGTGGCGCACAGCACGGGCCAGCGGCGCGGCGAGCTGTTCACGCCGATCCACTGGACCGATCGGCAATCGACCGGCGGGCGTACCGGCCTGCTGCCGCGCCCGCTCGTCGACCCGCATTCGGGGCAGCCCGGTTTCAAGATGACGCCGGTGCGGATCGAGGCCGTCACCGTCGACTGGCACGGCTTCCTGATCGTCCATGGCGAGGCCGGGGCACCGGACTGCCTGTGGGCCACCCGCGTGACGGTCCCCGGCGGCGCGCTTTTCGAATTGGCCGGGCTGGGTGACGCGGCGGCGCTCGATGCAGCTCTGCCCAGGGGCGAACGCATCGAGGCGAACGATCCGGCGCGCGGCACGCGGCGCGTCGCGGTGCTGCGCGATGGGCGGCTGGTCGCGGCGCTCTTCGTCACGCGCACCGGTGAGCTGCCGGGCCGCGACTGGCTGATCTCGCAGCTCAGCCAGCCGCAGGGCCTGCAGGTTCTCGCCGGCCGCGCGCCGGGCGCGCAGGAGGATCGCGGCGCGATCGTCTGCGTCTGTTTCGATGTCGGCGTGCGCACCATCGTCGCGGCGATCCGCGATCAGCAACTGGCCGATGTCGCCGCGATCGGCGCGGCGCTGGGCGCGGGCACCAATTGCGGCTCGTGCCGCCCCGCGCTCGCCCGGCTGCTCGCAACCGAAGGCAAGGAGGCAGCCCATGGCTGATGATTTCCCACCCGGCACCGTCTGGCTCGTCGGCGCCGGCCCCGGCGATCCCGAACTGCTCAGCCGCAAGGCCGAGCGCCTGCTCGCCGCCGCCGAGATCGTCTTCTACGACGCATTGGTCGGCGAGGAGATATTGGCGCTCGCCCCCAAGGCGCAACTGGTGAGCGTCGGCAAGCGGTCCGGCCGTCACAGCAAGGATCAGAGCACGATCGACGGGCTGATCGTCGCTGCGGCGTCGCTCGGTCGTCGCGTCGTTCGCCTCAAGGGCGGCGATCCGTCGGTATTCGGGCGCGTCGCGGAGGAACTGACCGCCTGCGCCGAGCATGGCATTCCGGTCCGCATTTGCCCGGGTATCACCGCCGCCAGCGCCGCGGCGGCCAGCGGACTCGCCTCGCTCACCCTGCGCGGTGCCGCGCGGCAGCTCACCTTCCTCACCGCCCATGCCAAGGCGGGGGAAGCGCTTGTGCATGATTGGGATGCGCTGGCCAGAGCCAAGGGCACGCTCGCCATCTATATGGGGCGTGCTGCCGCGCCGTCGATCGCACGCGAGCTGATCGCGGCGGGGCGCGATCCGGCGACACCGGTCATGGTCGCGGTCAACGTGTCGCTTCCCACCGAGCGCGTGCTGCGCGGGCGCCTCGACGCCTTGTCATTCCTGGTGCGTACGATCGGGCAGGATGACCCCACCGTCCTGCTGATCGGCGAGGCCGTCGGCGCTCGGGGTAGCGTGACGGAGGATCGCATGATCGCTCTGGCGGCTATTCCATCTTCGCCAGCACATCGCTGATGTCCGCGAACGCGAAGGCGACCGAACTGTCGGCGAGCCCGTAAGGCAGGAACAGGGTCTTGCCGAGCCGCAAGGCGCCACAGGTATAGACCACGTTGGGTACATAGCCCTCGCGCTCATGATCGGCTGCGGAAAGCAGCGGGTCAGGCGTGCGCGCCAGCACGATCGAGGGATCATTCTTGTCCAGCAAGGCTGCGCCCAGGGCATATTTGCGCATCGGGCCGACGCCGTGCGTGAGCAGCAACCACCCCTCGTCCAGCTCGATCGGCGGTCCGCAATTGCCGATCTGGATGAACTCCCAGGGATATTTGGGCTCCATGATCCGCGCGCCGCCGGACCATTCGCACATCTCGTCGGAGCCGAGCAGAAAAAGGTTCTTCCCGTCCTGCCGTCCGATCATCATGTAGCGCCCGTCGACCTTGCGCGGGAACAAGGCCATGCCCTTGTTGACCGCGGCCGATCCCGCCATCGGTTGCAGGCTGAACCGGCGGAAATCATGCGTGCGCATCAGCTCCGAGTGGATCGCCTGCCCGCTATAGGCGGTATAGGTCCCGATCCATTCCTTCTCGCCGTCATCATGGGTGAAGGCCGTGAGGCGCAGGTCTTCGAGGCCATTGGCCTGAGCCGGTGTCACCGGGAAGATCACCGTTCCGGACAAGGTGCTGTCATGGTCGCGATTGACGATCACCACGCCATCGGAATCGCCCCCGCCCGGCTGCGCCATCGCGGCGGTGGCGATCGGCGGCTCGCGCACAAGGTCGAACCGGCCGCTCGCGCTGACCAGTCCCTCGCGGAAGGAGATGGAGCTGATATGCCCCTCGCCGACCGCGCGCAGCGACATGACGAAGCGCACCGTCTCCGCGTCCAAGCCCGACTGGTCGGGATGCGGCACGATCGAGGGGTTCATCAACGCGGCGGCGGCATAGCTATATTCGTGGCAGAAATAAGCACCGATCAGGAGGCGCTTCGCCCCGCTGATCAGGGCGCAATCCACCTTGAGATCAGTTGCAACCTGCTCGAAGCGCGTCTCGAACACGCGGGCGATCTGCCAGTGGCGGGCCTCGAAATCGTGGAAAACGGCTTCCAGTGCGCGGTCGACCGCCGCGTCGTTCATGTCCAATATGTCGCTGACCAGCCTGCCCGCGCGGCTGGTGGCGAGCCCGGCGGCCTGCCAGCTCAGATGGAAAGGGCGGACCACGACGCGGGCAGGATCTGCCGTGAGCCGTTGCTCCAGGCGACGAAATATTGGCACGGCGTCCCTGTCGGCTCGTTGATCGGGGTCGAGCGCCGCTCTTACGGCAGGCTTGCTGCTCATGCCAGCCGCCTTTCGCGACGTTATTGCACCACCATGAGCTGCGGCGTCTCGTCGAGCGTGCCGGTGAACTGGGCCATGGCCTGCCGCGCCGCCTGCAGGGCCAGGATGGATTCAGCGCCAAGATTGAGATTGACGCCCTGCGGCGTCAGCCCATCGAAACAGAGTGTGCCGTCTTCGCAAGTAAGCGGCAGCTGCAGGTCGTTCTCGCCGGAAAACCAGGTGAACGCTCTGTGCGCCGCCTCGATCCACCGAGCGTCGCCGTCTGCCGCATGCGCCGCCGCGCAGGCGTCGATCGTCGCCTCGGCCTCCAGCGGCTGCTGGTCGAACGGCTCGGGCTCGGCATAGGCCCGGCCGAAGCTGTCAGACCCTACCGGTCGGAAATGGCCGGCGGGCGCGCGCTGCTTGTCGAGTAACCAGGCCAGGGTCGAGAGCCCGACCGAGGTGGCGACCTTATCTCCCAGCACACGGCCAGCCGCGATCATCGCCTGCGGCAGACGCGCATTGTCATAGGCCAGCACGATCTCGAACCAGGCCCAGCCAGGCCGCTGCGCTTGGGCGAGCAGGATGCTGAACTGTGCTGCTGAGCTGGTCAACAGTTCGCGGCAGCGCTGGTGACCCGGCTCCACTTCGAGCACCGCCGCCATGCCGAGCATCGAGAAAGCGATCGCGCGCGGCGACGTCATCTCGTCGACCAGGGGAAGGGCCTTGTTGAAGAGGCCATTAGCCCAGCGCCGCAGCGCCGGCTGCGACGCGGATCGCATGACGCAGCCGAGCGCCCAGAGCGTACGGCCATTGCTGTCCTCCGAGCCTTCCGTCTCCAGCCAGCACCGGTCGTAACCCATGAAATTGCGGAACCGACCGGTCTCCTCGTTCCACGCATGCTCGACGAAGGCGGCGTAGATACGCGCCAGACGCTGCCGCTCAACGGGATCGCCGGCGCGCGTCTCGCAGATCAGTCGCAGCGCGCGGGCATTGTCGTCGATGCAATAGCCATGGCGCCGGTCCGGCACGCCATGGATGCTGTGCTGAGTGATGCCGACATCGTCGGTCATCGCGGCGATGCCGGCGAGCTGCACCTGCTGCTCGGCGCGGGGCGGCCGACGATCCTTGATGGTAACCGGCATGTTCGATTTTGCTTCGGAGATCAGATCCATCACTGCCCTCGCATTCTCGTCCCAAATCGTCGATCGCGCACTGTCCCAGACGGCGCGCGACAGCGCTTCCAGCCGGGCCGGATCGCGCAGATGATCATGCAAAGCCTCGGAAATGGCGTCGGCATCGCCGAAGGGAACCAATGTCCCCACACCATTGGCGAGCGCTTCCTCCGCATGGATATAGGGTGTTGAAACAACAGGCTTCCCCATCGCCAGAGCATAAGCGAGCGTCCCGGAGGTCACCTGCTCGCGCCCGAGATAGGGCGTGAGATAGATGTCGGTCGCCTGCAAATAGTCGAGCAGTTCTTCATTCCCGAGGAAGCGATCGACGAAGACAACGTGATCAGCGACGCCGAGCGTCCGCGCCAGCGTCGTCAAGGTCTCGCGATAATGCTCGCCCTCGGCACGAACAAGCGCGGGATGCGTCGCGCCGACGATGTAATAGTGAAGGGCGGGATGATCTTGCACAACCTCCGGCAAGGCGCGGATGGCGATCTCGATGCCCTTGCCGGGCGAGAGCAGGCCGAAGGTCAGCACAGTCGGCCCGGCGCCCAGGCCCAGCTTCTCCTTGAAGGGCAAGGTGGGCGAGAAGGGCCGGTCTGGAGCACCATGGGGAATGATCCGGATGCGCGCCGGGTCCGCGTCATAAACTGTTTCGAGCAACCGTGCGGCTTCCTGCGCCATGACGATCAGCCCGTCGGCCGCCTTGATCAGCGCGCGCATGACGCGGTACTGCTCGGCGTCCGGTCGGGCCAGAACGGTGTGCAGGGTCACCACCACGGGAATGCTCAGATGGCGCAGCAGGGTGAGGAGATGATCGCCCGCCGGCCCCCCAAAAATCCCGAACTCGTGATGGATCCAGACAAGCTCTGCGCCAGATCGCTCCATGGCAGAGGCGGCGCGAATATAGGCCGGGATGTCTCCCTCGCCGATCGTCATCTTGACGCCCGGTCCGTATATCGCCCCATGGCCGTCATCCATTGCATAATGATCGACGACGAGCTCCGGAAAGGTCGCACGCAGGGCCTCGACGCTGTGGCTGGTGTATGTGGCGAGTCCGCATTGACGGGGGAGGGCATTGCCGAGCACGGCGATGTGGGAAACTGGCTGACCGAACGACTTGTAGAACATTCCGATTTTTCCCAGACCGTGCGTCCCTGATTGAGACATGTTGCACTGCGGGATACGTCTGAGCCGGCCTTCTGGTTCCGGGCCGCCAGGCCCCATTCGTCGCAAGCTGTGAAAAACGCGACGGGCGCCTTTTCGGCCACCCAAACCTGGTCGAGCTGTCAAGCGATCCTGCCCGTCTGTGCAAGTGAGTTTCTGCCGGTTGGTTCAGAGACGGCTCGATCGAACGGAGGCGCGATTGAGCGAGACGAGGTCCAGCGTGAGACTCGGGACGGACGCGCCGATCGTCGACTGTCACGCGCATATTTTCGTGAGGGATATGCCGGTCAGCCGCGACGCCTGGATGCAGGTCGACTATGGATTTTCGGCCGAGGAACTGCTGGCGATGCTGGATGCGCACGGCGTCCATTTCGGCGTCATCTCCGGCATCAGCATTTCCGGCTTCTACAATGATTATATGATCCGGTCGCTGCGCCGCTATCGGCGGTTGCGCGGCACCGCGATCGTCGCGCCGGACACCGGCTTCCACGCGCTCGAGCAGATGGCAGCCGAAGGTATCGTCGGCGTGCGGCTCCAGCTTGCCCGCGCCGAACAATTGCCGGATCTGCGCAGCGATGCCTATCGCCTGCTGTTCCGGCGCGTCCGGGACCTTGGCTGGCATGTTCACGTCGCCATCGAGGGACCGGTCCTGCGCGGAGTGCTTGAACCTTTGCTGGAGGCGGAGGTCAACACCGTCATCGATCATATGGGCCATCCCGATCCGGCCGATCCGCTCGGCTGCGACGGGTTCGGGGCGATGCTGGCGGCGGTCGACACTGGCCGCGTCTGGGTCAAGCTTTCCGGCGGCTTTCGCCTGCTCGGCACGGACACGTGGCGTGAACCGCAGGGTGATCTCGACAGCATCGCCGCGCTCGTCGCGCAGGAACTGCTCGCGCGGGTGGGCCCGGACCGGCTGCTCTGGGGCAGCGATGCGCCGTTCGTGGGTTATGAGGGCCGCGTCAGTTACAGCCGGGTGCTGGAAAGCTTCTGCGCCTGGGTGCCCGATCCGGCCATCCGTGCGGAGATGTCACGGACAGCATTGAAGCTCTATTTTCCGTAAGACTCCGCCTTAACGGCCTTTTTTTGGTGACGCGGGGTGCCCTAGAGCTTCCCGTTCCCGGCGCTCCATTTGACCGTCAACTCGATCCCCTGGCCGATCGGCAGCAAGACTGTCTGCAGGTCCGGCTTGGCCTTCACCGCCGCACGATAGAGCCGCACGCTGTCGCGCGCCGAGGCGGGGTCGATCATATTGTCTGCCGCGATGATCGCCTCCTCCGAGAGCTTGGGATAGAAAGCCTCGAAGCAGGGCAGATAGACTTCCTTCCAGATGTCCAGCAGCACGAGATCGAACGGGTCTTCGTCGGCCTCGATCATCGCCACGGCCTCGCCCTGGCGGAACTCGACGACGTCGACCAGGCCCGCGGCGGCCAGCTTCTCGCGCGCATAGGCCTGCTTATAGTCGGCCAGCTCCATGGTGATGACCTTGGCGCCGACCTTCCTGGCGGCATCGGCGAGGAACACGGTCGAATAGCCGTAGCTGGTGCCGAGCTCCAGGATCCGCCTCGGACGATGCGCCAGCACCAGCGCGTGCAGGAAGGCGCCGACTTCGGGGCCGACCGGCAGCAGCAGATCGTCTCGCGAGACGGTTCCGGTGCCGGACATCATGGTGTTGAAAAGGCTCCGCTCCTGCGCGTTGCGGGCCTGATACTCCTCGAAAAGAGCGGTGATTTTAGGATCGTCGAAGATCATGGAGCGGCCTCTCCGGCTTGTGAGTCCCGCCATCCTACATGGATCATCGGTCGCGCAGAAGCACCCTTGCGTTCGGCTTAGCCCAGCAGCCCAAGCTCCCGGATTTCATCCAACCCGCTGATCACGCGATGCGGCCGGCGCTCGGGCGCCTGCGCGGCCCACTCGGCGGCGGAGGTCGTGCCTGTCGTCACACCGATGCCCATCGCGCCGCCGGCCCGCGCCATCTCGGTCTCGACCTTGGGATCGTCACCAATCACGACGACATCCTCGACGGGGACGTCAAGCTTGGCGGAGACGAAATGCATGGCGTGAAGCGAGGGCTTGCCGGTCACTTCCGGCTCGCGCCCGGTGACGCGGGCGATCGCGCCGCCGATCGCGCAGCTATAGCCGAAGGCGCGCCCGGCCTGCGACGCGAAGAAGGGCACGTCCGATGCGGAAAACAGCGCGGCCCCGCCCAGCACCGCTTCGCAGGCGGCGTGGATGTCCGGCATGCCGCAGTCTGGATGCCAGGCGACATAGACGGCGTCGGCCTTCTCGGCGCCGTCCTCGCCGGGGCGGACTGTGGCAATGCCCTCGCCGGTCAATGCATCGACCACGCCCTGCGTGCCGAGCACCAGCACGCGCTCGAACCCGCGCGCGCGAAAGACGTGGCCCGCGACGCTGTTTGGCGTGAAGAGATGCGTGTCGGCGATCGGCAGGCCGAGCGCGCGAAGGCGCGGCGCCTGCTGTGCGGCGGGATAGGCGCTGCCGTTGGTGAGGGCGAGGAAGGGGATGTCGCGATCCCGCAGCTCGGTCAGCAGCTCGATCGCGCCGGGCAGCAGCTGATAGCCGCCGAGCGCCTTGTCGCTGAGGATCAACGTGCCGTCGAGATCGAACATGAAGCCCCTGGCAGGGCGGAGGGCTTCGGTGAAGAGGGCGGCGGTCATCTCTATTCGTCCTTCCAAAAATCTAGCCCCTCCCCTTCAGGGGAGGGGTTGGGGTGGGGTAGGGCGGTGCGTTGCCGGACGGCCTTGCGAGCGATGCTCCGCATCGCCACCCACCCCTTCCCCTCCCTTGAAAGGGAGGGGCTTATTCAGGCTCAGCCGTAGCTCTCCAGCTCCAGCCTGAATCCCGGCTTCTCGACCAGGATCCGGCCCATGTCGGCGCGCGCAATGAGCTTGCGGATGAGCTCCATGGCCGGGCGCAGGGTCGGGTCATAGTGACGCGGCGCCGGGCCGGCCGCCTGCATGGCATCGACCTGGCCCGCCGGCATCGTCGCGCGCAGCAGGAATTCCTCGTCCGAAAGTCCGGTGCCGATCCGCTTGCGCAGGTCGGACAGCTCCGCCGGGCCGGGCTCGGCAGCCAGTTCCTTCGTCCGTGGCAGGGCCATGATCCTGTCCAGCACATCGGGCGCGATCGGCTGGTTGGGCCGCCCGAACTTGCCGAGCGCATAACGGATCACCTCGTCCGGGATCACGCTGTAGCGCTCGCTCGCGGTCACGTTCATCACCGCCTGCGTCATCACCATCTGGGCGAAGGGTGTCATCACGATCGGCCAGCCCAGCTCCTCGCGCACCCGGCCGAGCTCCTCGACCACCGCGCCTTCCAGATGCGGCACGCGATGATCGGCGAGGTGCCGCCGCATCGTGCCGACCATGCCGCCGGGCAGCTGGTGATGGAGATAGGCGGCGTCGAACGCCATGGGATGCCCGGAGGCGAGTCCTTCCGCTTCCGCCATCTGCGTGAAATAGCGGCCGACTTCCGCCATGGCCGCATCATCGATGTCGACGGTGTGGCCGAGCTCGCGCAGGTTCGCGACGACCCGCTCGATCGGCGGGTTGGAGGTGCCGTCCGCCGCCGCGCCGCTCGCGCATTGCATGGCCGAGACGCCCAGATCGGCCGCCTCGTAATAGCTCTGTTCGCCCAGCCCGATCGTGCAATGGGCATGCAGCTCCAGCGGCTTGTCGCCGATCACCGCAAGGATGGCGGGAATCAATGTCTGCGCACGCTTTGAGTCCAGCAGCCCGCCCGGATCCTTGATGTAGAGCGCATCGATGTCCGGACTTTGCGCCATCTTGCGCGCCGCATCCGCATAATGCGCATCGTCGTGGATCGGGCTCAAGGTGAAGACCAGCGCGCCCACCACATAGGCGCTGCCACCCGCCTTGATCATCCGCGCCACCTCGACATTGGCGTCCGCGTCATTGTTGGGGTCGGCCAGCGCGAAGCGGCCGATGCCGTTCTTCATCAGCGTGCGGAACGCCAGCGCCATGAAATCAGGCGACGCCGTCTCCCAGGCGATGAAGCGGAAGCCGGTCGAGAGGAATTGCAGCGGCGTGGTCGGACAGGCCGCCGCCATCAGCCGGATGCGCTCCCACGGGTCCTGCTGCTTGTAGCGGACCGCCACGCCCATATGGGTGGAGGTGGTGAAGTCGATCGCCTTGTAGCCGACCCGCTCCATCACTGGCGCGATGGTGAGCGTGCGCGCGGTGTCGACGCCCAGCGCCGCCCACAGGCACTGATTGCCGTCGCGTAGCGAGGTTTCGACGATCTGGATATTGGCCATGTCTATACTTCTGCCTGTGCCGCCTTGCGGGCGAGGAAACCGGTGTCGACGCCGCCCGCCGCGAAATCGGGATCGGCGAGACTCTCTGCCTGAAAGGCGATGTTCGTCGAGACGCCTTCGATCCGGGTTTCACGCAGCGCGGCCCTGAGGCGATCGAGCGCGGTCGCGCGGTCGGGGCCATGCGCGATGATCTTGGCGACCATCGAGTCATAATAAGGCGGGATCTTCGCGCCCGCGACGATATGCGTGTCGACGCGGATGCCCTCGCCGGTGGGCCAGTGCGCGGCGCTCACGGTGCCGGGCGAGGGCATGAAGTCGCGGGCCGGGTCTTCGGCATTGACGCGTATCTCGATCGCGGCGCCGTCGATGCGGATATCCTCCTGCGCGAACCGCAGGCCCTCGCCATTGGCGATCGCGATCTGCTCGGCGACGAGATCGACGCCCGTCACCATCTCGGTCACGGGATGCTCGACCTGGATGCGGGCGTTCATCTCCAGGAAGTAGAACTGGCGCCGCGCGACGTCGTAGAGAAACTCGACCGTGCCCGCCCCGCGATAGTCCAGCCGCGCGGCGAAGCGCACCGCTGCCTCATGCATCGCCGCGCGAATGTCCTCGGGCAGGTTCGGCGCCGGCGTCTCTTCGATCAGCTTCTGGTAGCGCCGCTGCACCGAGCAGTCGCGCTCGCCCAGATGGACGACCTTGCCCGCGCCGTCGCCGAGCACCTGCACCTCGACATGCCGTCCCTGCGCGACATAGCGCTCCAGATAGACGCGCGCATCGCCGAACGCCGCGCCAGCCTCCGCCGAGGCGATGTCCATCGTCGCGGCCAGATCCTCCAGCCGCTCGACCAGCTTCATGCCGCGCCCGCCGCCGCCGCCGACCGCCTTGACCAGGATCGGCGCGCCGATCTCCGCCGCGAGCGCCTGCGCCTCGGACATGCTGCCGACCGGCCCGCCGGGCACCACCGGCACATCGGCCGCGATCGCCTCGGTCCGCGCGCGCAGCTTGTCGCCGACCGCCTCGATCTGCCGCGCGGTCGGGCCGATGAAGATGACGCCCTCATCCTCGCATAGCTGCGCCAGCGCGGCGCGCTCGGAGAGGAAGCCATAGCCCGGATGGATCGCATCGCAGCCCGATCCCAAAGCCGCCTGCACGATCGTCTCGACGCGCAGATAGCTCTCGCTCGGCCGCGCCGGGCCGATGCACAGCGCCCGGTCGGCCATTTGCGCGCCGAGCGATCCGCGATCCGCCTCGGACACCGCCAGCACCGTCTCGATGCCCAGCCGCTGCGCCGTGCGGATGATGCGCACGGCGATCTCGCCGCGATTGGCGATGAGGATGCGGCGGATAGTCACTTAACGCCCCTCCTCTTCAGAGGAGGGGTAGGGGGTGGTGGCGATGCGCAGCATCGCTCGCGACGCGATCATTCGGATCGTCCAGCAACACCCCAACCCCTCCTCTGAAGAGGAGGGGCCAAGGTTGTCGTCCCTTCGCATTCTCGTGATGTTCACGCCGGCCGCACCAGCAGCAGCACTTCGCCATGCTCGACCAGCTCGCCATTGGCGCCGATGATCTCGACCACCTCGCCCGCCACGCCGGCATGCACCGAGTTCATCAGCTTCATCACCTCGACGATGCCGATCACCGTCTCGGCATCGACCTTCGAGCCGACCTCGACGAACGGCGGTTCGCCCGGCTTGGGCGCGCGATAATAAATGCCGAGCAGGGGGGACTTGACCTCGACGAGGCCGGCCTCGCTGCTCTGGCGCGCCTTGGCGGCGGGTGGCGGCGCGGCTGCGGCAACGGGTGCGGCCGATGTTGCCGGCGCGGCCGCAGCGCGGGCGGGGCGGGCGGCGCGCGGCGCACCGCCGCCACCACGCTCCAGCTCGAGCTTGAGCCCGTCGACCTCGAGGCTGAGCCGATCGAAGGACGAGCCTTCGAGCAGCTTCATGATCTCATCGACATCCTTGGCGGTGAGACTCATTGGCGCCCTCCGAAAATCGTCATCACATGTTTGAGCGGGTCATCGATCACCGGCGCGACCGGAGCGGCCGCCTTGGCCGACCAGACAGTCTCGGGCCGGCTCTGCAGCAGCAGCAGCTTGCCCTCCTGATCGATCGCCCATTCGATATCCTGCGGCCGGCCATAATGGCGCTCGATCTTGCGGCCAACAGTGCGCAGCGCCTGCAACTCGTCATCGCTCAGCGAGGGCTGGGTGCGCATGTCGCCGCTGAGTTCTTCGTCGACGATGCCGCCGCCGGGCGCGGGCACCTGGCGGATATGCTTCTCGCTGATGTCGCGCACCGAAATCTCGCCGGTGATCTTGCCCATCACCCAGCGGTCCGGCGTCACTTCGCCCGAGACGACCGCCGAGCCGAGACCCCAGGCGCCCTCGATCGTGATGACGGACTTGTCGCCGGTGGTCGGCGAGCGGGTGAACATGACGCCGGCTGTGCGCGCATCGACCATCTTCTGGACGACCACCGCCATGGCGACGCCATCCTCGGGCAGGCCATGCTTGCGGCGATAGGTGATGGACTCGACCGAATAGAGGCTGCCCCAGCATTCGCGCACGCGGGCGACCGTGTCCTGCGCATCGAGCACCCACAGGAAGGTGTCCTGCAGACCCGCGAAGCTCGCATCCTCGGCATCCTCAGTCGTCGCGGACGAGCGCACCGCGACAGGAACCGCCATGTCCGCCCCGGTCAGCGCCAGGTGCGCATCGAGGATGGCGCGCTCCACCTGCTGCGGCAGCGGCTCTTCCACGACGCGCTGGCGCAAGGTCTTCGACACCGCCGTCACCGCATCGAGATCAGTCTCGTCCAGCGGCTCGATCAGCGCGCGCACCGGCGATCGCTCCTCCAGCGCCTTCAGGAACAGCTCGAAGGCGGCCGTCGTCACCACGAAGCCGGGCGGCACGTCGATCCCGGCATAAGTGAGCTCGCCCAGGCTCGCGCCCTTGCCGCCCACGGTGGGGCGATCGGTGATTCGAAGGTCAGCGAACCAGCTGACCGCTGCGTTGTCCGTCACGGCTGTTCCTCAGGCGTCTTCGAGCACAGGCTCGTCTTCGAGAATGGTCACGATACCGCGCCCGCCATCGACGCGGATGCGCTGGCCGTCCTTGATCCGCTGCGTGGCGGAGCCGGTGCCGACGACCGCGGGCAGGCCATATTCGCGCGCGACGATGGCCATGTGGCTCATCGATCCGCCAATGTCGGAGACGGCCGCGACGATCTTCTGGAAGATCGGCGCCCAGGTCGGGTTGGTGACCTGGCAGACGAGAATGTCGCCCTGTTTGAGCCGGCTGATCTCCTCCACCGACCGGACGACGCGGGCCGGCCCCTCGACCACGCCCTGGCAGGCGGCGAAGCCCTTCAGTTCGTTGCTCGGTGCGTCTTCGTCGACCGACAGCCAGGCGTCGAGACTCTCGCGGGTGATGCCCCAGAGCATGACGATCGCGGGATCGTCGATCGCGTCAGGCACCTGGCCGAGCGCCGGGGGTGTCCCATGCTTGCCCCATTCGGCAATGGCCGCCTTGCGCTGCGCGACGATCGCCGGCCAGTGGTCCGGCCCGCGCGGTGGTGAGCCGATGCCCCAGCTCAGCATCAGGTCCACGATCGCGCTCTCCAGCTCATATTGGGTGAGGTGGAACACGTCCTCCTCCTTTGCCCAGAAGCCGTTGTCGCGTAGCAGCGCGCCAAACTCGCGGATCTTGTTGAAGAACAGGTTCGTGTACCAATGTTCGCAGTAGAATTTATGCCCCTCCACATAGGGGAAGACGCGGTGGGCGAGCCCGATGAGCTGGTCGTAGGTCGCGCGGTCCTCGTCCGTATCGAGCAGCTCGCGATAGTCTGCGACGAGCTGCTCGCGCTCCTCGATGAGCTGGCCGGTCGGCCGCTCGATGTTGGTGCCGGCCTTGATCTTGTCGATATAGCCGGGCAGCGCCGCGAAGGGCAGCGAAAGGTCGTCGTTCCACGAGCGGTGATAATGGTAGAAGCCGTCGCCCGAGGAGACGTTGAACCACGGGTTGCGGCTCGTCTCCAGTTCGCCCAGCCACTCCTTGCCGGCATTGCCGACCTTGTCGAGATCGGCGAGCACCTGCTCGATGCTCATGCCATCGGTGAAATGCGCGTCGACACCCAGCTCCACCGCGCGGCGGGCGAGGCGCTTCACTTCCTCGTCGGGCCGGAAAATCTCGGCCTCCATGCCGGCGACCATGCGGCTGATCGCCTGGTCGCTGATCTCGGGGAAGGCCTTCTTGCAGAAGTCGAAGAAGGTCATGTAGGCGCCATAGCCGAGCAGCAGGAATTCGAAGTGATGGTGCCACATGCGGTGGTACCCCTCGATCTGCTTCTGATAGATGTCGAGGAGGGCATGGTTGGCGGCGACACCCTTGCCGGTGTGCGTCGTCTCGAGCGGCTCATATTTCGGGAGCGAGGGCGTGGGCAGCGCCTGCGCGTCCGCGATCAGCGCCTTCATCTTCACTTTCCAGGCGTCGTACAGCTCTTCCCAATGCTCGTAATAATAGAAGGCGCGCTGCTGGAACTCGCCGACACGCTCCTGGATCTCGTCGGAATCGGTCACCGCGACGCCGCCGATATAGACGCGGCCGTTGATGATGCGGTGGTCGATGCCCTTTGCGGTCGGCAGCACATGCACGCGCGTGTTGAACGCGCCGAGCGCGACATAGGCCGCCTCGGCCGTGATCATGTCGAAATGATGCATCGGCTCGGGGAAGTGCATGCTGTTGTAGAACCAGAAGCGCTCGTCGTCGCCCGGCTGGAACTGTGTGTAATAAGGGAAGGCGGCCTGGGCGGCCTCGGTGCCCGGCACGACTTTCAGCGAGCTTGGCAGCGGGAAGCCCTTGATCGGTTCGCTCACGTCATATCCTCTCGTCTCGTGCATCCCGGCGTTGGGCGTTCTTGGTGCGTCGATGCCGCCGACATGCTGAAATAATGCTCGCGGACAGACTCGGGGTGAGCCTGTAGCGATCGGTGCCAGACTAGAGAGTTGATCCGCTCAGCCAAAGGATTTGCGCGCAGGGCCGTCAGGACAAATGCGCAGCGTTTTCCTCGTCACCCCAGCGAAAGCTGGGGTCTCATGAGCGAGAGCGCTTCCTTATCGCACAAGACCCCAGCTTTCGCTGGGGTGACGGAAAGGAGTGCAGGTGACGAGACAGGCGCAGCTCAGCGCCCCGCTCCCCCCATTCGCCACACGCTCGGCGTCACGCCGAACCGCTTGCGGAACAGCCGTGCGAAATAGCCGGGGTCGAGGAAACCACAGCGCCAGGCGACATCGCCCAGCGTCAGGCCCGCCGCGCGCGGATCGGTCAGCAGGTCGCTGGCCCGGTCCAGCCGCGTTGCATTGAGCTCCTGCACGAAGCTGGTACCGGACCCCGCCAGCAGCGCTTGCAGATAGCGCCGCGAAATGCCCAGATCGCCCGCGATCCGCTCGGGCGTCAGGTCCGGGTCGGCATAATCGGTCTCGATCCGCCGCAATATCTGGCGGGCGAGCTGGCCGCGGTGCCGGCTCGGCGGCGCTTCGTGGAAGCCGGTCGCCAGTGTCAGCAGCGCCCCGACCTGCTCGGCGATCAGCGGGCGGGGCAGGGGACTCTCGTCGAGGCCCGTCACCATCGTTTCGATCAGGCTGCCGAGCGGCGCGCCCCAGCCGCTGTTGGCCGAGATCGGCCGGGCGAGCAGCGCGTCGGGATCGGGCAGATATTTCTCCAGCCAGCCCTGCGGCATCATGAGGTCGATCGCCTCGTGCGCCGTGTCCATCTCCATCTGGTAGAAGCGCGTATTGTCGAGCAGCACGAACTGGCCCGGCTCGACGGTGAAGCGCTTGCCGGCCATCCGCGTCTTGAGCGCGCCGCGCCGGGCATAGACGAGCTGGATCGAGGGCGCCGCTCGTCCCGCGCTGCCATCCGTGCCGGTATGCACGACGCGCTGGGCGGGCGCATGGAGCTGCAGCAGGCGGAGCTGACCGACGCCATGGCTGGTCCATTGCGCCGCGAACTGATCGGTGTCGTAAACCGTGACGTCGATCGGCGCGATCGTGTTGGCCGCCCAGTCGCGCCACTGGCTGATCGCCTCGCCGCGCGCCAGACCGCTGGAGGACCAGCTATGATCGTCGTTGGTGGGCTGGGCGGACATGGGGCAAATCTATGCCAAGAGCCGGGAAGTGGCAAGGAACGTCTCGGCCCCCTCCCGCTTGCGGGAGGGGGGATTAGACGACCTCGCTCTCCTCCCGCATCTCCTTCAGCCCCCGCTGTACGCGGCCCGTCACTTCCGCGCCCGCATCCTTCGAGAGCCGCAGGAACAGGGGCGTCGCGCAGGCCGCGCTGCAGGCGAGGATCAGCACGGTGATGCGGAAGGCTGCCATGGTCGGCACGTCTGCACCGCCCGACAGGAGGCCGAGCAGGGCCGCCACGCCCGAAATCGCGAAGGCCTGCGTCAACGACTGGACGAGATTGCCGAGCACGGTCGCGCCGCCCACCTCACTGTGCGGCATGTCGGCGAAGCGCAGCGCCATCATGCCCGTCATGTGCACCGAGCGCGCCATGCCGACGGCGAACATGATCGCGAAGAGGATCGGGAAGGGGAGCCGGCTGGTCAGCATCGCGCAGACCAGGATCGAGGCCGCGATCATCAGGGAACCGCTGACCAGCACCTTGCGGAAGCCGAAATGGCGCAGCGTCCGCGGCGCGATGCTCTTGAGCACCACGTCGCCGGCATTCTGCGCCAGCAGCAGCAGGCCGGAATGGAAGGGGCTGAGACCGAACCCGATCTGGAACATGAGCGGCAAGGTGAAGCCAAGGCCCATGAAGGCGATGCGGGTCAGCGTACCGGCGCCGATCGTCGAGATGAAGAAGCTCTGGTAGCGTAAAGGCGTCAGCGGCACGATCGGGTGCCGCGCGCTGCGCGCGTGCCTGAGCGCAAAAGTGCCCAGGATCGCCGCCGCGATCAACAGCAGCACGCCGATCTCGCGTCCTTCTCCCTTGTGGCTTACCCGGTCGAGCCCCGCGATCAGCGCGCACAGGAAGCTCGCGGTCAGGCCAAAGCCGGGCCAGTCGAACGGCGTGCGCTCGGTCGCGGCGATATCGGGAATGAACCGGGCGGCGGCAACCAGCCCGATCGCGCCGATCGGCAGATTGATGAAGAAGACCCACGGCCAGTCGAGATAGGTGGTGATGAACCCGCCCAGCGGCGGTCCGATCACCGGCGCGAGCAGCGCCGGCGTCGAGCTGATCGCCATCGCCGTCACCAGATAGCGCTTGGGCGTGATGGTGAGCAGGACGATGTTGCCGACCGGCACCATCAGCGTGCCGAACGCTGCCTGACAGACCCGCATCAGCAGGAACATCGGCAGGCTGCCGGCGAGGCCGCAGCCGACCGACGACAGCGTGAAGCCCAGCATTGCGACGGTGAACACGCGCCGCGATCCCAGCCGCTGGCCAATCCAGCTGCTCACCGGCAGCAAGGCGGCGGAGACGAGGATGTAGATCGTGATGGTGGTGCTGAGCGAGGTCGGCGCCACGCCGAAATCACGCGCCATGCGGGGCAGGGCGGTCACCAGCACCGTGCTGTCGATGCCGACCATGAACATGCTCGCCGCCAGCACGATCGCGGTCACGCGCGCGCGGCGCAGCGCCGGGTCGGACATATCGTCCTGTGCGGCTCCCGCCTGTTCATTAGCTTGCGAAGTCATGCTCCGAGCAGCCATGGCAGTGCGCGCCGCGTTCGCCAAGGCCGGATTTCGACTCCTCGGCTAATTCCTCCCCGGTACGGGGAGGGGGACCGTCCGGCAAAGCCGGATGGTGGAGGGGGCCCCGCAACAGAGCGACGCCGATTGACGGGCGGAGTCGTCCCAAGGCCCCCTCCGTCAGCCTCACGGCAGCCACCTCCCCGTTCCGGGGAGGATCAAGAATGGCCTCCGGTCGTCAAGCCCGATTCCTAGTTTCGGACATTGTCATCAATTGCCTTGCGGTAGGTCTATTTTGCCTGCCATGATGACCCCATCAGGAATCGCGCGGGTCCGCGCGCAGGAGAGAGATGATGGCCACCAGGCAGCTCGACATAGAGGACGGCGTCCGCACGACCCGGGCCAATCTCAATTATCTGCTGCCCGGTCCGGACATCAACCGGCGCTTCGTCTCCGCCGGCGTCGAGGTGAACACCGGCAGTTATGGCCCCTACCTGACCACGATCCGCGACGGCCGCGCGATCCGTGATCATTTCCGGTTCGATACGCATGGTTTCCAATTGCTCGACGCACCGACCACCGTGCGCGATTTTCATGACAAGGCCGAGGTCGAGGCCAACTATCAGGACGAGGTGCGCGACTATGTCCAGCAGGCCTTCGGCGCTGACATCGTCATGCCGATGGGCTGGATGCTGCGCACCTCGGGCGACATTCCCAAGGCGCCCAAGAGCGATCAGCCCTATCGTCATTATGGCGGCATCCAGCCGGCGGCGGGCGAAGTGCATGTCGACACCGAGCCGAGTCGGCAGCTTGCCGCCGCGCACCGCGCTTATGACAAGGTGCGGCCCGGCGGCCCCGGCTTCAAGCGCTTCATCATCTCCAGCTTCTGGCGCACCTTCTCGCCGCCGCCGCAGGAATGCCCGCTCGCTGTCTGCGATGCGCGCAGCGTGCGTGACGATGAAGGCACGCCCAACGTGCTGTGGGTCGTCGACAAGATCCCGGAGGGCGAGGCCATGTTCGCACCGATGGATGACGACAATCAGATGGCGGCCGCCATCTTCCGCCACAATCCCGATCATCGCTGGTGGTATTTCTCCGGCATGACGAAAGACGAGGCACTGCTGTTCAAGTTTCACGACAGCGATCGCAGCCACGCCTGGCGCACGCCGCACACCGCCTTCTGGGACGCCAGTTTCCCGCACGCCAATGTACGCGAGAGCATCGAATGCCGGAGCATCGCCTTCTTCGAATGAAGAGCGTGTAAATTCGGGCATCCGGAGTCTGTGCGCATTGGATCGAACCAGCAAGTGCTCGTGCTTCCGCAAGACAAGCCCCAGGTCGATTGGTTGCCCGCGCCAACCATTGAAAAGCCGGGCACAATCAGCCATCACCGCCTCAAGCGATTTCAGGTGGTGAAATGAGCAAGTTGGAGCAGAGCAAGGCGGCCGCCGCGCCCGGCATGGATTGGGGCGCGTTGAGCAACAGCGTCGGCACCAATGTGCGGCTGCTGCGCAACGAGCTCGTCGATCGCATCGTGGCGGCTTATGCGCCCTTCGCGCTGCGCTCCGGCGCCCTCTCCACCATGGTGCTGATCCAGGCCAATCCGGGCTGCTCCCAGTCGGAGCTGGCGCGCGAGGTTGCCATGGACGATAGCGCCATGGTCGCGATCATCGACGAGCTGGAGCAGCGCGGTCTCGCCCTGCGCAGTCGCTCGACGGCGGATCGCCGCCGTAACAGCCTCTCCCTGACGGCGCAGGGCGAGGCGCTGGTGGCGCAGATGGTCGATTGCGCCATGGCGGTCGAGCGCCCGATCCGCGACGCAATGAGCGAGAAGGAGCTGGCGACCCTGATCGCCCTCCTGCGCCGCGCCTATGCGGCGATCTCGGCGGGCTGACCGCCCATAGGCCCGCTCCGCTTCTAGCCCTCTCCCGCTTTCGCGGGAGAGGGTTGGGTGAGGGTCTTCTTCTTCCTTTTCCTCCTCTCTTTCAGGCGGCGAGAAGGAAGAAGACCCTCACCCTCCCACGCCTGACGGCGCGGGTCCCTCCCTCTCCCGCGAAAGCGGGAGAGGGGCGCGTGATGCGTCCAGGCGCCAACGCCACCCCCAGCCACATTTCCCCTTTCCGCCGGGCCGCTTAGTCGTATAACATGTTAAGCATCTGCCTTGGGCCGGTCATGCCGGACACCTCGATCAAAAGAGACGCTGGGGAGGATTATGCGGTGAGGAGGATCGTGCGTCGATCGGCCCGCAGGCTTCGCGCGCTGTTTGCCGTCGCGATCGTCGCCGCCCTGACGGCGTCCGCCCCCGCGGCCGATAGCGACGTCACCACCAGCTATGGCTTCGCGACCTTCGGTACGCTCAAATATCCCGCGAATTTTACCCACTTCGCCTACACCAATCCTGACGCGCCCAAGGGCGGCGTCTATCGCGCCGCCCAGCTCGGCTATTTCGACAGCTTCAACGCTTTCGATGCCATCGCCATCGCGCCGATCAGCCTGACGGGCCTCTACGATCAGCTCCTGTCGCGCAGCGGCGATGAGCCTGCCTCCTATTATGGCTTGCTCGCCGAGACGCTTAGCTATCCCAGGGACATCGGCTGGGTCGAGTTCAAGCTGCGCGAGAAGGCCCGGTTCAGCGACGGGACGCCGGTTACGCCCGAGGACGTGATCTTTTCGCTCAATGCCTTGCGCGGGCTCACCGTCCGCCCCGTCTTCCGCCGCATCGCCGCCTCGGTGAAGGACGTCATCAAGACCGGGCCGCACAGCGTGCGCTTCATCCTCAGCCAGAAGAACAACCGGACCCTCGTGACCACGGTGGGCGAGCTGATGGTCGTTCCGGCGCATTATTACCGCCACCGGGATTTCCTGAAAAAGTCGATGGAAAAGCCGGTCGGCTCCGGTCCCTATGAGATCGATAGGTTCAGCCCGGGCCGCTCGGTGACACTCCGGCTGCGCAAGGATTATTGGGGCAAGGATCTGCCGGTCAACAAGGGCCGCTACAATATGGACCTGCGCACCGACTATTATCGCGATGCCGCGGTGATGGCCGAAGCGTTCCTGAGCGGCGACTATGATGCGCGCATCGAAACCTCGGCGCTGCAATGGCCCAGCGAGCGACGCCTGCCCCAGTTCCGCGACGGCGATCTGATCCGCTCCGAGATCCATTACACCAAAAGCATCTCCTATCAGGGCATCGTCCTCAACACGCGCCGGCCCTTCTTCAGCGACCGCCGCGTGCGCGAGGCGATGCTGCATGCCTTCGATTTCGAGTGGTTCCGTGCCAATGTGCTCCATGGCTATCATGGCCGCGTCACCGACTATTTCCAGAACAGCGCGTTCGGCATCCATGGCGTGCCGATCGGTGGCGAGCGTGCCATGCTGGAGCCCTGGCGGACGAAGCTGCCGCCCGCGCTCTTCACCCGGCCGATCAGCCTGCCGGTGCTGGGCTCGCGCCAGAAGCAGCGCGACAATCTGCTGCAGGCGGCCGCGCTGTTGAAGGCGGCGGGCTATCGCATCGAGAATTTGCGGCTGGTCTACCCGGGGACGCACCGGCCGGTGGCGCTCGACTTCATGCTGGGCATGGGGGTGGCGCAGGAGCGCTATGTCGCCCAATTCGTGCGCAATCTCGATCGGCTGGGCGTCACCGTCAATCTGAAGATCTACGACACCTCGACCGTGCGGCAGCTCACCGCGCGCTATGATTTCGACATGCGCATCTCGCTGCCGGGCGTGCCGGTGCTGATCACGCCGGGCAGCGAGATGAAGAATCAATATGGCTCGGCGGGCGTGACGCAGAAGGACAGCGGCAATCTCGCCGGCGTCGACGACCCGGTGGTGGATGCGTTGCTGGAGACGATCGCCACAGCGCGGGATCGCGAGACAGTGGTCGATGCCATGCGCGCGCTCGACCGGGTGCTGATGTGGGGCATCTATTCGATCCCGCTCCATCATATCTATCCGGCGCCGACCGGGGTGATGCCCTTCACTTACTGGAACAAGTTCGGTCGCCCGCCGATCGAGGCGCGCGACTTCTTCGGCATCCCGACCGATACCTGGTGGATCGACACGGCGAAGCAGGCGGCGCTGCGCAAGCGGCTGGGCAAGGATATATGAGCCGCTGTCCTACGCGGCCGCCGCTGTGGCATGAGGGGCGCGCGCAGCGCCGCCGGTTCTTTGACCTCGTCAGACCATCCCCAAAATCAGCGATCCCCTCTTTCGCCCCGCGCGAAACTTTTGACGAAAATCACATGCGTCATATGTGCGATGTTCGTGAAGTTCTGGCGAAAAAATGGCCGTTTTCCGCCATATTTCTGTTATCACATGAGTGGCGAAGTTTACACTGCAGAGTGAAGATTGAACCATTGTCCCGCCCCGCGAGACATCGCATAGGACCGCTGCCCACGAGTCTGCGGGATTCTCAGCCCGAGGAGAGCGAATGAAAAACTGGTTCGCCGGAACGTTCCGCTCCCTCCGGCTCTATAATTATCGGCTCTGGGCAGCCGGATCGCTCGTTTCCAATGTCGGCACCTGGATGCAGCGCATCGCGCAGGACTGGCTGGTGCTGACCGAGCTTACCCATCACAGCGCTTCTGCGGTCGGCATCACCATGGGCCTGCAGTTCGCGCCGCCGATCCTGTTCCTGCCCTGGACCGGCCTTGCGGCGGACTATTTTGATCAGCGCAAACTGATGCTGACCACCCAGGCGCTGATGGGCCTGCTGGCGCTGGCGCTCGGCCTGCTGACCGTGACCGGCGTCGTGCAGCTCTGGCATGTCTATGTCTTCGCCTTCCTGTTCGGCACGGTCGCCGCCTTCGATGCGCCGGTGCGGCAGACCTATGTGAGCGAGTTGGTCGGCGAGGCGGATCTCGCCAATGCCGTCGCCCTCAATTCGATGACCTTCAATGGCGCGCGGATGCTCGGTCCGGCCGCTGCGGGCGTGCTCATCGCCGGTGTCGGCACCGGCTGGGCCTTTCTGCTCAATGGCGCCTCGTTCATCGCGGTCTTGCTCTCGATCCTGTTCCTGCGCCGCAGCGAGCTTCGCCCCAGTGCCCGCGCCCAGCGCGGCAGGAGCAGCTTCGTCGACGGCTTCCGTTATGTCTGGCACCGGCCGGATCTGCGCGCGAATTTGCTGATGCTGCTCATCATCGGCATGTTCGGCATGAACTTCGCCATCTTCATCGCGACCATGGCGGTGAAGGTCTTCCATGCCGATGCCAACGGCTTCGGCCTGCTCACTTCGCTGATGGCGGTCGGCACGATCATCGGCGGGCTGATGGCGGCGGCGCGCGAGCGGCCTTATTTCAAGCATCTCGTCGCGGGTGCTGGCGTCTTCGGCGTGGGCTGCACGCTCGGTGCGCTGGCGCCGAGCTTCTGGCTCTACGGCGCAGCCCTCGTGCTGACCGGCATGGCCTCGCTCACCTTCCTCAACTCGACCAATGCGCTGCTCCAACTCTCGACCGAGCCCGCGATGCGCGGCCGGGTCATGGCGATCCGCATGGCGATCGCAATGGGCGGGACACCGATCGGCGCGCCGATCGTCGGTTGGGTCGCGGATCATGCCGGGCCGCGCTGGGCCATGGCCGTGGGCGCGGCGGCCGGCTTCGGCGCGCTGCTGGTCGGCATTGTCTATCTCATGAAGATCGCACCGCCCGATCGGGCAGCCTCTGGCGGACATCAGGCTGCACGTGAAGCCGTGGAACCGGGCGAGGAACTGACCTAAGCTCAGGCCGCGGCGGGCGCCGTCGAGACGCCGAGCTCCGGCAAAGCGACCGAGCGCTGGCCGCCGAAGCTGGTATGGACGACGATCAGCCCGTTCTTCTCGAGATATTCGAGCAGCCGGCGGATGCGGCCCGGCGAGCGCGTACCGTAAGCGCGCGCCAGTTCCTCGTCGCCGGGGCAGGGCAGGCCGGCCAGGGCCGATCGGGCGATCAGCAGGAAGGGCGCCAGCAGATCGTCCGGCACGCGCTCGGCGAGGCGTAGCGCGGCGCGCCATTGCGGATCGCCGCTGTCGCCGTCCCCGGCGACGGCCAGAGCGAAGCGGCGCCGGAAGCCAGCCATGTCCAGTCCGTGCAGCAGCACGCGCTGCATGCGGCAACGCACGCCGAAATCCTGGAACAGCACCGGAATGGGCCGATAGGTGCAGTCCGGTTCGGCGAGCATGTCGGCGAGGACGGCGCCGATGACAGCGTCCTTGTCCGGCGCCGGAGGCATGTCGCTCGTATCGGGTGTTTCGCCCTCGGCCGGACTCCCGGTGTCAGCCTCCGGCAAATCCAGCCGCGCGCTTGCGTCGATGGGCTCGGGCGCGAAGGAGAATGCCGGTTCGCGCGCTTCCGGTTCGAGCGTCAGCAGGTCGTCCAGTTCGCCCGCTGGCGCGCTCGGCAAGGGGAGCAGGCCGTGCGAGGCGGTGCGCGTGCCGGTCTGCACCGCGCCGATCTTCACCGAGACCGGTCGGCGGCAGATTGCCGGCCCGAGGGCAAGGAAGCGGCCGCGTTCCAGATCGCGGATCTGCTCGGCCTGCCGCCGCTCCATGCCGAGCAGGTCGGCGGCACGCGCCATGTCGATGTCAAGGAAGGTGCGACCCATCAGGAAGTTGGAGGCTTCCGCCGCGACATTCTTGGCGAGCTTGGCCAGCCGCTGCGTGGCGATGACACCCGCGAGGCCGCGCTTGCGCCCCCGGCACATGAGGTTGGTCATGGCCGCCAGCGACAGGCGGCGGACGTCGTCGGTGACCTCGCCGGCGGCGGCGGGCGCGAACATCTGCGCCTCGTCGACCACCACGAGGGCTGGATACCAATGCTCGCGCGGAGCGTCGAACAGGCCGTTGAGGAACAGGGCCGCGCAGCGCATCTGGGCTTCCAGCTCCAGCCCGTCGAGCGCGAGTACGATCGAGGCGCGGCGCGTGCGAACCTTGCTCGCGAGGCGCTCGATCTCGCGCTCGTTATGCGCGGCGCCATCGATCACGATATGGCCGAAGGCGTCGGCGAGCGACACGAAGTCGCCTTCCGGATCGATCACCACCTGCTGGACGAGTCGCGCGCTCTCCTCCAGCATCCGGCGCAGCAGATGCGACTTTCCCGACCCGCTATTGCCCTGGACGAGCAAGCGCGTGGCGAGCAATTCTTCCATGTCCATGGGAACCGGCGCACCAGTGGCGTCGGTCCCGATAATGATCGATGAGGTCACGCTGTCGTCATAGCCATGACGGGCCGAGGGGCAAGGGCGGGAAGAGCGACAGCGGTGAATTGGTGGGCGAATGCCAAACGGGTTTGGAACGAACGGACCCGGGCCTGTTCAATGCTGCTCGAAGCGCTCCAGCACCTTGCCCGCCCAGCCCATGATGTCCTTCGACTTGATCAACCATTGCCCGTCGACCTTGGCGACGACATCGCGGACATGGCCGCACCAGTGGAGATGCGGCGGCTCGGGTGGATGATTGATCGTCGCCCAGGCATAGGAGCGTACGACCCAGTGATCGGGCCGTCCCTCGGGATCGGCCTCGAACACGAACTGAGCCATCTGGTGCTGATGGCCCGGAAAGTCCTTCCGGTCGTGGAACTTGAGGACCAGCCTTCGGATCTCGTCCTTGCCGCTCAGCTGTTCGAACTTGCCATCGCGTGCTTCCTCCGTCGCGACGCAGTCCTCGGTGAACAGCGCGACGTAGCCATCCGTGTCGCCGGTATCGAGCGCCCAGCTATAGCGGGCATAAAGCTCGAAAATAGCGAGGCGGTCTTCGGTGCTTGGGCCGGTCATGCTTCAATTCTCCAGGGGGGCGATATGGAAGATGCGCTCGGCATTGCCGTGATAGAGCGCGTGGCGCTCCGCATCGCTGACGGGCGCCGCATCCATGAAGTCGACCGCCGGCTTCTGCGGCTGATAGGGATAGTCGATGGCCCACAGCACATTGTCGATGCCGATCTTATCGATCGTGTAGCGCAGCGCCAGCGGATCCTCGACGCCGCTCGTCGTGACCACGAAATTCTGTTGGAAATATTCCGCGATGCTGAGCTTGGTTTTGGGCGCGCGGCCAATGGCTTGCGCACGGCTGTTCATGAAGTTGATACGCCAGATCCAGAACGGGATCGCCTCGCCCATGTGGCCGATGCAGATCTTGAGCTTGGGGAAGGCGTCGAACACGCCGCCCGCCATCATGCGCACGACGTGGGTGCCGACCTCGACGCCATAGCCCCACATGGCGCTGTCCATGCCATAGTCCATCAGCGGCCCCTTGAGCGTGTCCGACGCGGCGCGCGGGTGGATGTAGATGCAGGCGTCGAGCGCCTCGGCAGCTTCGAGGCAGGGCCAGAACTGGGGATCGTCGAGATAGTCGCCATGCGTGTGGCTGTTGAGGATGAAGCCATTGAGCTTCAGCTCGTTGATCGCGCGTTCCATTTCTTTCGCTGCCCTTTTCGGGCTTTGCGGCGCGAAGCTCGCAAGGCCGGAGAAGCGCGTCGGCCGTTTCCGGCAGATCTCGGCGAGGCGATCATTGGCGAGCGCGGCGAGATCGGTCGCGGTGTCTGCATCGAACATCTGTACGCCCGGCGCGGTCAGCGAGAGGAGATGCATGTCGACGCCAAGCTGATCCATTTCGGACAGACGCTTTCCCTCGACATCAAGCAGCCCGTCGAGGAAGTGCATGGACGAATAGCCCGAAGCATCGGCGGGCGCATCGTAGATGCCGCGCACCAGCAGCTTGTCGAGGCTCTGGGTCGGGCCGCGCGAAGTCTCGCGCAGCTGCGCGGCCACCTCGGGAATCGTCCAGGCTTCTTCGGTGGCGATCTTGCGCATCTTCTGGGTCATGTGCTGCTCTCTCCTGTGATCTTTGCCGATGCCTGTCCGGTGTGCCGCGCGAGCCAAAGCCCCAGAAGGCTGCAGATCGCAAGGGGCAGAACCGGCAGGACGAAGAAGTGGCGCGGCGTGCCGAAGCCGAGGATCAGCGCCAGCGATCCGGCGAGCGGCCCCATGACCGATCCGATGCGGCCGAAGCCGAGCGCGATGCCAAGGCCCGCGGCGCGCATCTGCGGCGGATAGGAGGCGCCGGTCGATCCGTTGATGCAGTTCTGCGTGCCGGTGACGAGGGCGCCAGCGAGGACGATCAGCATCGTGAGCGGCACGAGACTCCATGCGTTTGCGGCCAGGGCGGCGAGGCAGACTGCCGCTGCGCCCGCGAACAGGGCGAGAATCCGCCAGTAACGTTCGGAGAGGAGCAGGCTTGCGACAATGCCGCCCACGACCCCGCCACTATGGTAGGCGGTGGCGACCAGCGCGGCGGTCCGTTCGGAGAAGCCCTGGTCTTTGATGAGCAAAGGGATCCAGCCGCCCAGCAGATAGACGCACATCAGCAGGAAGGTGTAGATGCCCCAGATCGCGAGCGTACGCGGCCGATAGAGCGGCGAGAGAATAGCGGCGAACTGCCATTTTCCGGTGCGCGCCATGACCTCGCGGGTCAGCACCGGACTCTCGGTCAAGCCGAGCCAGAGTATGGCGGCGATCGCGATCGGCAGGATGCCGCCAACCACGAAGATGCTTTGCCACCCATGCGTCGGCAGGAGCCAGGCCGATACGGCGCCGGCAACGACGCCACCAAAGGTGATGCCGATGCCGACCAGGCCCATGGACCGGGCAAGATGCTTGCGTGGCGCGAACTCGCCAGCCAGCGCGAGCGCGTTGGGCATGACCGCGCCGAGGCCGATGCCGATGAGGAAGCGAAGGAAGATGAGATGTATCAGGCTCGTGGCGAACACGCAGACGAACGAGAGCAGTCCGTAGGACAGGCAGCTCAGGATCAGGATCATGCGCCGGCCATAACGATCACCCAGGGGACCTATGAACACCGCGCCGAAAAACACGCCGACGAGGCTGGCGCTGAGCAGTGGGCCAACCTGCGCGCGGCTGATCCCGAATTGTGCCACGATGGAAGGGGCGGCGAAATTGGCGGCTTGGAGATCGAAGCCTTCGACGACGAGCGCGAGCATGATGAGCAGAAAGCCGCGCCACCCGTGCGCGGGACTGTCGATGCGTTGGTCCAAGCAAATCCTCCCCGATTCTTGACCTGACGCAGTGCGCCGGCGGCGCGCAATAGGACGGCTCCTCCCGACGGTTGCAAGCGGAAAGTGGATGACGCAGGCGCCACCCGTTGGGGCGGGTGTTCTCTCCTCCTGAGGAGGGAGACCGTATCATGGCAGACAGGGCACTGCTCTGCGCTGGCTGCCGGCCTCGGCATGATCGGCTTCGTCCTGATCTAATCCTCGCCCTTGCGCTTCGTGCGCACCCATTGCGTTTCGCGCTTGCGCACAAGCCGCAGATAGACGGGGATTTTCCACAGGATATAGAGTGGGATGCGGGCGAGCGTTGCGGCGCTGACCGTCGCCTGCCCGTCACGCAGCCAGGCGAGCACGAGCAGCGCCGCAACGATGACGAACTCGGCGGCCAGAAGCAGCGCCGGCATGGCACAGGCGCCGAGCAGAGCGAGCAGGGTCGTGGCGGCGAGCACGACGAGGCCAAGAGTGACCAGCAGGGCGAGCGGGGGCACCAGCAGGCTCAGCCCGAACCAAGCCTGGCTAAGACGCAAGCGGGCCAGGTTACCCAGAGCCAGCGGCAGGCCATGCTTCAGCGCGGTCTGGATATAGCCATGCTCCCAGCGTGTGCGCTGCGTCAGCGTGTCTTGCCGGCTGGCGGCATCGCTCCAGGTGAAAGCCTGGCCGAGATAGAGCGGGGGCGAGCCTTGCCGGGCGAAGTCGATCCCGAGCACAAGATCCTCGACGAGATGGCTTGTCGCGAGCGGCGCCTTCTCGATCAGCGCCCAGGGAAAGGCCATGCCCGTGCCGCCCAGGGTTGCGGGCGCGCCCAGCAGCGTCGCGCCGCGCGGCCGGACGCGGTTCTTGATCAGGAACGCGAAATTGGAAATCTGGGTCATCGGGCCGTCGTCGGCGCGCGAGCGCAGCAGATAGCAGCTCTGCACGGGCCTTTGCTTCTCCACGGCCGTTTCGATCAGCAGGCGCAAATCCTCAGCGGCAATCTCGCAGTCGGCATCGAGAACGACGAGGCACTCAGGCGGCGCATTGCGCAGCCAGTCCCGGCCGAAGGCGAGCGCATGGCCCTTGCCGCGATTGCGCGTGTCCCGCCGTTCGAGAACGGTCGCGCCTGCCGTGCGCGCAATGGCGGCCGTATCGTCGGAGCAATTGTCGGCAATGACGACAAGGCGAATGGTCTCGTCGAGGGCGGGCTGCAGCCGCGCGATCGTTTTTACGATGCCACCCGCTTCGTCATGCGCCGGCATCAGGATCGCGGCGCTATGCACTGTCCTGGAGCGAGCTGCGGGTCTTCCACGGTTCGGCGCCAGGACGCCCAGCAGCAGCTCGACGCCGAGCGTGGCGAGCAGGACCGCGGGGATGACGAACAAGGCCCAGGCGAGACTATCGAGAATCACGGCATCAAACTCCGCGCGCCGTCATGCGACGGTTGGCGAGAATGAAACAGGGGGCGCTCCCGCATTGGAGAGCACCCCCTGTTTCCTGTCACGACCGGCTCAGAGGCCGGCGGGAGCGGATCCGTTGCCTGCGGCCGGGCCGGTGGCCGGCGGAAGGGCGGGGGCGCCGCCGAGGCCGCCTGCCGCATCGGTCTTGGGCTCAAAGCCAGTCTGATACTCGATCTTTGCCTTGGCCTTGGCTTCCTTGAGGCGCGATTCGCCGATCTTGTTCAATTCCTCGTTGCGCATCGCCTGAGCGGCGACCTGGCGAGCCTGCTCGGTCGAAAGCGTAATTGGCTCGCTGCCCGTGATCGCGTTGATCACCAGCTTGTTGCCATTGGGGACGATGAAGGGCTCGCCCGGCGGCAGCGCTTCGATGCGTTGCAGAACCTGCGGCGCGACCGATGCCGAGTCAAACTGGCCGGTGCCGCGCTGGAAGGCGATGCCCATTGCCGTCAGCTTGGTCGCGACGTCAGCGAGCGTATGGGCGCTCTCGAGTTCCTTCAGGCGCTTGGGATCGGAGGGGACGTCGATCAGCAACTGATCGAGCTTGTAACGCTTGCGGCCGCCGAAAGCGGTCGGGTGCGTGGAGATGAAACGGTCGAGCGCCACCGCGTCGGGCACCTTGATCGTGTCCATCGCCTTCTTGCCATACATGCTGACGAGGAGCTGCTCTTCCATCCGGCGCTGCTGGGTCAGGTAAGTCGGGTCGCGGTCGAGACCGGCTTCCTTGGCGGCCTGCACGAGCAGGCGACGATCGACCATGCGCGCAAGCACGCGCTGCCGGACGAGATTTTTGTCCGCTGACGCAGGAACGTTCAGCTCCGCGATCTCGGCATTCAGCTCGGTGAGCGTGATCTCTTCGCCATTGACGATGGCGACGACCTGACCCTCGGCCTTCTTCTGGCAGGCGGCGAGGGCGAGGGACAGAGACGCAAGCGTTACAAGCGAGATGCTCCTCAGCTTAGGCATCGATAATCTCCAACAAGAATGAAATGGACTTCGTTGATTTAGTTTCAGGCCCGGACGAGCCACCCCGTTTTAACGCGAACCTCTTTGTTCGAAAGCAGGTCCTGAAGGCAAGATGCCTACAATTCATTACAATTCGGCCAAGACGATTACAGTTCGGAGGCGCGCGGCGGATCGTGCCGATCGGCTCATCCTCATGTGCATTGCCCCCTCCTCTCGCCGAACCTTGGCGGGCTGCTTGAAAGCCGGCCAAGATTGGTGAACCGCCTATTACCGCGCCCAACCAGCCTAAACAAGCCCGTCCCGTGATGGCGGGGCTTGCGTGGTCGCGGCATCGAATAGGCTCAGACGATTAATTTTGAGTAGAGCATAATGAAGATCGTGCTTTTCAATTGCATGATTGCCGAATGACTATGAATTCGGCTCGGCGCGATTTGCGCAATTATGCCCCTCGATGAAGGGAATGGTGCAAGGCTGGGGGCAGAGAGAACTGGCAGTTTTGCGCTGCCAGTCCCGTCGCCCAATTATGGGCCGCGCTCAGTCGGGCAGTATTCTTGGCGCAGATCAGCGCGTCGTCGCGCGCAAGAAGGATGGAATCTCGACCGGATCCGTCAGGGCCCTCGGGGGTGCGGGCGCCGGGCACCGCAGCGTGGTCGGCACGACCGGGAGCGGTTGTGCCCGCGGGGAAACGCAGGACGCGAGCAGTGAAATCGTCGGCAAGGCGATCAGTCTGGCGGTCGGCTTCATCTTTCATGCTCCGATAAGTCGATTGGAGCCGGTCGATCTCCGCGAGATGATCGGCATTGGCCTTCGCCTGCGCGGCCCGGACATTGGCGAGATCGGTTTCGTGCTGACCCATCTCGATCGCGAGCTTGCCTCGCAGCGTTGCGATCCGGTGGCTCTGCGCCATGAGAGTCAGGCCCAGCGCGACGATGACGACCAGGCTTGCAAGGCCCAGTTGCGGCGCGAGGCGAAGCAGAAACGCGGCCATCACAGGCCGGTCAGGCACAGGGTGCGCTCATCATGTCGTCGCCGGTCAAGGCCGGTGACCACGCGCCCGCCCGCCCGGTTCCACATGAGGAATGCCTCGCAGCCGCCCCGCCAATCGCCAGCATTGAAGTGCCGCGCAACGCTCGATCGCGCGAATGCGGCCGGCCCGATATTATAGGCCAGGCTGATCGACGCGGCGAACTGTTGCGGGCGATCGCGCAGCGCCGGCACTGCCTTGAGAACGGCCGGTGCATAATCGCCTGCCAGCGCACCCTGCAGGATCGCTCTGCATTGTGCCGTCGTGTAGCGGCGCATCGCCACGCGGGTTTCGCCGGTGCAAACGGTCCATATCCCGACCGGATCGCGATAAGGATCGGTCCGCGTGCCTTCCCATTTTTCGACGGTCGGCGTGGCGAGCGCGATCGCCAGCGCGATGAACCCGCCGCCGCCCAGCACGCCGCCAAGCGCCCCGACCACCTGTGATCCGCGTCCGTTCATGTGGTTCTCCTATTTGTGCGGCCAGCCTTTGATCGCGGCGATCGTCCCCGCGACCGCGGCGATCAGGCCGGCGAGCCATTTCATGAAGCGCAGTGATCCCTTCGCTGCGGTCCAGGCCTCGACGACCTGCTTGGTTTCCTGACCCAACTGTTCGAGCGTCGCCGTGCGCTCCGCCAGTCTGACGAGCTTTTCATTCTGGTCGTCGAGCGCGGTCGTCATGGCCTCGACCTTGCCGAGCAGCCGGTCGAGACTTTCCCTGACGCTCTCGAGGCCATGGTCGGGTCGTGTGCTCATGCCGCCACCGCATCCCTGGCGTCATTGTCGCAACGGTAGAGGGCGACGATGTCCGCCTCGGTCCCGGTGAGGGGCGCGGTGGGCCGGTTGGCATTATATGTGGTCACGTCGGCATAGCGTTCGGCGTTGAACACGGCGATTTCATCGACCGCGCCGCCAGACAGGGGAAACGATCCGCCTATCGTGCGCAGGCCGAACGAGCCGGCGACGGGCACCATCGTCGAGACGGTCGCGGAGGTCGCATCCTTGACGCCCCCTGTCCCGGCGCTGAGATCGGTCAGGTATAGCGCCCATCCGCTCGGGCCGATCTGGAAGCAGAAATGATAGCGCCGGCCGGCGACGAGGGTCGTCGCGCCAGTGATCGAGTTGTTGCCGCAGACCATTTTGCCCGACGTGTTGATACCGACCCAATAGCTATTCACTGGCCCGAAACCGCCGAACAGCACCTGCGTCGCGGCGAATGCAGGCGGGCAGGTGAAGAATCCCTCGATCGCGACTGGCAGAAAGCATGGCGTAACCAGCCCGCCGGCCAGAGCGCGTCCGCTCGTCATTTCCTGCCCAAAGCTGCTGCCGCCGGCGCTGGCGCCGTAAACGGTGCCGGTCTCCGTCAGACTAAACGGGCTCGTCGCCGCGACGAAGCCGCCGGGGGGCGCATTGACCGGTCCGCCTGGGGAGGGCGCCGAGACCTGTATCGGCATGAAGTTGGACCGCACGAAGCGACCGACCGCGATACCGTCGGCATCGGTGCGGTCGTCGTAGATATTATCGGCCGTGGCATCGGCCGGACCGTTCGGCCAATAGACCCACAGGTCGAGATCGTGGCCATCTCCCGGGTCATTGGCCAGGACGATCGTGAGCGTCGTCTTGTTGACGACGGCGACCGAGGAGACCGGGAAGCGATTGTTGCTGAGCGTTGCCCGGTCGACCCGGCCTCTGGGAAACAAGAAGAGGCGATTGCCCGGCGTCCCGACGAGATTGATCGTCGACTGGCCGACATCCGAGAGGGTTAGCGTGATCATCGTGCCGATGCGCGTCGCCGACATGGGCACAGGGCCGAGATGCGAATTGTCGCCGGCGTAGCGCGCTTTGGCGGCGCGATACATGCATCGGGCGAGCGTGACCGCGCCGGCCTGGCTCTCGTGGATAGCGTCGACCTGGGCAATGTCGTGGGCGTGGACATGATAGCCGCCGTTCGCGTTGCACCAGTCGTCGGCGCCCTTCCGGATGCGGTTGTAGGTATAGGGCGTACCCCATGTCTCCGATCGGATGGCCGGAATGTCGAAGAGATATTTTCCGTAACCTGGGACGCGGTTGGCCGCCGTGATCATGGCGAACAATATCGTGAGCGCACCTTGATAGGCCTTCGGAGGCTGGCCGTGCACGCTGTTGCCATGGCCTTGCCCCCAGAAGAAACCTTCGAACGCGCCACCGGCCCGGGCGAGGCGGTCGGTCAGGCGGGTCGAATGGAGTCCGCCGGTCGTCCAATCCGAGATCCCGGTCCCGCCCACCGCCGCGCCCACGGCGCCGCAATTGACGCCGAGCAGACCGATCAACCGGTTGAGCAACTCGCCGATGCCGACGCTGTTGGGGCCATTGCCGTTGCCCAGGTCGCCCGGCGTGATCCAGGGCTGGGTGCTGACAGCCGGATTATAGGCATTGCCGTCATAGCTGATCAGCGCCGCACTGCACGGATCCGGCGTGATGCCAAGCGAGGCATAGGTCGCGGTCTGGCCGTCCTGTCGGCCGAACATTCGCACCATGAGGCTCTGTCCGGCCATGCCGAACAGCGCCCCCATGCCACATTTGTAGGTCGTGCGCTGCCAGGTGCCGCTGCTGTCGCGCACCTCGATAAGGAACCAGCCGTAGCGTGCGTCGACAGAGGCGACGAGCAAGGACGTCTGCCCGTTGGTGAGCGTCGCATCGGGCAGGGTCTGCAGGACGGTGGTCAGGTCGTCGGACAGGACCCGGATATTGATGGTGCCAGCCAGCGCGCCGCTGATCGCGAGGGTGATGTTGCCCACGCCTTTGCCCTGTCCGCCGCCGCTGGTGGTCAGGCGCTGATAAATGCGTTTTTCCTCATAGCTGGGAATGGCGGTCAGGGTCAGCGTGCCCGTCGCGGACGGAGTGGGCGTCGGCGTGCCGCCGCCTGCGCGGCGACGCCGGCGCATGCTGCCGGCGGTGGAAAAGCCGTATCCAGGGCCGAACATCAGGCGAGCCCAATGATGTCAGTCGCTGTCGTACCGCTCGCGCGGACGAACCGGGCACGCACGTCGAGGATCTGTCCGGACGCGATATTCTTGAACACGACGTCCGCGCCGGAATCTGCCGCACGCAACGTGATGTTGCCACCCGTGCCGATGAAGATCGCCTTCGGCAGCGGATCAACCTCATTGGTTGCATGGGGTGTGATCGCGAATGCATCGCGCGCCGGCTGCGAGAGGGTGTCGATCTGATTGTCGAAGCGGTCGGCCATCGTCGTGTCGCCTTTCCTGGATGGGCAAGCGGCCGAATCGCCGCCTGACCCTTAGGCCAGGAAAGAGGGCATGTAGGACAGCAAAATTTTACCAAATAGGATAACAGGCGCTTCCATCAAGGTGCGGGAGTCTTGTCCTTGAACAGGCAGATGTCGCGGATCACGCATCGCCAGCATTCGGGCTTGCGTGCCTTGCAGACATAACGGCCGTGCAGGATCAGCCAGTGATGCGCATCGCGCCGGAACGGCTGCGGGACGCGCTTTTCGAGACCCTTCTCGACGATGAGCACATTTTTCCCGGGCGCCAGCCCGGTCCGATTTCCGACCCGGAAAATATGGGTATCGACCGCGAAGGTCTCCTCGCCGAAGGCCGTGTTCATGACCACGTTCGCGGTCTTGCGGCCCACCCCGGGAAGCTGCGTCAGGGCGTCGCGGTCGCGAGGCACTTCGCCACCATGGTTCGCGATCAGCGCCTCGGAGAGGGCGATGACATTCTTGGCCTTCGTGTTGAACAGCCCGATCGTCTTGATGTGCTCCTTGAGGGCCTCTTCCCCCAGCGCCACCATTTGCGCCGGCGTCTTCACCTCCCGGAAGAGAGGACGCGTGGCCTTGTTGACCCCCGCGTCGGTCGCCTGCGCCGAGAGCACGACCGCGACGAGCAACTGATAGTCGTTGCCATAGTCCAGCTCGGTTCGCGGCGCGGGATTGGCCTCGGCCAGACGCGAAAACAGTTCGAAGATCTGGTCCCGGTTGAGCTGGCGTGCGGCCATGCGCTTACAGCCCCAGCACATCCGCCATGGCGTAGCGGCCCGGCGCCTTGCCAGCGAGCCATTGCGCCGCCCTGATCGCCCCGCGCGCGAAGATGATGCGGTTCTCGGCCCGGTGGCCGAGCTCGATGCGCTCCCCGTCGCCGGCGAGGATCACCAGATGGTCCCCCGCGACCGACCCGCCACGCAGGCTCGCAAAGCCGATGTCGCCGGCCTTTCGCGCCCCGGTGATGCCGTCGCGCCCGCGTTCGCTATGGGAAGCGAGATCGATGTTTCGCCCCGCCGCCGCCGCCTGCCCGAGCAGCAGCGCCGTGCCCGATGGTGCATCGACCTTGTGGCGATGATGCATCTCGACAATCTCGATGTCCCAGTCATCGCCGAGCCGCGTCGATGCTTCCTTCACCAACGCGGCGAGCAGATTGACGCCGAGCGAGGTGTTGCCCGTCTGCAGCACGGCAATGCGGCTCGCGGCTTGGTCAATCGCGTCGTGATGATGCCCTTCCAGCCCTGTCGTGCCGATCAACAGTGGCTTGCCCGCCTCGACGCAGGCCGCGAGATGGGCGTCGAGCGCGGCCGGCACCGAGAAGTCGATCAAGATGTCGGCCTGCCCTGCCAGCGCCTTCGGATCGGTGGTGATTGCCGCGCCCTCGGCGCCGATCGTGCCCTGCGCCAGCGAGTCCGTGCCGCCCGCGATCGTAAGTCCCGCGTCGCTCGCGACGCTGGCGATTGCTTGGCCCATGCGCCCTCTTGCTCCGAAGATGCCGATCGCGGTCATGATGCTTGCGTCCCTTAACTGAAATCTGTCTGATCGCGCCGATGCCAGACTCGCGCGCAATTGTCATCCTGACCGGTGCGGGCATTTCCGCAGAAAGCGGCCTGGAGACATTTCGCGCCTCTGATGGACTGTGGGCCAGTTACAGGGTGGAGGATGTCTGCACGCCCGCGGCCTTGGCGCGCGATCCGGTGCTCGTCCACGATTTCTATGACATGCGGCGTGGGGCGCTGGCCGGCGTCGTGCCCAATCCGGCGCATGACGCGCTGGCCCGGCTGGAGAGGACGTGGCCCGGCGACGTGCTGCTCGTCACCCAGAACGTCGACGATCTGCACGAGCGGGCGGGTTCGCAGAATGTCCTTCACATGCATGGCGAGCTGAAGTCCGCGCTCTGCGCAGCTTGCGATCATCGCCTGCGCTGGCAGGAGAGCTTGCCGCCCGGCGCCGTCTGCCCCGCCTGCACCGCGCCGTTGCTCCGCCCCGACATCGTCTTTTTCGGCGAGATTCCCTATCAGATGGATCGTATCGAGCGGGCGCTGTCCAGAGCGGACCTGTTCGTATCGATCGGAACGTCGGGCGCCGTCTATCCCGCTGCGGGGTTCGTACGCCTGGCGCATGCCTATGGCGCCGAGACGTTGGAGCTCAATCTGGAGCCCTCGGCCGGCAGCGGCTGGTTCGACGAATGTCGCCATGGCCCGGCCAGCATCGTTGTGCCCGCATGGGTCGAGGCGCTGCTCTCGGGCTGAGCCTTGCGCCTGCCTGCCGGGACTGCCACATCGCAGCTATGAACGCTCCGACCGAAAATCCGCCGATGCGCGCCGCCATGATCCCGGTGACGCCGCTGCAGCAGAATTGCAGCCTGCTCTGGTGCACGGCCACGATGCGCGGGGCTCTCGTCGATCCCGGCGGCGATCTCGCGCGGCTCAAGCGGGTCGTCGCGCAGCATGGCGTGACGCTCGAGAAGATCCTCGTGACGCATGGCCATATCGACCATTGCGGCCAGGCGGGCGTACTCGCCAGGGAGCTCGGCATTCCGATCGAAGGGCCACATGAGGAAGATCGCTACTGGATCGCGCGCCTCGAAGATGACGGCAAGCGATGGGGTCTGCCCGGCCAGCCCTTCGAGCCGGACCGCTGGCTCGTCGATGGCGACACCGTCACCGTCGGCAATCTCGAGCTCGATGTCTATCATTGTCCGGGCCACACGCCGGGCCATGTCGTCTTCCATCATCCCCAGTCCAAGCTCGCCATTGTCGGCGATGTGCTGTTCCAGGGGTCGATCGGCCGTTCCGATTTCCCGCGCGGCAATTTCGAGGAACTGGTCGCATCCATCACCGGAAAACTCTGGCCGCTGGGCGGCGAGACCATTTTCGTTCCCGGCCATGGTCAGCCGAGCAGCTTCGCCCATGAACGCGCGACCAATCCTTTCGTCGGCGATGACGTGACCGGGCTGCGCGCATGAGCGCGATCGTGCCAGCTGTGAAGCCGCAATGAATCGGTTGCACCGGCAGGAAAAAACGCTATAGGCGCACACTCTTCGCGACTGCCCCGCTTTTCGGAACCCGGCGCCCTCGTGGCTGCCGACAGGCTGATTTGGCGATCAGGTGCGCGGACCCGTTTTGATTTTGCGATTTTTGAACAGGTGCCCTGATGGCTGTCCCAAAGAGAAAAACCTCGCCGTCCAAGCGCGGCATGCGCCGCAGCCATGACAAGCTGGCTGTCGAAGCCTTCCAGGAATGCCCGAATTGCGGCGAGCTGAAGCGCCCGCACAATCTGTGCGGTGCTTGCGGGCATTATAACGGCCGCGAAGTCGTCGCAGTCGGCGCCTAAAGACCCGACAGGGGGATTGCTCTGGTGACAACGCCGCGGATCGCGATCGATGCGATGGGCGGCGACGAGGGCGTGCGCGTCATGGTCGCGGGCGTCGCCCTCGCGCGTCGGCGGCACGAGGGGCTTCGTTTTACCCTGTTCGGCGATGAGGCGCAGATTCGCGAAGCGCTCAAGAATCATCCCAATCTGTCCCAGGCGGCCGAGATCGTTCATACCGATCAGGTCGTCGCGCCCACGGACAAGCCGAGCCAGGCGATCCGCCAGTCGCGCGGCAGCTCGATGGGGCTCGCGATCCAGGCAGTGAAGGACGGCAAGGTTGGCGCCGCCGTCTCAGCCGGCAATACCGGCGCGCTGATGGCCATGGCCAAGCTCGCGCTGCGTACCTTGCCCGGCATTGATCGTCCGGCGCTCACCGCCTTCCTGCCCACGCTCGGCGAGAATGATGTCGTCATGCTCGACCTCGGTGCCAACACCGAGTGCGATGCGCGCAATCTCGTCCAGTTCGCGATCATGGGCGCGGCTTATGCCCGGGTGGTGCTGGACGTCGAAAGGCCACGTGTGCGCCTCCTCAACATTGGAACCGAGGAGCTCAAGGGGACGGACGAGATCCGCGATGCGGCCGCCGTGTTGCGATCGGCCAATGGTCTGCCATTCCAGTTCGACGGGTTCATCGAGGGGGACAAGATCGGGTCCGGCGAGGCGGACGTGATCGTGTCGGAAGGCTTTGCGGGCAATATCGCGCTCAAGACGGCGGAAGGCACCGCGCGCTTCGTCACCGATGTTCTGCGCCGTGCCTTCACCAGCTCCATCCGCTCCAAGGCCGGCTTCCTGCTCTCCAAGCCGGCGCTGCATCTCCTCAAGGTCCATCTCGACCCCAATAATCACAATGGCGCCGTATTCCTGGGTCTCAATGGCATGGTGGTCAAAAGCCATGGCAGTGCGGACGAGAAGGGCATTGCCAACGCGGTGCATGTCGCGGCGCGTCTGGTCGAAGAGGATCTGACCGCCCGTATCGCCGAGGATGTCGCCCGGGTCGGCCCCATGATGAGCGAGGAAATGATCGCCAAATGACCTTGCGGTCCGTGATATTGGGAACCGGCTCGGCTTTGCCGCGCCGCCGCGTCGACAACGCCGAACTGGCTCAGACCGTGGATACGAGCGACGAATGGATCGTCGAACGGACCGGCATCCGCGCGCGTTACATCGCGGGCGAGGGGGAGACGACCACGACGCTGGCGCTCGGCGCCGCCCGTAATGCGCTCGACATGGCGCAGGTCGACGCAAGCGAGATCGATCTCATCATTCTCGCCACCGCAACACCCGACCAGACTTTTCCGGCCAGCGCGACCACCGTCCAGGCCGGGCTCGGCATTAATGATTGCGTCGCGTTCGACGTCGCCGCCGTCTGTTCCGGCTTCCTTTACGCCCTCACGATCGCCGACAATATGCTGCGCGGTGGCGCGGCCAGGACAGCCTTGGTGATCGGCGCGGAAACCTTCACGCGCATCCTCGATTGGGAAGATCGGGCCACTTGCGTGCTTTTCGGCGACGGTGCGGGCGCCGTCGTGCTGCGGGCCGAGCGCACGGATGCCAGGACGGGGCGCGGCATTCTCGCCAGCCGGCTGCATGCCGACGGCCGCTACAATGGCTTGCTCAATGTCGATGGCGGCCCTTCCACGACCGGCACGGTCGGCAAGGTTCGGATGAAGGGGCAGGATGTGTTTCGTCACGCCGTCGTCAATCTTGCGCAGGTCATGACCGAGGTGCTCACTGCGGTGGATCTCAAGGCCAGCGACGTCGACTGGGTCGTGCCGCACCAGGCCAATGCGCGCATCCTTGATGCCACCGCGCGCAAGCTCGGGCTTGATCCGTCACGCGTCGTGGTGACGGTGGATCAGCATGCGAACACCTCGGCCGCCTCGGTGCCGCTGGCGCTTGATACCGCCGTCCGTGACGGCCGCATCAAGCGGGGCGATCTGGTTGTGCTGGAAGCGATGGGCGGCGGCTTCACCTGGGGCGCTGCCGTCCTGCGATATTGACGCCGGATCGATCCCTGAGCCGAGAGGGATCAATTGCACCTGAAACCGGTAGTGTGCTCTCGATTCTTCTCGTTGCAAAGCGTTAAATTCTGCCGCACAGACGGCTTTACGGACGTCTGGGGGGATGGGCCGTTTCCCTATCTCGTTTGGGGGCGAAATGAGCTCTGATGATACACTGACCCGTGCCGAAATTGCTGAGAGACTGAATCGACAGATTGGACTGTCCCGCGCGGAATCCGCCCAACTGGTCGAACAGGTTCTCGATCTCGTGGCCGAGGCACTCGAACAAGGCGAAAATGTCAAGATTTCCGGCTTCGGAACATTCGTGCTGCGCGACAAGAATGAGCGCGTCGGCCGGAACCCGAAAACGGGAATCGAGGTGCCGATCACGCCGCGCCGCGTGCTGACATTCCGGCCAAGCCAATCGCTGCGCGATCGCGTTGCAGGGGTTTGAATAGCCGAGCCGGATTGACCGACATGCAGGGATCGTTGCACAATGCGCCATGGCCAAGGATGACGGCGCGTTTCTGACGATAGGTGAGCTTGCCCAGCAATTGGGCGTCGCTCAGCATATCCTGCGGTACTGGGAAACGCGTTTCCCTCAGCTCCGGCCGCTCCAGCGATCGGGCAACAGACGCTATTATCGGCCGCGCGACGTGGATGTTGCGCAGCAGATCAACCGGCTGTTGAACGACGAGGGCTTCACTGTGCGCGGTGCGCAGCGTGTGCTGGCGGGCCGTAAGGATGGCGCTGCGCCGGTGCTCGTCGAGTCGCCGCCAGAACCAGCGCCTGAGGCGTCCACGGCCGCGACGAGCAGTGGCCCGCAAGCTATGTTGCCGATGGGCGACCTTCCTGTTTCAAAGCCCGTCAAATCCGGCTCGCCGCCGGTCGCGCAATCCGATCTCGCGTTGCTTATCGCGCGGCTGACGGTGATCCGGCAGAATCTGGTCGACGCCCTCGACAGGGACTAACACGTTCAGACCGAGTCCGGTCCGAGCGACGGATCGAGGTCGCGTGGGCGGACAAAAGCGCGCAGTCTGGCCCTGTGTGACATGTCGGTAGCCAAGCTTGCCCAATCGGCAATGTCGAAATCCAGTACTGCCAGCGCTGCCGTCGGAAACTTGACCTCGACTGCGCCTCGCAGAGCCGAGCGGCCGTTATCCGCAACAGCCGTCAGGATCAGTTCCTCGAGGCCAGGACTATGGCCGGCCAGCAGGATCTGCGAGACCGAGTCGCTGGTCTCGGACAGGACTTCCGCAATCGTCGCACCGCCTGCCAGATAGATGCGCATGTCGAATACGGGCTCGGGGCAGTCGCCATGCGCCTCGCGGAAGCGCTTCAGGGTCTCGACGACGCGAACGGCAGGCGAGGCGATGATCGCATCGAAGGAAAGTCCTTGCTGTGCAGCCCAGCGGCCCATGACGGCAGCGGCGCGATAGCCGCGATCATTCAGGCCACGGTCGAAATCGCGCAGGGCAGCATCGCTCCAGTCGGACTTCGCATGACGCAGGACCGTGACTGTTTTCATTCCGGCGCCTGCATCCTGCTCTCCAGTGACTCGGGAGCCTCCTGCCCCAAATTCGCGTCGGAACCAAGCCGGGAGCGAACCCGTGCGATCGCCTCGTCGAGGGGAACGCGCAGGATCGGAACGTCGGCCGGGAAGGCGGTGAGCAGCCGGCTGGGCATGGCGGCCGAGAGGATGACGAACTGGCCGGCATCGTCGGCACGGCGGATCAGCCGGCCGAATGCCTGGGCAAGGCGCGCGCGCACCAGCCGATCATCATAAGCGCTCGCGCCGCCGCTCGCGACGCGCCGGGCTGCATGCAGCACGGAGGGCTTGGCCCACGGCACGCCTTCCATGACCACGAGACGAAGTGACTCGCCAGGTACGTCGATGCCGTCGCGCAGGGCGTCCGTGCCGAGCAGCGAGGCGCGGGGATCGTCGCGAAACATATCGATCAGCGTCGCCGGGTCGAAGGGATCGACATGTTGCGCGTATAGCGGCAGTCCAGCACGGGCGAGCCGGTCCGCGATGCGGGCCTGAACCGAGCGTAGCCGCCGGATCGCGGTGAACAGGCCGAGCGTCCCACCGCCCGCCGCCTCGATCAGTCGCGCATAGGCGCCGGCAAGGGCGGGCAGGTCGCCGCGCTTGAGATCGGTGACGATCATCACTTCGCTCTGGCGGGCATAGTCGAAGGGGCTGGCGACGTCGAACCAGAGCGGGGGTCTGGCGAGGTGCGCGGCGCCTGAACGTTCGGCGGCGGTCTCGATATCACCGCCCGCGCGCAAGGTCGCGGAAGTGACGAGCACGCCATGTGCGGGCTTCAGCACCACTTCGGCGAGCGGCTTGGTCGGGTCGAGCCAGTGGCGATGCAGGCCGATGTCATATTCGCGCCCCTCGGCCCGGTCGACGGCGAGCCAGTCGACGAACTGGGCGTCCGGCGCGCTGCCGACCCGCAGCAGCAGCGCGATCCAGCTCATCAGCAGGTCGCAGCGCCAGCCGAGCGCGGAAATCGCGCCATCGATCCGCGCCCGGGCCGGGCCGTCGAGCCAGTCGGGCGCGACCTCGATGACGGCGACGAGTCTTTTGGTCAGCCTTTGCAGCGGCGCGAGCAGGGCTTCCAGTGCGGCCGCTGCTTCGGTCGCGGCGTCGATCAGATCGCCATCGATCTCGGTCAGATCGACTTCCAGGCCATAGCCGGGGTCAGCCTCTTTCCCCTCACGCTCGGCGCGGGCGTAGACGGTGTCGCGCACCGCCGAGAGCAGCTTTTCGATCGCGCCAAATGGACCATGTTCGACAACGCGGCGGAGCCACTCCTCCCCGGGCAGCGCGCGGGCCGCCTCTCGCGCATCATCGATCGCCTCGGCGCCGTCGGCGTCATAGCTCGCGACGTCCGAGAGGCGCGCAGCTAGTCCGCGCCGCCGCCCGCGCCGCTCGGTCTCCGGCCCCATGATCCAGCGGCGCAGTTCGATCGCTTCGCGCCCCGTCAGCGCCGCGCCGAAGGTCGAATCGGCGGCATCGAACAGATGATGGCCCTCGTCGAAGATAATTCGCGTCGGCGCGCCCTGCGTTTCGCGGCCGCGCGCGGCGTTGATCAGCACCAGCGCGTGATTGGCGATGACGATATCGGCGCCCTGGCTTGCCCGAGTCGCACGCTCGATGAAGCATGTCCGAAAGTGCGGGCAGCCGGCATAGATGCATTCACCGCGTCGGTCGGTGAGGGCGGTGGCGCCGGCTCGCCGGAAGAGGGCGGGGAGCCACCCAGGCAGGTCGCCGCCGACCATATCGCCATCGCGCGAATAGCCCGCCCAGCGCGCGACGAACTGCGCGAGAATCGCCGCGCGGCCCGCAAACCCGCCCTGCAGGGCATCTTCCAGGTTGAGCAGGCAGAGATAATTCTCCCGCCCCTTGCGGATGACGACATGTTTGCGGAAGGCGGCGTCGTTGGGGTAGTGGCGCCGCGTCTCACGGTCCAGTTGCCGCTGGAGGGCCTTGGTGTAGGTCGAGATCCAGACCGCTCCGCCGGCCCGCTCGGCCCACAGCGTCGCGGGCGCGAGATAGCCCAGCGTCTTGCCGATCCCCGTTCCGGCCTCCGCCAGCACCATGTTCGGCATGTTTTCGCGGCCGCGCGGATCGAACGTCGCCGCCGCAGCGTGGGCGAAGTCGCGCTGGCCCTGGCGCGTCTCCGCAGCCTTTCCGGTCAGTTCGGCCAGTCGGGCGAGGATCTCCGCCTCGTCGAGCACCACCGGGCGCGGCTGCGGACGGGGCGGCTGCTCTTCCCATTGCGGGAGCCGGCTGAACAGCCAGCGCTCTGCTTCCTTCGGCATGGCGATCCGCTCGCGCAGAAAGGGCACCCAACTCCAGCGCAGTTTCTCCAGTTGCTTGAGGCTCGTCCAGGCGCCCTCGCGCTCCGCCCAGTCGGCGCGCCCCGCCCATTCGAGCATTTCCCGGGCGAGCGCAGGGATGAGCAGGGCCGCCTCACTGTCGCTGGCGGGCGGGGCGAGGCCCATGGACCGTGCCAGGCCCGCGACGGTGGGGATCACGAACTGCGCGGGAAACAGGAAGGCGAACAGTTCCAGCAGATCGAGGCCCGACAGATCCGGATAGCTTAGACGCGATCCCAGCAAGGGCGCGTTGACGAGCAGCAACGGCGTTTCGGCGGCCTTGGCCAAAGCCTCGCCGCGCTGAAGCGAGACGACGGCGCCGTCTTCGTCCGCCAGCCAGACGCCGGCGTGACTTGCGTGAAGGGCCGGGGGAAGGGCTGCGAGTGACACGCGCCTGCCATAGCGCGGGATGGCGAAGAGGGGAACGGTTCGTGAACGTTTTCGGAGCTCAATTGCTTTGGGCGCCGTCGCTCTTCAGCCGCCGCGGCGTCCGAACCCGCCGACCGCCGCGCGGCCGAAGGCGCGGACGCCGGGCGCGGTCGCGCGATTACCCATGCTCGGATAGGCCATTTGGGACGCAACCTCGCCGGGCATCTGCATGGCGCGCGCCAGCATCAGTCGCTCGAACAGCGGACCATCCGTCAGCGGGAAGGAGAATTTGACGCCCATGCGATCGACTTCCGACCAGCGGCATTGGGCGAAGACGGTCTGGCCCATATATTCGATCTGAAAGCGGGTGCCGACGGCCAGCGAACAGCCGATGATCTGGGTGCCGTGCTCGGTCAGATCGACAACGGCGGCGTCCACCGAATCGAGCACGGTCGTCACCGTGACCGGAATATCGACGGTGAACCGCCTCTGCCGCTGAATCTGACTGTCCATGTCCGGTCTCTGGCCTCCCTGCGGCGCCCTCACCCTGAAGAGCACGACTGCGCTCTGTGACATTTTGCACATATTGGTAAATTTTCGGGTAACCGAGGTGGGCTCGCGCGGCAGCAAAACCGGATTTTTATGCTATTGGCCGGCCGAACTTGCCGCTAGAGCCAGCCGCCATGACACAGTCCGAGAACCTGCCCGATATAGCTGCCGAGCTGCGTGCCGCCGCCCTGGTCTCCAAGGCCTGGCCTTATGAGGAAGCGCGCAAGCTCCTGAAGCGCTATCCGCAGGGCAAACCCCAATCCACTCCGGTGCTGTTCGAGACAGGATACGGCCCCTCGGGCCTGCCGCATATCGGCACGTTCAATGAGGTGCAGCGCACGACGATGGTGCGCCATGCCTATGAAGAACTGACCGGCGCACCGACGCGGCTGATCGCGTTCAGCGATGACATGGACGGCCTGCGCAAGGTGCCAGACAATGTGCCGAACCAGGGCCTGCTGGCCGCCTATCTTGGCCATCCGCTCACCAAGGTGCCCGATCCGTTCGGGAAATATGAGAGCTTCGCGCATCACAACAATGCGATGCTGCGCAGCTTCCTCGATCAATACGGTTTCGACTATGAGTTCATGTCGTCGACCGACATGTATCGCGGCGGCCATTTCGACGAGGCGCTCAGGAATGTGCTGCGCCATTATCAGGCGATCATGGACATCATGCTGCCGACGCTGCGCAAGGAACGGCAGGCGACCTATTCGCCGGTGCTGCCGATCAGCCCCACGAGCGGCATTGTGCTGCAGGTGCCGGTCGAGGTGGTCGATGCCGATGCCGGTATCGTGCGGTTCGAGGATATGGGCGAGATGGTCGAGCAGTCGATCCTGTCGGGCGGCGCCAAGCTGCAGTGGAAGGTCGACTGGGCGATGCGCTGGGTCGCGCTCGGCGTCGACTATGAGATGGCCGGCAAGGACCTGATCGACAGCGTCACGCAATCGTCGAAGATCGCGCGGGCGCTGGGCGCGCGGCCGCCGGAAGGTTTCAATTACGAGATGTTCCTCGACGAGAAGGGCGAGAAGATCTCCAAGTCCAAGGGCAACGGCCTCTCGATCGAGCAATGGCTGACCTATGGCTCGGAGGAGAGCCTGGCCTTCTACATCTATCGCGAGCCCAAGGCGGCCAAGTCGCTGCACATCGGCGTGATTCCGCGCGCGGTCGACGATTATGAGCAGTTCCGCGCCGCCTATGCGACGCAGGCGGTCGACAAGCGTCTGGGCAATCCCGTGCATCATGTCCACGGCGGCCGCGTGCCGCAGGACGGGTTGCCGGTGACCTATGGTCTGCTGCTCAATCTCGTCGGCGTGATGGGTGCGGACGCGACCGAGGCGCAGGTCTGGGCCTATCTGCGCAATTATGCGCCGGATGCCTCGGCGGAAAATCACCCGCGGCTGGCGGGACTGGTGCGCAATGCGCTGGCGTTCAACCGGGACTTTATCGCGCCGACGCTCAAGCGCCGCGCGCCCGAGGCGAACGAGGCGCTGGCTTTGCGGGAGCTCGATGCGCAGCTCGCGGCACTACCGGCCGATGCGAGCGCGGAAGACATCCAGACGATCGTCTATGAGATCGGCAAGGACCCGCACTACGGCTTCGAGCAACTGCGCGACTGGTTCAAGGCGCTCTACGAGACGCTGCTCGGCGCCGAGCAGGGGCCGCGCATGGGCAGCTTCATCGCGCTCTACGGCATCGAGAACAGCCGCGCGCTGATCGCGCAGGCACTGGACAGCGTCGCGGCCTGATCGCCATCCAAACCCACCGTTCATCCTGAGTAGCCACTGAGCTTGTCGAAGTGGCATATCGAAGGATCGCGTACCGTCCTTCGATACGCGCCCTCGATACGCTGCTTCGCAGTTACTCGGTCGCTACTCAGGACGAGCGGGTGGTTGGCTCGGGTTCATCACGCCTCCGGCCGGTGCGGCTGGAGCGATGCTGCCTGGATCGCCGCTGCCGCGGCGACCGCGCCTATGAAGACATGGCGCGCGACGTCGACCGGCAGGACCTCACGCAGCAACGTCACCGCCGCACCCTCGTCGCCCTGCACCGCCGTCACGGCAATGTCGCCAAGCAGCGCCTCGTCGGGGCTGAGCGCCATGCAGCAGGGGCGGTGGATGAGGAAGCTGTCGGGCCAGACCGCCTGAAGCGAGCGCACCAGCCGCGCGACCCGGCGCGCCGCCTCCATGCTGCGCAGCCGCACGGCGAGATCGGGCAGGGGATCGCGCCCGGCCTGGCCGAACAGGATGCACAGGCGCGTGGCCATGATCATGTGCATCGCGGTCAGCGGATAGGCGCGCAGATCCTTGAAGTGGAACAGGGCGGAGAGGTCTTTTGCCATGGCATCATCCCGAAGTCTGTTGGGACTCGGGTATATGCTATTGCGAATGAATTGCAATAAAGAGACTTGCTGTTTTTCGAACCTTCTACGCAATTGGTACCATTGCTCATTGGCACGACGATCGCCCACAAGGAGCGAGGCATCAGGGGAAAGCGGATGACAACACCGATCAAGGCGTTTGGGCTGGCCGTTCTGGCCCTCTTCGCGGGCCGCGTGGCCGCGCAGGCGCAACCGCTCGACGCGGCGACCGGGACGAAAATCGAGACGATCATGGAGCAATGGCGGCTGGATGCGCATGTGCCCGGCCTCGTCTATGGCGTCGTCAAGGATGGGCGGCTGATCGCGGTCAAGGGCCTCGGCATTCAGGATGTCACCAGCAAACGTCCGGTCGATGCCGACTCGCTGTTCCGCATCGCCTCGATGAGCAAGGCGTTCACCGCGCTCGCGATCCTCAAGCTGCGCGACGAGGGCAAGCTCTCGCTCGACGCGCCGGCCGAGACCTATGTGCCCGAGCTGCGCGGCTGGACCTATCCCACGAAGGACAGCCGCAAGATCCGCGTGCGGGACCTGCTCAATCATGCCGCCGGCTTCGTCACCGACGACCCCTGGGGCGATCGCCACCAGCCGATCAGCGAGGGGGAGTTCACGCGGATGCTGAAGGCGGGCGTCCCCTTCTCCCGCCAGCCCGGCATCGGCATGGAATACAGCAATTTCGGCTTCGCGACGCTCGGTCGGATCGTCACCAACGTCTCGGGCAAGCGCTACCAAGATTATATCCGCGACACGATCATGACGCCGCTCGGCATGGCCTCGACCGGCTACGACATCTTCAAGTCGCCGACCGAGCGCCGCGCGATCGGCTATCGCTGGCAGGACGATGGCTGGGTGCGCGAGCCCGACATGGCTGACGGCGTGTTCGGCGCGATGGGCGGCGTCCAGACCAGTGCGAACGACTATGCGCGCTGGGTCACCTTCCTGCTCTCCGCCTGGCCGCCGCGCGACGAGGCGGATGCCGGCCCGGTCCAGCGCGCGACGGTGCGCGAGATCGTCGAAGGATCGAACTTCCCGGCGGGTGGGATGCGCGCGGCGGCGATCGGCGGCGCGCCATGCCGACAGGCGCGCACTTACGCGATGGGCTGGTATGTGCTGGACGATTGCGACCTCGGCCGCGTGCTGATGCACGGCGGCGGCTATCCCGGCTATGGTTCGCGCGTGCTGCTGATGCCGGACAAGGGCCTCGGCATCTTCGTGCTCAGCAACAAGACCTATGCCGGCCCGACGACGCCGGCCTTCAAGGCGGCGCTTGCGCTGCTGGCGACCGGCGCCATCCCGGACCGCGCCATTCCCGTGAGCAAGGGCGTGACGCAGGGCTACGAGATCGCCAGGGCGATCTGGGCGGCGGGCTCGGTCTCTGGCGCCAGGGGCTCGCTGGCTATCAACTTCCTGATGGACCGCGACGAGCCGCATTGGGCGCGCGAGCTGGCGCGGCTCAAGGCGCAGGTCGGCGCTTGTCCGGCCACCGAGGGGCCGACGCCGACCACGGCGATGCAGGCCAGCTTCAGCTGGACCTGCGAGCATGGCCGCATCGAGGGCAGCCTGCTGCTTGCGCCCGAACCGACGCTGCAGTTGCAGGCCCTCGACTTCTCGATCGCTCAGCCCTGAAGGCGGGAAGTCACCCCGCCTTCTTCGCGGCGATCCAGTCGTCGATCTTCTTCTCCAGCACGCTCATCGGCAGCGCGCCGGTCATCAGCACCTGGGCGTGGAAGTCCTTGACGTCGAACTTGTCGCCGAGCGCGTCCTGCGCCTTCTTCTTGAGGCGCTGGATGGTCAGCGCGCCGACCTTGTAGGCGAGCGCCTGGCTGGGGATGGCGATGTAGCGCTCCACCTCGGCGGTGGCGTCGGTCTTTCCCATCGACGAGTTGTCGAGCATGTAGGCGATCGCCTGATCGCGGGTCCAGCCCTTGGCGTGAATGCCGCTGTCGACGACCAGCCGCATCGCGCGCAGCATCTCGTCGTCGAGATGGCCCATGCGCTGATAGGGATCCTTGTAGAAGCCGAACGGATAGCCCAGCGTCTCGGCATAGAGCGCCCAGCCCTCGACATAGGCGGTGTTGCCGCCGAACCGCATGAAGGCGGGCAGGGTGGTATTTTCCTGCGCGAGGCTGATCTGGAAATGATGGCCCGGCGAGCCCTCGTGCAGATAGAGCGTCGTCTCGCCGGGGATGCTGCGCGAGGGCAGGTCATAGGCGTTGAAATAGAAGGTGCCCGGCCGCGTGCCGTCCGCCGAGCCGCTCTGATAGGAGCCGCCGGCCTCATATTTCTCGCGGAACTCGGGATAGGGCTCGATGTTGAGCCTGGTCTTGGGAATGGTCGAGAATTGGGTGCCGACCTTCTCGTCGACCAGCTTCCCGATCCGGTAGAAATCCTGCGTCATGCCGGCCCGCGAGGTCGGATGGAACTGCGGATCGTCGCGGATGTGATTGAAGAATTCGCCGAGCGTACCCTTGAAGCCGACTTCCTGACGGATCTGCTCCATCTCCGTGCGAATGCGCGCGACCTCGGAGAGGCCGAGCGTGTGGACATAGTCGGCCGTCAGCGGCAGCGTCGTCGTGCTCTTGATGAGCTGGGCGTAGAGCAGGTCGCCGCCCTTCATTGCGCCGAGGCCGACGCCATCGCGCGTCCTGGGCAGATAGTCGGTGGCGAGGAAGTCGCGCAGGCGCTTGTGGACCGGATTGAGGCCGGAGACGATCATCGCGCGATAGGCGGTCTTGAGGCGGGCCTGATCGGCGGCCGAGATGCCCTCGGGGAAGGTCGTCACCGGTCCGTAGAAGGGCGAGTCCTCGACCTTCTGCGCCAGCAGCGTGTCGAGCTGCGCGATCACATTGGTGATGGTGAGCTTCGTCTCGACCACGCCCGAGGCCAGGCCCTCGCGCATGCGCGCGATCGCGCGGTCGGTGTAGACGATATACTCCCGGTGGCGCTTGAGGTTGTTCTCATAGTCGGCCAGCGTCTTGAACGGTGCCGCGCCCTTGCCTGAGGCGAAAGTCGGGTAGAAGGTGTGGAAGGCGCTGAAATGATTGACCGGGCGCACTGCCACCAGTGCCAGGATCTCGGGCCGCAGATTGTCGAGCGTGTCCTGCGTCTGCCACTCGAACACGTCATAGGCGATCTTGTTCTGGGCATTGAGCCTGGTCCGGTCGATCGCATGCAGCGCCGCCATGTCCGCCTGTGCGGCCTTGCGCTCGCCGTCATAATAGGCGTCGCTGATGTAGTCGCCGAGCCGGTCCGCGTAGCGCAGGTCGCCGCGGAACAGGGCGTTTAGCGGATTGCGCTTGAGATTGGCCTCGTCCGACGCGTTGAACAGCGCGAAGAGCTTGTCGTCCTCGCTTTGCGCGGCGGGGCTCGCGGTGGGCGCGGCCGGCTGGGCGGAGGCAGGGATGACGGGCGCTGCGGCCGTGATGAGCAGAGCAAGGGTGTGGAGAGTGCGCCGGGCACGGAGCATGCAATGTCCTTTCGAGAGCGGTCGATCGTCGCCGATCGCATGCTGCCTGCGTAACGGGCGGAAAAGCTGTCGACAACTACCGGAAAACCAAGGCGGAGAGACAATTTACTTCTGCCTTTGCGGTCGTTGCGGGGCGCGATCCCGGCGCGCAATTTTCTTTCGAAGTTCACGAAGGTCACGGTGCGGCGTAAATTTTTTCCCTTGGCACGTCGGCGCAATTCGAGGCCTGATCGTCACAAGGACGGTGCGGCGTTTTCATGCCATGAACCGCGCTTTGTAGGACAGCGAGAAATGGAAAGGCCCCTCCGCTGTGCGGAAGGGCCTTTGTCCGATTGGTGTTCTGCCGGTCGATCAGCGGAAGGCGTTATAGACGACCTTCACGACGCGGCCGGTGCGGACATTGACGAGCAGCGCGTCGTCGAAATGGCGCACCCAGCGCTGGTTGACGCCCGGACGGGCCCAGCGGAAACGACCATAATCGGTGATCACATAACGATTGCCGAAATAAGCCGGCTGGATGCGCGCACCGACCGTGAAACGCTGATAGCGGAAACGGGCATTCCACGGATGCGTCCGGTTATAGTCGCGCACTTCATGGCGATAATCCCATTTGGCGTCGCGCAGGTCGCGCTGAGCCTCGCGCACGTCGCGGCGCGCCTCGCGCACATCGTGACGATCATGGCGGTCGGGCTGGGCCATGGCTGTGGAAGGCACCAGGGCAAGAGCGGCAAGGCTCGCGAGGATCAAATTCTTCTTCATCGCATATACTCCTATTCCCTTGTTCAGTGCCGGAAGAGGCGGCTGCCCGGGGGGGCAGGGCGCCGCTCTCGTCCGACAAAGCCGTTATGACCCGCCACGCCTGAACAACGCGGGAACCGGTCTGTCAGTTTCCGGTCATAAGTGTCGCAATTTGTAGGGAATGAGGAGGGGTGAAAGCGCCTGCGCGCCCGTTCGTGTCGAGCGAAGTCGAGACACGCCGAGGCAGACCTATTCGGGTGTAGACTTCGCGCGGCAC